>NZ_VWWL01000002.1 GCF_011752995.1 Burkholderia sp. Ax-1724
CGGCGCTTCTCGATTTCGGCGAGGCGGTGATTGAGCGCCTCGATCAGCAGCGCGCGGCGCTTCGGGTTGTCGAGCAGATCGTCCTGCAGATACGGATTGCGGCGCACGACCCAGATGTCGCCGAGCAACGCATGCAGAATTCGCAAAGACTGCCCTAGTCCCGGTTCGATGCGCAAGCGAACGAGTGCGTCCCACACGGCCTCACTCAGGAGGCGAATCACGATCTCACGATCAGAAAAAGACGTGTAGTTGTACGGGATGTCTCGATACCTTGCTTTCGCGTCGACGGGCATTCTCGTGTCAGCGCACAGGCGCGCCGCGGGCACATGGACATTCATCGGGTTGAGCCAATATAGGTTTCCGGGTGCGCATGGCCTGTTCTTTTTGCCGGGTTCAATCGACGCAAGCGCATTGATTCGGATTACGCAAGAAAGGTGGTACGAATCAGATCCAGCGCAGTCTTGAGCATCATCAGTGTCGCGCCCCCGATGAACGGCGGCGCGATGATCGCCGTAGCCCCCAGGAACAGGCGGCCCGCGATTGGCAGATCGGGTTTCTTCCAGGCGATGTACACGCCAGCGGGCGGAAGAAACAGGATCGAGAGTACATAGCTGCGATAGGTAAAACCGTGCTTCGCAACGAACGCCTTGATCTTGTCCTTGAACGACATTGCCATGCCCCTTTCAGATCAGACCGAGACGGCTGACTTTTGCAACCGCCTGAGCCCGGTTCGAGACTTTCAGCTTTTCATAGACATTGGTCAGGTGGAACTTCACGGTCCGCTCCGAGACACACAGAATCTTGCCGATCTCCCAGGCGGTTTTCCCTTCGATGACCCACTTGATGACGTCCCGCTCTTTCCTGGTCAACCGGATGCCGCTCAGATCGAGCGAAGGATTGGCGACCGTTTCGCCGAGGTTGAAACCGGCATCGGACTGATCCACTTCCATGATTTTCATCGCCAGAGTTGCATGCAGATGCATCGCGATGAAGCTGACCAGTAACGCGAGATGCACCGTGACATCCGCGCATTCGAGCTGCAGCACCGTGCCGACATCTTCCGCGCTCGACACGCTGGAACGCACGCAGGCCGCGACGCCCTCGCCGCCGCGCATATGGGACGCGACGTCATCGGTAATATGACCGAGTTCGTTGAATTCGCCACGGCAATCCTGCCATTGAAAAGCATGGTCGAGCGGATTCGATATCGTGAAACAGTTCAGGTATTGCTCAAGATCGACAGCGGGGCCGCACAATGTACGGCCAGGAGAGCAATCTGCCTGATCAGTGCGCACGCCATATCGATATACCAGGCCATGCGAAATCGCCGTACTCTTGCGCTCATGCAAGATCACGCATCGGTCGAATTCAACCACCTCCCTGACTTTCTCCGTAAATCGGTCGAGCTGATCGGCCAGATCCGTCGGTCGAAGGATTTCGCTAATGATGCATGAAAGTGTTTTCAATTGATCGGTGCATTGAAGGCAAATCAAGTCACCACCTCCGGAAATTATCGTTCCGCTCCGTGTTTGTCATGATGGACCCATCCCCTCCTGTGCCGCTATCGGCGATCACTGGATCTATCGACTCATTGGAAACAGCGTCATTCTCTCGCTTTCCGCTACGACGCTGTGCAAGAGGAGGTCTTGCTGGAGACGGCACAGTATCAATCCTTACAATGACAGAACTATGTATATTGGGTCTTTCACGACGCTTCACCAATTCAGTTTGAATAAAAAAATATATCGATTATTCCACTATATGCTTTATGGATACGGTTTTCCCACTCATGACTGCGAGAAATACCGAAAAATCGAATGACTGTTCAAAAATCGGAATAGATTTCGCAATGATTACATTGAGACCGGTAATTTCGCGACGTTCATCACACGTGTAGCACAAGACAAACGAATATCTTCTTCTTATTTTTTAAATTTATTTGCCGATTCAAATAACGTGCCAGAAATCCCCTATTCAGTATCATGAAACGCGCAACGCCATCTCATTACACGTTAAATTTAATGTGCGAACCAGCAACGAATTAAGCACATATTCATATAGCGAAAATCGTTGCGACTTTGGGCCCGGTAATTACCATGCAACTCCGCCGCACGCGTCACATCGTTCAGACACTGGTGGTCAGATTGCGTGGCGATGCGCTACCGCCCGGTGGCAATTGCCGCTCGTTACCGGCAGGACGGGCCAAATAGCCGGTCGCGTAAAAGTAGTCGAAATAGACGCGCAACCAGTCGTTGGTCGGCCTGATTCCCTCACTGAGTACATCGCCCGCGAGTTGCCGCAAATGAGCGATTGCGATAGGAAGCTGGCGCCCCACGGATGGATCGGCGACCGGATTCAACTTCCTGAGAACCGGAATCAGCATCGTCAACGGATGAGTCTGATCGCGCCGTACGTGAGCGGTCAATGCCTCAAGCCAGGATTCGTAATCCATACGTTCGATGGCGAAGCCCTCGCCCTCGATGAAATCGACCAACGCATCCATCGAATTCCATTGCGGGTTGACGACATGAATGGCCTTGCCATGCACAGCTGGATGCATCGATGTCCTGACGATGAGACGGCTCACGACATCGACAGGCAGCATGTTGTCGAACCCCGTATCGCGCGGTGCCTTGCCGAACAACACGATGCCCTTGATGAGACGGCAGAACAGGTCATCCACATTCATCCGGCCGGAACGTGAATGCCCAACGATACGCGATGGTCGATAGACCGAGACAGGTAAGCCCCTTTGTGCGGCAATGGCAAGCATCTGCTCGGCCACCCACTTGCTTTGTTCATAGCCACTAGTCAGCCTGTCGTGCAATGGAACCGCCAGGACCTCGGGAATCGTCTCGGCGAAACGGTTCAACGTGCCGACTGTCGACACGTAGTGCACCGGCTTCGTCTTGTGCAGGCTGGCAAGACGCAGGACGTCCTGGGTTGCCATCACGTTGACCTGTTTAAGTGAACTGTACGGGTAAACGAAATTGACGAGTGCGCCGTTGTGATAGATCGCGTCGATATCACTCGCCAGATTCGAGAACACCTGATCGGACATGCCGAGGCGCGGCAACGCCAGGTCCCCCGGCACGGCAACGATACGCGACGTCCATGATTCGTTCCATATTCCGTGCCCTTTGAGCGCATCGACGATTCTGCGATGTCCCGACGCGGCGTCGGCCGCACGCACGACGCAATGCACGTCGGCCTGTGTGTCTTGTAGCAGTTCCTCTAGCAGATGAACGCCAAGGAAACCCGTCGCTCCGGTAAGCAGCACTTGCTGATAGGGGCAAGGACGATACGTACTCGCGAGCACGATGTCTTCGTCCAACCTGGCGTCCGCAGACAGATCGATTCCTGCTCGCCCGGTTTCCCCGCCTCCGTTCAGAATCACCGCGGCGAGTCCTGCGATGGTGGGTCTGGCCAGTAGTGTTTCCATATCGATCTTGCAGCCCAGCTTTTCCTCGATCTGGTAAAGCATCACCGTCGCTTGCAACGAGTCACCGCCAAGATCGAAGTAACTGTCCTCAACGCCAATCCTGTCGCTCTTCAGCAACGCGGACCAGATGTCGAATATCGCGGTTTCGACAGCATTGCGCGGTGCCTGCTGATCCTTGCTGACAAGCGGCGTGATCTCGCCGCGCAACAGGGACAGACGATCAAGCCCGCCCTCGCTGCGAGGCAATCTGTCGAGTTCGACGAATTCCGCAACACCAAGCCCATACAACTCACTCGCCTCACGTATACGTTCGGCATGGCCGTCAGCCCGCGCGCCGTCGTTCACGCTATAGAAGACGCTGTACTCCCAATCGCCCATGTCTGAAACACGCTCGACGATGGCCGCCTCCGACACGCCAGCGCGAGCCGCCAGTTCGCTTTCGCGTTTCACCCATTGTCCGGTCAACGTGTCGAGCGCGGCCTCGGCATTCGGCAGTTCGGTATGGCACGCCGCATCGGTCATCCATGCACGCAGTGCGGTGCGCAGTCGAATGCCATCGCGTGTCGCAATCCATGCATGGCGGTCCGGCTTGCCGTTGCTCAGCAGCAGATCGGGGACGGTGTCCCCCGCGATCGTCAGCCGACCTTGTGCGTCGATGGCGGCACGGTGCAACCGGTTGTCGAGCACTTCGACCGTCGCGCCGGCAGCAGGCACACCGGCATCGGTCGACCACCGATACCCCGAGTCGTCCTCTGCGTGTGCTATCAACGTCGAATGAACCAGCGAGTGTGCGGGCCAGCGTAGTTCGCGCATCAGCCGTGCCTTCGGTGCCAGTGCCTGAAGACGATGCGCATCGCGCCGCGTAAGCCCACATGCATCGACGATCCAGTAATCGGACTCGATCGTGCCCGCCGGGAGCACTGCAGCCGCCCGGCCAATGGATCGCGTATGCGTCGCGCTCAACGCGACGCTGTGCCAATGCCTGCCCGACGATGCCAGCGTTCCGATGAACGCCTCTTCTCTCGCGCATGTGACGTAATGCAGCGAGAGGCCCGCGCACAGGCCAGCCAGCCCTGTCCAGATCGTCGAATGGGCGAGTGGGGAATCGCACAATGCCATGTCGAACGCGGCTTGCACGGGATACGTCCGCTCAAACGATTGCGCTGCGCGGAACAACTGCGACTGGCGGTAGCGCGTCAGCCTCCATGCACCCGTATCGATCCTGACGAGCAACGCGCAGGCGCCGCACGCCGGGTTGGCTGTGGCAGGCCCAGACAGGACGTCGGGTTGATCCCGGCGATGGCCGAACGCAGGATCACGCTCATCGAACACGTTGCACTGCATGCCCTGGATTGACTCGGATCGCACGGTACTCACGCAGCCACGCACCGGTTCCGGCCCCCACGCAGATTCCGCCGCCGACACCAGCGCATCGACATCCGATTCCTGATCGGGAACGATGCATTCGATTCCATAGGCAAGACCCGATAACAGCATCACCAGACCCGCCACCGGCTCATTGCTCCGGATCAGAACGCGGTCGCCGGGAAGATAACCGAGCCCCTGCCATTGCCACATCGCGCGCACGATCCGCGAGCGCAGTGCCGCGTAACTCAGACTGGCCGACAGAGTCAATGTCGAACTGCGTGTGCACCTGATTGCCGATGCGGAAAAGGCCAGCCGGTCGGGCGTGCTGTCGGCGTGCCGCATCACCATGGCGAGCAGCGTTTCCGCGCCAGCGGGCATCTCCGCTGCCGGATCACGCCGCGGCGCGGTTTGCAGATGCAGATCGCCAACACGTTGATGCCTGGCCAGTACCATCGTTTCGAGGAGAGAGCGATACTGATCGGCCATCCGTGCGATCGCGGGGCCGTCGAAGCGCGCGGTATCGTAGGTCAGCTGGAACGTCAGCGGCTCTTGCGGCAACACGATCAGCGCGAGCGGATAGCTGGTTTCCTCGACCGCGCGCAGGTCCTCGACAGCCAGCCCGCAAGCGGCGACCATCGCCCTGAAAGCATCCTGACCGGGATAGTTCTCGAAGACATACAATGATTCGAACAGCGCGCGCCGCTCAGTGAGTTCGCTACATTGCAGCACGTCGGTCAGCGACCCATACGCATAGCGCTCGGCACGTTGCGTATCGGACTGGATTCGCCGAAGCCACTCCATCGTATCGAGTTCATCATCGAGCCGCACCCGCACGGGCAACGTGTTGATGAACAGACCGGCAGTTTTTTCCACGCCGTCTATCTCGGTCGAACGGCCCGACATCACCATGCCGTAGACGACATCATCGCTATCGCCATAAAGTCCCAGTAGAGCCGACCATGTGCCCTGGCACAGCGTGTTCAAGGTCAGACGGTTGGCGCGGCACAGCTTCGTCGCGACCGATGTCCAGTCGGCCGGCATCGCCGAAGTGATGCTTGCAAGGCGTCGCCTGCCGTCGTTTGCGGGCGCTATACGGGGCGCCATCGACGCCGCAAAACGCAACGGCGCGCGAAACCCCTTCAACGTCTCCTTCCAGTATTCGCGCGCCTGCGCCGCGTCCTGCCCGCGATGCCACGCCACGTAGTGCCGGAAGTCCGTCGACAAAGCGGGCAGTATGGTGTTCGGTTGCGCGTAAAACTGGAAGACTTCGTCGAGAAGAATCGGCATGGACCAGCCATCGAGAATCGCATGATGGTAGGTCCACAGAAAGCGAAACCCGTCGTGTCCCTGCGTCACGACAGTAAGCCGCATCAGCGGCGCCACGCTCCAGTCGAATCCCCTTCTTCGATCTTCCGCCAGCAGCGTGTCGAAACATCGTTGCTGCTCTTCAGGATTCCGGCCGCTCCAGTTCAGTGTCTCGAACGGCAACATCACGGTCCTTCTCACGACCTGCATGGGCTTTTCTTCGTTCAGTCGAATGAATAGCGTCTTCAGGACATCGTGACGATGAGTGACGGTCTCCCATGCGTGCCTGAAGCGCTCAATGTCGAGCGGGCCCTTGAGTACGCACGAGAACTGCTCGACATACACGCCCGATTCGGGATCGAGCCGCGAATGGTGCAGCATGCCGCGTTGCAGCGGCGTGAGGTAATAAATTGTATCGACGTTTTTGCTCATCGTGGATTCCTGCGTTCGGCATGCTTTCCCATGCCGCGCGCCGGGACGTTTGGCAACGGTGACCGGGATGAATCGCCGCCCTTCCTGTTAGCGCTCGAGCGCTTCGATCTCGTCCAGCAGTTCGTCCAGCCCGTCCTGGTTCACATCGAGCTGCGGCACATCGGACGGCGTCAGCCCGCCTGCACCTTCGGTACAGCAATGTCGAATCAGCATGGTCAATGCATCGCTAACCCTGCACATCAGGCAGCCGATGCTCTCGTCGATGCCGGGTGCGCCGTGAAAGCCGGATTCGATCGTGAGCCGGCCATCAGCGATATAGGCGGTCACGTCGAGCAGATGCGTACGGCGTTGCCGCGCGCTTCGGATGCCAGGCGCCGGCTTGAGCACTTCGCCATAAAATGCCGACGATCCGGCGATCTGATCCAGTTGACCAAGATAGGTGAACAGTATCGGTGAGTTCGGCAACGAAGCCAGCAATGCCTCGTCCGTACCCTGAGACTCGGACCGCGGGGCTTCGAGATAGCGCAGCGCCCCAAAGCTCGCGCCTTTGCGTGGAATCTGCCGCAGCCGCTCCTTGACGTGCTTGATGAGGCGGCCGGGATCGTCATATGGCGTCGCCTCGATGAACACCGGATAGATCGATGTGAACCAGCCGATGCTGCGGCTCAGATCGACGACATCGGCCAATGCGTCGCGCCCGTGTCCTTCCAGATCGACGAGCAGCGCATCGCTGCCGCTCCACGAACGAAAGCCCGCGTGCAAGGCGGCGATCAGCAGATCGTTGGCATCCGTACCATAGGCCTGATGGGCGGTCGTGCGGAACGCTTCCGTCAGTTCAGCGTCGAGCGTGGCGGTACAGCCTCCCGACGGCTCGTTATACGTGTGATGCACGATAGGCGCGAGACCATGACGCATCAGCGTGACTCTGGCGGGTCCCGCCAGCGCGCCGCGCACATGAGTCACGAAGCGCTGCCAGTACTGGCGATCGCTGTCCAGCACGGCACCTTTGACGAGCGCGTCCCACTGCTCGACCCACGCTTTGGTCGAACTCGTCTTCAAAGGCAGTTTCACCGCCGACTGCGCGCGCAACTGCAGGTAAATATCGCCGATATCCTGCAGCAGGATATTCCACGACACGCCGTCGATGGCGAGATGGTGTACGACGATCAGAAGGCGGCTCGCCGTCAGCGTTGCACTCTCGAGCCAGCGCACGCTCAACAGTCGGCCGCGTTCGATGTCGAGTCCCGCCTGGGCGTCGGCGATCGCCTGACTCCAGATTTCCGCACAGGGCTCGCCCTCGTTCGTCGTACACGACACGATGGCCCAATCGGGCGAGTGCGCAGGGTCATCGTCGGGGACGAACACCTGACGCCAGCCGCCTTCGCGCTCTTCGAAACGCGAGCGCAGCACGTCATGATGACGCACTACGAGCCGCAGCGCCTCCTGCATGATGGTAGGGTCCGGCGCCTCGCGCAGAGAGAGGAGCAGCGCCTGATTGAAATGTGACCGGTCCACGTCAACCTTGTCGAAGAACCATTGCGACGCGGGCCCCGGCATGACCTCACCCGTAACGCTCCCTTGCTCCGCCAGGATGCCGGGCACGGCGCTCACCACCCTCGCAAGACCGGCGATCGTCGTCTGCTCGAAGATATCCTTCGGCTTCAGATACATCCCTTCGAGCGACGCCTTCGAGACGATCACGGCCGCCAGAATCGAATCGCCGCCGAGCACGAAGAAGTCGTCGTCGATACTCACCGACGACTTGCCGAGTACTTCACACCAGATCGCCGCGAGTTTGCGTTCGATGTCGGTAGCCGCGGCGCGGTTCGCCGTAAGCGTGCGCTGCGGCGGTGGCAGCCGGCTGACATCGAGTGCGCCGTCGCGATCGAGGGGTAGCGCCTCCAGCATCACGAACGCTTCGGGATGAGTGTAGTCGGGCAGCCCCCTCTTCAAGCTGCCGCGCAGCGCACTTTCAAGCTCACCACGCACGTCATCGTCGATGGGCACCACATACGCCGTGAGCATGATCGCGTCGTCCGACTCGACCACGTGACAGACTGCTTCGCGCACTCCCTGCTGCGATGCGATGAAGCGCTCGACATCTCCGATGGCGAATGGCGCCAGCCGGTGCGTGACTACACGCCCGGACGGGTCGGCGCATACCATGTGTCCAGCGCGCCACGTGACCGTCAAGGACGTCGGGACGATGCCGGTATGCGCCAGCAGGTGTGAGAGATCGTCGTCTGTCGCGACTGAGGACCGCAGCGCGCATACCTCGCGGCTGACCAGACATAGGCGTCCGCGCTGCCGCTCGTCGGCGAGGTCCATGAACGGACCGAGTGCGACCGGCACATGAAAGGCGCCTTGTAACGACGCCAGTTGCCATTCGTCGCGAACCGGGGCGAACGCGACGGGTCCCTTCCAGGCGTCGCAATCGCACACCGGCGCAAAATACCGTGCCTTAGGTGCCGATTGGCACCGAGCCACCCATTCGAGCGTATGTGGATGATTGCCGTACGCGATTAACGCGTTCACACTCGCACGACTGTCGATGGTAAGTGACGGCAGCAGGAGCGCCGGAAACGCGAGCGCTGAAATACGGTCGTGTGCGATCAATTCGCTCAATTCCAGACGCGCCCATTCGGCTCGATCATCGCTGTCGCCGACAAGCGCGCCGATCGACACGCTTTCGGACACGCGAGCCCACCCACCCCGGCGTACGGCCCCGACCATGATCGATAGCGCGAACTGCACGGGCATGCCACGAAGCACCAGTGCGCGGCTTTGTTCGTCCATCTGAAGAAGCTGGCTCATTCCGTCGATGAAAGCGCCGACGCGGGCGGCTTCATACACGCCGCGAGCTTCGACACGCGACTGCGGCTTGACTACGTCGAGCTCATACGGATTCCAATCCGACCATCCATCGCTCGCACTGCGGCAGATTGCCTCGAAGCGCATGTGCAACGCATCGGCATCATGAGGCGACCCATCCGGCAAATGGCACGAGGCCCCTACCTCGAGCACGGCGAGCAAAGCGGCGGCAAGCTCGGCGATACTGCGCAATTGCAGGGAAACCGTACTGCCCGCTCCAATACCAAGCGTCTGCAGCCGCGACCGTACGGCATGTACCGCTTCGGATAGCTCAGCATAGGTGATCGCACGCCGGTCGAACCGCCAGGCGATCTGTTCACCTTTGCGCGATGCGTGGGTAAAGAACGACCCACATTGAAGCGACGGCGGTTTCGCCAACACGTGTGCATCCGCGATGCGCCAGCACGCCGCGTCGCGCACGGGCGGTGCCGTCATCCGGTAGTCGACAGTCCGACGCGCCGGGTCGGCGAGAATCTGCTCGACGAGACGGGCATACTGGCTCGCGAAGCGATCGATCGTCTCGTGATCGAACAGATCGGTGTTGAACGTCCACGCGGCAACGTACTCCGTGCCCATGTCCTGGACGTTCAGCGTCAGGTCGTGCGTCGCGCCGCGCGTACCTGTGCTGGATGCAGCGAGCAGTTCGCGGTAGAACGGCGCCTGGTCCCGCCGCCCGGTGTTCGCCTCGTTGCGTGCCTGGTTCCAGTTGTACATCACCTGATAGACAGGGGACCGGCTCGGATCGCGTGGCGGCCGCAACGTTTCGACCAGTAGCGGAAACGGATAGTCCTGGTGATCGAGCACGCGTAGCATCATCTCGCGCGTACGTTTGACCAGATCGCCAAACGAGTCGTCGGGGCGAACCTCGCAGGCGAGGACCACCGTGTTGACAAAATGGCCGAGCACGCTTTCGCTGCCGGGCGCGCTGCGGCCCGACGTCGGTGCGCCGATCATCAGGCGCGACTGTCCCGTGTGCAGGAACAGGAACAATTGATACACGGCAAGCAGCAGCATATAGGGCGTGACGTGCAGGCTGCGCGCGGTTTCCCTGATTTGCCTCGATACCTCCACGCTCAACGCAACGCTATGCACGCGGCCATGCTCGGTTTTGAGCGGGGTCCGGATGCGATCGGTCGCGAGATTCAGCACCGGCAGCTCGCCTTGCAGCTCGCGTTGCCAGAATCCGGCAAGCGCAGCGCCTTCATCGCCCTGCAGACGGTCGGTCTCGTGCTGCACGCAGTCCTTGTATTGCAACGCAAGGCGCGGCAGTTTCAGCGGCTGCTCCGCCGCCGGCTGCGCAATCGCCATCTGGTACAGCGTGTGCAGTTCACGGATGAGAATCTCGAGCGACCAGAAATCCGCCGCGATATGGTGGACGTTGAGCAGCAGCACGTACCGGATCGACTGCACGTCCGCGTTCGCGTCGCCATGCTCGTTGACGAGCAGCTTCATGCGGATCGGCGACACGGACAGATCGAACGGCAAGTTTGCCTCCTGGTCGATCCAGCGATGGATCGCCATGGTATCGGCGTCGAATACACGGTCGATCATGAACCGCGTGCCCGGCGCAGCGCTTACCTGCTGACGCGGTTGTCCGTCGCTCACCCGATAGACGGTACGCAGAATCGGATGCCGGGCAATCAGATAGTCGATGCAGCGTTGCAGGATCGGCAGATCGACGGCGTCATCGAGCCGCGTCGCGTACGTCACGTTATACGCGGCGCTGCCGGGATCGAGCTGATGCAACGACCACAGTGACTTCTGTGCATACGAGAGCGGGTAGCTACCCGCCGTTCCGGCGAACTGTTCGAGCAACGCAATCAGCGTCGCCTTGTGCTGTTTGAGTTCGGCGAGCAGTCCGGGCGTGACGGCGTCTCTCGGCGCCTTGTATTGCAGCTTGCCGTCCTGCGTCCATAGCTCGATGCCGCGACCGGCGAGTTCGTTGATGAAGTCGATCGAACTCATAGTTCGCCACCCTCCATTTCCACGCCAAAGGTCACTTCGCCCGATACGATATCGAGACCATCGGCCGCGGCCCGCCGCACGCGTGGCGCTTCCGGCGCGGGCGAGCCGCCGCTCATCGTGCCGATGATCGTGCGCACGATGTCGTTGAGCGTCGCGCCTTCCAGCAGCCGTCCGAACGGAATGTCGACACCGAGTTCATTGCGCAGCGCGTTACGGAATTCCGCCGCCATCAGCGAGTCGAGGCCGAGTTCGATCAACGCGATTCCAGGACTGACACGATCGCGCGCGACCTGCAACGTAGCCGCGATTTCGCCAATCAGGTGATCGCGCAACGCCGCTTCACGGTCCCCCTCGGGCAACCCTGCCAGCCGTTGAGCGAGGCTCGATGTGCCCGCCGCCGGCACTGCAGCATGGGACGGAGCATCCGCGATTTCCTTCAGTAGCGGACGCAGCGAACGGCTCGTACTACGCTTGAGCAAGGTGTCGACATCGACGCTCCAGATCTGGCTCTGGCCCTGGCGCTCGGCCATCAGCGCGTCGAGTGCCTGGAGCGCCGCGTCGGGGTCCAGCGCCTTGAGACCATAGGCTTCGATGCGCCGTAACTGCTGCGCGTCGAGTTGTTCGGCCATGCCTTTGCCGCCCCATAGCCCCCAGTTCATCACATGGCCCGACAGGCCCTCTTCGTTGCGTCCGAGACTCAGCGCATCGAGATACGCATTGGCGGCAGCGTAGGCGCATTGCCCCGGCGATCCGATACACGACACGATCGACGAGAACGACACGAAGTGATGCACAGAAAGATGGGCCGTCGCCCGATGCAGGTTTTGCGTGCCTGCGATTTTCGGCGTCAGCACTTTCATGACCGACGACATCGGCTGTGTTAATAGCAAGCCGTCTTCGAGCGCGCCGGCTGCGTGCAGGATGCCCTTGAGCGGACGAGCGGCGTCCGCTTCGATGGACTTGATCAGTTCCTCCACGTCCGCTGACGACGCGATATCCGCCGTCCGGAATTCGAGCGTCGCATCGCGCGTCTGCGCCAATTTGGCCAGCCGGCCGCGCTCCGCCTCGGCGGGCAATTGCCTGCTCACCGAGATGATCTTCGGCATCCCCTTCGCGATCAGCCATTCGATCAACCGTGTGCCAATCGCTCCACGTCCGCCCGTCACAAGCCAGGCACCGCGGGCAAGCGGTTTCATGGCCGGCGCGTTGCGCCGCACGAGACGCGGGACGAAGACCTCGTGGCCGCGCACGGCGAACTGCGTTTCGCCTGTACTGGCCGACTCGCTGATCACCGACAGCATCGCCTCGCACGATGCGGCATCCGCACCGGGCAAATCGGCGACGAGCACGCGGATGTCGCCGCTTTCGTGCATCAGACTGCGCGCCACGCCCCATGCCGCCGCCTGGGCCGGCACGACGAGCCGGTCGTGCCCCTGGATGCATTGAGCCGACTTCGTGACGAGGCACACCGTCAACGGGCGGCCCGCCCAGTCGGTGGCCTGCACCGCGCGCCAGAAATTCGCGAAACGGCGATACGCACCGGCAACCTGATCCAGTTCCTCCTCGCTCGTCGGCGTGTTCGCCGTGTCCTGGTCCGCTGACCCGTGTGGCCAGACATACAGGATGACGACGGGAGCGGGCGAACCCGCGCTCGATACGCCCTCGGAAAACGCCTTGCGAAAGCGCCGCACGGATTCGTCGTCGCCATCGGACGCGTCGGCGGACTGCCGCACGACGTGGCAATCCGCATCGACGGCGCGTAGTTGTGCGGCAATCTCATCGTCGAGCGTCTCAGCGCCGCCGACCAGCAGACAGGCCGGCAATGACAACGGGCGCGCGCGTTCAACCGCCATTGGCCGCCATGCAAGGCTATAAAGGCTCGCCTGTGAAGGCGCCGTGTTGAACTTGCGCGAATCGACGGCAATCAGTTGCAGATGCGCGATCGACGCGACGCATTGCCCCGCATCGTCGTAGAGCCAGAGGTCCGCGCTGATCAGATGACGGCGCGACTTGACGCGCACCGCGCACCAGACGGCACGCGTATCGGGTATCGGCTGACAGGCGATGCGATTGATGCCGATTGGCACATACGCGGACTTGAGCCCGGCGTCCCACAGCGAAGCCGCCACGGTCTGAAAGCAACTGTCGAGCAAGGCGGGATGGATCGAGCGCGCCGCTTTACACGCATGCGATGCATCGAGTTCGATGCGGGCCAGCGCGGCATCGTCGCCGCGCCACAGGCCGCGGATCGACCGGAAGGCGCCGTCATAGGCGAGCCCGGAACCGCGCAGCCGCTCATAGAACCGGTCCACAGGCAACACGTCCGCGCAATCGTGCTGGAATGCCGGGAGCGACGGTGTGTCGTGGTCGGCCCGTGCACTGTCCGCGACCGCCGGCAGCCAGGCCGAACAATGGTTGACCCAGTGTGGCTCCAGGTCGGCATCGATATCGTTCCGCGCGAAGATTTCGAGCTGCGCGCGCGCTGCCTTCACTGCGCCCCTCACGTTTTCCGCCGCGTGCACGACCGTGCCCAGCAGAACCGGCCGCTGACGTTCGAGCACCAGCGGATTGTCGAATGACAACTCCTGCACATGGAGCCACGGCGCCGGCGTCCCGTCGGCATCGCTGCCGGCCATGCCGCGCCGCGCCGCGTCGAGCACGATCTCGATGAACCCTGCGGCCGGAAAGACGAAACCGCCATGTACGACGTGTCCTTCAAGGAAAGGCAGATCGCTGACCGCAAGCCGATTCTCATAGCGCCGTCCATCGAGCGCCGGCAGCAACAATTGCTGACCGAGCAGGCTGTTGGGCGCCTGCGTCACCGCCGCGCGCGCGCTGCTCAATGGCCTCGCGCGATCCGCCGCCTGCCGCGAGCCGATCCAGTAGCTGCCCGACTCCAGTGGATAAGGCGGCAACGCAATCCGGCGCGGCCCGATACTCTGCGCACGCGAGCATTCGAAGGCGGCCCAATCGACACGCCGCCCCGCGGTGTACACGTGTCCGAGCGCACCGAGCAACTGCTCGCATTCGACCTCCGCATCGCCGAAACTTTGCAGCGCGCTGACCGCGCGTGCGTTTCCCTGCGCAGCACAACAGGCCTTGGCGAGACGGGTGAGCGTCTTGCCGGGTCCGATCTCGATGAAGGTCTGAACGCCATCGGCCGACAGCGTGCCGACCCCCTGGCGGAAATTCACCGTCGCGCGCACATGCTCGACCCAATACGCCGGATCGCAGTAGCGCTCAGCCTCGAAGATGCCCGACACGTTGGACACGATGCGGATACGCGGCGGCCGATAGTCGATCGAGGCTGTGATCTCGCCGAACGCGTCGAGCATCGGTTCCATCAGCGGCGAATGGAAAGCGCGCGAGATGATGAGCGCGCGTGTCGGAATGCCGTCGCGTTCGAGTTGCCGCGAGAGTTCGTCAATACCAGCGGGATCGCCCGAGACGACCACGCTGCTCGGCCCGTTGTCGGCCGCGATCTCGACGCGGCCCGTGAAAGCGCCCAGATAGCCGGCCAGCCTGGCAGCCGGTGTCAGCACGGCCAGCATCTTTCCGGGCGGCGTCATCGTCTCCATCAAATGACCGCGCACCACGACGAGCCGGCAGGCATCCGCGAGCGAAAACACGCCCGCGAGACAGGCTGCCGCGTACTCGCCGACACTATGGCCCATCAGCACGTCCGGCACGATCCCCCAATCCATCCACAGACGCGCCAGCGCCATCTCGACCGCGAACATCGCCGGCTGCGTATAGCGGGTTTCGTGAATCAACGTCTGCCTGTCGCCCCACAACACGTCGATCAGCGAGTGTTCGCCGAGCGCCTCGAAATGAGCGTCACATTCGTCGAGTACTTCGCGAAAGAGTGGGAACGTCTGATAGAGCTGCCGCGCCATGCCCGCGTACTGCGCGCCCTGCCCGGTGAACAGAAAGGCCAGCTTGCCGGGTTCGTCCGTTTGCGCGGAGCGTTCGATGACGCTTGCGTGTTCGGCCTTCGCCAATGCGTCGAGCAGTTGCTCGCGGGTGCCGGCGACGAGCGCGATACGATGCCGTTGCGTGTCGCGCCCGGCTCGCAGCGAGTGAGCGAAGTCGCCCGGCTCGACGGACGGATTCGCGCGCAGATAGGCGGTGCAACCGGCAACGGCACGAGACAACGTGTCGGACGTATGCGCCGAGATCGGAAAAATCTCCGGACACCCAGGCAACTGCTGTGCGAACGTGGCGATGCCGGGATCACGCGGGGCCGTGGCCTCGTCCGCCTCATCGTCTCGCCAGGCTTCGATGATCAGATGCGCATTGGTGCCGCTCATGCCAAACGAGCTGATCGCCGCGACACGTTTGCCCGGACGGCTCGACGGCCATACCATGTGCTGCGTGACGACCTTGATGCCGTTGCTTTGCCAGTCGACATGCGGCGTCGGCGTGTCCATGTGAAGATGCTTCGGAATCTCGCCCTTCTGCAGCGAACAGATCACCTTCATCAGCCCCGACACGGAAGCGGCTGCTTCGAGGTGCCCCATGTTCGTCTTGATGCTGCCGACGTAGAGGTCCTGCTTGCGGTTCGCATCGCGGCAATAGATATCCTGCAATGCGCGCAGTTCGATCGGATCGCCGAGCAGCGTGCCCGTGCCATGCGCCTCGACATAATCGACTTCGTCGGGCGCGACACCGGCATGGATCAGCGCGTCGCGGATCACGTCGCGCTGCGCGCGGCCATTCGGCGCCGTCATGCCATTGCTCCGGCCGTCATGATTGACCGCCGAACCGCGAATCACCGCGTGAATCGGCCGCCGCTGCGCACGCGCGTCGGACAGGCGCATCAGTGCGACGATCCCGCAGCCCTCGCCGCGCACATAACCGTTGGCCGCCGCGTCGAAGGTCTTGCAGCGGCCATCCGGCGAGAGCGCCTGAAGCTCGCACAACGCGATCGTCATTTCGGGCGACAGCATCAGGTTGACGCCACCCGCCAGCGCCACGTCGGCTTCGCGGTTGCGCAGACTCTGACAGGCCAGATGTACCGTGACGAGCGACGACGAACAGGCCGTGTCAAGTTGCAGCGTCGGGCCATGAAAGCCGAATAGATATGAAATACGCCCCGCCGCGAACGGACGCGCCGTCCCGAGCGACGTCTGCGCATAGCTGAGATCGGCGTGCGGCACCAGTTCGCTGATTCGCGCATAGTCGTCGAGCGACGAGCCGACGAACACGCCCGTCCTGTAAGCGCCAATCGCCTCGCGTGTGAAACCCGCGTCTTCGATGGCGCGCCACGAGCATTCGAGCAGCAGGCGTTGCTGCGGATCGATATGGCGCGCTTCCCGGCCGGAGATACCGAAGAACTCGGGATCGAAACGGTCGACGTCGTCGATGAAAGCGCCGTGCAGGCTGTAGCTGGTATCGTGCCGGCCGGGGCGCGGGTCGAACAGCGCGTCGGTCCAGCGCTCGGCGGGCACTTCGCTGACGGCATCGGTGCCGGCGGCGAGCACCTCCCATAGCCTGGCAGCCGAGTCGGCACCACCAGGCAGACGGCAACCCATGCCGACCACCGCGATCGGCTCATTGGCCGCTTCGCGGACCTCGTTCAGTTCGCGCCGCAACGCATCGATCTTCAGCAAGGCCTGCTTGACGGGCGTCAGTTTCGCGGCTGTAGGCTCGGTCATGATCGCACTCCCGGAATGGCGTTTCGACTTGCGCCGCGTCTAGCGGTCCAGTTCTTTCAGCAACAACGCCTCGGCCTCGGCGTCCGACAACTCCATCAGCTGTTCGGCGCTACGCCGCTCGTCCTCGCCGGTGGCGGCTGTCGCTTGCGTCGCGGGCGGCGGCGCGGGTTCGGCCGTCGCCGACGCGCCGCTTCCCGCTCCCCGCATATCCGCAAGATGCGCCGCCAGCTGTTCGACGTTCGCGCAATCCCAAAGTGCGGCGGCGTCGAATGCGACGCCCGTCGCGTGCTGCACCTTCAGCGCGAACTGCAGCGCGCTCATCGAATCGAATCCCATCTCGACCCAAGGGGTCGTGCGAGACACCTGCTCCTCGC
The DNA here is from genome assembly GCF_011752995.1 of Burkholderia sp. Ax-1724. Taxonomy (GTDB): domain Bacteria; phylum Pseudomonadota; class Gammaproteobacteria; order Burkholderiales; family Burkholderiaceae; genus Paraburkholderia. The sequence goes on from NZ_VWWL01000002.1 coordinate 17,415, forward strand.
CAATCTTCAGATGCGCGGCAACGATGCGCGCAATGCACCTCTCCAGATCACGTTTGACGAGCAGTGCTGCCGCTGCCTTGTCTTCACGACCCGTGCGCGGCGTAGGCGCTTCTCCCGGTTCGCCGCCGTCATAGCGGCCTTCAGTCCAGCTCGCGACCGTACGCAACTCGCCCTGCACGTAAGCACGGCGGCATAGAGCACGGGCGATCTTGCCGCTCGAGGTCTTTTCGATGGTCGCGGGTTCAACCAGCACGACGGCATGCGGCGTGATACCGAAGTCTTCGCCCACCACCACGATCATCTGGCGCAGCGTCGCGCGGGCATCCATCGCACGTCGCTGGGCGCGCCCAACCTCCTGCACGATGACAAGCTTCTCCTCGCCATCCACCGTCACCGACACCGCCGCGCCGCAACCGCGCCGCAACTCCGGCACCGCGTCCTGCACGCACTCCTCGACGTCCTGCGGATAGAGATTGCGGCCCCGGATGATCAGCATGTCCTTCACGCGACCGGTCACGAACAGTTCGCCATCGATAAACGCACCGAGATCGCCCGTGCGCATGAACGGCAAGCCGCCGGCCCCGGGCGGCTCATCCGGGAGCGTGGCGCGGAAGGTGTCCTGGGTGGCCTGCTGATTGCCGTAGTAGCCGATGCCGATGCCATCGCCTCGCGCCCAGATCTCGCCGACGCGGTACTGATCGGCGACGGCTGCGCCCGCGGAGTCGACGATGCGAATCTCCGTGCCTCGTCCCGTCGAGCCGCACGACACGAGGCTCTTGATATCCGCCTGTCCTGCCTGCGCACGCTCGATGACGCCCGCCGACAATTGCCTGTTGTCGACTTCAAGGTAGCGGACACCTTCGCCGTGTTTCACGCCGGTGATGAGCAGCGTGGCTTCGGCCATGCCGTAGCACGGATAGAACGCTTGCGGTGCGAAACCGTGCGGCGCAGCCGCCTCGAGAAACGTGGCCACGGTATTGCGGTTGATCGGCTCCGCGCCGCAAAAGGCCACCTTCCATGCAGAGAGGTCGAGTTGCGGCTGGGTGTCTTCCGGCAACTGCAACGCCAACGCGGCAAGCTGATAGGCGAAGTTCGGACCGCCCGACGTGTTTGCCCGATGCGCTGCGATCGCCCTCAGCCAGCGCCCCGGCTGCTGGATAAACGCGAACGGCGACATCAGGATCACGCTGGTGCCGATCGACGCGAGATGCAGCATCATCGACAGACCCATATCGTGATAGAGCGGCAGCCACGACAGCATGCGCGTCTCGCTGCTGTGCCCCATCAGGTCCGCAATCACACGCTGGTTATCGACGATGTTCGCATGCGTGATCATCACGCCCTTCGGCGTACCCGTCGAACCGGACGTGTATTGCAGAAACGCGAGATCGGAACCCGTCGGCAACGGCAATGGCGCATCCGCCGCGGGCGCGCCGGCCGTACACAGCTCCTCATAGGTAGCGAAATCGCAACCGGCGAACAGATCTTCCTTTTCGCGCAGCATCCGCAGCTTATCGATCGAGCCGACAGGAGCTACTACGAGCGATGCGCCGCTGTTTTCAACGATGGCCTGCAGCTTCTTCCACTGCGCTATCTTGCGCGGCTGCTGCGGATGGAATGCGGGCACTGCGATCATGCCCGCGGCAAGACAGCCGTAGAATGTGCAAACAAACTCGAAGCTCGTCGGAAGCAGCAGAATGACGCGCGCGCCGGCAGCGACACGGCTGCGCAAACCTGCTGCGATACACCGCATCCCCGCATTCAGATCGCTGAACGTGCTTTCGCTTTCGATCGTCTCCCCGTCGCGCAGGATCGTCAGCGCGGTGCGATCCGGTTCGCGCTCGCTCCATGCGGCGAGCGTCTCGATGATGGACGCGGGCTCGTGTGTCGTCGGAAACGGATGTGAGGTCATGAACAGTCTCTTGAATGTTGCGGGTCAGGTCTGTCGGCGTGTTGCGTTCTCGCGTTGCGCGCTCACGGCGTGGCGGCCCCGATTCATGCCTGCCGCAGAAAGGCTGCGGCGATGGCCCGCCTGTTGAGCTTCAGATTCTTCGTGCGCAAGCCGTTCTCGACGGTGAACTCGCTGCCGGTGAACACGATGTGCGTCAGTTGCCGTTGCGCCGGAAGCGTCTCGTTGACCGAAGCGACATGCGCGCGCAATGTCTGCGTGACCTCGGCATCGTCATGCCGGCGCGTCGAAATGACGACGTTCAGACCCGCGCCCTGGCCCGCCAGTACGACAGCGACCTCGACGCGCGGATCGCGGTGCAGCAGCGCCTCGATCGGCTCCGGATGAAACTTCTCGCCATTGCTCGTGACGATCGCGTCCTTCTTGCGGCCTATGACACGCAGAAAGCCCTCGTCGTCGAACTCTCCGATATCGCCCGTCGCTACCGAATTCGGCCCGACGAACGTCGTGCGCGCGTCCTCCTCCGACGCTTCGAAGTACCCCAGCGACAGCAGCGCACTGCGCGTGACGATCACCTCGCCCTCGTCCGACAGCGAGACGGAGCCTGCTTCGGCGGGTTGCCCCACGGTCCCGACGCGCACGCAGCCCGGCTTGTTCCACGCGACCATACCGGCCTCCGTGACGCCGAAGGCCTCGTAGAGTGGAATGCCGCATTCCCAGAAGAAATCGAGCGCCGTGCGCTTGATGGGGGCCATGCCGGTGATCATGTAGCGCATGTTGCCGCCCGTCAGTTCCTTCAGCCGGCGAGAAAGTGCGTCACCCTCGGCTTGCTGCGCGCCGGCACCGGCGCGTGCGAGGTTTTGCAGCGTCTCGTAGAGAATCGGCGGTGCGATCACGAACGTAGGCCGCTGCTGCTTCAGGCCGCCGAACAACAATTTGAACGGCACGGCGACGAAATCGATGCCGTGATAGAGGCAGAAGTAGTAGATCATCCGTTGCTGATAATTCGCGAACGGAAGGAACGTCAGAAAGCGATCGCCGGGCTCGACACCGAACGCTTCGAAATAGAGATTGAGCAGATTTTCCGTACCGCACCGGCCGACGATCAGGCCTTTGTTCTTGCCCGTCGTGCCCGAGCTGAACACCATCGAATGCGTGTGAGGCAAATGCTGGATCACAATAGGCGACACGCGTGGCAGGCGGCGAACCTGGTTTGCCTGACTACCCTCTGTGTCGGGCACGAAGCCGATATCAATCACACGATCGGAGCGTGGCGCATCGGCATCGAGCCAGCCAGGATCGACGGCCATGAGGGTCAACTGATACTGATCGATCGACGCCTCGCAGGATTGCGCAAGCCTGTCGTTCGGAAACGTGACGGACACGCATCCCAGTTCGATACATGCCAGATCCCAGACCATCCATGCGTAGCTACTCGGCGCCGCGATGCCGACACGGCACCCGGGGACAAGTCCCCGCGCCTTGCCGTGCTCGACCATCGCGAGCACGTCGACGAACAGATCGTGAAATGTCCTGGTGGTCTGTCCGCCCTTGTCGTCGACGAAGGTCAACGTATGGGGCTTGCCGCACAGACGACCGATAATTTCGTCGAGCCTCATGGCGTACGCTCCTCGATGAATGTCACGCGTCCAGCCGCGACGTTTCGGCCCCGGCATCGGCACCGAGCGCGTAGTATTTCTGCGCGGCGCTCTCATACATGTTCCAGAACAGACGGCAGGTGTGGCGCACCGCGAAGAGTGCTTCTTCCTGCGCCTGCGGCGTCCTGCACAGTTCCGATACGAGCTGGATGCCTTCGGCGACGTGTCCGATGTCCTCCTTCTGGTGAACCGAGAAGAACCGCGTGTCCTCCTCCGTGAGGCCATAGCAGTTCGCGAGAATCGTGTGGCGCGCGTCGCCCGCACGCGTTTCGAGGCTCTGACCCTCACTAGCGATCATCACAGCCGCCGCGCCGATGTGGTACGTGGCCTCGCCCTTGCAGTTCTCGAGGCGATAGTCGATCAGTTCGCGTGTGGCGTCCGACGGCGTCCATGCATCGCGCTCTTCGTCGCTGATGCCTTGCGCGCGAATGAAGTCTTCCATGAGTTCGACATGGTTCTTGGTCTTCGAAAAACGCCCTGTCTCTTCTTCGAACAGGTTGTATAGGAGACGCCGCTTGTGCTCCGGATACGGGCAGAGAAAATACAGATTCTCGATATATTCGAGAAAATATTTCGTGATCTGATAGCCCTCGAGCGTGATGATTTTCAGCAGGTTCCAGTTCCGCTCAGGCGTGAACAGCTCCCTGAAAATCGGATGATCGAGTGTGAGTTGTTCTTCGAGCGTCGAGCGCAATGCGCGTGCAAACGTATCCTTGTCCAATGCAACGGCTTCAGCGGCTGGCGTCATGATCGTCGTTCCCTGTCGGTTGGGGGTAATCAGACTGTAAAGCCCAATGACTGTCACCGAAACCTGTCCGTTCGGACGGTCCCGCCTCACCCTGTACGGCAGTTCAGGTTTTCAGGGCCCGGCGCAGCGGTTATAAAACAGAACGCCTGTGACCAATGGAGAAGCACATGGAAGATCACGTCAACGTGTTCGACGCGCTCACCGGATTGATCCCGCAGATCGTCGCAATCGACATAGCGCCGGCATCGATTACGCGCGACACGACGCTGACCGGCGATCTAATGCTCGATTCCATTTCGCTGCTATCGCTGATGGCTCTGACGGAAGAACGCTTCGACATCAGTTTCGCCGAGCACACGGAAGCCGTCGCGAATCTGGCGACTGTCGGCGATGCCGTCGATCTTGTCGAAACACTGCTTGCCGTCAAGGTCTGAGGTGCCTATGCCTATGTCTACCGGTATGGCAGAAGATCGCGTGCATCCGCTCGCATTTCAATTCGCACGTTATTGCGAACGCATGGCGGGCGGTGGTCGTGTGGCGGAAGGTGGCGAATCGACTGTATTCCTGACGAAGCGGGACGTCAGTGCCTTGTGCGCGCTTGCTAACGGCGCTTGCGCGGTGCAGTCCCCAACAATTCAGGCATTGTTGCGTCGAGGGCGAGCGGAACGTCTGCGGTTGGTTGTCGATGATCCCCTGCTGGCGATGCATGAAGAGTACGGGCGCTTTTTACAGATACTCGGCGTTGTATTCGGCTATGCCCCAGATACGCTTGCCGAAGCCTGTATTGTCGTACTGGCTAACGCGGTAGCGGATTGCAAGGCCACAGACTCCGACGCCGCGGATTCCAACGCGGTATGCATGCCGCTCGATGCGCTCACCGATAGCATCGCTAACCCGATCTTCGAAGTCCGCCGTCGCGCCGATGCATACTTTGAATGTGAGCCGCTCGCGCTTCCGGCGGATGACACCGGCGACATGCACCTGCTAACGGTCGAATCCGTCATGGCATGGCTCGCATCCGACGATGCATCGACACGCGTGTCTGGCGTCCACGTGCTTCGGGCGGATGCGTCGTTCACATGGCGCGCGTTGGTACAGACCGTTGCGAACGCGGCGAACGTCCCCGTGCGCGACGCCGGCAGCGAGTCCGGAACCGCAACGATCGACGCGCTCATCGAGCAGGAACGGCGCCATGTAGCCGAAACTCTTGCCCTCGACGATGGGCCGCACGAGGCACAGACCAGCAACGCGATACATGTGCACCGTCTCTCACCAGGCGGATTCGATTGGCGTAGTCTCGTGACGTATCGTGTGGCGACTCGACTCGGCTCGCATTGCCGGCGAACCGCACCGTGCTTTGGAAAACTTGCGGGGGTGCAGCGCAAATCGACTCGTACAGGTCTCAGCTATCTGCGCGTCGGAAATGGCCATTCCGCCATTCTGCTGGTCAACGCGTTTGGCCTGTCCAACGATGTCTGGCACGACTTTGCCCATGCGTTGCTCGATCGCTTCACCGTGTTTGCGATCGACGACGAAACGGAACACGAAGGCGCTTCCTTACCGCGAATCTACTATTCGACGCACGACGCCTTGCCACGCTTCACCGAAGCGGTCTCGGCCATGCTCTCCGAGGAAGGCTACGAGACCTGTCATGTGGCAAGCTGGTGCGGCGGTGCGAAGTACGCGATCGAACTGGCGCGTGCGTTACCGGACACCATCGCGTCGTTGAGTCTCTTCGCCCCCTCGTTCGCCGGCGCGGAAGATCATGTGGGCTCCGACTCGGTCTATGAGAAGAACCTGCATACGATGTGCAAACTGGTCGACCGAACGCCACAGGCCGCGCAAAGCATGGCGAAGTCGATGATCGCGCTGCTCGAGCGGCAAGCAAACGCACAAGGCGGCGACCCCCAGCCGTCCGTGTTCGAACTCGCCGATAGCGCGACCGTTCACTGGCTGCACGCGCCGTTTCTCTCCGCGTCGAACATGGTGGAATACAGCAGACAGTTGCTGAACTTTCGCACGCATCACATCGTGGCGCGTCATCCGAACGAACTTGGTGATCTGCCCGTCATGCTCGTCACCGGGAAGAACGACAGCATGACATGCTCGATTCGTGCGCATGCTATTTGCGCTGACTTGTGCCGGCCTCTGCACTTTGAACTGCACCACGCCAGTCATCACCTGATCAACCAGAACAGCGATTTGCTCGCACACCTGATGCGGGCATTCGTCGCCGATGGTCCCGCAACCGCTTCGCCGCACCCGCGGCTCTCGCGCGCGTCCACATTGAAAGCAGCACACCCGGAACACAACGAAACCGTCGTGCATGGAGAAATATGACGTGCGGGATCGTCGCTCCACACTGCCCTAACGGACAGCTACACGCAGGTTCTGCATCTCACTAGAGTGACACTATCAACCACGCCTTTGGCCGAAGCGCGACACGTTGGCGAATGGTTAGCGAATAGCACGCGCCTCGCGGTCTCTGGATTGGCGAGGAAAAAACTGCTGGCTGGAGGATTTCCCATGTACGCAAACAGTCTCGTCGAACTGATCGGTAATACGCCTTTGCTTCATCTCAGGAGCCTCTCGAACGAGCAACGGAATATTCGCGTTTTCGGCAAGCTCGAGTGCCACAACCCAGGCTATAGCGTAAAGGACCGCAGCGCGCTGCAATTGCTGCGCCAGGCCGAGCGCGATTACGGTCTGAAGCCGGGCTGGTCGATTGTCGAATCGACCTCGGGCAATATGGGCCATGCGCTCGCGATGCTGTGCGCGATTCACGGATACCGCTTTATCTGCGTGCTCGACCCGAAGACGCCGAAGGCGAATGCCAACGTCGTGCGCGCGTTTGGCGGCCAGGTCGAAATGGTGAATCAGCCCGACGAAACGGGCAGCTACCAGAAAAAGCGCATCGCCGTAGCGAAGTCGCTTGCGGCGACCACGCCGAATTGCATCAACCTCGATCAATACAACAACCCCGCAGCCATCGACGCACACTACTACTCGACGGGTCCCGAGATCGTCAACCAGTTGTCGGGCAAGGTCGACGCAGTCGTCGTGTCCGCGAGCACGGGAAGCCATCTGAGCGGCATCGCGCGTTACCTGAAGGAGCGCGATTCGGGCACCCACGTGATCGGCGTCGAACCGGAAGGCTCGGTGGTATTCGGCGGGGTGTACGTGCCGCATCTGCAGAACGGCTCGGGGCTCAGCTTCAAGCCCGGCAACATCCTCACGGATCTGGTGGACGAAACAGTCAAGGTATCGGACCGTCACGCCTTCGCCGGCTGCCATCGACTGGCGCTGGACGAAGGGCTGCTGCTGGGCGGCTCGTCGGGATCGATTGCGCACGCGGCGCGGTGCTATGTGGAACGGCTGAACGATCCGGCGAACATCGTGCTCGTGCTGCCGGACAGCGGCGTCAAATACCTCGAAACCATCTACGACGACGAGTGGCTGAGCGCACACGGACTGCATGACATTCTGCGCGATCTCGACACCGCGACGGAAGCGACCGAGGCTCACGCGCTCGCGCTCGAATCTCTCTAACACGATCCTGGCAGCCATGAACGACTCCCTGAGAACCGTCGCGGCGGATGGCGCGCATTACGCCATCGTCTTCGAAAAGGCGCGAGTGTCGCATGTCATCTACCGCTGGCCGCCGGACGTCGATGCGCGGCTCGGCGAGCAGATCGTCGAACTGATGCGCCATACGAGCCAGTCGGCACCGATCATCGGTTTTGCCGAAGCGATCAGCGATACGGAAGCCGAGCACTATCTTGTCGAATTGCGGGCGAACCTCGCCGCGCAGAAGTGCCGCCTGCTCGCGATCCTCGCGGATAACGGCACGCTGATCGGTCTGTGCACGCTGCGCCGTAATCTCAATCCGAACAATCGCCATATCACCGATCTCGCCAAAGGCATGATCCACGAAGCATTTCGCGGCGGCGGCGTCCTGCCCGCCGCCTTCGTCGAGATTGCGTTGCAATGCGAGGCTGATGGCGTGGAACTGGTCACGCTCGATGTGCGCGCCGACACGCCCGCCTATCGCGTGTGGGACCACTTCGGCTTCCAGACCTACGGTGTGCTGCCCGACTACGCTCGCGCGCAAGGCAAGACGCATGCGGGACACTTCATGATGCAGAAAGTCGCCGACCTCAAGGCACGCTCGCTCGGCATGCTTCAGGCACGCGTCGCCGATTCCCCGCGGTCCGGCGCGCAAGCGGCGTGAGCAGCATGAGCGGCACGACCTACGACGGGCTCGTCATCGATGCTCACTGTCACATCGCATCGACGCGATTCATCCCGCCTGCTTTCTTCGAAGGACTGTGCCGCAACGTCAAGGTGCGACTCGCGGCGACGGGCGTAAAGAAATCGCTGGGCGAACTGCTCGACATGTATGTGAAGCTGAGCCAGGACCATCAGGGCGATGCGCTCGTCAAGGAGATGGATTCGGCCGGCATCGCCCAAGCCGTGCTGCTGCTGCCCGACTTCACGTACGTGATGAAGAGCGAGCTGACCATCGACGAGATGTTCGCCGAGCATCACCAGATTCTCGCGCGCCACGCCGGGCGCTTTTTCGTGTTCGGCGGTGTCGATCCGCGTTGGGGCCCGGATGGGCTGGCGCTCTTCGAGAAAGGCGTCGACCGCTATGGCGTTGCCGGCCTGAAGCTGTATCCGCCTTGCGGATATAGTCCGAGCGATCGCCTGCTCTACCCCTTTTACGAGCTTTGCAACGCGCGACAGTTGCCGGTGTTGATGCACATCGGCCCGACCAGTCCGACGCTTGACTTTTCGTACTCGCATCCGGACCTGCTCGAGCGCGCCGCGATGGATTTCCCTGACGTCAATTTCATTCTCGCTCACGGCGCGATCCATCACGTCGAAGCATGCGTCAACCTGTGTGCGTACCGGCCTAACGTGTATCTCGACATCAGCGCGTTTCTCGCCTCGATGCATCCGCAAGGCTGGCGCGCCGCGCTCACCGACCTGTTCAGGATGGGCATCAATCACAAGATCCTGTTCGGCACCGACTGGCCGGTGTTCCGGAACTCGGGTGGACACCGAAAGGTCATGGACATGTTCACCGCGCAGGACGGCCCGTTGTCGGCCGTGTCGCCGCATCAGCGCGCGTGGCTGATGTCGCGTAATGCGATGCGCCTGCTTCCGGAGAAACAGCTTGCGACGATGGCGGCGTAATCGCGAAAGGCGGCGTTCAGCATCGGGAGAACACGTACGCGCTCTGGCTGCGCGGCTTGCGATCGTCCTCGCATACGGTTGGATCGCGTGCCTCGCTCACGCGCAAGACGGCCGGAACAGCGGCACTGGCACGGTGGACCTCGATCACTGGACGCCCGATGAAAAGGCACAACTGGCTGCGATGCGCTTGACGCCCGTCGCCACCATCAATATCGACCCGTCGAACCGGGTCGCCGCATTGCCCGAAGCAGCTCAACTCGGCAAACTGCTGTTCAACGATCCACGCTTTAGCCGGAACGGCGCTGTTTCGTGCGCAAGCTGTCATCACCCGGACCGGCAATTCCAGGACGGCCTGCCGCGCGCGCAGGGATTGAGCGAAGGGGTGCGCAGGACAATGCCCGTCGTCGATGTGACAGCCGGGCCGTGGTTCTTCTGGGACGGTCGCAAGGACAGCTTGTGGGCGCAGGCGCTCGGTCCACTGGAGGACCAGAAGGAGCATGGCAGCAATCGCCTGCACGACGCGCATCTGGTACAGGAGCACTATCGAACCGGCTACGAGGCCCTCTTCGGCCCGGTACCGGACCTGGGTAAGCTCCCGCAAAACGCGAGTCCACTCGGCACCGAGGCCGAAAAGGCCGCGTGGCAAAAGCTCGATAGCCAAGCGCGCACCGACATATCGCGCGTGTTCGCGAACATGGGCAAAGCGCTCGCGGCCTATGAAGCAACGTTGCGGTTTGGAGATTCGCGCGTCGATCAGTACATCGACGGAATTTCGAAGAACGATCCTAAACTGCTCGCGGCGCTCACTCCTGCCGAAAAAACCGGTCTGCATCTTTTCCTCGGCAAGGCGCAATGCGCTACCTGCCATACCGGCCCGCTACTTACCGACCATCAGTTCCACAACGCAGCCGTTCCGCCCTCCGACCCGAGACATGCAGATCAGGGTAGAGCCGCCGCGATTCAAAAAGTGCTTACCGATGAGTTCAACTGCATGGGTCCGTTCAGTGACACCAAACCCGACCAGTGCGGCGAATTGCGCTTCATTGCCAAAGACGACCCTCACATGTTAGGCGCGTTCAAGACACCGGGGCTGCGCAATGTCGCACTCCGTCCACCGTATATGCACGCCGGCCAGTTCGCAACGCTCGCAGACGTGATGCGCCACTATTCCAAACCGCCGAACGCCGTGGTTGGGACAAGCGAGCTGAAAACACTGGATCTTTCGGAGACCGAGCAACAGGATCTTATCGCCCTGCTACATGCGCTCTCCGGTCCCATCATCGAGATGCCGCCCGCGCAGTGATGCGCGGGCGGCACGCTTACGCCGCATTGGACGACCGGCGCTCCCTGATCGCGACACCCATCACCTTGACCTGTCCGCCAAACGGCAGCGCGGCGACCTGATAGATCGTGCGTGCGGGGCGTCGGCCGGCTTCGAACCGTCCGGCGAAAACTTCGTTGACCTCTGGCAGCGCACCGAGATCCGTGAATGCGATATCGACGAACACCAGATTCGCGGGCTCGAAGCCAGCAGCGTCCAGCGCGCGAAACAGATTGTCGAAGGCAAGCTGTGCTTCCTGCGCCGGCGTACCGGCGACGTAGTGGCCATCGCTATCGATCGACAACTGGCCGCTCAGATAGCACATGTCGTCGACGACGACCGCATGACTGATCGGCGAGGACCATTGCGGCAGACCTTCGCCGGACGTAACGAAATGCCTCATAGTGCGTCACTCCTTTGAGTTTGGGATTGCGATGCCTTCCAGGACATCTCGGTCCAGTACAGTTCGCCGACACCCGATGCGCCGTCGATGCAAAACAGCCGTGCACGTGCAACCGCACAATCGGCGCTCGCGACCACGGCCAGCGTCGCGCATCCGATCTTCCTGCTCAGCCCTGTCCATTGACGGCCTTCGTACCACGCACCCGGCTGCGTTTCGTCGAGGTCTTGCCAGCACGCATCCCGTGGAGGGCGACTAAAGCCTGTGCCTGCCGCCTTGAGCAGCGCTTCCTTCAAAGTCCATAGACGAAAGAATGCATCGTCGAAACACGGCTGCCGCTCGAGCCAGCGGCGCTCCCGTACATTGAATACCAACCGCGCAAGCGATGCCGCACCCAAGATCGGTCGATGCCACTCCACGTCGACGCCCACCTCGACCGCCGACACCGCAATCGCTACGCAGTCCCCGCTGTGACTCAGGTTGAAACGATAGGGAAACGGCTCAACGACTTGCGGTTTGCCGCAATTGTTGCTCGTGAAAGCAAGATCAAGCGGTGAGTCTGCGTTGCCATATCGCGCAAGCACCAGGCGCTTCAACGAATGCGCGCGTTCGTAGCGCTTGCGCGCGACAGCGGCGCTGAACCGGTCGCGCCGTTGCCGCTCGTCGTCGCTCAGGCATGACACAAGTGCCGGCGCGGACAGCGAACACCAGATGTCGAGCATGACAGTCACCTCAGAAGTAATGCTTGACGAGCACTTGCCACAGTGTCTGCTGAGGCATCGCGCCGTATTCGCTGAGGCTGCTGCCGCCATTCAGTTGCCACTGAAGCGCGACGTCGGTGCGATTGAGGTGATAGCGTGCTTCGAGCCATGTCAAACTGCTGTGATCGGCGAGATTCATACGGATGAAGCCGCTCAGATCGAGCCGCGGTATGAACGCATCCTGCCAGCGCAGCATCGCAAACACATCGTCACGCGTCGCCGGATCCTGCTGTGCGTTGGCGAGATTACGGTAAGCGAGGTACTGCTGCTGCGGGCCTTTCTGAAGCGATTCCCAGCCTGCCTTGTCGAGTGCCGCGCCGTCTCGCTGGTATTCGAGCGTCAACGACAGATTCCGCGACGTCGTACACGTCAAGCCCGTCGACATGCTCCAGCGGAACGCGACATCGCTTTCCGGCTGCCCCAGCGCACGCGCGAGGGTCGATGGGCTGCGGCCGCCGGTCCACTCGACATACCCCACACACGCGTTGTTGATCAGATGTGTGAGGTTCACACCGAACTGCGGCGAGCTCCCGGGCTTGCCGTCGCCGTAGAGCAGAAACTGCGGCGACAGATCGGCAACCATGTGCTGGCTCACGGCCATCAGCCAGCGCGTATTCTGGTTGGTTGCGCCAAGGTCGACGGAAAAGTCCGCATCATTCGGCCCGCTCGCGAGCTTCGGCGCAACCAGGGCAGTCAGCGAACCACCCGTCCACACTCGCTGGCCCCGCAGCATCACGGTGCCGAGGCGGTTCTCGCGCAGGCTGGCCGGGTCCACGGACGCGACGGAGCGCACGGCGTTGTCACGGAAATAGTCGGTCGGATTGTAGCCGGTCGCCACACCCAGGCGCATGTTGATCCGGCCGATATCGACGAGGTTCTGTCCCTCGCGTCCGACGCTTCCGCTAACGTAAAACTCCTTGACTGTATTGATCGCGCCGGGGTCACCGCTGAAGCGTTGCGGGCCATTCAGATCGAGGCGGTCCGCGAAGTTGAAGCGCCAGCCTGTCGCGAAGGCCTTTTGCACCGCCAGCTCGATGGCGAGACGCTCGGCCGTTTGCACCTGGTCGTCCGGCCGCACGGTCGCAAGACGCAAGGCCGGTTCGAGGCTGAACTGATAGTCCGCCTTGTCCACCTTCTGCGTCGGCGTGGCATCGGCCAGCTTCAGTCCGGCTTCTTCCGCATCATCCGCATGACACGTGCCGGCCAGCAGCGATAGCACGGCGAAGACGACGCACCCACGCATCATTCGGGCTGGAAGCTCGGCAGATAGTCATGCTGGAACCAGCTGTCGGGGATCTCCCGCGCGGTGAAGTCCGAGTAGCGCATAACCGTGACCAGATTCGGATTGAGCCCGTCGATGATGACGATTTCAGTCGGCCTCAGCGCGCCGAGTTGCTCCTGATAGCGTCGATAGAACGCGGTTTTCAGCAGCTTGCCGCTGTCGCTGAAAAAGCGCGCCTTGATGGGCCGCTGGCTTTCCTTGTCGATCCACATCTCGACGGAGTTGTACGTCATGTCCGGCACGCTTTCTGTGAGCGCCAGCTTGTAGGCGCGGCGCGTCTGCCGGTCGCCGTCCTGCACGTCCTCTTCGTCTTCGATGCGCGCCTTGTAGCCCTGCGCGAAATTCACTGTCACCACGTCGCCATTCGATGCCTGGCCAAGCAGGCGCTGTTGCGGCGAGATGCGGATGCTGGCCTTGCTGGTCGGATCGAAAAACCACAGGTCGTTGCCCGTCTTGAGCATCAACTTGTTCACATCGCGTGCGGGTGCCTCGAAGCGGATCAGGCTACGGAACTGGCCGCTGTTCAGATCGACGCGTGAATACGCCTGCAACGCGTTCGAATCCGTCTGCTTGCCGTCCGTGTATTGGGTCAGCGTCACGTTCAGCGAGAACGGCTGGGCGGGATTGCGGATGGCGTCGCTGGCGGCAAGGATGCCCTGCGCATCGCCCGCCACCGAGGCCGCCTGCACCGCGGACCAGACCACGGCGGCCACCGTCATGGCGACCGCGCCACGGATCACGAAACGAATCGACAACATGGGAGACTCCCTTGCGATGTGGCTTGTCAAAGGGTGTGCGGGACCGGCCCGTCCCTGAAAGGAAGGCAACGAAACAATCGGTTGAGCGCCGCGCATGCAGCGCGCGGCAAGGTTTGCGCGGCGGCTAGTAGCCCGGGTATTGCATCTGCAATGCAACCCACGCGGCGGTGCGTTTGCCGAAATCGTCGGCAACCGCCTTCAGCGATTCGTCCAGCGCCCGCAACGGCCGGCTGGAATCAGGCGCGGGCAGCATGCGGCTCGGCGCATCGATGCCCGCCACCCTGTCCGGCACGATCATGAGTCCGCGCTTCGTGCGTATCGGGTCGCGGCTTTGCGCAACCGTATAGGCGGTAGAACGAAAAGTGGTGGAATAGACGTCGGCTTGCAGCACGAGCGCAATTTCATCGACGCCCGGCTCGATCGGAATGCCGAAGTCGTCGTGCGACCAGAAGGACACGTAGTTGCCCGCGATCGTCATCATCGACGGCAAGCCGAGGTGAAAGCTCGCACTCGGAATTTCCGACGACCACGACTGCCGGCCCAGCGATTCCGCCAGTTCATCCGCGCGTTCGCGCCCCGCAATGGCCTCCACCAGCGCGAGCGATGCCGGAATCGTCGCCGTCACGCCCGTCGTGGTGACGACCTTGCCGTCGGCGATATAGCGCTTGCCCTCGACCCAGTTCGTCTTCGGGAACTTCTTGCGCAGATCGCCCATGGAGTACCAGTGCCCCGTCGCGCGACGGCCATCGAGCAGCCCCGCTCTCGCCACGACCCACACGCCGTCGCACACGCCGACGATCGTCGCCCCCTTCTTCGCCTGCTCCGCAACCCAGGATACCAACGTCGCATCGCTATCGCGGTGCACGGCCGGAACGATCACGTAGTCCGCGCCCTCGGGGACGCGCTGATCGAATTCCGCCGTCGTTTCCTTCGGTATCACGTTCATCGGCGCGGGGAACATGCGAATCGGACCGGGTTGCGTCGCAAGCGGGATGACGTCTGCCGCCCCCGAAGCCATCAGTATTCCGTACGGAACCACATAGTCCGTGAGCTCGGTGTAGTAGTTCTCGCCCACCACGACCACGACCGGACGCGAACGACCGAAGCGCGGCTGATAAGGCGGCAAACGGTCGGGCCTGGCACTCGTCGGCTTCGCCGATGCCGCAACGGCCGGATGCACGGCGGCAAACGGAGTGACGGCGATCAGCAGCATCAGCCAGAACATAACAATTCTTCGCATGGAGACCTCTTGAAAATTGCGTCACCAGGTACTTCAACCTGCATCCATCTGCTTCGACCTGGCAGGACCATCGTGCCGGGTTATCACGACGATGGCGGCAACACGACATTGAATGTCACCGCATCCGTACCCATTGGCGATCTGACCTTCAGATTGATCACCCACCATCCCGGCATGCTGAATTTCATGCCTTCCAGAAGGTAGTGCCCGGCATCGCCCTGCTGCACCACCTGAGGTTGCGTCGGCAGTCCATGTCCGTGCTGCGGCATGCCGCCGCCGACGTCGATCACCGCTCCTTGCACCAGTTGACCGGAGGGTGCGCGCAGCGTCATGCTCCACGTCTGGATCTGGTTGAGACGCACGTTCCGTTCCGGCGGTTCGAGCGCAATCACGTACTTGCCCGCGTTCGTCTGCTGCGTCAGTGCAAGATTCAGATTGGCAGGCACCTGCTGACCATACGCATTGCAAAGCAACAATGAGAGGACGAACGCCGCCAGTAACAATTTGAGCATCTTCTGCACGATTGTCCCGTCCATAAAAGAACGATTGATGAATTAAATTCCACATGCATAAAACATCCGCATCAAAACATTCGCTACGCATAACGAAGCGCATCGACGATGTTCATGCGCGACGCACGCCGTGCCGGCAGCAAGGCAGACAGTACCGACACCGCGAGCAGCCCGACTGCCGTTCCCGCAATCAGGTCGTTCTCGCCCCACACCCGGATGATCAGCGGTACGGGCGAGCGTCCCGGGGGCGTCCACGTGAGCCCGTTGTGATTGATGATGGCTGCAAGCGCGGCCGCACTCAGCACACCCAGCGATGCGCCCAGTATCCCCAGTAGTAATCCTTCGCAAAGGAACAGCCGGCGCACGCCCTCACGACGCAGTCCCATCGCCCGCAGCGTCCCGATTTCGACGGTACGCTCGAAGACTGCCATGCTCATCGTATTGCCGACGGTGAAGAGGACGATCGCGGCGATCAGCAGCGCAATGAAGCCGAACAGCGTGGCAAACATGGCAAGCGCCTGCCCATAGAACGGATTGAGTGTCATGTAGTCGACGACTTCCGTTTCTTCACCCTTGAATCTGGTGCCCAGCAGTTCTTCGATGCGTGCCTTGGCGGCAGGCAGTTCGGCTGTGTGCTTCAGTTGCACGACGATGGCCGTCGCCTTCGGTTGATCGCTACCATAGACGAGGCGCTGCGCCTGGGCCAGATGCAGGCCCACGTACATGTCGTCGTATTCTTTCACGCCCTGCTGTTCCGCCTTGACGACATGCAGTTCCGAGACGTTCGGCGCGCCGAGCGCCGTCGCGGCGAGCAGTTCGATGGTCGGATATTGCGCGGCCTTCTCCGGCACGGGTTCGGTCGCGCTGGCGAGCTGAGCGACATCCGCAGGCAGATCAGGGCCCGTGTTGTCGTGCGGCCTCGTCTGCGGCGCGCAGTTCTTGACCTCCAGCTGGCCGCACAGTTGCAACACGCGTGCGAGCCCCGTGCCGACGATCGCCGCGTCCGTATCCGTTCCCGTCAGCGCAAGCGGCGGGATAGTCACCGGAAATCGATAATCGTTCCACGCCCGCATCCGGTTCTGATCGTCGACGAGCACGCCCAGCGCGAGAGCCGTACGCGACACCCCTTCCCTGAAGTTGCCGGCGATCCCCTGCAGCTGCAACGTCGGCGTCACGACAGTCACCATCGACGCCAGCACGGGGTCGGCCTTCAGCGTATCGGCGATCTCGCGATAGTTCGCAATGCCATACGCGGCCGGATCGCCACTGCCGAACTCGTAATAGCCCTTCCGTTCGATCTGCAGGTGGCCGCCATACTTCACGTAGTCGGTCTGCAGTCCATAGGTGATGTTGCGTGTGTATCCGCCGAACAGCAGCACCGCATGCGCACCGACGATCATCGCGAGCAGGGTCGTGATCGACCGTCGCCGGTTGCGCAGCAGATTGCGCAGAGCGAGCGAAAGCGTCTTCATGCCACTGCCTCCTCTTCTTTTGCCCGCGAGACGCTGACCACGCGCCCATCGCCGATGCCGATCACGTCGTCCCCTTCGGCCAGCACCTTCGGATCGTGCGACGAGATCACGAACGAGACCTGTCGCTCGCGTTGCAGGCGGCGCATCAGACCGATGATCGCATCCCCCGTACCGCTGTCGAGATTGGCGGTAGGCTCGTCGGCCAGCACGAGATTCGGCGACGCGACCAGCGCTCGCGCAATCGCAACACGTTGCCGCTGACCGCCCGACAGTTGCCCTGGCCGGTGGCCCGCCTTGTCGGCAAGGCCCACCGCCTCGAGCAACTCCCTCACGCGCTGCGCCCGCTGCGCATCCGTCAGGCGAATGCCGGCGAGCAGCAGCGGATATTCGATGTTCTCGTGCGCCGTCAGCACCGGCAGCAGATTGAAGTTCTGGAAGACGAAGCCGAGATGCCGCGCACGAAAATCCGACAACGCATCGTCCGGCAATCTGGAGACGTCTTCATCCGCGACGACGATGCGACCGCGGTCGGGACGATCGATGCATCCAATCAGATTCAGCAGCGTCGATTTACCGCTCCCCGATGCGCCCGCTATCACCGTAAGAAGACCCGTTCGAATTTCGAGGTTGATGTCCTGCAACGCGGCGACTTTGACGGCGCCCATGAGATAGCTCTTCTCAACGGCTTCGAGTTTGACGGCGTTCATGGTCTTGGCGAATGGAAAAATTCCCAGCTCGAATGGAGTTCATCGCAGACGGATGGCGGCGACGGCCTTTACGCAGAATATCAACTTGTCCGCGAGGAAAAACCTGTTCGATGGGGCAGGCCTTTGGCGCGTCAAGTAGATTCCTTCGTCATCAAAATGTTGGAAAAAACATGTCATCGTTGCCCCATCCTCTCTACAACATGCGCATCGACGATGACAATCCGCCTCGCCACACCCGCTCCCGAAGCATATCTTCAGCCGCTTCTTATCCATCACATTCTCTATGGCGCGATCACCGCGCATGCGGATCAGCAGATCGTCTATCGCTCACATCACCGGCAGACCTATTCGGATCTTTTCAAGCGCGTTCATCGACTTGCGAACGTGCTTGCTTCGCTAGGCGTCGACGAAGGCCATACGGTCGCTTTCATGGACTGGGACAGTCATCGCTACCTCGAAGCCTATTTCGCGGTGCCAATGATGGGTGCGGTACTCCAGACGGTCAATGTCCGCCTGCCGCAGGAGCAACTGATCTGGTGTCTGCAGGATGCGAAAGCATCCGTGCTCGTAGTTCATCGGGACTTTCTGACACTCGTCAATGCGATCGCGCCTCATTTGCCGGATCTTCGTCGCTGCATCGTAATCGCGGACGGTGAAGCGTTCTCAGGGCAGAACGATGTGGGCGAATACGAGACCATGTTGGCGGCGTCCGGCACGAAATTCGACTTCCGCGAGTTTAATGAAAATGCAATCGCCACGACATTTCACACGACGGGAACGACGGGCCACCCGAAGCCTGTCAGTTTCACTCATCGCCAACTCGTGTTGCACACGCTCGCCCTCGCGACCACGCTCGCTGCGCAACCCGACAATCAGGGATTGCGACGCAATGACGTCTACATGCCGTTGACGCCGATGTTTCATGTTCACGCGTGGGGCGTACCCTTTGTCGCGACAATGCTAGGCATCAAACAGGTGTTTCCGGGTCGATACGACCCAGCACTTATGCTGAAGCTCAGACGCGATGAGAATGTGAGCTTTTCACACTGCGTACCAACGGTCCTGCAGATGATTCTTGCGGCCGCGCGGTCGGAGCAAGCCTCCGATCTTGCACCATGGACAATGCTGATTGGTGGCTCAGCGCTTACACGTGCACTACGTCAGCAAGCCGCTGACTTTGGCATCGATACGCTTGCAGGGTATGGGATGTCAGAAACTGGACCCGCAATCGCCATTGCGAGAAATGTGGAAGAACACCCAGACAAGCTGGATGCGGCGCTCCGCCGTGCCGGCTGGCCGCTACCGCTGGTGCAGGTCGATATTGTCGATCCAGAGATGAACAGTCTTCCGCATGACGGACGCAGCCAGGGCGAACTGGTGCTTCGCGCCCCCTGGCTGACGCAAAGCTATGGCACCGATGCAGCCGCAAATAAAGCGCTCTGGCTTGGTGGCTGGATGCATACGCAGGATCTGGCTTCGATCGACCTGCGTGGCACGCTCACCCTCCGCGATCGCATGAAAGATGTCATCAAGAGCGGTGGTGAATGGGTATCGTCCGTGCAACTCGAGGAGTTGATCGTCTCGCATGAGGGCGTTGCCGAGGCTGCAGTCATTGCCGTCGAGGACGAAAAGTGGGGAGAACGCCCGCTCGCTTATGTTGTGCCGAAAGTCGAGTTTTCCGGCAATGTAACGTCGGACGCCATTCAACAGCATCTCACTGCTTTCGTCGAAAATGGCACGATCAGCCGTATCGCTGTTCCCCACGACATTCGCGTCGTTGAAAGTCTCCCCAAGACCAGCGTCGGGAAAGTTGACAAGAAGGCATTGCAAAAAAATACGCTGGCAAGTGCACGCCCTGATAGACATGTAGTGGTCAACCCATCCCGGACACTGCGTTAAGTTTTTCTTCCGCGACTGCCGGCGCCAGTCCGTCGTTGAACTGATGCGGCCGTATCCAGTTGTACCGGTGCATCAGGTAGTGGCTGATATCCCGGTGTGCTTCCTGCACCGACATGTACCCCACTGACGGTAGCCATTCCGTCTTGAAGCTGCGGAACAGCCTTTCCATCGGAGAGTTGACGCTCCTATGTCAAGAAGTGCGGGCTGAATCCGCCAGGTCGGCCAGAATGAGCGGATACAGCTCTCTGACGATATAGCGCTTCAGGCAGCGGTGAATTTCCTTGTGGGACATTCCTTCCCTGGTTCGTCGCTCGACGTACGCCCGGGTCCTCGGGTCGCTGCGCATTCGCACCATGGCAATGGTCCATAGGGCGTTGTTCGCAGCACGGTCTCCAATGCATGAACGACCAGATCAACATCCGGACGTGCTGAGAACGCCCAGCCAACAACCCGACGCGTGAACAGATCGAGTACTACGGCCGGATAATGCCAACGGCCCCGCGCCCAGACATATGTGATGTCACAACACCAGACCTGATTCGGCGTACCAACATCGAATTCACGATTGAGATGGTTCGGGATATCAATCCGCTCGACCGTAGCCCGCCTGTAGTCATGGCGACCCGGCTGCTTGCAAATCAGCTCGAGCTCTTCTATCAAGCGGCTGGCCAGCGCGCTCCAGGTGGCACCGCAGATTCAGGCCATGCGTGATGACCGCTGCGCCTCGGGCTCGCCGTCACGGACGCATTGCGGTGAAGAAGTTCGCGCGAAGCAGGCACTCATCGGGCTGAAGAGACAGCGAGCAATTGACGTTACCGACATCAATCATGCTGTTCTGGAAGTCAGTGCTAAAGCAATGCAGGAACGTGGGGCGGCTGCGCCGCCCCGCCCCAAAACCATAAAAAGAAGCAAGACTAAAACCGCTCTGAACCCCGACATTTCTATTTAGCTGGAGGTACGGCATTTGAACTTAGCGGGGACAAAGGTGGTATCGTCTCCAGAGCTTCACGATCGCCACGTAGGCCAGAATCGTGACGATCAGTTCGATGACGACCATGGTCGGAATATAGAGATCGTCAGGGTCACGAATGCCAAACCAGTCCGAGGCGGCAAACCAGAATGCCAGCTGGCTTTCAGGCATTGGCATCGGGTACGTATGGACATAACGAACGGAAAGCAGAAACAGTCCGATAAATAGCGCCACTTTAAAAATGCTACGGACAAGTCGTACCATTGGCCACTACCTCGATAGTTCCATACGCGCGAATTCCTGAATTGCGGGCCGGGATAGTGAACGTGTGCAGAAGTGCGCGCCGTATCTTTTCAAAATCGGCGTAACTCGGCAAGGTGATACAGCCGAGTGAAATACCTCGACCGCCGGCCGGATGCAGCCGGAATTGACCTCGCTCTATGCCATTGATCCAGGTGAGGTCATCGATAACACCGTCGTCCCGATAGAGCGCAAACCACTCAATATGATGAGACGCCGGACCGACCCTCCCGCTCCACCAATCTTTGGCCTGTGCCACAGATCTGGATCTTAACCCGCCAGTCGGTCGATCCACGATCCAATACAACCCTGCCGGAATCGGACCTTTATCGGGAACAGCGGTACACCCACCCTTGTTCTTATAGACGTTGTCACCTGAAAACGCTTTAAATGTACCAATTTCGGGAATAGTCAATGAAGAATTATCCCCATCGATTATGAATTTTCCATAATAAGACAATTGCCGCACTCCTCTTATGTCGACAGATTCCTTAATCAGGATGCCACACAAGAGAAAGCGCAGGGCATCTTAATAATACCTTGTTGCCGATTAACATCAGACAATACGAAATTATTAAAAATCAGAAAATTCCTAATCCAACAGACAGAAAATTCCCGTATCGACCCCGCCGGTTACTCGATCGACTTTAGATTTTCAGGCAGTGGAGAGTACGTACAGAATCACCATAGGACTCGTCGGTAGCCGTGGCTGTCGAGTACCTGCTGCATGTTGGAGCCTTCCCACGAACCGGGACGGCTGTTCGTCATGGCAGCGTCCTCGGCCAGCATGGCAAGCATGCCTCGGCACAGTCATCGGACCGTGCGTCGTCTTGTCTGGGGCAGTCCGATCATGTTCTGGTGTAGTCCAGCGCAACGCCGTCAAGCTGACGTTCGGTGTTCTGCTCGAAGGTGCTGACACGTATATAGCCGACCCGTTGACCGTTCATGGACGGACGTCGGGTGAAATGTCAGCTTGAAATCCATGACGTTCCGAGTCCGGTGTCAAAGAATTGCGGAACCAGCCCCATCCTGATGTGCCCGACAGCATTTCCCTGACATCAGGATAGGTTATGCTCCAATCGGACACAGTCTGCCAGCCTGTCGTTGAGGGCGGATCACTGATGTGGGTCGGTTATTGATTGGCACGCACAGCAGCAAACTGACCTGATCGGCAGTTATCGGCGCCGCGTTACTCTTCTAAAAACTGTATCAACTCCGCTGCGAATTTTTCCGGTTCCTCGATCCAAGGCATGTGGCCACTTTCCTCGAACATCACCAGTCGAGCGTTGCCAATGCCCGCATGCAAGCGCTCCGCGACCGGCACGGGACAGATCCAGTCATGCCTACCCACCATAACCAGTGTCGGGGCGCGCACCTGATCAAGCAGGGCTGTCTGATCGCTGCCAGCCTCTTTGTCTGCTGCGTTCTGCGCCTCGAATGCATAAAGCGAGATCTGCTCGACCAGTAACTGTTCCCGAGCTAACGCAAGATTTTTTTCCGGACTCTGAAGGTATAACGGCAAAAGCTCTGCGACAAACGCTGATAGTTCAGCATCGCTCGCAAGGGGTTTGGCTTTGCCGGAAAAATGTCCGATCGCCGCCTGAACTGCGGTCTTATACCGGGGGTCCTCAGCTCTCGCTTCCAGGAATGCCTGCGTATCATTGCCCGAACTGAAGCCAAGCATTTGACTGTCAATCAGCACCAGTTTGCTGACGTGATTCTTATACCTTTCAGCGTACGAGAGTGCGATGGCTCCGGAGTTCGAATGACCCAAAAGTTGAAGAGTAGAAAGTCCTAGATACTCGCGTAGTGCCTCAAGATCATCCGCCATATCGTTGCTGCTCATCTTCATGCGATCGGCCGGGCGTCCAGACTGGCCGCTTCCCCGCGTGTCGATGAAAACCAAGCGAAATCTCTCTCGCAGGAAGTTGAAGCCCCTTTGCAAATAACCGCTACCTACTCCCCAACCCGGAGAAATCAAAAATAACAGAGGCCCTTCGCCGCACACGCGGTAGTGGAGATCGACACCGTTCAGATTGACGGTGTGGTCGCCCGAACCTAGCAAGTCTTTCAAATTGTCAGATCTTGTGTTCTGCGATGCTGTACTCATGTGTCGCTGTTCCTTGCATTTTCGATAGAGTGGTCAACTTGAGAGATTCCCAGCTGATAAATGGTTCACCTTGAACCGCTCAGAAATATCTCATTCGGAAGCCAGTTTTTGAGCGCGCACTCGTTATAACAGAAAAAAGTGCCCATCGTTGGTAGACAGGCAAGTCAACCATTTTATTCCTTGCACCAGCTAATCACGGAGGTAAAGAATTGGTGCGTTCGCCTGCTGCTGATCACCCACGCCGCGGCACTGCGCCGGCATCCTGAAAATCCGTTTCACACGTTTTTGTTTGCCCTGAGCGACGGTCGCTACTGCATCGATGCGCGCAACGGTGGCAATGCGGCACGCTGGATCAATCACCGCTGTGCCCCCAACTGCGAAGCGATCGAGGAACGTGACCGTGAGGGTGTCCTTGAGCGTGTGGACCAGATCGCTGCGAATCGTGCAGCAGAGGCAGCCGCTGCTCATCTCGACCACGATGTCTTCACGACTGTGCGCGACGAGCAGGTGGTCGAGCCCGATCTCACCGAACTCGTTGATCAGCACCAGTGCATCCGCCATTTCCGGCTGCTGCACCATCCGGTTCAGCACCGTCGTCTTGCCGCTGCCGAGAAACCCCGTCAGCAGGGTGACAGGTATCATGTCCATCGCACACTCCCCGTTTCGTTGATCCAGCGTCCCCGAATCCGGCCGTTGCGCGTTCTCCTTGGCGCCCGCGCCGGGCTGCGGGCTCATGCCGTACCTTCCGCCTCGGTTAGCAGACAGGCGTCACGGCGCTGGCGCCATGCTGGCTCGTCCATATCAACGCCGATCAGTACCTGGTCCTGATGTGTGTCGCCGACAGGCAGGCCGACGAGCCACTTCTGTTGCGCCTGGTAGCCGGAATCACGCTTCACGCCGGGAATCGATTTGGCCTTGATCTGGTTAGAAATCCCCAAAAAGTCAATCTTCGCCTTTTAGGACTGTGTGTCGTGGATTGCGCCGGCTGCTACTTGAACGTGCGCTTAAATGATGCCTTTCGATGGCATGGGGAGTTAAATATGGGTGGCAATATCGGGGTTGGAAGGATGCCTGGTTTGGTTCCCCTGCCAGAGAGCGAGACCCCGAGGACGGAGAATCCGTCCCGCTCATCCGGTATGCCGTTACCCGACACTCGGTTCATCGGGTTGAAACCGAAACCGGTGTCGGTTTCACCGATTGGCAGGGCCGGAACCTCAGGCATCGGGAGTACGCAAAGTTCCATTCGCAGCGGAGGAAAAAGCCTGAAACAACTTGATCTGCCGCTCAGCGATGTAGTGGCGTCAAGCACGCTCGTGGGACCCAAAAATGGCAGGAGCGATTGGACGATGTTTGACGGAGGGCAAGTTCAGGCGAGGTACGAGCCTGAATACAAGCTGATCCGGACTTATGTTGGGCATGCTCAAGAGGTGGTGAATATCAACCTGTCTGACGATGGGCAGAGGGTTCGTAGTATCACCGGCTATCCGCAGGTCTCTCCGGATAAATTGCAGCGCTTGGTAACCGCCGGCCTTCTGCGTCCAGATCTATTGGCTACCGTAGGCGTCTCGCAGGAACAGGTGAAAATTGCGATGGAGCGTACCGCCCATGACCAGCAAATGACCCTGCGCCTACAAACGCATAGTGTCGAAAAATTACCATCTATCGAAAAGTATTCCGGCACGAATCACAATACGAAATTTGTCGGGCAAGGCGAGGCCCATTTTCTTTCGAGTGCGAAAGCCGACGTCAACGGTTTGTACACGGCAGGCGCTACTTCTTGCGTTATTTTAATTGCCGTTTTCAAAAATGCTCTGGGAAAATCGGAGAACGTTGCGATGGCGCATGTGGATGGATACGTCACAGATCAGGCGCTTGACCAATTCTTCGGATCACTGTCTGCGTCCGGGAAAGCGGAGGTCACCCTGCTTGCCAGGAACGAGGAAGAATCTGCTAAACGTGCCATGAAGGCGGCGGACAAAGCGGGAGCAACTGTGGTCTTTGCCCATGCGGGGCACGAGTCAGGCGGCGGCTATGGTGCGGCCGTAGACCGAGACGGCCGCATTTACTTCGGTAGCAGGCTTTCTTTAAGCAAGCAGATTGCTACAAATAAGACGGAAAGAAGAATCATGAAAGGCATGATGTCCGGAGAGAAACTGCCAATTCATGAACAGTTGCCTGCCCAATTTCATGTTTAAAAGGAAATCAGAAAGCGCTCGTTTCTGTCATTTTCCGAAGTCGCTGCACTACGTACCCACACTTGCGTGCGAGTCGGAGAATGTCAGGCTGAAGCGGCCCTGTTTCGAAGTTGCATGATGGACTGCCGTGCCGTGCCATAGTCGCGTGCCAATTGCGAGACCGATTCGCCCGCTATTTTTTCAACCATCCGTGTGAATCTCAACCCGCCTTGAACACGGAAATCCTGCCCTCCCCCCGTGCGGACTTAAGGATCGTATTCCCACTGCCATAGTCTATCAAACGATACTGCAACGCTTTCCGGCTCCGCTGCAGATCTCAAGAAAAGACTAGAAACTCTGGTGGTTCGATACCGGCAATGCGGTCGAATACATGACCTGCTTTAAGGCAAAGCTCGACCGAATGTTTCGAATATTAGGTAGCCGCGATATCTCATCGATGATCAAGCGCTCCAATGCCTGAGTGTCCCGGACCAGCACACGCAGGAGGTAGTCCGCGTCTCCGGACATCAAGTAGCATTCCATCACGTTTGGTATCGCAACTACCGCCCGTTCGAATTCATCGAGCCCGTCACGACGCTGATTTTCCAGGCTTAAATGAATGAAGACATTCACATTCAGTCCCAGACTCGCGGGATCGAGCAGCGTCACACGCTGCCGGATTACGCCATGACGCTCTAGCGCTCGAACACGAGTCAGACACGGCGACGGCGAGAGGTTCACGCGGGCAGCTAACTCGACGTTAGTCAAACGTGCGTCGCGCTGTAGTTCCGCCAGAATCTTCTGATCAATTGCATCAAGTTGCATATGCACCCTATGAGACACCATTCGGACGAAAACTGGCCGGCATTCGGCGAAGTTCATTGCGCATCCAGGCAGCACGTCCGTCTGCTTGCGAGTTTCAGCTGCGTTCGGCAAGGACTGCAAGAACGTGTCAGCGCCGCAAGGAGTGACTTTCCACTCACCTGCGTATTTCATTCTAGTGTTTGGCGTTGTCCAAACTTGCAGACGATTTAACAGAACTCCGAAGGAGTGAGCTATTCGGCTCAGGCATACCTAAGGCACACATTACCGAGGGAGCAAAGAGAAGCGCGACAGTCCTAAATCCGTCGCGTCCGGGGAAATGCGTGATCGGCGCACTGCAACTGGCGATCGACGTACTTTTCAACGCTATCGACTGGCCGGGATGCGTCAGTCGTGTACCACGTCACCCGACTCCATGAGCATATCCGACAATCCCGCTCCCGCTGGCACCATCGGCCATACGTTCTCGGTCGGATCCGTAATGAAGTCCATAAAGACGGTTCGGTCCTTCATAGCCATCGATTCACGCAAAACCGGTTCGACGTCGCTCGGCCGCTCGACCCGGAATCCGACATGGCCGTAAGCGCGCGCAAGCGCTACAAAGTCAGGAAGCGCGTCAAGATACGATTGCGCGTACCGTCCCTCGTAGTACACGTGCTGGAGTTGCTTTACCATTCCAAGGTAACCGTTGTTCAAAGAGGCTACCTTTACGTTCAAACCATATTGCTTGCAGGTCGACAGCTCCTGGATGCACATCTGTATCGATCCATCTCCCGTTACGGCCACAACATCGCTCTCCGGGAAGGCTCGCTTCACACCCATCGCATAAGGGAGACCAACTCCCATGGTTCCAAGCCCGCCAGAATTAATCCAGCGTCTGGACTTGTCGAAGCCGTAAAGCTGCGCGGCCCACATTTGATGCTGACCGACGTCCGAGCACAGAAACGCGTCGCCTCCGGTGACTTCCCAAAGTTTCTCTATAACGTACTGCGGTTTGATAATCTTCGGGCCCTGTTCAAAGGCAAGACAACGCCTCGAACGCCACGTCTCCACCTGTTTCCACCATGAATCGCGCGACGTCCGGTTTACCGGCTGCCGGGTCAGAAGCTCATTGAGCGTGCGCAGGACACACTTCACGTCCCCGACGATTGGAACATCAACCTTGACTCGTTTGTCGATACTCGCCGGGTCGATATCCACATGAATGATCGTCCGCTCACCTTTAGCAAAGTCTTCCGTATTGCCGATGACGCGGTCGTCGAAGCGAGTTCCCAATGCGATCAGCACATCGCAATGCTCCATCGCCATGTTTGCCTCGTAGGTCCCATGCATCCCCGGCATGCCAACGTAGCGCCGGTCGGTTGCGGGGAAAACACCAAGCCCCATGAGCGTGGTCGTTACAGGCGCGTCTACGAGTTCAGAGAGTATGCGCAACTCCGCCTCGGCCTGCGCCGCGACGGCACCGCCACCTACATAGATGTACGGTCTGCGGGCAGAAGCAATGGCCTTAGCCGCCCGCCCAATTTGGGCCGCATGGCCCTCGGTAGCCGGCCTATACGAGCGAATCGAGACAGACTCGGGATAGACAAACGCCCCTTGCGCCAGCAGGATATCCTTCGGAATGTCGACCACGACGGGCCCTGGCCGTCCTGTTCTCGCGATGTAGAACGCCTTCTTCATCACCAGCGGAAGCTGATTCACATCCCGAACCAGAAAGTTATGCTTAACGATAGAACGGGTGATACCGACCGTGTCACACTCCTGGAATGCATCCTGCCCGATTGAGTCCGTAGGCACATTTGCGGAGACAACGACAATCGGAATCGAATCGAAGTAAGCGGTTGCGATTCCAGTCACCGCGTTTGTCACCCCCGGACCGGACGTGACAAGCGCAACCCCGACTCTCCCGGTTGCGCGAGAGAAACCATCCGCGGCATGAACCGCTGCCTGCTCGTGCCTAACAAGCAGATGGTCGATCCCGGTCGTCTCCTCGAGCGCATCATAGATCGGCAGCACCGCGCCTCCGGGGTATCCCCACACTGTATCTACCCCCTCAGCGACTAGCGCTCGAACGACCATTTTCGCGCCCGAAATGACGACGCTCTCCTCCCCTTCCGGCTTGCTTGCCTCTTCGATAAACTCCATTTCTGCTGATGCGATTTTCAAGGTGTACTCCCCTACGTAAACGACGTCACTTGAGCGTTGCTGGTCGAACAGGTTTCTCCTGAGTCGAGCGAGCAGTCGACCGGATCTGCACAGTCGCAAGCGACTGCCTCCGAAGGCCGAAGCGGCCACGAAATATCCGGAAGTTCTGGTAATCCTAGCGCAGCTGCTGCGCTCAGAAATTCCGAATTTCGTCTTCCCGGACGGCATTTTCAGCACAAACCACTGCTCATTGGGTATGTGGATTAGCACTTGTGCCGCACACTCGCGCAGCCGCACATCAAGTCTGTCCTTCGATAGCGGCAAAGCCGGCCGTAACCGACACAGACATCATTAGCCTGCCGCCAGGAAGAGGGAGTGCGAGAACCGCGTTAGATCAGCGCCTCGATCAGTCGAGGACCTCGTTTCCGCATTGCGTCCGCGAATGCATCTTCAAATGCGCGGGGTGAATCTACGCTTACCGCTTCAACACCCATACCGGTTGCGAGCCTCACCCAATCCAGTGAAGGGTTTTGCAAATCAAACATCGAAGCTGCAAGCGCCCCCTCGTTCGTTGCGCCCACTCGCTTGAGTTCGTTGCTGAGAATCTTGTAGCCACGGTTTGCGTAAATGACCGTAGTAACGTCGACCTTCTCCCGCGCCTGCGTCCAAAGCGACTGGAGGATGTACATCGCGCTGCCGTCGCCCTGAAGCGTTACGACTTTTCGGTCAGGGCACGCTATACCCGCACCTGTCGACACGGCCATCATGCTGCCGATCGCACCGCCTGTCAGATTCAGATAGTCGTGAGGCAACGCTGACGCGGTAACGCCGTAGTGCATAAACCCGGACGACAGTGACTCGTCTGCAACGATTGCGTTTTCCGGCAGATGCTTGGCCACAGCCTGCATAATCGCCTGCGCATCAAGCACATTTGCATTCTTGACGCCGATCGGCTTACGTTCCAGCACGCGTGCTGTTTCGTTGTGCGCGCCCAAGGCATGCAGAAGCGCCTCGAGTGAGGCGGGACCATCCTCGTGGGGATGCGCGAGTACCGCAAGCTGGCATCCGGCAGGCGTCAGCCAGCTCGGCTTGTCCAGATATGCAAAGAAACTGACGGGGGGTGGCGCTCCAACGAGAATCATTTGCTCCGTACCAGCAAGAACGTCGACAACTTGCTCAGCAAAGTACGGAAGACGTTCGAGCTCAATTCGTCCGGCACCGCGCTGCAGACGCGGGAAGAACGTGTCACACATAATTCGGCATCCGGTCTGCGCCGCGATCTTGCCAAGTGCTCGAAGCCCGCGATCCTGAAGAGCCTCGCCTCTGGTCAGTATTACTGTCTTCTTTCCGTTACGAAGCAGACGCGCAGCATGATCCACTGCGTTTTGAGTTGCCAATTGTCGAACCGGAGCAGGCAACGGCGGAGCGACGAAATCCGCTTCTTCCCACGCAGTATCAGCCGGAAGAATCAGCGTCGCAATTTGCCCCGCTCCTGAGCGCGCAGCGTGAACCGCGCGCGCGGCGTCGGCACCGGCCGTGCGCGAACTCGATGACGAATGTACCCAGTGGGAGACCGGCCTCGCGAAACCGATCACGTCTGATGACAGCGGCGCGTCATAACGGGCATGGGTCGCTGCATGGTCGCCGACGATATTGACGATCGGAGTCGACGCCTTACGCGCGTTGTGCAAGTTTGCCAGGCCATTTGCAAGACCGGGACCGAGATGCAGAAGCGTGCACGCCGGTTTTCCGGCCATGCGGCCGTATCCATCCGCAGCGCCTGTCACCACGCCCTCGTACAGACCAAGTACAGGATGCATGCCCTCCACTGCGTCGAGAGCTGCCACGAAGTGCATCTCAGAAGTGCCAGGATTAGCAAAGCAAACATCCACTCCGCTGGCAATGAGCGAACGCAAAAGACTTTCAGCACCATTCATATCTACTTACCCCTTGATTATCCTCGGATCTGACGGCCTACGCTGGGCGACGAAAGTGTCGCGGCGTAGTCATGGCCGGATCGTATCGACCGGGGTAAGATATAAAAATATAGTCCTACTACAATCATCTTTGTATCATGCGCAAGAATCTGGAAAACGGCGTCTTCCACGCGATGAACGCCTTTATTCGCGTGGTGCATTCCGGAAGCTTTACGGCGGCTGCAGCGCAACTGGATGTTACGACGCCGCAAATCTCGCGACTGGTTACCGAACTCGAATCGCGGCTTCAGACCAAGCTCCTGCAACGCACTACTCGCAAGCTGGTGCTTACCAGTGCGGGTGAAAAGTACTTCAAACAGGCAGAGCTGATCATGGAACTCCTGGCCGAGGCCGAGCAGATGGCTGCGGGCGCTGCGGCTCAGCCGGCGGGGCGCCTGCGCGTTCTATGCATGGCAAGCTTCGGAAATCGATATGTTGTACCGTTGGTGACGAAGTACTCCGCGCGACACCCGCTGGTGTCGATTGAATACAGTACTTCGCAGTACATGCCGGACCTGCTCTCGGAAGGTATCGACGTTAGCGTCTATCTTTCCCAGCATCTGCCCGACTCGGGCTTGATCGCCCAGCGCCTCGGCACGATCTCTGCGGTCCTGTGCGCCTCTCCAAAGTATCTGGCGACTCATGGGGTGCCCGAACATCCGCGAGACCTCGTCAATCACGCGTGCCTGCGCCTGGTCAATCCATCGCTCACCACTCACTGGAAGCTTATCAATGGAAGCGAATCATTCACCATTGATCCTGTTGGACCGATTATTGGTGATCTCCCAGAGCCCGTTGTTCACGCTGCCATTCACGGCCTCGGGATCGCTTTGCTCATGAGCCACAACATCGTGGATGCGCTGCGCAGAGGCACATTGGTACACGTTCTTCCTCAGTGGAAATCGCCTGAGATTGGAATCTATCTACTCTTTCCATCGAGAAAGTTCGTCGACGCAAAGACCCGGGAGTGGGCAGAACTTCTGAAAACCGAAATTCCGATCCTGCTTGAAAAGGATGCCGAACATATGAGCCAGGTGATGCAGTCAAACGGAACCCGTACTCAGTAATTTTTCTCCGACGTTCTATTTTTCTGGAGAACTTCTCCACAGAATTGCGATTTCGCTCTCTATTTCTCCGAGAGTCGCTCACACAAGGCACCAACCCAGACCCGTGCCGCCTTACTGAGGCACAGAGAAAAAAGCGATCCACACCCGGATCGCTTTTTTCATTCCGGATGAGCCGTTATGCCACGACAATGCGGCGGGGATCAGCGAGGGCAAGCGCCTCTGCACGATCCGCGCTGGGCGGGTAGATCCACTCCGTATTGATCTTGGTCTTCAGGGCTTTGGCTTCGGCGCCAACCAGTTTGACCTCACGTTCCCAGCCCTCGGTGTACACCGCTCCCCATGGGCCCAGGTCCAGGCACGTCACGTACTTGGGCTGGCTATACGGAATCGATGGCTCGCCAAGCAGATCGGCCGCTACGTTGTGGCCGGCGGAGCGACCCAGATTCATGGCGTGCTGGCAGGACATCTTCGCGTAATTGCCGTCGTCGTCCGTGGCGGCATAGGCGCAGTCGCCGGTGGCAAACACCCCGTCCAGGCCCTTGACCTTCAGGTTGCGGTCCACGTGCAGGCGACCGAAGTTGTCGCGTTCGGCGGGGATTTGCTGAGTCAGTTCGCTGGCTCGCGCTCCGGCGGTCCAGATCACCGTGCCGGCATCGATGCGTTCGCCGTTTTCCAGCGTGACGCCCGTGGCGTCGACAGCCGCAACACTCGAGCCCAACTTCCACGTCACGCCCAGTTCGGTCAACGCCTCAATGATTACCGGACGCGGACCGGGGCCCAGATCGGGACCGACTTCGGCGTTGCGCTCGACCATGATTACCGTGACCGCCTCATCCGCGCCCAAGACTTCACGCAGACGCGCGGGCATTTCCGCCGCGGTCTCGATTCCCGTGAAACCGGCCCCAGCCACCACGACCGTATTGCGAGCCACGCTGGCCGGACGCTCGGCCAGACTGTGCAAGTGGGTTTCAAGCACAGCCGCGTCGGCGATCTGATCGACGTTGAAGGCATGTTCTTTCAGGCCGGAAATGGGCGGGCAGAATAGACGGCTGCCGGCGGCTAGCACGAGGCGGTCATAACGGATGGTGTGATGCGAAGTGTCGGCCCCCACGCCGATGACGTTGACCTCTTGCCTGGCAACGTCGATGTTCTGCACTTTGCCCTGAACGAACTGGACGCCGACGGCTTTGAAAATCTCTTGCAGCGGCGCCTTCATTCCCAGCGGATTTTGCTCATACAGACGCGGGCGGACATGAAGTTCAGGCTCGGGCGCGACCAGCGTGATCTCTACGTCGGTACGTCCGACCTGATCGAGCAAGCGGGCCGAAGCCAGCGCGCTCCACATACCGGCGAAGCCGGCTCCAATAACAAGAATGCGTTGCGACATCTGTCGTGCTCCTGAGAAGAGTCTGCGGTGCGGGTGACCGAGAACCCGCATGGCACAAAGGTCCCAGCCATCAGGACGACATGTTCATTACCATGCCGTTAACTTAGACTATATCAGTCGCAGTTAAGGCATGCAACTGCCCGTGATCGGCTTGCCAGGGCTTCCGCGCGAAGCCCCTTACAAATAGAGAGCAGACGATCCCGCTCTCACTGAACAGGTACAAAAATGTCTTTCACCTCAATTACATCAAATTTTAGGTGAATAACCTTCAGATGCCGTTCAAACGTCCGCGAAATTCCCCCCCGGAGCCTGTCGGCAATTCGGCCTGGACGACAGTCGCATAAGACTCCGCGAGCCGGCAATGACGGACCCACTTTGCGTTGATCCTCTCCGGTTCGGGTCAGCTAGAAATATCGGGTTCCGCGAAGGTTGAGCGCCGGATAGCCTGCTTCGTCTATCAAACACAAAGTTCGTCTGGTGCACGACCGCGTTACGCCGGATCACTAGAGTGTCGTTGTGCAATGCATCGGGATCGGGATACAGCCATGAAAAGCGTGCTAACGAGATTCATCGCCTCCACCAGCGGGAGCACCCCGCCATCGGACGGCGTTCAGGAGAATCAGGACGCAGTCCGAAACAGAGTGAAAGACCGTTCCATGTCCGGGCCGCTGGCAAGTCTCTCCGGTCTTCGCAATCTGCCGACAGGTAATACGAAGACGGCTAATCGAACCAGGCTGGTGGGTGCAGACCAGGCGACGCAAAGTCCGAACCTGCCGGTGGAGTTGCTTCGTGAAATCGTCGAGAACGGTGACTCCGCAACACGAGACGCGATACGCTTTGCCAACCGTCGACTCAATGATATTGCCGAGGTTTATACCGACAGCCGCAGAATCACAGACCGCGAGCACCTCAGAAACGTTCGGGATGCGATGAACAATGGGCGTTATCCGCATACCACACACCTCGATGCGAGTGGCCTGGATATTCAGCCACCGGTGTGGACCAAGCTCAAGCCGTTTTCCAAACTTGGGACGCTACCGGCGTTCGGCATGGCCGAGAAGCTCGACGTGCAGGAAAATTCTGCTCTCGGCAGTATCGGGCTCAGGCAACTGTTGGGCAAGGGTAAAAAGATTCGCGAACTGAATGCATCCGGCACTCGCTCAGGCGACGCTGGAGCAATGAAGATTGCGAAGCTCCCTCTGTTGCAGAAGCTGATGTTTTGCAACGAAAACCTTACCCTGACCGGCGTAAAAGCGCTCGCTGCCGCCCCACAGCTGGTGGAACTCGATCTTAGCGATAGTCACGGTATCGATGACGACTGCGCGGCAGCGCTGGCCGAGAATAAGAATCTGCGAGAGTTGCTGTTGAACGGTTGCAGCATCAGTAATCTCGGCGTACAGGAACTGATGAAGAACCGTGCATTGCGAAAACTCGGCCTTGCGGAGAGCGAGCTCGACGAAAATGGATTTGCCATGCTGGCGGAGCATCCCTCGCTGGAGGAGCTTGATGTCAGCAATTCGCTGGAATCCAGCGACGCCTGTGCGATCGCGCTATCGCTCAACCCACGACTGAAAGTACTGGCGATGAGTCACGCGAATATTCAGGCCGACGGCGCCATCGCGCTGTCAGGAATGTCGGGGCTGAGCAAGGTCACCCTTTCGTCCAATATGATCGACGATCGTGGAGCACGTGCGCTGGCAGCGAACACGCAACTTCGCTACATCGATCTGCGGAACAATCCGAAAATCAGCGAGAAGGCGAAGCGCGAGATTAATGAGCAAGCCGAGACATCGGGGCGGACGATTCTGTTCTGAGTGTGGGCTGGTTCTGGTTGCGACAGGCACGATTAGAGATTTACCGTGTGCGTGTGATAAACACGGCCGCGCAGCACGACACCCTGCCAATGAATTGCTCAAAGGACGGCGCGGTGTCGCGCACCTCCGGCATCACGATGAGACACGGCCGGAATCCGCAAAAAAACTCCGCCGGATTCCGGCCCAACACTTTGACTTCAAGGTGAAGTTATTGGCCAAATCGATGCCCTTCCGCGCGTCAATATGACGCTGGTGGGACTAGCGCTGAGAGCAATAGCGATGCCTTGACCCGCCGAACCCCAGGCTGATGAGTTCGGCAAAAGGCCCATTCAACTAGACATGCTTGCAAAACCAGTCGATCTGCCTGGCAACGCTGCTTTCGAAGTGTTGCCCATCGTACATGTCGTAGTGGCCGGCAGTTTGCTCGACGTGAAGCTGCTTCGTGGTCGCCGCAACTGCGTCAAAAAGCTCGATACCGTGATTCGGCGGATTCACATCATCTTCGCCGGCGATAACAACTAGCACCGGACATGTAACGCGCACGGCATAGTCCTTTGGCTTGTAGTTCAATATCTCACGAACGGTCAGGAAGGGAATCTTGATATCCATTGCTGGATAGTTCTTCCGGTTCTCCTCGAAAAATGTTTTCGATTGCGGGTCTGTGAGTACTTTCGTAATCGGGACAAACATTTCCCTGCCGGTGCTCTGTTTCTTCTCGTGCATCCGTTCGAGCGTCGCAACGAATGCCTGCTTTTCGGCTTCGGTCATATTGCGAGTCGTCGCTTGTTCGCCGTCAGCAAAGCCAAGCTGACTAACAACGGCCTTGATGGACGGATCACTTGCGGCTGCGGCAAGCACATGGCCGCCGCCGAGCGACGTCCCCCACAGCCCGACGCGCTCGGCGTCGACATAAGGCAGTTCCCTGACAAACGCGATAACAGTACGGATATCCTCAATCTGCATCGCCGGGATAAGCCGGCCCTGTTCTCCCCCACTCGCGCCAAAGCCGCGATAGTCGAACGTAACAGCCGCATAGCCGGCGCGGGCAAAAGCTTCGGCAAATTTTGGAAGCAGCAACTCCTGGATGCCGCAAAACCCATGACACAAGATGACGACGGGTGCGGGAGTCTGCGTGTCGGGCCGACGTACGGTCACTGCAATGTCGTTAGCCGCTCGATATGAAGTAGTTTCCATATAACCTGGAAGTAGATAATGAAATAGACCAAAGCCGGAATCGTTCATGTCCGTCATGTGCGATCACATGCGAATTTCGCATTGTCGCACGTTGCCGATATAACAGCATTGACGATGACCAGATCACATTCCGCACATGTCATTTCGTGGCGGTTTTCGGGCAATTGAAATAGGAAACATGCACGCACGGTCGTCGACAAACGTGACGTCTATAAAGCCGGAGCATTCGAGTTATTCGCGGGTTAGAGCATGCGTACGGAAAGTACTCCATTCAGCATCGATCGCCGATGAAAGAAGTAATACCGGTTGCGGCATCAGGTAGACCGGCCCCTGATCTGTGCGGCGCTTGACCCTGAGCATGCCCCCAACGAGCAACGGCACATCGCCGTTTCGAACGTCTGGCTCAAGGATGGAAACCTCTCCCTGGCAAAGTCCGACATGCGTCGTCCCTGGCCAGCAGTGCGGTCCCGCGCATCAATGCTCATGTCCGAATCCGACCAGAATACGCACGCCTTTGCTTTAAAGTTCAGGCATGCGCCTCGGCCCAGACACCTGCTACCAGACGATGCTCTCGCGAGACCGCCGTTTCGACGGCTGGTTGACACGATCACGCGACGATGCACAGTTTGTCTCGTTGCAACCACGTACGAAACCGGCCGCGACCCAAGCATCGCACGCGCGTACTCGTGCCGGATTGCCTGCGAATCAGAATCCCTTTGCAACAAGAGCAACACCAACCGCAAGCCACTGTATGCCAGCCACAACCACACTCGCCCGCAGCAGCCCGACCGCGCCTTGCACCCGCTCTCCCAG
Organism: Burkholderia sp. Ax-1724; assembly: GCF_011752995.1. GTDB lineage: Bacteria > Pseudomonadota > Gammaproteobacteria > Burkholderiales > Burkholderiaceae > Paraburkholderia. The sequence goes on from NZ_VWWL01000002.1 coordinate 54,053, forward strand.
CAAACGGCCTGCCTTCGCCGGAGCGATCCAGCCAAGTTCCAGCATGGCGTGATCCAATCCTCTCAGGATCGCGTCGAGGTCCGCGTCCGGCACCGCGGTTTGCTCTGCCAACGCCGCGAACAACCGGCGGTCGATCCCGATACGTATCGCGTACCACAGCGCCGCGATCCCCGACCCCGTGCTGACAACGGCCAGCAGCACGCGCACCGTCGCCGCCGGCGGCCATCCCGATGCGACCCACCAGCCCGCACCCGCCGCGCACAGCGCCGCCGCGACCGCCCACACGCCCGCATCGAGCGCGCCACGCGCGGCGGCAATCCGGAACGCCGAGGACAGGTCGCGCATCACGCCGCCCCCATCGCGCGCCGGAGATCGATCCAGTCCTGCAGCACGGCCACCCCGTCGTCCGACCATACGGCATGCGAATGAACGGCGCGCACCGCCACCAGCGCGTCGCGAGCATCGTGCAAACCGCGCCGCAGCGCGAGCCATGCAGCCGCGCACAGCACACTGCGGCCATAGCCGAGCGCGCAGCAGACAAGCACGTCGCGGCCTTCGCCATGCAGCCTTTCGAGCGCCGCGACTGCCTGCTGCAATTGCCGCGCGGTCGGGGCGACGAGATCGAGTTGCGGCGCGGCCGCATACGCGAGCGATGCGTCGGCCGCGACCCAGCCCGGCATCTCGGCCGTCAAATCGACGAGTCCTGTCAAGCCGCGCCGCCGCGCCTCGCGCGTCGTCGGCGTTCGGCCGATCGACACACGCTCGTCGATCCGCACCGGGGCCGGTTGCCGGAATGTCCACAGCCGCGAATTGACGAACGCGCCGGCAATCGTCGGCGCCAGCAGCCAGCGGATGAAAACCGGGAAACGCCCCCGCGCGTCCTTCTGGAACGCACCCGGCGCGCCGCGCCAATAAATCCATGCGACACAGGCGAGCGCCAGCGCAACCCACCCCGCGACCAAGGCCCAGCCCGGCGCACGCGGCACACAGACCATCGCAATCACAGCGACGAGGATTGCCGCAAGCGCATAGCGGCGCGCGAGCTTGCGGCTCGCCCTGTGCCGCCGGACCTCGGCCTCGGGCAGCCGGCCTGCGGCATCGCGCAGAGGAAACAGGAACAGCGCGAGGCAGCCGACGGCCGCACCGGTCGGCACGTCGATCGCGTGATGCTGATAGGTCGTCAGCACCGACACGCCGATCGCCAGGAACCACAGATGTAGCGCGCAACGCGCAAGCCTGCCGCGCAGATGCCTGGCGTAGACGGCCCACAGCACGACAAGCAGACCGATATGCAACGACGGCGCCTGGTTGTACGGCTTGTCGAAGCCCATCAGCAGCGTGAACAGCGCGCCGGCCAGGCCGCCCGCGTCGGGCCGCTCGAAACCGAAGCGCAACGGCCACGCGATAAAGCACGCGACGGAGATCAGTTGCACGGTCAGCAGCCGCTTGACGTGATCGAACAGATCGTCGCGGCGTGTCCAGAAGAAGAACGACAGCGCATACAGCAGGTCGATCGACCAGTACGGCACGATCGTCCAGGGTACGAATGGAATCGCGTGTTCCCAGCCGAACGCGAAGGTCGGCACCGACGCGCGGCGCGCGGCCAGCCAGTTCGCGAAACCGTACGTGGAAAAGAACACCGCGCCCATCGCCGCCAGCCAGCCGAGGCGCAACGCGAATGACGCGTCGCGCGGGCGGCTGGCTTGCGCGACGAGACCGCTTGCGTCGCCGCCGAGTTCGCTCATGATGCACTCATGGCGCATCGACCCGCTGCGCGAGGCTCACCGTGAAAATGCCCATCGCGTCGATTCGCTGGTCGAGCTTGCGGAAGCCCGCACGCGCGACCAGTTCGTCCATCTCGGCCTGCGAGCGGCGGCGCATGACCCACGTCGCCTCGCCACGGTGATTGTTCAATACGCGCGCGATGAATTCGAGCTGCGGATGCCACGGCTGCCCCGTATAGACGAGATAGCCGCCTGGCGGCACGGCCCGCGCCAGCCCGCGCAGCGAGCGCTCGATCATCTCGTTCGCGCCGAACAGCTCGTAGAGGCCCGACACGATCGCTAGCGTCGGGCGCGGCTCGAGCGCCGCGAGCGATGCCTCGTCGAATGCGTCGCCCGGTTCGAAACGCGCGATCGGAGCGAGGCCGCGCTGCGCGATCAGCGCGCGGCCGGCCTCGACATTCGGCGGACTGTAGTCGCGCAGCAGAATGCCGTCGGGCAGCGCGCCGTCACGTTCGGCGGCCATGGCGATCGCATCGAGCACATAACGCCCGTGTCCGGCCGCGATGTCGACGATCCGTACCGGCGTGCCATTGCCGCGTAGGCGGCCGATCGCCGCGCCGATCAGTTCCTGCAGATGCACCTTGCGCTGCCGGATACCGGCCCAGCCCGGCGAATCGAGGTACGTGCGGTCGATCAGCGCGCCGACGCCGAGCCGCCCTTGCGCGCGGTTGCGATACACGTAGTCGAGCGTCGAGCCCGAATCGAAACCGAGCCGCAGACCGAGCGCGATGCCGTCCGACAACGCGCCGCCGACCTTCAGCCCCATGCGCGTGATGGCCCAGTACGCGCGGGAGAGCGGATTCGCGGGCGGCTGGCCGAGCGCCACGTATTCGTCGTGGAATGCGCCGCGCCGGTCGGCGTCGGCGAGCGACACGCGCGGGCCCGGCGCATCGAACTCGCGCAACATGAACGCGCGTAGCGGCGAGAGCGCCTGCGCGCGATCGCGCTCGCCGAGCGTGTCGTGATAGAAGCCCGGCAGCACGATGCGTTCTTTGCACGCCGAGCCGAGCCGCTCGAAGAAACGGTCCTGCGGATCGCGATGCACGACCCAGTCGGCGCCGGAAATCAGCAGTTGCGTCGGCACGGTGATCGCCGCTGCATCGGCGACGATCCGCTTCGCGGTGTCGTGCAGATCGAGCAGCATGTTGACCGCGATCGGCCGCGTAATCAGCGGATCGGCCGTATAGCTCGCGATCCGCTCAGGATCGTGCGTGAGGAATTTCGGCTTCACGTAGCTGTTCACGTAGAACAGTCCGCGCAGCCTGTACATCAGCCGCAGACCCGGCCGTGCGAACGGCACGTAAAGCTTGATGCGAAACGCCGGCGACGCGACAGCGAGGCAGCGGATCGGCGGTGCATAGTCGTGCACCCATGTGGCCGCGAGCACGGCGCCGACGCTCTGGCCGATCACGGCCATGTCCTCGACGGCAATGCCGTACGTGTCGCGGATATGCTCGACAAACGCTTGCAGGTCGCGCACCGACGCGGCCGCGCTCGGGCTGTAGCCGCGCGCGCCGGGCGAGCGGCCGTGACCGCGTGCATCCCAGGCAAAAAAGGCGAAATCCGCCAGATCGAGTTCGTCGACGAGATGCGCGACGCGCGCCGAATGTTCGTGGCCGCGGTGCAGCAGGACGATTGCGCCGCGACAGCGCGGGCCCGTTGCGGGCCAGTGACGATAGAACAGCGTCGTGCCGTCATGAGTGGTGAAGTTGGCCTCGCGGGCAGTACGTGCGCTCATCCGCTCTCTCGTTTCGTTATTCGAATCATGTCGTGCCCCCGTTCCGGTGTCCGCGACGTCAGCCACTCAGTCGGCCGCCCACTTCGACAACCCCCGCCCGTACGCGCCGCACCGCCGTTGCGATCGACAGCACGATCAGCAGACGCCACAGCCACGCACCGACGACACCGATCGGCAAACCGACACCGAACCACAGTGCGAACGCGCCGAGCGCGAGCGCGCGGTCGCTCTTGCCGAACGGACCGTCATAGCGGCGGCTCGCGCCAACGAGCGGACCGGCGAGCCCCGCGCTTTCGACGATGACCGCCGTCAGCGCGAATAACCAGACGTCCGCGGGCGCGAATGCCGGGATCGCGAGAAAAGGCAGCACGAGCGCGACGTCGGACACGATATCGCCGAGTTCGTTAAGGTACGCACCGAGCGTGCTCTTCTGCCCGTGCTCGCGAGCGAGCATCCCGTCAATCGCATTGAGCGCCATGCGCGCGAACAGCCATAGCGGAATCAGCAGGAACAGCGCGCGGGCGAAGACGCCGAGCCCGGCAATCGCCCCGACTACAATCGAGCCGCCGGCCGCGAACAGCGTGACCTGATTGGCGGTGACGCCCCGTTCGGCGAGCGAGTCCGCGAACGGACGCAGACAGTTCTGGAATTTGGGCTTGAGTGCGTAAAGGCTCATTGGTTTTAATTCGCGGCTTTAATTGGCACGACATAATCGGAATCTGGCGCTTTTCGCGGAAACACCCGATAATCCGCTGGCCCGACCGCGTGATTCATTCGAACTGCAAACAAGCATTCATGCGCTGATGCAATGAGCCCTTATCATGCCATCGACCCGTGCATTCGCCAATCCGCCCTATGCGCGAGTCGATTCGAATCATTTTCGCAGAGCCGCGACAGGCCGCCACTCATTTGAAGAAAATTAAACCCCCGCCATTTCCCCTATTGCGCCGCATCGGCATGCCGGGATGCCGCCGGCCGCGTGGAGACCGCGGCTCCGGCCACGCACATGAACAGGGGATGCGCCGCCTATGAACATCCTGAACGTGTGGCAGCGCGATTTCCTGCTGACCCTCGTGCGACTCGTCGCAGGTGCCTATCCGGTCTGGTATCAGGCACCGCCGTCGCCAACCCAGACGATCTATTTCTCGAACCATACGAGCCACATCGATACGCTTGCGATCCTCGCCGCGCTGCCGCACGAGGTGCGCGCCGTCGTGCGGCCGGTCGCCGCGCGCGACTACTGGGACAGCGGTACGCTCAAGCGCCACATCGCGCAGAAGCTGCTGAACGTCGTGCTGATCGACCGTCACCGCGAATCGGGCGGCGACCCGCTCGATCCTGTACGCGACGCGCTCGCACAGGGGCACTCGATCATCATCTTCCCCGAGGGCACCCGCAGTGCCGACGCACTGCCGCAGCCGTTCAGGAGCGGACTGTTCCATCTCGCGAGGCAATTCCCGCATGTGGCACTTGCGCCCGTCTATCTCGAGAACCTGCAGCGCATCATGCCGAAAGGCGCGATCTGGCCTGTACCGCTGATCTGCAAGGTGCATTTTGGCGCCCGCGAGGCGCTAGCCGCTGAGGAAGACAAGGCATCCTTCCTCGCCCGCATGCGCGACGCGATCGTCGCGCTCGCGCCGCATCGGCCGGCCGGCTGAGCGCCCTTCTCCTCTTCATCCGGACTTTGAGCATGCGAACACTTTTCTGGGAACTGGTCGCGGGCGTGACAGGGCTGCTCGCCATCGCGACCTTGATCGGCGCGATACTCGGCGCGCGCGCCGGCGGCACGAGCGACACTATCGTCAACCTCAATCAGCGCATCCGCGCATGGTGGGCGATGATCGCGGTGATGGTGGTCGCGATCGGCCTCGGCAACAACGTCACCTACTTCGTGTTCGCGCTGCTGTCATACCTGACGCTGCGCGAATTCATCACGCTCACGCCGACGACCGCGAGCGACCACACGACGCTGTGCATCGCGTTCTTCGTCGCGATCCCGGTGCAGTATCTGCTGCTCGCGATCAACTGGTATGGGATGTATTCGATTTTCGTGCCGGTGCATCTGTTCTTCGCGATGTCGCTCGTCTCGGCGCTCACGCAGGACACGAGCGAATTCCTGAGCCGCAACGCGAAGATCAACTGGGCGCTAATGGTTTGCGTGTACGGCCTGAGCCACGCGCCCGCCGTGCTGATCCTCGACATTCCGCATTACGCGGGAGAGAACGCGCTGCTGCTGTTCTACTTCCTGCTCGTCGTGCAGATCAGCGACGTGCTGCAATACGTGGTCGGCAAGCTGTTCGGACGGCGCAAGATCGCACCACAGCTGTCGCCCTCGAAGACGGTCGAAGGCTTCATCGGCGGCGGCCTGCTCGCCACGCTGTGCGGCGCGGTGCTGTATCGCGTGACGCCGTTCAGCTTCGGCGCGGCGTTCGGCATCTCGCTCGCGATCGTGATCTCGGGCTTCGTCGGCGGGCTCGTGCTGTCGGCCGTCAAGCGCTCGCTCGGCACGAAGGACTGGGGCTCGATGATCGCCGGCCACGGCGGTATGCTCGATCGCGTCGATTCGATCTGCTTCGCCGCGCCGGTGTTCTTTCATCTCGTACGCTATGCCTACGCGTGACAGGCTGGGCAAGGCACTTTACCCGGCTTCCCAGAACGTCCGCCCGATGACCTCGCGTTACCCGGCCGAATGGCAGCGCTGGAAATAATCGCCGAGGCGGGAACGGTTCCGCTCCCGCCTCGACGCGGCAGTTGCACTGCGCGCAGCGGACGCGGCCTACCACCCCGCGCGTTTGAACAGACCCAGTTGGTCGACCCGAAACAGCCGCGCCGGCCGCTGGTTGCCGAGCTGGTAATCGTCGGTCGCGATCAGCACGCCCGCGTCGTCGACCGCTTCGCCGGGCTGCACGTCGCCGACCTTGATCCCGAGTCGCGAACGGAATGTCGCCCGCGTTACCGTCTCGCCGAACACCGCTTCGTAGGTATGCTGCAGCTGGGTCAGCGTGAATTTCTCCGGCAACAGCCAGCATGGCAGCGTCGAATAGCTCGACTTGTTGCGCACGCGCAGCACGGCGGCGCGGATCTGCTCCGCATGGTCGAAGGCCAGCGCGGGAAGCCGGTCCACCGGATAGAGCCCGAACACGCCCGATTCAGCCCCCGTCAGACTCTCCAGCGGCACGAGCGCGACGTAGCTGATCGCGACCGACCACCCGCGCGGGTCCCGTCCCGGGCCGGCGAACGTCTGAAGCTGCTCGATGTAGCGCGGTTCAAGCTGCGTTTTCTCGCGCAGCATGCGATACACCGCGTCTTCGAGCGAACCGTCCTCGTTCGTGTGGATATAGCCGCCCGGCAGCGCCAACGCCCCGCGGCACGGTTGCTGGCGGCGCTCGTGCAGCGCCACCAGCAATCCCTCTTCCGACAACGTCAGCAGCACCACATCGACGCTCACGTCCGGTTTTTCGTAGCCCTTTTTCATGCCCTACCCCTTGCCCTGTCCAACCTGAAAAAAGTTTAGCAAACATAGTTGCAGAAAGCGACTATGTCGGTCTATGTCTATACTTCGCAGCAAGTTAGTCGCACTTTCCAACTATGTAAGAGGCAGCGATGTTGAACATCACCGCGGTGACCACGATGCAGCACGACGCCGAGTCGTCGCTGAAGGCGCGTAATCCGGTCGGCCTGAAAGTTCTGAAATTCCCGGGCGGAGAAATGCATGTCACGGTCCAGACCGGCGTGCCGGCCGGGCAGCTCGAACTCAACGCGCATCTTCCGGATGCCGCCGCCGTCATGACGCTGCTGATGACCACCGACGCGCTGCGCCGGGCCTATCCGGACACGCCGCTCGATCTGCACCTGCCCTACGTGCCGTACGCGCGCCAGGATCGCGTGGCGAATCCCGGTGAATCGCTCAGCGCCAAGGTGTTCTGCGACCTGATCAACGCCCAGCACTATCGCCGGGTCGTCATCCAGGACCCGCACAGCGACGTGACGGCCGCGCTGCTGGACCGTGTCGTGATCGACGATCCGTTGCCGGCCCTGCGCCGTGTCGTCGAACAGGTTCTCAGGAGTCGTTCGAGCCTCGCGCTGGTCGCGCCAGACGCGGGTGCCCGCAAGCGCGTGCTGAAGCTGGCTTCACAACTCAATTCGCAGCTCGACCCGCAACTCGACCTGCCCGTCGTGTTCGCCGACAAGGTCCGCGACACCCGCACGGGCGCCATCACCGGAACCGCGATTCAGGGCGACCTGCCCGAATGCGCGCTGCTGGTGATCGACGACATCTGCGACGGCGGCCGCACCTTCACCGAACTTGCGCAGGCGCTCGATGCAAAGCAGGCCCGCAGTGCCGCGCGCAACCCGCTGTACCTGTACGTGACGCACGGCATCTTCAGCAAGGGCCTCGACGCGCTGCTGGAGCACTACGCCGCCGTCTTCACTCGCAATAACTGGACGGACGACGCCCGCGCCGTCCTGGCCTGAACCCGCACGCCATCACCCCGACCGGAGAACGATCATGAACGGACTGATTCCCTTCAATCTCGCCGACTTCTACAAGACGGGCCATCCGTCGATGTACCCGGCAGCCACGACGAAGCTCGTCGCGAACTTCACGCCGCGCTCGGCGAAGTACGCCCCCGTGCTCGAACAGTTCTACGACAACAAGGTGGTGTGGTTCGGTCTCCAGGGCTTCATCAAGGAGTTCTTTCTCGGCGTGTTCCAGCGCGAGTTCTTCGAGGCGCCGAAGGACGCGGCCATTCGCCGGTACAAGCGCCGCATGGACACCGCGCTCGGCCAGGATGCGGTGCCGGTCGAGCGCCTCGGCGCGCTGCACGATCTCGGCTATCTGCCGCTCGAACTGCGCGCGCTGCCCGAGGGCGTGCGCGTGAACATCAAGGTGCCGCCGGTGATCTTCGTCAACACGCATCCGGCGTTTCCGTGGGTCTCGACTTACTTCGAGACGCTGTTCAGTGCCGAGATCTGGAAACCGTCGACAGTCGCGACCATCGCCTTCGAATTCCGCAAGCTGCTGAGCCACTTCGCGAAGCTGACCGGAGCGCCGGAAGACTTCGTGGACTGGCAGGGCCACGACTTCTCGATGCGCGGCATGAGCGGCGTGCACGACGCCATGCGCTGCGGCGTCGGCCACCTGCTGTCGTTCACGGGCACCGACACGATCCCGGCCATCGACTATGCCGAAGACTACTACGGCGCCGACGCGGACAAGGAGCTGGTGGGCGGTTCGATCCCGGCTTCCGAGCACAGCGTCATGACGCTGCGGATTCTGGCCACGCTCAAGCGCCTGCAACGCGATCCGGCACATGCCGGACTCGACGAAAAAGCGCTGCGCCCGTTGGCCGAACGCGAGGTCATCCGCGAATTCGTCACACAGGACTATCCGGCCGGCATGGTCTCGCTGGTGAGCGATTCGTTCGACTACTGGAACGTCATGACGGTTATCGCGAAGGAGCTGAAGGAAGCGATTCTCGCCCGCCAACCGAATGCGCTCGGCCAGAGCCGCGTGGTGTTTCGCCCGGACTCCGGCGATCCGGTGCGGATCCTGGCAGGCTATCGCGACAACGAACTCGCGCGCGATGCCGACGGCGCATTCCGCAAAGCCGGCGACCGTTACATCGTGGCGGCCAACGGTCTGCACATCACGGAAGCCGAGCGCAAGGGATCGGTCGAATGCCTGTGGGACATCTACGGCGGCACGTCGACGCACAGCGGCTACCGGATGCTCAACGACAAGGTCGGCCTGATCTACGGCGACTCGATCTCGCTGACGCGCGCCTGGGACATTCTGACCCGCCTGGCCGAGAAGGGCTTCGCGTCGAGCAACGTGGTATTCGGCATCGGCTCCTACACCTACAATATGCTGTCGCGAGACACGTTCGGCTGGGCCATGAAAGCGATCTACGCCGAAGTCGGCGACGAACAGGTCGACATCTACAAGGACCCGGCCACCGACGACGGCACGAAGAAGTCGGCTCGCGGCCTGTTGCGCGTCGAGAAGGAAGGCTACGACTACGTGCTGTACGAACAGCAGACGCCCGAGCAGTTCGCCACCGGCGCGCTGACACCGGTCTTCCGGAACGGGCAACTGCTGGTGACGACCACGCTCGCCGACATCCGCGCGCGTCTCAAGGCGTCATGGACATGCGCGGAAGCGGCAGACGCGGCAGCGTAACCGTGTGACCATCTGGCGCCCGCTCTCACGGCGGGCGCCAATAGATGCGCGGGCAAAAACTGCGCAGACGGCGTCATGACGGATAGGTGTCCAACACCCTCGAACACCCGGCTCGCAGCATTGACGAGTTCATTTCAGCGCGTGTCCGGAGATGCAGAGGCAAATCCCGTTTTCCTTTAAATCTTGTATGGGACACGTACGCCAGGTTCGTCAGCAGGAAAATCCTTGGTATTGCGAGAAACCAGCAGCATTACATTCACCTGGGCCGAGGCCCATACAATTGCATCGGGCAGTCGAATCCGCCTCTGTTTACGAATCTCGACCGCCCGATTTGCGATGGCTGCGTCGAGCGCAATGACATCGAACGAGCCAAGCCATGCACGAATAGCCGCTTCATCGTCCGGTGTTGCACCAACCAGGACTTCCATCCAGGTGATCGTGCTAATCGCACGATACTCATAGCGCGCGAGTTCTTTCTTCGCCACACCTACGCCGTTGAGGTAGTCGATCAGAACGTTTGTGTCGAAAAGTGCCCTTACCATTCTGAGCGCAGTTCCTGCTGGTATTCCAGACCATCGACTTTCCTGCTTTTCCACAGACCAAAAACGTCAGCCCCGACAGCGCGCTTGTGCTGCGTGATATAGGCCTCAATCGCGTCGCGAATGACGGCGGCGCGAGGACGTTGCTCAGCGGCCACAAGCACCGCTAACTCTTCGACCTGCGCATCGGGCAAGTCAATCAGGATTCGGCTCATTACCCCCCCCGATTATTGATATACATATCATATATCAATTGAGCCTTCGCAGCAAGCGGCTTTCGCGGCTACCGAACCTCTCACCGGCACAGCAATGCCGAACACGCCGACGTACGCGGCCGCGTAAAACACAGCCACGCCCTGCCGGCAAAATTGCCCTAATCGTTGACCGACAGCACCAGTGTCGGCGCCGGAATGTCCTTGGGCGCGATTTCCTCGTTGAGCGGCACGACGGCCGTGCCGATCGCGAAGAACTCGATCACATGGCTTTCCCAACGATACGACTTCTCCTGCACGATCGTGCCGACAACGCCTTCGGCCTTCGCGTCCTGCGCTTCCTTCTGCATACGCTCGATGGCGAGTTCGCGCGCGCTGTAAAGCGCCTGGGTGAACTGTTCGAGTTCGACGTTGCGCCCGGCCTGGCGGAACGCCTGCAATACGCCCCGGTGCGCGACGTGATACACGCACGAGCCCATGACCATCTCGACCGGGCGATAGCCTGCGCCGAGCAGCGTATAGAAGTCCTGGCCGGACAGATCGGACGTGAACGGCCCGCCGTCGTGCGCCTTGAAGCCCTTCGTGTCGTGGTTATGAACCACGCCCGTGCCGATCGCGATGAATTCGAGAAGATTTTCGTCCCATTCGACATGCTTGATTTCGAGCCGCACGCCGACAATACCGTCCGCGTCCATCTCGCGCGCTTCCTCGCGCATGCGCGACATCGCGAGCTCGCGGGCGTGGTACATCGCCTGCGACAGGACCGTCATTTCCTGGTTCTGATTCCACGACGAATACTGGATGCCGACGTGGTAGATGCAGCTACCGACACACAGGCCGATAGGCTCGAAACCCGCCTTGCGCACGAGAAGAAATTCGTTGACCGAAAGATCGGACGTGAAGACGCCGGACGGATGTGCGGCAGTGCGAAGGCCCTGCAGGCGCTCCCTCACGCTCGAGGGAAGTTGGTGGCTGTAGTCGGCGACCGTGGTATTCGACATGCGCTGGCTCCTTGGTAAGGAAGACGGTGTAAAGGCGATCCGGGGCGATCCGGGACAATCAGATGCCGTCGTTGAACGAGTTGTGATGCACCGACGTCGTGCGGATCAGATCCGGGCGGTCGCTCAGGTCGAGCACCCATTCGACCGGGTGAGGGATCGTGCCGGCCGGCTCGCCGTCCACGACCGTTCCCATGACGATGTGACGCCCGAGGTAGTTGTAGCGGGTCGGGTTCTCGTACTCGCGCCGGAAGATCTGGCTGAAATTCAGTTGCGCGAGCACGCCGCGCCCCTGCCGCGCCGTGTCTTCGCGCAGGTCGCGGTGGGCATCGCGGCGGATGCGTTCCCAGAAAGACGTGGTTTGGCTCATCACGGCGTTGCGCCAGGACTGGTCGGATCGCCAGTCGAGGTTGTCGTTGCTCCATGCAAAGCGTGCGCCGACGGCAAGGCCAACGGGCACGATGCCCGCTTCGAGCAGTTGCACGAACTCGAGCGCGGGCACGGTCGAGAGGATCGGCGCGGGACTCGCCGGCAGGCCCGCGATCCGCACCGCCGTGCCGACGAGCGAGTAGTCCATGCTGCTCTCGATCGCAAGATCGAGCGAGACCATCTTCACGTCGATGACGGCGTTCGCGCCGAGCGCGGCGGCCTCGGCCTGAAGCCGATGCTGGGCGGTATTCCAGCCCTGCTTGTGCCCCTCGGTCCACGAATAGCCGTAATGCATCCAGCAGGTGGCCGCGATCGGCGCGATCATCCGGACGCCATGCGAGCGGGCCAGTGCGAGTTCGGGCGCCGTCAGCGTGGAGATCCACGGCAGCGTGCCCGCCCGGGCCTGTTCGAGACGCTCGTGCAGCAGGTTCGGCACACCTTGCGCGTCGAAGAAGGGCCGATCGTCGGGAGGTGCCTGCGTTGGGGAATTGCTGCTACCACCGCCGAACAACGAAGACCAGATTCCCATGAATAGCCTCGGTAGAAAATGGGGTAGCCGATGCGTCAGAGCGAGCGCAGCAGGTCGGCAATGCCTCGCGCCTTTTCCGTGCGCTCGTGTACCTTGGCGAGCAGGCCGGAGATCCACGTGTGCGCCTGCACCTGTCGGGTCGAAAGCGTGATGCCGCGCACGCGCTTTTCGACTTCGGTCACGATCTGCTGATTGCCGGAAAGGCGCATGCGGTAGGTTTCGTCCTCGAACGCTACGGCGAGTCCGACGACTTCCTCGGTTTTGCGGAAGAGTCCGCGACGCACGATGTCGAGCGTCGCGTGCTGCGGCAAAGCCTCGCTGACGATGCGCGCGAACCGGGACAGGAAGCCCGCGCCGTCGGCTTCGGCCCGGCGCAGCCAGGCCGCGTCGAGATCGAACGAAGTCAGGTCCGGCGCAACGGCGGCGGCAGGTGCCGCGGAGATCGCCGTGCCAGCGCCTGGCGCCGTGTCGGCCAGGCTGCGCGTGATCGCGCCGAGGTCGAGCGGTTGCGTGGCCGGGTCGATCCCGGCGCCGTCCTGGGAATCCGGGGGCTGCGCGGTCATTCGCGATGTTCCTGTAGAGAGTGGGGGCCGAGGCGATCAGGCGCCGCGGACCGGCCTCGCGAGTGCGGCTTGCTGCACGCCGCGCATGCCGGATACGAGGCGATCGCGCACGCGCACGAGTTCCTGCTCGCGCTTGCGGTCTTCATCGGCGGCATCCTGTTCGATCTTGAGCACTTCCTGCATGGTCGAAATCGTTTGCTCGGCGAGCGCGGACAGCGCCTCGAGGTTGCGATTGTCGCCCTGCAAGCTGCGGGCCGCGGAAATGGCGGCGTCGTGCGCGGCACGACCGGCGATCTCCGTGATCCGGCGATTCGCTTCGTCCAGCTTTTCCTTTTCCTGCCCACCGCGCTGCACGTCCGCCTCGACAGCCGCTTGCGAAGCGACCGCCATCAGACGCGGCAGGGTCAGCAGGATACCGCTGTTCAGTTGCGAGACGCGTGTCACTGCCGCCTTGCGATTCGAGGCGATCAGCGGAATCAGGGTCGCGGCCGACACCATGGCTTCACGCATGTCGGCCGTCTGGGCCCGGAAATTCGCGAGCGTATTGCGACGATCCATCGCGATCGCTGCGTCGCCCGACGTGTTCGAGCGCAGCGCGATCTGGCGCAGTTCCTCGGCTTCCTGCACGCCGCGATCCAGTGCGATCTGCGCGGCGGCAATGGCGATCGTCAGATTGCCCACGCCCTGGCGCACAGTCTGACTCTGATCGTCGAGCAGTTGCACGGTGGTCATCAGGTCGGCTTTCGCCTTGCGTGCCCGCGCTTCCTCGGCGTCCATCAGCGTCAGGAATTTCTTGCGGTTCTCCGCGAAGGACTGGACCGCATCGTGCGCGAGCTTGCCGAGGCCCATCACCCGGCCGAGCAAGCCGGTCGCTTTCGGCGCGATCTTGTGCGCTTCGGCCTGGAGTTCGTCGATACGCAGGATCTTGATGCCGTCGATCACGGCCGCGGCGATCTGGCCGACTTCGCCCGCATTGCCGACCGTGGTATCGGCGAGCAGTTGCCGGGAGACCTGGGCAATCGGCTGCAGCGTATGCTCGATGAAAGTCAGCGTCGAGGCCGTGTCCTCGAAACGGATCGAATCGGCAAGCTGGTGCGCGCGGGTTTGCAGTTCGGCCGGCAGGGTGCTCAGTTCGACGAGACGCTCGAAAGCCAGCATGGGCGCCGCGATTTCGGTCGACTCCGCAGTGTCGACAGGGAGACGGGATGAATCCGAACCGGATGCCGGATTCCCGGCCTCATCCGGTGTCGCGAGTGAGGCGAACGCGCTCAGATCGAGCGGCTGGGTGGTCGGCTGCTGAGGATCGCTCATGGCGAAAGTTCCTTTTGCACTGAGGCGTGGGGTCGGGATTCGCAATACCCGGCATGGTCGGTCGGCGCAGGGCGACTGTTCGCTCTGCGCCGCGCCACTGCTGCCGGCATTGCCTGCCCTGCTTCGTCTGTGCCGAACAATACACCGATTCGCCAGACTAAAGCCACTCGATGTACTCAGGAACGCGCAACCCTCATCGGTTGGGGAATAACGCCTGCTTTCTGCTTGTAAGTTGCCGACTCGCTGACATAGCGGAAATCTGCCCCGCGACAGATCGACCGCCGATAGGAAATCGCTTCTGGCACAGCCCGTTCGCCCGGTCAGACGAAGCGTAGCGTTCGCACGCGGCAAACGCTCAAACGCGCGTCAACCGAAGCCGCGCATGAGGCAAGCCTATGCCCGGCCTTCCGCGCACTCTCCGCATTGTCGAACTGGAGATGGAAAAATGCGCTAACCGGCTGGGGCGGTTCCATGCCGGGCTTGGCGATCAGATCGGCCACATCGTCGCGGATCAGCACGGCCCGTTGTTGCAGCACCTGGCATCGTGCTTCGATCGCATCCAGCGCCGCCGCACCGCCGATGGCCGCAACGATCAGCTTGCCGCCCGCGCTCTCGCGTAACGGCGAAGCCTTCCTGATCGCATACCCCGAACCGTGGCCGAGAAAGTTCGGCTCGTCTTCCACCATCGGTCGCGCGGCGGCACTGGCAAAGGCTGCCGCCATATCTTCCGGACGGTCCCACAGCAGCTCCACGAAACCGTCCACCTCGATCGCCGAACCGCCCGGGACCGTGAAGTCTTCCTCTACGTGATTCTGGATATAGCCGCGCACTTTCGGCAATCGAGCCACGGGCGCCGCGTGACGTTCCCAGTTTCGCGAGAAGCGTTCCCGGTTATCGCCAGTGCGCCGGACCAGCACCGACATGCGTTTGAACATGACGACGGCTTCCGGTCAGGCAATCGAGGCGCCGCCATCGAGCGTCACGATGGTGCCCGTCGCATAAGGCGTGCAGGCAAGCAGCAAAAGCTGGCGTGCAATATCGTCCGGTTGCGCGTGGCACCCTGCCGGATACGACGCGGCAACCTTCTCGAACATGGCGGCGCGAGCGCTTTCCGTCATTGCACTCCACATTTCCGTTGCCACGACGGCCGGCGACACAGCGTTCACTCTCACGGGCTTGAGTTCCAGCGCCAGACCCTGAACCAGGCTTTCCAGCGCTCCATTTATCGCCCCCATGAGTGCTCGTCCCGCCGCCGGGCGAGTGGCAAGAAAGCCGGCAATCACGCCGAGCGACCCGCCCGCGTGAATCCGCGCATGACGCGCGACACGATAGAAGCCCCAGAACTTCGAGTTCATCGCGGCATAGGCGGACTCCATCGGCAACTCGCGAACGGCGGCCATCGATACTTCCGACCCGGTGACGATAACGTGGTGCCAGGCTTCCTCGTTGTCGAAGAACGCGGCGACTGCCTCGTCGGCGGTGAGATCGAGCTCGCGGCCTTGAGTGCCCTCGCCGATTTTTTGCGCGGCCGCGGCAAGCTTTTCCGGCGAACGCGACGCGATGGTAACCCGCGCGCCGAGCGATCTGGCCAGCTTCGCCGTGGCGAAGCCAATACCCGACGAGCCGCCGATGACCAAAACGCGCTGCTCAGACATATCGAACATGATTGGCGATCCTATGTGTTTTGAAGTGATGCCCTTACTCCGCGAGTGTCGAAGCCACGACCCATCCTCTCGCTCGACGATTCGGTGTCGGACAGACTATACGGAAGTTACTTCCAGATTGGAAGAATATTCAAAAACTACAGGAAAGGGTTTTCCCTATCATGATCTCGCCGGGCCGGCTGGCCAGCCACTCAACCGGCAGAGATTCAGGTTTTCGCCCGCCGTGACGGATGAGGCGGTAGTCCGTTGATAACTTTACAAATTTCTGAACGCGGACAGATCGGCCAGACAAGCTCGCTACTGGGAAAACCCTGGTCGTTTTTTTACGAAAGTAACTTCCAATTTGGAAGTTACTTCCACATAATCTACCCCGAGGCTTGACGAGTGAACAAGGGGTTTTGTCGCAGGCGCGCCGATCCGGAATGGAGGCGCTTGCGGCACGCCGGCTCGCTGACGCAGCGCCATGTGGCAACCGCTCTGGCAGCACGCCGGACGATATGAGCGTCTCGCCGCCGGATCAACCGGCCTTGCAACGCATCGCTCGCGTACCCGGGCAGTGACGACGCAGCGATCCTCAAGTGTGGGTAAACCGGCTGGGCGACACCGCCATATCGCGTTGTGATCGTGACAAGCGCATCCAGGACGTCTGCGCTTTCATTACTGGAGACAAACAAGGCATGAAGACAGAGACAACACTTTCCACCGCCGCGAATCCGGCACGACGATCGCGAGCCCGCTTCGCGATTCTCGCGCTGCTCGCGATCGGCACCGTCATCAACTACCTCGATCGCACGGTGCTCGGCATCGCCGCACCGAGCCTCACGAAGGAACTTGGCCTGTCGGCCGGCGTGATGGGCATCGTGTTCTCCGCTTTCTCGTGGACCTACACGCTCTCGCAGATTCCGGCCGGCCTGCTGCTCGACCGGATCGGCGCGAAAAAGACCTATTTCCTCGCGGTCTCGGGCTGGTCGGCCTTCATCATCCTGAACGGACTCTCAGGAGGACTGATTTCGCTGATGATCTATCGCCTCGGACTCGGCGTGGCGGAATCGCCCTGCTTCTCCGCGAATAGCCGCGTGGTGGGCCACTGGTTTCCGCAGCGCGAACGCGCACGGGCAACCAGTATTTATCAGGTGGGGCAGTACATCGGCCTTGCCGTGTTCAGCCCGCTGCTGTTCTGGATCATCGAGTCATTCGGCTGGCGCGCGATGTTCGTGATCGTCGGCGCGGTCGGCCTCGCGTTCTCGGTCGTGTGGTGGCTGCGCTATCACGAGCCGCACGAGTCGCGCACGATGAACGACGCGGAGCGCGAGTACATCGGCGCGGGCGGCGGCCTGTCGACGGCTACCGACGCACAGCGGCCGTTTTCGTGGCACGACGTCGGCCGCCTGCTGCGTCGCCGTGAAATCTGGGGTGCCGCGATCGGCCAGTTCGCCGGCAACTCGACCGTGGTGTTCTTTCTCACGTGGTTTCCGACCTATCTGGTCACCGAGCGTCATATGGCGTGGCTCAAGATCGGCTTCTTCGCGATCCTGCCGTTCCTCGGCGCTTCGGCCGGCGTGCTGTTCGGCGGCTGGGTGTCCGATCTGCTGCTGCGCCGTACCGGCAACGTGAACCTCTCGCGCAAGCTGCCGATCATCACCGGCCTGCTGCTGTCGGCGTGCATCGTGGTCGCGCTCTATGTGCAGAGCGATACCGCCGTGATCGCGGTGCTGTCGCTCGCGTTTTTCGGTCAGGGCATGGGCGGGCTCGGCTGGTCGATCATTCCCGATATCGCACCGAAGCGCCTGATGGGACTTACCGGCGGCATTTTCAATTTCACTGCGAACATCGCCGGCATCGTTACGCCGATCGTGATTGGCGCGATCGTCTCACTGACCGGTTCGTTCTACTGGGGGCTGATGTTTATCGGCGCGGTGGCGATACTGGGCGCGGCGTCGTACATCTTCATTCTCGGCGATATCAAGCGGATCGAATTGCCGGACGACCATAACGTAGCAAGAAAGGCAGCATGAGTCATGGATGCGTCGAACGTCGAGACGCATCCTGATTGAATGCATTCGTATTCCGCTTGTTACTTATCGTTCCCATCTTCCGAGGGCCATGCAATGAATCGCTTTGATTACGCGCGTGAGGACACCGGCAATCTCGTGCTGCTGGAGCATCTCAACCTCACGATACCGGACCAGCGCGCCGCGACCGCGTTCTATGTCAGCGGACTTGGACTGACGCGCGATCCCTATCTGATGACCGGCGTCACCAATATGTGGATCAACGTCGGCCGCTCGCAGATTCATCTGCCGCACGGCGACGCGCAGCGTCTGCGCGGGCATGTCGGACTGATCGTGGGCGAACGCCAATCGCTCGTCGAACGCCTGAGAGCCGTGCAACCCCTGCTCGACGGCACGGCGTTCGGATGGACCGAGCGGGACGACCGCGTAGAGGTGAATTGTCCGTGGGGAAACCGCTATGACTGCCTCGACCCGGAGACGTATCGGCAGAACGCCGCCGGGCCGGCCATCGATCTCGGCATGGCCTATGTGCAACTCGATGTACCGGCGGGTTGCGCGCGCCCGATTGCAGCTTTTTATCGCGAGATGTTCAACACCCCTGTCGAGCTTCTCGATGGCGGCGGGTTGCAGCAGGCGGTCATCGCGATCGGCACGCATCAGCAACTCATCTATGCCGAAACGCTCGAGGCCAACCCCGAATACGACGGTCATCATATCCAGGTCTATGTGAGCAACTTCTCCGGGCCGTACGCACGACTTGCCGAACGCGGGCTGGTCTATGGCGAGGAACCGCATCAGTATCGCTTCGCGACGCTGATCGATCCCGAGAGCGGTGCGGACTGCTTCAAGCTCGAACATGAAGTGCGTAGCCTGCATCATCCGCTTTATGCAAGACCGCTTGTGAACCGCAATCCGGATCAAGGCAACCGGAATTATCGAAAAGGCGGCGACCGGCGCAACGGCGTGTTTTAGTAAGCGCCGCTGCCGCAGTGACCAACTGCTCTTCGCAACCGTGACCGTATCCGGCACGATCGACGCAAGTTCATCCAATACCACCGGCTCGGCTCAAACAGGCTCATCCTGCACGACATGCCGTGGCTGTCGTGCAAACCCACGGCGCCGCAAGAACGCCCTCATCGGCGCCGGCGTGTCGCCATCCTCCCCACCCTCTCGACTCCTCCCTCACCCAGCTTGGCGCCGATTCGCCGGCGCTTCAGGCGCAGACCGCCGCCACTCGCCGAAATCACGAATTCCTCTTACAAAACATCAGCTTAAATTCGCCCCGACGAAATTTCACGGATCCCCGACACCCGTCAAAAAGTCTTCTTGCGCGAAAACTTATATTTAGTATAATCGTTTTCAAGGGATGAGAAGCGCGCCGCTGGCGCGACGAAGTGCGGGTCTGCCTATCCCTATCTACATGAGGGAATGAGCGTCCATGCCGATATCGTCGTCATCCATCACCCTGGTTCGTCCGCCGGTCATCGAGTTCGGGCCGGGCTCCGTCTCGAAGGTCGGGACATGGAACGGTAGCCGTTTCAAGCGCATCCTCGTCGTCGCCGACGCCTTCAATGCCCAGCGCGTCGACGTGCTCGGTCTGAGCGGCGCGGTCACGGTTTTTGCGGATGTCCGCCCCGAGCCCGATGTCGTCAATCTGGAAGCGCTGCTGGCCGTCGCGGAAGAGGTGCGGCCGGACCTGGTGGTCGGCTTCGGCGGCGGCAGCGCCATGGACCTCGCCAAGCTCGCCGCGGTTTTGCCGGGCAGCGGTCAAGGCATCGCCGACGTAGTGGGTGTCGAGCGGGTTCCGGGCAAGCGCGCCGCGCTCGTTCAGGTGCCGACCACCGCCGGGACCGGTAGCGAGACGGGAACGCGTTCGCTGGTGACGGACCCGCTCACGCAGAACAAGCTGGCCGTGCAAAGCAACCACATGCTGGCCGACCTCGCGGTCATCGATCCCGCCTTGACCCTGACCCTTCCCCCGCAAGTGACGGCAGTGACCGGCGTCGACGCCATGGCGCATTGCGTCGAGGCATTCACGAGCCGGCGCGCGCACGTCACCATCGACATGTATGCGCTCGAAGGCGTGCGGCTCGTCGGGCGCTATCTCAAGCGGGCGGTGGCAGACGGCGCCGACATGGAGGCACGTTGCGGCCTGTCGCTGGCGTCGCTTTACGGCGGCTACTGTCTCGGTCCGGTCAATACGACTGCCGGGCACGCTGTCGCCTATCCGCTGGGGACGCGTTATCACGTCGCTCACGGCGCGGCGAACGCGCTGATCTTCCCGCACACGCTGGCCTTCAATGCCGACGCGGCGCCCGAAAAAACGGCCGCGGTCCTTGCCGCGCTAAACGCGCCGGAACGCGCCTCGGTCTTCGAGGCCGCCTATGAATTCTGCGTGGAACTCGGCTGCGAGATGAAGCTTTCGGGCTTCGCCGTGCCGCGCGACGATCTGCCCGCCATGGCGGAAGAAGCACACGCCATCCGGCGTCTGCTCGACAACAATCCACGCGACATCTCGCGTGACGACATCCTCGCCATCTACGAGGCGGCTTACTGACCAGGCTTGCTGAGCATTGCGCCACTGCGGCAAAACGCGGGGGCATATCGGCCATTTTTTAATACTTATACTAAATATAAGTAAAATATCCGTTGGAGGCGACGAAGCCGTGACGAGAACGACAGAAAAGAAACCATCCTTTATTGGCGAAATGCGCGCCGGCCGCCAGCAGATCGGCCTGCGCTCGCAGCTGTGCAGCCCGATCGCCGCCGAGGCGCTCGGCTTCAGCGGTTGCGACTACGTCTATATCGACATGGAGCATTCCCCCAACGATCTGATGTCGGTGCTGCAGCAGGCACAGGCCCTTGCGGGCACGCCAGCGCATGTCCTCGTGCGGCTTCCCAAGCTGGATTCGCTGCTGATCCAGCAGCTGCTCGATTTCGGCATCGAAAACATCGTCGTGCCGATGGTGGAGACCGTCGAGGAAGCGCAAATGGCCGTCGCGGCAACGCGCTATCCGCCGCATGGCGTGCGTAGCGTCGCCAAGGTCCATCGCGGCAACCACTACGCGGGCGGCAGCGATTATTTCGATGAAATCGATGCGCGCGTCTGCCTGATCGTCATGATCGAGACGCGGGCGGCCTTGGGCCGTATCGAAGAGATCGCAGCCGTGGACGGCGTGCACGGCGTGCTGATCGGCCCGGCCGATCTCGCCGCCGATCTCGGCCATGCGCGCGCATCCGGCCATGCCGATGTCATCGCGGCTATCACCGGCGCAATTCCGAAGATTCGCGCCGCCGGTGCGTTCGCTGGCATGTCCGCGGGCGACGGCGCCACCGGCCGGAAATGGCTGGCGGCCGGCTGCCAGTTCGTCTCGGTCGCGGGCGATATCCAGATGCTCGCCAGCCAGGCGCGGGCGATGGTCGAAGAGGCGTCGGCATGAAAGGCGCCCCCTCGCATCCGGCCGCGCCCCTGACCCTGTTCGAGAAGCTCTGGAACAGTCATGTGGTGGTCGTCTCGCCGCACGGCGAGGACCTGCTCTACGTCGATTTCAACATGATCAACGAGGGCGGCGCGTTCCTCGCGTTCGACCAGCTCCGGCTGGAAGGACGCAAGGCACGCCGGCCGACGCAGCAGATGGCCGTCACCGACCACTATCTGCCGACCATCAACCGGGCGGCCGGAACGGCCGGCATCGCCAATCCGGAAATCCGCCGCGTCGTCGAAATGCAGGCGGAAAACGCCCGAGACTTCGCCTTGCCGCATATCGACATGCATCACCGCATGCAGGGCATCATCCACGTGATCGCGCCGGAACTCGGCATCGCCCAGCCCGGCATGATGATTACCTGCAACGATTCCCACACGGCGACCAACGGCGCCTTCGGCCTGCTGGCATCGCCGATCGGCGCGTCGAACCAGTTGCGGCACGTCATCGCCACCCAGACGGTGTGGATGAGCCGCCCGAAGCCGATGCGCATCGTGATCGACGGCGAACTGCCGGACGGCGTGACGCCGAAGGACATCATTCTCAGCATCATTGCGCGCATCGGTGTGGGCGGCGCGGTCGGCCATGCCATCGAATATGCCGGCTCGACGATCCGCGCGATGTCGATGGAAGGCCGCATGACGATCTGCAACATGTCGGTCGAGGCTGGCGCCAAGATCGGACTGATCGCGCCCGACGACACCACCTTCGCCTATCTCGCAGGCCGCCCCAAGAGCCCGCAGGGTGACGCCTGGGACAAGGCGCTGGCGCACTGGCGCACGCTGCACAGCGACGAAGGCGCCGTCTTCGCCCGCGAACTGCACATCGACGTCTCGACGCTCGCACCGATGGTCAGCTGGGGAACGAGCCCGGAAGACTGTGCACCGATCGACGGGACCGTGCCCGATCCGGCGGCCATCGCCGATGCCGACCGCCGCCGCCATGTCGAGCGCGCGCTCGAATATCTCGGTCTCGCGCCGCTGACGCCGCTACAGCAGATCCGCATCGATCGCGTTTTCATCGGCTCCTGCACCAACAGCCGCATCGAGGACCTGCGCAGCGCCGCCGCGGTTCTGAAGGGCCGCCGCTGCGTCGTTCCCGGCATGGTTTCGCCCGGCTCGTCGTCGGTCAAGCGCCAGGCCGAAGCCGAGGGGCTCGACCTCATTTTCAAGGCCGCCGGCCTGGAGTGGCGCGATTCCGGCTGCTCCATGTGCAACGGCTCCAACGGCGAACTGGTCGCGCCCGGCGAACGCTCGGCCTCGACCACCAACCGCAATTTCGAAGGCCGCCAGGGCCGCGATTCCCGAACCCATATCATGAGCCCCGCGATGGTTGCCGCCGCCGCCGTCGCCGGGCACCTGGCCGATGTCCGCAGCATGGCCGTCAAGGAGATAGCGTCATGAAGCCGTTCGTGACATTGACCGCAATCGCGGCGCCCGTGGAGATCGCCAAGATCGACACCGGCATGATCCTGCCGGGACGCTACATGCGCCGGCATCGCCGCCCCGGTCACGACTACAGTGAAGCCTTCCTGCACGATCTTCGCTTCGACGAAAAAGAGCAGCCGCGGGCCGACTTTTCGCTCAACCAGCCCGCCTATCAGCACTGCGAGATTCTCGTCACGGACGCCGATTTCGGCTGCGGCTCGTCGCGCGAGGGCGCCGCTTACGCGGTGCTCGATTTCGGCCTGCGCGCGCTCATCGGACCGAGCTTCGGCGATATCTTCTACGCAAACTGTCTGCAGAACGGCGTGCTGCCGATCGTGCTGCCCTACCCGGCGATCCATGCCCTGTGGCGGCAACTGCGCGCGACGCCGGGCGCGACGATCACCATCGACCTGCCCGCGCAATCGGTCATCGCGCCGGACGGATCGACGTTCGATTTCGAGATCAACGCCCTGCGCAAGCAGCGGCTGATCGACGGCGTCGACGATATCGACGTCACCCTCGGCCATATCGAGGCCATCAGAGCCTTCGAGGAGGCACGCCAGGCCGATATGCCATGGCTGCCGACATCCGGGTGACACCGGGCGTATCGCTCATATTCAATATCAGTCCCGCGACGACGTAACACGGTCGTCTCCGGGACGAAGAGAAGGAGGAGATTCCTTTGCTTACCAATCTTGACAATTCCGCTTCCGCGTCGACGCATCCCGCCATCGTGCGGCTGAACGACGTCAGCCAGGTTTTTCCGTCGCGCGGCGGTGCCCCTGCCGTCCACGCGATGGGTCCGATCACGCTCGATCTGCGCCAGGGCGAATTCTTCTCGATCGTCGGCCCGTCCGGCTGCGGCAAGTCCACGTTTCTGGAAGTGCTGGCTGGCCTCGCGACACCGACGGGCGGCGAAGTGCTGATGGACGGCAAGCGGGTCCAGGGCAGCATTCCCGACGGCGTGGGCGTGGTCTTCCAGGAAGACGCGAGCTTCCCCTGGCTGACGGTCTGGAAGAACATCACCTTCGGCCTGAAGCGCAACGGCGTCGATCCGAAGATCGCAGCGGAACGCGCCGAGCGGGCGCTGGCGCTGACCGGTCTCACCGCATTCCGCGATTCCTATCCGGCGCAGCTGTCCGGCGGCATGCGCCAGCGCGTCTGCATCGCGCGCACGCTGGTGATGGAGCCGCGCCTCATTCTCCTCGACGAACCCTTCGCCGCCCTCGACCAGCAGACGCGATTGCTGATGGGCGACGAGGTCCTCAACCTGTGGCGGGCGACCGGGGCGACCGTCGTCCTCATCACCCATGCGCTCGACGAGGCGGCCATGCTGTCCGACCGCGTCGGCGTGATGTCGGCGCGGCCCGGCCGGTTTATCGAAATCATCGAAACGGGCTGGAGCCGCGAGCGCGACAGCCGGATCGCCTCGTCGGACAAGTTCGGCACCTTGACGGCACATCTCTGGTCGTTGCTGCGCGAGGAATCGATCCGCGCCAGCCAGTATGCGAAGGCGAAATCATGACACTCGGACGCATCAGACTACTTGTCGTCGTGCTGTGCGTCATCGCGCTCGAGATCGTCTGCCGTACGGGCCTGATCGACAGCTATACGCTCATTCCACCGAGCAAGATGGCGGTGGCGCTGTTTCACCTGCTGCGCGACGGCAGCCTGACCGCGGAGATCGTCGCGACCTTGGGCGCCGTTCTCATCGCCATCGTCGGCGCGGTGATCTTCGGCATTCTCGGGGCGGTGATCCTGCATGCCCTGCCCCGCCTGCGGCGCGCGATCGACCCGGTTCTGTCGATCTACTATTCGATCCCGATGTTCGTGTTCTATCCGTTGTTCATCGCCCTCTTCGGCCTGACGGATACGCCGAAAGTGCTGCTGGGCTTCCTGCTTGCCGTCGTTACCATGATCGCCAGCACGCTCAACGGGCTCGACCGCGTTCCCAAGGTGATGCGCAAGACGGCCAGGGTGTTTCGCCTGAGCAAATGGAGCACGGTGCGCGAGGTCATTCTTCCCTCGGCCGCCCCGCACATATTCAACGGCGTCAAGCTGGCGATCGCGCAGGCGTTCGTCGGCGTGCTCGGCGCCGAATTCATCCTGTCGACTGGCGGCCTCGGCTACCAGATCTTTTACGCGTTCCACGACTTCGACAACAACAAGATGTACGCGATCGTTCTGCTGGTGCTGATCATCGTGTCGATCGTCAATACGATCCTTCTTGGCTGGGAACGTCGCTTGCGCCAACGCAGAGGGCTCGCATGAACATCATCGGCAACTTCAATACGATCGACGGCACGGCCAGGCCCTCGATGTGGAAACAGCATCAACGTTCCTTCGACCTGCTGATGATCGCCGTGGCGTTCGTCGTGCTCTGGCAGGTTTTCTTCCAGATCGGCGGATCGGTCGCGCTTGCCTCGCCGTGGCAGGCGACGCGCACCGCCATCGCCATGCTCGGCTCGGCGGATTTCTGGGGCGACATCCGTACGACGTTCTCCGCCTTCGGCTTCTCGGTCGTCATCGAGGCGGTGCTCGGAATACTGCTCGGCGCGATCCTCGGTCTGCGGCGGCTGACCGGCGATGTGGTGGAGCCGATGATCGCCGGCCTCTATTCGATTCCGAAGCTGATGTTCTTCCCGATGATTACGCTGTTCTTCGGCATCGGCATCAGCTCGGAAGTCGCCTTCGGGGTCCTGCACGGCATCATCCCGATCATTCTTTTCACGATGAGCGCCGTGCGCAACATCAAGCCCGTCTATCTGAAAAGCGCCCGCACGATGGGCCTGTCGACGACGCAGACCCTGTTTTCCATCGCCTTGCCGGCAGCCATCCCGGAAATCTTCACGGGTTTGCGCATCGGCATTTCGGGCGCCCTGATCGGCGTGATCCTTTGCGAGATGTTCGGCTCCAGCAAGGGCGTCGGTTTTCGCCTGATGAACGCCGTGGCGAACAATGTCGTGACCGACATTTCCGCGATCACGCTGATCCTGATCGTGTTCGCCGCGGTTCTCAGCGGCGTGTTGATGAAGCTGGACGAGCGTTTGCATCACCGGATCTGAGCTAACCCAAACAGCAGAATGGAGAAGTGACAATGAAAGCAAATACAAGGAGACGCGGACTGTGGTCCGTCGTGGTCGCCGCGGCACTGACGTGCGGCGTGATGAGCACACCGGCGTCGAGCGTCGAGATCGCCGCCACGAATTACGGCAGCTCCGTCATCGGCATGCCGTGGGCGATCGCGCTGGCGAAGGGTTATTTCAAGGACGCCGGCGTCGACGTTTCAGCCGTGATCGGCTCGCCCGGCGGCAGCACCGAGGTGCGTAACCTGATCGCCGGCGATCTGCCCTACGCCGACAGCGCGCTGATTCCGACGCTGAAGGCGATCAAGAACGGCTCCGATCTCCGGATCATCAGCGACAACACCCAGACCTCGGCGCAGTTCGTCTGGCTGGTCAAGCCCAATTCCCCGATCAAGACCCTGGCCGATCTGAAGGGCAAGCGCATCTCCTTCACGACCCCGCTGAGCACGAGCCAGTCGCTGGACTTCCTGCTGGTCGAGAAAGCCGGTCTGAAGCCCTCGGATGTCAAGCTGATTTCGACGGGCGCATACGGCGCGGCGCTGACCGCGCTGCAAAACGGCGGCATCGACCTCGCGCTCGTGTCGGAGCCGACGTACACGATGAACAAAAACACGTTCAAGCCGCTCTTCTGGTCGCGCGATCTTTTTTCGGCGGTCAACACCTCGGTCGGCGTGACCTCCGTCAAGACGATCAAGGAGCATCCGGACATGCTCAGGGGCATCATCGCGGCGCGCCGGCGGGCGGTGAATTTCATCAAGACCAATCGCGATGAATCGGTAGCCATCATCGCCAAGGTCTACAAGATGGACCCCAACGTCGTGAGAGCGATGCTCGCCGAACTGGTCGACCGTCCGTCTGCCGACGGCTCGGTCTTCTTCGGCCAGGGCGACATCAACCCGAAGGGTCTCGACGCGCTTGTCGACCTCTCGCAGAAGACCGGCGACCTGAAGGAGAAAGTCGACTGGCGCGACTACGTCGACCAGAGTTTTCTGCCCGCCGACCTGCAGCGCAAGCTGAAGTAGGCCACGGCTCGACGCATCCTGAGCAGTTGAAAACATGAGAAAATCCCGGCGCGGCGGGCGACCCCGGCGCGCGGGTCCAACTGGAAGTGGAGAGCCTCGACATTGAACACCCCGAAAGTGCCGCGTTCTTCATCGACGGACGGATTGTTTGGCGACAAGATCAATTTGCATCGGCTTGCGATCTTCGTTTCGGTTGCCGAAACGGGCAGCATGAGTGCGGCGGCCGAGAAATTCGGCCTTTCGCAGCCGGCCGTTTCGCAAGCCATCGTCAAGCTCGAGGAAGCAAGCGGCATCGATCTGTTCGATCGCTCGATCCGGCCGCCGGTCCTGACACTGCGAGGGGCCGCCTTCCTCAAGCAGGCTTCCGCGGTCGTGGAAAGCATCCGGCGGCTGCAAAGCAGTTTGCGCCTCGACAACGCGGCGCAACTGCCTATCCTGCGCGTCGGCATGCTCAACAGCTTCGCCACGACCCTCGGCCCGTTCATGCTCAAGAGCCTGCAGGAAACGGCGGTGCAGTGGTTCGTGGACACCGGCTACGAAGCTTCGCGAATCATCGCGCTCCTCGATCGCCGCTGCGATTTCGTGATTACGGCCGACGATGCGCCGCCTCCGCAAGGGTTGATCGCGTTGCCGGTCTTCTCCGAGTCCTACCGCATCATCCTGCCCGACGAACCTGAGAAGGCGGACATACCGGTTCTCGAACGCATCGCCGGCATGAGCATGATCCGCTTCGGCCGCGATCCCCATATGCTGTCCAGCATCGATCGCTGGCTGGCCGCAGCCGGTATCGAGACCTCGACCCGCTATCACCTGGATACGGTCGAAGGAGCGGCGCAGATGGTCGTCTCGGGGCTCGGCTGGAGCCTGCTGCCGCCGCTCGCGTTCTTCCGTCTGATCGAGCGCGGCGACCGCATAACCTCCGTGCGCTTTCCGGGCGTTCCGATCCGCCGTACGATCGTGGTCGTCGCGCGCGAAGACGAAGGCGCAAGCATTGCCAAGCGGATACAGCAGACTGCGCTCAGTCTGATCAACGACATCTTCCTGCCGAGCCTGCGGCAAAATCAGCCTGACGCGCTCGAGGATATCGAGGTCTACGACGGCAAATGAGCGAGTCGCGCGCCGTGGTGTACGGCCCCGGCGAGGCATTGGATCGCGCGCCCGCCGCCATTGCCATTCCATCGGCCGGCCAGCGTCGCGCGAACTTCCGCGATTGAGCCGCGACCGCGCTGCCCGGCAACCTGCCCCGCTCCGGTAACTGGACCGCACGCTGTTTGTCTCTCCACAGCAAACGTGCAAACGCCCGTCAAAATCCCCTCAAATTGATCGATTCAATCATTCAAAGGGTTTTCCCTCGGTTGATTTGAGCATTTCGATCAAATAAGATGACTTAAACGGTCAATATTCGACCAGACAGGGGCCGCAACGCAACCCGAACTGACCGAATCAATCAGGCAATCTCGCTGGAAGCGATCAGGACAGGCAGGAGCATCGCGATGCCTCGTCCGTTGCACACCGCGATCGGCGCGCATGCCTGACGCAGCGTCGCCCTGCACGGTTTGCCCGACACCTCGCCCGTGTCCGCGAACAGCCGGAAGGGCTCGGCACCGAACGCACTCCGCAAGACCGCAATCGAAACTCACGACATGAACACCGCCGCCCCCCGCAACGAGCGCCTGCTGATACTCGGAGACGACCTCTCCGGCACGGCCGACTGCGCCGTGAAGTGCACGCATCATGGCCTCGCGAGCGTGGTCTGTCTGAACGCCGCGGCGACGCCCGGCATCGCGGCCACAACCGACGTACTCGCGATCGACACCGACACCCGCCGCGCCTCGCCCGCCGAGGCGGCGAGTGCAAATGCGCAGGCGTGGCGCGCACACGGCGCCGGGCGACGGCTCTACAAGAAAATCGATTCGACGCTGCGCGGCAACGTTGCGGCGGAAGTGGCCGCGCTCGCGGCCCACGCGGGCATGGCGATCGTCGCGCCCGCGCTGCCCGAGGCTGGGCGCACCACGCGCAACGGCTGTCTCCTCGTGCACGGCGTGCCCGTCGAAGCAACGGAAGTCTGGCGCAACGAAGGCATCGGCGGCACCGGCCATCTACCGTCGATGCTCACGGACGCCGGCCTGAAAGTCGCGCACATCGATCTGCAAGCCATGCGCGAAGGAGCGGCGCCGTTGCGCGCGCGTCTCGAAGCCTTGCGCGCCGCGCAGTGTCAAGCCGTGGTCTGCGACAGCGAAACCGATGCGGACCTCGCCGTGCTCGCGCAGGCCTCGGCCGCGCTCGATGGCGTGTTCTGGGTCGGCTCGGCCGGACTCGCACAAACTTTGATCGCCACGCTGGCCGACGGGAACGGGCAGCGCAGCGTCATGCCCACCACGCCCGCTGTGCCCGTCACGACCGCGCAACACCCGCGTGGTGTGCTGGTGGTCGTCGGCAGCATGTCGGGCGTCTCGCACAAACAGGTCGCCACACTGCGTGCAAACACAGGCGATACCTTCGATGTCTTCGATGTCGACGTCGTTGCGCTGCTCGATCCGCTGCACGCCGAATCGCTGACGCTGGGCACGCGCGTGGCGCACACGCTCACGCACGGCCGCCACGCGGTGATCGCATTGAGCCAGGCCGAGCGCGTGCCGGTTGCCGATGGCGAACTGCTCGCGCGCCGGCTCGCGGCGCACCTCGCCCCCGCCGCTGCACATGCCGCGGCGCTGATCGCCACGGGCGGCGAAACGGCACGCGCGCTGCTCGCCGCCATGGGCATCGCGAAGCTGCGCGTGATCGAAGAAATCGAAAACGGCGTGCCGCTCATGGCCGCCGCCGAAGCGGCTCACACGCTGCCCGTCGTCACCAAGGCGGGCGGCTTCGGGGGCCCCGATACCCTTTATCGCGCATGGCAGCGGCTCGCCGCCATGACGCAAGCGGACGCGCAAGCGCCGCGCCAACCCTGCGAAGAGGAAACCATGGACTATCGTCCCGTAATCGGCATCACGATGGGCGATGCCGCCGGCGTGGGCCCGGAAATCATCATGAAGAGCCTCGCGCACCAGTCGGTGTACGACGGCTGCCGCCCGCTCGTGATCGGCGACGCCAGGCGGCTCGTCGACGCCGGACGGCGCACGAACGTCACGCTCGAAGTGCGCCCGATCAAGGCGCCCGCCGAAGCGCGCTTCCAGCCCGGCGTGGTCGATTGCATCGACCTCGGCCTGATTCCCGAATCGATGCCCTATGGCCAGCTTTCCGCCGTCGCCGGCGACGCCGCCTATCAGTACATCGCGCGCGCGGCCGAGCTGACCTCGGCGGGCGAGCTCGACGCGATCTGCACCGCGCCGCTCAACAAGGAAGCGCTCCATGCGGGCGGCCACATCTTCCCCGGTCACACGGAAATGCTCGCGCACCTCACGGGCATCCCCGAAGTCTCGATGATGCTCGTCGCCCCCAAGCTGCGCGTGATTCACGTAACGACGCATATCGGCCTGCTCGACGCGATCCGCAAGATCGAGCCGGGCCTCGTGCAACGCACGATCGAGCGCGCGCACGAAACGCTGCTGCGCGCGGGCATCGAACAGCCGCGCATCGGCGTATGCGGCATCAACCCGCATGCCGGCGAAAACGGCCTGTTCGGCTATGGCGAGGAAGAGGAAAAGATCATGCCGGCGGTGGCCGTGCTGCGCGAGCGCGGCTGGGACGTGGAAGGCCCGCTGCCCGCCGACACGCTGTTCTTCCGCGCGGGCCGCGGCGACTTCGACGTGGTCGTGGCGATGTATCACGACCAGGGCCACGGCCCCGTGAAGGTGATGGGCCTCGAAGCCGGCGTGAACGTGACCGTGGGGCTGCCGGTGATCCGCACCTCGGTCGATCACGGCACGGCATTCGATATCGCCGGCAAGGGCGTCGCCGACGAACGCAGCATGCTCGAAGCGCTGAAGCAGGCACAAGACCTCGCCACGCGCCGCGCGGACCGCCAGTAACGGCCAGTAACGAACGGTTCGCGAACGCCGGCTTCCGGGTGTCCGGTCGATGACCGGAGTCGGCGCAACGGCAATCGGTAGAGCCGGTTTCGTGAGATCGGGCAAGGCATCAAACGGATGATCTGCCTGGGAGCGGCGCGAATTTTCGCCGCTCTCAGGGTATTTCAATTTGCATCCCTAACCGTATGGGAGGAAGCCGAAGCAATCCCCTGATGATGGTGTTGGCGTTTCAATTCTGGCGATACATGGCATCGCACTAATTAGAAATACTGGAGGAATGGAGATGAAGCAATACAACCCGCTCAAGCTCGCTGTCGCCGCCGTGGCGGTGATGACCGCAGTGCCGGCATTCGCGCAAAGCAGCGTGACGCTGTACGGTGTCGTCGATACAGGGATCGGCTATTTGAGCAACTCGAGCAGTCTGGGCGCAGTAAGCGGCGGCCGCTCGAAGGTCTACATGAATCAGGGCGTCTGGTCAGGCAGTCTGTTCGGCTTGACGGGCTCCGAAGATCTGGGCGATGGCACGAAGACCATCTTCAAGCTGGAAGGCGGCTACAACAGCGCAACGGGCGCCCAGCAGTTTGCGAACACGCTCTTCGGCCGCCAGGCCTATGTGGGACTGACGAACAATCGCTACGGTACGTTGACCGCCGGCCGTCAGTACACGTCGTATTTCCAGCTGCTTCAGCCGTACAGCTCGCCCAACTGGCTGAGCGGCGGATTCGGCGCACACCCCGGGGATATCGACGGGCTCGATAAAAGCTTCCGCATCAACAACAATTTTGTCTATACGTCGCCGAGCTTCGCGGGCCTGAAGGTGAGCGGCTCGTACGGGCTCGGCGGTGTCGCGGGTGCCACGGGCAGCGGGCAGACCTGGAGCGTCGCGGCTCAGTACGCACAGGGGCCGTTCGGCATCGCGACCGGATTCATGCGCGTCAACAATTCGACCGTGAACGGCGGTGCATGGGGCGCCAACTCCACTGCGCTCAGCGGTGGCGCGCAACCGGCGGTGTCGGCGATCAACTATGGCTATGCGACCGCGGCCAATCAGCAGCGCTTCGCCGTGACGAGCGGCTACACCTTCAGCCCGGTGTTCGATATCTCGGCTTCGTACTCCAACGTGCAGTACCTGCCCGGTATCGCGTCCGCCTTCCACGACAAGGCCATCTTCAATACGGGTGGCATCGTGCTGCACTGGAAGGCACTTCCGGCCCTCGATCTCGCAGCGGGCTATAGCTATACGGCGGCGACCAAGGCGAACGGCATCAGCGACGCGGCCAGTTATCAGCAGTTCAATCTGACGCAGTTCTATTCGTTGTCCAAGCGAACCGGTCTCTATGCGCTCGAGGCTTATCAGCGTGCGGGTGGCAAGACATTGACGCCGAATGCCGCCGGCACGAAGACCAGCATCATCGACGCGACGGCCTCGATTGGGGACGGTCAGAACAACACGCCGTCGTCGTCACGCAATCAGATAGCGATCATCCTCGGTATCGATATGAAATTCTGACGCACGATTCAGGCAGGCAGCAGGCATCCGGTCATACGCATCGCGGGATGCCTGCCTCGCAAGCCACCGGCATTCCATGCGTTAGCGACACGAGCAGCGCCGGAATGGGGATAAAGGACAAGGTAAACTACGTGCGCATCGTATTGCCCACGCCGTCTGCCTCGCCGCGCGGCGACGTCCCGAACCCAACGCCGAACATCTCATGAAAGTAGCCCGTCGCCGCGAAGCCATGCTCAAGGCCGTTCTCTCCGGCATGACCGAAGTGTCCGAGCTCTGCGAACACTTCGACATGTCGGAGGCCACCGTGCGCCGCGACCTGCGTGCGCTCGCCGACGAACGGCTCATTCTGCGCACCTATGGCGGCGCGGCTTCGGTCGGCAAGCATGCCCCCGAGGAGTCGCTCGAACAGCGCCGCCAGAGCTTTCAGGCGGAGAAGGATGCGATCGGCCACGCGGCAATGGCCCACGTGCGCCCCGGCGACACCATCTTCCTCGACAGCGGCACCACCACTGCCGCGCTCGCGCGCGCGCTCGCGCAGGCGGGCCAGCACGACATCCGCGTAGTGACGAACAACCTGCTCGCGGTTCAGGCGCTGGCGGGCAGCAGCGTGCCGCTCACGCTGATCGGCGGCGAGGTGCGCGAGCCGAGCATGAGCACCCTCGGGCCGATCGCGCAGCTCGCGCTCACGCGCGTGACAGTCGACAAGGCGTTCCTTGGCGCCGATGGCGTGGTGCCGGGTCGCGGCCTGTGCGAAGCGACGGCCGACCAGGCCTATCTCAAGGAATGCCTGATGCGCCAGGCGGCCAGCCTCTTCGTGCTCGTCACCGCCGACAAGCTCAACCGCGACAGCCAGCAACACTGGGCGCCCATCGACAAGCCGTGGACACTCATCACCAACGCGAGCGCCTCGCACGCCGGGCTGCAAGCGTTCCGCAGTCTCGCGGGGCTCACGATCGAGACGATCTCGGTGCCCGGGGAAAGCGCGCATTGAAAGACGGAGCGTTCGGCAAACTCCCGAACTGATCAATTGGTATCGGACGCGATGGGAAATCGAAATCTATTTCCACGTGCTCAAGAATAGCTGCGAAGTCGAGACGCTGCAATCGGCCGCCGTCGACCGGATTGAGCATGCGCTGGCCTTGTTCATGGTAGTGGCGTGGCGTGCGACCTACCCGATGCGTAAAGGTCGCACCTGTCCGGATCTGGACGCCACTTTGTTCTTCGATCCAGATGAAATTCGCGGCGCCCATCTGCTGGCAAAAAAGAAGATGCCGGCGACGACGCCCACCGTGAACGAGGTCGTGCGGCTGATCGCGCAAATCGGCGAGCGCCCTGGCCGAAAGAGCGACGGCGATCCCGGCGCCAAAACCATCCGGCGCGGCCTCGACAAAGTTCTCACTGCCGCTGACACGTTACGTGCGCTACGCGAAGGACTCGACTGACTTATGTATAACGCTATGCCTCTAATCCCACACAGATCGACAGCACGGATTAAGAATCGTCTGATTGCCCGCCGCCCGTCCTTGTCACTACCGTGGGCGTTTCACCAACGGAAGTAGTTGAGTAATGGCTTTTACTGGCAAGTTTGTAGTAGATAACCCGGATATATGTAAGCTTGCTATTGTGGGACTCGGCACGTTTAAAGCTTACTCCGGGAACGATCAATACAAGAATCGCGGCGGCTGTACGGATGTTCCAGACAATGGACCGATTCCGGCCGGAAAGTATTGGATCGTTGACCGACCTACAGGCGGATTCAGGTCGCAAGCATGGGCCACAGCAAAGGATATAGGAAACTCCATAATCGGGTCGCCGGTAGACCATCGGGAATGGTTCGCGCTCTATCGCGATGATGGTGTGATTGATGACGTGACCTGGATAAACGTGTAGAGCGGGGTAATTTCAGGTTGCATCCGTTTGGAGGTCGCGGTATTTCGCCAGGATGCATTACTCTGCTAAACCATGCCGATTTTATGTTTATCCGGCGCGCCCTTCTGGGAACCACTACCGTCTCCGTCCGTAATTCTGGGCTTCGTGCATATGGAGCAATTGAGGTAGTGACCTATGGCAACACTTGCCCGTAAGCTTTTCAAGGTTGCACTATTCTGCGTGCTGTTCCGCATCTCATTGGCCTACGTCCACACATACCCGATGCCTATGCCAGAAAGCCAGGGTATTGCTTGGTTGCATGCGGCAAATCGGCTCGGGATTCGCGACCCGGACGATTTATACATACCCGTTATCCTGGTAGTCAATCTGTTCGTTGCCGCATTGCTCTATATGGCGATCATGAAGCTATGGCGGCGGTATCGCTCAAAGTAGAGCCACATCATGCAAAAGCCCGGACGCTACACACCGTCCAGGCTGGTGCGGCCCTCCGTAGCGGGTGCGGTTGGCGTTACGCGGTAACTTCAAAAATGTTTTCGTTGATGTAGCGGCTAATTGCAGGTTTCAGGGTTCCGAATCCGGTACGCTTGCAAAGCGCCTCAAATTCCGTAATGTTCGCAGTCGCTATATATCGGGTGTCCAGATAGGCGCGCGCGATGATGACGGCGCAATCCTCGCCTACCTTGTCGCCGTTCGACATTTCATAACCCTTGATGATGCACAATCCGCAGCAGGCGCAAATTTTCCAGGTGTTGCGCGGAGGCGAAACCTTTTTACCCGAAAGAAAATCAACAGCGCGATCATCAAACATCCTGAGTTGGCGAATCAATTGCATGTCGTTCCCCTTGCCCGCGTACCAGTGGGCAGAATTGGAGGCGCTGGGTGGTCTGAAGCATGTCGTTATACGCAACGTGCCCGTCGTTCGGCGACGGCGGAGATAACGGCAATGACGACAACCCAAAGTCCGGCGGCACCCAGCCCTATTCGGTCGCCTACACGGATCTCAATGCAGGCGCGGGCATTAGCGGAACGCCGTGGGCCGGCGCCTCGTTCGTCGACAACATGCCGACCAAAACCAATGCGCAGACGCTGACGCAAAGCGGCTGGACAGGCCAGATCACCTACGGCGTTTCCGGTAGCCCCAAAACCTTGCAGGTCAACAATACGGCCAGCGCCAACCTGAGCCCGATCGGCATCGTCGGCAATACGTCGGTCCGCCTCTTCGATCCTGACGACGCGACCGGCACGCCGCTCGGCACGACCACCGAGCCGAATCTCGACGGCGCGTTCGAAATCTGCGCTCCGGCTCCCGCAGGCAGCATCAGCGACAACGGCTATGCGGCCACGGACATCCTGATTACCGGCAGTGCAAGCCAGGTCACGAACGTCGCCGAGCTGGCGGGCAAGAGCTTCGTGTTCAACCAGTACTGCGACCCGATCAATCAGGCCGCGCCGCAAACGCTGACGTTCGACTCCGCCGGCAATGCCAGTTTCGAGCTGTACGGGCTCGACCAATTCCGGGCCGCTGACTGCCGTGCCGATTCCCGCCGCAGCGTTCCAGAGCGCCATGACCGGCACACCCTATGGCGACGCGCAACAGGGACAGACGCTCTGGACGGTCTACCGCTTCGTGACCGCGACACAGACCGTGAAATACGTCGTTGTGGAGCGGGGATCCGCGGACGGCAACTACATCGGCATGTGGTACTGAGCCCGGGCGCATCGACGTGCCGTGCAGCCCCAGCCGGCACGACACGCCGATGCGAGCCGCTACCGCTCTGGCGCTACGCGCAGGCTGTCGTGATACTCCCGCATGTCCTGCGGCGCGAGGCCGTAAGCACGCCGGAATGCCCGCGTGAAATCCGATGCGCTTCTGAAGCCGTGCGCATAGGCGACGTCCCGCACCTGTACACCAGGCCACGCGACGAGTTCCGCGGCGGCGGCACGCAGGCGCACATGGCGGATATAGGCGCCCAGTCCCCCGTCGTGCTCAAACAGGCGATAGACCGTGGGCCGCGAAAGGCCCAGCGACTCCACGACCCGCTCGGGCGAAAGATCGTCGTCGTGCAGGTTCGTCTGCACGTAGCGGCGCGCCTGGTCGAACGCCATGGCCCGCGCGAGCGCAACCTTGCTGCCCTTCAGCCCCGCCTGTTCGCCGAACGTATCCGCGATCTGCAGCACGATCTCGCGCAGAACGCGGTAGGCGTCCCAAGGCGCCATGCGGCGTATCTGCGCGGCAAACGACAACACGCGGCCCGTCAGATAACGCACCGCGGGCAGGTGCGGCGAGAGCGCGCGTCCATGCAGGGCCGAGGGGTCGGGAAACACGTCTTGCAGCAGTTCGCCCGGCAGAAAAATCGTGACGTGCCGGCAAGGCGCGCGCCGGCACTGCACCGGCTGGTCGAGATCGACAGCGAAGATGCCGCCTTCGAGCACCGCGTCCTTGCGCTTGCCCAGATAAACGAGCTCGCTGCCGTGCGTGTCGCCCAGGAACACATGGAAGACGATACTGCGCGCGTTGTCCCGCGAGATTCGCGCGATCGTGCGGTCTTGCGTGATGCGGTCCGTGTAGCAATCGGCAAACAGGAATTCGCCCACGACGTAGCGGTCGATCCAGCCTCGAAACGGCTGCCTGTGCTCATCGCGCGTCGTCAGGAGATCGACCACGCCGATCATGCGCTCGCACCACGCCAGAAGCTGCTGCGAGGCGGGCAGCGCGGCAACGTCGAAATGCTGGTGCACGATTTCGAGCTGCCGGGCCGGGTCGAGGGTGACGGGTAGATCCTGAAAGTGTGTCTTGACGGCGGACATGGCGAAAATTCAGTGGATCAGCCGGACAAGCGGAAAAACCGCTTTGCCTGCTCATGCGTGGC
The DNA here is from genome assembly GCF_011752995.1 of Burkholderia sp. Ax-1724. Lineage (GTDB taxonomy): Bacteria > Pseudomonadota > Gammaproteobacteria > Burkholderiales > Burkholderiaceae > Paraburkholderia. Next base: position 91,277 of record NZ_VWWL01000002.1, read on the forward strand.
AAAGCAGTCATGATAGACGCATCTGCTTTTTCAAGCGGCGGCAATCATCGCGGCGCTCGAACCCGATTACTCGCCCACCTTGAAGATCGACACCGCCGCCCGTGGCGTTTCGGCCTGATTGGCCGTCGCCGGCGCCGCGAACGCGATTTCTCCCATGATGTCTGTGCCCCCTTGAAGCGTGCCTTGTGCGGGCTTTTTGGGATGACGTTAATTCTCGTCAATTCATATTCTTCTTGGCCCCGGATCACGGCCTCATCTTCCATCATTATGCAACGCCTATCCCTGCCCGCAATTCAGGGCTTAACGCCGACGGAATAATTGAGGTTATGACGCATGACAACACTTGCCCATAGGGTATTCAAGATCGCCCTGTTCATCGGGCTCTTTCTTATTTCAGTTCGTTATATCCCGCTATCGAACGAGTGGTCGACAAGCGAAACGCGTGCATGGTTTGCCGCTTCGGATTTGCTCGGTGTCCGCGATCCCGATGACCTGTATTTCGCGGTGTGGCTGACCGTCGAACTGATCGCGGCAGTGCTTGCCTATGCGGCGATCATGAAGCTATGGCGGTGGTATCGCACGAAGTAGAAAAAGCCCCGGCAACGGGGCTTTCTTTTTGTTTTGGATAGTGCCTACGCGAGCCCCACCGCGTAGCGCGCGGGTCCACTGCCGAAGTGCACGCTCAACACCTGCCCTGTCCACTCGTACCCGGGGCCGCGATCTTCAGACCCGATGAATATGAAGACCGCCGTCGATATGAAAAGAATCGCCCGTGCTGAACGGGAAACAGCCCGACGCCAATGACGCAACGGCCTTGCCGATCTCGTCCACGGCTCCCCAGCGCGGGATCGGCGAAAAACCTTGCCGCAGCTTCTCGTCGTAATCGGCCTGCGCCACTTCCGTCATTCTGGTCTGAAAGATGCCCGGCCGCACCTCGTACACCGGTACGCCAAGCTCGCCGAGCCGCGCGGCGAACAGCTTCGTTACCGTGGTCAATGCCGACTTCGAGATGCAGTACTCCGCTCTGTTCGGCGCGATCAAAAATGCGTTCGCCGAGGAGATATTGATGATCGAACGGGCGCGCCCTTCGGCATCGGCGTCCGCCGCAAAACGGCGAGCGAGGCGTTGCGTCAGAAAGAACGTGCCACGCAGGTTGATGTTCAGCAGCCGGTCAAAGCTCTCGGGCGTGACATCGAGCAGGTCGCCGCGTTTCTCCACGCTCACGCCCGCATTGTTCACGAGGCAATCCACGCTCCCCAACGACGCCTGCACTTCGTCGAGCAGCGCGTCATGTCTGCCGAGGTCGGCGATGTTCGCCTCGAAGAAAGCCGCGCGCCGCCCCGCTGCCCGTATCGCGTTCAGCGTTTCGTCGGCGTCGCCATCGTGCTCCAGATCCGCGATGGCGATATCGAATCCGCTTGCGCAAAGCGCTCTCGCGATTGCGGCGCCGAGCCCGCGCCGGCCACCCGTAACCAGCGCAACCGGAGTCGATGAAACTTTCTTTTCGAGGGTAGGGTTCATATGCACATTGCCGGGGAAAGGATGTCTGTTCGGTACTTACGCGCTCAAGCCTTCATCGGCCAGGTACGCGCGAATGACGTCGGCGAAGTTCTCGTCACCGGCGAGACCGAGCGCATGCGCACGCGCGACGTCCCACTGGCCCGGCCAGCTCCCCACGATCTTTTCGACGCGCTCGTCGCGTTGCCAGTCGATGCGCGCCACGGCTTCGTCGCCCGCTACTTCGCGCAGCGCCGCGATCATCTCGTTCACGCTCACGGACAGGCCCGGCAGATTGATGACCGGCCGGTTGCCGAACTTCGCGCGATCGATCTCGCAACCGGCGATCAGCGCCTTGACCGCGCTCTTCGGCGACAACAGCCACAGGCGCGTTGCGCCGTCGACGGGGCACACCGAGCGCTCGCCGTTCAGCGGCTCGCGGATGATGCCGCTCGCGAACGAAGAGGCCGCCGCGTTGGGCTTGCCCGGCCGCACGCTGATGGTCGGCAGGCGCAGCACGCGGCCGTCGACGAACCCGCGACGCGAGTAATCGCACAGCAGCAACTCGGCAATCGCTTTCTGCGCGCCATACGACGACTGGGGATTGAGCGCGGTGTCGTCCTGCACTACATCGGGCAACGCGCCGCCGTACACCGCAACCGAACTCGTGAACAAGACGCGCGGTGCATGACCCGCGGCACGACACACTTCGAGCAATGCGCGCGAGGCGTCGAGGTTGATCCTCATGCCGAGATCGAAGTCCGCCTCTGCCTGGCCGCTCACGATCGCGGCGAGGTGGAAGACGGCTTCCGTGCCCGTGTCGATGTAGCGCTCCAGCACCGCGCGATCGGAGATGTCGCCGGTCACGGCTCGCACGCGCGCATCGCCGAGCAGACGGTCGTTGGTCGGGCGGGCCACGTCGAGCAGCACGACTTCCGTGATGGTCTTGCCGTTCAGCGTGTTGCCCGCGAGCAGCTGGCTCGCGAGACGCTGGCCGAGAAAGCCGGCGCCACCGGTGATAAGGATCTTCATGGGGTTCGTTCCAGGTGTGTTCGGAGGTAGGGTTGGCCGGCCAGGGCCTTCGGATACGCGGGCTTTCGTGACCGGGCGAATCAATCAGAATCAGGCGAATTCAAAAGCGGATGTAAGCATGGCGCAGAGGCGCGCAATCACAACGCGCTCAACGCTTTCGCGAAGAAATCGATCGCGCCGAAATTGCCGGACTTGAGTGCAAGCGCGAGCGGCGCATCGCCGGTATTCGCATCGATGGACTGCGTCGCCGGTACGCCGGGATCGATCTGCGGCCCGATGCGCAATGAACGCACGCCGAGCGCCTGCACGACCGCGCCCGACGTCTCGCCGCCCGCGACGACGAACTTTCGCACGCCTTCGTCGCGCAATGTGCGCGCGATGGACGCGAGTGCGTCTTCGACGAGATACCCCGCCTTCTCGACGCCGAGTTCCTTCTGTACCGCCTTCACTTCGTCCGGCGACGACGTCGCGTAGATCAGGACGGTTTCATCGTTTTTCATATGAGCACGCGCGAATTCGACGGCCTGTTCGACCACCGCCTCACCGCGCGACAACGCCAGCGGATCGATGCGAAAGCCCGGCTTCGACGCACGCCACTGCGCAACCTGTGCGTTCGTCGCTTTCGACGCACTGCCTGCCAGCACCACCGACTTGCCTTCGATCTTCGGCAGATCGGCCGCATGCTCCGCGTGCTCCAGCAGATTCGCCGCGCGGAAGTTGGCCGGCAAGCCAAGCGCGATGCCCGAACCGCCCGTAATGAGCGAAAGATCGCGGCATGCTTCTCCGAGCACGAACAGATCTTCGTCGCAAATGGCATCCGCAATCGCAACACGTACGCCGTCTTTTTTCAGCGCTTCGATGCGTGCGCGAATCGCCTCGGCACCCTGCGCGATCGTGTCGTAGCGGATCAGTCCGACCTTCGAGCGGGTCTGCCGCTGCAAGACGCGCACGAGGTTCGCATCGCCCATCGGCGTGAGCGGATGATTTTCCATTCCCGACTCGTTCAGCAGCACGTCGCCGACGAACAGATTGCCGCGAAAGATCGTGCGACCATTTTCTGGAAACGCGGGGCAAGCGATCGTGAAATCGTCTTTCAACGCATCGAGCAACGCGTCCGCGACCGGACCGATGTTGCCTTTGTCCGTCGAATCGAAGGTTGAGCAATACTTGAAGAAGAACTGCCGGCAGCCTTGAGCGCGCAGCCATTCGAGCGCTTCGAGCGACTGGCTGACCGCGGCGTCGGCCGCGATCGTACGGGACTTGAGGGCGACCACGAGCGCATCGGCCTCAAGCGGCGCGCCGCTCGCCGGCACGCCGATGGTCTGAACGGTGCGCATGCCGCCGCGCACGAGCATATTGGCGAGATCGGTCGCGCCGGTGAAATCATCGGCGATACAGCCGAGCAGTGCCTGCGCCATTATTTCGCTCCCTTCGGGACTTCCATGTCCGCAAAAATCCTGATAACCGCAAGAACCATCCTGGCCTCCAAGGCCAGCGGCAACCGCCGCGCCTCGCTGCAAACCTGTCTGCACCAAGCGAACCGACCCGGCCGGTCGTGTCGTTCGACTCATGCCGCCGGGTCGATGATGCCACTACTGATGATTACTGCTCGCCCCAACGGCCGACGACCTGCTCCTGCACGCCGAGACCCTCGACGCTCAGACGCATCACATCGCCGGGCTTGAGATACTTTTCCGGCTTCATGCCGAGCCCGACGCCCGGCGGCGTGCCCGTGGTGATGACGTCGCCCGGCTCCAGCATCACGAACTCGCTGATGTACGACACGAGCTTGCGGATCGGGAAGATCATGTCGGACGTCGACGAGTTCTGGATACGCTCGCCGTTCAATTCCAGCCACAGCGACAGGTTCTGCACGTCGCCGGCTTCGTCGCCGGTCACGAGCCACGGGCCGAGCGGGCCGAACGTCGGCGCCATCTTGCCCTTGACCCACTGCCCGCCCTGTTCGAGCTGGAACGCGCGCTCCGAGACGTCGTTGCACACACAATACCCTGCGACGTAATCGAGCGCATCCTGCTCGCTGACGTTGTGCGCGCGCTTGCCGATCACCAGTGCGATTTCCACTTCCCAGTCGGCCTTCGTCGACTTCAGCGGCAGCAGCACGCGGTCATTCGGGCCGCAGATGCAGGACGGCGCCTTGTTGAAGAGGATCGGCTCCGCGGGAATCGGCGCATTCGTTTCGATGGCGTGCTGTACGTAGTTCAGACCCACGGCAATGAAGTTGCCCGGACGCGAAATGCACGCGCCAATGCGAGGATTGCCCTCGACGACGGGCAGCGTCGCGAGATCCAGCGCGCGGATTGTCTCGACGCCGTTGTCGGCGAAGAACGCCGGATTGAAGTCGCTCACATGCGCCGACAGGTCGCGAATCTTGCCTTCCTGATCGACCAGACCGGGCTTTTCCTGCCCCGCGTTACCAAAACGTACCAGTTTCATGATGGATTTCCGTTATGCAAGGATGAACACCGATCAGCGCGACTGCCCCAGTCTGCTGATCTCGAGGGTATAGATCTGACAGGGGTCGCCTGCCGCCGAGTACTGCTGCCAGTCGACGTCGCCCAGCGCGCGCGCCGTTTCGCTCGCACCGTGTTCCGTCGTGCATTCGATCAGAAGCACACGCGATGGCACCGCGAACGCGCCGCCGCGATGTTGCGCCTCCGTCGTTTTGACGTTGCTCGCATCCGTGTCGGCGGCGAACAGGTGGGCGGCCACCACATCCGGCCGCTTCAGGATGCGCGGAAACAGCTCCTGCGCGACGAATTCGATCAGCCGCTTCGCCGCGCCCTCTTCCACGCGCAGTTGCAGCGTGATCGCATAGGCGCCGGTGCTATCGCCAGTGGAATGCTCGATCTGGCAGATCGAGCGCGCGGTATTGCGGAAATGCTTGACGTTGGCCTGCGTCGACGGCGCCGGATTGTTCAAGCGTTCGAGATAGGCGGGCCCCGTCAGCGTATCCAGATCGACGGCCTCGTAGACCGTCAGCCATTCGGGCGACGCACTCGCGCCGCGATAACGGCGGCCGCGCAGGAACCCGTCGATCGACAGGCGTTCAGGAATATGGTCCTTGTTGTGCCATTCGTAGAAGTCCGCTCGCGCCTCTTCAACGATATCGTTCCAGATGAGAACGAAGGCGGAACCCAGCAACGACATGATGGATGTCTCCGGTTGTGATGACGACGGTTAGCGGATATGGAAGAACTCGAGGATCGCGTCGATCTGTCCGGTGTGCATGTCGACACCCGTCGCGGTCGGACAGCCGTACCGGCGCGCATGAGCGATCAGCGCACTCGGGCGATCGGCCGGGCGCAGCACCACGTCGCCGACAATCACCTGACTGTCGAGCGGACCGAGGTCGACCGGCATGCCGTCGTCATCGCGCATCCCGACGATCGACGCATTGACGATCAGATCGTGGCCGGCCGCGCTCGCGTCCGCGCTGCGCACGTCGCATCCATTCGCGTCCCGCGCAAGCAGGTTCGCGAGATTCGCCGCACGCGCCGTGTCCTTGTCATAGACGGTGAGCGCCTTCACGCCCGCGTCCAGCAGTGCGCCCGCTATCGCGCTGCCCGCCCCGCCGCAGCCGATCACGAGCGCGCGCTTGCCGGCCAGCTCGTGTCCATGCGCGATCAGCCCGCGCACAAAACCCTCGCCGTCGAACATGTCGCCGAACCAGCCGCCGTCCGCTTCGCGGCGCAATGCATTGACCGCGCCCACGCGCTGCGCACGCGGATGCACACGATCGGCGATCGCGAGCGCGTCGGCCTTGAACGGCGCCGTCACGAGCACGCCGTCGAGATTGCGCAGCTTCAGCAGCGCCGGCAGCACCTCGTGAATCTCGGAAGCGGCGATGTGCACCGGCACGAGCACGGCGTCGATGCCCGCCTTCGCCAGTTCCCCGCAATAGACTTCCGGCGAGCGCACCTGCACGACCGGATCGCCGACGATGGCATAGAGGCGCGTCTTTCCTGTGATCGAAGGTAGCGTGCTCATGCGTGGCTCCCGTACCATTCGGCGACGCGCTGCGAGCGATAGCGGCGCGCCTTGCCCGACGTTTCCGCGGCGAGGCCCATGAGACCCGGCGCGAAGATGCGTGCGTCCATTTCGCGCAGATCCGTTGCCACGGGCGTGCGGAAATCCATCTGCGAGAAGATGTCGCGTTCGAGATCGACGCCCGGCGCGACTTCGATCAGCTCCAGGCCCGCTGCGCCGACCCGGAACACCGCGCGCTCGGTCACGAAGAGCGCGGTATTGCCGCGTTGATGTGCGAGCGCCGCGTTGTAGCAGATCTGTTCGAGAGAACCGACGAATTTGCGGTGCCGCCCTTCCTGCACGATCGTCGTGCGGCCGCCGTTCCACTGCACGTCGAGACCGCCCGCGGTCAGCGTGCCGCTGAAAATCACCCGCTTCGCGTTCTGGCTGATATTGATGAACCCGCCGACGCCGACGATCTTGTCGCCGAAGCGGCTGATATTGACGTTGCCATGCGCGTCGACTTCTGCGAAAGACAGGAACGCCAGATCGAGGCCGCCGCCGTCATAGAAGTCGAACTGCGAGGGCTGCTCGATCATCGCCGCGAAGTTCTGCGCGCCGCCGGAGTCGCGCCCCGTGATCGGCGCGCCGCCGATCAGCCCCTGCTCGTTCGTCAGGATGACCGAATCGAGCAGACCTTCCTCGGCCGCGACGGTCGAGAGTCCGGTCGAAATGCCCGCGCCGAGATTGCAGACCGCCGCCGGATACAGTTCCATGGCCGCGCGCCTCACAATCACCTTACGCGGCCCGAACGGCAGCGGCTTGATTTCGCTCAGCGGCACGCGCAGCTCGCCCGCGTAGCTCGGGTCGTAGTCGGTCGCGTAGGTTTGCCGCTGTTCGGATTCGACCACCACGAAGTCGACGAGAATGCCGGGAATCTTGACCTGCTTCGGCGGCAGCGTGCCGCTACGCGCCATGCGCTTCACCTGCACGATCGTGATGCCGCCCGCGCGGCGCGTGGCCTGCGCCATCGCGATCATTTCGCCGAGCACCGCTTCCTGCTCCATCGTGATGTTGCCGTCCTCGTCGGCCGTCGTGCCGCGCAGGAAAGCGACGTCGATCGGGAACGGCTTGAAGCGCAGCCACTCTTCGTTGTCGAGCGTAATCAGTTCGACGAGTTGCTCCTCGGTGCGCGGACTTTGCCGGGCGCCCTGCTGGCGCGGATCGACGAACGTGTTCAGGCCGGTCTTCGTGATCAGGCCGGGGCGGCCGCCCGCCATTTCCCGCATCAACTGGGACAGCACGCCCTGCGGCAGCGTATAGGCCTCGATGCGGTCCTGAGCGGCCATCTCCAGCAGCCCCGGCGAGTCGATCAGCGCGCTGGTGATCGCCCGCTTGAGCAGACCGTCGTGAGCGAGGTGGCTCGCGCCGAGCGCGGCGCGGTCGCCGATGCCGACGACGCTGATCGACGTGAGATCGCGCGGCTGCTGCTCGGCGAGAAAACGCCGCTCGACGGCCGCGAGCAGCGCCTCGGGGACCGCATGCCCGCCGCCCGATCCGCTGATCAGGACCGAGTCGCCTGTACGCACCAGGCTTGCCGCTTCGTCAGAAGTAATTCGTTGCATGAGAGTGTCTGCGTCCGGTTGAATTTGGAAGGCCGCCCGCGCGGCCCGGCAATCTCAATGTAACCGGTCTCATAAATATCCGCAAGAACGACCGCATTATTCCAGGGAAGACCCCTATGTTTTGCGTATTAGACGCATATTTCACTGGATAGACGTTGCGAAAAACAAAATGTAACCGGTATTATTTCTGCACCACGGCGGGTTTCCCTACCGTGCCGGCAACCCGACCGGGTGCCGCCGGCGCGCGGCACCGCCGCCCCCAGCCACGTCACAGGAGAGATCAGATGGCAATCAAAGGTGTAGAAATTGGCGACGAATACCGTTTCGCGAAGACCGTCGGCGAGACCGACGTCACATTGTTCGCGGGCCTGACGGGCGATTTCAGCGATACCCACATCAACGAGCAGTACATGCAGGAGAAATCCGCGATCGGCCGGCGCATCGCGCACGGCGCCCTGCTGGTGGGCTATATGTCGACCGCGTCCACGATCAGCATCGCGCACATCATCCACCGCACCGATCTCGACGAATTCCCCGTGTCGGCCGGCTACGACCGCATCCGCTTCATCAAGCCGGTGCTGCTCGGCGACACCGTGACCGTCATCTACCGGGTCGCGGAAATCGACGAGGTGAAGCGCCGCAGCACGGCGGACATGGAAGTCGTCAACCAGCACGGCGAGGTCGTGGCGGCGGGCCGCCACCTGATGAAGTGGGCCAGCAAGCTGTCCAACAAGAGCTAGCCCGGGGGCGCGCTGCCGCACCGCTATAATTCGGACAGACAGCGCAAACGGACCGGGAACCGGCCACGCATGGTGAAGACGAAAACGACAATGGAAGATACGGCCACCGCCCGCAAGACCCGCGTGACGAGTGTCACCCTGCGTGACGTAGCGAAATTCGCCGGCGTGTCCTCGGCTACCGTCTCGCGGATGATGAACGCACCGGAGCTCGTCTCGGACGAACTCCGGGCCCGCATCACCGCCGCGATCAATCACCTGGGGTGGGTGCCCCACGCCGCCGCGCGTGCGCTCGCCACCCAGCGCACGGCGACGATCGGCGCGGTGTTCCCGACCGTCTCCAACGAGCACTTCGCCACCGCGATCCAGGAGTTGCAGGAAGCGCTGGAATCCGCAGGCTATACGCTGCTGCTCGGCTGCTCCCAGTACGACGTCAAGCGCGAACTCAATCAGGTTCGCAACATGCTCGAGCGCGGCGTCGATGCGGTCGTGCTGGTCGGCGAATCGCATCACCCCGATCTCTACTCGCTGCTTGCGCAGCGCAAGGTCCCGTTCGTCAATACGTTTACCTTTCACAGGAACAGCGAGCACCTGTGCGTCGGCGTGGACAATCACCGGGCGTTTTTCGAATTCACCACGTATCTGCTCGGCCTCGGCCATCGGCGCTTCGCGATGCTGTCCCAAACGGCGGATTCGAACGATCGTGCGCTCGCGCGCCGGGAAGGCGTGCGCGATGCGCTCGCGGAACACGGCCTCGGCATTTCGGCGGCACATATGGTCGAAGGATTCTGGGGCGTGCGCGTCGGCCGCGAGCTGTTCTCGCGCGTGATGAGCACGCCGCAGCCGCCGACCGCCGTCATCTGCGGAAACGGCTCGTTCGCGATCGGCGCAATGCTCGAAGCGATGCAGGCCGGCTACGAGATACCGAAGCAGCTGAGCCTCGCGGGCTTCGACGACTTCGAGGTCATGTCCGAACTCCCCATTCCGATCACCACCGTGAGCGTGCCCAGCGCGCAGATCGGCCGCAGCGCCGCGCAGATGATCCTCGCAGAGCTGTCGGGCGGCGAACGCGCGCAGAGCATCGAATGCGAGGCGGAGATCATCATCCGCACCTCGTCGGGGCCGCCGCCGCGCAGCCGAAGCCCGAAGTAAGGCTTCAGGGAACGGGCCGGCCGCGGGCGGCCTCGAGAATCGCGTACCAGTCCTGCCGGTCCAGTGCGATCCGCAGCCCGTCGACGGCGGCCTGCACCGAGTCGAGCCGGCGGCTGCCGACGATCACGTACGGCGCGCCGGGCACGCGGAAAATCCACGCGTAGGCGATCGCCAGCCAGCTCGCGGCGCCATATTTCTGCTGCAAGCCGGCCATGACGCCGCGCACGCGCCGGGCCGCCTCGTCCGTCGCCGAGAACAGGCGTCCACCGCCGAGCGGCGACCAGATCATCGGCGACACCTTCGCCTGCGCGAGGACGGCGAGCATATCGCTATCCAGCGCACCGGTGGCGAACGGGGAGAATTCGATCTGGTTGGTGGCGAGCGCCGTCCTCGCGTGCAGCAGCTCGAATTGCCGCACCGAAAAATTCGACACGCCGAATGCGCGAATCTTCCCCTGCTCGACGAGCGACTGGGCGGCGAGCGCGATGTCATCCATGTTCATCAACGAATCGGGCCGATGGATCAGGAACAGGTCCAGATGGTCGGTCCCGAGCCGCCGCAACGATTGTTCGACGGCTTCGCGCAGATAGGCGGGGCTGGAATCGTAGTACTTGAGCGGGCCTTCGCCGGCCGGCGATGCGGCCGATGACGCGCCCAGCCGGATTCCCGCCTTGCTGACGATCTGCATCCGGCCGCGCAGCGACGGGTCCAGCGCCAAGGCCTCCCCAAAAAGGGACTCGACCGCCCCGCGGCCGTAGATGTCCGCATGATCGAAAGCCGTGACGCCGAGCTCGATGCAGCGGTGCATAAAATCGACGAGTTCGCCGGCGGACATGCGCCAATCGCAAACACGCCACATCCCCGCCACCACGCGTGGCATGCCGAGTTTCGCGAGTGCGTCAGTCGATTCGCCGGGCAACCGGTCTTCACTGGATTTTTCCATTTCTGTAAACGGTCTCATAAATCGGATTCAGAGTATCGGTGCGCCTTATTGTCACGTATATACCCCATGAATTCCAATGATTTAGGTGTATTCCCTGGATTCGTTGAATCGTCGTTGCCTCCTTTAATGAGACCGGTTACATTACCGACTCGATCATAGAATCCGGTTGGGTGGAGACAACATGCAATCTGAAGTTACCTTGCCCCGAAAGACCTCCAAGCGCTGGTACCGTGAAATCACGGCGTCCCAGTGGCGTGTGCTGATTGCCGCATGGGGCGTCTGGGTCAACGATGCGCTGGACTTTCTCGCCATCACCTTCGTGCTGCGCGACATCGCGCGCACCTTTGGCGTCTCTCTCGACACCGCCTCGCTGCTGCTTCTGGCAACGTACGGCGTGCGCTGGATCGGCGGCCTGCTCTTCGGCGGCCTGAGCGACCGGATCGGACGCAAAATCCCGCTTCTCATCACGCTGACATGGTTCACGGCCGGGGCCATCGCCACCGGCCTCTCGTGGAACTTCACCTCGCTGGTGGTGTTCCGGCTGCTGCTCGGCTTCGGCATGGCACCCGGCTTCTCGCTGGGCGCGGCGATGGTCGCGGAATCGTGGCCGGAGCGCTACCGGGCAATCGGCATCGGCATTCTCGATACGGGCTGGGGTGTGGGCGCGATCGGCGCCGCGCTCGCCTACGAGTTCATCTACCCGGCCTTCGGCTGGCGCGGCATGTTCTTCGTCGGCTTGCCGCCGGCGCTGCTGCTCGCGCTCTTCATCATCTTTTTCGTCCCCGAATCCGCGGCGTGGAAGGAAGGCCGGACCAAGTCCAGCACGCAGGGCCAGAAGAATCCTGTTGCCCAGCTCTTCAAACGCTATCCGGGCCGCGTCGCCTATCTCGCGCTGCTGATGTTCGTGCTGTGCTTCGGGTCGTGGCCGTTCCAGGCGCTGCTGCCCACGTATCTGCGTTCGCTGGATTTCCCCGCCGGCTTCGTCAGTTCGGTGGCCATGGCCTCCGCCGTCGGTCAGATCTTCGGCTTCGTGGCATCGGGCTTCATCGCCGAACGAGTCGGCCGGCGCCTCGCGATTGCGCTGATGATCGGCCTCGGTTCGCTATGCGTGGCCGGCGTGGTCATGACCGCCTCCAACACGCTGCTTGCGCTGGCGTGCGCCTTCCTCAGCGGATTCTTCCTCATCGGCTCGTCGGGCATCTGGGGCACGATCCTGACGGAAAACCTGCCGCGCGACGTCCGTGCCTCGGGGGTGGGCTTTCTCTACAACTTCGGCGTGATCGGCGGCGGTCTCGCACCGTTCATCGTTCTCTCGACCATGCATCGCCTGTCCCTGTCCATGGCTAACGGCATCATCGCGTTCACGATCGGCGCCGCGATTCTGGGGATGATCCTGCTGCGTTTCGCACGCGAAACGAAGGGTATCGATCTCGCGCAAATCGATATGGAAAGCTGATGAGCGTCTGGCCGACATAAGTCCCGGCCGATCCGACAGGTATCGCCACACGACAGCACACCGGGGGGAACCCAATGGCAACCTTGGAGAGCAAGGCAGGAATCCGGATCAACACCGACAGCACCGGTGCCGGCATCGTTCTCATGATTGTCACGACGGCAGTATTCGCGGCCAGCGATACGACCGTGAAAGTCATCGGCTCCACGGTTCCCCTTCTGGCGCTGCTCTGCGTGCGCTATCTGTTTCAGGTGATCGCGTTGGGCATCTGGCAGGTGCGGCGCGATCTCTCGGGACTCTTCCGCACCGGAAGCCTGCCCCTGCAGATGGCGCGCTCGTTGCTGCTGCTCAGCAATACCGCCTGCACATTCGCGGGCCTGAGGCATCTGCCGCTGCCCGTCACCACCTCGCTCGCCATGCTCGCACCGCTGATCTCCACGCTGCTGGCGGCGCTCGTCCTGAAAGACGACGTGCCGCTGCGCAAATGGGCGATGGTCGTGCTCGGCTTCATCGGCATGTTGCTGGTCGTGCGGCCGGGGAGCAGCCAGTTCACGTGGACCGTCCTGTTCCCGATCGGCGCGGCCACGAGCTTCGCCTGCTATCAGGTCGTATCGAGCCATCTGTCGCGCATCGACGATCTCAACACGACGAACTTCCTGACCGCGCTCGGCGCGACCGTGGTACTCGGCGTGTTCCTGTGGCTGGGCCGGCATGACATGCTCCCGGCGCTGGCTCGCGTGCAGCCGAAGAGCTGGCTGCTGGTCGCGCTCATGTCGAGCGTGGCGACGGCGGGTCATCTGCTCATGTTGCAGGCGCTCAAGCGCGCGCCGCTCTCGCTGCTGACGCCCTTCGCTTACGGGCAGCTGGCATTCGCGGCGGTTTTTAGCTGGCTGATATTCGGTCAGACACCGGACCTGTGGACGGCCATCGGCATGTGCGTGATCGCGGCGAGCGGCATGGGCACCGTGCTCATGCGCAAACAGAGCGCCGCGCGATGACTGCCGATCTGTTCGATGCTTCGTTTAATGCGTCGCTTAATGCTTCGTTTGACGGCAGGTTCGAGAGCCTATGCGGCAACCATTCGGCTGGTCGAGGCGACCTGACTGGAACGAATCCGCAACGGCCAGAAGGAAGCGAGTTCGGTAGCGGTTTGCAGCACCAGCGGCGCCATTTCGCCGACCCGGTCCTCCGTCATGCGCGCACTCGGCCCTGCGATGCTGACGACGCCGAGCGCCGCGCCACCGCCAGCGGGACGAATCGCCGCCGCGATCGCGCTGACCCCGGGCTCCCCTTCGTTGACCGCGAGGCCATAACCGCGGCGCTTGGTGGCCTCCAGTTCCTTCAACAAGGCATCCAGCGAGCGGATGACGTTCGGGCCATATTTTTCGGCTTCCCCGAAGCCGACACGCAGCACGTTTTCCACGGCCTGCTCGAGAGGCAATGTGGCGAGCCACACCTTGCCGGTGGCCGTCGCATGCAATGGCACCGTGTTGCTGCCGAGGGTCGGCTGATAGAGAAGCCCGCCCGTTGCGCCTTGCGCGTGCGCGACCCAGGTCAACGAAGCGCCGTCGACCACGGCCAGCCGGACGAACTCGCGCGACTGGCCGGCGAGGCGATCCACCAGCGGCTGGCAAATATCGGGGATACCTGTCGCGACGAAAAACTGCTGCCCGAGGATCGCGAGGCGCATCGTCAGCCGATAGAAGCCGGTCTCCGCATCCTGCTCGGCCCAACCCAGGTCGACCAGCGTCGCGAGCAATCGATGCGCGCCGCTTTTGGCCAACTGCAACCGCGCTGCGATTTCGCCGAGCGGCATCGCAACGGCACCATCGGCGAGCAGTTCAATGATGTCCAGGCAGCGCTCTGCGGGTATGTGAGACATATGAGTACCGGTCAAAAAGATGAATGACGCGCGGCGTGCTGACTGATGTCGATGAAGCCGACGCCTCCAACGACGGGGCCATCGGAACGGCCGATATTAACATTGCCTCGCGCACGGCCCCCGGCGAACGGGAGCCTGCGAAGCCCTGTCGAATACGGCCGACGGGTTCAGCGTTCCGCCGCCGGCGAAGGTAGTCGGCAAATCTCCAGCGAATAAACCGCGCCATCCGGGCGCACCGTTGCGCCCAGGTCTGCGAGCTTGCGTACGTCGACGAGATCGCGGGCGCTTGCAGCGGCCTGCGGCGTGGTCGTCTCGATCAGCACGACCCACGCCGGCACGTCGAATTCACGCGTGTCGGACTCGGCCGTGTTCAGGTAGCTGCCCGGCTGGTCGGCCATATACAGATGACAGGCGACCACGCTGGTCAGCGTGGCGATGCGCGGAAACACGTCCGCGCAGAAGTACTCTTTCATTGCATCCGCTTGGGCCGCGGCGACGTCCACGCGCAGCGCAAGGGCGTAGCCGCCGCTGCTCGAACCGAGCGAATGCGCGATCCGGCACACGGCTCGCGACGTGTTGCGGAAATAGCGCAGCGTATCGACCGTGGCCGGCGTCGGATTGTTGAGCCGCTCCAGATAGGTCGGCGAGACGACCACATCGAGGTCCGCCGCTTCGTACAAGGTCAGCCATTCGGGCGAATGGCCGGGGCAAATGTAGCGCCGTCCGCGACGAAATCCCGGAATGGAGAGACGCTCCGGAATATGCTCCCGGTCATGCCACGCATAGAACGGGTCGAGTCCCGACGGGTCGACGTCGTTCCAGATAAAAACAGCGCCGTCGCCGAGCATTGCGCCGCTCGTGGTTTGAACGTCCCCAAGGGGCAAGGCTGCATGCTTCAGTTCGCTCATGATGTCAACCTAGTTCAGTGATTGTTTCAGTGGCCGCTTCAGTGCCCACCGCTTCAGTGCCCACCGCTTCAGTGCCCACCGCTTCAGTGCCCAATAAAGGACGGCGAACGCTTCGCGAAAAATGCCGCGACGCCCTCATGCAAATCGTTGCTGTCGAATATCTTCTGCTGGGCTACGGTCGACATCGACAGGCTCGCATCCAGCGGCAAATCCTGCGCGGCATCGACCAGTTCCTTGGCGAGCCGGTTCGATACCGGGCCTCGGACGACGATCGTCCGCGCCATGTCATACGCGAGGTCCAGCGCCGAACCGTCGCGCGCAACGCGGTTCACAATGCCCCAGGCGAGTGCCTGATCGCAGTCGATGGTCTCGCCGCTGAACAGCATTTCCTTCGCGCGCGCCGGGCCGATCAGGCGCGTCAGCCTCACCGACCCGCTGCCGGCCAGTCCGCCCAGCCGCGACTCGGTCAGACCCATGGCGATCCCATGTCGCGCTACGCGCAGATCGCAGGCGAGAGCAAGCTCGAGCCCGCCGCCGAGGGCCGCGCCGTCGAGCGCCGCGATGGTCGGCATAGGCAAGCGCGCCAGCCGCCGCAGCACCATGTCCTCGAAAAGGATTTTGAATTCGCTGGCGTTCTCACGAAGATGAGCGAATTCCTTGATGTCGCTGCCCGCGCAAAAGGCACGTGCCTGGCCGCCGTGCAAGATCAGGCAGTGAATGTCGTGACGAGCCGAGATTTCCGACAACGCGTGGTTCAGCGCACGCAACAGTTCGTTGGTAACCAGGTTGAGCGGTCCGTGGTGAATCCCGAGCGCGGCGATCGCCCCATCCACGTCGAGAGTGACCAGTCGACTCGCGTTTTCCGTTGCAGTGTTCATGTTGTTCCGCTCATGTTGCCCTGCTCATGTTGCCCATTGAGGTGCGCAGGTTCAGGAAGCGTGCGTGCCGGCCTTCGGAACCCCAATGCCGTGCAGCACGCCCATGCGTTCGAAGTGCCCATAGATGCGGTCCACGTAGGCGGCGAATTCCGGCGCATCGCCAAGCACGATCGGTCGCGGACGCGGCAGATCCACCACGATCTCGTCCACCACTTCGCCCGGGCTCGGACTCATGACGAAGATGCGGTCCGACAGGCCGACCGCCTCTTCCACGCTATGCGTGATGAAAAGAACGGTAGGCCGGCGGCGCAGCCACAGCGCCTCCAGATCCATCCGCACCTGGAGTCTCGTCAATGCATCGAGTGCGCCGAACGGTTCATCCATGAAGATCACGGACGGGTCGTGAACCAGGGTTCTGACCAGCGAGACACGCTGACGCATGCCGCCCGACAACTGGCGCGGATACTTCTGCATCGCATGCGTCAGGCGCAACTGCTCGAAAAGCTCCTTCGCGCGCGCCTCGATTTTTTTCTTCGGCAGTCCGCGTATATCGGCCTGCAACATCACGTTCTCGAGGGCGGTGCGGAATTCGAGCAGCAGGTGATCCTGAAACGCAATGCCGACGTCGGTGATCGGTTTGGTCACGGCTTTCCCGTTGACCAGAATCTCTCCCCGGCTTTGCTTGAGCAGCCCCGCGACCATCAACATCAAGGTACTTTTTCCGCAACCCGACGGCCCCACGATCGAGATGAACTCTCCCGGGTTGACGTCGATGTTGACTTCTTTCAACGCATGAAACGGCTTGTCGCTTTCTTCGCCAAATGTTTTCGCTACTTGCCGAATGCTAATAGGCACGCCCGATTGGGCATCCGCCTCCTGCCTGTCCGCGACTTGCCTGTTCATCACGTTTGCTCCTGACTGGCCGAGGGCGACGCCGTACTGGCCGCAACGGCGGAGAGGGGAACCCTGGACACCAGCAAGGCCTTTTTGCCCTTCTGGACCACGCGGCCGTCCTGATCCACGATCTCGACGTCGAAGGTCGCGATCGCTTGCGTGGGCCGCGACTTGCTCTCGCGAAGTTCGCAGATCTGATAGTTCACGAAGATGGTGTCGCCGACGAAGATGGGATTGAGGAACTTCCATTCGCTAATGCCGAGGAAGGCAATCGCCGTTTCGCGCAGCTCGCCCGTGCGTGCCCACATCAAACCGTGCGCATAGGCGAGTCCGAGCATGCCGTGAGCGACACGGCGGCCGAACTGGCTGTTCTTTGCGTACACGTCGCTGGTGTGAAGCTCGGAGAAGTCGCCGGTGAGACCCGCGAATCCCACGAGGTCCGCATCCGTGATCGTTCGTCCGGGGCTGCGGAAATTCATGCCGACGTAGAGATCGGTGTAACGCAGTCCAATGTTCCGTTGTTCAGTCATAGTAGCCTCTGGTTTATTTGCAGGGACGCAGCGCCGAATCCGGCGGCAGGTAGTCGTTCGTGTAATAGCTCTTCGGGTCGCGTCCCTGCGGCAACAGCCCCACCTGAGACAACTGATCCTGTGTCTTCACCCACAGCGCGTCTTCCGCCTTGCCCACGTACTTCGCGCCGCCGCTGCAGAACAGCGGAGCGACGGCGGCCATCTCGGCGGTTGCCGTCTTCTCGCTCATGTTGGGAAATACCTTCTTCAACGACTTGACTGCCTTCGCCGGATCGTTGAGCGCGGTGCTCCAGCCCTTCAGGCTGGCCGCAATGAACTTCTTGACGACGTCCGGGTTTTCTTTCAGATACGTGTTATTGGCGAATATCGACGTGCTCACGGTCGGAACGCCGTAGTCGGCAAAGCGGAAGTTGTTCAATTGCGCACCCTGCGCTTCCAGTTGAATCTGGTATGAGTCGACCGAGCCCAGAATGGCGTCGACCTGGCCCTGCAGCAGAGTCGGCACCAGCGACGTAAGCGGCATGTTGACGAGATTGACATCGGATTCCTTGAGTCCGTTGGCTTTCAGGAACAACGGGAGCATCGTCGTCTGCGACGAGCCGGACGGCACGCCGACCCGTTTGCCGACCAGATCCTTGATCGATTTGATGCCCGACTTTTTCAGTGCTGACACTTCATTCGGATTGGACTGATAGAGCGTGGCGACCACTTTCATCGGCGCCCCCTTGGCAATGAGCTGGCTGACGGCGACCGCGTCGGCATAGGCGATCTGCGCCCGATTGGCGGCGACCAGTTGAGCCGTGGTGGCCGAGCCGTTGCCCTCCACCAGCGTGACGTCGAGGCCGGCGTCCTTGTAATAGCCTTCCGTCAGCGCGACCGCGAAGCCGGCGTTCGGACCGCCCGCCACCCAGTTCAACTGAAAAGTAACGGGCGTAGCTGCGGCTGCGGTGCCGGTGCTACCCATGACCAGGGCCGAGGTTACGGCTCCGGCAGCGACCAGATTGCGAATAAATCGGTTCATCGTTGTGTCTCCTTATTTTTGGATCGAACTCGGACCGTGTCCGGTTGTTGAGTCGTACTGGCTTGTGCGCCTGCTTGTGTGCCGGCTTCTGCGCTTTATTGCTTGCTGCGTTGCCACGGCGTCATGGCCCACTCCGCAACCTCGACGATGTAGTTGATGGCAATACCGATCACTGTCAGCACGGCGATGACCGCGAACGTCAAACCGATATCCATCGTGCTGGTACCGCGCAGCAGCACGTAACCCAGGCCCTTGTTCGCGCCGACGAACTCGGCGACGATGGCGGCCGTGGCGGCGATGGTCGCCGAGGTCTTGATGCCGGAGAAGATGACCGGCAGCGCGGCGGGAAGACGCAGATAGCGGAAGGTTTGCCACGAGCTGGCGCCCATCGACTTCGTCAGATACAGCAGACGGTTATCGAGAATCTGAAAACCGCTCATGCTCGCCAGCAGCAACGGGAAGAAAGTCATCAGCACGGTCAGCAGAATCTTCGATTCGATACCGAAACCGAGCCATACGAGGAACAACGGAGCAACGGCGATTTTCGGCACGAGTTGCAGGAACATCAGCGGCGGATAAACCACCTGCTTCGCGATCGGAGACAAGGCGATGACCAGCCCGAGCGGAATGGCGGTCAGAATCGTCAGTCCAAAACCCCACACGATTTCGGCAACCGTGACGAGGGAGTTGTCCCACAGCTGAGGCACTTCCTCGATCAGACGCGAGAACACCAGACCCGGCCCGGGCAAAACATAGGACGGAATATCGAAGAGCCGCACCACTGCGGCCCAGAACGCGACGATGGCGACAAACGTCAGCGGCGGCAGCAAATTCCAGCAGATGCGCTTCAGCTTGCGCATCCCTCGCGACGGCCCGGCAGTCGAATTGCCGGCGCGGGCGGATGGGTCTTCGCTGGTGCTGCTTACGCCATCGACCTGGCGCGACGATACCTTGAGTGACATGCCGTCTCCTCTCTGATGGATAGAGTGCGATGCAGGTTTAGCCGATCCCTAACCAGAGCAGCGCGACAGTTGGGATTCATGCCTGAAACATTGCGGTGTTGCGGTG
Source organism: Burkholderia sp. Ax-1724 (assembly GCF_011752995.1). Classification (GTDB taxonomy): domain Bacteria; phylum Pseudomonadota; class Gammaproteobacteria; order Burkholderiales; family Burkholderiaceae; genus Paraburkholderia. The sequence goes on from NZ_VWWL01000002.1 coordinate 110,884, forward strand.
CCGTGTCAGCCCATGAACAAAGATGCTATGACGTTCTTTGATTGAACTCTATTCCATCTTGAGAAAAACACATCTAGGGAATTCCACCTAAGGGAAGCCGCCGACTGTCCTGGCGGGGTGTTCAGGCGAATGTCCAGGCAGAGGTGCAGGCGGATAGACAGGCCGGTTGGGGTCTGATTTCAGGCAATTGGGGCGGGATTGTGATGGGGCGCGAGCACGCTTTGACTTTGGCGGGATATTGAGGACGGCCTCGCCTAGTATCTGATTTGTACGTAGCAAATAACGGAAATCTTCTAAAGCCGCATGCCGGATTTGCCGACATCGAACACAGGCGGCTGCATTCGAACCCCGCACGCACAGGCAATCGCGAGCTTGAATGCCAAGGGCATCGAATTTGCAACGAGCTCTTTCACGATGCCCAATGGGATAACCGATAAGGCGGAACTGATCAATACGATCGCCAATGAATTCCGTCCAACCCTCACGCGCACTGAAGACTAGGCTGCACACAAAATTGCGACCACACGCGCAACCTGGTGCCCTGTTTTTTTAAAGTGTGGAATAAATAAGAACGACCGCCGATGGTGCCGCGTCATCACACAGAAAGTCCCGCATCACCATCAGTCAGCTGCATGAAACGCGAAATAGCGGAATCCGCTCGTGGCGCCGTCTTCCGATGGTGTGATCTTCGCGCCGATTTCATCGAGAACCTGACGCGTCGAAGAGCGGTTGCTCACGAACGACCATTGCATCGGGTCGACAGATTCGCTGCCGGTCGATTCGCGCGCAGCGGACAGTGCACGGAGCATCGAGTCGCGATCGGGTGAATGGATGGCGAAACCTTCATTCGCCAACGCCGCCGTCGAGATGCCGAGAGCGGCGCATGCTCTCGCTTTCGTGTCCACGTCCTGCGCGTCGACTCTTCTTGACTGTGCCGCAAGCTCCGCGATTTCCGCATCGACAATGACGCCGTGACGCGCGAGAACACGGTTGTCCTGACTCCATGCCTCGGGCGGACAGGCCTTGCTGCCGGGATCGAGCTCGATGAATGGATTGACTTCGGCGGGATAGATCCGGCAGACGCGTGGACGCTTCGTGTACGCACCGCATCGCATGTCCGTCTGCAGAAACGGACACGCCCCTTCGAACGAAGCCACCAGGTTGACGACAATCCGGACCGGAAGCTCGCCACTGGCTGTGGCAAACGATCGCTGCCGCTTATGACGGGCGAGCAGATTATCTTCGGGTGGCTCCTCCGGCCACGGAATCGCCTCGCAGAAGAACTCGACCTCGCCACCATCGCGAAGCCAGACGATCGCTTCATCGACACTCAGTGGTAATCGCAGGTCGTGGCAACACTTTCCGCACATCGTGCAGGCGAAATGGATGGTTTGGCTCATGGCAGGGACGTTGTCGAATTCGGGCTTGTGTGTGCCATGGTAACGTTAGTTCGTTTTTTTCGCGTTTTCTGGAAGACAGGAATCTGCAGAGACGGCTTATGCAATGTGCGTAAACCGTCATGTTGTTTTGGATTGGGTAGCGAACAGATCGGCTCGGTGTCCAAATACGCAGTCACTTTCTGGTTTTGCGACCCGAGATACGTGGAGACATAAACGGCTCAACGGCTGGGCAAGCAACCTGACACGCAAGACGGTACCTGGAACCAGGCGCACTGCAACGACCGCCATCTCCCCGGCGGTTTTTTGCGATGGCGTTAATTCTCGTCAATTCGCATTTTTCTTTGCCTTGGGTCACTTCCCGATTCTCCGTTATTGAGGCAGTGTAGCGAAGGCGTCGCCCAGGCCACGCGCGCCTTGACTGAAACGCCTCTCTCAATATTAGGATGTCTTACTTGTTATGATCGAATCACGTGGCATTACTTTGATTGCAATATCAAATACACAAACTCGTGCAATGAACGCGGATAAGGGTGCGTGAAAGATGGCTTATACAGGGAAGTTTGTGGTCAATAACGAGCCTCTATCACCGCTCACTATTGTCGGCCTCGGCACATTTAAAGCGTATTCGGGCGACCATCAATATAAAAATCGCGGCGGATGTACGGCGGTACCTAACGACGGACCCATACCAGCGGGCAAATACTGGATCGTTGATCGCCCTACGGGTGGCATGCGCTCCCAGACTTACACGTGGGCTAAAGACACCTTCAATTCCGCATTCGGCACGCCATCGAATCACAATGAATGGTTCGCGCTGTATCGAGATGATGGCATCATTGATGACGTAACCTGGGTCAATGGTGTCAAACGCGGGCAGTTCCGGTTGCACCCGGCAGGCGGTCAAGGTGTTTCACTTGGCTGCATCACTCTGCCACGCCATACTGATTTTATGTTTATCCGGCAAGCACTTCTGGGCACCACTACTGTCCCCGTCCGTAATTCGGGGCTTCACGCATATGGAACGATCGAGGTAGTGACATATGGCAACACTTGTCCGTAGGGTGTTCAAGGTCGCGCTGTTTGTCAGCTTGTTCTGTCTCGCCGTGCCCTATGTTCACACGTACCCTTGGCCGATGCCGGAAAGCCAGTCGGCGATATGGTGGTGTGTGTCGCGCTGGCTTGATATCCGTGATCCCGAAGATTTGTATTTCGTGGTGTGGGTCACCATTGATCTGCTTGTAGCTGCGCTCGTGTATCTCGCGCTCATGAGGCTATGGCGGCACTATCGGGCGAAGCAGTAATCACAGCGCATGTTTCGCCCTGTATCGGAATGACGGAGTAATCGATGATGTGACATGGATCAATGGTGTCAAGCGCGGGCAGTTCCGGTTGCATCCGGCTGACGGTCAAGATGTTTTACTTGGCTGCATCACTCTGCCCGCCATACCGATTTTCTACGTGTCTGGCGCGCACTTCTGCACACCGTCACTATGCCGTCCGCAATTTTGGGTTTCATGCGTATAGAGCGATCGAGGTAATGACACATGGCAACACTTGCCCGTAGGATGTTCAAGATCGCATTGTTTTTCTGTCTATTCGTTCTTTCGGTTCGCTATGTCCGCCCGTCTCCCTATCCAATGACGGAAAGCCAGCTAGACGTCTGGTGGCGTGCTTCGGATTGGCTCGGCATCCGGGACCCCGAAGATCTTATTTTCGTGGTGTGGGTGACGATAGAACTGATCGTGGCAGTGCTTGCCTATGTGGCGATCATCAGGTTATGGCGGCACTATCGGGAAAAGCAGTAATCACAGCGCATGGTTCGCCCTGTATCGGAATAATGTGGCAATCGATGATGTGACATGGATCAATAGTGTCAAGCGCGGGCAGTTCCGGTTGCATCCGGCTGACGGTCAAGGTGTCTTACTTGGCTGTGTCACTCTGCACGCCATACCAATTTTCTGCGTGTCCGGCGCGCACTTCTGCACACCGTCACTATGCCGTCCGCAATTTTGGGTTTCATGCGTATAGAGCGATCGAGGTAATGACACATGGCAACACTTGCCCGTAGGATGTTCAAGATCGCATTGTTTTTCTGTCTATTCGTTCTTTCGGTTCGCTATGTCCGCCCGTCTCCCTATCCAATGACGGAAAGCCAGCTAGACGTCTGGTGGCGTGCTTCGGATTGGCTCGGCATCCGGGACCCCGAAGATCTTATTTTCGTGGTGTGGGTGACGATAGAACTGATCGTGGCAATGCTTACCTATGCGGCAATCATCAGGTTATGGCAACAATTTCCTCACATCCTGACCGCGCGGCGCACTACCAGCCGCCGCGCGGCCCCCATCATCAAGGCTTGAACGTATCGCCAAGCGCAACGCCTTCGCGGCGCGGATCAGTGCCGCCTTGCAGCACGGCGGACTGGCCCAGCGTGACACGCATCACCGTGTTGATGCCGCTTGCCTGCGCGGCCGTCGACACCTTATGTCCGAGCGCAGTCAGGCCTGCGATCAGCGGATCGTGCACGCCGTTATCCGACAGATCGAGATCCGGGTGTTCGCCGCCGATCGTCGTAGTCGGACTGTTGCTCGCGCCGAAGTCCATCAGGCCGGACGACTGCTGCGCGTCGAGCCCCCAGTCGAGCGTACCGACGAGCGTCTTCACCACGTATTGCGGAATCGTGCCGCCGCCCGGCGAACCGGTCGCCATCACGAAGTCGCCCCTGGAGCCGTCCGGCGCGATCTTGAACACCAGCGTCGGCGCCATCGAACTGCGCGGACGCTTGCCCGGCTGCACGCGGTTCGCGATCAGATTGCCGGCACTGTCCGTCGGGGCCGCGGAGAAGTCGGTCAACTGGTTGTTCAGCAGGAAGCCGTGCGTCATGTGGAACGAACCCATGCTCGACTCGACCGTCGTCGTCGCGGTAAGCACGCTGCCGTCGCCGTCGACGATCGTGAACTGGTTCGTGCCGTGCTCGATCTGATTGGCCGCGACACCGACCGGCACCGCGCCGAGATCGCCCGGCTGTGCGGTGCCCATACTCTTCGACATGCTGATCAATGCCGAGCGGCTCTTCAGATAGGGCTTGTTGAGCAGCGTATCCCAGGTGCCGCCCGGTAGCGGGACGAAATCGGTATCGGCAACGTACTTGTCGCGGTCGGCATACGCGAGCCGCTCGGCTTCCGTGATCAGATGCACGGCGGCAACGGTCGGCTTGCCGCCTTCGAGATCGAGCGCGGTCGGCGGCATCGATTTCAGATCGAAGTTCTCGAGAATCCCGAGCGCCGACGCAACCGCGATCCCGCCCGACGACGGCGGCGGCATCCCGCAGACCCAGTAGGCGCGATACGTCGTGCAGACAGGTTCGCGGACTTTCGCCTGATATCCGGCGAGGTCGGAGAGCGTCGTCTTGCCGGGCGTCAGCGTCGAACCGTCGGCGCCCTTCGCGACCGCGATCTTCGCGACGATATCCTGCGCGATCGGACCGGTATAGAGCGCGTTCGCGCCTGATTGCGACATCTGCGTCAGTGCGTCCGCATACGCCGGGTTCTTCAGGATCGTGCCGAGCGCCTTCGGCGAGCCGTCCGCATTCATGAAATACGCGGTCGCTTCGGCATCGCGCTTCAGGCTCGATGCGTTCGACGCGATTGCCGCGGCAAGGCGCCCGCCGATCGGAAAACCGTTCGTGGCAAGCGAAATCGCGTCGTCGAACAGGCCTTTCCACGGCAGCTTGCCATGATCGCGTTGCAGCGCTTCGATCAGGCGCGGCACGCCGATTGTGCCGATCGAGCGACCGCTCGCGCGCGCGTTGGGTTGCGGCGTCGAGTGATCGCTCGTGTCGTCGACATATTGCAGATAGTTTTCCGTCGCGGCAGCGGGCGCCGTTTCGCGGCCGTCGTAGGCCTGTAGTGTCTTGTTGCGGCCGTCGTAGTACAGCAGCACGCCGCCGGAACCGAGGCCCGTCGCCTCGGGTACCGTGAGGCCGAGCACCGCCTGCACGGCGACGGCCGCATCGGCTGCCGTGCCGCCCCGTTTCAGCACGGCGCAACCGGCCGCGCTGGCGTAAGCGTTCGAGGTCACGACCATATAGGTTTTTGCGTAGCTCGGTTTGAGTCCTGTCCGGTATCCGGACGCGGCTTCGGGAAGCGACGGATCGCCGGGCTGGTTCGAGCCGACCACGACGGTCGAGCCGTTGTTGTCGACCGCGAGGCAGCTTGTGTCGGCGGTAGGCGGCGACGTCGGAGACGGAGAGGTCGACGGCTGAGACTTCAGGTTATCGGAATCGCCGTTGCAGGCGCTCATCAAGGCAGCGGCGAACAGCACGGAAGCGTAAGGCCGGATCGTGTTGATTTTCATTGTCGAGGTTCGGCGTTGTCGTTCAGGAGATCGGAATCGAGGTGGGGCCTGCCGCTGAATGGTTTATTAAAATATTCGGAAAGGCAATTGGAATAAATCCCACTTACGGAGGGATTACAGCAATCGCCCGCGGTACCGGCCACAACCCGCCGATATCTCGTCGCCGTCCGCATCGCGGCCCTTGCCGATACCCAACGCGACCACACGCTCTGCCGGAAACAGAGGCCCGGCTACCCCGGCCTCGCGTTAACACGGACATTTCCACAAGGAATGGTTCTATTCCCGACGCTTGATGGCCGAGGGCGTTCTCCTGCTCCACACTATCCGAAGGCGGCGACGAATCTGTCGGGACGAATCTGTCATCCCCCATCACTTCGCAGGCCTTATCGAATAACAACGAACGAAGGAGACACATGAAAAAGATCGTTTTATCCGCGCTGATTGCCGGTCTGTCACCCTGTCTGTCCCATGCGCAATCCAGCGTCACGCTGTATGGCGACATCGGCGCAGGCGTGCGCTGGGTCAATAATCAGAAGGGCGGTAGCGCAGTCATGTTCAACAACAACATCCTCGCCGTGAATCGTTTCGGCCTTTACGGCAAGGAAGACCTCGGTAATGGCCTCTCTGCGATCTTCAAGCTCGAAAACGCCTTCAACAGCGGAACCGGCGCCTTGAAGAACGCCGGCGTGCTCTTCTCGCAGGCAGCGTTCGTCGGTCTTTCAAACGACTTCGGGCGGCTGACCTTCGGCCGCCAGGTCAGCGCGAGCGAGTACTTCGCCACGCTCGTCGATCCCACCGGCGGTCAGGCACAGTCGCTCGCCATCCAGCCCAACGCGCTCTACTTCTTCAACTACTTCACCGACGACACGCGCTTTAACAACACGATCAGCTATATCGGCCACGCGGGCGGCTTCCACTTTGGCGGCAGCTATTCGCCGGGCGGCGTCGCCGGCAATCTGCGCTCGGGCACCAATGTCTCCGGAACCGCCATGTACCAATGGGGGCCGGCACTCGCCGGCTTCGGCTATCAGAAGACCTGGAGCGCGACCGCGACGCAATGGGCTCAGACCTTCCACACCGGCGGCTCGCTGCAACTCGGTCCTGCGCGCCTCTACATGAGCTACGCCGATTTCAGCGTAAGCGCCGCCACCGAAGGCCAGCCCACCCGGCGCGATCATATTCCGAGCATCGGCGTCATGGTCGTGGCCACCCCCGAGCTGCAATTCACGGCGGCCGCGTACTACGACAGCGCCCGTCATCTCGCCAACGCCCAGGACGGCAGCGGGCACAAGGTCACGACCTTTGCCATCGCCGAGTACTACCTCTCGAAGCGCACCGAGCTTTACGCCGAAGCCGACTACAACGGCTTCTCCGGCGCCTATCGAACCGATGCCCTGAACATCGCGGGGCTCGGCATGCGCAGCGGCGCAAGCTCGACGACCGGCGTCACGCTCGGCCTCATGACACGGTTCTAGGTAGTTTTGCCGCGCCTTTCCTTACTCTGCACTCACACGTCACAACATGAAGATATCCACTCGCATCCCATGCATCGCCGTCGCGGTGATGCTCGCCGTGCTCAGCGACTGCGCGAGCGCCCAACCGGCTGCCGCTGAGGCCGCGCCCTCGTCCGCGACCGGCACGAAGGCCGCCGCAAGCGACGCCAAAGCCGCCAGGGCCGCGAACCGCAAGCTCGCGCACCGCGTGGAAAACGCGCTGGCGCGCACGCGCGGCCTGAACTCCGCGCGCATCATCGTGACAGTACGCGACGGACACGTCACGCTCTCCGGCGCCGTGAACTACAACGAGCAGATTACGTTCGCGGTCGAGGCCGCGCGCAAGGTTGAAGGCGTCATCGACGTCGATAACCGCATTCGCGTATCGGGCGCCTCGCTCTGACGGTCGCATCCGGCTGCGCGCCGGATGCGCCTGCACGACATCACGGCTCGACGACGTTAAAACGTCCGTCGGGCTTTTCCAGCGTCTTGAGGAACGCGCCGAACAGCGCCTTGGTGCCTTCGAGCACGATCTCGCCTTCCGCCAGAGCGGCACCGAACTGCGTCTGGCCGAGCAGAATGCGGTCGAGCGTGGCACGCGTCATGGCGATATCCAGGTCGTGGCCTTCGCGATGCGGCGTAGCCGACCAGGTCAGCGCGCCATGCTTCAGATACAGCGCATAGCACGCATCGCGGTCGGTGAAACGCCACGTCATGCGAATGTCGAGCGTCTGCGCCTTGAGGCCGTCGACCATCACGGCCAGGTAGTCGAAAAAAGCTCCATCGCTCAGCACGCGCACGAGGTCCTGGCTGCGCATGATCTGCCCAGCCCCCGCTCCCGCGCCTTCGCGCAACTCGCGCGCGCCAAGCAGGTAGGCATTGCGCCACGTCGCGGATTCCGCCTGAAAGCCCATCTGTTCGAGCGCCGCCGCGCCCAGTTCGCGCGCCTCGCGCAGCGTCGGCTGCGCGAACACGAGGCGGTTCATCACCTCGGCGACCCAGCGATACTCGCCGCGCTCGAAATCGCGGCGCGCGCGTTCGAGCATCGCCTCGGCACCCCCCATGTACTCCACGTAGCGCGGCGCGGAAAGCTCGTCCGGCAAGGCGTGCAGATGCGCCGGATTGCCGTCGTACCAGCTCAGGTAGCGCTGATAGATCGCCTTCACATTGTGCGACACCGTGCCGTAATAGCCGCGCGTATGCCATTGCGCGGCAAGCGTATCGGGCAGCGTCATCCGTTCGGCGATTTCGGCGGCGGTTCCGCCGCGATTCATCATGCGCAGCGTCTGGTCGTGCAGATACTTGTAGAGGTCGCGCTGCTGTTCGAGAAAGCGCGTGAGGCGCGCGGTGCCCCACGTGGGCCAGTGATGCTGCGCGAACACGACGTCCGCGCCGCCCGCGTAGCGTTCGAGCGCCTGATGCAGATATCGCGACCAGGCCTTCGCGTTGCGCACCTGCGCGCCGCGCAGCGGACACAGGTTGTGCAGCGTGCGCGTGCCGTTCTCCGCCACGTTCAGCGCCCGCAGTTGCGGAAAGAAGAAGTGCATTTCGGCAGGCGCCTCGCTATCGGGCGTGAGCTGGAACACGATCTCGATGCCGTCGATCGTATGTGTTTCGCTTTCCTGATGAATCAGTTGGGTCGGCTCGATGAGCGTAACGGTGCCGTTCGGCATCGTCTTGCCGAGCCCCGCGTCGATCTGGCAGCAGGCATTGCGCGCGAGCGTCTGGCCGAACTGGAATTGCGAGCGCCGCTCCATGGCCGTGCCCGCCATCACGTTTTCCGCGACGGCCTCTTCCATGAAACCCGCCGGTGCGATCACGGCGACCTCGCCCGCGCGCACGCGTGCCTCGTCGACCACGCCTTTCACGCCGCCAAAGTGATCGGTATGGCTATGGCTGTAGATCACGGCCAGAACAGGCCGGCGCGGCCGGTGCGCGTAGAAGAGTTCGAGTGCCGCCTGCGCCGTTTCGCGGCACGTGAGCGGATCGATGATGATGAGCCCCGTATCGCCTTCGATCAGCGTCATGTTCGCGAGATCGAAGCCGCGTACCTGATAAATGCGCGGCGTGACCTCGAACAGCCCATGCAGGCGATTGAGCCGCGCCTGACGCCATAGCGCGGGATGCGCCGTGGGCGGCGCGGTTGCTTCGTCGAGAAACGCATAGTCGGCCATGCTCCAGACGAGCCGGCCATAGGCATCGCGAATCTCGGCGTCGGCAAGCGTGCCGATAAAGCCGCGTTGCGCTTCTTCCATGTCGAGATCGTCGTTCGCGGGCAGAGCCTGCAACGCATTGCGATGAGCTTGCCGGGTCGCCTCGGTCGCGCGCTGCACGGGCAGATCGGCAAGCGCCGATGAAGTCGGAGTGTTTTGCATGGCGTGATGAAATGAGAGACGCGCAGGACCAGCGGCCCTGCGCCGGGGAATAACCGCGAAAGCGCCGCCGCGCTCAGGACAAAACGGCTTCGGCTTCGCGCACGGTTTGCATGGCGGCGCGCGAGCGCTGCGGGTCGAGCCAGCGCGCGCACAGCACGCCGCAGCCGATCAGCACGAGGCCGCACAGTACGCACGATTGCTCGAAACCTTGCGCCGTGGCCGTCACGCCGTGCGCGTGCTGGATCAGCACGCCCGTGAGCACGGGCGCGGCGAGTCCGGCCAGCGAGCCAATCGCGTTGCTCAACGCGAGGACCGCGCCGCGCTGACCATCCGGTGCGACTTCGCTGAGCATGGCGGGGCCGACCGAATACATCGCGAGCGTGAGCCCGCTGCTCAGCGTGAGCATCAGTACCTTCACGAGCGGCCCGAGCGCGGGCAGATACACCGCGAAGCGCAGAACACCGGCCGCCACCAGCGCAATGGCGATAAAAACGCCGCGCGACTTGCGCGACGGCACCCCCGCGCCCAGCAGATGCTGCGAGAACCACGCGAGCCCAAGGCCCATCGGCGTAGTGATCGCGACGAACAGCGCGAAAAGCCGCCCCGAATTCGCCGCGCTGAAGCCCAGTCCGGCCTGGAGATAGTGCGGCATCCACGTGAGGCTCGTGGCGAGCACCCAGTTGGCTGCGAAATGCCCGCAGAAATTGCCGGCCACGGTACGGTCGGCCAGCAGCGTGCGCCAGGGCACGCGCCGCTCGTCACGCAGGGCGCGCGGCCGTTCGAGCGGACCCTCGGCGCCGAAGAAAAACCAGCACACGCACCACACGAAGCCGAGCGCGGCCAGCACGGCGAAGTTGGCACGCCAGCCCCAGCGCGCGGTGATGACCGGTATCGCGAGGCCGGCAACGAACAGGCCCAGCGCGCTGCCCTGATAGAGCACGGCAGCGGGCAGCCCACGCTTCTGGTCCGGAAACCACTTGTAGAGCGCGTGCAGCGAAACGGGCGACGCCGGACCTTCACCGGCACCGAGCAGCACGCGCGTGACGAGCGCGACCGTCATCGAACCCGCGAAGAGCATCGGCAATTGCAGCAGCGACCACGAAAGCGCCATCAGCAGCAGGATGGCGCGCGTGGCAACGCGGTCCGCCAGCACGCCGCCCACCACGGCGGCAATCGCGAAGAGCCAGTTGAGGCTGCCGCCGATCAGCCCGAACTGCGTGGGCGTGAGGTCGAGGTCGCGCATCATCGGCACGGAGATCATGCCGAACACCACCTTGTCGAGGAAGTTCACCGTCATCAGCAACGCGAGCATGATGGCGATCGACCACGCGCGTGCGGGCCGATAGTTGTGGTTGTCTCTGCCGTATGCGGACATCCTTGTCTCCAGTCTTTTTCTCTTGCTCGCCGCCAGGCGGCAGCGCGAACCCCACGGGTTCATCCAGCCTGCTCTTTACCGCTTACGAGCCCTGCGCGCCGCCGGTATCGAGAATCGCGCGCGCAATCGTGTTGCGCTGAATCTCGCTCGTCCCTGTGAAAATGCGGAACATCCTCAGCTTGCGGAACGCCTGCTCCACCGGGTGATGACGCGTCACGCCCACGTTGCCGTGAATCTGCACTGCCTTGTCGGCAATCTCGAAGCAGCGTTCGGAAACGAACACCTTGCACGCGGCCGCCTTCATACGCAGGTCGCCGCCGGCATCCGCGAGCATGGCCGTCTGCGCAATCATGCTTTCGCAGGCCCACAGCGCGGCCGCCATATCGGCCAGCATGTGCTGGATCGCCTGAAACCTCGCAATCGGACCGCCGAACTGCCGCCGGCTGCGCGCGTAATCGAGCGACGCTTCGTACACCGAGGTCGCGAGCCCGAGCATGGTCGGGCAATGTAGCAGACGGTTCACGTTGATGCGCGACATGCCGAGCTTGAAGCCGTTACCCGCGCCGCCGAACAGGTTGGCGCGCGGCACGCGCACGTTCTCGAAGCGGATGTCCGCGTCGATATGCTGGCCCGACATCGGCACGTACGCCTGTTCGACCGTCACGCCCGGCAGATCGAGATCGACGAGTACCGCACTGATGGCGGGCGGCGTGGCCGTGGCGTCGGTCACGCACATCACGATTGCGAAGTCCGCGAACGGCGCCCCGCTGATGTAGTGCTTATGGCCGTTCACGATCAGATCGTCGCCGTCCGCCACGGCGCTCGTCGCGATGCTCTGCGCGTCCGAGCCCGAATGCGGCTCGGTCAACGCGAAGCAGGTCGACTTCTCGCCGCGGATCACCGGCATGAAGTAACGCTGCAACTGGTCCGGCGTCGCGTACTTGAGCATGTTGCCCACACGCGGCGGCCCGCCCAGATCGCCGAGCACGTGCATCGCGAGCGAGCAGCCGCTCGCCGCGAGATCGGCTTTCAGCGCGCACTGCTGCAGAATCGAAAAGCCCTTGCCGCCCAGTTGCACCGGCAGGCACGCCGAGTAATAGCCGAGTTCGGCGGAACGCCGCCACACGCGCCGCAACACGTCCTTCGGCCAGACGCTCTCCGAATCGAGACCGAGTTCGCGCTCCATCGGCTTGAGTTCATCGGTCACGAAATGGCGAATGCCCTCGCGCGTGGCGTCGAATACCGCGTCGCCTACCTGTTCGAACATCATGGGGAATCCTCAGTTGATGCGCCGCTCCGCGCCTTGCCAATACTGTTCGCGCACGATCTTGCGCGCGATCTTGCCGCTCGCGTTGCGCGGCAGTTCCGCGACGAAACTGATCGAGCGCGGCAGCTTGTAGTCGGCGAGCAGGCTGCGGCAATGCTCGACCAGCGCGTCCTGATTCGCCGTACGTTGCGGCTTGAGCACCACCGCCGCTTTCACGCCCTCGCCCCAACGCTCGTCGGGCACGCTGAACACACAGGCTTCGAGCACGTCGGGATGCTGATAGAGCACGGCCTCGACCTCGGTCGGATAAACGTTGAAGCCGCCCGAAACGATCATGTCTTTCTTGCGGTCGACCAGATACAGGTAACCGTCTTCATCGGTGCGCGCGAGATCGCCCGTCATCAGCCAGCCGTTCACGAGCACTTCGGCCGTGAGGTCGGGCGCGCCCCAGTAGCCCTTGAAAACGTCCTCGCCGCGCACCGCAATCTCGCCGACTTCGCCCGCCGCCAGCGGCCGCCCGTCTTCGCCCAGCACGCACACTTCGGTCTCGCCCATCGGCCGCCCGCACGAGGCGAGACGTTCCGGCCGCTGCGCAATCGCATACGCGTGGTCCGCAATCGTGAGACGCGTGACGCCCGAGGTCGATTCGCTCGCGCCATAGCCTTGCGAGAGAATCGGCCCGAAGCGCGCCCACGCTTCCTGAATGCGCGCGGGAGCCATCGGCGCGGCGCCATACGAGAGCGACTTCAGCGCGCTCAGGTCGGTGTGCGCGAGCGCGGGCTCGTTGAGCAGCATGTTGATCATCGCCGGCACCATGAAGACGTGCGTGACGCGTAGCCGTTCGAGATCGGCGAGAAATTGCGCGGTCTCGAATGCGTCGAACAGCACGAGCGTGGCGCCGCAATAGAGAAACGGCTGCATGAGCATGCCCGACGCGTGCGTGATCGGCCCGACGAGCGCGAGCCGGTCACCGGGGCGCGGCTGCGTGTCCATGCCAATCAGCAGCTTGCGCAGCGACGCCATGCGGTTGCCGTAGCTTTGCATCGCGGCCTTGATCTTGCCGGTCGAACCCGACGAGAAATGCAGCACGGCGAGATCGTTCGCGTGACTGGCGAAATCGGGCGCGTGCGAGGCGGCCCGGCCCAACAGCGCTTCGTAATCGACATAGCCTTCGGCGCCGCCGATGGCGATGAACGTCTCGACGCTCGCAAAGCCCAGTGTGGCGCGCGTATAGCCCGTATAACCGCGGCCCGCGATCAGCACGCGCGGCGTGCAGTTTTCCACCACGTCCGACGCTTCGGCCGTCGTAAAGCGCGGATTGAGCGCCGCTTTCACGAGACCCGTCTTGTACAGCGCGCTTTCGATCTCGACCAGTTCCGTGCAGTTGCGCGACTGCACCGCCACGCGGTCGCCGCGTCGCAGACCAAGGGCGATAAGCGCGTGCGCAAGCTGGTTCGAGCGCGCCTCGAGTTGCCGGTAAGTGAGCGGGCGGTCGCGATGGATCACGGCGGGCACGTCACCCCAGAAGGCCGCCGCGCGCCGCAGAAAATACGGAAAGCTCATTCAGGTCTCCAATGAATGTCGAGCCAGTGTGTAAGATATCGCTCATTCCCGCAATGAAGCGGTGGCTATAAACCCATAACCAAGGGGAATGGCATGGAGACACGCGATCTGGACTATCTACTGGAAGTCCGTCGCTGCGGCAGCATCGGCAAGGCCGCGGAAGCACTCGGCATGAGTCAGCCCGCGCTGACCAAAGCGATCAAGCGCATCGAGAATGAAGTGGGCCAGGCGGTGTTTCATCGCGGCCCGAACGGCGTCGCGCTCACGCCTGGCGGCGCGGTGTTCGTCGAGCGCGCGCAGCGTATCGCGCTCGAATACGAAGACGCGCTCAAGGAACTGCGCGCGATCCAGACCGGCGAGCAAGGCATTCTGCGCGTGGGCTATTCGCCCACGGTGCCCGACTCGATCGTGCTGCGCGCCTGCCGGCAGTTGATGAACGAGCGCCCGGCCGCGCGGCTGCGTCTGCGGCGGCGGCTCGCGAACGACCTGTTCACGCTGATGAAGGCCGGCGAACTGGACATGGCCGTCGCGCCCGAGCCGCCGGACATGAGCAAGGAGTTCGACACGCTGCCGCTCTTTCGCGATCGTCTGCATGTGATGGCCGACGAATCGCACCCGCTGCACCGCAAGACGCGGCTCAGGCTGCACGATCTGGCGAATGAGGAATGGTTGCTGCCGGGCATGAACATCCCGCTGCGCCGCCAGGTGAACGACGCTTTTCGCCACCAGGGATTGCCTGAACCGGCGTTGCGGGTCGAAACGGACTTCGCGATTCCCGCGCTGCTCGAACTGGTGCGCGGCTCGCGCATGCTCTGCATCGCGGGCAATGCGACGGCCAACTCGCAGAGCGGAATCTTGCCTCTGAATGTCGACGAGACCGAGTTGAATCTCGCGCGCAACGTCGGCGCGGTGTTACGCACGGGCGGCTATGTCTCGCCGCTCGCGCAGCGGCTCGTGGAGTTGCTGCAACGCGCGCGGCCGCACGCGGGCCGGCTTGTGCCGATGGAGTGAGGTTGCGCGGTCGATTGCAAGCGGATATGCGATGGCAATGCGATCGGAAAACTAGCGGTGGTCTCGTGAACTGATTGAACAGGCTGAACTGACCGGGTTGGCTGCAATACCCCCGTTATTCGCTACCCGCCCCCGGTGGCCGTGGAAGTACCAGAACCACCGAGAATCCACCAGACGGGGGCAACGCGAAATGCACGCTTCCCCCGTGAGCCTTCATCACCTCGTCGACGATCGCCAGCCCAAGCCCGGAACCCGCGCGCGTTCCCTGCCCCGTTTCGCCGAGCCGCGAAAACGGGCGCAGCGCGGCATCCCAGTTTTCCGGCGCAATGCCCGGCCCGTTATCGGTAACGGTGACGTGGAGCGTGTCACCCTGAGCGCTTATCGATACGTCGATGGTATCGGCCTTCCCGTGGAGCAAGGCATTGTGCAGCACGTTGGAGATCGCTTCCTGCAGACTGATCGCGTCCGCGGACAGCCAGATCTGCTTGCAGCCGCTCTCGAACGACACTCTCACATCGCGCTCGCCGGCCAGAGGAATGGAGCGCCCCAGTACCTCCTTGACGAGACTCACGAGTTCCACGGGCTGAAAGGGAATGACTTCGTTGCGATGAATCACCATCGCGTGATTGAGCAATTGGCCCGTGAGCCGGCCGACATCCGAGCTGGTCTTGCGCAATGCCGCGAGGCGCGCGGCAACCTGCGCGGGATTCGTTTCGCTGTCGAGCAGTTCGATCTGCGCGTCGAGTCGAGCCAGCGGCGTACGCATCTGGTGCGCCGCGTCGGCGATAAACCGCTGCATGGCGGTAATCCGCTCCGCCAGGCGCGCGATCAGCCCGTTGATCGCGCCGATGATCGCCTGCATCTCGCTCGGCGTTTCGACCGCGACGGGACGCAGGTCGGCCGGGTCCCGCGCGGCGATGATGCTCTCGATCTGCGCGAGGGGCCGCAAACCGCGCCGTATAGCAAGCGCGCTCGCCACGATGGCGAGCGCGCTCATCAGCAGGATCAGTGTCCAGACCTTGAAGCTCATTTCGTTCGTCAGTTGCTGACGCGCGTTGGTTGTCTGCGCGACGGTGACCGATGCCCAGCCCGGCGTCCGTTCTTCCGGCATATAGCGGGCTATCGTCGCGATGCGAACAGGCTTGTTCTGGTATGAGCCGTTCGCGAATACCGGACCCTGCTTCGCCGCCGCGAGATTCGCCGCGCTGTCGAGGTCCGGGTAACCGGCGACCACCATGCCGCGCGAATCGATCACCTTGTAGTACACGCTGTCGTAGCGGGACAGCGTGGACAGTGCCGCGACCGGCGGGCTCAGCGCAAGGACGCCGCCCTGAACGTAAAGGTTCTCGGCAACCTGAATCGTCGCGCCGGCGAGCAGTTGATCGTAGGCGCGCTCGGCCGCGACGCCCGCATAAAACCGGGCGATGATGGCGAGGGCCGCCGCGCCCGTCGCCACGACCAGTGCGATGAAGAGCAACGTGCGGCCGAACAGGGTCCCGGCAAACCGGTCAAAGCGTCGCAATTTGATATCCCACGCCGCGTACGGTGCGAATCTCGACGCCCGCGCCCTGGAGCTTCTTGCGCACACGGGTCACGTACTGCTCCACGGCGTTCGCACTCGGCTCCTTATCGAAGTTGAACAGCAGCGTCAGCAACTCTTCCTTGGAAAACACGCGTTGAGGACGGCTCGCGAGAATCTCGAGCAGTGCGAATTCCTGGCGCGACAAAGGGAACGGCTTTCTGTCGCACTCGGCCAGCCGGTTGGTGCGGTCGATCACGAGACTGCCGAGCCTGATGAGGTCATGCGCCTGGCCGCTACCGCGACGCAGCAGTGCCTGGACACGCGCTTCGAATTCGCGGTAGTCGAATGGCTTGACGAGGTAGTCGTCGGCCCCGAGTGCCAAACCGCTCACGCGATCGTCGATTGCCGACCTCGCGGTCAGAAGCAGCAGCGGCGTTGTATTGCCGGCCGCGCGCAGGTTGCGCAGAATCGCGAAGCCGTCGAGCGTCGGCAGCATGACGTCCAGCACGACGAGGTCGAAGGTCTCGACAGCGAGCAGGTTATTTGCGACGCCCCCGTCCATCTCAAGGTCGACCGCGTGACCCAGCCGGCTTAGCCGGCCCCGGATTGCAGCACCGATCTCCGCATCGTCTTCGACGACAAGAATGCGCATGTTGTCTTTCCGGCGCTTAGGTTCAGATTCCGGTTTTCCCGTGATTCATGGCAATTTTTCGAGCGCGGCGCCGGTATTCGACGATGACCGCACTGCCCCTTCCATGACGCGAAGACTCATATTGACGCCTTCGGCCCCGTGTCGGATCACGGGTTTTCCCCAAGGCTCGATGTCAGCATTTTCTCAGATTCAGCCGATAACCTGTACTGACCAGATAAGAATCCGATGGAGGAGACAGTTCGATGAAGCCGTCGTTGCGACGCCGTGCGCTCATCGCCGGGGGGCTTGCCGCGTCGATTGCGCCAGCGCTCGCTTTTGCGCGTCCCCGCACGGTTCGCATCTCGAAGGGTTACGGCCTGCTTTATCTGCCGCTCCTGGTGATGGAGAAGCAACGCCTTTTCGAGCGGAATGCCGCACGCCACGGTCAGCAGGCCGTCAACGTCGAATGGGTGCTGCTCGA
The DNA here is from genome assembly GCF_011752995.1 of Burkholderia sp. Ax-1724. Lineage (GTDB taxonomy): Bacteria > Pseudomonadota > Gammaproteobacteria > Burkholderiales > Burkholderiaceae > Paraburkholderia. The sequence goes on from NZ_VWWL01000002.1 coordinate 128,355, forward strand.
CGGCGGGAACTCGGTCGACGACGCGATGATGGCCGGCACGCTGGACTTCGCGAGCGCCGGTGCACCCGGCTTCATCGAGTTGTGGGCCCGCGCACGCGGCATACCGAATGTGGAAGTGATCGGCATATCTGGGCTATCGACAACCGCGTTGTCGCTCAACACGAACCGGCAACAGATCGTCTCATTGGGCGACTTCACCCAGGCTGACCGGATCGCCGTGCCGGGAATTCGCACGTCGCTGTCCGCAGTCGTGTTGCAGATGCTGGCGGCCAGGTTGCTCGGGGCGCAGCACTTCGCCCGGCTCGATTCCATCACCGTGAACCTGCCTCATCCCGAGGCCATGCATGCGCTGTTGCAACACGAACAGGGCATTACCGCGCACTTCACGTCGCCGCCGTTTTCGACGCTCGAACTGCGTCAGCCCGGTATTCACCAGGTCGCGGACTCGGTCGATGTGCTGGGGCCGCTGACGCTGGACGTCGTATTTTCGCCGAAGCGCCTGGTGGACGACGAACCCGCGATGGTATCGGCCTTCCTCGACGCACTGGCCGAGGCGAACCGGCTCATCCGTCAGGACCCCGGCGCTGCCGCCGCGATCTACGTCGCGGCATCGGGCCTGAAGGTGTCGAAGGAAGATGTCGTGCAAATGCTCGGTACGCCGCACACGCGCTTCTCGCTACAGCCGGATCAATTGATGGATTACGTCCAATTCCTGTCGATGGCGGGCACGATCAAGAACAAGCCTCGCGCGTGGCAGGACATGTTCGTCGCGGAGCTCGGCCAATACCCGGCCTAGCGCCCCGGCTGGCGGAGAGTCATTCGATTGCTTGTCCGCGATTTTTCGTCGATACGCGCGACATCCTTTAAGGATGCCGTATCAGTTCATCAACATGAATATCTGGAGGAATACGCGATGAACGCCAATCCGGTCACAGAACAGCGCAATACGGAGGAACAGCAGGTCATGGCAAAGATGTCCCGACATCTTCTGCCGATCCTCGTCGTCATGTTTCTGATTTCATTTATCGACAGACAGAACGTCGGGTTCGCGAAGCTGCAGATGGTTCATAGCCTCGGCATGACCGAAGCCGCATTCGGCCTCGCCTCTTCGCTGTTTTTTATCGGCTACCTGATTTTCGAAGTACCGAGCACGCTGGCGCTGCATCGTTACGGCGCCCGTATCTGGCTTGCCCGCATCATGCTGACGTGGGGCCTCATTACCGTGTTGATGGGCTTCACCACGTCCGTGCCGGTTTTTTACGGCCTGCGCTTCGTGCTCGGCATCGCCGAGGCGGGCTTCTATCCCGGCGTCATTTATTACCTGACGCTCTGGTTTCCGCAAAGCTACCGTGCCCGCGTTCTCGGTGTCTTCACGCTCGGCAGCGCGCTTGCGAACATGCTCGGCTCGCTCGTGGGCGGCCTGCTTCTGAGCCTCGACGGTGCCGCCGGCCTCGCGGGCTGGCAATGGGTATTCATCGCGACCGGGTTGCCTGCCGTGCTCGTCGGGGTTCTCGTGTTTCGCATCCTGCCCGCGTCGTATCGCGAAGCGCGCTTCCTGAACGAGCGGGAAAAGCAGGTAGTCGCCGCGGCACTCGAGCGCGAAAAGCCCGCGAACGCCGTGCACTCGCAACCGTGGAAGGCACTGCTGGACCCGCGCGTCATGCTGTTCGCCGGTACGTACATGCTGATGTCGACGTCCCTGTATGGCGTGACCTACTGGCTGCCGACAATCGTGAAATCGTTCGGCGTGTCGAACACCACGAACGGTCTTCTGAGCATGCTGCCGTGGGCGCTCGCGGTCCTGTTGCTGCTGTATCTGCCGAAGCGGCTGCGTCATGGCAAAAGTATCCTGCGCACGATCGCAATCGTCGCCGCACTCGGCTCGCTCGGTTTTCTTCTCAGCCTGCTGCTGCCCACTACACCGTTGCGCTTTATTGCGCTGGTTCTTGGCGGTGCGTGCATTCCGCTGCTTTACCCGTGCTTCTGGTCGATGCCGCCGCGCTATTTCACGGGTGCCCGCGCAGCCGCGAGCGTCGCGGCAATCAATTCGATCGGCAATCTGGGCGGCTTCTTCAGCCAGAACCTCATGCCGCTCGCCGGCAAGCTCACGGGAACAGCGTTCGGTCCGATGATCGTGCCTATCGCCTGTCTCGCGCTGCTGGGGCTCGGCGCCATCGTGGCCTGGATGCGCGCGGGTGAAGAGCAACTGGCCGTTGCAAGAGCCTGAACGAGGTTCGATGTCGAACCACGAAGCCGATACGAGCGACGACGTTGTGTCGCCTGCCATGCCGCCTCGATTTGCACGCTCGGTCCGGATACGGTGAGCGCATGCGAATCGAGGCACAATGATCGAACCCACGGGCGCCTGTGTTCCTGGTGTGACCCAGGCGTGCCCCAGGTGTGAAGGTGCGCACCACTCGCCAGCGTACGGTCGGAAAATCGCCCGACACAGTGCTGCGCACATAGCAGCCGGCGTAACGTCCGGCCGCCCGTGGCCGCTTATTCTCCCCTTCTCTCCACGCCCTGCTCTGCGCGCACGATGACGCACGCGGCGAGTCCCGTCGCTCATACCACTCGGCATCCGACGTTCACAAACGATGGTGTGCTTACTGACTGAGTGGCGCGATGAAATCCGTCCTGTGGCAGCGCATCCATATCGTCCCATGAACCGAACGTCGAGGATCGTTCTCGCGAAAGAACTTCGACAAGTTTCGGCATGCCTGGAAACATTTCAAACAGTAACCCGTAAGCATCAGGCCGATGCACCGCACCGGCCGGTGCACGTCTCGAATCTACCCTGCATAACCAAATCCCCAGCCGACGTGCCATCACATCGATCTCTTGACTGTCTCTTTATTCTGACTATGATTCACGCACTCGCATCGTGTTAAACAAGTTCAATCGAATACTTGATGCGCATGCGAGGCCGACATACGGGGGATCACTTTGACCACAGACCAGCGCAACGCAATCCACTCCCTATAGTCAGGATGGCAGATCAACTTGCCATTTCCTTACCGGATTTTTTTGACCGGCTGATGACAGCTCGCGCGTAGCCGATCCGGCGTTTGCCGATCGACGCACGACAGAACGATTCGACTGGATTTATCTGCACATAACCGTTGCGCCAATGGCTAGCCAGGCCGTCGGCTGGCTGTACGCACCTCTATGCAATAGACAGATTTTTCCCTGAACAGTGGGAGAAAGGCGTAGTAGACGTAGCTCGATCAGCATGGATTTTCGAATGGGTCATTTACTTCGCATACCTTATGGAATGAAAGCATGGCCCGAGTTCCATTCAGCGCAAGACTCTTTGGAGAAGAGAATCATGACGGACAAAGTCTTATCGTGGTTGACCCTGCACGACCCGGTATTGTTCACGGGCCCGAATGGCATTCATACGCCTGAAGTCAAGGACACGCTGCGCATGGTCGCAGCGGCAAATGGCTCCACCGAAAAGGCGCCGTCACAAGCGACGCTGACGGGTGCGGGCGCATCGGCCGCCATCGCCACGGACAAACAGGCGCAAGCGCTTCTCAAGGCGAAGGGTCCGAGCGATCCCGGCTTCCTCGACCTATGGAACCAGGACCTCGTCGGCGGCGCAATGACGCTCTCGGAAATGGCGCGCAACGCGGCCGGCTATCAGCCGCAAACGCTGACCAACGACTCGGCATCGGCCGCCGCCTATCAGGAATATCTGCGCCGGATCGGCAGCTGCCCGCTGTTCGTGCTGAAAATGTCGGACCGGCTGACCATCACGAAGCAGACCTCGGACTGGAACACACTGATCGACGCGATCGCCGACACGTTCACAGGCATCGCCAACGAAGACAAGAACTCGATCGTGTCCGGCCTCAAGCAGTTGGCGCAGGCTGCTTCGAGCACGATGGAAACGACCGAGACCGAAAACGTGTTCGTGCAGAACGCGATGAACGTCGACGGCGTCATCAGCTTCTACCTGTACAACAGTACCGTCAGCTTCTACGAGAAAAAAGGTAAGGGCTACGACACGAAGCAGAGTTCCTACGACGTGACACGCCTGCGCCTCGAGTTCCAGAGCAAGCTGTGGCCGCAATATGCAGCAGCGGTTGCAGCCAAGTACACGTCGAGCATCGACGATTGGCTCAACAGCAACGCGACCAGCACGGCCGGCACGCAGCCGATCCCGGCGCTCAACGGCTAACCGCGCGGGTCGAGCTGGCCGGATGAGTGCCTGACAGCAGCCGTTTTGCTTCATCCGGCCGGATTGCATCAAGGCGCGCGGCAGCGCGCGTACGTGAGGTTCCGTTCAGTTTCATGACGGAATCTCGCGCATTGCCCTGCCGCGCCAGCGCGATCCTCATCGAATGTTCGCGCTGTTTTCCACGCCCTCGTCGTGAAGGTGAAAACTGATGGCTGAGATCAATACCGGTATCGCCGCGTTCGAACAATGGGTCGCTCGCAACGCCCACCCTCATGCGCCCGATACGGTTCGCGACGTCGCCCGCAAAATCGCCGTGGTGTCCAGCAGCGTGTTGGCCACCCTGCCTCACATCGAGTCGCTGGTGGCGACTGCGAACGGACAGCCGGTGGTGTCGAACGGCAAGCTGGTCGGGCCGAACGCGCAGCAGGTATTGAACGCCGACCAGGCGGTTGCGCGCGCCCGCGCGTCGGGCCAGCCGCAACAACTGCAAGCCAGTCTCGCGGCCAGCCCCGCGACCGGCTGCGCGATGGCGATGAGCCTCGCGCAACGCGCCTCGGGTTTCAACCCGTCGAGTCCCGCGGCGGCCGGCAATCTCAACGGCTTTCTCGCCTACGTCGGTCAACTCCTGCAATGCCCGCTATTTTCCGCGCAACTCAAGGACGAAGTGACGCCGAACATGTCGGGTGACTGGAACTCGGTCATCAACCAGATCGTCGGGTATTACGTCGGCATCGCCGCTCAGGACCTGCAGGACATTCGCGCCGGACTCTGGTCTCTCGCACAGGCCGCGTCGAGCACGCCGTCGACCAACGAAACGCAGAACCTCTTCACGCAGAACACGCTGAATGCCGGTGCCGATTTGCAGGTGTACCTGTATCAGAGCTTCATCGACATGAGAACCGATGTTCAGCACGGCGGCAAGCATTCGCCCGATACCGTGACCAACAACGCATCGCTGCAGTTATGGCGCACCATCCTGCGCTTCGACAGCCAGCATTGGCCCGCGTACGCGCCGGTCATCATGAGCCAGACCGACGCCACGCTGCAAAGCTGGCTGAACGATACGACCACGCCGCAAGGCCCCGTTAAAGTTAACTGGAATATCTGATGAACCGTCGCCTCGAAGACTGGCGTAGCGCCGACGCGTTGCGGCCAGATGAATCCGTTTCCGCGCGCGATGCGCGCATCGCGATCGTCGGCATAGGCTGCCGGTTTCCGGGGCCCGCCATCTCGCCCGACGCCTACTGGCGCATGCTGCTGGAAAGCACGAGCGCGGTTGGCGAAGTGCCCGCCGGGCGCTGGAGCCTCGAACGCTTTTTCAACCCGGACCCGAACGTGCCGGGACGCGCCTATGTACGGCGCGCGGCGTTCCTGCAGCAACCGCTCGACCGCTTCGACGCGGCCTTCTTCGGCATCTCGCCGCGCGAGGCGATGCTGCTCGACCCGCAGCAGCGTCTGCTGCTCGAAGTCGCGGCCGAAGCACTCGACGACGGCGGCATTCCGCTCGACCGGCTGCGCGGCTCGCAGACCGGCGTCTATGTCGGCGGCTTCATGCTCGACAACCAGACGCATCTGCTCAACACCTACAACCGCGACACGATCACGACCCACACGGCGATCGGCTCGACGATGGTGATGCTGTCGAATCGCCTCTCGTATACGTTCGATCTGCGCGGTCCCAGCATGTCGATCGACACCGCGTGTTCGTCGTCGCTCGTCGCATTGCACGTCGCTTGCAGCGCGCTGCTCGCGGGCGAATGCGAAATGGCGCTGTGCGGTGGCGTCAACGTGATGCTGCGGCCCGAGTATATGGTCGCGATGTGCAAGGGCGGCTTTCTCGCGCCGGACGGCCTCAGCAAGGCGTTCGATGCAAGCGGCGACGGCTACGGCCGCGGCGAAGGCGCCGGCCTGCTGATCCTGAAGCCCTTGCATGCAGCGTTGCGCGACGGCGATCCGATCCGCGCGGTGATCGCCGGAACCGGCATCAATCAGGACGGCCGCACCGAAGGCATCACGACGCCCAACGCCGCGGCGCAAAGCGCATTGATCCGCCAGGTGCAGGCAAGCGCGGGCGTGAGTCCCGATGCGATTCAATACGTCGAGGCGCACGGCACCGGCACGCGCGCCGGCGATCGCGCCGAAAGCGGCTCGATCGGCGCGAGCATTGCGACACAACGCAACGGTCACGACGCGCTGCGCATCGGCTCGGCCAAGACCCATATCGGCCACCTCGAAGCAGCGGCCGGCATGGCCGGCGTCATCAAGACCGTGCTCGCGCTCGAACATCGGGTGATCCCGCCGAACCTGCACTTCAGCACACCGAACCCCGACATCGACTTCGCTGCGCTGCGCCTGCACGTTCCGGTCACGCCGGAACCGTGGCCCGCGCACGATGGGCCGGCCGGTGCCGCGATCAACGGCTTCGGCTACGGCGGCACCAACGCGCACGCGATTCTCTTCGAAGCGCCGCAGCGCCCGTGCGCCGTGCCGGAAGAACGGACTCGCCCCGCCGTGTTTCCGCTATCGGCCGCGAGCGAATCCGCGCTCATCGCACGAGCCCGTCAGTTCGCCGATCTGCTCGACGGTAATCCCGCCATGACGCTCAACGACATCGGCTACACCGTCGCGCGCCATCGGACGCAATACCCGCACCGCGTCGGCATCGTTGCGGATTCGCCGGACAGGCTCGCGCAGCAGTTGCGCCTGCTCGCCGACAAACAGGCCGTGGATTCGCTGACCGTCAGCGGCCCCTATACGGCACACACGCAACGCAAGGTCGCTTTCGTCTTCACGGGCATGGGCCCGCAGTTCTATGGCATGGGCGTCGAATTGCTCAAACAGGAGCCCGTCGCGCGCAGCCTGTTCGAACGTTGTGACGCAATCTGGCAGCCGCTCGCCGGCTGGTCGCTCGGCGAACTGTTCACGCACGCGAGCGGCGAGCCGATGACGGCGCCCGAGCATGCGCAAATCGGCAACCTCGTCTTGCAGTTGATGCTCACGGAAGTCGCGCGCAGCTATGGCCTGCACCCCGAGGCCGTGGTCGGCCATAGCGTCGGCGAAATCGCGGCGGCTTATGCGAGCGGCGCACTCAGCCTCGCCGATGTACTGCTGCTGACCTATCATCGCAGCCGGCTCATGCAGCGCACGGCCGGGCTCGGCAAGATGCTGGCGGTCGACCTCGGCGCGCACGAGATCGCGCCGTTCCTCAAAAGCGTCGAGGGCCGCGCGACGATCGCGGCGGTGAACAGTCCCACGTCGGTCACGGTCGCGGGCGATGCGGACGCCATCGTTCAGCTTAACGAAGTACTGACGGTCGAGCATATTTTCAGCCGCATTCTCAAGGTCGAAGTCGCGTATCACAGCCATCACATCGATCCGTTCGAGGCCGAATTCAATGCCTCGCTCGCGTCGCTCGTCGCGCATGTCCCGAGCTTGCCCGCGTATTCGACCGTGAGCGGCACGCTGCTCGACACGGCGGCTCAAACCACTGCGTACTGGTGGCAAAACGCGCGTCAGCCAGTGCGCCTCGCCGACGCGCTCGCCACGATGATTGCCGACGGCTACGACACTTTCGTCGAAGTCGGTCCGCATCCGGTTCTTGCTGTCGCGATCAATGCGTGTCTCCGGCATGCCGGCGCCGAAGGTATCAGCGTGCCGTTGCAGCGGCGCGATCAGGACAGCCGCGACACGCTGCTCGGCTGCGTCGCGCAACTCTATTGCCGTGGCGCCGCGATCGACTGGCGCGCGCATTATCCGGCGGGACAGCGCGTGGCGTTGCCCAACTATCCGTGGGATCGCGACGTGCTCTGGAGCGAGACCGAACTCTCGCGCGCGGACCGGCTCGGCAGCAACAAGGTACATCCCCTGCTCGCGCAGCGGCTGGACGAACCGCACGCGGCATGGGACGGCGAACTGGCCGCGCATCTCTACCCCTATATGCAGGACCACCAGGTTCAGGGCGAAGCGATTCTGCCGGCCGCCGCCTTCATCGAAATGGCGCTCGTTGCCAAGCGTTCGAAGGGCGAGCCCATTGCCATCGACGCATTGACGATTCATCGCTCGCTGAGCCTCGCGCATACGCCCATCGTGCGGCTGCAACTCGACGACGAAGGCTCGCGCTTCACGATTCACAGCCGTGCGCGCGACGCCGCATCGCCGTGGTCGCTCGGCGCGTCGGGACGGCTCTCGGCGATACCCGCGCCCGCGCGCAGTGCCGCGCTCGACCACACTGCGCTGGCGACCCGTTGCTCGCTGCCGGTCGATCTCGACTCGTTCTATCGCACCTTTGCCGGTCTCGGTCTGCAATACGGCCCCGCGTTTCGCTGCCTGCAAACGGTCCGCACGAATCCCGGCCGCGACGAAGCGCAAGCCAGCATCGAGATCCCCGTCGAGCATGCGGCCGATGCGATCGACTACTACGTGCATCCCGTGCTGCTAGACGGCGCACTGCAAACCCTGCTCGCGCTGAAAACGGCGGATGCGCCGACGGATCGCTCGATCTACCTGCCCGTTTCGATCGATCAGGTTCGCTTCCAGCACAAGCCGGGCACGATGGCGATCTGCCATGCGCGGCTGACGCGCGAGCCCAGCGGAGAAGCCGACGAAGTCTCCGGCGATCTGGTTCTCTACGATGCGCACGGTCAGGTGGCGGTCGAACTCTTCGGCGTGCGCGCCCGAGCCGTAAAAGTCGTGGCCGAGGCGGAATCGTCACGCGATGCGCTTCTGTACAAGACCGACTGGCGCAAGCAGACCGCCAAAACCGGCAAGGCATTTCTCACGCAACAATGGCTCATATTCAACGATGCCGGCGGAATGGGCGACGAACTGGCCGCACGGGCGCACGAACAACGCATCGCCTGCATCACCGTGACACCGGGCGAGGGTTTCCGTCAGACCGGCGACGCCAGCTATGAGGTGGCGCGCGAGTCGCGCGACGACATGGCGCGCCTGATGGCCGCACTCGCCGACCGTAAGCTCGACGCGGCAATCTATCTATGGGGACTCGACGCCGCCACCAACATGTCGGCAAGCGAATCGCGCGTCGCGACCGGCATCGTCGATACGATCGACCTGCTGCATATCGTGCAGGAATTCGAGCGCGCCCGTCCCACCGACGATCTCGCGCTCAGTATCGCCACGCTGCGCACTCAGCATGTCGTGCGCGACGAACTTCACGACGCACCGGGCCAGCACGCGCTGCTCGGCGTCGGCCGCGTTCTGACGCTTGAGCGGCCGCAGTCGCGCGTGCGCATGATCGATCTGAACAGCGCGCAGCCGCTGAGCGCGGCCGGAACGCTGCTCGGCGAACTCGTGAGCGGCAGCGACGAAACCGAAGTGGCGTTCCGCGACGGCGAACGCTACGTCGCGCGCATCGTACCCTGGCGCGAACCGCGCCGCGAACCGGCGCGCTCCACGCCGGCCACCGGCTACGCGATGCAGGCTGTCGCGCCGGCTCCGAACGCGAGCATCGTCTTCCATGAGATCGCGCGCTGCGCGCCACGCGACGGCGAAGTCGAGATTGCGTTGCAGGACTATGCAATCGACGTCTCCGATACCGGCGAACTCGACGGCCGCGCGAGCGGCATCGTCGTGACGGCGGGCCGCGAGGCCGGCGGCCTGCAAGTTGGCGACCGCGTCGCAGTGCTTGCGCCCACCTCGTCTCTCGTATCGCACGTCACAGTGCCTCATGCGTATGCGGTCCCATGCCGACCGGCGGTTGCCGCGCATCCCGCCGCGACCCGGCTCGACTGGGCGCTCGCGTGGCACGCGCTCTTCGACATCGCGCAGTTGCGTCACGGCGAGTCGGTGCTGATTCATCGCGCTGAAAGCGGCTTCGGGATCGCCGCGGCACAACTGGCGCGCTGGAAAGGCGCGACCGTGTTCGCGACTGCAGGCACGGCGGAACAATGCGACCTGCTGCGCGATTTCGGCATCGCCCATGTTTCCGATGGCCGCTCGCTGCGCTTCGTCGATGAAGTCAGCGCATGGACCTCGAACGCCGGAGTCGACGTGGTGCTGAACCGTGCATCGGGCAATCTGCGCGATCGATGCTTCGGACTGCTCGCCTCGCGCGGCAGGTTTGTCGACATCGCGAAAGCATCCAGCGCGCGGCAGCGTGCAAGCGTGCCGCCGGAGGTCTTCGAACGCGGCTTCGTCTATGTGCCGCTCGATCCCGAGCGCGTCCGCCGCGAGCAGGCCGACACATTACGCCGCGCGCTCGATACGCTGACACCGCTGCTCGACGACGCAACGTTCAAGCCTCTGCCGACCTCGGCGTTTCTTCTCACGCACGTCGACGAGGCCTGGCAGATGCTGGCCAAAGACACGCACAGCGGCAACGTCAGCATCGATTTGCGGGATCAGGTCGTCGAACTGGAAACGTGCCTGCCGCGCCCACTCGCGCATGAACAAGCCTGCTATCTCGTGACGGGCGGCTTCACCGGCCTCGGTCTCGAAACCGTCAGATGGCTCGCGATGAACGGTGCGCGCCATATCGCGGTATTGAGCCGCAGCGGTCCGCGCACGGAAGAGGCACAACGTGTGCTCGATTCGCTGCGCGATGAACAGGTACAGGTGTGGAGCGAACAACTCGACATCGCGGATGCGGCCGCCGTGCAACAGGCGATTGCGAAGATCGAACGGAATATGCCGCCGATACGCGGGGTGATCCATTCCGCCGGACTCGCCGAAGATGCCGGCATCGCCACGTTGCAGGCCGCGGCGGTCGAACGTGTGATGCAGGCCAAGGCGGTCGGCGCATGGAACCTGCATTGCGCGCTCGCGCAGTCGAAGCTCGATTTCTTCGTCTGCTATTCGTCGGTGAGCGCGGCGCTCGGCAATGCCGGCCAGCTCAACTATGCGGCGGCCAATGCGTTCCTCGACGGACTCGCGCTGTACCGGCGCGCGCAGGGTCAAGCGGGCACGAGCATCGGCTGGGGCGTCATCGGCGATGTCGGCATGGTCGCGCGCGATGCGTCGCTCGCCGGCCACCTCGACCTGCTCGGCTTGCGCGGCATGGCGTCGGCGCAGGCGCTCGCGGTTCTCGAAAGCGCGTTGCAGGAGCACTGGGGCCAGTTCGGCGCGTTCGACATCGACTGGCAACGCTGGCAGGAACGCCTCGCGGGACCACCGGCGCGGCGCCTGTCGGAAATGCTGTCGGTATCGGCCGACAATAGCCATCCCGCTGCGCCGTTCCGCCAGAACGTCGCGACGGCGGCATCGGAAGAGCGCTGGCAGAAGGTCTACGCCGAAGTCGCGGAGCGAATTTGCGGCGTGCTCAAGCTGCCCGCGAGCCGCGTCGATGCGCTCAGCAACCTGACCGATCTCGGCGTCGATTCGCTGATGGCGACCGAGATCGCACTCGTGCTCGAACGCTGCACCGGATACCGGTTCCGCGCGCTCTTTCTCGTGCGCGGCCCGACCATCGCCGAACTGTCCACGCAGATTCTCGATGACATCCTGCAAGCCTAAAGGCGTGACTCGCGACGGTGCGAATGCCGAAACACCGTCGTCGCGAGTCATGCAGACCCGGCGATGATTCACGGTCGCGTGACCGCTGAAATCGAGGGCGACTTCGTCGTGTTCATGATCGGCATGCGCATCAACCGGCTCTGGAAAATTCACCGCTGGTTACCGGTGGTGCGCGCGCTGCCGCGCATGCTGCGCGAGCTGAAGACGATGCCGGACGCAGGTCTGCTGTCGTACGAAATGTGGCCCGGACGCACTACCATCGCCGTGCAGTACTGGCGCTCGCTCGAACAACTGCGCGCCTATGCCGCGAATCCCGCAGCGAAACATCTGCCCGCGTGGCGCGCGTTCAGCCGTTTGAGCGGCACTCGCGGTGACGTCGGCATCTGGCACGAAACCTATCTCGTGACTGCCGGTTCGTTCGAGAACGTTTATGTGAACATGCCTCGGTTCGGGTTGGGGAGAGCCGGGGTGTTGAGGTCGTCGCGCAATACGTGAGGCGGGATGTGAACGTGCTTCGTGTGGTGGTCGGGCCGGGTGGGGCGCACTCGCCAGCAACTTAAGGTGCCTGAGTGTCCGAGGTTACAGGCTCAACTCCAATTCCTACGCAATTCGAGAGAAGTCGGTATGCCGCACAGCGACAACAGGCGACATACCGAACACTCGGTTAACGGATTCGAGATTCGCAGGAAACTTCAATGCCTCCTATGAGTTTCCAACGCCGCTCGATGGATGGTCATGAAATTCAGTGCACGCGTTATTGCCTATTCAGGAAGCACGACTATCAATCGGAGCCCCAATAGCCGGGGCGTTTACATTTTGCTTAAGCAGAGCCATAAACTGCTCCGGAGTGTGAGTGCCTTTGTGTGGAAGAATGCTAGCGAACGCGGCACCAAAAAACTCGTGCTTCAACGCGTCAGAATCAGATTCGAACAAGCGAATCGCAGATGCCAGGGAAGTCTCATCAATCAATTTGATCGAATCGTTTTCGGATAGATCGATGACCGCATTTAATCCCAGACTGACGCCGTCCTGGGTGTCATAATTCGAGTCATCGAAGCATTTTTCCAGATCGGAGGTAATCACATCTGAGCACTCGCTCTTAAATTTTCTGATGAGATCTGCTGCACGGTCGCGAACTTCCCGATTTCCCAGGTCTGCCGGCTCGAGGCCGTTGCTCTTATCGCCGAATACAAGCTCTACCGCTGCGGCATAGAAAGGTTTCGCTCTTGAGAGTTTTTCATTCAAGACAGATACCTCACGATTCAATTGGTCTGCCGGGACAATCTCTCTATTTACATAGAGCCCTGTAACATTAAGGAATAGATTTCCGGGTTTGGCCTGCACATCAACGATCCGCTTGGCGATCTCAGCAGCCGACGTTCCGATCTGATTACGCCCGTTTATAGCTCTCAAATTGCGCTCGTCAAGCGTATTGAACAGAGGACCACCGGGAGTGGGATTGCCGAGTTCTTCGAAAAATTCTCGCTTGGCGGTTTGTCCGATCGATTCATTCTTTTCGCACGCACCGTTAGTCTGGACAACCAGTTTTCTCCGTTGACTGTTTGCCGCGACCAGGAGTAAACCCGATTCAGTGTGCACCATCATCATGACAGCACCACTCGCATTCACGGAGTGGTTCATTGCATGTTCCAGCAGCCCTCGATTCTGTTGCGTCTGCCTCCCCGTCGGTAGAGCATCGAAGAGCGAGTCAATCACGCGCCATGTTGGGATTTTCAGCTGTCTCGCTGTGTAGTCCAGGATCGAACTGGATACAAAATCCGGGTTTTCATACACGTCACCTGGAAGCCACCCATCCTTGAGACCGACTTTCGGAAGCTCGTCGAATTTAATCGGACTGACAGGTCGAGTGGTGTGCTGGATTGCGTTCATATTTGGTACCGTGACAAGGTTCTTGTCCTTGACCAAACCGGCGAGTGGGCCATCGACGTTACGACGCGCCCGAGTCAGACTTGCCGTGGGAGGACCGCTCCGCTCAAGTGGGTCTGATAGGGCAGGGGAAACCGTAGTGCGGTTGGAAATGGAGGGTAATCTGGACATAAACGGGTAAGTTCGAGTTAAAAACGTTTTTGTACGGAAAAAATGAGTTCCGTACTCGGTGTAGGAATGCCGGCGACCAGCGGACTATCTGGGAAATGTTACATACACATCGTTTTTGCCTGAGTCGCTTTGCGAATACCGTGCACACGGCACGAAGTTAGTCCCGATGGTCGATCACATGGACCGTTTAACAGCAGGTAAACCTCGCAGGCCATTTCCGCCATGACCGCTTCGCATTTAATGAGCGGACTTCGCTTCTGTCGGGACTTTTCCAGTAGAAAGAATGAACCTAGCAGACAGTTGAAATAGCTCCTGCCATCATCATTGGAACGGAAGTGGTAAGTGTCGAAAAAAGAACGGACAACACTGAGATCGAAACTATGCGCAAAGCTGACGGCTACGGATCATGCAAAGACGGTGCTCTTCTTGCATCGCAGTTGAAGGACGGACATCTACAGGCAACACTTTGCCTACATCGAACACGGCACTTCGCGGTTCCACGCGTTGATGATGGTCGGCATGAGAATGCTTCGGCCGTGTGCCAACGCGCCAGCAATAAAGTCCAACGGCCTGCTTTCGTCCGTGACATTGGACGTCGGCATAATCACACGCAGATGACTCGGACTATTTTTACGCCGTTTCAGAGACAACAAAAGACCTCTTGTGCTGTACAGCCGTTCAACCAGCATGCGGGTTGATCGATTTTTTCATCTATGCACTCGATTGTGATTTTCCGTGAATGCTATTTATAGGTTCTCAACCTCTACTTTTAGGTTTTCAAAATGCAACGAATTACCGATCAAGTTCGCCATCTTTGGGATCATGTAAAGGGCAAGTCGTCAAATATTAATGCAAACCCGACTACCTATTCCAATCGACCTGCACGAAGCGCCTCACTAGATGGCCTGAACAATTTGCCAACGGAATTGAAATCTCACATCGCGAGCCTCGCACAACCTGAAATTCGAAATAACTTGAGACTACTCAACCACGAATGGTCGGCCATCGCGAATTATGCAACGCAAGCAGTCGTCCTCCGGGACGTCGAACATCTGACAGATGTTCTGAATAAGTATCCGATGTTGCGTGATATTGAGGCGGTTGGTCACAGGCTGGAAGAAGCGAAAGATGATGTAAAACAGGAAAGATTGACCGACAAGGAAGCGCAAGAAATTGCGAATTCAGCCGTCAACGTCACCCACCTTGATCTAGGACACAATCGGATCGGTGACGCGGGCGCGCAAGCACTGGCGACGAATCGTACGTTTACCCGTGTGAATCTTGAACGCAACGCCATCGGGAATAGCGGCGCGCAGACCTTGGCAGAAAATGACACGCTCATTGCGCTTGATTTGAGCTTCAACAACATCAAAGATGCTGGCGCGAAGGCACTAGTGAACAGTACCTCCCTCGTCTATCTTGATCTGCGTCACAACCCCATCACCCCTGAAGCAAAGGAATGGATTCGGGATAAGGCAGCTGAAAATGAGATGGAGGTCCATCTGTCGGACTAGACCTGAAAGCCGTGGCGAAATTAAATTTCGGGTCTGTCTGTGCGGGACGAACCTGTACAGCGGCAAAACGTGAGGAAAGTGTCGCGTTGCTGCTTTCCCGCCATGTAATCGTTTGCCAGGCGTTAAGGGGTAATTGCGTGGCCAGTTCCTTGACCGCGAACGGTTCATGGCCGGGCGCACGCCGCAACAATGTCGGCGGCTTGCTGCGGACCTGGATGGAAGTGGTGCCGTACCAAGCGCCCACACAGAGGTGCCCGACTGCCCCCTACCGCGTAGAACAAACCCAGTCCCGTTACGCCATCCCGGAAAACGGTTTCGTCGCCGCATCCGGCATCGGCCAGCACGATCCCCGGCGCAACGCCGGATGCTATAGCCTCGCGAAGCTGGGCCAGCGCAATCTATGGCCTGCTTTCGAAGGCCAGATCGTCTGGGGAATGCCAGCGCAGCGGGCACGTTCCCGGCCGTCAATCCATTCCCTGGAAACATACGTGTGACGTCAGGACCTCATCCACCAACAACTGTTTGAATTTCCGGCAAGTACTTTGCCATGTACTCCCCCAAAGAGAGCGGACGGGCGTCCAACATTTAATGGCATCGAGTTCACTCGCGGGGCTTTCCCTCCTGCATCCAGCAGGACTCGCGGCATCACACCGCGAGTCCCGCACCTTCAAGAGAACAATCTTTACTTCACATTCGGAAACACCGGCCAGGACGATGCCTGATCGCACAGCGACAGCTTCGGATTCTGCGCGACGATCGTCGCCGCGGGGTTCGTGTCGCCCGCCGCGCCCGCGTCGTCGCTGCCGTTGACGGTCAGGTTCAGCGTGTTCGTCGTGGCCGTGTACTTGCCCGCGCCGCTCGACGTGTTCGTCAGAATACCGCCTGTACCGTGAGCGAACGACTGGCCGATCAGGCTGACATTCGCGCCGAGGTTCAGCGTCGCATTGGCCGCCTTCGATTGCGAAGAACCGTCGGTCGAACCGATGTTCACCACGCCCTTGCTCAGGTTCGAGATGCCGAGCACAACGTCGTTATCCGCGACCACGTTATTCATGTTCAACTGAATGACGCTTTGCGTATTGGCGAAGCTCGTATCGGCATGCAGGCCGCGGAAGGTCAGATTGCCGCCGCCCGCTTTACCCGCAGCCTTGTTGGCCGGAATGTTCATCATCCGGACGTTGCTGAGGTTGATGTCGTGGAAGCTCGGAATCAACCAGCCAAGACCGGTGTACGAAATCGGATCGGCACTCGGGCCCGTGTAGTACATGTCGAACACGAGGAAGTCCTTCACCCCACGCATACATGCGCCGTCGTAGTAGATGTTGCTGACGTCGCCACCGCGCGCCTGGCCGCTCTTGATGCGCAGACCCACGATGCCCATATCCGTCGACGCATTGGTGCCGTCGTAGATATTGTCGAAGTAGTTGTCGTAGAAGTGAATGTTTCGGATACCTGCATTGGTCGGGCTGCCGATCGACAGGCCGTGACCGTTGTAGTTGTGGTTGTGCGCAACCGTAATGCCGTAGGTGCGGTTCGACGAAACGTCGCGGTTGCCGTCGATGCCCCACGCCATATTGGCCGCCGCCGAGCCGTTCTGTGCGCCGTGCGTCGCGGCCGGACGCGGGTCCTGCAGGCCGCCCTTGAACGCGACGTTGTCGTCGGACGGGCTCAGGTAGTTGTAGACGATCGCGACGTTCTTCACATAACCGTCGAAGTAGACCTGCCCCGCCGACGTCGTCGTGCTGCCCGTGCCGAGCGCAGCGTGCTCCGGCCCCGCCGCAACGCTCGGATCGACGCCATCGGTATTCTTCACGCCGGTCGAGCTGGCGTCGATCGTCGCGCCCGTGTAGAGATGCGAGTACGAACCGCTGACGCCGTCGAAGCCGTCGTTGTTCATGCCGACGCTCGCCTGATTCGCCGCGTCGGGCAGCAACGGCGTGATGATCTTGATGCCCCACACGCTCAGGCCATCCACGCCGTCGGCTTCGACGGTGAAGAAGGTGCTGTTGCGCAGCGTGATCTGATACAGCGAGAGGTTCTTCGATTGTTGCATCCAGACCATGCCGGGGTTGCCCTGGAAGCTGTACGGGCCGCCGCCGATGTCCTTGTTGCCGTGATACGAGATGTCCCACCAGCTCGCCGGTACCCAACGCGCGCAACCGGCCGTGCCGGCATTGCAGCCCCCGCCCGTGACCGTCATGCCGCCCGGCACGCTGGTCGCCTGGCGGTTCACCACATAGGTGACGGCCGGCGTGGTGAGCGTCGTCTTGCCCATCGCGGTCACGACGTCGCAAGCGGTGCCTTCGGGCGCGAGCGTGCCCGCACGGTAAGCCGCGATCGTGTTCGTGCAGCTGAACTTCGGCGTCGTGACGCCGCTGATGTTGTTGCCCGAATACGTGAACGCCTCGGTGACGCCGGTTGCCCAGCGGATCGTCGGATACTGCGACGACGAGCTGATGAGCGGCATATAGCCACGCGCGTCGAGTTGTTGCCCGAATACGTGAACGCCTCGGTGACGCCGGTTGCCCAGCGGATCGTCGGATACTGCGACGACGAGCTGATGAGCGGCATATAGCCACGCGCGTCGATCGAGCCGTTACCCATGATCGAGGTATTGACCGTATGCGTACCGCGAATCAGCGGATAGCAGTTCTGCATGCCGCTGACGCCCGCGAGCGTCGCCTGGCCCGCGTTGACAGTGCCGGCCGGTGCGGGCAGCCCGCTCGGATTGTTGATCGCGGCACCGCAGGTGATCGCGTTCGGCCGGTCTTGCGCGCTCTTGTCGTAGACCACGACGTCGCGGCTCGCGAACAGCGTGACGCCGTCGTCGATCCACAGCGTCACGCCCGACGGCAGCACGAGCGGACCGCTCAGGAACGCATTGCCCGCGCCGCCGCTGTTCCTGACCAGACGCACCGCGAATTTGGTGGCCTTGTAGGACGGATTCGAGAGTGTTTCGCTTGAGGCACCCGCGATGTTGACGAGCGGATTATTGGCCGCCTGTTGCGTGGCAGCAGCCTGCTGATCGGCCTGCACGATCTTCGCGCCGACTTCCGCGTCGACGGTTGCGCCGCATGCGTCGAGCGCGGCCTGGATGCGCGCCTGGTCCGGATTGTTTAGCGCCGTCGTCGCGCCACCATAGGTCGCGGGCGTCGGGTCCGCGCTGACCGGCAGCGAGCCGTCCGCGTTCTTGACGAGCTTGTTGCTGGCTTCGAGAACCGAGCAAACCTGGGTATCCGACGGCAATGCCGGGGAATCGGGCAGGTTCGCGTCGGCGGCGTAGCGGCCCGGCGTCCAGGCCGGGGTAGTCGGCGTGGTCGGGTTGGTGGGTGGGGGCGTCGTCGAGCTGGTGCTGGAGCTTGCAAGGCCGTTTCCATCGCCGCAACCGGCAACGGTCAGGACCAGCAGGCCGAGCACGACCAGCTCTCGGGCTGAGCGCATCTTCATGAGTCATCTCCTTGGGGTGAATCCAGTCCGTGCTCTTGTCAGACCTCTTCCGCTCCTCGTGTCGATGCCGGGAACGCAGCAGATCAGGCAGAGACGTTAGTGTTTGTTATAAGACATCGTATAAGACACAACCTAAATTCTGGGCGGCGAGCCGGTCCGCGAAAACTTCCACGGATATCGCGACACGTATGCCGACAGGGCGATACAGCCACGGGCCGAACGCCTGAAAACCGCACTGCAACAGGAATTTTCATCCTGCATGAGGCGATGTCTCGCCGCTGATTGCCTACTAGGCCAGCCGCCCGGCAATGACCGGCCTCGGCAAACTTCACGGAGCAAAGTCGTCGAGCAATGACGTAATTCATCGTACAACGTGTGCCGAATAATGCGTCAGCCGACCCGGCTCTTTCAATTACAGTAAACCCCACTCTTTCGGAGCAGGATCGCGTTGGGACGGGGTAAAGAGAGGCTGAATGGCGCGATTTTCGGACATGCCATCCGGCTTGATCGGTCGAAGTTTGTGAGGCTCATGTTGTCAGTCATATTTATCCAAAACCTGACAAATCATGAGCGCAGCGAGAGACCTTGCTGACAGATACGGACGGATCGCCCATGCGATCGTCCGCGCCGCGCAACCTCATGCCACGCGAGCACCCGACACCAGACGAACCACACAGGGCTTCTTCTGCAAGAAAGGGGGACGCTAAAGAATTTCCCCGATGCGTCGTTAATCCTTACGGCGACTTGATCGACATCTTCGGCCCCCGTTCTTTGGCAACACGCCCGCGTGCCATGCGATTTGATACCGCTGCTCAGGCGACGCATTCCAGGTGAGCCGACGTGCATCAGCACCTTACGTCAAACCACATCTCCTGAAGGGACTCCTTTTGAACCAGTTTTTCTCGACTGTCAGGTCCAAGATCATCGTGGTATTCGTGACCTGCATGGCACTCACCTTGATCATCGGCGCCTTCGGCCTGCGTGGGATATCGGCACTGAGCGAATCGCTACATGACACCTACGCCAACATCGTCATCCCGATGAACAACGTGAATGCCAGCGGCGCCGACCTGCTGCATATCCGCCTGATGCTCTGGCGCACGCTGGCGCAAAAGGACATGACGCTGGTTTCGAAGACGCGCAACTATTCCGCACAGTTGGAAAAGGACTGGAAAAGCTACTACCCGAACGGCGTGTCGAACAGCGAAGAACGTGCAGTGGCCGACAAGATGGATGGTCAGATTACCCAGTACCGCGAAGCCGTCGACAAGGAATTGCAGATCATCGAGCAAGGCTATTTCGACCAGGCGGCCAGTTGGCAGGGGCAATCCGTCACTCCGGTGGGCGACAGTCTCACCGCCCTGCTTGCGCAGGATGCGCGGATCAACGCCAACCATGCAAGAGACAACGACCGCGATGGCACGACTCGCGCCGGACAACTGAAATGGATTTCCGGCGCGCTGCTTCTCGCCGGCACCTTGTTGTCCATCGGCGCGGCGGTCTATCTGGTACGCGCCATTACGCGGCCGCTGGACCGGACCGTGCGCATCGCCGGCGACATTTCGCAAGGCCGGCTCGACGGTCAGATCACCGTGGATGTGGGCGGCGAGTTCGGCCAGTTGCTGGAAGCCATGAAGACCATGAGCCGGCAACTGGCCACCACGATCCGCGGCATTCGCGCCGGCAGCGAATCGGTAACGGTCGCTTCGGGGCAGATTGCCGCGGGCAACCAGGACCTCTCGGCACGCACCGAAGAACAGGCGGCGTCGCTCGAACAAACCGCCGCGAGCATGTCCCAACTGACCGAGACGGTCAAGCAGAACGCCGAAAACGCCCGCCAGGCCAATTCGCTCGCGGCCAATGCGCGCGAGATGACCGATGCGGGCAGCACGGCAGTCGGCACGATGGTGGCGACGATGCGGGAGATCAGTACCGACTCCGCAAAAATCGCGGAGATCACCGCGATGATCGAGGGCATCGCGTTTCAGACCAACATCCTGGCGCTGAATGCGGCAGTCGAGGCAGCCCGTGCCGGTGAGCAGGGCCGCGGCTTCGCGGTGGTCGCCGGCGAAGTGCGCTCGCTGGCGCAACGCGCGTCGGCGGCGGCCAAGGAGATCAAGGAGCTAATCGAGGCGTCGTCGGGCAAGGTTCAGCGCGGTGCGCAGCAGGCCGGCGAAGTGGGCGGAACCATGGACAAGGTCATCGAAGCGATTGGCCGGGTATCCGATATCGTGGGCGAAATCTCGGCGGCCTCGGACGAGCAAAGCAAAGGCATCGTTCAGGTACACCAGGCGATCAACCAGATCGACGAGGTGACGCAGCAAAACGCGGCACTGGTGGAAGAGGCTGCTGCTGCAGCTCAGTCGCTGCAGGAACAGGCCGGCAAGATGAAAGCCGACGTGATGTTCTTCAGGCTCGGCGAGGAAGTATCGTCGGTCCAGCAGGCTGCTTTCAAGGAGACGAGAGCCGCGCAGCCGGTGAAGCCGCAGGTGGCGAAGGTAACAGCTACGGCCCTGCCGGCACCGGTTGCGGTCGCGGCAGCCAGCAATGCGCAGGAATGGGAAAATTTTTGAGCGGCGTGAAGTGCTGCTGATGGCTTTGAAAAGAAGCCCCGTCGCCGGGGCTTTTTCTACTTCGTGCGATATCGCCGCCATAGCCTCATGATTGCCGCATGGGCAAGCGTAGTTGCGATGAGGTTCATTGCTACCGTGATCCCCAAAAATAAATCGTCGGGGTCACGGATGCCTAACCGGTTAGCGGCGTTCAACCATGCGAGCGACTGGCTTTCTGTCCACTTCACGGGATAGGGATGGACGTACGGCAGCAAAAGACCGAACAGGCCGCAGAACAGAACGACCTTGAACACCCTACGGACAAGTGTTGCCATATGTCACTACCTCGATCGTTTTATATGCGTGGAGCCCCGGATTACGCATGGGGATCGTAGCGAACGGGGCTTCCATCTACTTCGCGCGATACCGCCGCCATAGCTTCATGAGCGTCAGATACACCGCAGTGGTGACGATCAATTGAATAGTCACCCACACCACGAAATATAAATCCTCGGGATCGCGAATACCGAGCCACTCCGAAGCATTCCACCACACGAGCAACTGGCTCTCCGTCATCGGGTCGGGGTACGTATGGACATAACGAATCGCAAGAACAAACAGGCCGAGAAACAGCGCGACCTTGAAAATCCTACGGACAAGTGTTGCCATATGTCACTACCTCGATCGTTCCATACGCGTGGAGCCCCGAATTGCGCACCGGGATCGTAGCGGTGTGCAAAAGCGCACGCCGGATAATCAAAAAGTCAGTATGACGCGACAGGGTGATGCAGCCTAATGAAGTACCTTGGCCGCCTGCTGGATGTAACCGGAACTGCCCACGCTTGACCCCATTGACCCAGGTCACATCATCAATCACCCTATCATCCCGGTATAGGGCGAACCATTCAGCGTGATCGGACGGAGTCCCCTTGATGGCATTCCATGTATCTTTCGTCCATGCATAAGTCTTCGAACGGATGCCACCAGTAGGACGCGCGACGATCCAGTACTTACCAGCGGGAATCGGACCGTTATCGGGCACGGCCGTGCAGCCACCCCGATTGCGGTATTGCTTGTCACCCGAATACGCCTCAAATGTGCCGATACCCAAAAAGCTGAGCGGCGATAGAAGCTCGTTATTGACCAGAAACTTTCCCGTAAGAGCCATCTTTCACGCCTCCCTATCCACGCTTACTGCACGAGTCTGTGTATTTGATATTCCCATCAAGGCAATGTCACGTAGTGCAAACATGCTAAGTCAGACCTCCTAATATTGAGAGAAGCGTTTCAGTCAAGGCGCGCCTTGCTTGATCAACGCCTTCGCTACACTGCCCCAATAACGGAGAATCAGGAAGTGATCCAGCGCAAAGAAGAATGTGAATTGACGAGAATTAACGCCATCGCAAAAAAGCCCGCGCAAGGCGGGCTTCGTCGGGGCAGTGGGCGGCACGCTGAAGTCACCTGTCCCCGGTAGCTTGTGTGGGTACGGCGTGCGCATGTCAGCACTAGCCTCGATCCACTTCACGGCAGCCGAGCGCAGGTCGCCGCCTTTTTGCTGTTCCGGTTCGTAGCGGTTGTGTGCGGGGTTGCGATCGCGGCAGAAAACAATGTGTCGGAATGGAAAATTTTTGAGCAGCGTAAACCGCCGTCGATCGAAAAGCCATAAGCCGGATAGAGGCACGCGCCCCTATCCGGTCCATGACTTGATCCGCCCTATTGCAAGCCGCCTGAAAACACCCTATTGCGTCGTATAACCGCCATCGACCACAAGGTTTTCTCCATTGATCATGGCCGCAGCATCGCTCGCGAGATAGAGCACGGCGAAGGCGATTTCATCGGGTTGCGCGAAGCGGCCCGACGGAATCTTGCGCTTGAACTGCGCGCCGACTTCGCCGGCCCATGCGCGCCGCCCGAGTTCCGTTTCGACGACGGTCGGTGAAATCGCGTTGACGGTAATGCCGCGCGGCCCCCATTCGCCGGCCAGCACGCGGGTCATGCCGAGTAGCGCTGCTTTGCTGGCACTGTAGGCCAGATGCTTGTCGAGCCCCACGAGCGCCGCTTGCGACGCCATGTTGACGATGCGGCCCGCGCCCCGCTCCAGCATGTGCCGCCCGACCTCGCGCGTGTAGAGAAAAGGGCCCCTGAGATTGATCGCCATAGTCTGATCCCAGAGCGCCGCGCTCATGTCCTCGGCCTTCTCGATCAAGCCGATGCCCGCGTTGTTGACGAGTACGTCGATGCGTCCGAAACGGGCAATAACGTCCGCCACGATAGCTTGCGTGCGCGCTTCGTCGCTGACGTCGCCACACCATCCGGCACTGCCGTTGCCGAACGACGCCGCAACGCGTTCGACCTCGTCGCTGATGTCAACCAGCGCGACGTGCGCGCCCTGGGCCACGAACTGGGTGGCAATGGCAAGGCCGATACCCGAGGCACCGCCGGTAATCAGAACGACCTTATGGCTAAAGTCGAACGCTTGCTGAAAAGATCCGGGCATGACAAGACAACCTTTCTAGATACGGAGTACGGGGAAAAACTGGCCGGAGCAGAGACAAACCCGCAGATCAATCCGTAGATAAACCCGGCGGACAAACCCTCCGCACTCCGGCCAACGCATCACGCTTTCCTAATGCGCCGCCTCGAACTGCGCAGCGTTCGCTTTCGTCACTTCGGTCCAGGGCACCGCGTACAGTTTCGCGGTACCGTCGCCCCACGGCATGGTACTCGCGTACTGCTGCCAGATCGTCGACTGCGGCTTGTAGCTCGGCCCGATCTCGTGACGCAGCATGATATCGAGCGCGCCTTGCGCCTGCGCCTTGGCGTCCTGCCGCTCGGTCAGCACCATCTCGCCGCGGGCGATGGCCTTGATCGCATCGGTCACGCCGTCGATGCCGGCGATGGGGATCGTCTTCGGATCGATATTCGCGGCCTTCAACGCGGCAATCGCGCCGAGCGCCATTTCGTCGTTTTCGGCAATCACGCCATTGATCTGTCCAGGATGAGCCGTGATCCAGTTCTGCATCAACGTCAACGCTTCGGCACGCGACCAGTTGGCGGTCTTGCGCTCCAGCACCTTGATGCCCGGGTTCTGCTTGAGCACCTTGTCGATGCCTTCACCGCGCTGCATCGCGCCCATTTGTCCGACCGGACCTTCGAGAATCACGACGTTGCCTTTGCCGCCGAGTTTCTTCACGACCGCGCCCGCTTCGAGCTCGCCGCCGAGCACGTCGTTCGAGCCGATATACGAAACCAGTTGATCGCTCTTGACCGGGCCGTTCGATCCGACGACCGGCAGACCCGCGGCAGCGGCCTTGCGCACCACATTGCCGCCGGCAATCGAGTCGATCGGAATATAGAGCGCACCGTCGTATTTCTGCGTAATCATCGTATCGAACTGGCCGTCCTGCGTCATGTGATCGTAGCGGCCGTCGAAGACCGTCAGATTGACGAGGCCGCTCTTCACCGCGGGGTGATCCTTCAGCGCATTCACCCATAGCTGCGCATACTCGTTTCTCTGCCCATACACGGCCGCGCCGATTTTCCATGTCTTGACCGGCGCGCTTTGCGCGAACGCCGCCGCGCACGCGACACCGAGCGTAACTGCCGTGAGCCATTTTGCTGATTTCATATCGTCTCCTGGTTGTAAGTTTGCGCGAGGCAGGGCCTCAGTTGCTTTCCCGGCGCGCGGCGATATCGAGCAGAACCGCGCACACGATGACCGCGCCCTTGATGACTTGCTGGTAATACGAAGACACGCCCATCAAATCGAGTCCGTTGTTGATGACACCAATGATCAGTACGCCAAACAGCGTGCCCGCGACGCCGCCAATCCCGCCCGACAGACTCGTGCCGCCGATCACGACGGCCGCAATCGCATCGAGTTCATACCCCACCCCCGCCTGGGTCAGCGCCGAAGTCGTGCGCGCGTTGAGCACCACGCCGGCGAGTCCCGCGCAACCGCCGCAGATCGCATACACGGACAGCAGGATCAGCCGGGTCGGCACGCCACTCGCACGCGCGCTCTTTTCGTTGCCGCCGACCGCATAGACATAGCGGCCAAAGCGGGAATAGCGCAGCACGACGAGCGAGGCGGCGAACAGGGCCAGGAAGATCAGCACGGGAATCGGCACGCCGGCCACCTTCCCCTGGCCAATCAGCAGAAACGCATCGGACAGGCCGGAGATCGGCATGCCGTCGTTGTAGATCTGGGTCGCACCGCGAGCGATGCTGAGCATGCCGAGCGTGACGACGAAAGCCGGCACGCGAAAGCGGGCAATCACCAGACCGTTGAGCGCGCCGGACGCCACGCCGACCGCGACGCCCGCAACAACTGCGAGGAACGGAGCGTGCGGTGCATCGCCCGCGACGACGCTCGCCGCAACCATGCCGGCAAACGCGAGCACCGAACCGACCGACAGATCGATTCCCCCGGCGAGAATCACGAAGGTCATGCCGATGGCGAGCAGACCGTTGATCGACACCTGCTGCAGGATATTCAGCAGATTGTTGATGGTCAGAAAATACGGATTCATCGACGACAGCGCAATACAGATCGCGACAAAGGCCGCGACGATGCCGTAGCGCGACAGGTGCTTCATCGACAGGGAGCGTTGTGCAAGCATCATGATGTGGAGTCCAGATAAGTGCGGGAACAGGCAGCGCCTACGACGCGAGATGCGTCAACGCATGATGTGAAGCCTCGGCGCGTGTCAGCGTGCCGGTGATCCGGCCGCGCGCGAACACGGCGATCCGGTCGCTGACCTGCATCACCTCGTCGAGCTCCGACGACACGACAATCGCGCATCGGCCATCCGCCACGAACGTGTTGAGAAACTCGTAGATCTGCTGCTTGGTCCCTTCGTCGATACCGCGAGTCGGTTCGTCGCACAGCAGAATGCGCGGCTGCGTGAGCAGAAAACGCGCGAGAATGACTTTCTGCTGGTTGCCGCCCGAGAGTTGCTGCACGGGAATTTCAGCGGAGCTGGTGCGAATCGAGAATTGCTGGACCATCTGCGCGAGGGCGTGCCGTTCGCGTTCGGCGCGAATCCAGCCGGCTTTCGAATAGCCGCGCAGCGCCGCGAGAGAAACGTTCTCGCGCACCGAACGACAACCGACGAGACCCGTGTCCTTGCGATCCTCGGTGATAAGCGCGAGGCCGTTGCCGAGCGCATCGGCCGGCTTGTCGATGCGCACCGGTTTTCCGTCGATCAGCAGCGTGCCTTCGTCGGGCCGCGTCAGACCGAATACGGCATTGAGAAATTCGCTGCGGCCCGCGCCCATCAGCCCATAAATGCCGAGAATCTCGCCGCGCCTGACCTGCAGATCGATGCCGGTAAAACGCTTGCGCTGCGCGTAGCCGCGCGCTTCGAGCATGACCGGCGCGTCGGGCAGCGTGGTCGGGCGCTGGCTCTTCGTCACGCGCTCGCCGACGATCCCATGCACCAGATGCGCGGCGTCGATATCCGCGAGCCTCCCCGCTTCGATAAAGCCGCCGTTGCGAAAGATCGTGTATTCGGTAGCGATCGAAAATATCTCGCTCATGCGGTGCGAGACGTAGATCACGCCCACCCCGCGAGCGGTCAGCCGGTGGATCGCGTCGAAAAGGATCGCCGTTTCGGCCTCGCCGATCGCGGAAGTCGGCTCGTCCATGATCAGAATGTCGCTGTCGTAGCTGATCGCCTTGGCGATTTCGACAAGCTGGCGCTTGGCGAGACTCAAGCGTCGCAGCGGCGCCCGCACGTCGATCGAGAAACCGAGCGACTCCATCAGTTCGGCCGCGCGTTTGAAGAGGCGGCGGTAGTCGACGACGAGCCCGCCGAGCTTCATCGGTTCGCGGCCGAGAAACAGATTCTCCGCGACAGTCATGTCGAGCAACGGATTCAGCTCCTGGCTGATCATCGCAATGCCGGCCGCCAGGGAGTCCGCCGGCGACTCGAAATTGACCGGCTTGCCCTTGCAACTGATCGTGCCGCCGTCGCGCCTCAGCATGCCGGTCAGGATGTTCAGAAACGTCGACTTGCCGGCGCCGTTGCCGCCGCACAATGCGTGCACCGTGCCCGGCCGCAGTTCGAGCCGGCCGTCGCGTAGCGCCGGCACGCCGTTGAACGATTTCTGCACACCCGCGGCATGCAGCAGGTAGTGATCGTTGTCCATGTCTCCACCACGTTGCGTTTTTATACGGTGTCCCGATCGATGCCGAAAGATTCGCTGCCGCCCGCTGTGGGGTGCGTGAGGCAGCCGGTGGCTCAGCGGGCTCAGTGGATCTCAGCGGATTTCACCGGATTCACCGGGTAAAGGCGGCAGCGTTGCCTGCGTCGACGTTGAGGATGTTCCCGGTCGACTTGGCCGACAGATCGCTCGCGAAGAAGTACACGCCTTCGGCAATGTCCTCGGGCAGCACGCTGAGCTTGAGCATGCTGCGCTTGCGATAGAAGTCTTCGATGTCGTCCGTCGCGATCTTGTTGGTGGCGGCACGCTCTTCCTTCCACTTGCCGTCCCATATCTTCGAGCCGCGTATCACCGCATCGGGATTCACGACGTTGACGCGAATGCCGTGCTCGGCGCCTTCCAGCGCGAGACAACGCGCCAGATGGATTTCCGACGCCTTGGCCGTGCAATAGGCGGCCGCGCCCGCCGACGCAACGAGCCCGTTCTTGCTCGCGACAAATACGATGCTTCCGCCGACACCCTGCTCGCGCAACAGCCGATACGCGGCACGCGCGACCAGAAAATAACCGGTCGACAGAATGTTCATATTGCGATTCCAGAGTTCGAGGCTGGTATCGCCGATCGCCGCCGAGGACGCGATGCCCGCGTTCGACACCACCAGGTCGAGCCCGCCGAAACTCGCGAGAGCCGCGGCCATCGACGCCTGCACCGACGCCTCGTTCGTCACGTCGGTCACGGCGCTGGCCACCATGTCCTTGCCGAACCGCTGGCGCAGGCTTGCCTCGGCTTCGGTCAAGGCGTTCGCGTCGATGTCGGCGAGCAGCACGCACGCGCCTTCCTGCAGAAAGCGCTCGGCGGTCGCCCGGCCGATCCCGCCCGCTGCCCCGGTGACCAATGCGATGCGGCCCGCCAGGCTCTTCGGTTTAGGCATGCGTTGCAGCTTGGCCTCTTCGAGCAGCCAGTATTCGATGTCAAACGCTTCCTGTTCGGGCAGGCCGACATAGCGGTCGACGCGCTGCGCCTCGCGCATCACGTTGATCGCATTGATGTAGAACTCGCTCGCGATGCGGGCCGTGGCCTTGTCGCGCGCGAAGCTCAGCATACCCACGCCGGGGATCAGGTAGATCACCGCGTTCGGGTCGCGCATGGCCGGGCTGTTCGGACGCTTGCAGCGTTCGTAGTAGTCCCGATAGTTCTCGCGGTATTGCTCGAGCGCGACGTCGAGGCCCGCGATCACCTCGTCGAGGTTGTTGCGCTGCGGATCGAAGTCCAGCACCAGCGGATAGATCTTCGTGCGCAGAAAATGATCGGGACAGGATGTGCCGAGCGCGGCCAGCGGTGCCAGTTCCTTGCTGCACACGAATTCGAGCACTTCCGCGCGATCGTCGAAATGCCCCTGCTTGTACTGGCCGCCCGCCGCCGCGCCGCTAATCTTGCCGCGCAACGCCGGAACGAGCCGCTCGACCACGTGCAACCTCGCCTCGCTGTCGAGCGGCGCCTGCACCGCACCGCCGAAGGCCGGTTTGTCGCTGCGCGCGGCAAGCCACGCATTGGCCTGCGCGATCACGCGCACCGTGTTCTCGTAACACGCCTTCGAGGTGTCGCCCCAAGTGAAAAGACCATGGTTTTGCAGCACCAGGCCTTTGAGCCCCGGATGGTCGCGAGTGATGTTGCCGAGCTGGACACCAAGGTCGAAGCCGGGGCGTTGCCACGGCACCCAGGCAAGCTCGCCGTGAAAAATCTCGCGCGTCAGCTGCTCGCCGTTCTCGCTCGCCGCGATTGCGATCACCGCGTCCGGGTGCATGTGATCGACGTGCGCTTTCGGAATGTACGCATGCAGCGCGGTGTCGATGCTCGCGGCGCGCGGATTCAGGTTGAAGGTGCAATGCGAGGCCATCGCCACCATCTCGTCCTCGTGAGCGAGTCCGCGATAGCGCGACTTGAGCGCTTGCAGCTTGTCCATATAGAGCGTGGCAAAGCCGTCGAGCTTCATACTGCCGACGTCGCCGCCCGATCCCTTGACCCACAGGACCTGCACCGGCTGCCCGGTCAGGGGATCGGGCATGTCGATCTTGCCGGACGTATTGCCACCACCAAAATTGGTGATGCGCAAATCGCTACCCAGCAGATTGGAGCGATACAGCAAAAGCTCCGGCTCGGACATCGATGCAGCCCGCGTGTCGTCCCACAGGGAGACGATCGGGGTCGAAGCGGCAAGATCGGAAGAGGTCTTCATGGAAGCGTTGTCTCGCGGGTTTCGTGGATTGATGGAGCGCAGTTTGTCCACAAAACGCTCATTTTTCAATCGAATTCCGATCAACTTTTTGATTGTTTTGAGCGAGGGTTTTCCATTATCAGGCAATTGATGATTGTTCTGTGAGCGAATGACATAATCCGCCTGAACATGGAGAACCGGCCTTGATCAACCATACGCGGCGCAAGAAATTGCTGAAAATCCTCGCTGAGCGGGGCAGCGTGACCGTCACCGAACTCGAGGGCGCGCTCAACGCGTCCGCCGCCACCATCCGGCGCGACATCGCGGTGCTGGCAACCAGCGGACAACTCGTCAAGGTGCACGGCGGCGCGCAGCATATCGCGCCTGACAAACCGGGTGGACTGGTGGGATCGAACTTCCGGGAAAGCACGGCGGTGCATCCCGAGCGCAAGCGGGCGATCGCCCGGCGCGCGGCGCAGATGTGCCTCGATGGCGAGACCGTCATCATCAATGGCGGAAGCACCACGCACATGATGGCGGAGTATCTCGCCGAGAGTCAGCTCACCATCCTGACCAACTCGTTCCTCACGGCCCAGCAGTTGCTCACGCAGAGCCGCAACGAAATCCTGCTGCCGGGCGGCAAGGTTTATCGCGAGCAGAACGTGATCGTCAGTCCCTTCGAGAACGACGTGATTCAGAATCACTACGCGAGCAAGATGTTCATCGGCGCCGCCGCCGTCTCGCCGTTAGGACTGCTCGAAAGCGATCCGCTGCTCGTGCGCGCCGAGATCAAGCTGATGAAGCAGGCCGACGAGATCATCGTGCTCGTCGACAGTTCCAAGTTCGCGAGCCGGCGTGGCGGACTCATCGTATGCCCGCTCTCGCGCGTGAAGATGCTGATCACCGACAGCGGCGTCGCGGCGGAAACCGTGGAGATGCTGCAAGGCCAGGGCATCGACGTGATCGTGGTCGAGGCCGACCCGGTGGCATCATGAGTGCCGCGCCAGGCCGTCCGGGCGGCGGCAGGGTCGCGGTGTTCGACATCGGCAAGACCAACCTCAAACTCAGCCTGATCGACGAGAACGGTACCTCGCTTGCGGAAGCCCGCCGCGCCAATCATGCCGTGAACGCGGGCCCTTATCCGCACTTCGACGTCGGTACCATCTGGGACTGGCTGCTAGGCGAACTGGCTCGATTGCCCGGGCCGCACCGGATCGGCTCGATCATTACGACGACCCACGGCGCCACCGTTGCGCTGCTGGGCGACGCGGAACTC
This sequence comes from Burkholderia sp. Ax-1724, assembly GCF_011752995.1. Taxonomy (GTDB): domain Bacteria; phylum Pseudomonadota; class Gammaproteobacteria; order Burkholderiales; family Burkholderiaceae; genus Paraburkholderia. The sequence goes on from NZ_VWWL01000002.1 coordinate 159,238, forward strand.
GCCCTACCCGTGCTCGACTACGAATTCACGGGCATAGAGGAAGTCGACGCCGCCTATGCGTCGCTGCGCGACGATTTCGATCGCACGTTTTCGCCGGCACTACCCGGCGGCCTGAATGTCGGCAAGCAACTGTACTGGCAGTCGCTGCGGTTTCCCGAGGCATTTGCGCGGACGCGCGCGATCGTGCCTTATCCGCAGTACTGGGCATGGCGTCTGTGCGGCGTGGCGGCGGGAGAAATCACCTCGTGGGGCTGTCATACCGATCTGTGGGACGTGGCGAACGGCGAACTCGCGCCGATGGTACGCAAGATGGGCTGGCAGGATCTTTTTCCGCCGCTGCGCGAGGCCGATGCGGTCCTCGGCGTATTACGGCCGGAAGTGGCCGCGCGCACCGGCCTGCCCGCCGATTGCCGCGTCGTGTGCGGCATCCACGACAGCAACGCGTCGATGGTCAAGCACGTCTATGGCGCGCAAGTTCCGCAAGCGCCGTTGAACGTCATCTCGTCGGGTACGTGGACGCTCGTAGCGGGTATCGGCGCACCGCTCTCGGTACTCGATCCACGACGTGACATGCTGGCCAACGTCGATGCGTGGGGCCGTCCGGTCGCATGCGCCCGCTTCATGGGCGGACGCGAATTCTCGATACTCAATGCGGGACACGCGAACGACTGCCGCTGGGAAGATATCGCCGCGCTCGTCGCGCGCCGAACCCTCGCGCTACCGAGCTTCGCGCCGCTGGGCGGCCCCTGGCCTGACCGGCGCGGTGAAATTCGCGGACCGCAACCGACTTCCGCACAGGAATCCTATGCACTGGCCACGCTCTACACCGCGCTGGTCGCCGACGATTGCCTCTCGCGCCTGAATAGCAGCGGAGAGATCGTGATCGAAGGCCCGTTGACGGCCAATCCCCACTTCGCCGCCCTGCTCGCGACACTGCGGCCCGCACAGGCGGTGTGGGTATCCGAAGACCGCTCAGGGACGACCGGTGGCGCCTATCTTCTGGCGTGCCGGCCCACGGCATACGACCCGCCGCGTTCGCGCGCGCGGCCCGTTGCGACGTTGCCGATGTCGGACTATGTCGCCGATTGGCGCAATGCGTTGACACACGCGCCGCACGCGCATCCTTAAGCCCGCGCTCAATACCCCGGCGCGCAACCATCCTTGCGATGCCCGGATGCGCCGGCCGCGCAGCGCCGCAAGCGGATCGGCATTCGGTAATGCCGACGGTTCAGCCGTCGGCGAGCGCTCCGTTTTCGCGTTCTGCGTGAAAACGAACTTCAGACCGGGTTCAATGCGAACCGCCCATCAAGCACCGCCGCAATGTTGTCCAAAGCAGTGAAACCCATCTGGTCGCGCGTCTCGACTGTCGCACTCGCCATGTGAGGCGAAAGGAACACGTTATCGAGACCGGCGAAGCGCGGGTCGACGTTGGGCTCGTTCCGGTAAACGTCGAGTCCCGCGCCGAACAGATGTCCCGATGTCAACGCATCGTAGAGCGCTTCTTCGTCGACCAGCGCGCCACGAGCGGCATTGACGAAAACCGCTCCCTTCGGCAGCAGGGCGAATTCTTTTTTCGTCATGATCGGCGTGCCGCTGCCAGGCACGTGCAGTGTCAGTACCTCGCAGAGCGGCAGCAATTCGTCGAGACTGCCGTAAAACGTCGCGCCATTCTCCAGCGACGGCGACGCACGCTGGATGTCCGTATAAACGACGCGCATGCCGAATCCTTGCGCGCGTCTCGCCACGGCTCGTCCGATACGGCCGAATCCGACGATCCCGAGCGTCCGTCCATGCACACACGTTCCCAACATGTCAGTCATGCCAAACGATTTCCCCCAGCCCTGGCGCATGATCCGTTCGTATTCGGACGCGCGCCGGCTCGCGGCGAGAACCAGCAGCATGGAAAAATCGGCGGTGCATTCGGTCAATGCATCGGGTGCGTTCGTCACGGCGATTCCGCGTTCGCGGGCGAACGCGACGTTCATATGATCGACACCCGCACTGGCATTCGCAATGATCCTGACGCTGGCAGGCAACTCCGCAATGTGCTCCTTCTGCAAGCCCGATTTTTTCCCGATGAGAACAGCCGGCACCTCGTGCTGCTTGCAGAAGTCGACGACCGACCACGAGTCCATATCGGCATCGGTCACGAAGGCATGAAAGTCATTGACCGCGCGACTTGCCACGGCAGTGGGAACCCTTCGGGCAACCAGGAGTTGGGGTTTGTTTTCAGACATGAGAGGTTCCTTGAGATCGATGGGTGCGCTTAGGCTACGAAAACCGATCCCCGGCGGTCAATGTTGATTGGAAGAATCAACTTGAGCGCGTCTCCATGCGTCCCTGTTTCGGCCGGCACAACACGTCCACCTCTCGAACCTCAGGAAAACCCTGATGTCAGGCCCGCCAGTCAAGACATTGGATGTTGATTCAACGAATCAAGATTGCCTCGCGCTTTGTGTCAATGCAATTCTTCTTTCGTCATCACTTCACTGACGAGGAGCATCGAGCAATGTCCGCACTGAAGAAATTCGCCGCCGTCACGGGCGCCGGCTCAGGCATCGGCCGCGCCGCCGCGCAGGCGCTGGCCGCCGCGGGATTCACCGTCGCGCTGATCGGGCGCCGGGAAGAACCGCTGCTGGAAACGCTGGAGGCCATCAGGTCCGAGGGCGGCGAGGCGCGGGTGTTTCCTGCGGACGTCACCAACGAAGCTTCCGTCGAGCATGCGTTCTCCCGTATTGCGCAGGAATTCGGCCGCCTGGACGTGCTCTTCAACAATGCCGGCCGGAACGCCGGCGCGGTTCCTCTCGAAGAATACGAACTCGATTTCTGGAGCGATGTCGTCGCGACCAATCTGACCGGCGTGTTCCTGTGTGCCCGGGCGGCATGGCGTCTGATGAAAACGCAAACGCCGCAAGGCGGAAGAATCATCAACAACGGATCGATCTCGGCGCATTCTCCTCGCCCCAATACGATCGCCTATACGGCGACGAAACACGCCGTCACCGGCATCACAAAATCGCTGGCTCTCGATGGACGCGCCTACCACATCGCTTGCGGCCAGATCGACATCGGCAACGCGGCCACGCCGCTCACCGAGCGCATGAAACGCGGCGTCCTGCAAGCCGATGGAAGCACCGCTCCCGAGGCAAGAATCGACGTCGGGCACGTTGCCGACGCCGTCGTGCAGATGGCGAGTCTTCCGCTGGAGGCCAACGTGCTGAACATGACGATCATGGCGACTGCCATGCCTTTTGTCGGCCGCGGATAACCCGGCTTCCCGCCAGATAACGACAACAACAGGCGACTGTTAAGGAGACACCGATGAAAGCGGTAGGAGAACAACCGATGTCGATTCAGGATTCGTCCGACTACGTCATCGCGGCCAAACCGTCGAAAGTCCGATACGTGGTGCTCGCGATGCTGCTCGTCGCCACCACCCTCAATTACGTCGACCGATCGGCACTCGGTATTGTGGCACCCGGCCTGTCCAAAAGTCTGTCGCTCGACAAGATGCAGATGGGCGAGCTGTTCGCCGCCTTCGGCCTCGCCTATTCCTTCGCGCTGCTGCCAGGCGGGCTGCTCGCCGACGTATTGGGCTCGCGGCTCGCCTACGCTCTTTCTCTCGTCGGCTGGTCCTTCGCTACGCTGACACAGGGTCTCGCCAACGGTTATCACATGCTGCTCGGCTCCCGGCTCACGATGGGCGCGCTCGAAGCGCCCGCCTTTCCGTCTAATGCCCGTTCGGTGACGCTGTGGTTTCCGGCCCAGGAACGCGGCTTTGCGACCAGCGTCTACGTGATGGGGCAATACATCGGAACGCCGCTTTTCACCGGGCTGCTGTTGTGGATCTCCACCACCTACGGCTGGCGCTCGGTCTTCTTCGTCACGGGCGCATGCGGTATTCTCTTCAGCCTCGTCTGGTATCGCATCTATCGCGACCCGCATCAGCACAAGACCGTCAACGCAGCGGAACTTCAATACATCAACGAAGGACGCTCGACAGGAGCGCAGAAAGCCCGCGAGAAATTCAACTGGCGCATGGCGATCCAGTTGCTGCGCTACCGGCAGATTCTCGCGATCTGCCTCGGGAAATTCTGCAATAACACCCTGCTGGTTTTCTTCACGACCTGGTTCATGACCTATCTGATCGAAGCGCGTCATATGTCGATGATCAAGGTCGGCATATTTCAGGCACTTCCATTCCTCGGTGCAACGGCAGGCATTCTCGTCGCCGGGTCGCTGTCGGATTTCTTCATCCGGCGCGGCGTGTCCGTTTCCGCGGCCCGAAAGGCGCCGCTTATCATCGGCACGCTGCTCGGTGCCTCCGTTGTCTTCGTGAACTTTGTCGAATCGAACGCCATGGTGATTGCGATCCTGACGATTGCATTCTTTGCCCAGGGGATCGGCTCGATGTCGTGGGCCGCAGTTTCGGAAATCGCGCCGCGACAGTACGTGGGCCTGACCAGCAGCATCACCAGTCTCGCGGCAAACATCGCGGGGGTGACGACGCCGCTCATGATCGGCTATATCACGCACTATACCGGCCACTTCTACTGGGCACTCAACCTGATGGGTGCCATCTGCCTGCTTGGCACGTTCTCCTATTCGATTTTTCTCGGGAAACTTTCCCGTATCGAACTTTGATCCAGAAACATCCGGTGAAATAGATCAGGTACAACGACATGATTGAATTCAAATGGGACCATCTCCAGCTCTGTTCCACCGACGCCGAAGCGACAGCTGCATGGTTTGCCCGCTGTCTGAACGCCGAAATCGTACGTCGCCCCGCAAGAGTGGATCTTCGTCTCGGCAGCATCAATCTCTTCATCACCGCACTGACGCAAGCGCACGCTGTTCAGTTGCCCGCGGGAGCCCGGAAAGAAGGCATCGATCATTTTGGCGTCACCGTGAATGATCTGGACGCGGCATTCGAACATCTGATCCACTGCGGAGCGGATATCGTCGAGCCCATCAAGCCGGTTCGGGCCGGTGTCCGGGCCTGCTTCGTGCGCGCCCCGGGCAACATCCTCGTCGAAATCCTGGAGCGCAAGCCCGCCGAGATGACTTTTACCTGAAAAGCGGTCAATATCGAAACCGCATCGATAGCGACGGCGCGCCATGTGCGAGCGCTATCGCGCGGTCTTCCCTCTCATCCACTGCATCGCGACGCATCCATTTCATGCGCAACTGGATCACCCTGACTGAAGCGGCCCGACAACTCGGCGTACAACCGCAAACGGTCTACGCGTACGTCAGTCGGGGCAGCATTGCCGTCATGCCCGATCCGCTCGATCCGAGAAAGAGTCTCTACCGGGCCGAGGACGTGCTCGGGCTCTGCCGGAAAAAACAGGTCGGGCGCAAGCGCGAAGCACTCGCTGCCGGGACGATATTCGGTGCCGAGCCTTGCATCTATAGCGGTATCACGACCTTTTCGAAGGGGCGTGCGTACTATCGCGGACACAACAGCATCCGGCTATCGGAGACGGCGACGCTCGAAGAAGTCGCCGCGATCCTGTGGAACGCGCGGCCGCCCATCTCTTTCGAGTCCGCCAGCATCCCGCTGCAAGGCGACGAGCGCGGCAGACAATGCGCGTTCATGTCGCTCGCGGCGCTGGCCGCCAACGGACACTCCACGCACGGACGTACCGACAGTGCGCTGCATGCCGAGACAGGCCGGCTGGTCGCGGTTGTCGCGCAGGCGTTCGGCGCGCAATGCGACGGCCATGCCCAATGGACCCACGAGCGGCTTGCCCTGGGCTGGCGGCAAGACGCCGCCGTGGCCGATCTGATCCGGCGAGCGCTGGTACTGATCGCCGACCACGAAATCACCAGTTCCACGTTTGCCGCGAGAATTACCGCGTCTACCGGTGCATCGCTGGCCGGGTGCCTGCTGACCGGGCTCGCCACGTTCTCCGGTCCCTTGCATGGTGATGCATCGGGGCGCGTGCGCGCGGTCTTCGACGACGTCGAAAGACTGGGCGCCGAGCACGTTGTCAGCCACCATCTGCAATCCGCGATCCCGATTCCCGGCTTCGGGCACCATCTTTATCCGGACGGCGACCCGCGAGCGCGTGCCTTGCTGGATCGGCTCGATCCGCCCAAGGAACTGGCGTCGTTCATCGACAAGGTCGTGACGCTCACGGGTCTGCAACCGACTATCGACGTCGCGCTCGCGACGTTGGCCACGCAATTTCAGCTTCCGCGCGACGCCGCATTCGGTCTGTTTGCAACCGCCCGCAGCGTCGGACTGCTCGCGCATTGCATCGAGCAGCTCAGGGTAGGCAAAGTCATCCGGCCGCGAGGACGCTATACCGGCCCGGCTCTAGAAGAAAGCAGAACGGATGGATCGGCGGAGAACGAAGACAAAACGCTCGATCCCGTCCTGCTCGACAAGAATCGGGTCTTCAAGACGATTGCCCGCTGAACGGGCCGACGTGTTCGAGATCCGCCCGAACGCCGTTCGAATCTCACCCGAAACGCGACAACGCCCAAACGGCAGCGATGCAGCCCGCGTGCCGCGGCACCTCTTCGCCCCCGCCGTCAAAATCTACGCCCCATGCCGCCCAAACCGCTCCGCCAGAAAGTCGATAAAAGCGCGGGCACGCGCCGACTGATTGCGCCGGTTCGGGTAATAGACGAACAGGTCGGCCGACGGCTGCACGAACTCGGGCAGCACCACGCGCAAGCGGCCGCTTTCGAGGTATTTCGCAAGGTCCCACTCGGAGCGCAGCAGAATGCCGTGACCATCGAGCGCCCAGCTCAGCACGATGTCGCCGTCGTTGCTCGACAGCACGCCGCGCACCTTCACCGAGTGCGGCTCGCCGTTGCGTTCGAGACGCCAGATGCCGTAGGCATCGTCGTTCTGCCGATGGACGATGCACTGATGGCTCGCGAGATCGGCCAGGCTTTCGGGCGTGCCGTGTAACTCGAGATAACGCGGCGACGCGCATAGAAAGCGCCGGTTCGCCATGATGCGGCGCGCGTTGAGTCGCTTGTCAGGCAATTCGCCGAAGCGAATCGCGAGATCGACTCCGCTTTCGACAAGATCGATCGGCCTGTCGGTCACGTCCAGTTGCACCTCGACATGCGGATAGCGCTTCGCGAACTCGGACACGAACGGCGCAATCGTCGTGCGGCCGAAGCCGAGCGTCGCGTTCACGCGCAACAAGCCGCGCGGCACCGAACGGCTCGACGATACGATGTCTTCCATCTCCCTGACTTCGGCGAGAATCCGCGTCGCGTAGTGCAGGAAGGTCTCGCCCTCGGCGGTCAGACTGACACTGCGCGTGGTGCGATTCACGAGCCGCACGCCGAGCCGCGCTTCGAGTTGCGCGAGGCGCTTGGTCGCCGCCGGCGGCGTAATGTCGAGATCGCGCGCGGCGGCCGACAGGTTGCCGTAGCGCCCGAGCAGGACGAAAAACTCGAGGTACGAGGTCAGGTCGTTTTTCACCACAGGTTAATAAAGAAGTGAATTCAGGTGAATCATAGTACCGATTCCAACGCCTAATCTAGCGCCTTGAACCGCCAGTCATTCCGAACACTGGCCGTGACATCTGGAGACATCCATGAAAATCGTAGAAATCCGCGAAAAGACCGTTCCGATCAGCTCCTCGATCCGCAACGCCTACATCGACTTCAGCAAGATGACGCTGAGTCTCGTCGCCGTGGTCACGGACGTGATCCGCGACGGCAAGCCCGTCATCGGTTACGGCTTCAACTCGAACGGCCGCTACGGCCAAGGCAAGCTGATGCGCGAGCGCTTCATTCCGCGCGTGCTCGACGCCGATCCGGCGACGCTCGTCAACGATGCCGGCGACAATCTCGACCCGCACCGTGTCTGGGCGACGATGTTCACGAACGAAAAACCGGGCGGTCACGGCGAGCGCTCAGTCGCCATCGGCACGATCGACATGGCCGTGTGGGACGCGGTCGCGAAGATCGCAGGCAAGCCCCTGTTCCAGCTGCTCGCCGACCGCTACGGCAACGGCCAGCCCGATCGCAAGGTGTTCGTCTACGCCGCGGGCGGCTACTACTATCCGGGCCAGGACCACAGCAAGCTGAAGGACGAAATGCGCAGTTATATCGACCGTGGCTATACGGTCGTGAAGAAGAAGATCGGCGGCGCGTCGCTCGACGAAGACCTGCGCCGTATCGACTCCATCCTGAGCGTACTGCAAGACGGCCAGAAACTCGCCGTCGACGCAAACGGCCGCTTCGATCTCGACACGGCGATTCAATACGCCAAGGCGCTCTCGCAATACGATCTGTTCTGGTACGAGGAAGCCGGCGATCCGCTCGACTTCGAATTGCAGGCGACGCTGCGCAACTACTACGACAAACCGATGGCGACCGGCGAGAACCTGTTTTCGATGCAGGACGCGCGCAACCTGATTCGCTACGGCGGCATGCGTGCCGATCGCGACTGGCTGCAATTCGACTGTGCGCTGAGCTATGGCCTCGTCGAATATCTGCGCACGCTCGAGATGCTGCATCAGCATGGCTGGTCCGCGAGCCGCTGCATCCCGCACGGCGGCCACCAGATGTCGCTCAACATCGCGGCGGGTCTCGGCCTCGGCGGCAACGAGTCGTATCCCGATCTGTTCCAGCCGTATGGCGGCTTCCCCGACGGCGTGAAGGTCGAGAACGGCTACATCACGATGCCCGAGTTGCCCGGCATCGGCTTCGAAGGCAAGGCCGATCTGTTCGCGGAAATGCAGAAGCTCTCGGCATAACCGCCCGGCGCATGTGCCGGCCACCGCAAGCCGGCACATGCGCACGAGCAGTCCTCTATGGAAATAACGGCGCGGACACGCTAGAGTCCCAGCAGGTTAGAGGCACGTCGCTGCTGCCTTCATGTACTGCGCCGAACGGCTTTGCAACGGTTTGGTGAACTCGGCGGCCGGCGTGCAGGCAAGGTTTTCGTCGTGTGCAAACGAACTGAATAACGCCGCATTTCCAGGGACCAACGATGACGCCATTCGAATCGCTCGCGCAGCGTAGCGCGACCGGCCGCAACGCACGCAAGAACGCCCCACGCAGCGCCCACGCTGGGATCGGCAAGGTCGATCGCGATCCGGTCCGCCTGCTGCGCGAAAGCAGCCGAGGCCGCGTCGAAGCTCTCGTGCCGCTGCGCTACGGACGCATGCTCGAATCGCCGTTCACGTTCTATCGCGGCAGCGCGATCATCCAGGCGCATGATCTCGCGGCGACCGCGAACAGCGGCTTTCACTTCCAGATTTGCGGCGACTGCCATCTGATGAATTTCGGCGGCTTCGCGACACCCGAGCGCGCGCTCGTGTTCGACATCAACGACTTCGACGAAACCGCCGTCGGTCCGTGGGAGTGGGACCTGAAGCGTCTCGCGGCGAGCCTCTATATCGCCGTCCGCCATCTCGGCCACGGCGACAAGCTCGCCGACGAAGTCGTCGCGCATTGCGTGCAAAGCTATCAGCACTGGACCGCACGCTACTCGGACATGAGTCCGCTCGAACTGTGGTACGAGCTCATCACGTTCGCGCGTCTCAAGGAAATCTCGCCGACCGAGGATGCGCGGCAACGCATCCGCAACAGCATCGCCAGAGCATCGCGCCGCACGCATGAAACGATCCTGCCGAAGCTCGCGAACCGCCGCGAAGGCATCTGGCAGATTCGCGACGTGCCGCCGACCGTGTTCCACGTGCACGGCAAGAGCACGCTCTTCACGCACGAGGACGACTGGCTCGGCCTCGGCGACTGGCGCACGTTGATGGAGCCGATCTATAAGCACTACCTGAAATCGCTCGGCACGGTGCGGCGTACGCTGCTCGATCACTTCGAGATGCACGACATGGCGTTCAAGGTCGTCGGCGTCGGCAGCGTGGGCACGCGCTGCCTGATCCTGCTGATGGTCGATCAGCACGAGAAGCCGCTCTTCATCCAGTTCAAGGAAGCGTCCACCTCGGTCGTGACGCGCTACTTCAAGGCGCCGGGGCCGAAGCATCAGGGCCAGCGCGTCGTCGATGGACAACGGCTCATGCAGGGCGCGAGCGATCCGTTCCTCGGCTGGACCACCGGCCCGTTCGGGCGCGCGATCTACGGCCGCCAGTTACGCGACATGAAGATTTCGGCCACGCTCGAACTGTTTGCGAAAGACACGTTCCGCCAATATGCGGGCATGTGCGGCTGGGTGCTCGCGCGCGCTCACGCGAAAGCGGGCGGACTCGCAACCGAAGTCGCGGCCTATCTCGGCAATGGCGATCAGATGTCCGAAGCACTCGTCGCTTATTCGCGCGCCTACGCGGATCAGGTGGAGAAAGACTACGAGGTATTCCGCGCCGCCTGCCGCAGCGGCCGGCTCGAAGCGCGCACCGACGCGGACATGGCGGCCGATTTCGTCGCGTAGGCGCACAGGCGTGCATCAGGTTTTCGGCATGCTCCTATCGCCCTCATCGTCCTCGCCGACGACGCCGAATTCGACCGCCGTCTTCACATAGAACAGATGCAGCCCCTCCGCGCGAAGCCGCTCGAATAACCGCCCGGCTTCATCGGCCGTGACCGCCATGACGACGGACAGCGGCTGATCCGCGAGCTCGAAGAAGTGCGCGGAATGAATCCGGTGATGCTGCCCGACACCCTCGCAGGCCGGAATCACGGTCGCACCGCGCAGACCGAGTTCGCCCGCCAGATGCACGAGCCAGTCGGCGAGCGGTTTGCCATGATGGCTGCGCGCCTGCTGGGTAAAGAAGGTGATCTGATAGCCGTTCATGTCGAGGCTCCCCAACCTTCAGTGCATCCGGTTTCGGGACGGGTATGAAACCAGTGTAGATGGCGGGCGGCGGCAGCGCCAGGTGGAGAAGCGCGACCGGTATGGGTAGCGTGGCTACGCGTTCCTATACGAGGCTTCGAGCGGCATACGCTGGGGGTAATGCGTGCGCCGTCCGCCATAAGCACTGCGGGGTCTTGCCCGTGAAGGCAAGACCCCGCGATGTTTTCGCGCCGTATCGACAGCGCGTGGTTGCTACGGCGAGATTACTGGCCGTACACGTCGAAATCGAAATACTTCTTCGCGATCCGGTCGTACGTGCCATCGGCGCGAATATCGGCGATCGCCTTGTCGATTTTTTCCTTCAGGTCGGTATCTTCCTTACGCAAGCCAATTGCCGTTCCGCTGCCGAGCGTTTTCGCGTCGTAAAGCGGATTGCCGGCAAATGCAAAGTCCTTGCCGCGCGGCGTACGCAGGAAGCCGATTTCGGCTTGCACCGCGTTCTGCAACGACGCGTCGATGCGCCCGGCGAGCAAGTCCGAGTACACGAGGTCCTGGTCCTGATAAGGCACGATCACGGCACCGGCGGGTTCCCAATACGTCTTCGCATACGTCTCCTGGATCGAGCCCTGTTCGACGCCGATGCGCTTGCCCTTCAGCGCTTCCGGCGTCGGCACGATCGATGAGTCCTTCTTCGCGACGAGACGCGTCGGAATGCGGAACACCTTCGACGAGAACGCGATCTGCGCCTGACGCGCGGGCGTCATCGACATGGTCGACAGCACGCCGTCGAATTTACGCCCCTTCAACCCCGGGATCATGCCGTCGAACGAGTTTTCGACCCACACGCATTTCGCGTTCAGACGACGGCAGATTTCATTGCCGAGGTCGATATCGAAACCGACGAGCTTGCCATCGGCGGCCTTCGATTCGAACGGCGGATAGCTCGCGTCGACGCCGAATCGCATGGTCGACCAGTCCTTGGCGATCGCGCTGCCGGACGAGACGGCGAGCAACGCAAGCGTCAGGGCTGCAAGCGTGGTTTTCATTTTGGCTCCTTTTACTCTTCTGAAGAAAGACGGATACGCGGCGCGCTTCACCGCGTTGGCGCACCCCGGCGCCCGGAACCCGACATTCGACCGTGATCTGCGTGGCCGCGCAAATTCATTTAGGGAATTAATTTATGCGTGGAGCGCATAGACCGTACAACAAGCCCACCCTCTCGACTCAATGCGGACTACGCACTAACCACACGAAGAAGATGCCCCCGAACAAACCCGTCACCACACCGATAGGCAGATCGTCAGGCGAGATCAGCGTACGCGCCGCCACGTCGGCCCAAACCAGCATGATCGCGCCCACGAGGGCCGACGTCGGCAAGAGCCGCGCGTGCCCTGCGCCGACCAGCCGGCGCGCCGCATGCGGCGCCACGAGGCCGACGAAGCCGATCGCGCCGCTCACCGCGACCATCCCCGCCGTGAGGAGCGAGCACACGACGAACAATTCCCGGCGCAGGCGGGTCACGTTCACGCCGAGCGTAACGGCAACGACGTCGCCGCTCATCAGCGCATCGAGTTCGCGGCGGCGGCCGATCAGCAAAATCAGGCTGATGCCGACGAGCGCCGCCGGTACGTCAAGCAGGTTCCAGCGCGCAAGCCCGAGCCCGCCGAGCATCCAGAACAGTACCGACGAGGCAGCGCGTTGATCGCCGAGATAAAGCAGCAGATTCGCGAGGGCCATCAGCACGAACGAGATCGCGACGCCGGCGAGCAGCAAGCGCTGCGCATCGACTCGCCCGCCGCGCGCGCCGCATGCGATCACGAGCGCCGTTGCCGCGAGCGCGCCGGCGAAGGCGCAAACCGGCAGTGTCAGCACGCCCCACGCCGCCCCGATCCACAACGTCGCCGCCACCGCACCGACGCTCGCACCCGCGCTCACGCCGAGCAGATGCGGATCCGCAAGCCGGTTCGAGGTCGCGGCCTGCAAGACCGCCCCCGCGACCGCGAGCGCCGCGCCGACCAATGCGCCGAGCAGCACACGCGGCACGCGGATCATCCAGACGATGGCGTCGTTCATGTCGGCCGGATGCGTGCGGCCAACAGCATGTGCGGCGATCGTGCGCATGACGTCGCCCGCCGCGATGCGTGTTGAGCCGAGGCCGACCGCGAGCACGATCGACACCGCCAGCACGATCGCGAGCAACGCGAACGGCAGCACGCGCGCGCGTCGGCCTGTCGCGCTCATCGTGAAACGCGCGGCGGGCGCGCAAAGGCTTCGGGATGCAAACCGCGCGCGATCGTCCCGATCGCTTCCGCGTTCCGCACGCCGGGCGTGGCCGCGTCATAGGGCACCACGATAAAACGCCGCTCGCGAATCGCCGCGACGTTCGCGAGCGCGGGCGACGCAAGCAGGAACGCCTCTTTCTGGGCCGCCGTCACCGCGCCATAGTCGACGATCACGATCACTTGCGGATCGCGCGCCACCACGCTTTCCCAGCTCACCTGCGCCCAGCTCTGGGCCACGTCGTCCATCACATTGCGTCCGCCTGCCGCGCGAATCAACGCGGTCGGCATCGCGAGCTTGCCGGCGGTAAAGGGCTTGTCCTCGCCGCTGTCGTAGACGAACACGCGCGGGCGATCATGCGTTCCGTTCAACGCGCGAGCGACATCGGCGATGCGTGTCTGCATGGACGCGATCACGCTTTGGGCCTGCGCATCGGCATCGAAGATCGCGCCGAGATTGCGCAGATCGTTGTAGACGTCGTCGAGCGAGGCGGCGGGACGTGGCATCACATGCCCGCACGATTCGGAGAGTTCGTAGGTCGCAATGCCGAATGGCGCGAGCGTCGCGGGCGTAATCGGGCCGCCCACGCGCATGCCGTAATTCCAGCCCGCGACATAGAGGTCGGCCTGCGCGGCCACGAGCGTTTCGAGCGACGGATAACGTTGCGCGAGTTCGGGCAGGCCGTTCAGTTCTCCCGCAAACGCGGCATCGGCGCTCTTCCAGCCGCTGATGCCCGTATAACCCGCCATATGCGATCGCACGCCGAGCGCGAGCAGCATCTCCGTGAGATTGACGTCGTTGCTCACCGCGCGCGTTGGCGCTCTGGTGAAGGTGACGTCGCGGTTGCAGCTATGCACGGTCACCGGATAGTGGCCCCCATGCGCCGCAGCACTCGCGCCCGCGAACAGCCATGCGCCAAGCACGGCGCGCAGTCGTGTCGTTTTCATCGTTGCGATCCCGTATGCGCCGCAATCAGGGTAATGCGCGGACAGTGATTGATGGGGTGGCGATCGACGAGTGCGTCAATGCCATAAACGCGCCTGAGCAGTGTCTCGGTGAGCACGGTTTCGGGGGTGCCGTACGCGACGATCTCGCCCGCATGGATGACGAACAGCCGGTCGCAGAACGCGGCGGCAAGATTGAGGTCGTGAATCGTCGCGAGCGTCGCGATCCGCTGGCGCTTCACCAGCGCGAGCAGTTCAAGCTGATGGCGCGGATCGAGATGATTGGTCGGCTCGTCGAGCATCAGCACGGCCGGCTGCTGCACGAGCGCGCGCGCAAGCAGCGCGCGTTGGCGCTCGCCGCCCGAGAGCGTCGCGAACGGCCGCGCGCGCAGATCGGCAAGACCGACGTCGTCAAGCGCACGCGCTATCCGGGCGCGGTCGTCCGGCGTTTCGCCTTCGAGCGCGCGCTTGTGCGGCATGCGTCCCATCGCGACGACCTCCTCCACGCTCAAGCCGAAGTCGTCGGGCGCATCCTGCAGCAGCACCGCGATGCGCTGCGCGCTCCAGCGTGCCGGGTGCGCCCAGACATCCTCGCCGTCGAACGTGACCGTGCCGCGCTGCGGCTTCGCGTAACGAAACGCACAGCGCAGCAGGCTCGTCTTGCCGCTGCCGTTCGGCCCGATCAGTCCGACGAATTCGCCGGGCCTGACGTCGAGGACAATCGAGCGCAGCAGCGCATGCTCGCGCCTCGCGGCATCGCCGTCGCGCGGCGACCACTCGAGTCCGTCGATACTCAATGACGACATGGTTCGCGACTCTAGAAGTTCAGCGTCGCCGTGACCCAGCCCGAACGCGGCGCGCCGAGCAGCCACTCGCCACCGTCGTTCTGCGTCGTGACCACATACGTGCGGTTCGTGAGATTGCGCAGATAGAGCGCCAGCGTGAGGTTGCGCGTGGCGCGCCACGACGCCGAGGCGTCGAACAGCGTGTAGCTAGGAATCGGCGCGGTATTCGCGTTGTCGCCATAACGGCGGCCCACGTAGTGCAGGCCCGCGCCGGCGCGCCAGCCCGGCGCGAACGCCCAGTCGAGCCACAGGTTCGCGGTCTGCTCGGGAATGTTGTACGGCACGTTGCCCGAGCGCGAGAGGCTCTGGCCATTCACGTCCTCGTTGAAGTCGTCGTAACGCGCGCGCAGCAGCGAGGCGTTTGCGTTGACCGACACCCCGCCGCCCAGTTGCAGCGCGCCGGTCCACTCGACGCCGCGCGACGACTGCTTGCCGACCTGCTGCGTGAGATCGGGATTCGACGGATCGGTGCTGAGCAGGTCGTGCTTGACGATCTGGTAGAACGCGAGCGTCCACCACGCGCGTCCGTCCAGTAACTGCTGCTTGACGCCGGCTTCCCACTGCGTGCCGCTTGCGAGCGAAAACTGACTGCTCGACTTCGAGAGCGTGACGAGCGAGCCCACGCCGTCGGCGCCCGTCGTGTACTGCGCATAGACCGAGAAATCGGGTGTCAGCGAGAACACCAGCCCCGTGCGCCAGCCGGTATGCGCAAAGGTCCGGTCAAACGACGAGGCCGGTCCGTTGACCGTCGCGAAGGTATCGCGGTGGTAGTCGAGATGGTCGTAGCGCAGACCGGAGACCCACGCGAGCCGATCCGTCAGTTCGAGCCGGTTTTCCGCGAAAACGGACGCCTGGTGCGTCGTGGTCTGGAACTGCGGCACGGTCGGGTCGGGGCTGGCGAACACGCCCGGATCGAAGCCGAATGCCGGCACGATCGAGGCGCCGTCATACGGCGAGTTGCTCGTATCGAGGAACGAAATCACATTGAAGTCCGCACCGACGACGAGCCGGTTCTGACGTCCGAGCAGCCGGCCATCGAAGGTCGCGTCGAGCGAATCGCCAACCTGCTGTTCGCGGTGCAGGATTTCGATGTAGTCGGAGCGCAGCACGTTGCCGTCGCCGAGCAGCTCGTAGCTTTCGCTGTCGTGCCAGTGGCGGTTGGTCAGCAGATAGTAAAACTGATTGCGCAGCGTGATGCCGGGCGCGGCATTCCATCGGGCGGAGAGGCGCGTCCACTGGTCGTAGTACGAGATCGACGCGTTGCCGACGTTGTAGTTCTGGCGTGCCAGTGCGGGATCGAGTGCGCCGTCCATAACGGGCACGCCGAAGTAGCGCGCGGGAAGCTGGCGGCCGTAGTCGTAATCGAGCGTGAACGACAGGCGCGGATTCACGTCGAGACGCAACGCGCCGCCGAGCGCCGTCGTGTGCGAATCGCCGCGCGGCAGCCAGCCGTTGTCGCGGTCGTCGGCGATATAGAAGCGGTACGAGAGCATCGGACCCAGCGCGCCCGTGGTGTCGAGCGCGACGCGCTTCTTGCCGTAAGTGCCGGCGCCGAGCTCGATTGTCGTCGCGTAGTCGCGCTGCGGCGCCTTCGGCACGATATTGATGACACCGCCGATACCGCCTTCTCCGTAAAGCACCGAGGCCGGTCCGCGCAACACTTCGATGCGTTCGGCCGACCACGTATCAAAGGGAAACGACACGGTGCCCGCGCCCGCGTACATGCGCACGCCGTCGTAGAGCGTCGTGACCGATTCGGGACCGCTGAAGCCGCGCACGGACAGCGACGTGCCGCCGTTGCCCGGTGCCGCGTCGGTCGCGAAACCGGCGGCCCGCGTGACGGCTTGCGTCACGTTGTTGTCGCCGCGCTCGGTCAGTTGCGTGCTGCCGATCGCTTCAACGCTTGCAGCCGTATCGAGACTCGAGAGGCCCAGGCGGCTGCCCGTCGTGAGCGGCGTCGTGAGGTCCGGAACGTTCGAGTTTGCGTTGTTCCCGGCGGTGCCGGTGACACGCACGGCGGGCAAGGTGGCCGTCTGCGGAGATGAATCGGTGGCGGGCGAGGTGCTGCTGGTATCGGCGAAAACCGGCGTCGTGTTGACGAGCCAGGTGCAGGCGATAGCGCTACGCAGGGCGAAGCGCCGCGCGCGGAAAAGCGGTGCGGATGCGTCCATTTTTTTGTGATTCGTTATTGTGATGTGGCGCGCTCGCGACGGGCGCGCGTGCGCCCGCATCGATGCGATGCGGGCGGCAAACCCGGAGAGCGGAAAACGTCGGCGGCTAGCGGATCGACGTGCGTTCAGACGTGGTGATCGACGTTGCCCGACACGCGCGGGAATGGCCGAACGATGAATGGCGGGCACCTGTGCGCCGCACGCTGACCAGTGCAGTCATGCTGATTTCTCCTGGGGTTTCGCGCCCCGCAAGTACGGTTGGAATGAGCCGATGACCAGGTCTGACTTTCGGCGCGAAGGCCGATCACAGTGGCGCGACCGCGCTGGATTTGCACCAGCTTCCGGACATGGCGGGTGGATTGTACCGGGTTGTGGTCGACGCCGTGCCGTAATAGATTTTCGCTTCGCAGGTCAAACTGTCTCCGGCACGCGAACGCCCCACTCCGGAAACGGGTCCGCATACCCGATCCATGCTTGAGGTCCATCGGCCATCTCCGCGTCCGTGAGCAGACAGGCGTCAAGCCGTTGGCGCATGCCGGGTTCGTCGATATCGATACCGATCAGTACCAGTTCCTGTCTCGCATCGCCGACCTCGGGCGTCCAGTTCGCATTGATGAAGGCAAGCGATTCGGCGTCCGTCGGCCAGTCCGCTTTCGGTACGGCGGCCCACCAGCGTCCCGCTAAACCATGGCGGCAAACCGCGCCCGCCTGCGACCAGGAACCGGCATGAGAGGGACGGCTTGCAAGCCAGAAGAATCCCTTGGAGCGGACCACGCCCGGCCATTCGCTGTTGATCAGATTCCAGAACCGCTCCGGATTCATCGGCCTGCGCGCGCGCCATACGAAGCTGCGGATTCCATACTCTTCGGTTTCCGGCGTATGTTCGCCGCGCAGTTCCTTCAGCCAGCCAGGTGCTCTGGCGGCTTCCTCGAAGTCGAACAGCTGGGTATCCAGTACCCGATCGAGCGCGACACGACCGAACGTCGACATTTCGATTTTCGCCCGCGGGTTGAGGCTGCGCAAAATCGCCGTGAGCCGTTCAAGGTCCGCCACTTTGACCAGATCCACCTTGTTCAGCACGATCACGTCGCAAAACTCGACCTGTTCGATCAGCAGATCGACAACGGTCCTGTTGTCCTCCGCGCCCAAAGATTCTCCGCGCGATTCGAGGCTATCCCGGGAACTGTAGTCACGCAGAAAATTGCATGCGTCGACGACGGTCACCATCGTGTCGAGCCGCGCGACATCGGCCAGGCTTTTGCCGTCTTCGTCGGCAAACGTAAAGGTTTCCGCAACCGGCAACGGCTCGGAAATGCCGGTCGATTCGATCACGAGCTGATCGAAGCGGCCTTCCCTCGCGAGACGGCTCACCTCCAGCAACAGATCTTCACGCAGGGTGCAGCAGATACATCCGTTGCTCATCTCCACAAGCTTCTCATCGGTTCGCGAAAGCTCGGCACCACCGTCGCGGACAAGCGCCGCATCGATGTTCACCTCGCTCATATCGTTGACGATGACAGCAACTCTGCGGCCTTCGCGGTTGTTCAGGATGTGGTTGAGCAGCGTTGTCTTGCCTGCGCCCAGAAAGCCGGAGAGAACGGTCACGGGCAATCGGTGGTCCATAGAGATGCTCCTCGTGTGTAATAGCGTCGGCCTTGCCGGTGCAAACGGCTTGCGCTGGACGTGTCGCCGGCGCAAGCCCGGGTCATGCGTTAGAACGTGCTGCGCAAACCGACCATGACGCTGCGCGCGCCTTGTGGAGCGATGTCGCGGACAACCGAACTCGCGTAGCGGATTTCCTGATTCGTCAGGTTGTCGCCACGAACATAGGCCAGCCAGTTCGTGGTGCCGACATGAAACTTGTACGTCAGGATCAGATCCAGCTTCGTGTAGCTCGTCGTCGGCAGATCATTTTCGGGTACGCGGTGTTGACCCCATGCGTGCTGTACTTCCGCGCGCGCGCCAAAGGGGCCGTACCCGTAGTCCACCGAAAAGGTGGCACGCAGCGGCGAAATGCGCGGCAACGGCTCGTCGTTGTCCATGTTTCGCGCATGCGTATAGTCGCCAACCAGTTCCACATCCACCTGATGCGCGCCTTTCTCGAACACGCGCCATTTGCCGTCGAGTTCAATGCCGTAAAATTCCGCGCGCACGCCCTTGTAGACGGCTTCGTTCAGTGCGTCGTCGGTTCCCGGCGGAACCACATTGTCATCGTCGTCAACAAGCCGTCCGGTGTTGAATTCGGTCAGGTAATTCTTGAATCGACTGTAGAAAACGCCGACGCTTCCCTTGTTCGGCCCGCTGGCAAAACGCAGCGAAAGATCCGTCGATACCGCTTTTTCTTTCTGCGCTTCGGGGTCGCCAATCAGGTATTGCCCCGTCGCGTCATGAGGCCCGTTCGCATACAGCTCGTAAAGCGCGGGAGCACGTTCGGTGTACGCAACATCGCCCGCGACCGACCAGATCGGCGAGAGCTTGTATAGCGCACCCAGTGATGCACTGACGGCATTGAAATTGCGTCCTGTCGCGCTCTCGAATTTTTCGTTGCCGGCCGCCGTCGGGTCCTGCTTCACATACTCGTAGCGGGCGCCGGCGCTGAGTTTCAGCGCATTGGTAACGTTCCATTCTTCGAGGCCGAACAGCGCGACGTTCGTTGTCTGGGTCGTGGGCACGAGCGCTTCATCGCCAAGCGCAGAAAAGGTGTTCTGGCTTATCTGCACGCCGACTACGCCTTCGAGCGGGCCTATTTTGTGGTGACGCGCCTCGATTCGAGCCTCATAGCCGTGGTTCCGGAAGGTGGTTCCCGTTTCGCCGTTATCGATTTCCTTGTGTTCGTAATCCGTGTAACCGAAGTCGAACTTCAACTGCGAGAAGGGACCTTGCAGATTACGGACCTCGGATGCGAATGCCACATGATCCTGATGCATGCGAAGCCGGACGTCGTCCTCGGCCACCGAACCGTAGTTGGCTTCATAGCCGTTGTATGA
Organism: Burkholderia sp. Ax-1724; assembly: GCF_011752995.1. Taxonomy (GTDB): domain Bacteria; phylum Pseudomonadota; class Gammaproteobacteria; order Burkholderiales; family Burkholderiaceae; genus Paraburkholderia. The sequence continues at coordinate 179,209 of NZ_VWWL01000002.1, forward strand.
CAGACCCGCGTAACCGTCCGCCCACGTGTAAGCGCCGCCCACCGCGCCGCCGGACCATCGTCCATCGCTATTCGGAATGGTGCCGTAGGCCTGTTCGGCATCGGGTCCATCGAGCACACGTTGCTGTGCCGAATGGGCATAGCCGGGAATGCGCTCGTTGCTGGTTTGCCGATCGAATGCATCGACGTGGAAAGCGAATTGACCATTGCCCCCTTCGACCTGTGCCGCGCCGGCGCGAGCACGGTTGGCTCCGCCATAGCTTGCGTCCACCTCGCCGTTGACACCCTTGACCGGCTCGCGCGGAATCCGGTTGTCGATCGTGTTCACGACACCGCCAATCGCATTGCCGCCATAAAGCAACGCCGCCGGTCCGCGCACGATTTCCACCCGCTCGATAGTCATGGGTTCCTGGGGCACCGCGTGGTCATATGACAGCGACGATGCGTCCCACGCGGCCACGCCGTTCTGCAGAATCCGGATCCGGTCCCCGTCCATCCCCCGGATGATCGGCCTCCCGACCATCGGGCCATATGTCGTGGTCGACACACCGGGCAGGCCGTTGAGGGTTTCACCGAGCGAGTTCGACTGACGAAGGGTCAGCGCGTCGCCGTACAACGCCGTAGCCGGGGCAATCAGGTCTGTGTCGCCCAGCGGATTGGCCGTCACGAATACGGGCGCGAGAGAGCCGCCCGGGATTGCACCGGCTGATGCGTCCCGTGAAACGTTGCTCGACTGGGCATGTGCAAAGGCGGCACACAAAGCGAGGGTAAGCGGAGAAAAGCGGACGAGGCGTGTCGTCGGGAGGTGGTTTTGCACGGTTTTTATGGAGTGTGGTCGAAAGCTACCAGGCATCGATACGAAACGTTATAACATAACATTACATGTCGATACCTGGCCCCCTATCCAAAAGACATCGAATCATGGTCCCTCACAGGACGACTTCGATTCCTTTTGAATTTGTGCAATGATATAACGTATCATTACATCGGTAAAGTTTGAGGAGGCAACGTGGTTAGATTCGCAAATGACTGGATTTGTTAGCCTGCCGGCAATGGACGCACTGGTGGCACGCTGCATGGCCGATGGTCACCGGCTCACCGCTTTGCGCCAGGATGTGCTCGGCCTTCTGGTGAAGCGCGGCGGCCGTGCTTCGGCATATGAACTCATTAACGAGCTGCCGGGTATTGGTCGGCACGATGCGCCCCCATCGGTGTATCGCGCGCTCCACTTTCTGATTTCCGCGGGCGTCGTGACGCGCATCGCGTCGACCAATACCTTCGTCATCGCGCCGAGGGCTCCAACGCAACATGTGGCTTTTCTCGTATGCAATACCTGTGGCGCAGTAAAGCCCGTGGATGTGGCTTGTCTCGATGGCGCGTTGACGCATGCGGCGAAAGCGGCGCAATACGAGATCACGCATCGTCATACGGAGATCAATGGGATTTGTGCCGCGTGTCGGGGGGAGTGAGGGGTGAATCGATGAGATGCTCCCTGCAATTCTGTTTGGCATGATAGAGCATCATGGCAGAAACCGGCTTGCGGTCCAATGCCGGAGAAGCTTAATCGGCTTATCGAGCAGACTGTCGACGAGCATGTTCCGTAGCTGATGGAAGGAGGTTAGCTGTCGCATTCTCAATCACGGCGCGCTTCAACTGAGCCAAGGCAGGTGGAATGTCCCGGAGCCCGGAGTGCAGGCAGAGTTCGACAGTCGGCAGAGGCGGAAGGCCGTCTTTCTCATCGAGTCGTCGTAGGGACGATGGTATTCCGGCCGCCGTTCTCAACGTGATGCCAAGACCCGCTGCCACACCTGACCAAAGACTCTGGAGGCTGGCCGTGGTATACGCCAGTCTCCAGGAAATATTTGCGCGATCAAGGGCTTCAATGCCGGCGCGACGGAAAAAACACGGCGGATTGTATAAGGCCAGGTCCAACGGACGGCCGGGACTCAGGGCAGTGTCGATTCCAACCGCTCCGATCCATGTCATTTGCAACGTGGCGAGGTGTTCAGCGTCTGAACGACTGCCATATCCCATGACCAGCACGAGATCGAGTTCCTCTCGGTCCAGTCGCTCAAGCAACACACCGTTTCGCTCGACGGCAACTTCCACACGAACCGCAGGATGTGCCTTCTTGAATTGTCCCAGAGCAACCGGAAGCCAGGTCTCTGCGAAATCGCCCGGTAGGCCGAAGCGCACGAGACCCTCAACAGAAGCCCCTCGAACGGCTCGAACAGCTTCATCGTTGAGATCCAAAATGCGGCGCGCATATGAAAGGATCAGATCGCCGGATTCCGTCAGGACCAAGCCTCGTCCTTGCCGGCGGAATAGCGGCTGTCCGACTTGTTCCTCAAGCTTGCGCATCTGCTGGCTCACGGCCGATTGCGAACGGCCTACGCGCTCAGCAGCGCGGTTCAGACTTCCCAGTTGCTGAGTCGCCAAGAGCGTCCTCAGAGCGTCCATATTGAGGTTGGGCGTAGGCACAGTTCAGTTTTTCTAAAGAGACGATGCCGAATTATTGCATTCATTACATATTCGTCCGGCTATTATCAACGGCGGCGTTTGATCGCTATGGGCAGGCCGTGAACATTGCGAGCAAGCCTCGATACAAAACGGGTTGAGAGCCAAATCACGGAGAACTGTATGAGACGCCAGATAATTCTTAAACGAGGCATTCCGGTCGCCGTTTTATCGGTGTGCCTATTGTGGACGGCTGTTGCACGAGCCGACGCAACCGCTTTCGATCCTTCACTAGTGGGCACCTGGACTTTGGTGGCAGCAGATGTCCAACATCCCGATGGCTCGCGAGCATCGGACTACGGCGCCGCCCCCAAGGGGCTGCTGCTCATCGACGCGCAGGGACATTACTCGCTGCAAATTTTCAAGGCAGAACGCCCTCAATTTGCTTCCGGCGACAAGGGAGCAGGAACACCAACCGAGTACAAAGCCGCCGTCATGGGATCGAGCACGCACTTCGGCACGATCAGCGTCGATCAGGCTGGCGGAACTTTGACTTTCCATATTCAAAACGCCTCTTTCCCCAACTGGGAGGGAGCGCAGCAAAAGCGAAGCTACGAGCTTAAAGACGGCAAGCTGAGCTACCGGGTCACTCCTCGACCGAATGGAGATATACCGATTTCGATCTGGCAACGTCTGAACTAGAAGAACGATCGAGCGCTACCGATACCTCTTTCTTGTGGCAAGTGGCATCCCGGATGGCCGCGATCGGTCAAGAAACAGCCGTTCAAGCAAAGCATCTGAGCGGCTCAAGCTCGCCGGCTACTGCGCGATGCGGTGCGGTCGGCTGTAGTAGACCCTTTGCAGCCGCTCATACCCATAGTTTCGCTACGGCGGACCCGGCGGGGCAACGGACATTCTGCGGATCGATGCTGAAGAGCTGATGTTTTTTGACTTGATCCGACGCTACCTACGGCTTCGACGCCAGAGCAGCAACAGGCTACCTATTGCGATCATCATTTCTCCAGTCCGCCGGATACCTGCGCTCAAATTCTCGTATTGACTATTGAGCCAGCCTTGCGTCAGTTTGAAGACGACTGTTCCGGAGACGACTAGCTTTGAAAGGCGTCGACCACAAAATTCCGCATGTGCAGTCGCGCCAGTTAGCCTGCTGTACGCCACCGAAACCGGCTTCAACGCCGCTTTCGTCGTCCCGGCATAACCATCGGAGTGACGGGCAACGGGCTACCTGAGTAGAACTCAGAAATCAGACGCTTGCGTCCGATTTCCGCAAATGCAAAACCGTTTATCCAGATAGCATTTTCGGTGTGTGGCTGTACGATGAGATATCGCCCTCGCATTGCGTCGGCGGTCAGGATATAGGCGCCAAGATGTCGCATTCCCAGCCCCCGCACAGTCCACCGAGGCGTCAAATGACACACCCTCGCATACTCCTCAGCGTGTGCGCGCGAGATGAACAGCGCTCCAAAGAGCTCATCCCCTTGTGCAAAGGAATAGGGTTCTTTCGTCTCAGGGTCGTACAACGTCCAGAATGGTTCGCCTTTCACCTCGGGGCCAGGCATCACAACATCGTCCAGGCGTAACGCAAGAAGTTGCCCTATGGACGGAAGCTCTTCAACCGATAGCACTTTCAGGCCATTTTCGTTGGCGGAGTCAACGGCCCCGCTTTGATAACCGTTGGCTGAAACGATGATGCCGACCAAGCCTTGGCAATCATGCACTTTCATCGCGAACGCCAGAACATCGTCCCTTTCCATAGGGCGGGTGGTGTTCTTGCATTCGATCGCAACCCGGTGCCGCACACCAGCAATTTCAAATTCGTAGTACACGTCTATCTGGTAAACACTCCCTCTTGATCCTCGCAAACTGACTCCACGCCCAACGACAGCGTTCTCAAGTTCAAGATCAAGCAAAGTCTGATAGACATTGCGGACGTGGTCTTCGAGTCCCGGCCCGTCTCCTACTTCGGGTCTCGTGGTGCTTTGTTTTAGTACAGCTATAACACCTGCCATCGAGCGTTGGTTCATGATTTACGAATAGCGCTTTAAAATTGACGGCCCAACAGGTCGTTGGGATCTCACGTGCCGGAGATCGAACTCACGGCGCGCGTTGGTCAGTCTAACGTTAGGGTTCGTGCCGTTGTCAACGAATTGAGCAGGTATCGAACAGCCGTTTGTGGCCGGGGTGTGTGAAAACGCATGTCGGATGCGGTGTTCATAAAAATCGGCCCTTCAGATCGCGCTGTAGTGGCTTGACCGCAGCTCGGGGAGGGTAAAGCGACATCAGAGGACGGAGTACTTTTGCGTTTTCACACGGCCTCGACCCGTTGCCGCCGCCAAAATCCTTTGACGTTCACGGCCGGTATGAAGCTGGGTTCGGTTACCGGAGCCGCGCCTGGCGTCTAGGCAAGGGGGCGTCTGTGTGCAAATCAGTGTGTGACTACGCGCGCGAAACCGGCTTGCAGAAGATGGACGGCTCAACGAGCGCGCGCTAAGTTTCCGCTGCGCCAGCTTGCGGCATGGCGGCACTGCGTCCGCTGTTGAGGAACGGTCCCAGGCAGGTCGCGATTGCACGCGGCCTCGCGCTCACGTCTGCCAAGACGAGCTTCGACTTCGCCGGAGGCGGGCTGCGGAATGCGCTTGATCCTCGCAATGAGATGCCGCGCTTCAGCGGATCGTTGATCCGCCATCCGGGCGTGCACCCCAGCTAGCACCTGTGCTGCGCACAGGGAAATGACACGAGCTCGCGAATCGACGACACCGGCTTTTCCCGAGGGCGGCAGTTACGCGATGCGCTAACGTGGATTAATCTGCTTGACGATATCAACCACGATGGCACGAGTCTGCCTGTCGGTAGTCGGTGCGAAGATGCCCTCCCATGCCGAAGACTTCGTGTTGTAGGAGCGCTCCCCGAATACCTGGTCAGTCTGCAGATCGCGGAAAGTCACCTTGGCTCGCATGAAGGCATTGCCTGTCATGATTCCAAATGCGATCCGGGCACCTTGCGAGACGAAGTGGTAGTCGTCGACATAGACATCAACGACTGTGCCGGCGCCGCTCCGCGCTGCCATTCCCGCCGTTTCGTCGATGAAGGTCAGTCCTGCCGGGGTCGAGGCACCTTGCATGGCTTCCCGCCATTCCGCCTGCACCCGAGGCCAGTCGGACGAGTCCGTGGCTACTTTCGATCCGGTCATACGCAGTACAACTGTATGGGTCGAAGCAGGCGGCACGACGATGCTAGCTTCTGCGGTCCTTTCACCCGACGACGAATTGTTTTGGGTTTGCAGCGTGGCCGCGCATCCGCCGAAAAGAGCTGTGCTTGCGCTGACGATAAGAATCGGAAGTAGTCGTCTCTGCATTCGGGTGTTCCGGGCAACGAAATCGATTTGTGGAATGGAATTACAGACTGTTTGTCGGCATAAGATCGCCAAACTTGACAGCATCCGCCGCTAGACAATTCTTGCGAGTGATGACCGCCGCTTCGGCTACGCGCTTCGCGCGGGACATCGCGCAAAAGCATTAACCAGAACCATGGACAGCAGTCGCCCCGTTGCTGGCGGTGGCAATGAAAGACTTCCGGCCGAAATAACACTCAAGCGGTCGTCCGAATGACAAAACCCCAGCGATGCTGAACGACGCTTCATGACCGACAGTGCGCATCCCCGACCTCGCCGGAAAACGGCCGTTGACTACCCCCGCGTCAGCGCTATAGAACGTTTTCGGACCTGGTGCTCCCGGTCACAATCTGCCGCTCATCGCGTTGGAAACCTGCCAACGGAATAGCTGCACTGCTCCGTTAGCCACCACCCGCGCCAACCCGCTCCCGCCCCATCGATCAAAACCCGAACATTGGGCTGACCGACTTTCATCCCACAGCATGTCCATCAGGACGGCGCAGTATTTCACGTAATCGTGCGAATTCATATGCGGTAACGACACGCATCGGGTTGTAATGAATCTGAATGCCTAAAGCGCCTGATATCGGGCACTGAGCAAGGGTCCCGCCGCCCGTTAGACATTCGTAATAATTATGTCATTCATGAATGTAAGACTTTGTATTGCTTTCGTAGGCAAACTTACATTCACATCAATAATGAAAACGTCCCCCAAGATTTGCTCCCTCGCTTTCGGCGCTGCCCTGCTCGCCAGTCTGGCTATCAGTGCATGCGGCGGCTCCGACGACAATGACAATGGCAACAGCCCCGCCACCGGTGCAAGCGCTCCCCAAGGCGCAAGCCAGCCGTCGGCCCCCGCTGCCAAGGCATTCTCGCTTGCACTGTTCGGCGATGTGCCCTACGGCAATCCCAATCCGACCGCGGGCGCAGCTCCCGGCGACGATCTGTACGAATTCAAGCACCTGCCGCAATACCTGTCGGCGATCGCGAGCGATAAAGATGTGAGCGTTGCGTTCCACGTCGGTGACTTGCATTCGGGCTCGGAGAACTGCACGGCAGTCTACGACCGGGCTATTCAAAGCTTCTTCTCGCAGTTCACGCTGCCCCTCGTCTATACGCCGGGTGACAACGAATGGGAAGACTGCCAGGTACCGAAGGAAATCGCCGGCTTCTACTCCGATACGGACCCGCTGCTAGGCAACGTCGCCGGAACGCCCCAGCCGAGCTACAGCACGGGCTCCAATAAGGCTGGCAATCCCGTGGATAACCTGAACCTGATTCGCCAGCTGTTCTTCCCCGCCGCGGGCTCGACATTGGGTTCGGGTACGCTCCAGGTTCACAGCCAAGCCCAGGAAGGGACAACCGATACAGACAAGCAGTTTGTCGAAAACGTATGGTGGGCGAACCAGGGCGTGGTGTTCGCTACCGTCAACATTCCGGGCGGCTCGAACAACGGGACCGACGTGTGGTTCTCGGGCAAGAAGCCGGAAACGCCGGACACGGCGAATATGACCGCGCAACAGGCGACGGAAGTCGCGAACCGTACGCAGGCGACCAAGGATTGGCTGAACAACGCATTCGACCAGGCCGAAGCACAGAAGGCAACGGCACTGGTCATCGCCGAACAGGCCGACATGTGGGACTCGGAAAACCTCGGCGACAATCCCCGTCTGTCGCAATATGCACCGTACGTGGACATCATTGCTCGCCGTACCGCTGAATTCGGCAAGCCCGTCGTGGTCATCAACGGGGACTCGCACCTGTACCAGTCCGACAATCCGCTGATGCCGAATCAGGCGTGCGTCCACGAAAACGTCAAGCCCGTTACTCAGGTCTATGACGCATCGACCCCGTTCACCGCGGCTACGCCCTGCTCGTTCGACCCCTACGTGCTGAACCCGGTGGGCACGAGTTACAACGTGCCGAACTTCCACCGCATTATCGTTCACGGTCAAACCACGCCGATGGAATGGACGAAGTTCACGTTCGATCCGACGAAGAACGCACCGAATGGCATCGATGCCTATGGTCCGTTCTCGTGGGCGCGGCAGCGGGTCACGCTGAACTAATTGCGAAGCTGACTCGCGGACGGTTTGCCTCGGCAAACCCTATCGCCGTGATGTTTGACGAAGACAAATCGGGTTCGACCAGCTGCTGCGGGCGGCTGGCATCCGTCGCTGTCGAGCGCGGCCACTGCGCTGTATTCGACAACAAGCCGGGCAAATTCACCCGGTAGCAACCGCAGCCTGAATTGCCCACCAGGCGCAGTCTGGTCTGAACCCTAAAGCCGGGTGCCTACTTGGGTGCACCCGGCTCTTTTACGCCTACACCTCAATGCGCGTTCCCTCTTTTACTCCTGTCTTTCTTGTACTTCTCCTGAGTTCAGTACTCGCCGCGTGTTCAGGTGGCGGAGATTCATCGAATGCCGGGGCACCGAATGGGGCCTCTGCGCCTTCCGGAGCGTCAACTCCCGATCACCCAACCCAGCCACCAGCGTCCCAGTTGAGCGCCAAGGCGCAGCTAGGTAAAGCTCTCTTCTTTGATCGCTCGCTATCGAAGAATGGCAATATGTCGTGCGCCTCGTGCCACGATCCGGCCTTTGCTTATGGGCCGCCCAACAATCTGGCTGTGCAGTTGGGCTCGGACGCCACACAGTCTGGAGTCCGTGCGGTTCCGAGTCTTCGCTATAAGGACATGACGCCCGCCTATTCGGATCAGGCCATGAATCCGGATGGCATTACCGGTTCGGCCCCGGGTGGCGGCTTCATGCTCGATGGGCGGGCACCGTCGTTGTCTGCTCAAGCCGCGTTCCCGCTGTTGAACCCGATTGAAATGGCGAACGCCTCCCAGTCCGCTGTGGTGACTGCGATCCAGAGCGGACCCAGTGCTGCGGCATTCAGGACCGTTTACGGTTCCGACGTATTCGCCAACGTAGAACAGGCGTTCTCCGATGCCGGCGACGCCCTGCAGGCTTTCCAGGTCGAAGATCCGAGCTTCCACCCCTATACGAGTAAATGGGATCTGGTACAGGGGCACAAGACCGGCGGCGTATTCACCGCGGCTGAGAAAAGAGGTCTCGCTCTGTTCAACAACACGGTGACCGGCGCGGGTTGCGCGGCCTGTCACTATGCCGGTGCGAACTTCGGGGGCGCCTCGGGTCTGATGACCGACTTCACGTATCAGACCCTGGGCGCCCCGCGTAATCCCGCGATCCCGGCCAACAGCAATCCCCAGTACTACGATATGGGGCTCTGCGGTCCCGATACGACGATTCACCTGCCACAGGCCGGGCAAGATGATCCGTACTGTGGGGCATTCAAAGTTCCAACCCTGCGTAACGTCACCACGCGCTCCACGTTCTTCCACAACGGCGTATTTCATTCGATCGAACAGGTACTGAACTTCTACAACACCCGGGATACGAATCCTGAATACTGGTATCCCTCGACTGGCGGTTCGGGCACACCGGTAGCGGCCCCTGGCTGGGCTCTGGTTCCCTCCTATGTGCCGGGGGCTCAAATACAGGTATTCAACGACCTGCCCCCGCAATTCCAGGGCAACGTTGATGAGGAACTGCCCATGGGACAGGGACAAACGTCTCAGGGTGGAGCAACGGCTTCGGATGGTGCATTGGCTCGTCAATTCCATTCGCAACCCCAGCTGACCCAGCAAAACATTGCCGATCTCGTGTGTTTCCTGAAAACACTCAACGACGGCTATCAGGTACCCGCTCAGGCCCCGACCTCGGGCCCGTGTGTCGACCAGGAATAAAGACCGAACAGGAAAGAGAAGTCGATGATGCGAATGAACACGCGCGCGGTACTCGCGCGGTACTCCCATTCATTCGCGAACCTGCATCCCGGCGATCGCCGGCAAACCCGCGAGTGCACGAACCAGGTCCTGCTGTCTACGATAGCCCGCCTTACCGAGTACCGCGCGTAGCTGATTGCGTGCCGTCGTAATCGTCACGCCGCACGCATTCGCATATTCGTCGAGCGAAAGTCCCTTTGCGAGGCCATGCGCGAGACGCGCCTCGGCAGCCGTCAAGCCGAACAACTGGGATAACTGACGTTCAGAAGCCGCGGCGCTGCGCTCTGCTTCGGTCACGACGATCATGAGGTCGGCGCTCGCGAGGGTGAGACCGCGCCCGGCGCCCAGCGCGCGCGGCAACGCAAGCACCGTGAGATAGCGCGTCTGCGCGCCCACGCCCACGGGTACGCTTTCGGGCTTGCCGCTCTCGCGCACGCGGCCCATCGCGCCGGAAAGCGTGTCGTTCCAGAAGCTCGCCGACTCGACGCGGCGGCCCGACACGCGCAGGACGCGCCGCGCCTTGAAGAGGGCTTCGGCGCTGCGGTTGCAGAACACGACCTCGTTGGCCGGATTGAGCACGACGATCGCCTGATCCATCGACTCGAGCGCCATTTCACCCGCGACGATCCCGGCACGCAGCGACTCGCTGCGCAGCATGAGTTTTAGCGTTTTCTGCAGATGCGGCATCAGTCGGCCGACAGCCTCGACCTGCTGCGCCGAGAACGACGGCTGGCCAACCGCGTGATTGAACACCAGGTAGATATCGAGCGCGTCTTCACGATAGACGCAGCCACCGAGGATATAGCGCATGCCGTTGGGAATCAGAAGATCCTGATAGAACTCGCTGCGATCCACGTAGCGGTTGTCGAAATAGTCCGCGCACCGGAACACGCACCCCACCGGCTGATTCAGCACCACGGCCCGGCGCGGGTCGATCTTGCCGTAGTACTCCGCATAGGCTTCGCCCGCATGCATGTATTCGGCACGCGTCATCAGGTTGACGGGCGCGCTCTGCGTACGCGCGTCCCAGCCGACCATATGCGCCAGACGGCTGCCGATCCAGTGATCGAATTCCGTCAGCGCACGGAGCAGCGCGCTCGGGTCGAGGATCGCGTCATAGAAACGCACGATCATCTCGTCCAACGTTTCCGGCTTGCCGGTCATGACTTCACGTGTTGCCATCAGCTGTCACTCGGCTTCGGATATTCTTTTTTCTGATTTGCGTTCAGTGTGCGACAGCCCCGTTTCATTCACATGATCAATTTTGATCATGCGTCCCCCGGCGCACTCCCGGGAGAATGCCACATCGACGGCCCGTAAAGAGTATTTCCTCCCAAAAGGAATGGGCAACCCGCTATTGACCGCCTGTATATGCAATAGATTGGCCGCCCATCCAAGGAAAATTCAAGGGAAATTTGCAGTGTGATTCATGGCTGTTTTACGTTTGCGGGCCGATAAAAATCGAATAGCGGAATCGCCCGGTGAAGTCATCATCGGCGGAAAAATAAAATTTCATAACTCAAATAATCGGAATCGGGATTCATCATGAAAAAGACGCTGGTTTGCATTGGGGTATGCGCAGTGTTGTCGGCTTGCGGCGGGAGTAGCGGGGGCAGTGGAAGCACCGGCAACAGTACAAGCAACGGCAGCAGCGGCGGCAACGGCTCTAGCCAATCGGGCGGGGGTTCGCAGGCAGCGCAGGCACAGCCGCTTGCCGCGCAGCAGACGTATATCGGCACGGTCAGCTTCGGCGACACGATCTCCGTGCAGATCGACGCGCCCGCCAAAGGCCAGATCACGACGACCTTCATCAATTCGCAGTTCGGGCTCGCCGGCAAGCTCGTGGGCAACTACACGCTGACGAACGGCAACTACGTCGTCACCTCGTTCGCGGCAAGCGGCACGGTGCCGGCCGCACTGGCCGCGGGCGCGAACGCCGTCGGCATGCAGTTCGCGGTCACGGCCGACAGCGGCAACCACGGCGTCCTGAGCGGCCAGCTCAGCAACGTGCCGAACGTGGCGGCAGGCAGCGGATCGCAAACGCTCTCGGGCCAGATTGCCGCATCGAACAACGGCGTCACCACGGTCGCCGGCCTCGCGGGCACCTACAGCTTCATCAAACTCTCGGGCGACTACACGGCCGCCGGCGTGCCGGTCGGCTCACAGGACGCCGACACCGGCCAGATGCAGATCAACGCCGACGGCACGTTCCGCGCGTGCCCGAGCGCCGCCTACAGCGCGAACTGCATGGACGACAGCGACGCGAGCATCGCCGACACCGGCTCGATCACCGTCGATCCCGACCAGGCCACGTATCCGGGCGCGTTCGACATGACCTTGAACGGCAAGTCGTTCGGCCGCCTCTTTGCAAGCACGAGCGGCGGCAACCTCACGCTGATGCTCGATCAGGCCGGTACGAACAGCGAGGGCACGTTCCGCACCGGTTCGTGGGTGTTCCAGACGGCGCAGGCACTGGCGAGCGGGACCTACGACGGCACGTGGCTGTGCTCGGAACCGAACACCAGCGACAACAACCAGTTGCTCGGCAACATCGTGACGAATCGCGTGACGATTGCGGGCACGACGCTCACGCCATCCGGCCAGTACGCGTCCCCGTTCACGCTGAACTTCAACGCGACGTTCAATGCGGCGTCTTCGTCCTCGACGCCCACACTGACAAACGGCGTGAACGGATTGATGGTCGGACTGCTGCGCACCACGAGCAATGGCAGCACGGTGCAGAGCGCGATGATGTTCCTGCCGGTTTCGTCGACGAACCTCTACTACCTCGACGAAGTCAACGGCAATGGCTTCTTCGTCGAAGGCCTCTGCGTCAGGCAATAGACGCATGTCGGTAGTGGGTCCCACCTCGCGCGCTCTGCGCCCGCCAGCCACCCGGCACAAGATGACGTTCGCCGATCGGGGATATCGGCGCGTGAGGATGCGGTGTCCGGCTTTCGCGTCACGCTCGATCGATTTTTACCTGTTCTTCCCGACAGCCTGACAGATCGCACCGGAGCACCACCGCGTCGAGCAACATGGCCCGAAAGGCGGCCTAGGCGCCCGCAGCCCGCTTGGCCTCCTCCTCGATTTCCATCGTGTCGAGATGCCGGTTGCCGATACGCGGATGCGCCCGGCCGCCGGTCGATGCACCCAGTACGATGACAATTTCATCCGGGCACGGCGCATCCGGAATCGACATCTCCAACGTGATGAAATGCGAGCGCGCCGAACCGTCGTGCAGGTGCTTCATCGGAATCTGCAGCGACGTTCCCAGACCTCCGCGCTTGTTCGTGAACGTCAGATAACTTTCTGCCTTCAGAGCATTCCGATATTGATTGCCGAAACGCAGATTGTGAATCACCGCCGAAGCATGTTCGATTTCGCCGGCTGCACCGACCACGGCCGCCTTACCGTATGCTTCGATCTCTTCGACTTTCAATTCGGCGAGCACCCGCTCGACCATCATGGTGCCGAGCGGACCACAGCCGGCGCGCTGCTCGGGCGAGAGATCCTCCACATAGCCGCGTCCTGCCCATGGATTGCGAATCACCGCCGCCACGCCAACCATCGTGATTGGCCGGTCGAGGTGACGGCCGCCTTCCCGACATGTCGTGTCCTTGTATACGACGACCTTGCGTACTTGAAAAGTCACGATTGCTCCTATTGGTCAATTGGAAAATGCCGTTGTTGATTCGTGCGAACAAGGGCAGCAGCGTTGCCGGGTGTCAAGCCGGATGACGCTGCAAAAAAGAATCGATTTGTAATGCGACCTGATCCGGCGCTTCGAGTAGCACGCTGTGCTTGAGGCGCGGAAAGATCACACAGGGCGCACGCAGTTGTTGCGCCATCAGCTGTGCCATGCGTGGCGTCGATCCCGCATCTGCTTCGCCCGTCATGACGATGGCGGGCAGATGCAGTTTGCTCAACTCGTCAGCCAGGTCCCCGGTTGCCAGGACCTTGTAGGCGGCGGCATAGCAAACGGGATCGTTTGCCAGGCTGCGGGCCATACGGGCCGCCACGACTTCCGGATGCGCGAGCTTGAACTCGTCCGTGAACCAGCGCGGAACCGATGCCTCCATATGTGCTCGCGCACCTTCCCTCGCGAGCGTTTCGGCGCGTGCCAACACGCGCGCTTTCTCTTCATCCGTGCGGCCGCCGACCGAACTGATGATGGTCAGCGTCCGCACCCGATCGGGATAATCGAGCGCAAAGCGCTGTGCGATCAGTCCGCCCAATGAAAAGCCGACAAGATCGAAGCATGCCCAACCGGCCTCGTCGACAATCGCGAGAAGATCCGCGGAGAACATCTCCAGCGAATACGCTCCGTGTGTCTTTACCGATTCCCCATGACCCCGCAAGTCGAATGTCAACGCTTCGACACGGGTCTGAAGACACGATAGCGTGCCTTGCCAGCTCTCCAGATCGGCACCGACGCCATGCACGAATACCACTTTACGGCCCGAGCCGCTGCGTTTGACGTTGAGACCCTCAGCATGACTCATGAATTGACCTCCCGGGTATCGGATGCCCGCCACGACACGACAACCGGCTCGCCGATCTCGAACGTACGCTGCCCCTGAACAGCGAGTTGCTCGAGAGCGACAATTTCGGTTCCCGTGGCGGTCCTGACCAGATATTTACGTGCCTGCCCAAGATAGGCGACTTCGCTCACGACCGCCGGCAGCACGTTTTCGCACGCAGGTTCATGCGAAGCGTGGTGTACGCGAATACGCTCGGGACGCACCGCAACAACGATCGATTCATCCTTTCGCGCGGCATTGGCTTCCGCGAGCCTGATGGTCGCGCCGCAAGGCAGTGCGCACCACACGCCGTCGGCGCCGATCGTCTGTATTTTTCCGTCGAAGAGATTCGATTCACCGATGAAGTCCGCGACAAAACGGGTTTTCGGCGCATCGTATAACTCGCTCGGCGTACCGATCTGGTCAATGCGGCCGTGATTGAACACCGCAATGCGATCGCTCATGACGAGCGCCTCCTCCTGATCGTGCGTCACATAGATGATCGACACACCCAGCTCCCGATGCAAGCGCATGATCTCCATTTGCATCTTCGCGCGCAGCTTCTTGTCGAGCGCCGCGAGCGGCTCGTCCATGAGCAGAAGACGAGGTTCGAACACAATGGCGCGAGCAAGCGCGACGCGCTGCTGCTGTCCACCGGACAGTTCGGACGGCAAGCGGTTGGCATGTTGAGGCAGACCGACGAGTTCGAGCACGCGTGCGACCTTTTCCTCGATCTGAGCCTTCGGCATTCGGCGAATGCTGAGCGGATAGGCGACGTTCTTCGCGACCGTCATGTGCGGAAACAGCGCATAGCTCTGGAACACCATGCCGATATTGCGCTGGTACGGTTCAAGCGGCAACAAAGGCTTTCCTGCCAGATCGATGCTGCCCGCGGACGGCTGAACGAAACCGGCAATGGACATCAACACGGTTGTCTTGCCCGAGCCTGACGGACCGAGGAACGTCAGGAGCTCGCCTTCGCGCAATTCCAGCGAGACATCGGCGATCGCCGCAGTCGATCCATAGTGCTTCTGCAAGCCGGATATCTTGAGCAGCGTTTGCTTGTCGTTGTGCTTCATTGTTCCGTGGCCTCCCCGCGACCGAAAATTGCCTCTAGCAACAGGATGAGCAGCGCGAACACAAATAGAACGGATGCCAGCGCGGCGATGGTCGGATCGACGTCGCCACGAATGTTGGACCACATCTGAACCGTCACGGGTCGCGCATCGGGCCCGCTAACGAACATCGACACCACCACTTCGTCGAAGGACACCACCAGCGAGAAGAGGAAGCTTGAGATCACGCCGGACGAAATCGATGGAAAGGTCACTCTGCGGAACGTCGTAAAGGGCCTCGCGCCGAGACTCGCGGACGCCTGCGCGATTCGCCAGTCGACCATCGCCAGTGACGACGTGATAGTCGTTAGCGCATAGGGTATGCACAAGACCGTATGCGCAACGATCAGTCCCAGGACCGTGCCGTGCAGGCCAAGCGGCCTGAACACGCTATAAAACGCGGCACCGGTAATGATTACGGGAATCACGAGAGGAGACAAAAGGATTCCGCGTATCAAAGGCGCGCCGGGCAACCCTTCCCGCCGCAGCATCAACGCGGCCCCAAGGCCCAGACACGTCGACAGCAAAGCGGCCGGTATCATGACTTCCACGCTCGTGGCGAGCGACGATGTCCAGGCCGGGTCGTTCAACGCGCGATACCATTGCAGCGAGAAGCCCGGCGGGGGAAACGAGAGAAACTGCCCCGACGAAAACGAAATCACCACGACGATCGCAATCGGCACCAGCATATACAGTGCGACGAACAAACACACAGCGCCGCGCAACGTCCGCCAGATGCAACCCGGTTTCATCGGCGTGCTCCTTTGCGGGTGGCGCCCGTCGCGCGTTTGATGATCAGGAAGATCATCGCGGTGCCGCATAGCAGGATCACGGACAGCGCCGCCGGCACGCCCCACGTGCCGATATCCGCGACCTGTTCGTCGATCAATTGCGCAACCATCATGTCGCGTAGTCCGCCGAGCAATGCGGGAGTGACGAAATAGCCGAGCGACGTAACGAATACCAGCATCGAACCGGCGACGATGCCCGGCATCGAAAGCGGGAAATACACGCGCCAGAATGTGGTGAAAGGCGAAGCACCAAGGTTTGCCGAGGCTCGCATATAAGCGTCGTCTATCTTCGACAACACATTAAAGAGCGGGAAAATCAGGAACGGCAGTTGCATCTGGACCATCGCGATGAAGAGGCCAGTGCGGTTGAAAATCAGTTCGAGCGGGTGCTCGATCAAACCGCTCGCCAGCAGCAGCGAATTGATGACGCCGTGCGGCTGCAGCAGGATCATCCACGAAAATGTCCGCACAAGCAGACTCGTCCAGAATGGGATCAGAACGACGAAGATCATCAGACGCCGGCGCCGCCCCGAAGCACGTGCAATCGTATAAGCAACCGGATAACCGAGCAGCAGCGTGAATATCGTCGTGGTCGCGCTAATCACGACGGTATTCAACAGTACTTTGGCGTACACGCTGTCGGTCGCGACCGACACGAAGTTTTGCAGCCCGACATGAGGATCGGTGACACTTTTTGCCAGAAACGACACGACCGGCCAGGCGAACATCCCCAGAACCAGCAGTACTGCGGGTACGCCCAGCCAATCACTGCGCCGCACGAGCCTCACGACAGCCGCCACGCGTTCCAGCTCGCGTCGAGGGCTTCGAGCTTGTCCTGCCACCAGGCTGCATTCAATATCACGCCCTTGGCAACATTGTCCTTCTGGGTCGCGAGCCATGGCGAGATGGCCTTGTCGATCTTCGAGAAGGCAGCGGGATTAACCGGCGAATACGCGGTGTTGTTCGAGAACATCGCCTGCGCGTCGGGCTGAATCGATCGGTTCACGAGGTGCATCGCCACATCGAGGTTTTTCGTGCCCTTCAATATGACGAGGTAGTCGACGGATTGCAGATTCTGTGCCCATTCGATCGCAATCGGCGCGCCTTTTCTCGACGCGTCGTACGCGCGGCCATTCTGGATGACGCCACAACTGACCGCGCCGTCGACAATCAGTTGCTGCGACTGCGAAGGCGTAGTCCACCACGTAATATGATCTTTGATCGTATCGAGCTTCTTGAGCGCGCGATTGACGTCGAGCGGGTAAAGCTTCGCTGGATCGACGCCATCGGCAAGCAAAGCGATTTCGAGCGTCGCATAGACGCGATTGCGGAACATCCGCTTGCCCGGGAAGCGCTTGACGTCGAACAGGTCCGCCCACGTTTTGGGGCCTTTCCCCACGCCGAAGGCCTTCGTGTTGTAGGCAACGTTGTAGCTCCATGCACAGGTGCCAATGCCGTAATCCGTCACGTACGCGGGCTCGACCATCGACTTGTTCACGATGCTGAAATCGAGCTTTTCGAAGAGGTTATGCGCGGTGCCGTTGAACAGGAACGTGTCGGTCACGTCGATCACGTTCCAGTCGGGATTCCCGCCCGCGGCGACCATCGAGCGAATCTTTGCCTCGTTGACTGGACCATCCTGAATGATCCGGGCACCGGTCTCCTTCGCGAACGGATCACAATACGACTTCTTCTGAAAGTCCTGGTAGACGCCACCCCAGCTGACGTAGACCAGTTGCTTCCCGTCGAAGCGCCCGGCTTGCGCTCGCGCCAGCGGATTCAGGAGCGCGCCTGCCGCGAGTGCGCCCACTCCCTGCAATACTCGACGGCGACGAATCGACGCTACTGCGTCTTTCGCACAGGCCCGAACCGGCGCTACGTTATCCATTTCATTCCTCACAAAAACCTCCTGGCATGGCTTGCAACGCGTAAGTTCTCGAATTATCTGGCCTCGTTGAAATGCGGAAGCACGTCCTTGCAGAACAACTCGATAGATCGCTTGACACGATCGTATGGCATGCCGAAAAAGGCGCCGTACATGAAGTAGTCGATCCCGAGTGCCTCATACGCCTTGAGTTTTTTGACGACTTCGTCCGGCGTGCCGAACATCATGTTTTCGCGCAAGGACTCAGGGGCATAGTCGGACCGATTCGACACGGTTTCATAACCGACCGGTTCGCAAAATCCATTTTTTACCTTACCGAGATTCTTCAAAAGATTCTCGAAATAGCGGCCGTAGTTAGTCAGCGATTCAACCGGCACCTGCCAGTCCTTCGCGTCTTCGTAGACCGCGGTACGGCGCAGCATCATGAGCTTCGGCCGTTTGACGCCGGGATTGTTCTCAAGCGTGGTTTCAAAACGGCTGACCAGATTCTCGACTTCCGAGAACGGTGCATGCAACGGCGTCGCCATGATCGAAAGACCGTTTTTGACCGCCCAATCGAAAGAAGCCGGATCGCGTGCCGCGCACCACATCGGCACCTCGCGCTGCAATGGCTTGGGCACCGAAGTGGCCGCGGGAAACTGAAAGTACTTGCCGTCGTGCGCGTAGTCGCCCTTCCATAGCTCCCGCACCACCGGGATGATCTCTTTCATATAGGCGACACCCTCCTGCTGCGGCATGCCGTCTTTCATGCGGTCGAATTCGTATTGATACGAGCCGCGGCCAATGCCAATTTCGAGTCTGCCGTCGGTGATGATGTCGCAAAGGGCCGCTTCCCCAGCAAGCCGGATCGGGTGCCAGTATGAAGCGGACAGTACCCCCGTACCGAGACGCGCCCGCTTGACGGTGCGCGACCACGCAGCCAGTACCTGGAACGGATTCGGAGCGATCGTCGCTTCGATCGTATGGTGTTCGGCCGTGAAGATCATGTCGAATCCACCTTCGTCGGCCAGCCCCGCCATTTCGTCGACGCGACGCCAAACCTCTCGCATCGACAGGTCTTCGGAAAAGCGATCCATGTTCAGTACAATTGAAAATTTCACTTTCGCGCCTTTTTTGACGTATCAATCCGATTGCCGCTCAGCCGCTTACGCGCATGACGAATGGATTCGGCGTATTGCCGGAATAGTCGACGACTACGCTTTTCGCACGCGAGTACTCGCGCATCGACTCGAGGCCGTAGTGCTTACCGTAGCCGCTCTCCTTGAAACCGCCCATCGGCGTGGTAAATGACGCCGCGCGATAGGTATTGACCCAGATCGTGCCCGCTTCGACATCGCGCGCAAATCGCATCGCCCTGTCTATGTCGCGAGTCCATACTCCCGCTGTCAGCCCGTAGCGCGTCGCGTTAGCCAGTCTCGCAAGGTCGCGCTCGTCTTCGAACGGCTGTATCACGCCCACTGGGCCAAATACTTCTTCCTGAACGATTTCCATCGACGGCGCGACCTGATCGAGCAGTGTGGGTTCGTAAAACCAGCCCTGATCGAGCGGCGCGGCGGCACGCTTACCCCCCGCGAGCAGGCGCGCGCCCTGCTGCGTGGCATGCGACACCATCGATCCGATCTTTTCTAGCTGGGATTTGACTGCGACCGGCCCCATCTGCGTATCGTCCATGAGTGGATCGCCGAGTTTCACGGCACGGGCTCGTTCGATAAGCGCGTCGCGGAACGCATTGAAGATGGTCCGCTGTACGTAGATCCGCGACCCCGCCACGCATGTCTGCCCGCCCGCCGCGAAGATTCCCGCAACGACGCCATCGAGTGCCCGCTCGAAGGGCGCATCGTCGAACACACAATTGGGCGACTTGCCGCCGAGCTCCAGATTGCATTGCGCAAAGTGATCCGCAGCCGCATGAGCAACCTTGCGGCCGCTCGCGGTACTGCCGGTGAACGCGACTTTCGCCACGCGGGCATCACGCGTCAATGCTTCTCCCGCACTCACGCCCAAACCCGTTACGACGTTAAAAACACCGTCGGGAATGCCCGCTTCCTTGATCAGTTCAGCCAGCGCCAAGGCAGAAGCCGACGTATGTTCGGACGGTTTGACGACTACGGTATTGCCGCAGGCCAGCGCGGGCGCGAGTGTCCAGCTCAACTGATAGAGCGGCGAATTCCATGGCACGATCACACCGACGACGCCGATCGGCTCGCGCGACGTATAGGCAAGCACGTCACGTCGATTCACCGGAATGGTGGTTCCTTCGAGCTTGTCTGCCGCGCCCGCGAAATAGTGGAATTGATCCGGCAAGATACCGATTTGCGCGCGCATTTCCTTCAGCAGCTTGCCGTTGTCGTGCACTTCGAGCCGCGCAAGACGATCGACGTTGGCGCGGATCAACTCCGCGAGCTTGCGCAGCAGGTTCGCGCGATCGGTCTGCGTGATCCCCCGCCACGCGGGATCATGCAGCGCACGTTCGGCGGCCTGAACCGCTTGCCCGACATCGTCCGCATTCGAATCGGCGATCTGATACCAGGCCTCGCCGGTGAACGGATTGAAGCTGTCGAGATAGGTCCCGCTCGCGGGTTCGTGCCACGCGCCATCGATCCAGTTGCGAGTGCGCGTGCCAGTCAGACTTTCGACACTGATCGATACCATTCAAGATCCCATATCGAGTTGATTGAAAGGTTTGAGCGCACCGTCGAGCATCGCGACCTTGCCGCCGTCGGCGCTATCCATATAGATGCCGAAGCGCGCATCGGCGCGTTCGAGGAAGTAGCGGCGCAGCATATTGCGAGTCTGGGAAGAACCGATCTGATCCCACGGCATCGTTTCCTGCGTGAACAGAGCGGCACTTTTGGTCAATTGCGGCTCATCCGCGAGTGTGCCGCGATAGACGATAAAGCTCTCGCCGGCATTCTCGAACACCGAGTAGAGGAACGACAGTTCGACCGTTGCGCCAAGTTTCGCGACAAGATCCGGCAGACCGCCCGGTGCGTGCTGGTCCGTGCCGTGTCCTGCGGTCGGGATCGTCCAGCTTCCCTTGAGCGGATCACGGACCATCAGCACCGCGTCGCCGAGATTCGCAACACAGCCGTAGTTCAACGATTTGCCGGCACCGACCGCCTTCTGTTCGAGACCGAAATCAATGTAGCTGCCGCGGCAATAGGCGAGCGGAACGCCGCCCGTATGGCCGAAATCGAGCACACGGCCGATCAGCATCGTGTGATCGCCAGCGGTGACGAACTGTTCTTTCGCGCAATCGAACCATGCGATCGCGCCTTCGAGCAGCGGTGCGCCGGTTGTGGCAACGTGCGTCGGCACACCGTGAAACTTGTCCGGAGCGCGCGACGCGAACGTATTCGAAACGTCTCGCTGCCCTGCCGCGAGAACATTCACGGCGAAGCTCGATGCCTGCTCGAATACGGGGCAGGTCGTCGCCTTGTTGTCGATACACACCAGCACCAGAGGCGGATCGAGCGACACCGAGGTGAACGAGTTGGCGGTCAGACCTCGGTAGTGGCCCTGGTCGTCGATAGCCGAAACGACGGTCACGCCCGTCACGAAGCTGCCGAAAGCTTTCCGTAGCCCTTGTACATCCAACGGGCTTGCCTCTCTCTCTTGTGACGTATTCATCGAGAATGTCTCCTTCAGTGAAAACATTCTGGGTCGTCACTTTTCGATCTGCCATCTAGGGAAAATAGTATTTTCGAGTGGCGAATTCGAGCTTTCGACGAAACGCGGCAAAGAAATGAAAGCACCTGATCGTTAACACCAATGCACGGGCACTATGAAAAGTTGAAACTGAAAATTTGTCACAGTACGATCCGCTGCATGGACAACACTTTTCCAGCTTCAATAGCCGTCAAGTCATCCCAAGCTCATTTCTCACGCCTCGCCGACATCGCGAAACTGGTCAACGAGAGCAGCGATCTAGGCACGTTGCTTGACAGCATCACCAATGCCACCTGTCGTTACACGACATGGGACATGTGTTCGATCATGAGCGTCGACGAAAACGCGGGACTGTCGGTTCTGATGGCACGCTTCGACCCGTTCCTTGTCGATCCGTCAAGCGCCTCGACGCGTTGGGAACTGGCGACCAGTCCGGTCAGGAAGGTGCTCGACGAGCAGCGTCCGCTCATCATTCCGGATGCGCAGCGCTCCGATTACTTGCATTACCAGCAAGACGCGCTGGCCCGCCACTACCACACCGTAACGATCCTGCCGCTACCGGCAACCGATCAGTACGAGCGACGGATGATCCTTGCCGTGCAGTCGCGAGAGATCCTCAACGTCGACAATGACGAACTCGCCTTCCTCAAGGCGATTGCACAGCTCGCGGCAATCGCGGTCGGCAAGGCCCAGCGTCTGCGCGAGGAAACGGTACTGTCCACGCGCGTCAAACATACGATCGATTCGGTTAGCGAACTGATGCGCCGCGTTCTGTCCGACGAAGCGCCGACCGCGGTACTGTCCGCCGTCGAATCGCTGCTCGATTGTCCGATCGCGGTGGTCGACCGGCCCGCTCAGGCCTTGATGAAAGGGCAACGCGCCGCTGATCCGCAATACGCTAACGCGCTCGCGGAGATGCTGCGAATCGAGTTGAACGACGAAGCGCAGTGGCAAGCAAAAACATCCGACGATTCGACAAGCCCCACATCCACGCCTGTGCATCGGCGCGAGGTGCTGCGCGTCGACGGCCAGCAGGCCGGCGCACTCTATCTGCTGACCGATGAAGAACGCTTCGATCCGGTGGACGAGCTGCTGATCCGGCAAGTCGCGTTTGCGCTGTCGGTCATGCTGATGCGTACAGTCATCCGCTTCAAGGAGCGCACGGAGTCCCAGTCGAAAATCCTCGACGATCTGCTCTCGGGGCGCGACCTCGACGACGACCTGCTGTCGCGGGCAGCGCATTGCGGCCTACCGCTCGGCACACCGAACCGGCTTGTGCTGATCGGCATCCGGGGAGACGCTGAAAGCGCGCGGCAAATACTGCGCGGCAATCATCGTGCGATCTCGTCCGCTCTCGCGAACGCCTGGTCCGCCAACATCACCGTTGTTCCCGCGAGAACGTTGCTGATGGCGCTCATCTCCGAAGCCGAGGGCATTCCGGAAGCGCGGCGCCGCGACCTGATGCGGCGCTCACTGGAACTCACCGACCGGCTGACCGGCAGCGCTTGCGTCATCGCGCCGGGTCCCGTATGCCATGCTCCGCATGATTACGCGCCGGCATGGCAGGCGTGCCAGCGCGCGTTCCGGCTTTCCGATCGTTTCGCACGTAGCGGTGTCGTCCACGAAGAGGACTTCGGCCCTTATGGACTCGTGTTCTCCGCGTTGTCTTCCTCGCAGGTCGACGTTTTCGTCGCCAACACGCTCGGTGCGCTCGATCAGTATGACGCCCAGAATCGCGGCGATCTGCTGAAGACACTCGAAGCTTATCTGGACTCGGGTTGCAGGCTACAAAAATGCGCTGATGAACTGAAAGTACATGTGACGACGATTCGCTATCGGATGGAGCGTATTCGTGAGGTGCTGGGCAAAGACGTCGACGACGCAGAGACTCGATTCAGCCTTGAACTCGCGTTCCGCCTGCGCCGCTTGCAACACATGTGAGTACCGGGCGTAGCCCCGCCAACGAAACCAGAACCGCGCCTACAACACGTCGTCGCGAATACACGCCTTGAAATGCAACGGCGCAATTTCGCGCAGCACCGGACGTTGTTGCGCGCATTCCGGTTTCGCGTAAATGCAGCGTGTGCGGAACACGCAGCCGCTTGGCGGCGACACCGGATCGGCCACGTCGCCTTGCAGCACGACACGCTTGCGTCTCATGTCGGGCCGGTCGTCAGGCACCGCGGAAATTAGCGCCTCGGTGTACGGATGCTTCGGCGTTTGCGTAATTGCTCTCGCCGGGCCGATCTCCATGATCTGCCCGAGGTAGACGACCGCAATACGATCCGACAGATATTCCATCACGGCAAGATCGTGCGAAATGAACAACATCGCGAGGCCCAGCCGCTGCTTCAGCTCGTCGAGCAGGCTCACGATCTGCGCCTGGATCGACACGTCGAGCGCGGAGATCGGCTCGTCGGCCACGATGAACTTCGGATTGACCGCGAGCGCCCGCGCAATGACGACACGTTGCCGCTGACCACCGGATAACGCGGTAGGACTCCGGTCCTTGTAGTCGTCGGACAGCGACACGAGATCCAGCAGTTCGCTGACGCGCCGATCGACGTCGCGTTCGGTCGCATGAATCTTTTGCACGCGCAACGGCTCGGCGATCACGTCACGAATCTTCATCCGTGGATTGATCGAGGCAAACGGGTCCTGAAAGATGATCTGCGCGCTCTTCCGGTAATCCCGCAGTCCGGCCGCGTTGAGCGCCATCACGTCCTTGCCGTCGAAGCGGATCGCACCGTCGGTCGGTTCGATCAGCCGTAACACCGAGCGGCCGATCGTCGTCTTGCCTGAACCCGATTCGCCGGCAAGGCCAAGCGTCTCGCCTGGCGCGATGTCGAACGACACGTCGTTGACCGCATGCACGTGACCGACCAGCTTCGAGAACAGGCCACGGCGAATGTCGTAGAGCTTGCGCAAATGACTGACGCTGATCAGCGGTTGCGTGGAAGTCGGCGTCATGATGGTTGTCCTTGCAATACGGGCGCGCATTGCGGTACTTGCCGCAATTCCCGCCAACGCAGGCAGCGCACCTGGCGAAGCCCGTCATCGGTCGTTTCGAGGGACGGCACCTGCGTATCGCAGCGCCCCGCGACGGCATGCTCGCAACGCTTGTGAAACGTGCAGCCGGCCGGCAGCGCGGCCGGATTGGGCGCGCCGCCCGGAATCGGCTTGATGCGATGACGCACGTCGCCAAGACGTGGACGGGAACGCATCAACGCCTGCGTGTAAGGCATCAGCGGCTGGTTGAACAGATCGCTAACCGGACCCGCCTCGACGATTTGCCCCGCGTACATCACCAGCGCGCGGTTGGCGATTTCCGCGACCAGCGAGAGGTCATGCGTGACGAACAGGATCGCCATCTGCGTTTCCTGCTGCAACTGCTTCATCCGCTCGACGATCTGCGCCTGCACGGTGACGTCGAGCGCGGTGGTCGGCTCGTCGGCGATCAGCAGCCCCGGGTGGCAGGACAGCGCAATCGCAATCATGACCCGCTGCCGCATGCCGCCCGACAGTTGATGCGGATAGCTATTCAGACATTTGGCGGGACTCGGAATGCCAAGCATCGAAACGAGCCGCAGCGCCTCGGCCGCGCGTTCCTTCGACGACATCCTGCGATGCACGCTGAGCGCTTCCTCGATCTGCGCGCCGATCGTGTACAACGGATTGAGCGACGACATCGGCTCCTGGAAGATCATGGCCGCGTCGTTGCCACGCACGCGCCGCAATTCGCGCTCGCGCAACCCGACGATATCGACGGTCTGCCCGCCCTTCTTCGCCAGATTGATCGAGCCTTTCACCGACGCGTTGCTGCCCGGATTCAGGCCGAGCAGCGCGAGGCCCGTCGTCGATTTACCGCAGCCCGATTCGCCGACGATCGCCACGATCTCGCCCTTGCCGATCGAGAACGACACGTCGCGTACGACCGTGACCGGCGGCGTATTGCGTTTGCCCGTATCGAACGATACGGACAGATGCTCGACCGAGAGAACGCGTGAATCTTCGAACGTGGTCGTCATTTGATGCTGGTTCCGATCAGGTAGAAGCCGAACACGGTCGCCGCAACCGCCGCGCCGGGCGCAAGGCTCATACCGGGATTCATCGCGAGATAGTCGAAGCCGGAGCGCACCATGGCGCCCCAGTCGGGGGTCGGCGGCGGCATGCCAAGGCCGAGAAACGACAGGCTGGCCGAAGTGAAAATCGAATACGCGACGGTCAGCGCGAACTGCGCGGCAACGATGCGCATCGTGTTCGGCCACACATGCTTGAGCATGATCCAGTCGGCGCGCGCGCCGACTGCCTTCGACGCCTCGACGAACACCGACTCGCGCAGCGCGAGCGTCTGCCCGCGCACCAGCCGCGCGATCCGCGGCCAACTGACGAAGCCGAGCACCAGCACGAGATTGAATAACGTGGGGCCCACCATCGCGGTGATGATGAGCGCGAGGATCAGACCAGGCAGCGCGATGAAAATGTCGATGATCTGCGTCGCGAACAGGTCCACGCGCCCGCCGAGATAACCCGCTACGAGCCCGACCGGAATGCCGATGATGGCGGCCATCACCGCCGCGCCGATACCGACGATCAGCGAAGATTGTCCGCCGTAAATCAGCCGCGAAAGAATGTCGCGGCCGAGCTCGTCAGTGCCGAGCAGGTTGTCCGCGCCCGGGGGCGCGAGAAACATCACGCTGCTCGCGGTCGGATCATGCGGCGCGATAAGCGGCGCACATAGCGAAATCGCGATCATGACGAGCAGGATGAACGCGCCGATCTGCACCTTGGGACGCATCAGGATTTCGCGCATGAATAGCTCCTAGTTCAGCCGGATCTGAGGATTGATCAGCGTATACACGACGTCGGCGAGCAGGTTCATCAGGATCACCGCGACGATGATGAACATGCCGATCGCGAGCATCACCGGATAATCGCGCGACAGGATCGACGTGACGAACAACTGGCCGATGCCGGGCATCGAAAAGAGCGTTTCGGTCACGACCGCTCCGCCCATCAGTTGTCCGAGACTGATGCCGATATACGTAATCACCGGCAGGATCGAATTGGGCAGAATATGGCGGAATGACACGCGGTGTTCGGACAGCCCCTTCGCCCGCGCGACACGAACGAAAAGACGTTCTCGCACCGCCTGGTATTCAGCGCGATAGACGAGCGTGAACGCGCCGAAGTAGTACGCGGCAAGCGTGATGGTCGGCAGGATCAGATGCTGGAGGTGCGTGAGAAGACCGTGGTCCCAAGGCACCCAACCCACCGACGGCAGCCAGCCGAGCTTCACGGAGAAGATGAAGATCGCGACCATGCCGAGCATGAAGTTCGGCACCGTCATGCCGATGATCGACAGCACGGTGACGAACGTGCCGATCACGCGCTGGCCGACGGTCAGGCTGCTCAGCCCCACCGAGACCACGGTTGCGAGCAGGATCGACAGCACGGCGAGTTCGACCGTGACCGGCAGCGAGCGCATCAGCATCTCGGCGACGGTCTGGTGCGTCGTGTACGAGCGCCCCAGGTCGCCGGACAAGGCGTGGCCCATCCAGCTCAGATATTGCGTGACCACGGGCCGGTCGAAACCCATCTGATGGCTCAGTTCGGCAACGGCCTGCGGGGTCGCATCCTGGCCGAGCATCAACGCGGCCGGGTTGCCGAAGAACACCGCGACGCTAAAGAACAGCAATACGGTCACGAAGATCAGATTGGGCGCGGCCCAGACGAGCCGCCTGCCTATGACTGTCAGCATAAGAGAATGTCCCTGTATGGCACCTACACATACGCGAACGCCGCTGCGCGTATGGCTGCGCCTAGCGCATCACGAACGGATCGGCGAGCGCCTCGCCCCCCACTTCGATCATCACCGCCTTCGTTTCAGTGTAGTCCTTGAGCGCGTCGATACCGGCTTCGCGACCGTAGCCGCTCTGCTTGAATCCGCCGAACGGCACATTCACGCCGGTGACGCGATAGGTGTTGATCCACAGGCGGCCCGCCTGCACCGCACGCGCGGTACGCATCGCGCGTGGAAAGTCGCGGCTGAAGATGCCGCCGGCGAAGGCATAGTCGCTATCGTTAGCGATGCCGATCGCTTCGTCGTCGGTGCGGAACTTCAGCACCGACAGCACGGGACCGAACAATTCCTGGCGCACGACCGGATAATCGCCGCGATCGCATAGCGCGATCGTCGGCTGGAAGCACTGGTTATGCGGCAGCCCCGCAACACGCTTGCCGCCGGCGACGACCTGCGCGCCCTGCTCGACCGATTGCGCGAGCAGCGTCTCGATGCGGGCGACCTGCCGCTCCGTTGCAAGCGGCCCCATGTTGGTCGAGGCCTCCATCGGGTCGCCGATCGCGATCGTCTTCACCCGTTCGACCAGACGCTCGACGAGCGCGTCGTGAATCGATTCGTGCGCGATCAGTCGCGAGCCCGCCGCGCAACTCTGTCCGCTCGCGCCGAAAATACCGGCCACGATACCGTTGACGCAACTGTCGAGATCGGCGTCGTCGAACACGATTACGGGCGACTTGCCGCCCAGTTCGAGCGAGAGCTTCGCGATGTTATGCGCGGAGTTCGGAATCAGCTTGCGTGCGGTCTCGACACCACCGGTGAAGGCGATGCGGCGCACGAGCGGATGACTCGTCAGCGTGATCGCGCACGGATTCGCGCGGCCCGATACGAAGTTGATGACGCCCGGCGGGAAGCCCACTTCATGCGCGAGCCTCGCGAGCGTGAGCAGCGGCGTCGAGGCATCTTCGGAAGCCTTGACGACGATCGTGTTGCCGGTCGCAAGCGCCGGCGCGATCTTGTAGGCGGACAATTGCAGTTGCGAATTCCACGGAATGATCGCCGCGACCACACCCACCGGCTCGTGTAGCACGAGATTGAGCATGTTCGGCGCGGACGGCGGAATGTCGCCTTGCAGCTTGTCGGCGAGACCGGCGAAATACGTATACGCACGTGCCGTGTGCGCGGCCTGCCAGGTCGTTTCCTTCAGCAGCTTGCCCGTGTCCTGCGTCTCGACATAACCGAGCCGGTCCTTGTGTTCGACGAGCTTGTCGGCGAGCTTCTGCAGCAGCGCGGCGCGTTCGTTCGGCGTCATCTTCGGCCACGGGCCGCTCGTGAACGCGCGATGCGCGGCCCGCACGGCGCGATCGACATCGGCGGCGCTCGCGTCGGGAATCGTCGCCCATGCGCGGCCGGTCCACGGATTGACGCTTTCGAAGGTGCGGCCGTCCTCGGCCTGTACGAATTCGCCGTCGATATACATCGCGAAACTTTCGGTTTGCTGATTCATTGGCATGCCTTGAGAATGTGCAGCAAATGAGGGGAAACGCGCAGCGGCTGCCTCAGTGGCTTTTCGCGCCGAGCGGACGCGTTTCGTAGGTGCCGGCGAGCGCTCGCAGTTCCTCCTCGTCGAGCTTCAGATCGAGTGCGGCGACCGCGCTCGCGACGTGCACAACCTGCGTCGCGCCGAAGATCGGCGAGATGATGCCGGGCTGTGCGAGCGCCCACGCCAGCGCGACCTGGCTCGGCTCGACACCGCGCTTCGCGGCGATCTTCGCCACGCATTCGAGCGCCGCGAAATCGCCCGGGCGGTGATAGTGCTTCAGTGTGTAGTCATCCGAATCATGTCGCGCGGTCGCGTTGCGCGCATCGCGCCGGTCCGCGCACAGGAAGCCGCGCGCGAGCGGACTGAATGGGACCAGCGCGATATCGTAGGCGCGGCAGAACGGTATCAGTTCGCGCTCGGCTTCGCGATGACAGACGTTGTACTCGCACTGCATCGACACAAACGGCGTACGTCCCATCTGTTTCGCGAGATTCACGCATTGCACGAAAGCCCAGGCGGGCATGGTCGTCGCGCCGACGTAGCGTACCTTGCCGCTCTTCACGAGATCGTCGAAGGCGACGACGAGTTCTTCGAGGTCCGTGTCCGGTTGCCAGATATGCGTTTGCAGCAGATCGACGTAATCGGTCTTCAGGCGCTTCAGCGACGCATCGACCGCGCTGAAGATGTGCTTGCGAGAGTAGCCGCGCGCATTCGGATGCGTGCCCATCGGATTACCGAGCTTGGTGGCCAGCACGATCTCGTCGCGGGATGCGTAATCCCATAGCGCATTGCCGAGCACGGTCTCGCTGGCACCCGCCGAATAGAAATCGCAGGTATCGACGAAATTGATGCCCGCCTCGACCGCCGCGCGCAGGATCGGCCGTGCTGCGTCTTCTTCGAGCACCCACTTGCGCCACCCCGGGTTGCCGATACCCATCGCGCCGAAGCCAAGGCGGGAAATGCGCAGGCTCGAGCGGCCTAATCTTGCGTACTCCATGGATGGAGGTCTCCGTATTCGCCAGATGTTGAGGTCAGTCTAGTCGAAATATTTTTTGTCAGCTAGTATCTCGTATACCAACAGATTAACGGAGACGATGCAAGTGGAAAAATATGTTTCTGCCGACGGCCTGGAGCTTGCGTACAAGATTCAGGGGTCCGGACCATTTGTCACGCTGATACACGGCATCGGCGCGGATCACGCAAGCTGGGACGCGATCGCGAGCCAGCTCGAGGCGCACTTCACGGTGCTACGCGCGGACTTGCGCGGCCACGGCGCATCGAGCCTGATCACGCGCTGCTCGCTCGATGACTTCGTCTCCGATGTCGACGCGCTGCTCGATGCTGTCGGTGTGCAAAAAACGCATCTGGTGGGCTTTTCTCTCGGCGGCCTCATCGCGCAGAAATACGCGGTGGAAAACTCGGCGCGTCTGAACCGGCTGGCGCTCATCAGCTCGGTCGCGGAGCGCACCGACGAGGAACGCGCGCGCGTGCTGAAACGCGCCGACCAGATCGACCGCGAGGGCATCGCGGCGGTCGTCGCGGCGGCGGAAGATCGCTGGTTCACGCCGGCGTTCAAGGCGGCCAACCCGCAACGCGTCGCGTACCGTCTCGAACAACTGGTGAAGAACGATCATCGGTCGTACGCGGCCGCGTATCGCGTGTTTGCGGCAGCGGATCGCGACATCGCATTCGACCGCATCAGCGTACCGACGCTCGTGATGACCGGCGAGAACGACCCCGGCTCGTCGCCACGGATGTCGCGCCTGTTACATGAGAAAATCGCCGGATCGCAGCTTCGCATCCTGCCGGAGCTGCGTCATAGCGTGCTGCTCGAAGCACCGGACCTGATTGCCGGCCTGCTGCTCGAGTTTCTGCAGCCGGAATAAAACCCAGCACGGGCCGCACATGACGGCCCGCATTCAAACATAGGGTGGAACGATGACAGAAGACGCAACGGTTGCCCAACAAGTAGGCTTGAGCGTCGCCAAAAACGAGACGATCCGCATGAAGACGCTAAACGTTCTGCGTGAAGCGATCATTGCGGGACGGCTCGCGCCGGGCCAGAAGCTGATCGAGCGCGATCTATGCGAACAGACCGGCGTCAGCCGCAGCAGTATCCGCGAGGCGTTGCGCAATCTCGAATCGGAGCGTCTGGTCGAGAGCCTCGATACCAAGGGCGTCGTGGTTGCAACTCTGACGCCCGAAATCGCCACGGAAATCTATGAAATACGGGCGGCGCTCGATTCCGAAGCGGCATTGCATTTTGCCCAGCGCGCGACCAGTGAGGACCTCGCCGAACTCGAAGACACCTTCAATGCGCTGAAGAATACGCCTGTCGAAAACGACGAGGCGTTCCTCGCCGCTTCGAATCGCTTTTACGCGATCCTCTATCAAGGCGCGCGCAACGAAACCGCCAAGCACGTCATGCAGCTTCTCGGCGCCCGCATCAGTTTGCTGCGCGCGACCACGACGCGGCGCTCGCCAGTGGAACGCCGTCACGGAACGGTCGAACTCATGGGCGAGATTTTCAAGGCGCTCAAGAAGCGCGACGGCAATGCCGCTGCCTTGACGATACGCGCGCTCATCGAGCGATCGGCGCAGTCGGCGACGGCCCTGCTCAAGGACGGGCAAGCGAATCGCTAGACACGCTCCACGCGCTGTGCCGCTGACAGCAGCACAGCGCCACCGGACCTACGCGGAGTGATGCGGCGGCGGCCCATGCCGCCTCATGCCGTGGCACTGCCGCCTTTCTCGCGCCTGCCGGTTTCAATGCGCCGCGTTCTCGCGCTCGATCTCCTGCATGTCCTGATGCCGGTCTCCGATACGCGCGTGCGGTCGTCCGGCTGTCGACGCGCCAAGCACGATCACGATCTCATCGGGATTCGGTGCGTCGGGAATGGCGAACTCCAGGGTGATGAAGTGCGAACGCGCGGCGCCGTCGTGAATGTGCTTGATCGGCACCTGCAGCGACGTGTTCAGTCCACCGCGCTTGTTGGTGAACGACAGAAAGCTCTCCGCTTCGACCGCATGGCGATAGTGATTGCCGAAGCGCAGATTGTGAATCACGGCGGACGCGTGTTCGATTTCTCCGCCTCCACCGACTACCGCGCTCTTGCCGTAGGCTTCGATCGCCTGCTTGCCGCCGATCTCTTCGAGCATGCGCGCCACCATCACCTTGCCGAGTTCGCCGCAGCCATCGCGCTGCTCCGGCGAGAGATCCTCGACGAAGCCGCGCCCGAACCACGGATTGCGAATCACCGCCGCGACGCCGACAAGCGTAACGGGCGTAGCAAGCGCCTTGTCGCCTTCAATGAAGGTCGCTTCCTTGTAGACCACGATTTTGCGAATCGAAAACGGCATCGTCATTCCTTGGGATCAGCAGCAGGTTGAGAGGCGGCGGCGAGTTCGGCCAGCACCTTGCGCGCCACGCGAAAACAGTCGACACCGACGGGGATGCCGCAATACACGGCGATCTGGATCAGCGCCGCGCGCAGTTCCTCGTGGCTCAGGCCGTTCTTGAGCGCCCCGCGCACATGCAGCTCGAACTCGTGCATCTTGCCGAGCGCGGCGATCATGCCGAGATTGAGCAGACTGCGCTCACGCGGCACGAGCGTCGGGTCGCCCCAGCACGTGCCCCAGCAATACTCCGTGACGAGCTCCTGGAACGGCCGGTTGAAATCGTCAGCACTC
This sequence comes from Burkholderia sp. Ax-1724, assembly GCF_011752995.1. GTDB lineage: Bacteria > Pseudomonadota > Gammaproteobacteria > Burkholderiales > Burkholderiaceae > Paraburkholderia. The sequence continues at coordinate 211,903 of NZ_VWWL01000002.1, forward strand.
TTGAGCGACTGATCGACATAGGCATCGCCCAGCACATCACGACGGCGGCGTTCGCCGGTATTGAATCGTTCGATATCCAATCCTGATCTCCTCAAAACGACTGTCTTACGATCACGGTGTCGGACTCGCAGCCTGGAAGCCCGCCTGGGCCCGCGAGCGCTCCGACGAGGGCGCCCAGGTACGTGTCTCGAGTTCGTACAGGAACCTGAGGTCGGCGGTAGCGACGTCGACTCCGTGCGCATAGGCCCGTCTCAACGCACCGCTCACATCCTTGCAAACCATGCCGGAACGACGCGCCGCAAGCTCGGCGAGATCGTCTCTCGCGACGAAAGGAAATGCGATGAGTTCGAGGGCCGAGGTTCCGGCACCGGTTGCATCGGCTGCCAGCAAGGCCGCGGCGGATGGCACGTCGCCGACTTCGTGCAGCAGAACCATCAGGTCATGAATCGCGGCGCCGCCAGGATCGCTGGTCAGCGACGTTATCGCGCCGCCGCTCGTGGCAGTATAGAACCGCCATGCGCCATGCGGGTCGCCATTCGTCAATAGAAGCCCGATGCCCCGCTGCGCGGCGATCGTCGCCGTACCGGCCAGGCCGATGTGGTCCGCGAGGTGGTTCACGGTGATACGCACGGCGCCGCGCCTGCGCCTGGCAAGCCCGGTAATCAGATCGACCGCCCGGGGTCCGATATCGAGCATCGAACGGCCCGCTGCGTCGATAACGCCGCTCGTTTCGCTCGTGCGATCGAAGCGCGGTTCATCGCCCGAGAATGCTTCGAGCAACGTGGCTTCATTGCGACGCAGCGCGGCAAGCGTGTCGCCGTCGAGCACTTCGGAACAGGTCAGCACGCGCGCCATGGCTTCGACCGCGCCGAGCGGGCAACCGAACGCGCGCAGACTCCACCAGGCGACGCGCGTGATTTCCGATACCGCGGCTGAGGTGTAGGTCGGCTCGGTCATGACAGCATCTCCGTCTGGGTGGCGGGCTCGGCCGGGTAGCGCCAGTCGCGCGTCGTGCCCTCGGCGATTTCGGCCGGCAGCGGAACCCCCTGGAAGAAGACGCCTCGCACATAGCGAATCGACAGCGGCGTCGAGCATTCGATGCCGAGCGACGCGAGGAAAAAGCGGATCAGTTGCGCCGGGACAAAATCCTTGTGGATCAGGTTGTCGCGAATCTCCGCATAGGGAAGGCCATCGAGATACTGCACGCGCGACACAGCCATCTCCAGATCCGGATGTGCGAACATCAGCTCGCCGACCAGTTCATCGTCCGCGTAGCTCGCAACGACGCAGGCGAGGCGCTGCACGATGCCGATGTGATCGACGAACGATTCGTACTCCTCGCCAGGATCGAGCACGCGTTCGCCGCGCCGTTGCTCGCCGTTGTCGACGGAGTGATACCAGAAATGCTGACGCGTCTTCGACAGCAGCGTGTCGTAGCGCAGCGCCCACGCATAGTTCTTGCGCAACAGGCCGCGCAACTCGCCGACCGTCATCTCGGCGACGACGCCGCGCTCGCGCGCCGCGCCGATCACGAGGTAATCGGCGAAACGGTCCGATACGTCGGGGTACAAATCGATCAGCGCGGAGTTCAGTTGCTCCTGCGTTTCGGCATCGAATGCCGACGCGGCCTGCGCGAGATCGTTCCAGAGAGAAAAAGCCCGGGACCCATCGAGCCAGCCGACGATGGTGCGCAAGTTCGCCGCGATGACCTTGTTCGGCACGACATAATCTTCAGACTGAACCTGGACCGTGTCGCAGTACGCGGCCACACGGGCGACCAGGCTGACGAGACGCTCGCGGCTCGCCGCATCGACGGGCATCGACTTCGCGTATGCGAGGGCGGCTTCGCGCACGGCCAGCCACGTCGACACCCAATGCGGCCAACGCTGCAACGCCACGCACATGCCCTGCCCCGACGAGTTGCCGACCGCGAGATAACGCGCAACCTCTTCGGAGAGTTGCGCGGCGCGCGGATTACGCGCTCGGGCGATCGCGTTGACCAGATCGATCGACACCTGCCGAACCATGTAGAGACCGAAGAGATCCGCGAAGAAGGGATGGCACAGCGGGTGGTCGGCGGCGATGCCCTGATACGAGATCGATCCGTTGCGGCCGCTGCCCTGAAATCCGCCGTTGCGCAGCAGATAGGCCGAGGCGCTGCCGATCAGGCCCGGCTCCGGCTGATGACCGGCCACGAGTGCATCGACGACGTGATCGAAAATCCGCGCGCTGCGATTGGCCGGGGTCCAGCCGAGCACCATGGCATCCGTGCGCATCGTCTCGACGTTTTTCAGATCGAACGTGGCGAACTCGCGCTCGATGCGTGCCGCGTCCGGTGTTCCGACAAACAGTGCGCCGAACATGTCGCGATTTGCGCCATCGGAGCGGCGCCCCACCTTCTCCTTGCCGTCCCACTCGTATGCGCGCGCGATATAGGTGAAGTCGATTCCGCGTGCGCTGATGCGGTAGACGAGGCGGCCTTGCCCGTTTGCGTCCGCCTCGCAGATTTCGAGCGCAATGCGCCAACGCTCGTCGATCATGCGGCGCGCGAGCACATAGGCAAAGCTCACGCGCGACGCCTTCATCGCACCCATCAACGGACCCTGCATGATCGACTCGGCGGGCCGCATATAACCGATGATCTTCTCCGCGGCACCAGCGCCAGCCAGTTGCGTCGCGGCGGCTTCCAGAAAGGGGGGCAACTCCATCGGCATTACAAGTCCTTTCGCGTTGCTGAAATGAAGTGCTCGGCACGTTGATCGAGCGATGTCTTATTGTATACCATCTTCCAATGCGTTCCTAGTTGCCGTGTTTTAGCCAGCGCCACCGGCAATTGCCGATGGCAGATCGGCGCCGCCGACCGTGCGCATTCGCGCGCGACGGCAGGCGCCGCGCGCGAAAGGCGGCAAGGCTCAGAACTTGTGCCGGATGCCCGCGACCGCGACGACCTGCCGGTTCGTGGACGACTGCGTCGCGAAAGCGATCTGCGCGACTGCGTTGGCGCCGGTCGAGTCGTGTCCCGATGCCTGCTGATAGATGCCGACCAGGTATAGATCGGTGCGCTTCGAGAGGTTGTAATCGACGCCGAGATTGACCTGCTGATAGCGCGCGCCCGAGAGTCCGCGCAGGCTGCCCGCCGCCGTGTACGTGTACGACGCGCCGAGTTGCAGCGCGGGCGTCAACATGTACTTCGCGTTCGCTTCGATGATGTTGAATACCGCCGTGCCACGCAGCCCGTTGCTCGCGCCCGCGACCGCCAGGGTGCCGAGATTGTTGAAAGACGCGTGGCTATAGATGGCGCCGAGGGTCGCATCGCCGATCTTGTAATTCACGCCCACCGCGGCGACATCCTGCGAACCGGCGGTGGCAAGACCGGAAATCACCGGACCCGACATGTTCGAACCGGTGCTGCTGTCGTTGGCCTTATTGCCCCACAGCGAATAATTGGGGTTGCTTGCGTGCGTGTATTGGGCAGCAGCGGTCAACGGCCCCATGCTGTAGCCGGCCGCGAGCGAGTAGATCTGGTTGCGCGAGAAGTCGCCGGCCACGCCGCCGAACGAATAAGTGCCGCCGAACGAAAAGCCGCCGAAGCTCGGCGACTTGTATTTGACCGCGTTGTTCACCCGGTACGTGCCGTCGAGATTGTCCAGATCGGCCGGATGCGCGCCGAAGCCCGCGCCGCCGAGCGCCCACTGCGCGGCCGCGGTCAACGCGCCGACGTAGTCATAGCCGCTCAGATACTGACGTCCGAGCAGCACCTGCCCCCACGTCGGCGCCGCCAAGCCGACGTAGGCCTGGCGACCGAAGAGGTCGCCGTTCTGCCCGAGCGCGCCGGTCGATGAACTGAAGCCGCCTTCGAGCGTAAAGACCGCGGACAGTCCGCCGCCCAGGTCCTCGGCGCCGCGCAGGCCCCAGCGGCTACCCGATTCGCTGCCGCTCGCGAGCGCGAACTGCTGCCCGGTACGCGCGTTGTTGTTGAACATCAAACCTTCATCGACGATACCGTATAGCGTGACGCTGCTCTGCGCCATCGCCGCGCCGGAACCGCCCGCGAGAAGCAGGACTGCCAGGGAAATCTTTTTCATTTTGTCTCACCAATAGGAAGGAGCTTGGGATCACCTATGCATCATCCATCACAACATATGGATACCTAATCGATATGCAGGCGCGACGATGCCTCTCCCCACACCGGAGAGATACGTCGTCAGTCCGTCACGCCCGCCCGGCTTTGGCTCATCCGCGCGGGACCGATGCTACGATGCGCTTGCCGTACCGCGCCGCCGGACGGCGCTCCCTGCCCGCCCCGGCCTGTTCGGCGTCGCCGCGCTACGCCGGCGACTTCCACATGTTGCGGAAACGTGGAATCTCGTCGGGCAACCACACGTGGTTGTGCACGTTGTTGCGCATCGCTGCGTATTCAATCGAAAAGAACAGCGGCACGTACGGCAGATCGCGCGTGACAATCGCCTCGACCTGACCGTAGAGCCTCCTGCGCGTCGCCTGATCGGAGGCGTCGCGCGCCTGCTGCAACAGTTTGTCGACGTCAGGGTTGTGGTACTTCGTCGTGTTCTGCGCGCCGGTGCTGCCGAGCAGCAGCGGAAACAGGCCGTCCGGATCGGGACGCTGCGACCATCGGATCGGGCTGAAGTTGATGAGCCCCTGCGAGAGACGCGGGTACCAGTCGCTTTGCGCAATAGGATCGAGCCGCACCGCAATGCCGACCGCCTTCAGCTGCTCCTGAACGAGCTGGTTGATCTGCTGCATCAGCATGATCTGCGGCGTCGACAGGCTGACCGAAAGGTTGGTGACGCCCGCTTGCGCAAGCAGCGCCTTCGCCTTGGCCGGATCGTACGGATACGACTTCACCGTGGGGTCATACCACCACGCGCCCGGCGGCGCGATCGACTCGGCGATCGGCGCCTTGCCATTCATCAGTATCTCGACCATGCGTTTGCGGTCGATCGCATACGCCACCGCCTGGCGCACCAATGGGTTGTTGAACGGCGGCCGGTCGACCTGCCATTGCAGCGCGTACCAGCGGCTCGCCGGGCCCGCGTCGAGCACGATGCCGGGCTGGTTTTCGATCGGGCGGATGTCGATCGGCGATAGCGCCGAGATGTAGTCCACCTCGCCGGTGCGCAAGCGCTGCATCGCGATGATCGGATTGGACGTATCGCTGAATACGACGCGATCGAGATACGGCTTGCCGGGCTCCCAGTACTTCGGATTCCTGTCGACGCTCAGCGAGTTGCCCGGAATCCACTCCTTGAACACGAACGGGCCGGTGCCGACCGGGTGTGTCGCAAAGTCCTTGCCGTATTTTTTCATCGCCGTCGGCGACGCCATGAAGCCTTCGCGCTGCGCGAGCATGCCGAGCAACGCCGGGCTCGGCGATTTCAGATGCAGCGTGACAGTCTGCGGATCGTTCACTTCCACGCTGTCGAGAATCAGCGTCAGTTGCGGCCGCAATGGCGAGCCGACCGCGGGATCAAGCCGCCGGTCAAGATTGTCCTTGACCGCGGCGGCGTCGAACGGCGTGCCGTCATGGAACATCACGCCTTTGCGCAGATGCAGCACGAGACGCTTGCCGCCGTCGAGCGTGTCCCAGCGCTCGGCGAGTTCCGGGCCGATGGACGCGTCGGGGTTGATCGACAGCAAGGTGTTGTAGATGAGGTAGAGCGGCTGGCGCTCGGAGAAATTGACCGAAAACGTCGGATCGAGCGTCTTCGTGTCCGACGCAAACGCCACGCGCAGCGTGCCGCCGCTGACCGGTTTGGTCGAAGTATCCACGGCGGCCCGGCCGCTCTGCATGAACAGCATCCCGGCGGTGGCAGCGCTGGTGGCTGCCAGGAAGGTACGACGACGCATCGGACAGACTCCTATAGCTCAAATACCTAGCTGATCGGATGTAGAATGATCGTATTCTGTCTGACAAGCAATCGGAAAAAAATAAGTAGTTTCCATGTTGTGGTCGATACAACACCTGGCATCGCGGTGATGAGAGGGGGCTCCGCCCGATCAGGCAGGGAGATCAGCAGGAAAGCGGGACTTACACTTATGCCGGCGAAAGTTGACGCGCAAAGGCGCAGGTGTCTGCGGCCGCACCAATGCCATATGCCACGAGAAGGCAGCGCGGCGGATAACCGCGCGGTCGCAACCCCGCTCGAACTCGCGCGGCGTCCCAGCCTCGGTGGAACGCCGTCGAAATCATCGCGTTCCGCCAAATAACTCCGCTACCACGCCGCGCAACCAGCGATTGCCCGCTTCGTGATGGTACTTGGCATGCCAGTGTTGACGGACCGCAAAGCCATCGACCGCAAACGGGCATGAATGAATCGCGATGTCGTTCATCTCGGCAAGCGTTTCGCCGATGTTGCGCGGCAGCGTGGCAATCAGATCGGTCGTCCTGATGATCGAGCCCAACCCCAAAAAGCCCGGCAGTTCAAGTACGACGTCGCGGTCGATGTTCTCGCGCAGCAACGCCTGCTCCAGCAGCTGCGCCCCCGTGCCGGCCGCTATCACCACATGCCCCTCGGCACGGTATTGCCTGAGACTGAGCCGGGTCCGCACCCGCGGATGACTACGGTTCGTCAGGCAGACCCAGTCCTGGTTATACAGTTGCTGCTGGTACATCCCACCGCCGAGCCACGGCACATACCCGATCGCAAGATCGGCCTCCCCCGACTCCAATGCCCGCTCGGTGTTGCCGTCGATCCTTGCCGCTTCGAGGCGAATGCCCGGCGCCTGATCCCGCACGTACGCGAGGATTCGGGGAAGCAGCGTGACATGGCTTGCGTCGGTCATGCAGATGCGAAAGCGCCGCTTGGCGGTGGCGGGATCGAAGGCGATCTCCCATGCGGCAAACCGCCGAAGCGACTCCAAGATTTCGCGGCACGGGCCGATCAATGCATCCGCTTGCGGAGTCGGCGTCATACCGCCCGGCGTGCGGATAAACAGGGGATCGCGCAAATGATCGCGCAAGCGTCCGAGCCAGATGCTGACTGTCGGCTGGCTTTGCCCCAGTTGCTCGGCGACACGCGTCACGCTCCGCACGTCATACAGCAGGTCGAAGAGCTGAAGCAGTTTCAGATCGGGAAGCTCGGTGAGATCCATGAGGTTATTGTCGCTCGCAATATCCTCATTGTAGTCATTGCATTGCGCATGTGAACCTCGCCTCGTATCGTTGGCGGCGATTCCCATGCGCCGGGCCTCGGCGCCGAATCAATCCACTCCCAGAATCGCAGCCATCGACGCTGTGCCAGTCAATCCAGAATCAGGAGACACTCATGCAAATCAAACTGCCATCGCATGGCAGCCCCGGCGACAACGCCGCCGACGCGAAAGCTCGCAAGCAGGCGAAGAAGGCCACCGCCAGCGGCTGGATCGGCTCGGCGCTCGAGTACTACGATTTTTTCATCTACGCACAAGCCGCCGCCCTGATCTTTCCGCAGATATTCTTCCCCAAGGGCAATCCCACGATCGCGATCGTCGCTTCACTCGCGACCTATGGCGTCGGCTACGTGGCACGACCTATCGGCGCATTCGTACTCGGTCACTGGGGCGACACGCACGGCCGCAAGACGGTACTGCTGATCTGCATGTTTATGATGGGCTTCTCCACGATGGCCGTGGGTCTGCTGCCGACTTATCAATCGGTCGGCCTGCTGGCGCCCGCGCTGCTCGTCGTGCTGCGGCTGGTACAGGGTTTCGCCGTCGCGGGTGAAATTTCGGGCGCCAGTTCGATGATCATGGAGCAGGCGCCGTTCGGCCACCGTGGTTACTTCGCGAGTTTCACGCTGCAAGGCGTACAGGCGGGCCAGATTCTCGCTGCCGCCGTGTTTCTGCCGCTCGCGTACTACATGCCCGAGAATGCGCTCGTTTCATGGGGCTGGCGCATCCCCTTCCTGTTGAGCGCCGGCGTTCTCCTGGCCGGTTACATCATCCGCCGCGAGGTCGAAGAAACGGCAGCCTTCGCCAAGGAAGACGAAAGCGGCCAGGTCGCGCGCGCGCCGATTCTCGAAGCGTTCAAATATAGCTGGCCCGACATGATTCGCGTCTTCTTCATGGCGTTCATGAACGTGATTCCCGTGGTCGCGACGATCTTCGGTGCCGCCTATGCCGTTCAGCCTTCATACGGCATCGGGTTTCATCCCAGCGTGTATCTGTGGATTCCGGTGGTCGGCAATATCGTGGCGGTCATCGTCATTCCGTTCGTCGGCAATCTGTCCGATCGCATCGGGCGCAGAATGCCGATGATCTTCGGTGCCCTGTCATCCGGACTCCTGTCGTTTGCGTATCTGTACGCCATCAGCATCCACAATCTGCCGCTTGCCTTCGTCATGTCGATACTGATGTGGGGTGTCGTCTATCAGGGCTATAACGCCATCTTCCCGAGCTACTATCCCGAGCTTTTCCCGACCCGTTTCCGCGTCTCGGCGATGGCCATCGCGCAGAATCTCGGCACGACCCTCACCGCGCTGCTCCCGGCCCTTTTCGCGGCAGTGGCCCCGCCGGGGTCTCACAATGTGCCGATGCTCATCGGCTCGCTGACGTTCGGCGCGACGGTCGTTTCCGCACTGGCTGCATGGAGCGCCAGGGAGACCTATCGGGTACGGCTGCAAGACCTCGGTGACGACAACGCAGTCCCCATCCCGAAGGAACAGTATGAATGGCTCCGGCAGCAAGCGCTCACCGGACCGGAGCTCGCGAAGACGGCGGTACAAGCCCGCTAAGGGTGGATGAGACCGCTTCCGCGGTAACGCGTGGAGCGGTCTCGACGTCCGGCGCGTTGCATCCGCGCCGCCTTCGCGCACGGCACTGCCCGCGGTTGTGCAAACGTGATATGCAACGCTGCTTCGCCTCGCCGCCCTTGCCCTTGCCCTTGCCAGGAGAGATCATGCCGGCAGCGCACGACCACGCGCATGCAGGACGATCGTGCCTAGTCCACTGACGGCAATCACGATCATGCCCACGGCAGTCCAGACGCTGGGAACCCTGCCAAAGAACGCCCAGCTGAATAGCGTGGCGAAAGCAAGCTGCGCATAGCCGAATGGCGTGAGCACGGCAAGCGGCGTTCGGCGCAACGCCTGAAGCATCAATAGATGGCCGAGCGTCGAAAGAAAGCCCATCGCGAGCACCATCAGCCAGCTACCCACGGTCACTTTGCGGATTGCCGGCAAAAGGTCCGCCTGATCGACCCATAGCAGTCCCGCGAGCGCGATACTCGCGACCACGGCGGTGATGAGATTGGTGGTGATCGGGTCGCCTGCGGTCGAAAGCCGGCTCGATACGACCTGAAAACATGCGAAGGTCGTGGCTGCACCAATGGGAAATGCAACCGCCCAGCTGAATTCGCCGCTGCCCGGCTGCACGACGATCAGCATGCCGATAAAGCCCAGAACGACCATCGACCATTTGCTCTTCGTTACGTCTTCGTTGAGCAGAATGGCCGCCAGCAGCGTCGAAATCAGCGGCGCCATCATCGCCAGCGAAGTGGTGACCGGAAGCGGCAAATAGCGCAGGCCGGCAAACGTGCAGGCCGAATTGACGAGGAGAAAAAAGGCGCGCAGGAATTGCAGTTTCAGCACGCCGACCTTGCGAAAATGCCCGGCACCGCGCCGCGCCTGCCAGGCGCCGAGGGCGACGGCCTGAAAGCTGTAGCGGCCGAAAAGAAGAGCGAGTAGCGGCACCGAAGCGCCGATGGCCTTGACCACCGAATCGCTCGCGGCAAACGTGGCGGTCGTCGCGACCATCATCGCAATGCCGAACTCGGCGGTCATGGGGAACGTAATCTGGCGCTTCAATTTAATCCCTGTGATGTTGCATGCCTCGAAGCGCTTTTCGATGCATTTTTCGCTACGCCCCTCGCTGCATTTTTCGCGCGCCGGCTCGCCAGTGCTAAACGTGATGGAGCCGGCGTCGCGCGGATCAGCGTCAGTCGAGCGGCACGGTCAGCCGGTCGATCACCGCCCGTGTCTGCGGACGAACGCCGCGCCACCATTCGAACGCTTCGGCCGCCTGTTCGACCAGCATGCCGACACCATCGGCAATACCCTGCACGCCCGCCTCGCGCGCAAGCCGCAAAAACGGCGTGAGCCCTTTCCCATAGGCGAGTTCGTACGCGCCGCCAGCCGGGCTGAATACGCCGGGCGAAACAGGCGGCAAGTGACCGCCAAGACTCGCCGACGTCGCGTTCACGACGAGGTCGAACGGCTCCATCGCGTCGAGATCCCGGTAACCGCATGCGATCAACGGACAGCTCGTTGCGACTTGCGCCACCAGCGCCTCGGCCTTCACTACGTTCCGGTTCACGACGACCAGCTCCGCCGGCCGCGCCGCGATGAACGACAGCAAGGCGCCGCGCACCGCGCCGCCCGCGCCCAGTACGAGCACGCGCTTGCCCGCCATCGGCCGGTTCAGATTGACTTCGATGTCGCGCACGAGGCCGACGCCGTCGAAATTCTCGGCAACGATCCGGCCGTTTTCGAACTTCATCGCGTTCACGGCACCGGCAAGCGCCGCGCGTTCGCTGCGCTCGTCAGCCATCGCGAAGGCTTGCAGCTTGAACGGCGCGGTGACGTTCAAGCCCCTGCCGCCCGCGGCGATAAACGCCCTGACCGTTTCGGCAAACGCGCCGGCCGGCTCGAGCGGCCCTTCTATCGCCGTATAGGTGATGTCCTGCCCGGTCTCCTGCGCAAACAGGCCGTGGATCAGCGGGGATTTCGTGTGTCCGATCGGATGGCCGATCACCGCATATAAATCAGCCATCATGCAGCCCTCTTCGAAAACAGCACGCCGTCGGCCTGCATGGCGTCGATCTGCGCAGCGTCGAAACCCAGCGACTGTGCAACTTCAGCATTGTGCTGACCGAGGTCCGGGCCGACTTCGCGGATCGACGTATCGCAGTCGGAGAAACGGAACGGCAGGTTCGGCAGACGCAGTTTTCCGAAGCGCGGATGGTCCTGTTCGATCACCATGCCCCGTGCGACGATCTGCGGATCGGCAACCACCTCGTCGATACGCTGGACCTTCGCGCATGGCACGTCGACTCCGTCGAGCAGCGCCAGCACCTCGGCCACCGGCCGCGCGGCCACCCACGGCTTGACGACGGCGAGGATGTCCTCGCGATGGGCGTTGCGTCCGTTCAGCGCGTGGAATCTCGCGTCGGCACCAAAGCCGGCCGGACCGCCGTGCTGTTCGACGAGCGCAGCGAAGCGCGCCCACGAATCGTCGACCTGCGCGGCGATCACGAAATCGCCGTCGGCCGCGCGAAACACGCCATACAGCGTCGACGTCGGCATGTCGTGACCCGTCTGCTCGGGCAGCACGCCCTGCATCGTGTAGCACTGCACCGCGTATTCGTGCATCGACACCAGCGTGTCGTACAGCGCCATGTCGATATGCTGGCCGCGGCCGCTCTTCACGCGGCCGAGCAACGCGGCGTTGATCGCGGCCACCGCATGAATGCCCGTGTACATGTCACCGAGCGAAATCCGCATCAGCGGGGGCGGCTCGCCGGGATTGCCGATCATCTGCATGATGCCGCTCTTCGCCTCGGCGATCAGGCCAAAGCCCGCGCGATGCGCGTCGGGTCCTGTATGGCCGTATGCCGAGATCGAGCAGTACACGAGGCCCGGATTGCGTTCGGACAGCGCGGCATAGCCGAGGCCGAGCTTGTCCAGCGCGCCGGGTCGATAGTTTTCGATAAATACATCGGCCGAATCGCACAGGCGCCGCATGAACTCCTTGCCGCGCGCATCTTTCATATCGACGCTGACGCCGCGCTTGCCCATATTGAGCTGCAGGAAGTAGGCGCTTTGCTGGTCGTCGAGGAGGGTCGCATGCTGCCGGCCGGCGTCGCCGCTGCCGGGACGCTCGACCTTGATGACTTCGGCGCCGAGCGCCGCGAGGCAACGGCCCACATAGGGACCGGCGAGAAAGTGGCTGTAGTCGACGACGCGAATACCTTCGAGAGGACGGGCCTGCATCAGTTCGCTCCCGGGCGGCGCAGCACCATCAGGCGATGTTCGCCGCGCTGGACCACCTGGCCGTCCTGATTGATCAGCTCAGACGGTAGCACGACGATGCCCCAGTCCGGACGGCTCTTGCTCGCGCGCATGTTGCTCACGCGAAACCTGACGTGCAGGACGTCGTTGACCTTGATCGGCAGCAGGAAATCCCAGGTCCAGCCGAGCGACATGCCCGGCAGGAACCGGTAGTCGCTCTGCGTCTTCAGGCCGTCCGCAATCGACAGCCCGAACAGCCCGTGCGCGACGATCGAACCGAAGTGGCTCGCGTTCGCGTAGGCCTCGTCCACATGCACCGGCGTGTGATCGCCGGTCAGATCGGCGTAGGCGAGAATGCGTTCTTTCGTGACCGTATAGGTCGGGCTCACGCACTCGTCGCCGTCCTTCGCGTCGTCCCAGTACTTTTCGATGATCGTGCTCATGCTTTACGCCTCCGCGCGTGGATTGATCGCCAGCGCCTGCGCAACGCACGCGGCAGGTTTGGCCTGAATGAGTTCGACCGCGAGCCCGTCCGGCAAGCGCAGCCAGTTGCGTCCCTGCGGCATTTCGCCGACACCGAACGCCTGCGCCGCGGCGAGCGCGGCCTCGAGGTCCTCGCACATCACGCCGAGATGGCCGAGCCGGCCCTCGGGCCCGTCGAAGCGCGGCTCGTGAATGAACTGCAAGCCGCCGAGCGTCCAGTACTGACGCGGCGCCTCGCGCGTGCCGTCCACCTCGCGCATCGTCATGCCGAGGACTTCCTCGAAGAAGCGGATATGCCACTGGATATCCTTCACCCAGATCGCGACGTGCTCCAGATACGCTTTCGTGCCGCTCATGCCGCCGCTCCTGCTTTCTGGCGATCGGTCATGGCCCGTTCGATGCCCTTGATGCATGCCACGAGCGTCGAATTAACAGGAGTCGGCACGCCGAGACGTTGGCCCCAGCGCACGACCGCGCCGTTGATGAAGTCGATTTCGGTAACCGAACCTTTTTCCAGGCTTTGCAGCATCGAGGTCTTGAAGGCAAGCGGCAAACCTTCGGCGGCGAGCGTCCACGCCTCTTCCGCCCGGGTCATCGAAAGACGAATGCCGGCGGCCTTCGCCGCGGCCATGGCCTCTTCGATCGCGGCCAGCGCGGTCGCTTTCAGAACCAGCTCTTCGTAGAGTTGCCCATACGTCAGACCGGTAACGCCGGTGATCGCGCCGGTCGCGACGTTAATCAACAGCTTGTCCCACATCGTGCCGAGGATGTTGTCGCTGACCGTGGTCGTCAGGCCGGCGCTGTTGAACGCATCGGCGATGGCGCGGACCCGCTCCGTCACCTGGCCGTCGAGTTCGCCGATGATCGTCAGTTTTCCGCTCACGCCCGACTCGATATGTCCGGGCGCCTTCAGTACGCCGCCGACATAGGTCTTGCCCGCCAGCACACGCTCGCGGCCGACGATCTCGCTCAGCACGTCCTCATGGCCGAGGCCGTTCTGCAACGACAGGACGAGCGTGTCGGGACCGACGAGGGCGAGCGCGCCGCGCATCGCCGAATCGGTATGGAAGGACTTGACCAGTACGATAACGAGGTCCACCGGTCCGACTTCGGCGGGGTTCATCGTGGCGCGGACCTTGACGCGGCGCGAGCCATTGGCGTCGTCGACTTGCAGGCCGTCGCGGCACATGGCCTCGACGTGCGCCGCAAAGCGGTCGACCAGCCACGTCTCGTGGCCGCCTTCGGTGAGTGCGGAGCCAATGGCGCAACCTAACGCACCGGCTCCCAGAAATGCGATCTTCATGCGGGTCTCCGTGATAGTGAGACCACGATACGATTCCCGCGTCATGCGCGCAATGCAATGAAATCAATGACGTCATTGCGAACGGCAATACAGGTCGAACGGCATGACGCCTTTGCGTTCACGGCCGAGGCATAAAAAAAGGCAACGCGTCACGCGTTGCCTTCCTGATTACACCGGCAAATAGAGGTCGCAGCCCCCGCTCAACAACCCGTCTGCTTCACGCGCTCGACCGCGAGCCCGAAGGCCGGACGCAGCTTCGTGCCGACCACGTTGCCGAAAAATGCCGCGACGAGCCAGAGCCAGCCATGCAGGCTGCCCGACACGATACCGCTGAAATACGCGCCGATATTGCAGCCATACGCGAGGCGCGCGCCATAGCCGAGCAGCAGCCCGCCGACGATGGCGGCGATCAGCGAGCGCAAAGGCAGACGCCATACCGGCGCGTAGCGGCCGGCGAGCGAAGCGGCAACCATCGCGCCGATTACGATGCCGATGTCCATCACGGACTTCACGTCGTGGCTGATCGGCGCGGCCAGGGCGGCCGCGTTCGGGCCGGTGCTCCACACCGGCCAGCTTGCGACGTCGATGCCCAGCGCGGAGAACGCCTTGGCGCCCCACAGCGCGAACGCCGACGTGATGCCCCAGGGGTGGCCCGACAACGCGAGCGTCACGAAATTGAGGATCGCCAGCACGACACCACCGGCGAGCAGCGGCCACGGGCCATGCAGCCACGGCGACGCGTTCGGCGCGCGATCCACGTCGCTCACGAGATGGCCGTGACGGCGCTTCTCGATCAGCACGGTCAGCGCGGCGATCGCCGCGAACACCACGAGATTCAGCGCGATCGCCGGACCGACGCCGAGCGTCTTCACGAGCGAGATCGGCTGGAGATGCGGCAGCGCGGACCAGAACGGCATGTGCGCGGTGCCGACCACCGAGCCGACGATAAACGCGATCAGCGTGACCACCATCCGCGTGCTGCCGCCGCCGACGGTGTACAGCGTGCCGGACGCACAGCCGCCGCCGAGCTGCATGCCAACGCCGAAAATGAACGCGCCTATCACGACCGAGGTGCCGGGGGGCGACACTTCGCCGACAACCGCATGACCGAACAGCGTGCCGGCAGACAGCGCGGGGAAGAACAGCAGCACGCCGATTGCGAGCATCAGCATCTGCGCGCGCAGGCCGGCGCCGCGGCCGTCGGCGATGAAGACCCGCCATGCGGACGTGAAGCCGAACGCGGCGTGATAGAGCGTGACGCCAAGCAGCGCGCCGAGGACGTACAGCGCGGCCTGCGTCACGCTGACGGTCTGCGCGAGATAGACGGCACCGATCACGACGAGCGCAAGCGCGACGGCGAGCGGCTTCGGATTGATGTTGACGAGACGGCGGGGCGCGCCGCCGAACGGCGTGGATAGATCGGACATGATGAGCGGAGACGGACGCGCCCATCGCGTGCGCACAGCACACCGCTGGCGGGTCAACCGGGCGGTCGCTGCGCGGGCGAAAAGCCGCGACAAATCGTTTTAGAAGAAGTCCGTGAGTATACCGAAATGTCACGTTGCGGCCGGCGCACGCCACGGCGCCGCGTTCCTCGACGGCGCAACCGCGCGCGCCGCCCCATGAGCCTGAGAAGCTTGCTGCACGGGGCCTGGCGAGAATCGACGCCATTTCTGGCGGTCGCTTAATAACCCGTTGTCATAGCGACATTTCGAATCTGCCTTAAAACAGCCATGTTTCAGGGCCGATTTTTCAGAGGCAATTCCCTCCTCTTCCCCGGAAGCCGTCGTTTATTCGAGCGGCGCAACCGAAGCGCCTACAATGCGATGGCGTTCCAGTGCCTGCGCGACGAACCCGCTGCGTTTCATCTCTTCGACAAACTCGCGTAATTCCTCGGCCGCCCGTTCTCCCCGGCTCTTTGCGACGCCCATTGCCTGCCGGATCACCATGAAACGCTCGTCGAGCAAGCGCAGTCCGCTGGTTTTCGCGGCATCGGCTTCGAGTTGCTGCCTGACGCCGGCGGCCACTTCAAGCGTTTGTTCGAGGAAGGTTTGGACCACCGTGGGCGAAGTCGGCGCACGCACGATCTGCGCGGCTTTCAGTTCCCGCGTGAGGAACAGGTCGTAGGCGCTGCCCTTGCCGACCGCCACCCGGTTATGCGGATAATCGACATCGGCATTGGAGCGGATCGGCGAAGCCTCGCGTACGAGATAGACCCCTTCAATCAGCACGTACGGCGCGGTAAACGCAATGGTTTCGCCGCGCTTCGGGTCCACGGCGAAAAAGCCGAAGTCCGCGCGCTCGTCGCTGACGGCCTCCACGGACTTGCCCGCCGCGTCGAACACGACGAGTTCGAGCGGCACACCGAGGCGTTGCGCGAACGCGCGCGCGAGATCGACCGATACGCCGGCCGGCTCGCCCGACTGCGGACTCAGGTTGGCGAGAATCGGATTGCCGAGATTGATGGACGCACGCAGCGTTCCGGTGGGCGCGAATGCCTTGACGATGGCGGAATCGATATTCATAAGGTCGTGGCGGATTGAACCGTGTGTTGATCCTCCGGCGCCGAGCCGAGGATTTCCTGGATGCTCGCCAGAGCCTCCAGCGTATGCAAAAGGTGCTGGCGTAATGCTTCGGATGCCTCTTCGTTGCGCTCGCGCTCCAGCAGTTCGAGCACGTGCAGATGCTGCCTGGCATGCTCCACATAGCGCTTGCGATGCTGCATCGAACGGTACGAGATCAGCCGGCGCACCCGGTTGACACGGCGAATGGTGTCGATAAAAAAACTGTTGCCCGACGCCTCGACGAGCGATTCGTGAAAGCGCACGCCGCGCTCGTGCAACTGATCGGCGGTATCGGTTTCGATGCCGCCCGCGAGCAGATGCTTTTCGACCTCGCGGCAACGTTCGAGCACCTTGCGCTCGAGCCGGTAGCCGGGTTCGAGCAGCGCCGCCGGCTCCAGCGCGAGACGCAGCCGGTAAGACTTGAGCAGGCTGTCGGGCGTCGTGAGCATGGGCGAGAATTCCCAGCCGTAACCGGGCTTGCGCTCTGCCCAGCCCTCCTGCGCAATCCGGTTCAATAGCGCGCTCAATTGCGCGCCCGTGAGACCGTAGCGCGTGCGGATCATCTGCTCGGATACAACGTCCGGCAGTTCCCCTTTGAGGCGATCGTCGGCGATCTGGAAATAGACGCTCGTCACGATGCCGGTCCCGGCGAGACCCAGTTCGCTGACCACGTCGGCCAAGGGATCGACGAGCGGCCGCGCCACGAAGAAGCCGCGATTTTTCTCGCGCGTCAGCACGCCCTTCTCGTGCAGCAGCGCGAGCGCTTCGTTCACGGGCGAGCGCGACACGCGAAGCCGGTCGGCCAGCATCTGCGCGGGCAGATGCGCGCCGGCTTCGAGCCCTTCGTTGCTGATCAGTTCGAGTATCTGGGTGGCAATGGAGCGGTCGATCATCTCAGTCGGTCAGGTTCGCCGCGCGGGAGCTCAGTCTGCGCCCCTGCCGCGCGCGAGGTTGTTTTGCAGGATCAGCGGAATTACGCCGCCCGAACGCAGCAGCCTGCATTCGAGGCGCGTCTCCACGGCCGCGCGCACGTCGATCGCCTCGACGCGGCCGTCGGCACGCACGATACGCACGGGCACCGTGCAGCGCGGCGTGATCGTGGCGGCGTCCGCTGCGACTTCGAGCATATCACCCGGCCCGAGCGCGAGGGTGTCCGGATGGATGCCGGGCGCGAAACGCAGCGGCAGGATGCCCATGCCGATCAGATTCGAGCGATGGATGCGCTCGAAGCTCGCGGCCAGCACCGCGCGAATACCCAGGAGCCGCTGCCCCTTCGCGGCCCAGTCGCGCGACGAGCCCGTGCCGTAGCGTTCACCCGCGACGAGCACGACGGCATCGCCCGCGTCCGCATAGCGCCTGGCGGCCTCATGAATCGGCAGCACTTCGCCGCTCGGCACGTGCAGCGTGTGAGCAACCGGCATGCCGGGCTTGAGCCGGTTCACCAGCGTCTTGCTGTAGAACGCCGCACGCATCATCACTTCCCAGTTGCCGCGGCGCGAGGCGAACACGTTCAGGTCGTTGCGGTCGTCGCCGCGCGAGACGAGAAAATCGGCGACGAAGCTGTCTTTCGGAATCGCGCTCGCCGGCGAGATGTGGTCGGTCGTGATGTCGTCGCCGAGCACGAGCAACGGATACGCGCGATAGTGGCCGAGCTGGCTGCCCTGATCGATGGCCGCGAACGGCGGCCGGCGTAAAGCCGTCGACGCCGGATTCCACGGAAAGCGCGCGCCCGATGGCGCTTCGAGTTCGTGCCATGCCGGATTGCGGCTCGCCACGGCAAACGCGCGGGGGTAGTCCTCGGGGTCGGCCGCCTGCTCGACGAGCGCGGCCACCTCCTCGCGCGTCGGCCACAGATCGCGCAGCAGGACCGGCGTACCGTCGGCCGCGCATTGCACGGGCTCGCGGCTCAGGTCGGTTTCGGCATTGCCCGCAAGGGCGAACGCGACCACGAGCGGCGGCGACATGATGAAGCCGAGATCGAGATCGGGGTGAATGCGTCCCGCGAAATTGCGGTTGCCCGAGAGCACGGCGACGGGATAGATGCGGCCTTCGGCCTGCGACGCGCGCACGCTTTCGGTGAGCGGCCCCGAGTTGCCGATGCAGGTCGTGCAGCCATAGCCGACGATGTCGAAGCCCACGGCGGAAAGATCGTCGATCAGACCGGCACGTTCCAGATACGCAGCGGCGGCCGGCGATCCGGGTGCCAATGAGGTCTTGATCCACGCCGGCACCGCAAGGCCTTTCGCGCGTGCCTTGCGCGCCACGAGCCCGGCGGCGATCAGCAAGGCGGGATCGGACGTGTTCGTGCAACTCGTGATCGCCGCGATCGCCACGGGGTGACGCGGCATCGGCTCGTGCGGCGCTTTCGATCCGCCTTCCGGCTTGAAGCCGAGCTTCGCGAGCGCGGCGGGCAATGCCGAGTAATCGAGCAGATCCTGCGGGCGGCGCGGGCCGGCCACGTGCATGCCGATGCTGGCGAGATCGATGTCGATCGTGCGCGTGTAGCGCGGCGCGGCCTCGGGATCGAACCACAGGCCGGCCGCGCGCGTGAACGCCTCGACCAGTTGCATGGCTTGCGCTGTGCGATGCGTCGCGTGCAGGTATTCGAGCGTACGTGCGTCCACGGGGAAAAAGCCCGTCGATGCGCCGTACTCCGGCGCCATGTTCGCCACGACCGAGCGTTCGCCCGCGCCGAGCGTCGACACGCCCAGCCCGAAGAACTCGACGAACTCGCCCGAGACGCCGATCGCGCGCAGCCGCTGCGTGACCGTCAGCGCGAGATCGGTGGCGAGCACGCCCGGCCGCAGCGCGCCCGTGAGACGCACGCCGATCACATCGGGAATGCGCTGCATTACCGGCATGCCGAACATCACCGTCTGCGCTTCGAGGCCGCCCACGCCCCAGCCGAGCACGCCGATGCCGTTGATCATCGGCGTATGGCTGTCCGTGCCGATCAGCGTGTCGGGCACGGCCCACGGCTCGCCGTCGCGCGTGACGCGCGTCACCACCGTCGCGAGCTGCTCCAGGTTGATCGTATGCATGATCCCCGTGCCCGGCGGATGGATGCGCACGCCCGTCAAGGCCTGCGAAGCCCAGCGCAGAAAGCGGTAACGCTCCGCGTTGCGGCGCAGTTCGAGCGCGAGATTCCGCGGCGCGGCGTCGGGCTTGCCGAAGTACTCGACCGCGAGCGAATGATCGACCGACGAATCGACCGGCAACACGGGATTGAGCGCGGCGGGGTCCGCGCCCGCCTCGGCCAGCGCGTCGCGCATCGCCGCGATGTCGACCAGCGCGGGCGTGCTCGTCGTGTCGTGCATCAGCACGCGGTTGGGCTGGAACGCGATTTCGTGCTCGCTGGTGGCGCGCTCGCGCCACGCGAGGATCGCGGCGACCGCCTGAGCGCGCTCTTCGCCATCCGTATTACGAATCACGTTTTCGAGCAGCAGGCGCAGCACGACGGGCAGTTCGCGCAGCTGCGCGCCGAACATGCCGGGCAGATCGACGAAACGCAAGCTCGCGCCGCCCGCGTCGAGATGGGAGATGAGGGGGGTGTCGGTGTTTTCCATAACTGTATTTTTGCACTTCATATAGTCAAAATGCAATCCAGTGGAAACCCGCAATACGAGGCACACCGTTTTGAAACAAAAGACCCCCCTGTTTGCTTATGTCGGTTCGCGCACGACGCGCGAGCGCAACGCCCGCGGCGACGGCATCAGCGTCTATCAGGTCGAGACGCAGACCGGCGCGCTGACGCTCGTGCAGCTCGTCAAGGACCTGGTGAACCCGTCGTTCCTTGCGCTGAGCCGGAACGGCGAGCATCTCTACAGCGTGCATGGCGACATGAGCGACATCAGCGCGTTCAGCGTGGACAAGGCGAGCGGCAAGCTCACGTTCCTCAATCGCCAGAGCACCGAAGGCAACAATCCCGTGCATCTCGCAATCGATCCGGGCGGCCGCTACGTGGTCGTGTCCAATCACATCGGCGCGAGCCTCGCGGTGCTGCCCATCGCCGCCGACGGCTCGCTCGAACCGCTCACACAGCTCGTGCAGCTGGACGGCCCCATCGGTCCGCATCGCATCGAACAGAAGCAGGCGAAACCGCACTTCAATCCGTTCGCGCCGGACGGGCGCTTCGTGATCGTTCCGGACAAGGGACTCGACCGCACATTCTCGTTCCGCTTCGAAAACGGCCGGCTCACGCCCGCCGCGACACCCTTCGTCGCGGCTCGCGAGGGCGCGGGGCCGCGCCATATCGCGTTCCATCCGGATGGCCGCCATGCGTGGGTCGTCAACGAACTCGATTCGACGGTTACGGCGTATGGCTACGATGCGGCCAACGGCTCGCTCACGCCGCGGCAGGTGCTGTCGAGTCTGCCGGATACCTGCACGGGCAATAGCCGCGCGGCGGAAATCGAAGTCGATCCCACGGGCCGCTTCGTCTATGCGTCGAACCGCGGTGACGACAGCATTGCCGTGTTCGGCATTGATGCGTCGAATGGCCGGCTGCGCTTTCTGCATGCCGTCCCCACGCAAGGCAAGACGCCCCGCTTCATGACGGCCACACCCGATGGCCGCTTCATGTACGTGCTCAACGAGGACAGCGACACCATCGTCGTGTTCTCCGTCGATGCGTACTCAGGCGGCCTCGCGCCGACCGGCTTCGTTGCCTCGTCGGGCAGCCCGGTCTGCCTGGTGTTCTCGCCGCCCCACGCCTGACACACCTTTCCGATTCACGCGAAGCCTGGCGGACTCGGCCGCCAGCGGAGAAAGCCATGACAGCCAGCCCCGCAATCGACGAACACGCACTCGTACGCAAGATCACGTGGCGCATCATCCCGTTCGTTTTCATCCTCTACATCATTTCCTACATCGACCGCGCGAACATCGGCTACGCGGCATTGCAGATGAATCACGAGCTGGCGCTGACGGGCGAGGCATTCGGCTTCGCCTCGGGCATCTTCTTCATCGGCTACTTCCTGTTCGAAGTGCCGAGCAACGTCATGCTCAACCGGTTCGGCGCGCGTGTCTGGATTGCCCGCATCCTCGTGACCTGGGGCATGGTGTCCGTGGGTTCCGCGTTCGTGCAGAACGCCACGCAGCTTTATGTGCTGCGCTTTCTGCTCGGCGTGGCCGAGGCGGGATTTTTCCCCGGCATCATCGTCTATCTCACGTACTGGTTCCGGGCCAGGGAGCTCGCGACGACGGTCGCGCTCTTCACGGCCGCCATTCCGGTCTCGTACATCATCGGCGCACCGCTCAGCACATGGGTGATGGACCACGCGCAGTGGCTGAACTGGAGCGGCTGGCGCTGGATGCTCGTGCTCGAAGGCGCGCCCGCGCTGATCGGCGGCGTTCTGTGCTTCTTCTATCTGACCGACCGGCCCGCCGACGCGAAGTGGCTCAAGCCTCACGAGCGCGAATGGCTGCAGGGCGAACTCGCCAACGATCGAAAGGCCCGCCCTCACGCAAAACATTTCGGCTCGCTCAAGGCGATGACCAATCCGAAGGTGCTTTACCTGTCGTTCATCTACTTCGTCTATCAATGCGGCAGCCTCGGCGTCGGCTACTGGATGCCCCAGATCATCAAGGGATTCTCCAGAACGCTGAGCCACACGCAGATCGGCCTCATCGCCATGATTCCGTACCTTGCCGCGACGATCGCCATGGTGCTGTGGTCCAGAAGCTCGGATCGCCGCAACGAACGACGCCTGCATTCGGCGATCCCGCTCGGCGTTGCGGCGCTCGCCCTGCTGGGTGCGGGCCTCGCGACGAATCCCTATGTATCGATCGTGATGATCAGCCTGAGTCTCGCCGGACTCTACGCGTTCAAATCGCCGTTCTGGGCCCTGCCCACACTGTTCCTCAGCCGGTCTACGGCCGCGGTCTCCATTGCCGTCATCAATTCGGTGGGCAATCTGGGCGGCTTCGTTGGCCCCTTCGCCATTGGATTCATCAAGGGCACAGGAAAGAGTGCAACGCCGGGCCTGCTGTTTCTCTCGGCGCTGCTGGTCGCGTCGTTCCTGATGGCGTATTTCATTCGCATCGACGAACCCGGCACAGACGACGCGACCGGCGCGGTCCCGAATCACAGCCATTGAGTTTCCCTCGGCTAACCAGCGCGTCTGGTTCCCGGCTATTTTTGACCCGAAGACCCTTGCGAGAAATAAATCATGAATAACGCACCGAAAGCACGTCTTTTCTGCACCGCCGTCGCATTTGCGAGCCTCGTCGCCATATCGCCCGCACGGGCCGACGATAGCCCGACCATCTCGATCATGGTCGGCGGCATCTCGAAGTTCATCTACCTGCCCGCGAAGCTCGCCGATCAGCTCGGCTACTTCAAGGACGAGAAACTGAACGTCGAACTGCTGTCGCAACCGGCCGGCGTCGATGCCGAAAACGAACTGCTGTCAGGCTCCGTTCAGGCCGTCGCCAGCGCCTACGACCATACGATCGACCTGCAGAGCAAGGGCAAGGAAGTGCGATCCATCGCAACGTTCCTTCAGGTGCCGGGAGAAGTCGAAGTCGTATCGAAGGCGTCGCCGATGAAAAGCATGGCCGACGCGAAAGGCAAGACCCTGGGTGTGACGGGCCTGGGCTCGTCGACCGACTTTCTTACGCAGTACATGGCGCTCAAATACCGCATTACGTCGAAGGAGTATTCGACGCTGCCGGTTGGCGCGGACAATTCGTTCATCGCCGCCATTCAACAGCGGCGTATCGATGCGGGCATGACGACCGAGCCGACCGTGTCGAGACTGCTTCAGAAGGGCGATGCGTCGGTCATGGTCGACATGCGAACCGTCGAGGGAACGCAGAAGGCGCTCGGCGGCATCTACCCCTTTACGGGGCTATACGTTAACGCCGACTGGCTGGCATCGCACAAGCAGCAGGCGGCGGGTCTCGCGCGCGCGATCGCCCGAACCATGGTCTATATCCATACGCACTCGCCCGAAGAAATCGCCGACAAAATGCCGAAGGATTACTACGGCGGCGATAAGGCGCTCTACGTGCAGGCCCTGAAGTCGACCATGGCGATGTACACGCCCGATGGAAAGATGCCTGCGGGCGGGCCGGAAAATGTTCTCAAGATTCTGTCGACGATCAATCCGGCGATCAAAGGCAAGCATATCGATCTCAACCGGACTTATACGAACGAGTTTGTCTCGGCGGCGAAGGGATCGTGATTGGTCTTTCTCCCGGCGACGGTTGGATGCCGTGCCGGGAGTATTTTCGTGGGGGTATGGATAAACTCAGCTTCCTTAGCTGACGCATTTGATACCCAGCCCGCCCTCGAACTGAAGTCCAAGGCAACGTTTTCTACGATTCGTTGCAAGATCACGCGGCCGATTCATAGAAACCGACCGATCGGCATAACCTGTGCTGCGTGGACCAGTCACGTTGATGGCGAGGGCTACCATTGCAGGACTGCTATGCCTTGAGCCAGTCTATCAGGACCGAAATCATCGAAGTATCTTTCACGCCTTCGCAATAGATTTGCCCGTGCGGAGACTCTGAAGCCGGTTGATTGGTGCATTCTGTCACTTTGTATTGTCAACTTGATGGACAATGAGAATACAAATAGAACACGCGCTCATTGCAGACGGTGGCCGGCATGAAATACAGCGAGGTAATCGTGCTTGGCGGGCTGCTGCAGGATCAGGCCTCGCAAACCAAAAGCCATGAATGATTCCTGCCGTTACTTCTCGATGGTCGCACGACATACAAAGGGCATACAGAGGTCGTGCTTGTCCTGCAGGTGCAAAAGCTCTAGTGACCGGCGAGCGTGAATGCGTAGTAGAGCCCGACGAAGGCGGCGATCCAGATAAGCGCGATGACGAACAGCGGCGTGCGTCGGCGCTTCTCGGTCTGATCGATGACGCTCTGTAGCAGGTTGGGTTTGCGAGCGGTCTTTTGCTTGTACTCGTTGCGATATCAGTCACGATCTTCGAATGCCATGTCTTTCCCCGGGTTGGCGAAGCGGCGATTCTATCAACGTGATATTGCGCGGGCGGGCGTCTAGCGTCAGGAGCGTCCGGGCGTCAATCGGAGCTAGTGGTACGGTTGTTGGGGCGGTACTGCTTGTGGCGGTTATCGCGCGGCTCGGCGTTGCGAGATCAGCAAGGCTTGGGGGGCGGACCGCTGTTCGGGGACGCCGTGGGTGTTTGCATCTAACAGGCGTTAACAAAATGAGTTCTTCAGTTTTCGCCAACAGATGATGCAGCAGGCGATTTTCATGAAGGCTTCGTGGATAAACGCAAGGCGTTCGAAGCGGATGCGCAGTCGTCGAAAGTTGTGAAGCCATGAGATGGTGCGCTCGACAACCCAGCGGGTTTTGCCCAGTCCGCTGCCGTGCGGCTCGCCGCGTCGGGCGATTTCAGTGGCGATGCCGACTGCGTGTAGCGGACGGCGGTATTTGTCGTGATCGTAGCCCCGCTCGCCCTGAACGATGCGGGGCTTCGAAAGTGGCCGACCTCGCTTGCCGGCAATGGGCGGGATGGCGTCAACCAGCGCGTGAAGCTGGGTGACATCGTGGCGGTTGGCGCCGGTGAGAATTACCGCGAGCGGGATGCCCTGCGCCTCGGTAATGAGGTGGTGCTTTGAACCTGGTCGCGCGCGGTCGGTGGGATTCGGTCCCGTTTTTGACCTGCACCCACCGCGCGGATCGAAGAGGAGTCGACAACGACACGCGACCAGTCAATCCGGTCGGCTTCGCGTAGCTTTGCGAGCAGGACCTCGTGCAGTCGGTCCCAGACACCGGCGGCCTGCCAGTCACGCAGACGGCGCCAGCAACTCATGCCGCTGCCGCAGCCCATCTCGCGTGGCAGCAGGTCCCAGCGCAGGCCCGTCTGCAGGATGAACAGGATGCCTGTAAGCAGCGCACGATCATCGAGTGGCTTGCGCCCTGGATAACGGCTTCGCCTCGGTTTTGGTGGGGGCAGCAATGGTTCGATGAGTGCCCAAAGTTCGTCGTCGAGTATGGGTTTAGCCATCACCTTTTCGTCGTCGAAACAAGGAAAAGGTTAACAGGAATCATCGAGAGTAAACAGCCCCTTTGTTCATTTTGTTAAGGGTTCTAAGACCGGTGTGCGCATCACTACGCTGCAAAAGGGATTTGAGGCTGCCTGTAGACGCTGCGGGATTGACGACTTCCGCATTCACGATCTGCGGCACACCTTCGCCTCTTGGTTTGTGATGGATGGCGTCTCGCTATATATAGCTCGAGATTTGCCCGGTCATTCATCCGTAACAGTGACGGAGCGATATGCACATCTTTCACCGGATCAGGGACGTGTGCTGTCCAGCGGTTGGTTGCCCCATGAGGGCATCGCGTCGGGGCATGGAAAACATGCCGCATGCCCGAACAGCCGATGACTGCGAGGCGTTGCCGCCTTGGCGACCTTGACAGCTCGAATTTCGCCTCAGTTGCTTCACTTAACACAACATTACTTCGCGAATGTGTGCTTGCATCGCGTCTCTATCGGTTAAAAAGGTCGTTCAGCAGGATGCGAACGCTAATCGCTCTACGGATTAAGCCGCGCATTCGTAGTCATCTTTATCTTTTACGGAGTTACGCGATGAAAGTGCAAAGCACCACTATTCCTTCAATCTCAATCGAGTCTAACTCGAAAACGGCAATTAAGGATGCGGAAAATGCGCTTACTACAATTAAGAGAGGAACAAATGGCCGTGCGTTGCTAGATCATCTGGAAAGCTTTAGTCAAAAGGGAAATAGAGTCAAGATTTTTGTGGCTCCGCGCGGAGGAAACATGCGTAACGAAACGCGGGCCGTCGATGACATTGATTCTCCCGGGTCTGATAACAAGAACGCCATAAGGAATGCGTCCAAGTCGATTCTAGGATTTAGCGGGAAAGGGGCAAGTGCAATCGTAGAATGGAATCCGAGTAAAAGCCTGGTCCTTAGCCCATCCGGCGTGCCGATTGGACGCGAAGATAACATCGATAAGGCTTATCTGTCGCTTGGACATGAACTCGTGCACGCCTATTATATCGGCAACGGTAAATATAAAGGTGGCGGAGGGCACGAGGGTTTTCAGCCCGGCACTCGTTCTGCGGAAGAGGAACTGCGAGCAGTTGGGTTGGGTAAATGGGCCGGCGAGCCGATCAGTGAAAATGGCATTCGCGCAGACCACAAGGAAACTATGAGAACAGCGTATCCGCTTAGTCAAGACGAGAACGAGCGACTAAACGACTTTGATCCGACTGCGCGGTACAACGGATAAGCGGCCTGTTCCCGCAATAGCCTCTTGATACGCAAGCCCCCGACGACATCGGCAACCAGTCGTCGGCTTTTTGTCTTGAAGTAATGTGCGCTGCCAGAATATGCGCCCGGCGGAGACCGACAGGAGCTCTTCGCTGCAACTTATCGGACAGCCACGTTAGCTGTCGCGAGAACACACGGGGGGAACGTCCTATATGTGGGTAATCTGGGCATTGATTGCCGGTACTGCGCTCGCTTCTTTTTATGCGCTATTGCCGGATGCTCATTTAGGTGCCCCATCTCCCGATATGCCCACTGTGCTGGCTGGTGACATAGCGACTCACCGCAGCGAGCTCGAAGATTATGTGGTCGAGAGTAAACCGCCTGCAGGCGTGGTGCCGCAGGGCGTATTCGTCCACGCGGGCAACTGGAATTACACGTCGCTGCGTTGGCAAAACTACGTCAATAACGGAATCGTTGTCGTCTATCCATCGACCGGCATCGCGCGTTACCGACAGGATTTCTCGGCGCAATGCTCAGGCAGGCTCACTACTCGGTCGAAGCTGGCGCCTCACAAAACGGACAGATCGTCAATCCTCTGAATACCGGTGGTAACGTCTCACTGCCAGCCGGCATGCCCTCTCTTCCCGACGGAACTCCAGTATGGCTCGCGCAAGTCTACTGACGCGCCACGCAGCCGCGCGGCATTCTCGTCGGCACCGCGGCGTGACGCTGATCGAAACGCTCGGCGCACTGCTGATCGTTGCGCTGGTGATCGCTGGCGTCTCGACGATGATCAATAGGTCGTTGAAGGACAGTCGCGATCAGCAGGCCGCCGAGTATCAACGGCAGCTGGCGAATGCAGTGAATCAGTCAATCAATTTGAACTACGCGTCGCTTGTCTCGTCGATTCCGGTAGGAGCCACGAGTACCCCCTACTCCATTACCGATATGATGGAGAACAAGCTGGTTCCAGCCAGCTACGCGAACGCTCGCGACGCATTCGGTAAATCGTTTTGCCGGCTAGTTCAACTAGCCGGCCGCTGGGCAGATCGACGCACTTTTGATCAGCGCCGGAAGCACTGAAATTCCAGCCGTTGATCTCGATTATATCGCAGCGAACTCAGGCGTTGGTGGGGGAAAATCGGGACTGCCACACCGGTTACCGCTGTATGTGCGTATCGCGGCTGGAGCACGCCGCTGTCGAGCTGGAATACGGCGAACTGCACGGGTATGCCGGGTCACCTGGCTAATCAGCGATTCATGAGCGGGCCGAGTGGTCAGCCGGCCGATGATTTTCTGTATCGCAACGTGGTGCCGGCGCGGCCCGATCCGAATGCCATGAATGTGCCGATTGGGTTAGCTATTACTGTCGACGGTACCTCCCGCACAGGTCTCACTGACAGATCGGTCGCATTCGCGGTTGGCTCTACCGGTCATCTGCTGGTATGTCTCAGTGGAAACTGGAGTCAGGGATCGTGGGGCAGGTCCCAACAGGACCTTGCCGCCCTGTCTGTGTTACCCGCGAACGAGCTGGCGGTAGGCCAGACCCGTGTCGCATGCGACACCCAGTTGCCTTACACTTGGGACGGAACGAAGTGGGTCGCGTCTGCGATCGATAACAACGGCGTGCTGAATCTACGGACGACGGTCACTGCCGCCCCCCTGCGGCCTCGATACGACCGGAGCTGCGTAGCCGAATGCGGTGCAACTCGGCGTCACTACGACAGGCGAGATGCTGTCGTGTCAGAACGGTGTCTGGACGAGTTCGGCGTCCATCGTGCTCAACGGCTCGGATGTCGGCTGCATGTATATCATCGGCCCTGCTTCGACGCCGTACGATTACCGCAACTGCAGCGCGCCCGTCGGCACGAACTCGTGAGATACGACGTCCCAAACAACGAACAACGTTGTCTACCGAACAGTGACCTTCACGCGCAACGCACTGGTCAGTGTGACGAGCTACGCGCATATGAACTATGCGCAATGCAACACGACCCGATGGACAGGACAGCTAGCGCAGTTTCTGGCGGTGTAAGCATGTCGCTGAATCAGCCTATGCGGCCGGGCACCTATCTGGTCAGGATCATGACGAACTGGGGGATATTCTCCGGCCCGGGCATGAGCCAAGGAGCGACATGGACTTCCAACTATTGCCCCACAGGCCCGCCCAACATCGTTATCAACACCCCGCTGATGATGGGATGGAATGTGAGCACGTTGTATTGAGATGTGGCTAGGGGCATGTCGGTATGCAGCGCTACGTCAAGTGTCACGGATATATGGACTACGCGCCGGTGTAGTGGTTAACCAATCCCGGGCACTACACTAAATTGTGCGGCCCATGGACATCGTTTCACTTTCTTGAGGGCCATTTCCTTGACGTGCCTCGACCGGCGGATCCAGTTTGCCGTTGAGATGTGGAGAACGGGGTGGAATTGGTCTGAATTTGATGTGTTCGGTCATTGTGATTTAACACCGAGTGAATTCGCCTGGCAGCACGGCCGAAGGCTCATAAAAAGCCGAACACTGACGCTGCACTCTGTCCAGAAAAGCGGAGCTGTTCAAGGAATCGGCCATACCAATTATCCTGCTGTCCGAATTTGCACAGCCACCTCTATTGGGCCAGCCCCGATCTGATCGAGCGATGAGTGCGGCAGCTACGGGCGCAACATGCCCCATCAAACCAATCAGATATTGGCCCATGAAATCTATGCCAAGATCACGCATCATTACAGCCTCCTCCGCCTGACTGTGTTGACTGTGTATCTGCCAAGTGCCGGCAAGTGCCGTGGCAATCTGTTTCGGTTCACGCAATGGTGAGGGCTCGGTTCGTCAAAGAGGTATGAAGATGGAAAAAATGCCGCCGGTTTCGCTCCTGGACAAATACGTGGGCGAGGAACTCCTGCCGCTCTACACCACGACGGTGGTCGTGACTGGAGGCGTCTCCGGTCATGGCCGTGCCTCAGGTCAAGCCACAGCCGAGGACGGGGGGCTCGATGTACCGCTGCGGATGCCGCCAGCTTTGGGCGGCAATGGCGGCGGCACCAATCCGGAACAGCTCTTTGCCGCCGGCTATGCCGCGTGCTTTCACGGGGCGCTGAAGCTGATTGCCGTGAAAAAGGGCCTGAAACTGCCCGCGGACGTCGCCGTGCGGTGTTCTGTGACGATTGCGCGTGACCCCGAAGACGGGGAGTTCTGCCTGACCAGTGACCTGCGGGTGGCGCTGCCCGGCGTGCCTGAGGCGCAAGCCCTCGAACTTGTCAATGACACCATGATGACGTGTCCGTATTCGAAGCTGGCCAAACAGGGCATGGCTTCGACCGTTCAAATTTGCTGAGTACTGCGTCATGACGCCGAGTCTGATGAGTCGTCGTTTGGACCCCGCTATTTTTCGATTGCTTCAGAACGGTTATCAACACCTGGTCGGCCAGTTCCGGTCTCCGCCTGCGCAGATCAGCCGCACCGCGATGCAGTGGGTTTAT
Organism: Burkholderia sp. Ax-1724; assembly: GCF_011752995.1. Lineage (GTDB taxonomy): Bacteria > Pseudomonadota > Gammaproteobacteria > Burkholderiales > Burkholderiaceae > Paraburkholderia. The sequence goes on from NZ_VWWL01000002.1 coordinate 241,965, forward strand.
TTTCATACACCGTTTGGACTGCTGGTTCGCTGCGCACAAGGCGGCCATGTCGTCCGTGGGTGCATAACCACCAGTCGCACAAGCCCTCGCACCATCTCGCATGGATTGAGCACGCAGTCAGTGAACCGACTATGGCTTGTGGGCGTCATGGTCAGTGGGATAATCGCCGCCGCCATCATCGCTGGAATGTGCGGGGTGCGGATCTGAGGTGGGGACAGCGGGCCGAACGACCCGCCTGAGAGGCGTGACGAATCTCTTACTTGTCGAAGATCAGCAAATCGGTCGCATTGGTGTCGGCGATCAAGGTGGCGATAAGTGTGGCCGGTTCGGTATTGCTGGCATTCTCACTTACGATGTGGTGTTCGCCCGGGCGTTCCGTCCAGCTTTCTCCCGCATGGTAAACCCGCGCTTCACCGCCCTCGACCTGGCTGCGGATCGCGCCGGACAGGACATAGGCCGTCACAAACGACTGCCCATGACGGTGAGGCAGGGATTTGCCGCCCGGTGCGTAAGTCACAATCAAGGTGGTCAGCGACTTGCCGGGCACGGTGGCGATCGCATATTGGTACGCCTGCTTGATAGTCTCCCCGTTGGCATTGCCAGGGGCATTGGCATGAGCATCATGCGCTTGCGCCACGACGGGGGCACCGAGTGTCATGAACGCTACAGCGGCAGCAGTAGCGGCCCGTGATCGAAAGTGTTTCATGTGGATTCTCCAGTAGGCGCGGCGACGCAGATTCCAAGCTTTAACTACGACTAAATTTATCGTTGATAAAGCGTAATGGGTTTGGTTGCATCGTGCAAGCGGAAAGGTTGACCCACGCGACAGGTTGAGCTGATAGGGGGCTAACAAGCGTACTGGACGCTGAGCCTTTTTACTGTGTCGATATCCGGAATTATTTATCGCCAAACCAGAGATTTATCGCTGCAAATCGAATCAATAGACTGGCGCGCATGGAAGCAAGGATCCTGGCCGCCCGGCCACAACCACTTGCTCATCTCAACCCAATCAAGGAGCTCGACCATGACTGACTCTCGCACGGCCCCCTATGCCATCCTATTGCTTCGCCTCGCCCTGGGCGTCATGTTCCTCGCACATGGCCTGACCAAGGTGTTGGTGTTCACCCCGGCGGGCACCGTCAAGTTCTTCGCGTCGATTGGATTCGCCGGCTGGCTCGCCTACCCCGTAATGGCGTTCGAAGTCATTGCCGGGGTGCTGCTGATTCTGGGTGTGTTTTCCCGTTGGGTCACCGCGTTGGCCACGATTCAATTGCTGGTGGCGTCCACGGTCCACTTCGGCAACGGCTGGTCGTTTACGAACCCGAATGGCGGCTGGGAATATCCGATATTTCTGGCAATTGTCGCCGCGGCGATCACTTTGCTGGGTGATGGCGCGTGTGCGCTGAAAAGCTCAACGCAACGGTAAACGCGAGCGGTCCGCTCCTGCTTTCAAGGCCACCGACATAACGGTGTCGGGCTAGTACTACTGCGTCATAAAATCGTGTGTAGTGACACAGCAATATGGGCATCTCTGAAGTCGCCTGGAGATGTCCAAGGCCAAACGCCTGCTTGAGATCCTGGTAGTCGCGCTCAATGCGCCAGCGCATTTTGGCAACCTGAACGAGATGTTCCACAGGTGTGTCTTCTGGTAATGCCGAAAAATAGTTACAGCCCGTTTTTTCTCTGAACCTGTCTGCCTCAGTACCTCAAGCCGGGAGTCGATGCCAGTCAGAGTCGATACCGGCTGATCATTGCATGGCATCACTTCCAGCATGGTGAACATAGCCGGCTTGATCTGCAGAGGATGAGCCACTGACTCGAGAGGCCATATGCGAGATCTCGCTGCAAGAGAGGGATAGGCCCATCATTCTTGCCTTCTCTCATCGCAACCTGCCGCTCAGGCGAGAAGATCCGTTCAGAAACACGACACCAGCGCACGAGTTTCCCTCGCCGTGTGGGGATCGGCCAATCAGAGGGAATAAATAAGCGTCCGCCGCCGGGAGGCGAAAAAATACGCCATCGGCTGATGGGGCCTGCTAACAAGCACCGTTAGCCGCCCGTGTCGCCAAGCGCCGCGGCAATCTGCGCGGCGGCGGTACGCAACGGTTCGACGAGATCGGGCAGTTGCTCGAACGGCACGCGCGCGCTGGGGCCTGACATGCCGATACACAGAAAATCGCGCTGCGTCGACAACGGAATCACCACCGCGCAACCGATCACACCCTGGCCGTACTCCTCGTTGCTGAAGGCCCAACCGTACTTGCGCACTTCGCGTATGTGCGCGGCGAATGCGTCGCGCTCCGTGATGGTGTTCGGCGCGAGTGCAACCAGCGGATGCGCGTCGAGCCACGCATCGAGCGCCTCGTCGCCGAGCGACGCCAGATAGAGCTTGCCAATCGACGTGCAGTGCAACGGCGCGCTACGTCCCTGCTCCAGTTGCAGCCCACTCGCGCGCCGCACCTGTACCGCGTCGATGTACAGCACCTCGCCGTTGGCGATCGTACCGATCTGGCAGTGTTCCTGAATCTGGGCAGCGAGCCGTTCGAGGATCGCATGCGGTTCATCGGCGACAACCGCCGCTTCCAGCACCTGACTACTGAGCTCGATCAGCTTCGGCCCCGGCAGCACGAGTTTCTTCGACCCGATCGCGCGCTTGAGCAAGCCGCGCTCCTCGAGGTTCCCGACCATCCGATGCACCGTCGGCGCCGGCAGCCCCGCCGCGGCACCGATCTCGGCAAGGCTCAGCGCGCGGCGCGCTCGCACGATCGCGCCGATCACGGCAAAGATGCGATCGATGGGCTGGTCGTTGGACGGCGTCATGGGCATGTACGTATTCGAAGCGGGTTAAAGAATTCGCCCTCGCGGACGGCACCCGGCATTTTAGCCTGGAGTATTTCCAGCGATGCGCCACGCGCCTTGCGGGGCGCGGTTCGGCAAGGTTTTCGACGCAGCCGTTCGCCCCTGCGCACGATCGGCTGGAACCGGTCCCTGCTGCATCGCAATTTTGAAATCGATTGACGAACCCCCGAAAAAATCTCTAATATCGGAATTGTTTATTCCGTTTTATGGAATAAACACAGACCACCCTTTGACGGCACAGGCCGAATGCATCTGTAAGGTAGACCAACATGAATCTCGAATCGACGGCCGATATCGCCTCGAACGCGCCAGCATCGGAAGCCGCGTTGTCCGCCACGGTCGGGAGGGTGGCGCGGCGGCTCATCCCGTTCCTGTGCATCCTCTATTTCTTCGCCTATCTGGATCGCTTCAACGTCGGCTTTGCCGCGCTGACGATGAACCAGGATCTCGGGTTGTCGGTCGCCACCTACGGCTTCGCGGCATCGATGTTTTTCTGGGGCTACATCCTCTTCGAAGTCCCGAGCAATCTCGTGCTCGGCAAGATCGGCGCGCGCTTCTGGATTTCGCGGATCATGATTACGTGGGGTCTGATTTCGGCGGCCACCATCTTCGTGACGGGCAGCACGAGCCTGTCGACGCTGCGCTTTCTGCTCGGTGCCGCCGAGGCGGGATTTCTGCCCGGCATTCTCGTGTATCTGACCGAGTGGTTTCCACGCGCCGACCGCGCCCGCATGATCGGCCTGTTCCAGATCGCGATGCCGCTCTCCGGCGTGCTCGGCGCACCGGTCTCGTCGCTGATCCTCGCGCATATGCATGGCGTGGCCAGTCTCGCGGGATGGAAATGGCTCTTTCTCACCCAGGGTCTGCCGTCGGTGCTGCTCGGCATCTCGTGCCTGTGGCTGTTGCCGTCGCGCCCCTCGGAAGCGAAATGGCTCGGCAATCGCGAACGCATCGAACTCGAACGCGTGCTCGACGCCGAGCGCCAGCAGACCGAAGCCGTGCGCGTCTTCTCGCTGCGCGAGGGCTTCACCAATCCGCGCGTGCTGGTGCTGGCGCTGCTGTTCTTCTGTCTCGTGTGCGGCTCGACCGGCGTCGGCTTTTTCCTGCCACTGATCGTCAAGGACTTCGGGCTGTCGACCGTACAGATCGGCGTGGTCACCGCGATTCCCTATCTGCTTGCCGTGATCGGCATGGTGTGGTGGTCCCGCCGCTCGGACATCAAGGGCAAGCGCATCGAGTACGTCGCACTCGCGGCGATTTTCGCCGCCGCGGGTTTTCTGCTCGCCGCGTTCACGCTGAAGACGCCCGTCGTCGCCGTGATCGGCCTGAGCATGGGCTGTGTCGGCATCTTCGCGAGCTTTCCGGTGTTCTGGACCTTGCCGCCGTCGTTTCTGACCGGCACGACGGCCGCCGCGTCGATCGCCTTCATCAACTCGCTCGGTAACGTCAGCGGCATCGTCGGGCCGGGCGTGATCGGCTGGACGCGCGACGTATCCGGCGGCTTCACGCTCATGCTGGGCATCCTCGCGGTATTGATGGCAATCGCCGCCGCGCTTTCCTCGGTGTTCGCCCGCATGAACGCGCGCAGCGAACCCCATCTCGCGCAACCTCATCCGAACCGCTGATTTTCCGGAGACGACTCGCATGCAAGGCTTACCCGAAATCGCGTTGATCGGCTGCGGCGGCACGATCTCGACGCTCGCCACCGATCCGCTCGACACGATCGACTATCCGGAAACAGGCGAACGGCTCGACGTGGCCGCGGTACTCGAACGCGTCCCGCTCGCGCAGCGCTTTGCGCGCATCCGCGCCGTGCCGTTCCGCGCAACCGGCTCGTCCGCATTCGGTCCCGCGGAATGGCAGGATTTGCGCGCCGCCATCGAGGCGGTCGCGCCGACCGTACAGGGCGTCGTCGTGCTGCATGGCACGGCCACGATCGAAGAAACCGCGTTCTTCCTGCATATGACGCTGCGCACCGCGACACCGGTCGTGCTGGTGGGCTCGCAGCGTCCGCTGAACGTGCTGTCCAGCGACGCCGCCATGAACCTGCTGGCCGCGCTGCGTGTGGCCGGCTCGGCCGATGTGCGCGGTCATGGCGTGCTGGTCGTGCTCAACGACGAAATCCACAGCGCGCGCGATGTCGTCAAGACGTCGAACTACCGGCTGCAGACGTTCGCGTCGCCGCTTTATGGTCCGCTCGGCTACGTCGAAGGAGACGGCGCGTATTTCGCGCGCCGCTCGCTGCGCCGTCACGCGCCGGATAGCGCACCCGCCGCATGGACGGCCGACGCGCCGCTGCCGCGCGTGGACGTCGTGTACTCGGTCGCGGGCAACGACGGCGCGCTGATCGACGCGTCGTGCGACGCGGGAGCACGCGGCATCGTGTGCGCCGGTCTCGCGCCGGGCCTGCCCTCGCCGGCCGAACGCAAGGCGCTGCTGCGCGCACGCGAGCGCGGCGTCGCCGTCGTGCAGACAAGCCGCGCACACAGCGGAATGATTCCCGCGCGACGCTGGCTCGCCGAACACGGCATCGTCGCCGGCAGCGATCTCACGCCTCAGAAATGCCGGATTCTGCTGATGCTCGGCATCGCGCTCGGCTACGACACCAGCGGATTGCGCGAACTGTTCGCCACGCACTGAGAAGACTATCCGTCGCCCCAACATGAAAGGAGAACTCATGCTGAAACTGCCCCATCACAACCGTTACGAATACAGCGCGATCAACAACCGCAAGGACTACAGCTGGCCGGGCGGCAAGCGTCTTGCGCTCTACTTCGGCATCAACATCGAACACTTCTCGTTCGGCCACGGCATGCGCCATGCGATTTCGACGCAGCAGGTGCCGCCCGATCCGCGCACGTTCAGCTGGCTCGACTACGGCAACCGCGTCGGCGTGTGGCGGCTCTTCGATCTCTTCGACGAGATGAAGCTGCCCGCGTGCCATCTGATCAACACGACCGTGTTCGATTACGCGCCGGACATTCTCGAAGCCATCAAGGCGCGCGGCGATGAAATCATCGGCCACGGGCGCACCAACGCCGAGAAGCAGGGCGACATGTGGGAAGAAGACGAGGCGCGTTTTCTCGCCTATATCCACGACAAGATCCGCACCGACAGCGGCACCGCGCCGCGCGGCTGGATGGCGCCGTGGATGTCGCAATCTCACGTCACGGCCGATCTTCTCGACGAAACCGGCTTCCGTTTCGCGATGGACTGGCCGTTCGACGACCAGCCGATCTGGATGCGCACGCGCAACGGCCGCCTGATGTCGCTGCCCTATCCGCTCGAAATCAACGACTCGCCGCAGGTCGTCGTGCAGAAGCAGACCGGCGAAGCGTTCGCCCAGTCGATCATCGATCAGTTTGACGAAATGATCGAGCAATCCGAAAAGCAGCCGCTCGTCTGCGGCATCGCGCTGCACACCATGGTGGTCGGTCAGCCGTTCCGTTTGCGTGCGTTGCGCCGCGCGTTGCAGCACATCGTCTCGCATCCCCTGTTCGACCGCGTGTGGCTCACGCGCCCCGGCGCAATCTACGACCACTGCTGTTCGCTGCCGCAAGGCACGATTCCCGGCGACGACTACCCGTGGCGCGAGGGCGCAAGAGAGGGGACGCGATGAAACTCGCCGACAAGGTCGCCATCGTCACCGGCGCGGCGTCCGGCATCGGCGCGGATGCGGCCCGCACCTTCGCGCGCGAAGGCGCGAAGGTCGCGCTCGTCGATCTGAACGGCGATGCGCTCGCGAGCGTCGAGCGCGAGATTACCGAGGCAGGCGGGGAAGCGCTCGCGATCTGCGCGAATGTCGCCGATGCCGAAGCGGTGCAAGCCGGCGTCGCACGCGTGCTGTCGCGCTGGCAGCACGTCGACGTATTGCTGACCTGTTCGGCGATCTCGCCGGGCGGACGCGTCGACGAACTGGACGAGGCGACGTGGGATCGCGTGTTCGACATCAACGTAAAGGGCTGCTTTCTATGGGCCCGCGCCGTCCTGCCGACGATGCTCGCGCGGCAGCGCGGCTCGATCGTCTTCGTCGGCTCGCAACTGGTGGCGTCGAGCGGCGGCGGCAACGCCTCGTATGTCGCGAGCAAGGGCGCGGTCGCCACACTCGCGAAGACGATGGCGGTGGACTACGCATCGCAGGGTATCCGCGTGAACGCGCTGATGCCCGGCGTGATCGACACGCCGATGTCGCGTACCTCGATCGGACGCAGCGCCGATCCGGACGCGACCCGCACGCGCTGGCAGAACCGCCATGCGATGAAGCGCTTCGGGCGCGTGGAAGAAACCTCGCGCGCGGCCCTCTTTCTCGCCAGCGACGATTCCTCGTTCACCACTGGCAGCTGGCTTTTCGTGGACGGCGGCTGGTCCGCCACCTGAGCGCACGCGGGCCGTATCCGGCCCGCGCATTGCGCAACATCAACAGTCATTGAAGGACACTTCGCATCATGGGCAAGAAACTTAGCGACGCACAGATCCAGCACTATCGCGACTTCGGCTACGTCAGCCCGGTCGACGCCTTTCCGGCCGATCAGGCCGCGAACTATCTTCAGCAACTCGAAGCATTCGAGGCAACCCGCAACCAGCAGATGGGCAAGGGCTTCAATTTCAAACCGCATCTGCTCTTTCCATGGGTGGACGAAATCGGCCGTCACCCGGCCGTGCTCGACGCCGTGGAAGACCTGATCGGCCCGGACATCCTGCTATTCAATCTCGCCGTGTGGCCCAAGAAAGCGCATGACCCGGCTTATGTGTCCTGGCATCAGGATTCGACCTACTTCGGGCTGGAGCCCAGCACGCAGGTCACGATCTGGGTCGCGCTGACCGATGCGTCGATCGAAGCGGGCTGCATGGAAGTCGTGCCCGGATCGCACAAGCTCGGCCAGCTGCATCACGGCGAAGTGCCGTCCAAAGACATTCTGTTGTCGAAAGGCCAGACGATCGACGTCGACTACGATCGCAGCAAGACCGCCTTCATGCCGGTCAAACCGGGACAATTCTCGATACACGACACCTATCTGATCCACGCATCCGGTCCGAACCAGTCGGATCACCGGCGAGTGGGGCTCGGCTTCAGCTACATCCCGACGCACGCGCGCAATGTCGGCTCAACGCGTCTGACGGCCATGCTCGTGCGCGGCGAGGACACATTCGGCTATTACGACGACGAACCGCGTCCGCGCGTGAACAACGGCGAAGCGGAGCAGGCCTTTCATCAGGAAGCGGTTGCCCGCTTCCAGCGGGGACTCGACGAGCAGGCCGCCAAGTATTGAAGCGTTAGCGCGCGGGAGTTCGTGTATCGCGCTCCCGCGGCGATCGGGCATCGTCGCCGTTAAATGCTGTGCAAGAAAACTCACCAGGAAAGGAGTAGGGACAATGTCACAGTCATTTTCGCAAGCCGCATCTACGACTGCCTCGAACCGGCTGGTCAGCGCGACCACCTCGAAGGTCGCCCGCAAGCTGGTTCCGTTCCTGCTGGTTCTGTATTTCTTTGCCTATCTCGACCGCTTCAATGTGGGCATCGCTTCGCTCACGATGAACAAGGATCTGGGTTTATCCATGGCGGCCTATGGATTTGCCGCTTCCATGTTCTTCGTGGGCTATATTCTTTTCGAGGTTCCGAGCAACATCGTTCTAGGCAAAGTCGGCGCGCGTTACTGGATCGCCCGCATCATGATTTCGTGGGGCGTGCTGTCGTCCGCCATGGTCCTCGTGCAGGGTGAGACCAGCATGGCGGTTCTGCGATTTCTGCTGGGTGTGGCCGAAGCGGGCTTTTTCCCCGGCATCGTCGTTTATCTGACGCAATGGTTCCCGAGGTCGACCCGGGCCGGAGCCCTGGGCATGTTTGCGGTGGCCATGCCATTGGCCGGCGTCGTGGGCTCGCCCATTTCCGCCGTGATCCTGAACTACACCGATCATGTGCTGGGCATGCAGGGCTGGAAATGGCTGTTCCTGCTCGAAGGCTTACCCTCGGTACTGCTTGGCATTGCCTGCCTGTGGCTGCTGCCCTCGCGGCCCGCGGACGCAAAATGGCTGAGCGCCGCCGAGCGATCCGCCCTCGAAGCGGTGCTCGAAGCCGAGCGCAAGGAAACCGAGGCCGTGCATAAGTTTTCGCTGATGGAAGGCTTCATGACCCCGCGCGTGCTGATCCTCGCATTACTGCTGTTTTGCCTGATCTGCGGCTCGTCCGGGTCCGGCTTCTTCCTTCCCCAGGTCATCAAGGATTTCGGCCTCGGTACGGTTCAGGTAGGCGTCGTGACGGCCATTCCCTATCTGCTGGCCGCTATCGCGACAGTCTGGTGGTCGCGCCAGGCGGACCGTCATCATGGGGGCATACGCTATGTGGCGATTCCTGCGGCCTTCAGCGCCGTCGGCTTCCTGATCGCGGCGACTTTCTTGCAGACGCCGTTTGTTGCCGTGATCGGTCTCAGCATGGCGTGCATGGGCATCTTCGCGACGTTCCCGGTTTTCTTCACGGTGCCCCAGACCTTCATGACCGGCCTCGCCGCCGCAGCAGCGATCGCGTTCGTCAATTCCTTCGGCAATATCAGCGGTATCGTGCTGCCCGGGTTTATCGGCTGGACACGCGACGTATCGGGTGGTTTTGCGCTGATGCTTTATATCCTGTCGGGGATTTTCGCTTTTGCCGTATTCCTGTGCTGGTGTTTCTCCGCGCTCCATCGCCGGCAGCAGGCAGCGGATCGTCAGCAAGCGCTGGCATAGCACGAGAAGAGGTCGTCCGGCGCAACCGTGTAAGCGGGTTCCCAGCCTCGGGAGAGCAAGAGAGGCTGGTCCCGGTGCAAGCTCAATAGCGCTTCGCCTGCTCGGCGTTCAGTTCCTGGAAGCGGCCCAGCGAGAACTGATGCGCCGCCTGTTCCGCTTCACCATAGTCGACCTTCGGACGCGGCTCGTCGTCGAAATTGCCGTACCTGTCTTCGCCACGCATCAGCATGGCGCTCAGCCTGACATCGCTCTTGCATCGCGACGAAGCCGGGATGTAGCTCAGCGCCATGCCGACACGCCGAAAATCGGACTCGTTCGGACCCGATGCGTGAATCAGAAACGTATCGTGCAGCGAGCACTGACCTGCCTTGACCGGCATGAATTCAGTACGAGACTTGTCGTACGGCACGTCGATGGTCTGCCCGCGCGACAGCAGAATATTGTCGGACTTGACCTCCGCGTGATGCAGCTGTCCCAGCTTATGCGAGCCCGGCACGACCTCCATGCAGCCGGACTCGATCGGCGCATCGGCCAGTGCGATCCAGACCGCAACCTGCGTGGAAGGGTCCAGCCCGAAGTAGGTCGCGTCCTGGTGCCAGCTGACGTAGGCCGGATCATGAGCATCCTTGGGCCACACCGCCATATTGAAGAGCCGGATATCAGGCCCGATCAGATCTTCCACGTAATCGAGAATGATCGGGTTATGAACAATTTCGTCGACCCAGCGAAACAGCAGATGCGGCTTGAAGTTGAAACCCTTACCTTTGCGCGGCGTGAAACCCTGCGCCTTGTTCTGCTGGTTCTGGCTGGCCTCGAATGCTTCCAGCTGATCCAGATAACCCTTCGCCTGCTCCTTGCTGAACACGTCCAGCGGATACAGGAAACCGTTGTCGTTGTATTTGTCGACCTGCGCTTGCGTTAATCCTTTCAGCATTGCCTTCTCCAAAAAAATGCCCCGTCGCGCGGGATGCACGGTGCGAGCACACTTCGTCATGACCGTTATACGGATCACTCTCCCCGACAATTTATTCCATATTTCGGAAATATTTATTCTATATTTTAAAATAAATGTCTCGGGTGTCAAGCAAACGCATTCCCTGACAGGAGACGTTGGGGGATGGGCGACGCGGGTTTCGTGGGGATGAAAGGAGAAGGTCCGGCTCGCCGCCGGGGGCTGCAACGTCCCGCCGGAGCAGGAAAAGATGGGGATCGGGAAGAACATCCGGGACAGGCGTCAGCGGATCTGGCAGAGGGTGCCGACGTGCGGAGGATGGGGCATCGATCCCGACACGCCAGCGGGCCACGAAGCGCTTCTTCGCGCCATGACCGGGTGTCGGGTTGAGGGGAGTATGAGGAGAGGCTACCGAAGCCTCTGAAGCGGAAAAACGTGCGCGAAGCTCAGGACGCCGCCTGCTCGATCACCGGCTCGCATCGAATCGGAAAATTGACCGAGTTCGCGATATAGCACTTCTGATGCGCAACATGATGCAATGCTTCCGCGAGGCTGCCGTCGTCGCCGGCTCGAATCGTCACGCGCGGGCGCAGGACGATCTGCGTGAAACGCCCCTGTTCGGGGTCGTCCATCATCGTGCCGTCCGCCTCGTCCGCATACGCCAGCACACAGACACCCGCATCCGCGCACAGATGCAGATACCACAGCTTATGGCAAGCCGAGGCCGCGGCTACCAGCAAATCTTCGGGATTCCAGCGCGCCGCGTCGCCGAGAAACGCGGCGTCGGCCGAGCCTGCGATATCGGGCTTCGCGCCCGCGCGAATCGTATGGTCACGACCATAGTCGCGATATCCCGACGTGCCGCTGCCCTTGTTGCCGGTCCAGTCGACCGTCACGCGATACGTGTGCTTACCGTAGGCCATCGTGTTCTCCTCTGAAGTCGAAGCGTTGCAGCGCTGCATGTGAGCGCCGCCCTCATCGCAAATCAGAGCATACCGTGGAACATCGGCTCGACCGGACCGGTCAGCACGACGCCACCCCGCCCGTCCCATTGCACCGTGACCGGCCCGCCGTCGCATTCCACCTCGACGGTGTCGTTCAGCAGCCCACGCCGGATACCGCCGACCGCCGCGCCGCACGCACACGAGCCCGAGCCGAGCGGAATGCCGCCGCCGCGCTCCCAGATACGCAGCCGGATGCGGTTGCGGTCGATCACCTGAACGAAGTGGACATTTGTCCGCCTGGGAAAAGCGGATGCGCTTCGATCCGCGGACCGAGCGCGCCGACGTCTACGACCGAAAGATCGTCGACGAAAAAAGTGCAATGCGGATTGCCCATGCTGCAGGCGACGGGATCGCCTTCGAGCGGCAAACGGATCGTATCCACGGCCCACGCCAGCGGAATGTCGCGCCAGTCCAGCAGCGGTGCGCCCATCTCCACCGACACACCTCGCTGCGCGTGCCGGACGCAGGTGAGCAGGCCGCGCGTCGTGCGCAGCACGACCGACGCCAGGCCGCGCTCGCGCATCAGCAGATCGGCGACGCCGCGCGTGGCGCTGCCGCAGGTGTCGAGCGCGGAGCCATCCGCATTCCAGAACACGAGGCGGGCCGCGGCATCGTCGCAATCAAGCACGACCACGAGCTGATTGAAGCCGATGCCCCGCTGCCGGCTCCCGAGTCGGCGCGCCATCTCGCCCGTGATCGGGTCGTCCTGCCCGCGCCTGTCGACGATCACGAAGTCGTCGCCGTTCGCGTGCATCTTCAGGAACGGCACCGTCATGCAAGGTTCGTCGGAGCGGGATGCCCGGCCCGCGCATCCTTCGACGGATGCCAGCCCAACTCGCGTTTCGCCTTGCCGGTCGAGACGGCGGGGTTGTCTTCGGCGATGTTGTAGATGCCGCCCTCCGATCGCTTGAGGGCGAGGCACGCGGCCCGCGCCGCATCGACGACGTGGACCGGGCTGACGCCCGTGGCCTGCTCCGCGCCCGTGCCGGGTCCGTACAGTTGCCCGTAGCGCAGCACCGTGCCGACGAGCGGCGCCGCCAGCACCTGACGCTCGAGCGAAACCACGCCGTTGATGGTGACATGACGGTCGCCCTGCGCGTCGACGTCGAGCGGAGCGGTCTCGTCGAACGGCATCGGGCCGGCGCGATACGCCCACGCGATGCTCTGGGCGACGAGGCGCGCCGCCTTCACGGCGACGGCCGCCGCGACCAGATTGCGCGTGCCCTCGTCGCGGACACGGGTGTTGCGCCCCACGGCCTCGCGCATCAGTGCCGGGTTGAGCCCCGCGGGAAGATCGGTGAGCTGGTGGATCACGCTATCGGGCACGATGCGCGCGAACGCCTCGTCGAGCGCGTGCGCGTCGAATACGTCGAGCACGACCGGCGTGGCGCCGAGCGCTTCGAGCAGCGGCGCGCGCGCCGCCTGGCGCGTGCTGCCGTACACCGCGTAACCGGCCTCGACGAGCATCGGCACCAACGCCTGGCCAATCGCTCCCGTCGCCCCCGCCACGAACACTTTCCTGCTGGCCATTCTTTTCTCCTGGCAAAACCATTTCAACGACAATCCCGCCGTCAGGGCGAGCCATGCGCGGCAAACGGCGCGCACGTAGAATTCACCGTCATACGCGCTGCGCGCCGCCTGCCGAGTATAGGATCGGACGGGCTCGCGCGTGGGCCATAAAGGATGGTGCGAATTGGGCCAACGGCTGCACCGGCTCGCCTGTTTTCCTCGCGACGGGCGCTGCGACGGTCGCCGCGTGGGTCACCGCGCGGTCACCATATAGGCAACATGGAAGGGACTGTGATCGATTTTCTGATTGAGCTGGGTCAGCACGGCACGCTGCAGCAGCGCGTCTACGAAGGCATTTATGCGGCGCTGCGCGACGGGCGTCTTCAGCCGGGACAGCGGCTGCCCGCTTCGCGCATCTGGGCCATCGAACTGGGTGTTCCGCGCAACACGATCCGCGAAGCCACCTCGGCGCTCGTGGCGGAAGGCTGGCTCGAAGCGCGCACCGGCACGGGGCTCTTCGTGCGCGACGTGCCAAGGCCGTCCGTTCGCGATGGCGAACCCGGCGCGGACACGCCGCACGACGTATCCGCTACCGCCGCGCCCGCCCGCCCCACGCCCGCGCTGTCCGCCTGGGCCGCACGGCTGCCCGCCGCGGAAGGGCTGCTGCCGGTTCACGCGCTATCGATCGACTTCCGGCTCGGGGCCGTTTCGTCGGGGGCAGAGCGGCTCTTTCGCTACCGGCGGCCAGGCGCGCTCGACGGAGACGCACGCGCCGCCCCGCTCGCCGCGTACGGCGACGCGGCCGGCGAGGCGCGTCTGCGTGAACGGCTTGCCGTCTATCTGCGCCAGTCGCGAGCGGTGCGTTGCACGGCCGACGACATCGTCATCACGAGCGGCTCGCATCAGTCGCTCGATCTGCTGTGCCGGTTGCTGCTCGACCCCGACCGCACGCTCGCGGTCGAGGACCCCGGCTATCCGGTGGCCGTGCATCTCGCGCGGCTCGCGGGCGCCGATGCGCTGCCGGTGCCGGTCGACGACGACGGCCTTGTCGTCGACGCGATTCCGGATGGCGTGGCCGGCGTCGTCTGCACGCCGAATCATCAGTTTCCGCTCGGCGTGGCGATGTCGCCGGCGCGGCGCGAACGGCTGCTCGCACGCGCCGCGCGCGCGCCGTTCTTCGTGATCGAGGACGACTACGACTGCGAGTACTATCAAGGCACCGCGCCCGCGCCGAGCCTGCAATCGTTCGACTCGCACGAACGCGTGATCTACGTGGGCTCGCTCTCGAAGATCCTGGCGCCGGGACTGCGGCTCGGCTACATCGTCGCGCCTCGCTGGTTGCGCGATCCGCTGCGGCACGCGCGCTGGATCGCCGATCGGCAAAGCTCCACCTATCTGCAGAATGCGCTGCTGACGGTCATGGCGAGCGGTGACTTCGCGACGCATCTGCATCGCATGCGCGCCGAATATGGCCGACGCCGCGCGGTTCTGCTCAGGGAACTGGAACGCACGCTCGGCGCATGGCTCAGTCCGCTGGCTTCGCGCTGCGGGATGCACGTGGCGGCACGCGTTCGCGGGCCGCAGGGTGCCGCGCCGCTATGCCGGATTGCCCGTGACGCGGGTATCGGAGTCTACGAAGGCCAACGCTTTTCGATGACGGGAGCCGCATCGGACATCATGGTCTTCGGATTTGGCAACGTGACAGAAGCGCAGATCGTCGAAGGAACTGCGAGACTCGCCCATGCGTGGCGGCAGAGCGCCTGACGTTCTCCGGGTCGTCTCCGGGTCGCCCACTCAATGACACGGCAATGTCGTTCAGATCACCTTGCAAGCGCGTGCCTGTTCGATCCGATTCGCGGTACAGATAAATTGTCCCGCTTCATTTTTTGCCTTGCCTGAAGGCAGATCAGCGTCAACCGGCGGTCGCTCGTCGAGCCATGCGATTGCGCTATTCACGTCGTATTCCTGCCGTTCGGCCAAGCTCCCGGCATGCACGCAAATACACACTTGTGAACTCTTCACGCGGCGCCGCTTCGGTTGCTTTGCCCTACGTTGTCACCTAGAATTTTCGGCAGCGCCTTTTCAAGGATCGGATGACGTGGCCTCGCACAACGGAAAACCGGTGTCGTCGTTTGTTCCTCGGGGGATGCCCGGCCTCTGGGCCGTCCTGTTCGCGATCTGGATGATCGCCAATGCGTCGCTTGCGATCGAGCCCGCGCTCGTCGGTCTTGCCATTACATGCGTCATCGCCCATGTCTTCGCCTCGTCGAGCGAAGCATGGCGCCGTCTTCGCATCAGGCCCGGCACGCTCTATCACTTCGTTGCCTATAGCGCGACGTTTCTCGTCGAACTCGTGCGCGCGAATCTCAACATGATGGCGTACGTCTACTCGCCGCGTATCGACATTCACCCCGGCATCGTCAAGGTGCGCACGCGTCTGGCGTCGCCGCTCGGCCGGCTCGCGCTGGCGAACTCGATTGCCCTGACGCCCGGTTCGCTCGTCATGGACATCCGCGACGACATCGTGTTCGTTCATTGGCTCGACGTGAAGACGACCGATATCGACTCAGCCACTCAAATACTTGTCACTCCTTTCGAACGACATCTGGAGAAAGTCTTTGGCTGAGATCATGTTGCAGATCGCCTCGGTGCTGATCTTCTTCGCGATCCTGTTCGGCGTGATCCGCCTCGTGCTCGGCAAGACGCTGATCGACCGGGTCGTCGCCATCGACATGCTCACGGTTATCTCGATCTCGCTGATCGCGCTTTACGCGCAGACCTCGGGCCGTTTCGTCTATATCGACGTCGCGCTCGTCTACGGTCTCCTGAGCTTTCTCGCGGTGCTCGCGATTGCGCGCTTTCTCGAAAGAGGGCTGTGAGCCATGTTCGACCTGCTCCTGCTGCTGATATGCGCCAGCATTCTCGCGAGCGGCCTGCTCGCGGTCTGCCTGAAAAACCTCATGGCCGCGATGGTGAGTTCGGGGCTGGCGAGCCTGTTCGCCGCGCTGGCCTTTCTGCTGCTCGCCGCGCCCGACGTCGCGATGGCAGAGGCTGCCATCGGCTCGGGGCTCGCGACCTTCATCTTTCTCTACGCGATCCGCAAAACCGGCTATCAGAAGGGCTAGCGCATGTTCGAACTGGTCGGCAGCGTGTTCATCCTCGTGGGCGCCGTCTTTCTGTTCTCCGCGGGTCTCGGCCTGCTGCGCATGCCGGACGCGTATACGCGCATCCAGGCCGGCACCAAGGCATCGACGCTCGGCAACATGCTCGTGCTGATTGGTCTCGCGTTCTATCACCCGGACTGGACGTTCCGCCTGATTCTCGTCATTTACTTCGTGCTGGTAACGAACCCGGTGTCCTCGCATGCGCTGTCGCGCGCGGCATGGCTGATCCGCACGCCGATGGCTTCGGCCACGATGATCGACGTGCTTGCCGACGAAGCCGGGCGCGCCGCAAGGGAAGCGGAATCATGATGCGTCGCGCCGCCGCCGCACTGACCGTCGTGCTGTTCGCGCTGGTGTTCTGGCGCATCGTCGGCGGCTACACGGAATGGCAGGCACTGCGCCCGCTCGCCGCGCACTATGTCATGCGCGGGCCGCTCGAACTCGGCGCGCCGAACATCGTGACCGGCATTCTGATTGCGTATCGCGGCTTCGATACGCTCGGCGAAGTCACCGTGCTGTTCATGGTCGCGGCGAGCGTCGGCGTGCTGCTGAAAGAGGAAAGCGACGCGGCCTCCACGGCCGCCGCAAGCGCAGCCACGCCCGCGCGCCGCCCTGCCGGCGAAATCGTGCGCACCGGCACCCAGGTGCTGCTGCCGATGATCCTCACCTTCGGCGCCTATGTGATCGTCAACGGTCACCTGTCGGCGGGCGGCGGCTTTCAGGGCGGCGCGATCGTCGCCTCAGGCGCGATGCTGATGCTGCTCGCGCGGCCCGGCTCGACCTTGAACGTCGCGCTGCTGGGCGTCGTCGAATCGCTCGCGGGCGTGATCTACGTAGGCGTCGGCATTCTGGGCCTCGTGCTCGCGGGCAGCTTTCTCGACACACGTTTTCTGCCGCGCGGCGAGTTCGGCGCGTTCTTCAGCGCCGGCGCGATTCCGCTGATTTCCGCGCTGCTCGGCGTCAAGGTCGGCGCGGAACTGAGCGTCATTATCGACCGGTTCAGAAGCTGAGCCGCCTTGCATGGGATCGGAGTCAAGCGCATGAGCATAGGGGTGCCGGTTTCGACCATTCTGCTGATCACGGGCTTCTGCCTCGCGTTGATCGGCCTCTGGGGCATGCTGACCCACCGCAACATTCTGCGCATCATCATCGGCTTCGCGGTGATCGATACGGGCCTGCACATCGTGATGGTCGCGACCGGCTACATCACGGGCGGCACCGCGCCGATCATCGACGCGGCGCTCAGCAAGACGAGCGCGGCGCAACATGCCATCGATCCGGTTCCGTCCGCGCTCGTCGTCACCGCGATCGTGATCGGCCTCTCGGTCACGGCCATCATGCTTGCCTTCGCGATCCGTCTTTACGCCGCCAGAAAGACGCTGTCCATCGACGCGTTCACCGAGTCGAAATGGTAGCCGCGCTCTTTCATCCGCTGCACATCTTCATTCTCGGGCTCGGCGGCGGCTTCGTCATTCCGCTGCTGTACCGGCTCGGCAAGCCGTGGCTCACGCTCGGCTTTTTCCTCGCGCTGTGCGGCATCGTGCTCGTCTCCGGCGTATCGCTTCTCGGACTGCTCGACGGCGGCGACACGATCGACGTGCTGACCGCGGGCGCGCTGCCGCCGGTCTCGATCAACCTGCGCTTCGGCCTGTGGGAAGGCTTCTTCACCTTCAGCGTCAACGTGGTCGCGCTGCTCGGCGCGCTGCATCTATGGGACCGCTTGCGCGGCAATTACGCGGCGCTGCTGCTGTATCTGATTCTCGTGATGGGTATCGACGGCATGGTGATGACCCGCGACCTGTTCAACCTGTTCGTGTTTCTCGAGATCGTCTCGATCGCCACCTATGGGCTCTTCGGTCTCGACCGCACGCACGCCGCGCTCGCGGCCGCGTTCAAGTACATCATGGCGACCGTGATCGCCTCGACGTTCTTCCTGCTCGGCACGGTGCTGCTCTACTACGTGAGCGGCACGCTCAATATCGACGATCTGCTCGCGATGCGCGCACAACTGCGCAGCCCGATCGGCACGACCGCGACGCTGCTCGTATTCGCGAGCCTCGTGATCGAACTGAAGCCGTTTCCGGCGAACGGCTGGGGGCTCGACGTCTACGAGACCGCGCCGAGCGGCGTGGCCGCAATGGTGTCGGTCGGCGTATCGGCCGGGGTGTTCTTCGCGCTGTTCAAGCTGCTGCCGCTGTTCGACGGCCAGCTCACGCTGCTCGCGGTGTCGAGCGGCGTGACCTTCCTGTTCTCGAACCTGCTCGCGTTGAAGCAAACGAAACCGCAACGCGTGCTCGGCTATTCGTCGATCGGACAGATGGCGCTCCTGATGCTCTCGCTCGCGCTGCTGCGGCAAGTCGGCGCGGATGCATCGATTCCGCTCGTCGTGGGCGGCCTTTTCGTCAACCATCTGCTGGCGAAGGCGGGCCTGTTCTGGCTGATCGGCGTGCTGCGCCAGCACGGCAACCACGCGCGGGCGATCCTCTCGCGCAGTCCGCTGCTGATCGGCCTGGTCGGGCTCTTCATGGTCGCGATCGCGGGGCTGCCGCCGTTCCCCGGCTTCTGGGCGAAGTGGGAACTCGTCATGCGCCTGACCGCCACCGGCAAGCCGTACTGGATCGTGCTGATCCTCACGGGCTCGCTGCTCGAAGCGGCTTATATGTTCCACTGGTTCGTGCGCGCGCTGAGCCCGTCCGACGAAGCGGCGACGCCCGGCCCCGAGCTCGTCGCGCTGCTGCCGCTTTTCGGCGTGGCGATCCTGCTGGGCGTGACGGGCTACACCGCCGCTGCGTTCTCGGGCGTCGCCTCGGCGTGGATCTTTTCGCCGCTCGCAGCGGGCGCGCTGTTCTATGCGGCCGACCGTCTGCCGGGACGCGTGAAGGGCGTGCTCGCGCTGATCGCCGTCGCGCTGATCGGCAGCCTGCTCGCCGAGGGCACGCGCGGCATCGCGGGGCTGTTCGCGTGGCTGCTGCTCGCCGGCAGCTTCGTGATCGCCGCGGCGAGCCTCTATCGCGACGACGTGCGCGCGGGTTTCTATCCGATGCTGATCGTTCTGCTGCTGTCGATTCCGGCGCTGCTGCGTTCGTCGACGACGCTCGAATTCTTCTATAGCTGGGAGATCGTGACGCTGTCGTCGTGCTTCCTGATCGCGAAGTGCCGGCGCGCGGGTCCGCATGTGCTGACCTTCCTGCTGTTTTCGCTGCTGTCGGCGTTTTTCCTGCTTGCGGGTTTCGCCGACGTCGCCGCCATCGACGGCAGCATCGAACTGTCCGCGCTGATCCACGCGGGACCGGAAGCGAACCGCGCGTTCGTACTGCTCGCGACCGGCTTCCTGATCAAGGCCGGCGCGATCGGCGTACACGTCTGGTTGCCGGGCGCCTACACCGAAGCGGAAGACGACGTGACCGCGATGCTCTCGGCCGTGGTCAGCAAGCTCGCGATGTTCGGCCTGCTGATCGGCACCTATCTGACGATACGCTCCGAGGTCGGCCTCGAACTCGCGCACGTGATGACATGGATCGGCATGCTCACCACGCTTGCGGGTGCGCTGATGGCGTTGCGGCAGAACGACTTCAAGCGTCTGCTCGCGTTCTCGAGCATGAGCCAGATCGGCTATATCGTCACCGCGATCGGCCTGATGAGCCACCTCGGCTGGGTCACGGCGCTGTATCTGGTCGCCAATCACATGCTCGTGAAAGGCATCCTGTTCCTCGCGCTCGCGGGCGTGATCCTGCGCACCGGCACCCACAACTTCGCCGACATCGGCGGCCTCGCGCGCGAGATGCCGCTCACGTTCGCGATGGTCGTGATCGCGCTCGTGTCGATGTCGGGCCTGCCGCCGCTGATGGGCTTCGGCGGCAAATGGCTGCTGCTGAGCGCGATGACCGACAAGGGCTGGTACGGGCTCGCCGTGTGCGGACTGATCGTCACGTGCGCCGGCTTTCTCTACATGCTGCGCCTGCTCAACGGCATCTTTCTCGGTGCGCGTTCGCCGCAACGGCCCGCGGTCCGCGAGGCGCCGGTCATGCTGCTCGTGCCGCAGTTCCTGCTGGTGGTCGGCATTGTCGTTCTGTCGTTCTTTCCGAAGCTGCTGATCGAGCCGGTCTCCGCCGCAATCGACCCGCGGTTCGCGGCGACGCTCGTGTGGGGCGGCATGTCGCTCGAAAGCATCTACGGATTCTGGAACCCGACGCCGGTCGTGATCGTCGTGCTGATCGTGTCCGCGATCGTGCTCGGACTCGGCGTGCTGTTCTATCGCAACCGGCGCGGCAACGCGCGCAATGCGCCCGATTTCTACCACTTCTATCGGCCGCTGCTGGGCCGCACGGTGCCGCCGTTCGCGCAGATGTTCTGGCGCGGCGCGGCACATTTCGCGCTCGCCGCGGCGGCCCGGATACGCCGCATCTATACCGGTAACGGACAGACTTACGCGCTTTACGTGCTGCTCTATTTTCTCGTGATCTATTTCGCGAGCACGGGGCTGACCGGGGCCCGGACGTAGTCGGGAGGTATGGCCACGCCGCGCTCGTGATCTTCATGCCGTCATCACGTGACGATCGCAACCCCGCTTATCGCCTGTTTGTTGCTTCGAAGATTGACGGTTGCAGGCCTAGCTATCTCAAAATTATTCCAGTTTTCGAAACAGTGAGTTTGTGAATTAGGTATTTACCCTAGTGTTCCGTTCCCCTAAACTGCCTTCATCGCTGCAGACAAACCAGTTCGCAGCCGAACAAGATAAATTTGGAGGTAGGTCATGAAATCGCTCATTCAAGCTGTGGTTATCGCCGCTACTCTTGCTGCTCCGGTCGCTGTTTTCGCTCAATCGAACCAGCCCGTGACCCGCGCACAAGTCCGCGAAGAGCTGATCCAGATCGAAAAGGCAGGTTACAACCCGGCACTGTCGAACCCGAATGAATATCCGGGCAACATCCAGGCTGCCGAAGCTCGCGTTGCCGCGCAAAACAGCGCAGTTGGCGGTGTGAACAGCGGTTCGTCGCAGCAAGGCCACGCAGCCCAGTAAGCCATCAGTAATCTGTCCGGTAGCCGGAAAGAAGAATGGCTGTAGCCGTACCTGTCGGAGCGCTCTGCCGTTAGTGCTTCGACCGTTTCCCCTGCTGGCCCGCCATCGCGGTTGAATGCGATGGCGGGCCAGTTCCGTTTCAGGGCGGCCTTGAACCCGCATGCCTCGCACGCCTCATTAGCAGCACCCTGTATGGCTGCGTCCTGTCACGGCTGGATGCTGGCGCCCTTGATCTGCGCAGCGGTGAAGTCGGTGGCGGCCTTCTGCAGCGCGAGCGTCTCCAACTGCTGACGCAGCATCCCCTGCGCCTGGTCGAACGCCGGAACCTGTGTCGGGCGCTTCGCGTCGAGCTTGACGATCGTCCAGACATTGCCCACCTGGAACGGCTGCGGCGTCATTCCGCCCACCGGCAACTGCGCGATGGTCTGCGCAAGCGCCACCGGCAAACCCTGCGTCCTGCCCTCGGTCACCGGCACCGGGAAACTGACCCACGGCATCTCGCCGCCGCTCTCCTTGCTCGGCGCCACGCTGTACTCTTTCGCCAGGGCCTCGAATGGCTGGCCCGCCTTCAATTTATCGACGACCTTTTTCGCGGTCGCATCGTCGCCCACGGTGATGATGCGCGGCTTGAACTCGTCCTTGCCGAGCGAAGCGACGATGGCGTCGTAACGCGCCCTCACCTGAGCGTCCGTGACCGCCTCGGGGTGAATGCTGTCCTTCAGATACAACTGGATCTCGGTGCTGACCTTCGCCGCCGCCGGCGCCTGCCGCACTTCCGGCTTCTGATCGTAGTGGGCCTTCTCCGCGTTCTGCCGCAGCACCTCGCGCGCCACCAGCCCGCTGCCGAGCAGCTGGCGCAATTGCGGTGTGTCGGGCTGCCCGGTCTTTGCCGTGACCGTCCGCACGGCGTCGTCGAGTTCGCTGCGCGCCACCGGCACGCCGTTGACGACAGCTACCGCGCCGGCGGGCAGGTTCGATGCGGGCGCATCGGCTGTATGCGTGATCTGCACCACGCCCTGGTCGATGTCGGCGACCTGTCTGCACAGACAGGCGCATTCGACATTGCAGACAGGCGGAAACAGCGAGCGACGGCGAGTGCCGTCATGATTCGCCATCGGCCGTCACCGGCGCTGATTGCACGGGTGAGTCTGGCGACAGGCTGGCAGTCCCTCGCCGCACCGCGACGAGGGTTCATGGCGCGAAGGGCTCGCGCCGTCGATATTCAAACTCGCGACAACGGCGTCACGCGGCACCCAGCAGACCACGGACCGCGAGATTGCGATACAGCGCCCGCACGCCGAACGTCCACGGTTCGATTTCCGTCGAGAGGCGCACGGTGTTGATCAGCGCGCCGAGTTGCGGCGTCGAGATCGTCACGCGATCACCGAGGTGATGCGTGAAGCCGCCGCCGGGCGCGTCGCGGTCCTTGATCGGCGAGAACATCGTGCCGAGGAACAGCATAAAACCGTCCGGATACTGGTGATGGCGGCCGCAGGTTTGCGCGACGAGGTCGGCCGGGTCGCGGCTGATCTCGCTCATATGGCTTACGCCGTCGAGCACGAAGTCGTCGTCGGCGCCTTCGACACGCAGCGACACGCTCGCGCTGCGCACCGAGTCGAGCGAGAACGTGTCGTCGAACAGACGCACGAACGGGCCGATCGCGCACGAGCCGTTGTTGTCCTTGCACTTGCCGAGCAGCAGCGCCGAGCGGCCCTCGATGTCGCGCAGGTTCACGTCGTTGCCGAGTGCCGCGCCGACGATGCCGCCGCGGCTATTCACCGCGAGCACGATCTCCGGTTCCGGGTTGTTCCACACCGACGCGGCGAGCAGGCCGACGTCCGCGCCGAAGCCAACCGCCGACATCGGCTGCGACTTGGAAAATACTTCGGCATCCGGACCAATTCCGACTTCCATGTATTGCGACCACGCATTGCGCCGTTCGAGTTCGGCCTTCAGCTTCATCGCGGCTTCCGAGCCTGGCCTGATCTTCGACAGGTCCGTGCCGATCGTCTGCGCGATCGTCTCGCGCACTTCCGTTGCCCTCGCCGGATCGCCGCCCGCCTGTTCCTCGATCACACGCTCGATCAGGCTGACCGCGAACGTGACGCCGCAGGCCTTGATCGCCTGCACGTCGCACGGCGCGAGCAAACGCACGGCCGGCACGCCGGCGCCAGCCAGATTCGCCTCGATCAGCTGCGCGACCGGCCCGAGCGATATGCCCGGCGTGCTGCGCGTAAACTGCGCGGCATCGTCGCGCTCGAACAGATCCGCGGTGGTCGGCACCGCCGCGGTGATGTCGAACACCTCGCCGCCGCGCACGACGACCACGCAGGGTCCTTCGTGCTGTTCGGTCTTGCGCCACACGCGGCCGACGAGCAACGCGTCGTTCAGGTCGCCAGGAAGAAAGCGGGAAGGGGACGTTGCGGACATGGAACGGGCTCTTTCGGATAAGTGGGGAACGGGCAAGGCCGGGCGTCGCATCGCCTGCGAAGCCCGGTCTTGTCACCTGCATGTCAATGCGAATGCCGCGGATTGCCACGCTCGGCAATCACCTTCAGATAGAGCGTTGCCGGTTCGAGACAGCCGCCGGTCGAAAGCTGGCCGACCGTCTTGCGATACAACTCCTGCCACGGCGTCTGCGCGGGCGGAATCTCGAACTGCATGGTTTCGCGGCGTCGCGCGAGTTCTGCTTCGTCGACCAGCACGTCGACGCGGCGCGAATTCAGATCGACATGAATGCGGTCGTTCGTGCGCAGCAACGCGAGGCCGCCGCCCACCGCCGCTTCCGGCGACATGTTCAGAATCGACGGACTCGCGGACGTGCCGCTCTGACGTCCGTCGCCGAGCGTCGGCAGCGAAGTGATGCCCTCGCGCACGAGCGCCGCCGGCGGTGCCATGTTGACGACCTCGGCGCTGCCCGGATAGCCGACCGTGCCCGCACCGCGAATCACGAGAATGCAACGCTCGTCGATCGCGAGCGACGGATCGTTGATGCGCGCGTGATAGTCCTCGGGACCGTCGAACACGATCGCGCGTGCCTCGAAGCTGTTTTCCGCGCCGGGCTCGCTCAGGTAGGTCTTGCGGAACGCCTCGCCGACCACCGACATCTTCATGATCGCGCTGTCGAAGAAGTTGCCCGACAGCACCATGAAGCCCGCGCCGTGCTTGAGCGGATCGTCCGTCGTCCTGATGACCTCGCGATCCGGCGTGGGCGCGGCCGCTGCGATCTCGCCCATCGTGCGGCCCGACACGGTCAGGCATTGCTCGTGCACGAGGCCGCCCTTCGCAAGCTCGCGCATCACGGCAGGCACGCCGCCGGCGCGATGGAAGCTCTCGCCGAGATATTCGCCAGCGGGCATGCAGTTGACGATCAGCGGCACCTGTTCACCGACTCGCTGCCAGTCGTCGAGACTCAGTTCGACGCCCATGTGCCGCGCGATCGCGATCAGGTGCGGCGGACAGTTGGTCGACGCACCGAGCGCCGACGCGACCACGATCGCGTTTTCAAAGGCTTGCTTCGTCATGATCCGCGACGGCCGCACATCCTCGCGCACCAGATCGACAATGCGCTTGCCGGTCACGTAGGCCATCTGGCCGCGCTCGCGGTACGCGGCCGGAATGCTCGCGCAGCCGGGCAGCGACATGCCGAGCGCTTCGGCAAGGCTGTTCATCGACAAGGCCGTGCCCATCGTGTTGCAATGGCCGATCGACGGCGAGGACGCCGTGGTCAACTCCATGAAGCCTTCGTAGTCGATCTCGCCGGCCGCGAGCAGATTGCGCGCATGCCAGATCACGGTGCCCGACCCGATGCGCTTGCCGTCGTGCCAGCCATCGAGCATCGGGCCGCCGGACAGCACGATCGCCGGCATGTCGACGGTGGCCGCCGCCATCAGGCAGGCGGGCGTGGTCTTGTCGCAGCCGGTGGTCAGCACCACGCCGTCGAGCGGGAAACCATGCAGGATTTCGACGAGGCCCAGATACGCGAGATTGCGGTCGAGCGCGGCGGTCGGCCGACGGCTCTGCTCGGCGAGCGGATGTACCGGAAATTCCATCGGAATGCCGCCCGCGTCGCGAATGCCGGCCTTCGTGCGTGCCGTGAGCTCGATGTGATGCCGGTTGCACGGCGCGAGGTCACTGCCCGTCTGCGCGATGCCGATGATCGGCCGGCCCGATTGCAGTTCTTCGCGCGTCAGACCGTAGTTCATGAAACGCTCGACGTACAGCGCCGTCATATCCGCGTGCGCGGGATCGTCGAACCATTCCTGGCTGCGCAGCCGGCGTGGGTTGGATGCTGACATGATGCTTCTCTCTGTCCTGAGGGTTACCTGGGCGTGTATAGTTACCGGTAACATATAGGTTCGCCGATGTTACGCGTGGCGTGGCATCCGAACAACCAAGGGATATCCCTGGCTGCTTATGTGGCCCTGCAAAGCGCCTCGTGATTCAGGAGCCCCGGCGATGCCGTACGGCGCCGCTACGCCTGCGGCCTGCGTACCGGCTCAGGTATTTTCAGGCGCTTTCACGCGGAATCACCGTGAAGTCGATCTTTACCGCTTTCCTATGCGGCTCGCGCCCGGCCTCGCGATCGGCCAGCGCGGCGAGCAATGTCTCGCCCGCCCGCAAGCCGATTCCGTATGCGTCCACCGACACGGTCGTCATCGTCGGCTGGCAGCACCACGACACCTCGAAGTTGCCGAAACCGGCGATGGCGATATCGTCCGGCACCGACAGCCCGCGGCGATGGCACTCCATGATTGCGCCGAACGCCGACATGTCGCTCACGCACATCACGGCCTCGGTATCGGGCCACGTTTCGAGCAAGGCACCGAGCGCCGGCGCGCCATGACTCATGGTGATCGGCGAATCGCCGAGCCGGATCACGCGCGGCGCGCCGAGCCCGAGCGCCTTCATTTCGGCGACGTAACCGCGCATCCGGTCAAGGCCGCGTCGGTCGCGTTCGCTCTCGCCCGCGATAAAACCGATGCGCCGATACCCGCGTTCATGCAGATGCCGGAGCATTGCGCGCGCCGCCGCCGAGTTCGAAAAGCCGACGGCCGTATCGATCGGATCGGCCGGCAAGTCCCACATCTCGACAACCGGGATGCCGGCGCGCTGCAACAGCATGCGCGTCGCCTCGGTATGCCGGCTGCCCGTCAGCGCGACGCAGCGCGGCTGATGACGCAGCATCGAACGCACGAGCAGTTCTTCCTGGTCGAGACGGTAGTCGGTGTCGCCGAGCAGGAGCTGCAAACCGTGCGGGCTCAACGCGGCATTGAGCCCGCGCACCGTGTCCGAGAAGTTCGAGCTCGACAGCGACGGCACCAGCACCGCGACGAACTCCGAGCGTCCCGACGACAACGCGCCCGCCGCCGCATCGGCGACGTAGCCAAGTTCGTCGATGACCTTCATGACCCGCTCGCGAGTCGTCTGCGACACGCTGCGTCCCGCGAGCACACGCGAGACGGTCATCTTCGAAACGCCCGCGCGCCGGGCAACATCGGACATGCGGGGCGGAACAGGTGGCCTGGACGTCATGGTGTGGCGCGGGGCGAGTACGCGAAAGTCACGGAACGCACATCATACCTGGCGACGCTCACCGCCGGCCCGATTCAAAACGCCCGCACTTCAAGTGCTCAAGGCTCTGGCTCGCCGGAACCGGCCTGCTCGAGCGCATTGAGTTCTTCCTCAGCATCTTCGGGCTGCCCCGCTGCGGTTTCATGTGTACGCGGCGGCGATTTGACGACCGCCGGCGGCAACCTGCCGATGCCTTCGTCGATACGTTGCAGCAGATACGGGAAGAACGGATTCGACGCGATGCGAAACATCGAGTCGAGCGTCAGAATCAAGGTGCCGCGTTCACCACGTGGCGCGAGTGTGCCGAGGTTCTCGTTGAAGTTTTCCGAGTCGTCCGGCGCAATGCCGTACAACGCATCGGTGATCGGGAACGGAATCGCGACGTGCGACAACGAGAAGATGTCCTGAGGATAATCGATGTCCAAAGGCTGCACGCGCGTTTGCACTTCGCCCGCATAGACGCTGCGCTCGATCATATGTGCCGAGTCCGGCGACGCATTGGCGATGACCGTCGTGCGATAGTTCTGCGGACCAATGCGCAGCAGCCGCGACAGCGCCGTATAAGACGCGACGCGCAGGAAAGTCCTGAAACGCACGCTGCGATTGACGTCGAACAGGACGACCTCGCTGCCGTTCTCGGGAAGCTTGTCATAGAGCAACGACATCACCGCGGGCGTGCTGACCGTGAAATCGGTCACCGACTGGAACGTGAGAATCGGCGGCAACGTAGCGAGCCGGTTCTCGCGCTCGAGCCTCGCAATCTGCTCCTGAATGACGCTCGTGAGCAGATACGACTGCCGCGCGCCATTCACCGGGAACGAGTTGTACTTGAACGGATTGAACTCCGGCACGATGCCAAGCCATGCGGCGCGCTCGAATGCCGGCAATATCGCCGGCAGTCCCGCGAGACCGGCAAAGCGCGCATAACGCGTCACGCCGATCATCGGTGAAATCAGAATGACGCGAGTCGGACGCGTAAGCGCCGGGTTCTCGATCGCATCCAGTGCATATTGCAGCGCCAGCGCGCCGCCATTCGAGAAGCCGACCAGTTCGAGCGGCTTGTCCGGGCCGATACGCCGGCGCGCTTCGCGCACTGCAAGCCGGGTGGCCGCGGCCCATTGCTGCCAGTGAACGTCGGTCAACCCGGCCGGCACGGTGCCGTGCCCCGGCAAGCGGATGCCGATCGCGACAAAACCGCGATCACGATAGTTGCGTGCGATATGCCGCAAGCTGTACGGCGAATCCGTCATGCCATGCAGCAACACCACCGCGCCAACGGGCGGCCCCGACGGTTCGAGTATGTACGAGTGATTCCAGTCGTAGGCAAAATGCGGCGGAAAGATCGGCGAGCCCTCGTAATACCGGTTCGCCGCAACGCGCTCGGACGGCTTCAGCTTTTCGACGACATTGACGCGCACGTCCTCGAAAATGCGCGCTTCCGCTTTCATATAGGCGTTCCAGTCGCCGGTGTCCATCTCTTCCGCGGTCATTTCGCGCGGCACATAGGTATGCCAGACCGACAGCGCCGGACCGCGCTGCGAGTACCATGCGCGCAGACCGAGTGCGAGTACGGCCGACAGAATCACAACCCATGCACTTATCTTGATGACCTTCAGCGACGTGCGTAGCATTCGTGTTCTCTTGATGAAGGTTGCACCGCAACGCAGACTGCTGTCCGCGTCGGACGCTGAGACCGTCGTGTCGACGGCGTTCCGGTCTGGATATCCTAAGGTCTTTTAATCATCCGTTCAAACTCTATGGCCGTTGCACGGCAGGCACTGCCGGATGATTAGCATAACGACCTGAGGTGCGCGGCGATGCCGCAAGCGCGAATGAAACAGGCCGATCAGATCGACGCGCTGCGCTATCCGGAATTCGACGCGAGGAAAACTGCACGGAATTCCCGCACTCATCGTGGGGAGGTCGTGGGGACGTCGTGGGGAAGTTGTGAAGGAGCCGATGCAACGAACACCTTTCAGCGGCATGGAAAAGATCGACTCGCCCGATGACTCGCTCAATCGGATCAAGCCATCCGGTTCATGAATAAAGTACGGGACGCGATACATGCCGCGTCCCGTACACCCCTGCTCATCGTTCCATTAGCGGCCGCGCATATTGCCGGCCACACCGCCCGCCGCACCGCCGATGATCGCGCCGGTCCAGGCATCGCCGCCCGAGATCGCCGCAATCCCCGCTCCCGCGCCGGCGCCGAGCGCGGCGCCGCTCATCGTTCCCTGCGCCTGCGGGCTCATGTCCGTGCAGCCGATCATCGCAACCAGCGTTCCGATGCTCGCGATCCATCCAAGTCGTTTCATGATCGTTCTCCTTATTGGTTTTTCTTCAGCCCGGGCACGACCATCTGGAACCAGAGGGTCTCGATCACCGGGTGCTGGATCATCGTCGGATTGGATGCGTAATAGTTGTCGAGCCCCACGCGCACGCTGTCGAGCGTCTGCCCCTGCATGCCTTTACCAAAGCGCTGCGCGATGTCGCTGGCGTTCGCCGCATTGCCGGCATAGGCGCGCTCGACTTCGATCAGATTGGCAATCCCGACGAGATAGGCTTTCTTCGCTTCCGGCGACGACTCCATCCATTGCTGACCCGTGACAATTGGAATGTTGTCCGCGCGCGCGACGTTGCTCATCACGGCCAGCGACAGGAAAGTCAGAGATAACAGCGTTCGCCATTGTGGTTTGATTGCCATTACATACTCCATGGAAATAATGTTCTCCAGCGGCCTGCCGCCGAAATATCCGCGGCATCGATCGAGTTATTTGGAAGAATGATCGGTCTCGTTCTCGTCGAATCTCCTTTTCAGGTTCACCGGGTCGGCATGGTTCATCGAATCAGGTTCAATAGAGAAATAGCTATTGCGAGACCTGAAATTCTCTCGACGAATTCAAATGGTTTGCTAACGCGCGTGCGCCTCAGGCACGCCATAGAGTCTACAGAGTTTTCTGTAATTTCCAAGCCTGCTGTCGTGCCCTTCGCGCAACAATGCTATTGAATAAATTGACGATCGAATAACGGGTAAAGGAATGCAATGCGCGTAAACACTCATCGCTTTATTGAACGAATCTTTTATATGCCGGAAGCATTACATATGAGTTTCGTCACTTTTTTGTGAAATATGATCTTCTATTTTTCCTCTCAATTTTCAATGTTTTTACATTAATCAATAAAGAGCGATTGACGTTTCAATTATTCAAATTCGATCGGTTCAGTTACGCTCGATCGCGACCTGATGGCAATAGTCTGGAATGGCTGCGAAGCAGCGAAAGAAGGGGTTGAAGCTGTTGACCGTTAGTTGCGTTAAATGTTCTATCCGCGTCACGCCGATCCGAACGGCCATATCTTCGGCATTAACAGTCTTTAGCTTGTATTTGAAAAATACAGGGTATAGACTGTACGAGTCATTTACAGGCTTTGGCCTGTTGTCACGCCGAAGCCGGCCGGAGACCTGTCGTGGACTACCCCATCAAGACGCTGAGCCAGTTGAGACCGATCCTGCAAGGCTTCAGGAAAGCCGCCGCACTCACCCAGGCCGCGATGGCCAGCCGCCTCGGCGTCACGCAGCAGACTTACGCGCAACTCGAAGCGAATCCGGCCGCCGTCAGCGTCGAACGTCTGTTCAAGGTCTTGCGGATATTGCAGGTCGATCTGAAACTCGTGCAGACCGGCGCGGCGCCAGGCGAAGCCGCCGAGGCAAGTGTCGCGCCGCCATCAACCAGCCGTGCGCCCACCCGGCGCGTCGGCGGCAAAACCACTACCACGGCAGGCATCGGCGAAAAGCGCACCACCGCAACGCCGCGCAAACAGCCAACATCGGCGGCGAAGTCCGCTCGCCCGCGAACCGCCGCGAAGAAGCCGCCCGCCAGCACGACCACGCGCCGCGCCGCGCGCGGCAATAGCGCGTCCGAACCGACGCGCGCCGCCGCGAAATCCGCAAGCACCGGCAAAAAACGCGAGGAATGGTGAGCATGGCACGCAACACACAAAGCCGCCTGAATCTGTGGATGAACGGCTTGCAGGTCGGCTATTGGGAAACGACACGCAACGGCGAGCGTTTGACGTATCTCGACGAATGGATCGACGATCCGCAAGGGCGCCCGCTCTCGCTGTCACTGCCTTTTACACCAGGCAATCAGCCATATCGCGGCCAGATCGTCGCGGACTATTTCGACAATCTGCTGCCCGACAGCGAACCGATCCGGCGCCGCATCGCCACGCGTTACCGGACCGGCAGCACCGCGCCGTTTCCATTGCTTGCCGCTCTCGGCCGCGACTGCGTCGGCGCGCTGCAGATGCTGCCGCCCGACGAAGCGCCCACCGACCTCACGAGCATCGAGGGACGCGCGCTTGGAGAAAGCGACGTCGCCGCCCTGCTGCGCGGCACGACCTCGGCGGCACCGCTCGGCCAGCACGATCCGCTCGAAGACCTGCGCCTGTCGATCGCCGGGGCGCAGGAGAAAACCGCGCTGCTTCGTCATCGCAATCGCTGGCTGCTGCCCGAAGGCAGCACGCCGACCACGCATATCTTCAAGCTGCCGCTCGGGCTCGTCGGCAACATGCGCGCCGACATGCGCACGTCGGTCGAAAACGAATGGCTCTGTTCGCACATCGTCGCCGCTTACGGCCTGCCCGTTGCCCACTGCGAAATCGCGCGCTTCGACGAAGAGAAAGCATTGATCGTCGAGCGGTTCGATCGCAGACCATCGAGCGACGCAACGTGGATCGTGCGGCTGCCGCAAGAAGACATGTGCCAGGCAACCGGCACATCGGCGCTTCATAAATACGAATCCGATGGCGGCCCGGGTATCGAGACCATCATGGAAGTACTCGCCGGCTCGTCTCGCGCCGCAACGGACCGGCGCAACTTTTTCACGACGCAGATGATTTTCTGGCTACTCGCCGCCACCGATGGCCATGCGAAGAACTTCAGCATCGCGCATCTCGCGGGCAATCGTTACGAATCGACGCCGCTTTACGACGTGCTCTCCGCGCATCCGATCATCGGTTCGGGGCCGAGCCATCTAGCCGTGCAAAGAGTGAAACTCGCGATGGCCGTTCGCGGCAAAAACGTCCACTACCTGCTCAATCAGATCCAGCGAAGACACTGGATTGCCGAAGGACAACGCACCGGTTTTTCCGCCGCGGCCGTCGAAACGATGATCGACGAACTGACCGCGCGAACCGATACGGTCATCGATGAAGTATCGTCGCAACTGCCCGACGACTTTCCGATGGACGTCGCCGATGCGGTGTTCAACGGCATGCGCCGGTTGAACAGAAAACTGGCGCAGTAGAAAAAAAGCCGGAAAAACGCATTCTTCAAATCTGCCGCGCCACGACTTCATCCACCTTCGCCGACGCGCGCCACTGAACACTCAGCAAATGCTCGCGCATGTAGCGCGCCGCCGCTTCCGCGTCGCGTGCTTTCAGCGCATTGACGATCTCCTGGTGCTGCTGCGCGAAATACTGCCGCGTCTCCTGCGCGGCCGTTTTTTCGCGGACCTCCGGTTTCACACGCATACCGTTGATGACTTCCATCAACGCAATCAGCGCGGGATTTCGCGTAGCCTGGCCAATCAGCAGATGAAAGCGGTGATCCCATTGCTGCCATTCGTCGTCGGTTTTCGCGGCAGCATTTTTACGCGCGCACTTTTCCAGCTCCTGCAGATCGTCACCGCTCGCCTTCGTCGCCGCCAGTGCGACAAGCGCCGGTTCGAACAGCAGGCGCATTTCGGCGATGTCCGCCGGACTGGTGCCGACGCGCAGCCCCCGCAGCGTAGGCGCGAACTTTAGCGGCCGGGCGCCGAGATAAGTGCCACGGCCGACGCCACGCCACACGCGGCCCGAGGCTTCCATCGACGCCAGCGCCGAGCGCAACTCGCGGCGGCTCACGCCCAGTTCTTCCGCAAGCGTCCGTTCGGGCGGCAGCGCATCGCCATCCTTCAGGCGATGCTGGGCAATGTAGTCGAGCAACGCATCCAGTACTGGCTTTTCCATTTTTTCCGA
This sequence comes from Burkholderia sp. Ax-1724, assembly GCF_011752995.1. Classification (GTDB taxonomy): domain Bacteria; phylum Pseudomonadota; class Gammaproteobacteria; order Burkholderiales; family Burkholderiaceae; genus Paraburkholderia. The sequence continues at coordinate 274,785 of NZ_VWWL01000002.1, forward strand.
ACCAATATTAATTGGTTTAAACGATATCAGAATCCCGGCGAGACCGCACGCCGTCCTTCAGGGTATTTTTTATCCGCTATACTGGCCGTGTATATCGGGTTAACACCGGGTGCAACCGGGTTGCATTAGCCTTACTCTTCTATCTTTTACAATGGAACCATTCATAATTGGTTCTATCATTGGTCCCGCTGTCGCAAAGGAGTCGCGCATGTCGTTTACAACCCGTCCGGAACTGATCGGCACCTTCGGTATGGTGTCCTCGACACATTGGCTCGCGAGCGCCTCGGCAATGGCCACCCTCGAAAAAGGCGGCAATGCGTTCGATGCCGCCGCGGCAGCCGGCTTCGTGCTGCAGATCGTCGAGCCGCATCTGAATGGTCCGGGCGGCGAACTGCCGGTCGTGTTCTATAGCGCGCGCGAAGACCGGGTGCGCGTACTGTGCGGCCAGGGCGTAACGCCCGAGCGCATGACCATCGAACGGATGCGCAACCTGGGGCTCGACGTCGTGCCGGGCACGGGTCTGCTGCCCGCCGTGGTGCCGGGCGCGTTCGGCGCATGGATGGCCATGCTGCGCGATTACGGCCAGTTGCCGCTCGAAGACGTGCTGAGCTACGCGATCGGTTACGCGGAAAACGGCTATCCGGTGCTGCCGCGCATGGCGGCGTCGATCCTTGCGATCAAGGACTTCTTCCGCACCGAATGGACCACCTCGGCCGAGCAGTGGCTGCGCAACGGCGAAGTGCCGACGCCCAACCATCTGTTCGCCAATCCCGCGATCGCAGAGACCTACAAGCGCATCCTGCGCGAAGCGAATACGCGCAGCGACCGCGCCGAACAATGCGAACGCGCGCGCGACGTGTTCTATCGCGGCTTCGTCGCCGATGCGATCGACCAGTATTTCCGTTCGACGGCCGTGCTCGACACCTCGGGCCAGCGCAATTACGGCCTGCTCGATGCAGGCGATATGGCGCGTTGGGAGCCCACCTACGAAGACCCGGTCTCGTACGACTACGCGGGCCTGCGCGTTCACAAGACCGGACCGTGGGGCCAGGGGCCGATGTTCCTGCAGCAGCTCGCGCTGCTCAAGGGTTTCGATCTCGGCGCGATGGACCCGCTCGGGCCGGACTTCGTTCATACGGTCATCGAGTGTTCGAAGCTCGCATTTGCCGATCGCGACGTGTTCTACGGCGACCCCGCGTTTTCGCATGTGCCGATGGACGTGCTGCTCAGCGACGCCTACAACGACGAGCGCCGCAAGCTCGTCGATCCGCGCCGCGCGTCGTTCGAATTCCGCCCAGGGCAACTCGGCGACAGCGAACAGCGCGCTGCGCGCATCATCGCGAATGCCGGCCGCGAACAGGCGGGCGGCTTCGGCCAGGGCGAACCGACGTTCGCGCCGCTGCCTGAACTGCGCGGCGATACGGTGCATCTCGACGTCGTCGACCGCTGGGGCAACATGGTTTCGGCCACGCCGTCCGGCGGCTGGCTGCAGGCGTCGCCGGCAGTGCCCGGCCTCGGCTTCAACGTCACGACGCGCGCGCAGATGTTCTGGATGGAAGAGGGCCTGCCTTCGTCGCTCGGTCCGGGCCGCCGTCCGCGCACCACGCTGTCGCCCACGCTCGTCACGCGCGACGGCAAGCCCTACGCGGCCTTCGGCACGCCGGGCGGCGATCAGCAGGATCAATGGTCGCTGCAGCTATTCCTCAAGCACGTGCATGGCGGCATGAACTTCCAGGCCGCCGTCGATGCGCCGTCGTTCCAGACCGCGCACTTCCCCGGCTCGTTCTATCCGCGTGCGATGCAGCTCGGCAAGATGTCCGCCGAGTCGCGCTTCCCGGAAAGCACGCTCGCCGAGTTGCGCGCGCGCGGTCACGACCTGACCGTCGCGGAACCGTGGGCGCTGGGCCGCGTGTGCGCGGTCAGCATCAGAAACGGTTTGCTGCGAGGCGCCGCCACGCCGCGTCAGATGCAAGCCTACGCAATCGGGCGATAAGCAGTCCGAAGTACAGAACGCGCGGCGCTCGCCGCGCCATTTTCATCAGCATCATCAGGAGAAGTTGCCGTGTCCGCCGTCGCCGCCCGTCTTGAAAGACTGCCGATATCGAATTTTCATCGCAGACTGCTGCTGATCGGCGGACTGGGATACATGTTCGACGGCCTCGATTCGTCGTCACTCGCCTTCCTGCTGCCGGTCGTGAGCAAGCTCTGGCAATTGACGAGCGCCCAAACCGGCCTCGTCGCGAGTAGCACCTATATCGGCTACTTCTTCGGCGCGTTCCTCTCGGGCGTGCTTGCCGACGTGATCGGCCGCCGCCGCATCATGATGAGCGCGCTCGCGATCTACTGCGTCGCGTCGCTCGCGAGTGCCACCGCACAGGACTGGCACACGTTCTTTGCATTACGCGTGGTCGCCGGTTTCGGCTCGGGTGCGGAGACCGTCGTCATCGCACCGTTCCTCGCCGAATTCGTGCCGCGGCGCTATCGCGGCATGTTCTGCGGCGCGCTGGTCGGCTTCATGTCGTTCGGCTACCTGAGCTCTTCGATTCTCGGTTTCGCCGTGGTGCGCAACTTCGCCGACGGCTGGCGTTATCTCGCGGTCATCACCGCACTGCCCGTCGTCATGCTGCTGTGGTGGCGCAGAACGCTGCCCGAATCGCCGCGCTGGCTCGAAAGCCAGGGCCGCGCGACCGAGGCAAACGACATCGTCAGCGCAATCGAAGCATGGTTCGTCGGCAAAGGCATTACGCTCGCCCCCGTGAGCGCGGCAAGCACCGCGGCCCCGCTGCCCACGGCCGCGCCCGCAAGCGGTGGCGCGTTGCACAACGTGCTCGCGCTGTGGTCGCCGCGGCTCGCGCGCACTACCGCCGTGAGCTGGCTCATGTGGTTCTCGGTGGCCTTCGCGTATTACTCGTTCTTCTCGTGGATTCCGAGCCTGCTCGTCAAGGAAGGACTCACGATCACGAAGAGCTTCGGCTATTCGATTGCGATTTACGGCGCGCAGATTCCCGGCTATTTCTCCGCTGCATGGCTCAATGAAAAGATCGGCCGCAAAGGCGTGGTCGCGTCTTACATGCTGCTTGGCGGAATTGCGGCGATCACGCTCGCGTTCTCTCACTCCGGCCTCGAGATCATGGCCGCGGGCATCGCGCTGTCGTTCTTCATGAACGGCGCTTTCGCCGGCGTCTATGCCTACACCCCGGAAGTGTTTCCGACCGCGGTGCGTACGACCGGCACCGGATCGTCGTCCTCGTTCGGCCGCATTGGCTCAGTGAGCGCGCCGATTCTGGTCGGCCTCGTTTATCCGCTATCGGGCTTCCTCGGGGTGTTCGCGATGACCACGGCGGTGCTGCTGATCGGTGCTTGCGTCGTGTTCTTCCTCGGCATCGAAACGCGCAACCGCTCGCTGGAAGACATCGAGGCCAGCGAGTTCGCAGCGGCGCCTGACGCAGCGGGCCAGCTCAAGTCTTCTTCCCGCCTGCACAGCTGAACGCACCGCCCTTTTTCGGACTCTTCCATGCAAACGATGCAAGCCAACCCGACCGAGCCTGCGCTGCGCGACACGCAGGCACTGACCATTGCCGACCTCGAACGTCTCGCGATGGCGATCCGCCTGAAAGATCAGCCGCACGAAATTTTCCGCGCGGTTCATGAGGTAGCCGCGAGCACGATAGGCTTCAGGCTGTTGACGATCATGTCGTACGACGCGCAACACCACGAAGTCGAACGCGTCTACACGAACATGCCGGACGTTTATCCGCTTGGCGGCCGCAAGAAGAAGCAAGGCACCGCCTGGGCAAAACAGATCTTGCAGGATCTCAGGCCGTTTCGCGCCGCCACCTCGCAAGGCATTCGCGAAGCGTTCGACGACCACGCGGTGATGGCCGGCATGGGCCTCGGCTCGATACTGAACATTCCCATTGCCTACGACGGTGTGTGCATCGGCACGATGAACCTGACGCACGAAGAAGGCTGGTACGCGAGCCATCACGAAAGCATGGGCCTCACGATCGGCGCTTTCCTGGCTCCCGCACTGCTCAAACAGAATGCGCAGTTCTCCGCTGGTACGGTTCATTCCTGAAAGATGCCTCGCGGCATCGCACGCGTCCCGTTTTGCGACGTGTTTGGCAAAACGGGACGCGTGCTAACGATTCGATGCCGCGCGCACCGAATCGCGCTGACCCTCAGGCGGCCATCGCCTGGCGCGAGCGGCCCGAACTGAGGTACTGGGCGATCGAGTCCTGCGTAATTTCGCCGAGGTAGCTCCCCTCGTTGTCGAGCACCGGCAACCACGACGCGGCGAACTGGTACATCTTCGACAGCACGATACGCAGGTTGTCGTCGATTGACGCCGTCGCGGGGAAGTTGCTCAGCCGGTCTCCGCACACACCTTCGGCGCCACGCGCCGCCCGGCGGGCCACGTATCCGAGCGCCCGCCCGGCTTCATCGAGCACGGTCAGGTGGCGCGTGTCGCTTTCATCCATCGTGGCAAAGGCCCGAGCCAGAGACGTGCCGGCCTGCGCGGTCTCGGGCTGCGTGGCGGCGTCGCCGGCCTTCACGAGCAGCAGGCGCTTGAGCGTGCTGTCCTGACCCACGAACTGCGCGACGAACTCGTCGGCAGGCCGCGCGAGCAGCGTGTCGGGGTGGTCGTACTGGATCAGCTGGCCGCGACGGAACACGGCAATGCGGTCGCCGAGCTGGATCGCCTCGTCGATGTCGTGACTCACCATGATCACCGTCTTGCCGAGCTGGCGCTGCATCTGGAAGAACTCGTTGCGGATCGATTCGCGGTTAATCGGATCGACTGCGCCGAACGGTTCGTCCATCAGCAGCACCGGCGGATCGGCCGCGAGCGCGCGGATCACGCCGATGCGCTGTTGCTGGCCGCCGGACAGTTCGCGCGGATAGCGCTTCAGGTATAGCTTCGGATCGAGTGCCACCATCGACATCAGTTCAGCCGCGCGCGCGGCGCAACGCTGCTTGTCCCATCCGAGCAAACGCGGCACGACCGTGATGTTCTCCTCGATGGTCATGTTCGGAAACAGGCCGATCTGCTGGATCACGTAGCCGATACGCCGGCGCAGGCTCACTTCGTCGAGGCCCGCCGTATCTTCGCCGTTGATGAGCACGCGCCCGGAAGTCGGCTCGATCAGGCGGTTGATCATCTTGAGCGTGGTCGTTTTCCCACAGCCCGACGGTCCGAGGAACACGCAGATTTCCCCTTCCGGCACCGAAAGGCTCACCGAGTCGACGGCGCGTACGGTTTGTCCATCCTTGCGCGGAAACGTCTTGGTCAGTTTGTCGAGTTCGATCATGTTTTTTGTACTCCCTTCGGTGTCAAGGCGCGTTGCAGCGCCTGCAGAATCAGGTCGGCGACAATGGCCAGAATGCTGACGAGCACCGCCCCTACCACGAGCTTCATCATGCTGCTCTGGCCGATGGCCCGCACGATCAGCGTGCCGAGGCCGCCCGCACCGATGACGGCGGCGATCGTCATCACGCCGATGTTCATCACGACCGCCGTGCGCACACCCGCCAGAATGACCGGCACCGAAAGCGGCAAATCGACGAGCCGCAGCCGCTGCCAGGCCGTCATGCCGATGCCCGTGCCCGCTTCCTTGATGCCGGCGTCCACGCTGGCAAGCGCCAGGTGCGTATTGCGCATGATCGGCAGAAGCGAATAGAGAAACACGGCCGTAATCGCAGGCAGCGCGCCGATGCCCTGCCCGAAGCGCGAGAACACCGGAATCATCAGCCCGAACAGCGCGATCGAGGGCAGCGTGAGAATCACGGTCGCGAGACCGAGCAGCGGCCCGGCGAGCCACGCGTGACGATTGATCAGGATGCCTAGCGGAACGCCCGCGACGATCGCGCAGCCGACGGCAATGCCCACGAGATTGATATGTTGCAGCGTGAGGTGCAGCAGGTCCTGCCAGTTCGATAACAGATAGTCGATTACGCTCATGCGGACTCCTTCACGGTAAGGTATGCGTGCGCAGGAACTCGGCGGCGACGTCCTGCACGGGTTTGCCGTCCAGATCGACCTCCTTGTTCATCTTCTGCAGCACGTCGTTGTTCAGCACCGCGGAGAGTGCGTTGAGCTGCTTCGCGAGTTGCGGATTGCGTTCCAGCACTTCCTTGCGCACGATCGGCACAGCGTTGTAGGGCGGAAAGAAGTGCAGATCGTCTTCGAGCGGCACAATGCCGAAGCCGTTCACGCGGCCGTCGGTCGTGTACACGAGCCCGATCGTCAACTGGTCGTTATGCAGCGCCGTATAGACGAGCCCGGGGTCCATCTGCTTGAGCTGCGCGCGCCGGAAATGCATGCCGTAGGCCGCGAGCAGCGGCTTCAGACCGTCCGGGCGATTCGCGAACTCGGCATCCATGCCGAAGACGAAGTGCTTCGATTCCGGATGCTTCGCCATGTACGCGGCAAGTTCCGAAACCGTGCGAATACCCGTGCGTTGCGCAACGCGGCCCGGCAAGCCGAGCGCATAGGTATCGTTGACCGGCGACGCGTCGAGCCAGATCAGGCCGCGCGGTTCGTCGAGCGCCTTGACGCGCTCGTACATCTGCTGCGGTGTGAGCTTTTCTTCGATCTTGTCGTAGACGAGCGCCGCCGTGCCGGTGTAATCCCACACCACGTCGAACTGTCCGTTTTCCAGCGCGCTACGCATCAGCGTGCTGCCGAGACCCGAGTGCGCCTCGACGGTGTAGCCGCGCGAGCGCAGGTATTGCGATGTGATTTCCGCGAGAACGTATTGTTCGGTGAAGTTCTTCGCGCCGAGCCGGATGGTCGACGCAAATGCCGAAGCGCACGGCGCCGCGACGAGAAGCGCGATCATGCAGGCGCTTGCGAGATGCAGAACACGGCGTATGCCGCCTTTCGTCAAACGGGAAATCATGCCACGGCTCCATGTCGAATGAGCCACTGGCGATTGCCCGCCGCGACGAGCATGTCGAGCGCGAGCGCGATCAGGGCGGTGAACGCTGCGCCCATCAGCAGCAAGGGTTGATTGTCGAGGTAGATGCCGGGGAAGATCAGCGAGCCCAGGCTATCGGCGCCGATCAGGTAAGCGAGCGGTGCGGTTCCAACGTTGATTGCAAGCGCGGTGCGCACGCCGCCGATGATGATGGGCATCGCATTCGGCAACTCGACGCGCGTGAGCGACTGCCAGCCGGTCATACCGATGCCGCGCGCCGATTCGCGCAGCGCGGCGGGCACGTTCTTCACGCCTTCGTAGGTATTGCGCGTGATCGGCAGAAGCGAGGCGAGAAACAGCGCGACGATGGCCGGCACGCTGCCGATGCCGAAAACGCCGAGCGCGATGGCCAGCACGGCCAGCGAGGGAATCGTGTTACCGACGTTGAAAATCTGCATCGCGCGTTCCGCATGCCGCCTGAATTTCGGCCGGCTGAGGATGACCCCGGCCGGCACGCCCACGAGAATCGCGAGCGCCATCGAATAACCGACGAGCAGCAGATGCTGCCCCGTGTAGTAGGCGAGATCGCCAGCCCGGCTGCGAAATGTGTCGGCACCGATGCCGAGCGCCAGTGCCGCAGCGATGGCGACGACCACAATCAGACTGCCCATGATCCGGGCGGTGCGTTGCGTCATGACGAGACTCCTCCTTGTCGATTTAGCGTGTGATGAATACGGACAGGAAAGACGCTATATCGAACGACATGAGGAAGCGGACTGCCCGGCGCATCGGCCATGCAGCAAGCCAGGCCCCCTATGGCGATTGAGCGTGATCGGGGACCTGACAAACGCTCACGCGTTCGTACAGTTGTCGCTTTCCGCCCAGCAACGCGTAGCGCGTTGGAGCACGATGCCGCCCGACGGCGGCAGAAATTGCGGCAGCACGATAGGTGCTGCGCAAGGACCGGAGGCCCTGTTTGATGCGGTGAAACCTACACGAATTGCCACTCTGGACAGGACGCGCGGTACACCATTGGATATGTCATTACGTGATGGAAACGCAGAAAAGTATAAGCAATTCGTGCAGTGACGTCTACCTTTGCAAAATTAGCGTCCGATATAGCACCCCGTCATACCGGTAAAATCGACACCTATTATCGGATCATTTTTCCAATTAAATTGGATAACGAACTAAATACAAGCGGTGTCCGTCCATTTCAGGGTTGACGGCATAAAGCCGGGTACCGCAAACTATTGCCCTTCGGCAGAAGGACTCGCGGCTTTTGCCATTCCGTTTCGTCCGGTGCGCCCTGCCCCGCAAGGCGGCCGCAACAGGGAGATGGCTGTTTGATTGGGGTAGCCGCACGCTTGATTCGTGGTCGCACGTGCCGTGTCATGATTGTCGCGTTCGCCGTTGCATCCGCATTCGTGACCAACGCATTCGCGTCGCATCCAGGGAGTGCGTCCGTGCAGGGGCCATCCACGAGCAACGGCAAATCGTCCAGGCGTCGGCCGGCGGTGACATCGCATCCATTGCGCGTGCAGCATCATATCGCCGGGCACAAGCGCAGACGCCTGCGGCACACACGACACTCTGCACACCACAGCACTGCGGGGCCACGCCTGCTCGCCCGCTGCGGTTACGACAGGCACGCGGCTCATCGGCTCCATTCGGACTCGATCTATGTCGTCGACGTCCGAACCGGAAAGACACTCCTCGCCCGCCGTGCCGACAAAGTCCGGCCCATTGCTTCGATATCCAAATTAATGACCGCAGTGGTCGCGCGCAAAACTCATCGGCCACTCGACGGCGTTCTGCAGGTCACGGCGAGTGATCGCGACATGATCAAGTTCACGGGGTCGCGGCTGTCGGTCGGCTCGCGGCTTTCGCGCCGCGATATGTACCATGTCGCCTTGATGTCTTCGGAGAACCGGGCCGCCGCAGCCTTGAGCCGCGATTTCCCGGGTGGGCGGCCCGCATTCGTGGCAGCGATGAACGACGAGGCTCGCACACTCCAGATGCGTCGCACGCAGTTCCGTGACCCGACGGGCCTGTCGCCGCATAACGTGTCGACAGCAACAGACCTGGCCCGTCTCGTTGCCGTTGCGGCGCGCGATCCGCTCATCCATCGGTTCACGACGGACCGTACTTACGTCGCCCACCCCGGCTATGGCGAACTCCGCTACGTCAACTCCAATCCGGTGGTTCGCTTCGACAACTGGCCTATCGTGTTGCAGAAAACCGGATTCGTAAACGAGGCCGGCCACTGTGTCGTGATCCATGTACTCGTACACGGCAGGCCAGAGACTATCGTATTACTCGGGGCGCCGACGCGGCAGGAGATGGTGCTCGATGCAAGCCTCATCCATCACTGGCTCACGTGTTCGCTGACCTGATCCGCCAGGCGCAGTGCATCGACTCACGTAACGAAGCGCGGACATGCGCACATGTCCGCGCGCGCAATGTCACTGCGTCATTGCGTGCCGCTGACGATCGTCGAAATAGCCCAGTTGTTCGTCGATACGAGCACATAATCCCCGTTGATCCCAAGCCATCTATGTCCGCGCGGGGGCGCCTTGAGGCCGTGCCCGCGCCAGTCGTCCATGACGAAATTGTTATGGCGGTATTCGTTCGGCACACGCTGGCCGTTGTGCCAGTCCCGATGCGGAATGGACGGCATCACCTGCTGACGGCCCGGTCCGGCCATCGGGCCACCGCCCGCGTCCGGCGGCGGTCTCGCCGCAATCGCAATCAGAGAAATACCGGAAAAAGAGAAGGCAACGAGCTGCGAGATAATGCGTCTGTTCATGGTCAAACCTCCCTGCGGGAAAAGAAAGGAATGAACTACGAAATCAGGGCTTTCTCGAAGTCGTTAAAAGTATAGTAAATAGCTTTTCGACTTCAAGCGGCCCGGCAAACCAACACGACATACATCACAACGAGAACTGAAAAGAACGCTATTCAAACGATTCGTGAGCATGGCGAAATTGCCTCAGCTCGAATCAATCGCCTTACCAGGTTTCATTCGTCTGGATACGATGACGCGGACTCCGTCGAAGCGGATGCGGATGCAGACCCCTCTGTAGCACCGGCCGCAAGACGTGGCATGCGGATACCCGCGTAGGCAATCGCAATCGTCAGCAGCGGACTCAGGAAGCAGAACACCGCGAATGGCGCGTAACTGAGTGTGGACACGCCGAGCGTCGCCGCCATATAGGCGCCGCAGCTATTCCACGGAATCAGTGCCCCGGTTGGCGTGCCCGTATCGCCGACCGCACGCGACAGCACAACCGGCTCGAAGCCGCGTCGTGCGAAAGCCGACCTGAACATGCGCGCGGGGAGCACGACCGCGATGTACTGATCGGCGGTCACGATATTCGTGGCGAGAATCGCGCCCACCAGCGAGGCCACCAGCGCGCCCGCGCTCTTCGCTTTCTGGATGACTGGCTCGATCAGACGCTCGAGTACACCGCACTTTTCGACCACACCGCCAAATGCGAGCGCGGTAATGATGAGCCAGATCGTGCTGAGCATGCTCTCCATGCCGCCACGTGTGACGAGAATGTCGAGTGCGGGATTGCCCGTCGACGCCTTGTAGCCGCTCGCGAGCGCAAGCCATACGCCTTTGACGAGTGCGAGCCACACGGGCACGTCGGACCTCGCGGCAGCAAACGCGATCACGCGTTCGGGCGCCACGCAGACCGCGAGCAAGCCGCCCGCCAGCGCGCCGAGAAAGATCGCGGTAAATGGCGGTATTTTGAAAACGGCGAGCACGATGACGAGAATCAGCGGCAGAAACAGCCACAGCGAGATAAGGAACGCGCCGCGCATCGCCTGAATCTCGGCGCTCGCGTCGAAATCGCCGGGCCGGCCGAAAAAATAGAACACGCCGAGCGAGATGACCATCGCCACCGCCGAGGTTAGGAAAACCTCGCGAAGATGCCGGTACAACTCGACACCGGCCGCGGCGGCAGCGAGATTGGCGGAGTCCGAGAGCGGCGAGGATTTGTCGCCCAGATACGCGCCCGAAATGATTGCACCCGCCGTGATCGCGGGGCTCAGTCCCATGCCTTGCGCGATGCCCATCAGTCCGATACCGATCGTGCCGGCGACGGTCCATGAACTGCCGATGCTCATCGAAACGAAACCGCAGATCGCTGCCGCCGTCACATAGAAATAGTTCGGACTTAGAAGCTTCAGCCCGTAATAGACCATGCCTACGAGCGTACCGCTCAGCGCCCATGTGCCGATCAGCGCACCCACCGCGAACAGGATGAAGATCGCACCGATGCCGGTGCTGACACTGGCAACCGCGGCTTCGCCGAGCGAAGCCAGCGTATGGCCGTGGCGCCAGCCGATGAACACCGAGATCATCGTGGCGACGACGAGCCCCACCTGATTCGGGCCGCTCGCGCCCGCGTCGCCGAACAGGTAATAGGACAGTCCCACCAGTACGACGAGGCTGGCGATCGGAATGATCGCCTCGGTCAGCGTGACCGGCTGAGGTGACCCGGGCCTTTTCATTTGAGCTCGCCCCCGTATTTGGCCGCAACCGGACAGCGGCCGCAACGAAGTTGCGTCCGCCCGGCAAGATCCGGTCGCCGTGAATGCGCTGCCGCTTGCCGCAAACGCGGCAACCGAACGATGCCTTTCCGCTTATCTGCTGGAGCGGTTAATAGTCCACCGCATCGCGAATAATCGGGCACGTCATGCAGTGACCGCCACCACGACCGCGCCCAAGCTCGGCACCGACGATCGTAATCACCTCGATGCCCTGCTTGCGCAGCAGCGTGTTCGTGTACGTGTTGCGGTCGTAGGCGTAGACGACACCGGGTGCTGCGCACACGAGGTTCGCGCCGCTGTCCCACTGCGTGCGCTCGCGCTGATAATCGCTGCCGCCCGCCTCGACAACGCGCAGCCTCTTCAAACCCAGTGCTTCGGCCACCACGTCGGTGAACGGCTGGTTCTCCGCGTGCAGTTCGACGCCGCTCGGATGGCTGCTCGGGCGATACGAGAATGTGCGCGTCTTCGCCATGAAGTCCGGCGCAACCAGCACGCAGTCGCGATCGGCGAACGTGAATACCGTGTCGAGGTGCATGGCCGCGCGAATCTTCGGCATGGCCGCAACAATCACGCGTTCGGCCGCGCCCTTTTTGAAGAGCGTGGCGGCCAGTTGGCTGATGGCCTGACGCGAGGTGCGCTCGCTCATGCCGATAAGCACCACGCCCTTGCCGATCGGCATCACGTCGCCGCCTTCGAGCGTCGCGAGACCGTGGTCCTCGGTCGGATCGCCCCACCACACGTTGACCTTGCCCGCGAAGTCCGGGTGGAACCTGTAGATCGACGTCGTGAGGATCGTCTCTTCATGCCGCGCGGGCCAGTACAGCGGATTCAACGTCACACCGCCATAGATCCAGCAGGTCGTGTCGCGCGTGTAAAGCGTGTTCGGCAACGGTGGCAGCAGATATTCGGTGCCACCCGCCGCTTCCTTTGCGACTTCGAGTGCCTTGCCGCCGTGCGCTTCCGGAAAGTCGTGCGTCGACAAACCGCCAATCAGCGTTTCGGCGAGCTTGCGATTGTCGAGCCCTTCCAGATAGCTTCTCAATTCGTCGATAAAGCCAAGGCCGACCTGATTCGGCACGACCTGGTTATCGAGAATCCACTTCTTGCCTTCGGGCACCGCCACCGTTTCCGCGAGCAGGTTGTGCATCTCCACGACTTCGACACCACGGTCGCGCATCTTCGTCACGAAGTCGAAGTGATCGCGTTTCGCGTTCTCGACCCACAGCACGTCGTCGAACAGCAATTCATCGCAATTGCTCGGCGTGAGCCTCGAATGCGCGAGCCCTGGCGCGCACACCATCACCTTGCGCAATTGCCCGACCTCGGAATGAACACCCAACTCACCTGTATTCGCCATGATGCTCTCCTGAATTCCAGTGTTGATCCGCCATGTTCGATCGAATGCCGTCAGATCGTGATCGTTCCGCTCGCAAGACCATAGATGCCGACGAGCGCGCCAAGGACTACGACGATAAAGATGATCCAGTCGGAAGTAATGAAGACGGCCTTGCTCTGCTCGCGCCTCGCCCAGATATAGAGCGCCGTTCCCGGCGCATACAGCACGGCGGACAGCAGAATGAATTTCAGCCCGCCCGCGTAAATCATGAAGACCGTATAGATCACGGCGATGGCCGCCATCACGAGGTCGCGTTTGCGCTCTTCGGGGCGCACGTCGTAGCCTTCGCCGCGATTCGAAATCATGAACCCGTACGCGGCCACGAACAGATAGGGAATCAGCGACATCGCACTGGTGAGGTTGAGCATCAGCGCGAACGCATCCCGCGAGAAGTACGTGCTGATGACGAGAAGCTGCACCACGATGTTGGTCAGCCACAGCGCGTTGGCCGGCACCTTGTTGGCATTCTCTTTCGCGAAAACGGCGGGCATGTCCTTGGTCTGTGCCGCCGTGAACAGCACTTCGGCGCAGATCAGCGACCAGGCAAGATAGGCGCCCAACACCGAAACCAGCAGGCCCACGCTCACGAAGATCGCACCCCAGTGCCCGACCACCGCTTCGAGCACCGCCGCCATCGAAGGCTGCCGCATGCCCGCGATGTCCGCGCGTTGCAGCACCGCGTACGGCAGCATCGTCACGAGCACCATCAGCGAAGTCACGACGATAAAGCCGAGGATCGTGGCCTGCCCGACGTCGGAGCGCTTCTTCGCATAACGGGAATAAACGCTCGCCCCTTCGATCCCGATGAACACGAACACGGTAACGAGCATCGTCGCTCGCACCTGCTCGAAGATATTGCCGTCGAGCCCGCCGCCGTACAGGTTCGCCTGAAACAGATCCATCCTGAAGCCGAAGATCAGGATGACGATGAAAACGAGGATCGGAATGACCTTGGCGACCGTCACGATACTGTTGATAAAGGCGGCCTGCTGGACCCCTTTCAGGATCATGAAATGGAATAGCCAGATGCCGAGCGATGCGACGACGATCGCCACCGCGGTATTGCCCTCGCCGAATACGGGAAAGAATGCGCCGAGCGTCGACTTGATCAGCACCCAGTAGGAGACGTTGCCGATACAGCTACCGATCCAGTAGCCGAATGCCGAGAGAAAGCCGGGGTAGTCGCCAAAGCCGGCTTTCGCATAGGCAAACACGCCGGCGTCCAGTTCGGGCTTTCGTTCCGCGAGCGCCTGGAACACGCGCGCCAGCATATACATGCCGGTGCCGGCAATCAGCCAGGCAATGACGGCGCCGAGCGGCCCCGTGGCATTGGCGAAAGTCCGCGGCAGGGAAAAAATCCCGGCACCGACCATGCCGCCCACGACCATGGCGGTGAGCTGCATTCTCGACATTTTTTGGGGAGTGGACGCCATTCGGATTCCTTTTTAGTTACCTTTTTAACGAGGTTGGTAATCAGATTCGAACGAAACGTTTCTCTCAGCCAATCGCGGCCGGATCGGCAACTTTACTCAGCAACCGCCACACGTGAAAAAGAATGGTCCGTCCGCTGGCTTTTGTCAATTGAGTGGCAGAGCGAATAAGGCTTCTGCTGTGCAATGTGAATAAATTATTGAGGCAATGCTTGATGCCGATGAGTGAATTGATAGCATTTTCGTGAATGCCTGTGCCATTGCCATCGATAAATCGTAATCGCGCTGCGGCTCAAGCGCGGGATCATCGGCCTGATCGAAAAATCGAGTCAAATCAACTGCATAGATTGTTCCGAAGTATGGGATACGCGGCATGAGAATGGACGCCGGCCATGCATGCGTTGCGTCGCGCAACACTTCGCATTCAATGGCGGCCAGTGAATAAAACCCTAAAAATGTGAACTCGATTCACATCGATTTTTTACAGATATGCTCCGCGCACCAGGGAAAACACGAGCCACCCCGGAAATCAAATATCGATTGCAGTGCAATAAATACTGCCATCGCCCATTTGAAAATCGATGTCATTTTTTTGCTTCTATTTCACAACCATGCTGTCCGGGCGACAATGTAATGATGCATATCGGGTACGCAGTGGATTTTCCGGCTATTGCACTGCCCGATTTACGTCCCGGATAATTTTCTCAACGTCAGTCTCGCTTCGAGACCACCGCCGACGCGGTTATGCAATGTGAGCGTCGCATCCATGGCGAGCGCAAGTTGCCGGGCAATGGCAAGACCGAGCCCCGTGCCGCCCGTTTGACGATTGCGCGACCCCTCAAGCCGGTAGAACGGCTCGAACACGGTCTCCAGCGATTCAGGCGGAATGCCCGGGCCGCGATCGAGCACCGAGACGGTTGCCTCGCCGTTGTGCAAAGCGCCGATGTCGATCTGCGCCGCGCCGCTGAACTTCAGCGCGTTATCGACCAGATTGCCGACGATGCGGCGCAATGCCTGCGGACGCAATGTCAGCGACTGGCCGAAGCTGCCCTGCAAGGACACGTCCTGACCGGCATCGACGTAATCGCAAACGAGGCTGTCGAACAGCGCATCGGGATCGATACGACGCGGCACTTCGCTCGTGCCGTGCATCGTGCGCGCATAGGTGACGCCCTCCTTCACCAGCGCTTCCATCTCCTGCAGATCCTGGCGCAGCTTGCCCGCTTCCGCTTCGTTCTCCATCACGTCGAGGCGCAGACGCATGCGCGTGATCGGCGTTTGCAGATCGTGTGAGATCGCCGCGAGAATCTGCATGCGCTCGGTCATATAGGTTGCGATTCGATCCTGCATCGCATTGAACGCGCGCGCGGCGCGTGCCACTTCCGAAGGCCCTTCTTCGGGTAGACGCTCGGCCTTCAGATCGGGGCCGAGCGTATCGGCCGCCACGGCAAGCTGATGCAGCGGACGCGTCGCGAGCCGCACCGCGAGCCAGCAGCACGCGGCAAGCACGATCAGCTGCAATATCAGTACGAGCGGCAACCAGCGCGACAGCGGCGCACCGGACATCGGCCGCAGATCGATGGTGAGCGGCATACCGTCGCTCAGCCGCAGATGAACCTGTAAACGCTCGCGGTCACCCGGCACCGCATTCACGCTCAGCGGATAACGCTTGCCGATGCCGTCGCCGATCGACTGCGCGACGCGCGCCGACAGGCTCGCATCGACCGGCACGCCGGGCACGCCCGGCCCCAGCATGAACTCGTAGCTGCGCCGCGCGAGACGCGGCAGCCACTGCGCGCGCTCGCCGGGCGGCAGATGATCGAGCAGCGCGACCGAGCTCGCGACCTCGCGCTCGATGTAGCCCATCATCACATTGGTCATCGTCTGGTCGCGTTCGGTCATCGTGAGCCAGAACGACATCGTCTGTGCGAGCGCGAGACCGACGAACAGGATCAGCGCCAGCCGCGCGAACAGCGTACGCGGACCGTGCAGCCACGCTGGCCTGCTCATTGCGGATCTCCGATCGCGGTTACCGCCGCCGAAAACACGTAGCCTTCGCTGCGCAGCGTCTTGATGTAACGCGGCTCGCGTGCGCCATCGCGCAGCCGTTGACGCAGACGGCTCACCATCAGATCGATCGAGCGGTCGAATGCATCGGCCTGGCGCCCCTGAGTGAGGTTCAGCAACTGGTCGCGCGTGAGCACGCGCTGCGGATGATCGAGAAACACGCGCAGCAGACGGTACTCGGCGCCGCTCAACGCGACCATCGTGCCTTCCGCGTCGAGCAGATGGCGCGCGGTCGTATCGAGCCGCCAGTCGCCAAAGCACAGCATCGGCGCCGATTCGGTCACTTCCATGCCGGGCGGCAGCATGCGCGTTCGGCGCAGTACCGAGCGAATCCGCGCGAGCAGTTCGCGCGCGGCGAACGGCTTGGACAGGTAATCGTCGGCGCCCATTTCAAGGCCGACGATGCGGTCGGCTTCCTCGTTGCGCGCGGTCAGCATCAGCACGGGCACCGCGCTGAACTTGCCGGCGCGCAACTCGCGGCACAGCACGAGGCCGTCTTCACCGGGCATCATCAGATCGAGCACGATCAGATCGGGCGCGCCGTTATCGAGCGCGGCGCGCATCTGCCGGCCGTTGGCCGCGAGCGAGACGCGCATGCCGTTTTTCTCGAGGTAGCCGGCGAGCAGTTCGCGGATGCCGCGGTCGTCGTCGACGATCAGTACGTGGTCGGGATTTTCCATCGCGAGATTATCTCTTGCGGCGCTTGAGCTGCACACCGTTCGCCTGAATGAACGAGCACCTGAACGGATGTGCGAGTTCGGCCGCAAGGCCGCCGGCGACGAACACCGCGATGGCAACGAAGCGTTTCACGCGCCCTCCAGCACGGAAAGGCTCGCGCCATCCGCAACGCTGGCTTCGAGCGCATAGGGATCGACACCGTCGAGGCAGCCGATATTGACGCGCCACAGTTTCGGGTCTTTACGCGTCTGATGAAACGGATAGATACCGCAATGCTTGCAGAAATAGTGCCTCGCGACCTTCGTGTTGAACTGGTAAAGCGTGAGCGACTCTTCGCCGCTCAGAATCTTCAGTTCGCCGGCGGGAAAGAGTGGCGTCATCAGCGCGCCCTTGCGGCGGCACAGGCTGCAATTGCAGCGGCCAGCCGGAACGATCGGGGTACGGACTTCGAATTTGACGGCCCCGCAATGGCAGGATCCTTGCAACAGCTCGGTGCTCATGGTGTTCTCCGTGATCGGGCGATGTTGGCGTTATAGCCTGACCCGTCGGTCGAATTATGTCGTAATGTATCTGCGCACTCAGCCGATACATAACATTGCAATAAACCTTGCCGATTGCGGCGGACTCCGCGTTTGACCTCGCCTCGCAGCGGTACCCGGCGAGCACGAATGAATGACGGATCGCGCTGGCGGATTCGATCGATCTCGCAAGACACGATCGTTACGCACGGGCATGTGAACAATTATCACAATAGCGCTATTGGGCGTAATGCCAGTGAATCAAAACGAATACGCTTGACTTTTAAGCATCGCCCACTTTCAATACGGATGTTGCAGTGCGGCGGCTCGCATTTAAAACACGCTGCATGCCGTTGAAAAGTTCACAAGTTTAGCCAGCAATTCCTTCGCCCGCCGGACATTCGGCGCCAGCTCGTGAAATGGAGCACTCCTCAACAAGGAGTCGTCTTGGCTGCAACGAAAGCTCGATCAACTCATCGCGCACCCGCTCGCATCGACCTCGCATTGCAAGGCGGCGGCTCGCACGGTGCTTTTACATGGGGCGTCCTCGACCGTCTGCTCGAAGAACCCTGGCTACAGATCGAAGGTATCTCGGGCACGTCGGCCGGCGCAATGAATGCCGCCGTGCTCGTGAGCGGTTATCAACTCGATGGCGCGGCTGGCGCACGCGCCACGCTCGAAGCGTTCTGGCGACGCGTGTCCGAGGCGGCAGTCTTCAGTCCATTTCGCCGCAGCCCGTTCGACGTGCTGATGGGCCGCTGGACGCTCGATTATTCGCCGCTTTTCATTGCGATGGATCTCGCGGCCCGCATGTTCTCGCCATACGACATGAATCCGCGCGGCGTCCATCCGCTGCAGAAGATTCTCGAAGAATCGATTGACTTCGCCCATCTGCGCGACGCACCGATCAAGCTCTTCATCACCGCGACGCGTGTGCGCACCGGTCAGGCACGCGTGTTCCGCAACGCCGACCTGTCGCCGGACGTGCTGCTCGCCTCAGGCTGTCTGCCGACGCTGTTCCAGGCGGTGCGGATCGATGGCGAGGACTACTGGGACGGCGGCTACGCGGGCAATCCGACGATCACGCCGCTGGTGCGCGAATGCACGTCGAGCGACACGCTGCTGATTCAGGTGAATCCCATCGAGCGCGATGAAACGCCGCGCACCGCGCGCGAGATCATCAGCCGCCTGAACGAAGTCGCGTTCAACGCACCGCTCATGAAGGAGCTGCGCATGATCGCGCTGCTGCGCCGCGCGGCGGACGCCGGCAGCGACGAAGGCCGCCACTGGGCGAAGATGCGCATTCACCGCATCTCGAGCGACGTGATGACGGAACTCGGCTACTCGTCGAAGCTGAACGCCGAGTGGAGTTTCCTGACGATGCTGCGCGACGAAGGACGGCTTGCCGCGCAAGCGTTCCTCGACGAGCACGGCGACTCGATCGGCGTGCGCTCTTCACTTGATCTCGACGCGTTGCTCGACGGAGTCTGACCATGGACGTCACTACCCTGTCACCGCTCGCGGTGGGTCTCGGACTGTTCGGCATGCTCGCCAGTCTCGCGCTGCTGATCGGCTTTGCGTATCGCGGCTGGACCGTGTTGCTGCTCGCGCCGTTCGCCGCGATGCTGGCCGCCGCCATTTCGGGCGAGCCGATTCTCGCGCATTGGACACAAACCTTCATGATCAGCGCCGCGCGGTTTCTCGCGCAGTTTTTCCCGCTGTTCCTGCTCGGCGCGCTGTTCGGCAAGCTCATGGAAGACAGCGGCTCGGTGAAGGCGATTGCGAGCTACATGACGGACAAACTCGGCGCGCATCGGGCGATTCTCGCCGTCGTGATGGGCGGCGCGCTCGTCACGTATGGGGGCGTGAGTCTCTTCGTCGCCTTCTTCGTGATCGCACCGATGGCGACCGCCCTCTTCCAGGCCGCCAATATTCCGCGCCGTCTGATGCCAGCCGCGATCGCGCTCGGCACGTCGACCTTCACGATGTCCGCGCTGCCCGGCACGCCTGCGATCCAGAACGCGATCCCGATGCCGTTCTTCGGCACGACGCCGTTTTCGGCGCCGGGGCTCGGCATTATCGCGAGTATCGTGATGGCAGGCTTCGGGCTCTGGTGGCTGTCTTTGCAACAGTCGCGCGCGAGAGCGGCCAACGAAGGCTTCGATGGTTCGAACGCGGCGGCTGCGCCCACCGCGAAGCCCGCGGCCGATTCGAGCCTCGTGCGCGAGCGCGCGACCGTATCGCAAAGCTTCGATCCCGGCGAAATCGGCCACGGACACGTCAGCGAAGATCAGCCGTCGTTTGGTGTCGCGATCACGCCGCTCGTGCTCGTCGTACTCACGAACTTCGTGATGAACGTGATCGTGTTGCCGCGTCTCGACGCCGACTATCTCGCGGACGCCCGCTGGGGCGAAACCTCACTTGCGGCCGTCGGTGGCGTGTGGGGCGTATGCGTCGCGCTCACCGTTGCGATCGTCGCGCTCATTCTGCTCAATCGCCGTCGCTTGCCCGCTTTGCGCGAGACCATCGACGCGGGCGCGAATGCGTCAGTGCTGCCGGTCTTGAGCGTCGGCAGTCTGGTCGGCTACGGTGCGGTGATCGCCGCACTGCCCGCGTTCGCGCTCGTGCGCGAATGGGTGCTCGGCATCGGCGGTGGTCCGCTCGTCTCGCTTGCCGTTGCAACGAATCTGCTGGCGGCGCTAACGGGCTCGGCATCGGGCGGCCTGACCATCGCACTCGATGCGCTCGGCAGCACCTATCTGCAACTGGCCGGTCAGTACGGCATCGACCCTGCACTGCTGCATCGGGTCGCGGTGATTTCGTCGGGAACGCTCGATAGTCTGCCGCACAACGGCGCAGTGGTAACGCTGCTTGCCGTGTGCGGCTCGACACATCGCGAAAGCTATCGCGACATCGTCATCGTCGGGATTCTGGGCGCGCTGCTCGCGCTCGTCGTGGTGATCGTGCTCGGAACGCTGGTTGGATCGTTCTAGAGAGAGGGGCGGCGCTCGCGCAGGTCGCGGGTTATCGATCGTCAGCGCCGCATCGCTGATGGCTCACGCGGGGCGGATGTCAGGCCGCGGCAGCCCGGGCCGCATTCATCCGGCCAAAAACGAACTGACCGAGATACCAGACCAGTTCGGTATTCGCGAAGATCGCCTCTTCCGTCACCGTCGACGGTTCCAGCTTCATACGACGCAGCATCAGCTTGCCCTCGCGCGACATCGTCCACGCGTGCATCAGTTCCTTGCGCGTCTTTGCGTCGGCGGCACTGAAGTGGTCGCGGCCTTGGCGCGAATCTTCGTTCATGCGCGTGCGCACTTCCTCTTCGCGCGTGGCGATGCTGTGCGCCACCGACTTCCTCGCCACGGTTCTGGCTTCCTGCTCCTGCGTCTCATCGGCAAGCAGTCTGGCCTGGACGTCGACCATCGTTCGCTCGGCGTCGGACATCTTCCAGTTGTCGCGCAGCGCGCGCATCAGATAGCCCGCCGGACTCTTCTTGACCTGGCCGCGTTTGATTCTGAAGCGCGTGTATTCGACCGCCTGCTGAATGCGCTCATCGGTCCACACGTCGCGATTCTCGGAAATCTCGGTGAACTGCTTGGTCGATAGCCCGAATTCGTCGGTGAGAATCTTGTACAGATGACTCGCATCGGCAAGGCTCGCGAGCACGGCATCGGCCGTGTCCTTGCGCTTGAGCAGGAAGCGGATGCGATCGATTTTCTTCGAGGTTGTCGACGCCGTCCGCGTCTCGTACGAAAGTTCGACGTCCGATACATCGTTGATCTCACGGACCGCCGGCTCGAGCCAGTCGCGCTTGAAGTACTTGAAGATAGCCGCGTTCGCGCCCATTTTGCCGGGCCAATTGCGCATCTCTTCGAGCTGAATCCAGTCCGTACGCCCCGCGGGCACGTACGGCAAAACTTTGTCGTAGATCGCGCGCGCGAGGCTGCGCGTGAACGCGGTCGAAATACGCAGACTCAGCCAGTGCGATTTCTGCGGATCGCGGATGTGAGGCACGAGCCGCGGATGGACGTCGAAACGCATTCGCCCGCGATGAAAACCGACCATGCCGATAAGTTGAACCTGGACCCAGAGATCGTCCTCGTTCGGATCGCGGTCCGCCGGCGTATTCGTCACGCGGACTTTCGCGTTCTGCGCTTCGTCGGCAATCGTGCGTAAATGCTTGAGATTGCGGCTGTCGTAACGCATCAGCCACTTGAAATAGTTAAGCTCGATGTCGTACTGATCGCGCTCCTCGGGCTCCTGCGCGACGATGAAATACGCAGCGTCGAGAAAGCGCCGCGCGGGTAGCCCCATATTGACGATTTCGGTGAAGAAGTCGTTGCGCTGATAGCCGATCTCCCGATTGGCTTCGTTGATGCGCAACCCCTGGTCGAACATGTCTTCGAACAGCGCGAGTGCCATCTGGCGTGAGGTGGCCTTCGACTTGCCCCCTTCCGGATTGTCCGCCGTCATGTTCTTCATCCACTTTTTTCGCTTCCGGGACTCTAGCACGTGGTGGTGAGCTGTCAACACACAGAACCTCACCATCAGGGCGTGGCCTCGCGGCAAGGAAGTTCGTGCTGCGGATGAGCACACAGAATCTCACCCGAGACACAACCAACCTCACCGACGGAGCGGCTCATTGTGGAGCCAGGCCTTGTATGACAGCACTTCTGGCCGATTCCGATGGCTTTGCACAACCCACCTCACCTTTGCAGTGGCAAGCGTCTGTCATGCACACCGGGCCTCACCTTGATGGGGAAAGAGCCTCACCTTCCTGCACAACAGGCCGCACCTTTACGCACATTCCACCTCACCTTTGGCACAACCCACCTCACCTTTCTGAAGTTAAGTAGTTGAATTAACTGGACATTGAAACTTCCTGTTGGTTTGTTGGTTCGTTCTTGTTTTAAAAACAACCCACCAACTGCGATTTGCAAAGCTGAAAAGAGAAATGACGCAATGCAGCAAGGTGAGGTTGATTGTGCGCGTCTGGAAAGCGCAATCTCGATTTTGGGTGATGGTGAGGTTTGTTGTGCTGCTGGGTGAGATTGAAATACCCTGGTTTGGTTATGGATCGGCTCCTTAGCCGTTGAGTTCAGGGCCATGTAGGTGAGGTTGATTGTGCGTAGGGGCTTTCGAAGCGATTCTGATCCCGTATGGTCGCGTTTCGCCCGGCAATTTCGAGGAAAGGTGAGGTCAGTTGTGCTGTAAAGGGTTCGTCAGTGAGACGCGAAAATGAGAAAATGCACAAATGACCTCACCAGACGCCAATTTTTTAGGCACGCTGAGACTTGCTCCGGGGATTTTTCGGATAAAGGTGAGGTCATTTGTGCCTCGCCGAGGTCGCTCAAATAGTCGTGTTTAGCGAGCAAGAGCGCGATCGCCTCCGAAATTGGGCTCTGAAGTGTGTCGAAGTGCGAAAAATCTGCATAAAAACAGTAATTTAAAAAGCTATTTTCAAGCATTTCCTGTATTCTGAGGTTTCTAGAATTTTATGGGAAAACCTCAGAATGGTCAGAACGAGCCAACTTCCTGCCGTAGACCGAACCGTTCACTTTGAGCAGATCAGCCAGTTTGCGGAAAAGGTCACGATTTTTACCAATGAGCTGCGTGACACGATTCTGGCTCCGCGTCCGCGAAAGACGGCTCCTGTTTTCAAGACGGGTGAGATTGCCGAGATGTGCAATATCTCTCACTCGCAGGTTCAATATCTTGCGACCAAGGGCGACGGTGAATTGCCCTCGGGCACCGCTGCCGGCACCGGTCGCACCCGCACGTTCACCCTCGAAGAAGCGCGCATCTGGGTGCAGAAAATTTCTGATATCTACCAGACTCCGCTCGTCACCCGCGTGAAGGAGCCGGACGGAAAGATCATCATTACCGCTCAGCTCAAAGGTGGGTCCGCGAAGACGACAACGACCATGTGCCTCGCTCAAGGCCTATCGTTGCGCGGCCGCAAGGTACTTGTGGTCGACCTCGATCCGCAGGCGTCACTGTCGGAACTGTGCGGACTGTATGCGGAAAAAGATGTGACACCGGAAGATACGGTGCTGCCGTACGTCTATGACCAGGATATCGAAGGGGGTCTCGAAGGCCGGGTGCAGTCGACTTACTGGGATGGCATCGATGTCATTCCGGCGCACACGGAGCTGATCGGTGCTGAGTTTCATTTGCCGGCAATGCAAAAGGTGAGGCCGGGTTTCCGGTTTTGGACAGTCCTTCGCCAGGGCCTCGAACCGCTACGGAAGAAGTACGACTACATTCTGATGGACACATCGCCGTCGCTGTCATACCTCAATCTGAATGCACTCATGGCGGCGGATGCAATGGTGATGCCGATGGTGCCGGAGAACCTCGACTTCATCAGTTCGCTGTCGTTCTGGAGACTCTTCTCGGACGTGTCGAAGAGCTTCATCAAGTACGAGAAGGACAAGAAATACGACTTCGTCTCGCTGGTGCTTTCGAGGGTCGATTACGGGCGAAACTCGTCGGCGCCCATCGTGCGTGCGTGGGCACAGAGCGCATACGAAAACTGGCTGCACTCGATTGAAGTGCCGGCGAGCTCGGTGATGAGTACGGGCGCGCTGGCGTTCTCGACGGTCTTTGACATCAGCAGCACCCACAGCGCAGCCAAGTCGCTGCAGCGTGTACGGCAGCCGCTGGTTGACTATTGCCGATGGATCGACGAAATCTATTCGGAAAAATGGAGGAACGCGCAATGAGTAATATGCGAGAACAGTTGCTGGCCAAGACGTCCGGCATTCGCAAGACCTCGGCCATCAATGAGGACGAGGTGAAGCGCAGCAATCGCACGCAGACAGCGCCCGGCCTCGCGGGCGCGCTAGCCGTTGCGCAGCTTCGGGTACAGGAGCTGGAGGCAACCGGTGTTGCATCGCAGTTGGCGGTGGCGGGAATTTTGCCCAATCCCTGGCAGCCTCGGCGGGTGTTCAACGAAGCCAAGCTTGCGGAACTCGCCGAGTCCATCCGTGAGGTTGGACTCATGCAGCCGATCGTTGTGCGTCGTGTCGCCGACGATTATCAGATTGTTGCTGGTGAGCGGCGTTGGCGAGCACACAAGATGCTCGGACTCGATACGATCAAGGCGGTGGTGGCGGACTGCTCCGACTCGGATATGGCCGTTCTGGCGATGGTCGAAAATATCAGCCGGGACGATCTGGCCGATTACGAGATCGGGGTTGCTATCCGCAGATCGGAGACGGAGTTTCCGAACCGGAAGCGACTGGCGGAGGCGATGGGTTTGTCTCGTGCAGGGCTTTACCAATTTCTTGCGTTCGACAATCTTCCGGACTTTATCAAAAAGGATCTGGATATCCAGCCGCGGCTTCTTGGTGGAACTGCGGCACAGGCGATTGCCGCGGCGATCAAAAAACACGGCGAGGATGGCATCAAGGCCGCGCGTGAAATTTGGCCGCTGCTGGTGAGAGGCGAAATGGATCAGGGCAAGATCGCCTCGGCCATTGTGGCGCTGGCCACGAGACAGACGACGTCAGGCGGAGCGAGCGGACGCAGCATCGAAAAGTTTTTCTCGGGACGGGAGCACGCAGGAAGTATCACGAAGGACATCAGCAACTTTACGATCAAGATCAAGACCGGAGTGATTACCGAGGCGCAGGAGATTCAGATACGTCAGCTTATCGGGCAGATGTTTCATGCGCAGCCCAAGACGAATTGACTAATCGTTGGTTTGTAAGAGAGAAGCCCGCCTCGTGCGGGCTTTTTTGTTGGTGGCGGGCGGGTTGTTCTGGCGGGATGGAGAGTGTCTAGAGTCTAGACACTTTGGGTGGCTGGCCGAGTGACGCCTGTGTTGTCAGGGTTGCGCGAGGGGAAAAGGCGATCTGCTGGTCTGTTTGATTGCGACTCTCTTTGTCTCGCTTTGGGGTGGGCAGCCGGTTCTCAACGGGCGTTGGCCGCTCAGGGATCGCTCGGTTGGAACGGCCGTTCAGAAAGATATTTGATCTCGATTTTTTATCACCACTTCGCTTGCTGGGACGGGAGGGAAGTATTCGATCGACACTCAAAGCGAGATTCACCGTTCCCTCGCTTGGCATCTGGGTGATCTCGTGTTTGCCGGCGATGATCCGAGCCTCGGCGCCTTTCTCGATCCGTTGATGCAGTTGGACGAGGCCATTGGCTGTCCCATCGAAGATGAGATGGTGAGCGCGTATTTAGAAGCGGCGTGTGGAACGGTCACTTTGTTGCTTATCTCGTCCGCTCGTGTTCTTTCTCATCCGGCTGCTCGGTATCGGGCGATATCTCCTAAACATAACGTGGCCCGAGGGTGGGCGCGTCGAACAGATAAGTTGGTAGCCGTTCGTCGAATAAACCCCACTTGTTGACGCGAGAGTGAACTCCGTGCGTAAGGAGTTACTTGAAGGTATTGCGTCGGCTCATTGGTGCCGCCGTATGCGCTGACATTTCTACGGGGAGAAGCAGAATGCGGGGTCTGGGTATTCCAGCTCAGATACCCGCTACTGCAGTCTGCCGAAATATTTGCTGCGTGGTCCGATCTCTACTTACGCCCTGTTTCCCTTGAGAGGCTCGTTCTCGACGGCCATCACAACGATCAGGCTCGCACAAAAAGTCGCATGGAGTTTTTCTCGCGTCCTCCGTTTGCCGTGTCATTGACGGCGTGCAGCAAAAACGGTCTGCTGACCTTCTGTCATCGGCCTCGCTCCATTGCCGTGTGCACCTTGAGGACCGATTTCACTACATGGCTTTGGCGCGTATAAACATTGGCCATCTTCCTTATATTGGGTTGTGCTCTGGGAAATGGACCCGTCGCAGAGGGCCTGTCTGGTTCGACTAATAATGAGGCGCAGATTCAGTTGTCTCTAACGATTACGGCGCCGGCGTGAACGATCCGCGGATCACGTGGAGTTTGGCCTACTGGTCTGGAGAGCGACGATCAAGCCAGCATGGAGGCTGGAACGTCCAATCAGTAGAGAACGTCCTGAATCGATATTCACGGAAGAGTTCGCTGGCTTACCGTAGGGTCGGCAAATGCGCTATCGAGGTGCCAAAAATCCTCCCTTGTCAGGGGAAGCCGGCTCAACCCATGAGGGGAAATTTCAAAGCTGCCAAGAACAATGGCGGGCTAGCATCAATGGCAACAGCCTGATAGATAGCCTTTTACAGGTCCGACAGGAACAGGATTTACGTCTTGATCCTGATGCAGCGAAGCCGACTCTTCTTCCTCTACGAAGGCCATATGGGGATCGTAGATGTTCTTAGGCCAGGTCCTGCCTACACGAGACTTGGTGCAAACAGACGCTAGCTTCATGACTGCAACAGCGTAGTCCCGCAGCACTACCCGGCATGCTATCGCGATTTACTTCCCGTTCTGAACTCCGCAGAGCTAGGGTCAATGCCTGTCGGCGATCAGCAGCCGTAAGAGGGTTACGGTAAAGATAACAGCGCAGCGATCCGGCGGTTTTCCTAGCGAATCGCCATCTCATCATTCTCAAGCCGATCGGTATAGGCGTGGGAACATATCGCTTTATCCACGGACACCACGCGACAGCATCCTTACCGAAACCCACGTGTCAGGCGAGCGAACAACAGGGAAGGGAGGTAATATAATTAGGGGCTATATCAATTGACCAGCCACAAGCAGTTAAATTGCGCAAAGCAATACCAATTTCGACAATATATGCACAAGTTTGTGATTCCCGAGCCAATTTAGCGTGTAGCCGCATCGTGAAACAATATAAAACGGCGGGAAAACCAAGCAACTCACTGTTTTATAAGCTGTTTTTAGAAATTATGAATTATGTTTCACGAAAAAAGGGCGTTTGCCAAGCGAAACGAGAGTTGTTCTCGCCGGATGGGATGTATATCGGAAATATCTAAGAAAGTATCGACGAGCCGTAGCATTCAATACGTAATTTGTAGCGAACGTCAACGCTCCATCCAACGAACTCCCACCGTTCCGCACCCATAACCGGGATCACGAAATTCAGTAGTACGCGCGCAAAAACTATCAATTTTATTTGCGGACCGACACCCGAATAATCCGTCTCACGCTCTCACCACAATGACGGTGACAGCATGTCAAAATCCACCCGCATCCAACGCGGAATCCGCCTTTACAGCGATCGGCATGAGTGCTTCCTGCGCAAGCTCGACCTCGAGGGCTACATTGCCGAAGCGGCAAAAATCGGCGCCAGTGGCATTGAAATCGTAAGCGAGCAGATGATTCCCAACGCGTCCGATGCGTTTTATGCCCAATGGCGCGAATGGAAAGCGCAGTACGGCACGACACCGGTTTGTCACGATCTCTTTCTCGACACGAAGCGCTATCCTGACCGTCGCCTCGCTGATGACGAATGCGTCACATCCATCGAGGCCGATTTGCGTCACGCGTCCAGACTCGGCTGCACGCTTCGTGCGCGTACTCGTTAGCGTATCCGCCGCATATTCTCTCGCGCTACTCGTGATCGCCGCCGTGCCACGTGCGCGTCGCGCAGGATGGAGAGCGCGATGCCGAACACGGCAGCGGGGCAGCAGGGCAGTGACGCGTCATATCGCCAACAAACAGAATCACTCTCCGTCCAGCGGACACTCGAAGCCCCCGCTCATCGAATCTGCAAATGAGCTTCGAGCGTTTGCGCCAGCACATCGATTTTCGGTGTGCGTCGCCGCGCAACCGGCCATATCAGGCTGAGCGGTAAGCCGTCGGTGGCGGCGTCCGCGAGGATTTCGACCACGCGTCCAGCCTTCAGATCGTCCCGCACCAGCCAGGTGGCGAGCTGCGCAATGCCGAGTCCCGCCCGTACGAATGCGAGTTGCGCCTCCGCGTCTCCCGCCACGATGCGGGAGCGAACGACGCGCTGGCCAATGTGCCCGTCCGCCTGAACGTACGACCATGCCGATTGCGTGCCGTCCGGCCGTCCATAGACGATGCAGTCGTGCCTTTCCAGATCGTCGATCGTCAGCGGCGCGCGGTTCCGTTCAAGATAGGCCGGTGCCGCACAGAAGATCAGTCTTTCATGGCCCATGGCGTGGTGTGCGAGCGATGACGGCAGATCCTGCGGGCCACCGATGCGCACGGCCAGATCGACGCCTTCGTCGGCCAGGTCGACGAAACGGTCCGCGAACAGCAGATGCGGCCGCACCTCCGGATACTGCGCGGCAAACCGCAGCAATACCGGCACGACACACAGCCGCCCGAACGATGCCGGCAAGGCAATGCGCACGGTGCCGACCGGCTCGCGCTTTTGCGCGGCGAGCACGGCTTCCGTCTCCGCAAGCTCGCCCAGGATGTTCGTGCATGTGGCGTAGAACGCGTGTCCCGCATCGGTGAGTGACAGGCTGCGCGTTGTCCGCTCGAACAGCACGACACCGAGCCGCTGTTCGAGCCGAGCGATGCTTTTGCTCACAGCCGAGCTCGTCAGGTTCAGTTGCTGGGCGGCGGCGGTGAAACTGCCGGCATCGGCGGCACAAACAAAAGGCACGATGCCTTTCAGACGTTCGTTCGGGAAAGTGGTCAATTGATGAAATTAATTCTCGAAAATGATGAAATATTATCCGAGATAGGAATTCATGTCTGAAGTACCCTCATCCGGTCACCAATCCGGAGAAACAGATGAGCAAGAAAGCATTGATCGTCGGCGCAAGCGGCGTAGTAGGGCGGGCCTTGGCGGAACGCCTGTTGTCGACCAGCTGGACTGTCTATGGACTGTCGCGCGGGCGCAGTGCCGCCGTGCCCGGCTGCGTGCCTGTCGTCGCGGACCTGACCGCAGCCGATTCGGTTGCCGCTGCGACGGCGGGCCTCGACGTCAGCCATGTCTTTTTCACCGCCTGGTCACGTCAGGCGACCGAGAAGGAGAACATTCGCGTCAACGGCGCGATGGTTCGCCATGTCCTCGGTTCTCTCGCGCACTCCACGAAGCTCGAACACGCTGCACTGGTGACGGGCCTCAAACACTATCTGGGTCCGTTCGAAGCCTACGCATCCGGCGCTGTCCCCGATACGCCATTTCGCGAAGTGCAGGGCCGTCAGCCGGTCGAAAATTTCTACTACGAGCAGGAAGACCGGCTTTTCGAAGCAGCAGCCCGCGACGGCTTCACCTGGAGCGTGCATCGCCCGCACACGATCATCGGGTTTGCACCGGGCAATGCCATGAACATGGGGCAGACGCTGGCCGTCTACGCAACACTGTGCCGGCATAGCGGACAACCGTTCGTCTTTCCCGGCTCCGCGGCGCAGTGGAACGGGCTGACGGACATGACCGATGCGCGTCTTCTGGCCCGCCATCTTGAATGGGCCGCCACGAGCACGGCCGCGCGCAATGAGGACTTCAACGTCGTCAATGGCGATGTGTTTCGCTGGAAGACGATGTGGGGACAACTGGCCGATTACTTCGGCATCGAAGCCGCACCGTTCGACGGTACCGTGCGGCCACTCGAAGGCCGGATGCAGGACGCGGCGCGCCAGTGGCGCGACATTGCGAACTGGCACGGACTGAAAGAGCAGAACATCGACCGGCTGGCTTCATGGTGGCACACGGACGCCGATCTCGGACGTCCGATGGAAGTCGTGACGGACATGACAAAGAGCCGCAAGGCAGGGTTCCTGGATTATCAAGGCACGCCAGATGCGTTCTTCGATCTTTTCGGACGCCTGAAGGCGGAGCGTCTCATTCCGGGTTGAGAGCTTGGTTGCCCGCCTCAACCTCGCGCGCGCATTCGGGCAACACATCCTTGAATCACACGTAAGCCGGATCGTTGTCGCGCATCATCAGCTTACTTACCGCGGATCGTCGATTCATTTCGTGCCGACAACGCGGAACGTATTGAAACCGGAATTTTCCAGCTGAAACCAGGGCGGAAAAGTTCTGTTCAGGTCGCCCGTTCCTGATTGATGCGCAAAGTAAAAAGCCGTCACCGTGAAGTCACGATGACGGCTTTCCATTCGGCCGTTGTTTTGAGTGGCGCTTCCTGTTATTGAGGCGTCGACGCCGACATGGCGGCGGTCGCGCGCTGGCGCGATTCCTGAACAGACTGATTGCGCTCGGCGCTGGCCTGACGCCGCTGTTCTCTCATTTTCGCGCGGGCCTGCGCATTCGCCGCGCGCTGTTTCTGATTAGCCTGACGCACTTCCGTCCGTTTCTGAACGATCGGGTCGCTATGCGTTGCACTGGCCGCTGCGGCGGCCGGGGCGGCAGCATCGGGCTGGGCCGGTTGCTGCGCAAATACCGATCCTGAAGCGATCGCGCCGAACACGAGCAATGCAGAGGTGATTCCAAGAATAGTACGTGACATCATTTAACTCCACCAGTTAAGACGACTAATTACATTACATACCTACCTGAAATATGTTTCTTTGACCGTGCCTCATGCGCTATGACTCATAGTCGGTGCCGTGGCGTTTCAAATTTACCGATGACATATCATGGCGGCGTTATTCGTTTCGCCGGCAGCAAAGGACATGTACGTGGCACGCAGGGGCCACTTTAACACTCTGTTCGATGCATGCAACTGGTGTGTCTCCAAAGATTGAGGAATTAATCGTTATTGAGCATGGTAAATATGAATTAGTTGTCAAATTCATGCGTACCTGACGTAATGAAATGGACCACTCGCTGCGCATGAAAGAACAATTCACTAAAAGTTGAGTGATGCCATATCGGTAAAGATAATTTATTATGGCTGCGATGATGGTTTGGGCTACTCAGGTTCGCTCGGCGAAACCTGCATGTCGAAGCCTCTTTGAAGCGAACTTTTAACCACTACGACGAGGACATTCCCGACTAGGACACAGGTTGCCTGATCGGGAGAATGGTTTGCATCGCATGCGGAGTGGGTGACATGGATGCATTGCACAACGAGAAGCATATACCGTGTGCGTGCTGATTCCACGTCAGTCCTTTTCCGGAAGAAATCGGCTTCTCCGAATGGTGGACGATGACAACCCAGGTTGAGACGAAACTGTCGTTGCCCGCATTGACCGCGATGGTCGTCGGCTCCATGGTGGGGGCGGGGATTTTCTCGCTGCCGCGCAACTTTGCGCGGGCGACCGGGCCGGCTGGCGCGATCATCGCGTGGTGCGTGGCGGGCATCGGCATGTATGCACTGGCGCGCGTTTTTCAGGCGCTGGCCGAGCGGCGTCCCGAACTCGATGCCGGCGTGTTCGCGTACGCAAGGGCGGGCTTCGGCGACTACGCGGGCTTTCTGTCCGCATTCGGCTACTGGATGGCGGGATGCTTCGGCAATGTGTCCTACTGGGTGTTGATCAAGTCGACACTCGGTGCATTCGTTCCCGCATTCGGCAACGGCAATACGGCGATTGCGATCATCGTGTCGTCGCTGGGCATATGGCTGTTTCACCTCGTGATGCTGCGCGGCGTGCAGCAGGCGACGATGATCAATACGATCGTCACCGTCGCGAAGGTGATTCCGATCGTGCTGTTCATCGGCATTCTGATCGTCTTGTGCCGCGCCGATATGTTCCGCGCGAATCTCTGGGAAGGTCATGGCGAGTTGGGAGCAGGACTCTTCTCGCAGGTGCGGGCCACGATGCTCGTTACCGTGTTCGTCTTTGTCGGCATAGAGGGCGCGAGCGTGTACTCGCGCTATGCGAGAAAGCGCGCCGACGTCGGCACCGCCACGGTCTCGGGCTTCGCGGCGGTATTGTGCCTGCTGGTTCTCGTGACGCTGCTGCCCTACGCGACATTGCCGCGTGCCGACATCGCGCTGATGCGCCAGCCCTCGATGGCCGCGGTGCTCGGTGCGCTGCTCGGTCCATTCGGTGTGGTGTTTGTCAGTGTGGGGCTGATCGTTTCGATTCTCGGCGCTTACCTCGCATGGTCGCTGATCTGTGCCGAGGTGCTGTTTGCCGCCGCGCGCATGGAGACGATGCCGCGCATCTTCTCGCGGCAGAACGAGCGCAAGCTGCCGGTCGCCGCTATCTGGCTGACCAGCAGCGTCGTGCAGATGTTCGTGATCAGCACATACTGGTCGACCGATGCATTCGCGTTGATGCTCAATCTCACGAGTTCGATGGCGCTGATTCCGTATTTTCTCGTGGCCGCGTATGGCATCAAGGCTGCGCGTCACGATCGCGAGCATAGCGAGCAACATGGCGACCGTGCTTTGAGCCGCGTGTTACGCAGGGAATATTTCATTGCGGCGTTCGCGACGTTGTATACGGCCTTTCTGCTGTTCGCGGGGGGCGCCAAATTTCTGATGCTGTCGGCGTTGCTCTATGCGCCGGGTTCGGTGCTTTACGTGCTGGCGAAACGCGAGCGTGGCCAGCGTGTGTTTTCCAAGGCTGAGTGGGTTATCTTTGCTGTCGCGGTGTGTGGCGCTGTTGGCGCGTTGGTTGGTCTTGTGTCTGGGGGCATTGTCATTTAAGACTTCGGGCTTCGCTGTCGTGATCTGCAAATGTTCACGCAATTCGGGGTACTGCGTGGCAAACCATAGCAACGGAGCGTTTCCAAACCGGCGCGCGAATTCGTCGTCGAATCGCGTATGACAGGAAAATGAATACCTAAAATTATCGCGAATATTGCAGCACTCCATCTCAAGCGCGGCAATGCTGCCGCTTCATGAATTGCGATAACTCGCGAACATCATGGACAACTGTCAACAAAAGCGGGTATAGGCCGGTCGATCTGGCGATCGCGCATCACATTGCAGGCGGGAGCTAAAACTTCTTCACGTCGCATGCAGCCAATGAATTTCTCATGGCAACACCTGGCGCGAAGCCATGGCATAAAAACGAAATTCGCCGCAACTCAACAACGACCTTAAGGTTCTCCTAAGGATGCAGCTCTCATAGTCTCTCCTCTTTCCATTCGTCCTGCGAGAGCCGGGCGATAACCGTCCCGCCCCTTTCTTCGCATCGACCGGCGACGACAGTCCTCTCCAACGGCGCGATCGCCTGCGCCGCGTTGCCATCATGTCCATGAACATTCATCGAATTCTCGAGCAGGCCGGCTTGCGGCCCACGCTTCCGCGTGTCCTCGTGCTGGAGTTTTTTCATCAGCACGCCCATGAGCATTTCAGCGCGGATCAGGTCTACAAGCGCCTGAATGGCGATACGCCGAATATGAGCCTGGGGACGCTTTATCGCGCGCTAGGTCTGCTCGTGGACAGCGGGTTGTTGAGCAGCGTTGCACTCGGCGAAGGCTGCCTGGTTTACGAGTTCAATGACGGCAAGCCGCACGATCACATCGTGTGTACCGAATGCGGCGGCATCCGCGAGTTCTTCGACGAAGAGATCGACGCGCGTCAACAGGCGGTCGCGGATCAACTCGACTTCGACGTATCGGGACGGCACCTCGTACTATTCGGCCTGTGTCCCGACTGTAGAACGGGCAAGGTGCAGATGCGCATGGTGGGCAGAAGATAGCAGAGCACATCCGACGCCACTCGTTCCGACTGGTCGCGTGCGCCGCACACCCGAGCAGAAAATAAGCAATTCGAAACATTCGATAGACGAATCGGTCCTAGCCTCGGCAACGGCGGTCCGTGTGTGCAATCGAGCGCACCCGCACGGCCGTCGTCACGGTCATCGACTCGGGTAATATCGTGCCGTTGCCGCTGGCGCATGATGAACGACGAGGGCTGTTCGTGAACGCCCAGGCCGGTGCCCGGTTGCAACGTCGCGCCCGGCAACGGGCACGAGGGCCACGGCGGTTGCATGATCGACAAATCCGGCCATGACTTCAACGATCAGACGTTGCCGATCGGTGTCGCCTGCCGGGCCATTTTTGTCGAGCAATACTCCCTGTAGTCCGACATTCGCAATGTGCTATCGCTGACTGGTGCGGCGCCGGATCGGCGGCAAGACTCTACCCATAACGATGCCGACAACGAGGAGTCACATGAAATATAAGAAGACCGTTTTGTGCTGCAGCAGCGGTGCTGTTTTCTCACACGGCTTGGGCCGACTCGTATTTTCAGCGAGTGCTGTCCGAGTGGCCGTCGATGCCATCCGCTATCCAGCAGACCGGCATTTCGCTCTATGGCGCCGTCGACATGGGCCTCAATTTCCAGAGTGTGAGCGGCAATTCGCGCTGGCAGACGCAGAGCGGCGGCGTTCACACGTCGCAATTCGGCTTGTTCGGCCGGGAAGACCTCGGTGGCGGCCTGAAGGCGGAATTCAATCTTGAAAACGGCTTCATGGCGAACAACGGCACGTTCGGCACCAGCAATACGCTGTTCGATCGCGCCGCGTGGGTTGGCCTCAATTCGGCAAGCTGGGGCGTGGTGCGCCTCGGCCTGCAGCCGACCGCGAATCTGCCGCCCTTCGTCGACCCGTTCGGCGAAGTGACGACGAATTCGGTCGTCACGTGGCTCGTGGGCAGTGCGGTGCAAACGCCGAAGGGTGTCGGCTACAACGCCGACCTCGGCCCGGGTTCGAGTCAGGTGCTCGTGCGCACAAACAACGCGGCAACGTGGACCACGCCGCGCATCATGGGTTTCGGCGCAACCTTCCTCTATGCGTTCAACGGCCAGGCCGGCGTGTCGCCGAACGCGTCGAACGAGGGCGCTGTCGCGTCGTGGACGAACGGCACATGGTATCTGGCGGCGCGTATATTCGCCCGTGCGCGCTGGTGCGTGGACGCGATGGCTGACCAACAAAACGGGCTTGCAGCCATTGCCGATTGTGCCGAAAGCACAACCCTTACCGCTGCCCGAGATCATTGCGCGCCAGGCGCGCATTGAAGTGCCGGCCACGAGGAGCGAGCGGCGCAAACCCCGCTGAGGGGTGCCCCTATGTCCTTCGTCAAGCGTTAGGGGCTGACTTGGGTTGGTAAATGGAGCCGTCGCGCAGCATGGCGAACAGGACGTCGCAGCGTCGCCGTGCCAGTGCGATGAGGGCCTGGTTATGTCGCTTTCCCTGCTGGACCTTGCGTGCGTAATAAGCCCGTGAGACGGGGTCTCTCAAGGCCGCGAAGGCAGATAGAAACAAGGCGCGTTTGAGCACCTTGTTGCCGCGCCTGGACGGATGCTCGCCACGGATGGATGAGCCTGAGCGCCAGGTAACCTGCCGAAGCAAATGCTTTGTGTGCGACCTCGGTGAGAAGTCTGGCGGCGGTCCTGACGCCGACTCCCGGCATGCTGGTCAGGACCGGCCAAAGAGGGTGAGCGAGCAGCCGTCGATGGGCACGGCCGGTGACGCCTACGACAACGCCATGTGCGAATCATTCTTCGGCACGCTCGAAGCGGAGTTGCTGTCGCGAGAACACTTTCCGACCCATTAACAGGCTCGACGTCGTCTCTTCTGGTTCCTCGAGGGCTGGTACAACGTGCGTCGCTTACATAGCAGCATCGGCTACTATTCGCCGCTCGAATTCGAAGAGTCGCACATAAAAAAACTGGGCGCTCCGACATGCAGGTTGCCCATCGTCGGGCGGCGTCATGGTCGTGACAGGCGACCCGCCGCCCGCCCGTGGACAACCTGCGACTCATCGATCAATGGAGGCCAACCACACATCGATCGAAACCGCAAATCCGTCCGTCGAAGCGGGTCAATCTCACTACCACGCCAAACAGAATTGTAGGGAGTGTGCAGCCAACAAGGTCTCGCCGGCGAGTGTCTCATGCCCTAGTGGAAGCGGTCGGTCGGCAATTGCTTGTGGATGGCACAAGTGGGCCGATCAGGCGCGTGTCGCGGAACTTCTATCATCATTCGCGAGAATGACGTTTCAGACGGGTTTTTCACTCACGGACGGCAGTGTATCGTCGACGTGCAAGCTCGACGGCGGACGCGAGACTCGTGAAGCTACGTCTCATATCGACGGCAAAGTCAGTCGCGCTTGACCTTATCCGCACGAACCTCAACTGTGCGTTCCGAGGAGATTATCGAGTTTCCGGCGAATCGTGAATGCGGCGCGCCGTCTCGTTAACGCCGTTGATACTCCGAGCGCAGGCGTCTAATGGACGTTACTGGAATATTTTGGAGTGGGAATGATTTAGACTGCTCCCAGGTCGTTCCGGGAGGTCCGGTTTTTCCTGTTTTTCCGTTAAAAAACAGAGGGTTATTGTCCGCGGCGATCCGATGGGATCCGGACAGTGCCCGGAGGAAATGTCGGTATCGGTGACGGTACCGACATTTCTTCCTCGGACGGCCTTGTCCGATACCGTCAAGTCAGTCTGACGGTATCGGTTGACGGTATACGTTCGAGGAGTCCCTATGCTCACAGACATGCAGTTGCGAGCGCTGAAGCCGGCCCAGAAGATCTACAAGGTTGCCGATCAGCGTGGGCTATATGCGGCAGTGACGCCGTCAGGCGCGGTGAGCTTCCGGTACGACTACCGGGTGAACGGTCGCCGGGAAACCCTGGTTATCGGTCGGTACGATCCATCACTTTCCGCACGGAAGCCACGCAAGCTAGACGAACTCGGATTCGGAATGGCTATTAGCCTCCCGGAAGCCCGGCTTCTACGCGACCAAGCCTACGGAGCCATCCAACGCGGAGAAAGTCCGTCACGTGCGAAAGTCGAGAAACGGGTCGAGGCGACCGAGGCGCTAACGTTCGGTAAGTGGGCGGAGAAATACTTTGTGGAGACTGCTCTTGCCGACTCAACACGAGCGATGCGCAAATCGGTATACGAGCGGAATCTCGCGTCGGAATTCGGCCGGCTGAAGTTGGAAGAGATCACGCCCGCACGACTGATGGCGCGCTGCGAGAAGATCAAGGAGAGGGGCGCCGCGGCCCCTGCCGTGCAGGCGCGCGACATCGTTCTGCAGGTCTATCGTTTCGTGCAGGCGCGAGGACTAAAGGTGGACAATCCTGCGGAGGCCATCCGCCCGTCTGCCATCGCCACCTTCAAGCCGCGTGATCGTGCACTGTCGCCCGCAGAAATCCATGTGTTTTTCAGTGCATTGGAACGGACGCCGACGATGCCTACGCTGCGTCTTGCTATCAGATTCATGCTGCTCACGCCGGTGCGCAAGTCCGAGTTCATTCTGGCGATGTGGAGTGAGATAGATTTCGACGCCGCAGTCTGGACAATTCCGAAGGAACGGATGAAGGCCGGCCGCTCTCACATTATCTATCTTAGCCAACAGGCTCTGGACATTCTGGTCGCATTCAAGACGTGCTTCGGAGCGAGTTCGTACGTGCATCCGGGCCGCTATGAGACGGCTTCCCCGATAAGTGCGGCGACCCTGAACCGTGTCATCGACAGCACGGTCAAGCTGATACGCGACGACGGGGTGGATTTTGATCCGTTCACGGTGCATGATCTGCGTCGGACGGCCAGCACACTGTTGCACGAAACAGGGTTCAACACCGACTGGATCGAGAAATGCCTCGCTCACGAACAGCGTGGCGTGCGCGCGGTCTACAACAAGGCCGAGTATGCAGAGCAGAGGAGGGAGATGCTCCAGGCGTGGGCGGATATGCTGGACGACTGGATTGCCATCAATCCAAAGATGAGCGTTCTCGCGTCGACACAGCCAGTCAAGACTCGTGAGTACATCTCTTAAGTTCGAACTTCTATGTGCTCAAGAATGTACTTGTTTGCATTCGGATCGCCATGTTTGACGCTGGGCGAATAAACAAAATTTCGGCATGGGTGGAAAATTATCCTGGGTACGTTGGATTCCTATCTATTTGGTAAAATATTTTCTGGTTCAGGAGAGGACTCGAATATAAAGTTTAAGTATTTGAAAATTAAATAAATATTTTTATTTCATATCGAAAATATACGTATTTGTATACGCAAAACAGTGGATTCTTCCGGACGATCCCGGCACTGGACTATCAAGCTCCAGCGCGTTCTGTTGGGGGAGCTGAAACCCTTGCTGGGTCGGCTTCTCAGTCTCGCCTCTATTCCCTGGTTTACTGTCCTGGTCCGTTGACTTCCTTTGTTTCGTGGGGCTGGTTGAGGCATGCCGCTGTCTTCAACAGCCCGGCGCTCAGTGCGCCAGCTATTCATCAACTGGCCTTATTGCTACCAGGAAGCACGAACTCGAAGACCGCGCCGTGGGGAACGTTGGCGCTCGCGTGAAGCTTTCCCCGATGTGCTTCGACGATCGAACGGCAGATCGACAAACCCATGCCGAGACCCCGCGTCTTCGTCGTGTAGAACGCATCGAAAACGCGCTCGGTTTCCTTCGTCGGCAGCCCGGGGCCGGTATCGCGCACGACAACCGATACGCAGTTCGGCGCATGTCCCGTCGTGCTGATCTGCAATTCGCGTGGCTTGCCGCTTGTCGTGCACATCGCCTCGATTGCATTCATGATCAGGTTGAGCATGAGTTGCTGAAGCTGTACGCGGTCGCCCAGCATGAACGGTAAGTCCGCATCGAGTGAAGTCGTGACCGAAACGCCGTTTTTCGATGCTTCGCCTTGCACCAGATCGATCACGGCGCGAACGGCCTCGTTGATATCCACCTGCTCTTGACGGAGCGGGGCCTTCTTGACCAGCTCCCTGATTCCCTCGATGATGCCGCCGGCTCGCCTGCCGGCGCTGACGATGTCATCGAGCGATTCCCTGATTTCCCCCAGGTCGGGTGGGGTGGCCTTCAGCCAATGCAGGGCCGCCGCCGCATGCGTGACGGCCGCTGTGATGGGCTGCTGGACTTCGTGAGCGATCGAGGCGGTGAGCTGGCCCATCGTCGCCACGCGGTTGGCATGTGCCAGTTCCATTTGTGCTTCGAGGTAGCGCCGCTCGTTCTCGCTCGCTT
This sequence comes from Burkholderia sp. Ax-1724, assembly GCF_011752995.1. GTDB lineage: Bacteria > Pseudomonadota > Gammaproteobacteria > Burkholderiales > Burkholderiaceae > Paraburkholderia. The sequence goes on from NZ_VWWL01000002.1 coordinate 314,033, forward strand.
CGGCTTCAGCTCGCTTGCGCTCGGTCAGGTCAAGTACGAAGCCGATGCTTTCGTCGCCGCCTGCTTCGAGCAGCGCCATGCCGATCAGCACCGACACGCGGCTGCCGTCCTTTCTGAAATATTCTTTCTCGAATGGCGCCAGCTTGCCGGCCGTCATCAGCGTCTGAATTTTTTGCCTGTCGATCTCATGCCACTCGGGCGGCGTCAGCTCGGTCCAGCGGATGCGTCCCGCTACGAGATCGTCGCGGCAATATCCGATGATACGTAGAAAGGCGTCGTTGGCCTCGAAAATCCGGCCCGCCGTATGCCAGATCGCGATGCCGACGATATTGGCATCGATCAGGCGGCGGATGTGCGCCTCGCGTTCGGCCAGTTCCTGATACAGGCGCGCATTCTCCAGCGTGGTCGCGGCTTGCGAGGCCAGCAGCTTCAGCACTGCGATCCGGCCCGGCACGAAGACGCGAGCCGCCAGATTGTTCTCGAGGTATAGCGTGCCGACCAGCTTGGTCTGGTTGACGAGCGGCAGGCAGAGAACCGAGCGGACCCGATGCGCGCCGATATAGGCATCGGCGGCAAACGGCGCTGCTCCGGTGCACGCATCGTCGAGCAGGATGCTCTCGCGCGTGCGTACGACGTACTGGAGCACGCTCTCCGGCAGCCTCGCCGTCGTGGCGGGTTCATCGCAGAGCGTCACGACGACGGCGTCGCCGGCTACGCTTGCATGTGCGGCGATGCGCTGCTCGTCGCCGCGCGCGAGCGTCAGCACGCAGCGCTGCGCGCCCGCGTGCCCGAGCGCGATGCGCAGCAGCTTGTCGAGCAATTGCGCCAGTTCGAATTCGCCGGACATGGCTTGAGATATTCCGGTCACGATCGAAAGATCGAGGCGCTCGACCGATGTCTCGATCGCCCTCGTCGCGGCGAGCACGGGCTCGCGCGTACGAAGGTGCGGATACGTCTCTTCGAGCTGCCGCACCTTGCCGTCGGCACCCCAGTTCAGATAAGCGTCGCGTGCGCTGCGCCGGAGCATCTGCGCAAACGTTTCGAGGCCGCGCGTCGCATGAAAGCGCGCGGCCAGCTCGCAAGCGAGCGCCTCGATATGGATGAAGCCGTTCTCGCGAGCCGACCGGATGGCCCGCTCGAAGCGTTGCCGGGCGCCGGGTTCGTCTCCGTCGATGCGGGCGAGTTCGGCTCCGGCCAGTGCCGAGCGGCAGGCGAAGTTCTCGGGACAATCGGCCGACCAGGCTTCGAGTTGCCGCTGGTGTCCGGCGAGGGTGGCCCGGTGCCGCTGCCGTTCGCCGAGCGGTGCAAAGTCGAACGCGAGTGCGTGGGAGAGGGCCGCGTAAAAGTAATATTCAGCCAGTTCGAAGCTCAACGGCACGCCCCACAGGAAGCGTTGCGCCTGCGCGGCTGCCTCGACGGCTGCCTCGTGATCGCCGGCGAAGAAGCGCGCCTGCATCTTGCGCACCCAGTAGAAGCATCTTGGACTGGGCCAGCCCGGGTGCGTGGCGAATCGCTGTTCGATCCCGCGTTCGTCGAACTGGCTGTCGTCGAAGGTGCCGAATCCCGGCGTCAGGCCGCACAGTGTCCGGACCAGTTGGCGCTGCGCTTCGATGATGTCGACCAGCCCGCCGTACTGCGTCTTGCGCGCGAAGACGAGACTATGCTCCGCCTCGCGAAGCACCTCGGGCAAGGCGTCGCCTGCGGCGAGCAGGTTGGTGGTCATCTGGACGCGCGAGTACGCGCCGTAGAGGAGATTGCCGTGCCGCTCCGCGACCTGCGCCGCGCGGCGCAGCGGATCGCGTCCGGCGCGGACATGCTGCGCCCAGTGTGCCAGGCCGGCGGCGAAGGTCGTGTGCGTTCGGGCCTCGAAGCGTGTCAGTGCGCGCCGGTCGACGAGTCCGCAGGCGAGCCGGCCCAGCCGGAATGCGGTCCGGTAGTCGTTGAATCTCGCGCCCGCGGCGACGCCGAGTTGGGTATAGGCGGGGCACGACGCATCGGCATGGCCATATTCGAGGCTTAGCGCGATCGCGCGGCAGAACAGCAGCACGAACAGGTTGATGCGTTGGCCCGTCTGAAAGATGGGCGGGCCGAGCTTGATCAGGACGTGCAGCGTCGCGAGCGAGTCGGGATCGGTCATCAGCGGAAGCGCGAAGAGATCTTCATCGCTGCGCTCGCGAAGGCGCGACACGATCCGTTCGTACTCCTCTTGCGCTTCGTCGTCGGTCGGATGCGGCGACACGCCGATACCCGCGCCGCGCAGATAGTCGAGCCCGATCGCAATGGCGCGGTCGTTCCGGTCGCCGAGCGAAAAGTACAGGTCGATGCCGAGCGAGGCGACGGCGGCCCGCTCGACGTGCGTGAGCGCGTGTCCGGCAAGTTCATCGAGCCGCATCCGCGCGTCGGCCGTGGCACCGGTCAGGAAGTCGCATTCGGCGCGCAGGCTGTCGAGCGAAAAGCACAACGCATGACGGCGCGCCCAACTGTCCCCGGTCAACAGCGCTGCGCCGGCGCCGGTATAGGCACGCGCGGCGGCATAGGCCGCCGACGCCCTGGCGCGGCGTCCCGCAAGCAGATTGAGTTCGGCGAGCTGCTCGCGTTCATCCCGCGAATCGATCAGGCCGGCGCCGCGATTGAGTTGGCCGACGATGTCGAAAATGTTCTCTTCCAGTTGCGCGGGAGGCGTATGCGCGAGAAGGCAGCGCCCGATCCGCAGATGCGTGTGCGCGATCGACGGGGTGGCAATCAGCGCATAGGCGGCTTCCTGGACACGGTCGTGAGTGAACCGGTAGACACCGCCGCCGAGTTCGACCAGTTCGTTGCGCAGCGCCGGCCACAACAAATCGTGGACTTCGCACTCGGTCGCATCCAGCACGGCCGACAGCATCGCGATCGTGCAGTCGCCGCCGAGGCCGGCGAGCTGTTGCAGCGCATGCTGCGCGGGCGCCGGCAATCGTGCGAGTTTGCCGGCCATCAGATCTGCTACGTTGTCGGTGTAACCGGTGGCGTGAATCTGTCCGATGTCCCACGACCAGCACGCGGCGCGGTGATCGAAGGTCAGCAGGTTTTCCTCGGCAAGCGCATGGAGAAACTGGTTGACGAAAAACGGATTGCCACCCGTCTTCGCATGCACGAGCTGGGCGAGCGGCGCGGCCGATTCGGGATCGCGGCGAATCGTATCCGCCACCAGTTGCGTCACGTGCTCGCACGTGAGTGGGGCGAGCGCGATTTCGTCGACCCGTGTGCCGGTTTTGCGGATCATGGCGAGCTTGAGCGCGAGTGGATGATCGGCATCGACCTCGTTGTCCCGGTATGCGCCGACCAGCAGCAGGTGTCGCAGATCGGAGCTGACCAGCAGATATTCGAGCACGTCCAGCGTAGCGGCATCGAGCCACTGCAGATCATCGAGGAACAGCGCGAGCGGATGTTCCGGCCGCGCGAAGACGCCGATGAAACGCTGGAACACGAGATGCAAGCGGCTGCGTGCTTCCTCGAGAGGCAGCTCCGGCGCCGGCGGTTGTGCACCCACGATGAATTCGAGTTCAGGCACCAGTTCGACCATCAACTGGGTGTTCGGTCCCAGCGCCTTCAGCAGCGCGTCCCGCCAGGCGCTCAGCTCGGCCTCGTGCTTGCCCAGCAGCGGCCGCACGAGGCTCTGGAAAGCCTGTACGAGCGTCGAATACGGTATGTCGCTTTTGCCCCGCTCGAACTTGCCCGCGGCGAAGAGCCCGCGAGGCGGCACCCGCGCCTTGTGCAGTTCGTTGACGATCGACGACTTGCCGATGCCCGAATACCCGGTGACGAGAATCAGGGCGGGGGAGCCGTTCCGGATGACGTGATTGAATGTGCCGACGAGGCGCGTGATTTCACGCGACCGCCCGTATAGTTTTTCGGGGATCAGCAGATGGTCCGGCACGTCGCCCGCACCGGGCAGGAAGTCGTCGATACGGCCTTGCGTGTCCCATTGATCGAGGCAGCGGCACAGGTCGTGTTCGACGCCGGCGGCTGTCTGGTAGCGGTCCTCGGGCATTTTGGCCAGCAGCTTCATGATGATGCGCGAGACCGCCTCGGGAATGTGCGGCGCCCGTTCGCTCGGCGCCAGCGGCTGTCGTGCGATATGGCAGTGGAGCCACTCGATCGGATCGGTAGCGGCGAAGGGCAGCATTCCCGTCACCAGCAGGTAGAACGTGACGCCGAGCGCATAGAGGTCGCAGCGCGAATCGATCGAGCGATTCATCCGTCCTGTCTGCTCGGGTGCCATGTACGCAGGCGTGCCGGCGATGAATTCCGGCGGCTCCAGCGACTGACGCTGGCGTGGCCCCTGGGTGGCAATGCCGAAGCCCGTGAACTTCGCTTCGCCGACATGGCGATCGACCAGGATATGGGCGGGCTTGATATCCCGATGGATCAAGCCGCGCGCATGAAGTCTGCCGAGCGCGCCGGCGATACCATGGGCCAGCCGAAGGAAACGCGGCAACGACAAGGGTGCCGGTATCAATTCCAGTGGCTCGTTGCCGCAATCCTCGAGTACGAGGCAGGGCGTCCTCCGTTCGCATGTGAGCAGCAATGGGCGGGCCGCTGCGATGGGGTCGAGCACGTCCTTGAGCGCGTATTCGTGTGCGAACCGTTCTGCCAGTCGCTCAGTTGCGAAGTCCGTGGCAGGTCTTACGACGAGCACCGCGCGGCGCTCTCCATTGTCGCCTGCGCGCGATTCCCGATAGAACACGCATTCGCTGTTCTTCCAGGCGAAGCGTGGCGAATTCGATCCGAAGTTCACTTGATACGCGTCCGAAGTGGAGCCGGGTAGTTCGATCTCGCCGGGAACCCGCAGACTGCCTGGCCCGCAGGGATCGGTGCAGTCTACTATATCGGGAGGACGGTCTCCACGCCGCACTCGTCGAGCGAATCCGTTCGACCGCGACTCTTTACATCGTGGATACGCAATCTTTCCAGCGGCGCTGTTTATTCGACGCGCAATGCCGTCTACATTCTGTCCGTCGGCGCCGATGAGTACTATCCGCAATCGGCGGTATCCGAATGCCGGCTCGCGACCGCTTCCGGTCAGGCGAGCATAACCAGGGAGTCCAGAATGAAAGCCAAAGTACTCGTCCTCTACTACTCGACCTACGGCCATACCGAACATCTGGCCAACGCCATTGCCGAAGGTGCGCAGGGCGCCGGCGCGGAAGTCGCCGTCAGGCGCGTGCCGGAACTCATGCCGCTGGAGGTCGCGCAGAGGGCGGGTGCCAAGCTCGAGCAGGCCGCGCCTGTCGCGCGTCCCGAAGAACTTGTGGACTACGATGCGATCATCATCGGCAGCCCGACACGCTTTGGCCGCGTCTCGTCGCAACTGGCCAACTTCCTCGATCAGACGGGCGGCCTGTGGGCGCAAGGCAAACTGATCGGCAAGGTCGGCGGCGCGTTCGTGTCGACGGCGAGCCAGCACGGCGGGGCCGAAACCACGCTGTTCTCGATCCTGACGTCGATGATGCACCACGGCATGATCACGGTCGGCTTGCCGTACTCGTACAGCGGCCTGACGAACATGAACGAGATCACGGGTGGCGCGCCCTACGGCGCGACGACACTGGCCGGCGCGGATGGCAAGCGTCAACCGAGCGATAACGAACTGGACGGGGCACGCTTTCAGGGCCGTCATATCGCCGGGATTACGACCGCGCTGCTGCGCGGCCGCAATCAGTAACCGCGTGCGCCGGCGCGGTCACCGGCAGCAAGCGTGACGTTTTCAGGAGCAGCGAAATGCAAGCCCACCCGAATGCACGAGCCGTCGATAATTCGCACTTCGATATCCTGAGGAAACTTCAGGTGTATCTGGACGCGATTTACAGCGGCGACGTAGCGGCTTTGCAGTCCACCTTTCATCCGGCCTCGTTGCTCTTTGCCGAAGTTCGCGGGGAGATCGTGCAGAAGACGCTCGATGTATACCTGCAAGGCGTGAGATCGCGACAGAGTCCGGCTTCGCTGAACGAACCCTACGGGATGTCCGTGCTCGGCGTCGAGGTCGTCGGCAATATGGCGTCGGCCAAGGTGCGCGTGAAGATGTCGGGAAACAACTACTACGATTTCCTGTCGCTGCTGAAGGTGGACGGGCGCTGGCTGATCGTCAACAAGCTGTATACGCACATCGACGAGTAGGGGCGCGCGACCTGCCGTTTGCCAGTCCGCTCAGTCGATATGCACGCCGGTCAAGTGCTCGCTGAGTTGCCAGAGCCGCCCGGCCGCGACCGGGTCCATCGCGCGCGGCCGTACGCCACGCAGTTCAGCCGAATCGTCGGCGGGCAGGGCGGGCGCGATCTCGCAGTCGGCGCAGTAAACGCCCCCCATGCCTGCGAGCCGCGCGCTCGTCGCGCACCATAGCGTGGTGGCGGCACCTTGTTCCGGCGTTTTCTTGTTGTTCTGCGGATCGATGATCGGCTTGCCTGCCTTGTCGATGATTTCGCTCGCATCGATCAGCGCCTGCGGCATGTGGCGGATGAGCGGCGTCGCGATACCGCCGGGATGCACGGAGAACGCTCGCACGTTCTCGCGTTGTCCGATCGAGTCGAGTGCGACGGCGAACAGCGCATTGGCGGTCTTGGATTGCCCGTAGGCAACCCACGGGTCGTAGGTGCGCGCGATGAAGTTAGGATCGCGAAAGTCGATGCCCGCGCGCCGGTGGCCGTAGGAACTCAGCGCAATTACGCGGGCGCCTTGCGCGCGGCGCAAGGCCGGCCACAGCCGGCAGGTCAGCTGAAAATGACCAAGATGGTTGGCCGCGAATTGAGATTCGTAGCCGCGTGCATCGCGCAGGAGCGGCGGTGCCATGATCCCGGCGTTGTTGACGAGGAGGTGCAGCGTGTCAGTTGTCGCGAGCACGCGTTCGGCAAACCTGTCGATCGACGCCGGGTCCAGCAGGTCCATCTGTTCCAGAATCACGCCCGGCATGTCGCGCAGTGCCGCGCGGGCTTTGCTCATGTCGCGAGCCGGCACATGGATCGTTGCGCCGGCCGGGCGCAGCGCGCGGACCGTTTCGATGCCGATGCCGGAATAGCCGCCCGTGACGACCACGTGCCTGCCGCTCAGATCGACGCCCACCATCACGTCGGCGGCGGTGGAAGCGGGGCCGAACCCGGAGCCGATGGGCGCCTGCAAGGTAGTGGACATGGCGTGACTCCGTTTGTTTGACGGGCCCACTTTAGCCTGCGCCGTTCGTACGCGGAATGCTTGAAAGCGCGTGTTTTATGTGAGGGAGTTCGAATATGGCAATGGATCTTCTTTCGGACCTGCTCGATCTCGTGCGGGCGCGCTGCACGCTTGCCGGGCGGTTCGTCGCGGGCGGAAGCTGGGTGCGCCGTTTTGACCAGCTCGACGCCGTGAAGCTGTGCGCCGCCGCCGGCGGCGCCTGCTGGTTCTTCATGGAGGGAATGGCCGCCCCTGCGCGGTTCGAGCGCGGCGACGTGCTGGTGACGAACGGTTCCGCTTCGCTGATTCTGGCGAGCGAACCTCGCCTCGTAGAGCATGCGCGCGCGACGCCGCTCGCGCGGGACGACAACGGCGACTACCGGATCGGGCACGGTGCGGATTTCATGATGCTGGGCGGCATGGTGCGGATCGACGCGCGGCACCAGCGACTGCTGCGCGGCGGCCTGCCGCCCGTCATTCATGTGAGCGGCGCCCGGCGCGAGGCGGCAAGCCTCGCGTGGCTGCTCGAACAGATGGTGCTCGAAATGACGCCGCCAGCGCGTCCCGGCTGGTCTGGCGTGCTGACGGAGCTGGCACAGCTTCTTTTCGTGCAGACGCTCAGGGCGTATGTCATGCAGTCGCCGGACAGCGACGGCGGCTGGCTGCGAGCGCTGGGCGACCGGCGCCTCGCTCCCGCCATCGCCTGCATGCACGCCGATCCCGGGCGGGCATGGCGTCTCGACGAGCTTGCGCAGCAGGCCGGCATGTCGCGCACCTCGTTCGCTGTGCACTTTCGCGAGGCAATGGGCGTGCCGCCTCTCGCCTATCTGACCCATTGGCGCATGCATCTGGCCGAGCGGGCGCTGCGTGCCGGCGCATCGGTCGCGCAGGCCGCCGAGGCGATCGGCTATACGTCGGAAAGCGCGTTCAGCCATGCGTTCAAGCGCACGACCGGTATTGCGCCGGGACGCTGCCGCAGGGCAATCGACGAAGAGAGCCTGCTGTCCTGGCCGGACATGGCGGAAAGCGAGGCGGCGACCGAGTTGTAAAACCGGCTTCGGAAGAGGCCGGGCCCCGGCCATGGCCGGCCAGTCATGCGCGGCTTCGGCGCGAGGCGTTGAAGCCTTGTGTTACGCGGTGGCGCGCTTTACGGCTCGACGCTCGGCAGCACGAATCTGAACACGGCGCCATGGGGCGTACCCGTGCTGACCGAAAGCACGCCCTCGTGCGCCTCGACGATCGATCGGCAGATCGACAGCCCCATGCCGAGACCCTGCGCCTTCGTCGTGTAGAACGCATCGAAGACGTGTTCGATCTCCACGGCGGCGATGCCCGGCCCCGAATCCCGTACCGTCACCAGCACGCGATTCGACCAGAGCCGGGCCGTGCTGATGCCCAGCTCGCGCGGCGTCCAGTTCGCCGCACTCATTGCTTCGATGGCGTTAACGATCAGATTGAGCATGACCTGCTGCAACTGCACGCGGTCGCCGTGGACGGGCGGCAGGCCGTCGGCCAGCGTCGCCGAAACCGCCACGCCGCTTTTGGCCGCCTCGCCGCGTGTCAGGTCGATCATCTCGCGAATCGTCTCGTTGATATTCACGCAGCCCTTGCGTAGCGGCGCTTTTCTGATGAGCGCGCGAATCCGCTCGACGATGGCGCCGGCTCGCATTCCCGCGCTGACGATGCCATCGAGCGATTCCCTGATCTCGTCTAGGTTGGGCGGCCGCGCGTCGAGCCAGTTCAGCGCCGCGGCCGCCTCGGTCAGCGCTGCGGTAATCGGCTGCTGGACGTCGTGGGCGATCGAGGCCGTGAGTTGCCCCATCGTCGCGGCGCGGTTCGCGTGCGCGAGTTCCACATGGGCTTCCAGATAGCGCCGCTCGTGCTCGCGTGCCTGGGCTTCCGCGCGTTTGTGCTCGGTCAGGTCGAGCACGAAACCGACGCGTTCGTTGCAGTTCGATTCGAACGCCGCGACACCGATCAGCACCGACGCGCGGCTGCCGCCCCGGCACGACAGCTCTTTCTCGAAGGGCTGCAACGCGCCGGTCAGGGTGAGTTCCTGGGTTCTCTGCTGCTCGATCTCGAACCATTCGGACGAGGTCAGTTCCGGCCACCGCACGCGTCCGGAGACGAGGTCGTCGCGGTCGTATCCGACGATGCGCAGGAACGCGTCGTTGGTTTCGAGAATATGCCCTTCGGTGTCCCAGATCAGGATGCCGACGATATTGGCGTCGACGAGACGCCGGATGCGCGCTTCGCGTTCCGCCAGCACCTGGTACAGACGCGCGTTTTCCAGCGTGATCGCGGCCTGCGAGGCCAGCAGCTTCAAGATCGCGATGCGTCCCGGCACGAACACGCGTGCGGCCAGATTGTTCTCCAGGTACAGCGCGCCCGTCAGCTTGGTCTGGTTGATGAGCGGCAGACACAGCACGGAGCGGACCCGTTGTCCGGCCACATAGGGATCGGCCGCAAACGGCGGCTCGCCGAGGGCGTCGTCGAGGATCACGCTCTCGCGCGTGCGCAGCACGTACTGGAGCACGCTTTCCGGCAGCATGGCCGCGCTGGCCGGCTCGTCGCACAGCCGTACGTCGACGGTATCGCCGGCGGTGATCGCGAGTGCCGCGACGCGTTGTTCGCCGTCGCGCGCGAGCGTGAGCAGGCAGCGCTCGGCGCCGGCGTGTTCGAGCGCCATGCGCATCAGTTTGTCGAGCAGCTTCGCCAGTTCGAACTCGCCCGACACGGCCTGGGATATGCCGGTCACGGTGGCGAGATCGAGCTGCTCGATGGCCGTCTCGATCGTTCTCGGTGCGGCGGGCGCCGCTTCATTGCTTCTCAACTGCGGATATATCTGTTCGAGCTGGCGCACCTTGCCGTCGGCGCCCCAGCGCAGATAGCCATCGCGTGCGTGGCGTATGAACACCAGTGCAAACGCTTCGAGACCGCACGTCGCATAAAAGCTCGCGGCCAGTTCGCAGGCGAGCGCTTCGAGATGCACGAAGCCGTTCTCGCGCGCCGTGCGGATCGCCTGATCGTAGAGCCGTTCGGCATCGTGTTCGTGCCCATCCAGGCGGGCGATTTCCGCGCCGACGAGCGCCATGCGGCTCGCGAAATTCTGCGGACAGTGCTCCGACCATTTCGCGAGTTGACTGTGGTGTCCGGAAAGAGCCAATACGTGTTGCCGCCGCTCGTCGGCCGTGGCGCAATCGCAGGCGGCGGCCCGGGACAGTGCCGCGTAAAGATGATATTCGGCGAGCTCGAAGCTGAGCGGCAAACCCCAGAGCAGCCGTTGCGCCTGCCGGGATGCTTCGAGGGCGCCTTGATGATCGCGGCCGAAGAAACGTGCCTGCATCTTGCGAATCCAGTAGAAGCATTCGGGCGTTGCCCACCCCGAATGCTTCGACCATTGGCGTTCGAGATCGCGTTCGTCGAATTGCCCGTCGTCGAGCACACCGAACTTCGGCGTTACGCCGAGTAGCGTGCGCACCAGCTGAAGCTGGGTGGCGATGATGTCGACCACGAGGCCATACTGCGTTTTTTGCACCCGCGCGAGACCACGCTCCGCTTCGTGTCGCACGTCGGTGAGTGGATCGCCCGCGGCGAGCAGGTTGGTAATCAGCAGATGGTGCGAGTGAGCGCCGTAAAGAGCGTCGTAGTTCCGGTTCGCCGCCTCGGCCCCGAGGCGCGCCAGCTCGCGGCCCGTTGTGACGTGCTGCGTCCACGGCATAAGGTTGTTTGCGCAGAGCACGCGGGTGCCTACCTCGAAGCGTTGCAGGCCGCGCTGTTCGACAAGGTCGCAGCCGATCGTGCCGAAGCGCAAGGCGGTCCGGTAATCGCCGAAGCGCGCGCCCGCGGCGATGCCGAGCAGCACGTACGCGTAGCACGAGGCGTCGCCGTGGCCGGACTCGAGACTCAGTGCGATCGCACGGCAGGCAATCAGCACGAACAGGTTCAGCGAGCGGGGCGACTGGAAGGCCGGCGGACCGAGTCCGATCAGAACGTCGAGCGTCGCGAGCGCGTCGGGATCACGCATCAGTGGCAGCGCGACGAGTGCCTCGTTCGTGCGTGCGCCGATACACGACCGGACCCGTTCATATTCGCGTTGCGCGGCCTCGTCCGACGGGTAGCGCGGCCAGTCGATGCCGAGTCCGCGCAGATAGTCGAGCCCGACGGCGATGGCGCGTTCATCCTGGTCTCCCAGCGCATGATGCAGGTCGATGCTCAGGCGCGTTACGGCTGCGCGTTCGACGTTCGTGGCCGCGTGTGTGGCGAGCGCGTCGAGGCGCGCTTGCGCATGCGCCGTGGCGCCGGTGAGGAACTCGCACTCGGCGCGCTGGAGTTCGAGCGGGAAGCGCAGCGGGCACCGTGGCTCCCAGCCTGTGTCGGTGAGCAGCGACGCGCCGGCGCTCAGATAGGCGAGGGCGGATGCATAAGCTGTCGACGCTCGCGCGCGCTGGCCCGCGGCCAGATTGAGCGCGGCAAGCTGCGTGCGCTCTTCTTGCGAGTCGATTAGCACGGCGCCGCGGTTGAACTGGCCAACGATGTCGAAAATCACCTCGGCCTGCTGTCCAGCGGTCGTATGCGCCGCGAGGCGCCGTCCTATCCGCAGATGCGTTCGGGCGCGCAATGCGGCGGGAATCAGCGAATAAGCGGCTTCCTGGATGCGGTCGTGCGTGAACCGGTAGACGCCCGCGCGCAGCTCGATCAGTTCACGGCATACCGCCGGCCATAGCAGGCTGTGAAGCTTGTTTTCGGCACGGCCGAGCACGACGGTCAGCATCGAAACGTGGCAGCGATTGCCGACACAGGCCAACTGCCGCAGCGCGTGCCGGGTCCGCGCCGGCAGGCGGGCGAGCTTGCCGGTCATCAGGTCCGCCACGTTGTCGGTGTAGCCCGTGGCGCAGATGCGCTCGATGTCCCATGACCAGCGCGCGGCGCGATGATCGAAGCTGAGCAGTTTCTCCTCTGACAGCGCGTATAAAAACTGGCTGACGAAAAACGGATTGCCGCCCGTTTTCGTGTGCACGAGCTGCGCCAGAGGCGCGGCGTGAGCGGGCTCGCAACGCATGGTATCGGCCAGCAGCCGGGCAAGATGGCCGCGGGTGAGCGGCGCGAGCCTGATCTCGTCGAGCGCGGCGCCGGCGTTTTTCATTGCTTCGAGCTTGTGCGCGAGCGGATGGCCGGCATCGACTTCATTGTCCCGGTAGGCGCCGACCAGCAGAAGATGCCGAAGGTTCGAGCGGAGCAGCAGATGTTCGAGCACATCGAGTGTCGCCGCGTCGAGCCATTGCAGATCGTCGAGAAAGAGCACGAGAGGATGCTCGGGCCGCGCGAATACGCCGATAAAGCGCTCGAACACGCTCTGGAAGCGGCCCTGCGCCTGCCGCGGCGGCAGTTCGGGCACGGCTGGCGGTTCGCCGATGACGAGCGCGAGTTCCGGTACCAGGTCGACCATCAGGCGCGCGTCCGGTCCTAGTGCTTGCAGCATCGCGTTGCGCCAGTCGCCCAGTTCGGCTTCGCGCTGGCTCAGCAGCGGCCGTACGAGCTTCTGGAACGCCTGCGCGAGCGTCGCATACGGTATGTCGCGCTTGTATTGATCGAATTTTCCCGTGGCGAAAAGCGCGCGCTGCGGAACCAGCGTCTTGCTCAACTCGTTGACGACCGACGATTTGCCGACGCCCGCGTGGCCTATCACGAGCACCAGCGCCGGCTTACCGGCTCTGGCACCCTGCTCGAATGCGCCGACGAGCGCCTCGATCTCGCGTGCTCTTCCATACAGCTTGTCGGGGATCGCCAGGCGGTCGGGCACGTCCTGTTGGCCGGGCGGGAAATCGTCGATGCAGCCTTGCGTTTCCCATTGATGTAGACAGCGGCGCAGGTCGCGTTCAACGCCGTTCGCCGTCTGGTAGCGCTCTTCGGGCGTCTTGGCGAGCAGCTTCATGACGATGCGCGAGACCGGCTCGGGAACGTGCGGCGCCCGTTCGCTGGGCGCTACGGGTTGGCGTGCGATATGGCGGTGAATCCATTCCATCGCATCGGATGCCACGAACGGCAGTGCGCCCGTGGCGAGCAGATAAAGCGTGACGCCGACGGCGTAAAGATCGCTGCGTGCATCGACGGGACGGTTCATTCGCCCGGTCTGCTCGGGCGCCAGGTAGGCGAGTGTGCCGGTGACGAACTCGGGTGGCTCCAGCGGCAGCTTCTGTCGCGGCAGCCACGCGGCAATGCCGAGCCCGGTGAACTTCGTTGCGCCGCTCGTGGGATCGACCAGGATATGAGCCGGCTTGATGTCTTTGTGAATCAGCCCGCTCGCGTGCAGTTTCGCCAGCGCGGCGGCAATGCCGATCGCCGTGCGCAGGAAATCCGCCAGGGGCAACGGCAGACTCGCGCATTCCAGCGGCTCGTGGCCACCATCCTCGAGGATCAGGCAAGGCTGGCCGCGTTCCTGTACGAGCCGCAACGGGCGCGCTGCGGCAGCCGGATCGAGCACATCCCGGAGTGCGTATTCATGCGCGAAGCGATCCTGCAAGCCGGGTGCCGGCGACCCGGCAGCGGGCCGCACGACGAGCACGGGTCGGCACGCACCGTCGTCGTCCATGTGCCATTCGCGGCTGAATACCCGCCCGCCATCTTCCCAGGCGATGCGCGACCCATCCGATGCGGAACTCACTTGGCTGTCATCCACCGTAGACCTGCCGGCTCAGCCTGGCGGGCGGGCTCGGGCTGATTCGTGCAACGCGACAAGATAAGGCGGGGCGCTCGACGGCCGGCATGCTACGGCCCGATCGCCGATCCCCGCGGCTCGATGCCCAGCAAGCGGACCTTGCAGACCAGGTCCACCGCCGAACGCGCGGACAACTTCTGCATCGCCTGGCGCCGATGCTTTTTGACGGTGACTTCGCTGACGCGGATTATCGACGCGATCTGCTTGTTCAGCAAACCCGTGAGAACGAGCTCCACCACTTCACGTTCGCGCGGCGTAAGACTGTCATAAGCTGCGCGCAGCGGACCGAGTGCCTGCTCGGCCGAGATCCTGTCCCGATCCTTCGCGAGCGCGTGCGACACGGCATCGAGCAGGTCCTGATCGCGGTACGGCTTGGAGAGGAAGTCCGTTGCGCCAGCCTTCATCGCCCTCACGGTCATTTCGATATCGCCGTGAGCGGTGATGACCACGACGGGCATGTGCATCCCTCTGTCGTTCATCGCGGCCTGGAACTCCAGGCCGTTTTCTCCGCGCAGCCTGACATCGAGAATCATGCAGCTCGGCACACTCGGGGGCGAGCACGCGAGAAAGTCCCGACACGTAGCGAATGTCCTGGCGGAAAGCCCGACCGATCGGAACAGATTGCTGAGCGCACGGCGGATGGATTCGTCGTCGTCGATCACGTAGACGATCGGGTCCGGCGCGCTTGATATGGCAGTGGCGGATTCGTGCGAATACATGTTGAACATGCCTCTTCGAAGACGTCAGGCTCTGAGCGACATCGACCGCGGCTGACACGTCGGCATGACCCGGCGAACGGGTCGGCACGAAGCGCCGCGGCTGTCCTTATGAAAATAGGGCGGAGCGACATGATCGGTGACGGTCGCCGAGCAAGCTGCGAATGCATTGTGAACGCATTGTAATACGCTCCCCATTCGCGCGTGCCGGAACGATGCGTGCAAATAGGGAGCTTGGGCGGCAGGGCTTGCCGGTTCGAGTTCATCGGCGCGCCACATGCCGAACCTGGACGCATACCTGACGCACACCGGGGGATACTTTCGTAGCCTTTCCATTCGTCGCGGTGCGAGTTAGGTTTTGAATTGCGCCGGCGAGTCTAAGAAGTCAGACCGGGCCACCTACTTTGCAGGCAGCGATCGCATGGGCACGCAAACGAATCCGACTATTGCCATCGTGGACGACGACAGGGACGTCAGAAAAGCGCTGCGGAGCTTTCTGCGCGCAAGAGGGCGCAGCGTGCACGAGTTCGCTTCGGCAATCGAACTGCTCCAGTCGAACCGGCTCGGCGAGATCGCCTGCCTGATTACGGACGTCAGGATGCCGGGCCTGAGCGGAACGGAGTTGCACGAGCGGCTCATTGCCCTCGGTTATGTCATCCCCACCATTTTCATTACGGCGTTCCCGACCTGCAGCGTCGAGGCGATGCTCAATAGCGCAGGGGTCGTCGCTGTCTACAGCAAGCCCGTTGATCCAGGCGCCTTGTCCAATCTGCTGGCGACCATTCTCGATGTGCCTTGAGGCGGCCTTACGGTATCCGAAAGTATCCCCCCGCATCAGGCTAAGGTGTCATACCGCGTGGACGGCAAGCCGCCTACCATGCTGACAACGAACGGCAACCAGTTGGCGAAGGCCGGAGGGATGCTCAGGCATCGAGCCGAAACGCGGCGGACGGCATGCGGGCACGCTGAACGCCTGAGCGTAGTGCGAGCGAAGCAAGCCTCGAGATAGGAGGACGGTGATGGATCAGTTCAACAAATTCAGAGCGTTCGTTCTGGTCGCGGAAAAACAAAGCTTCAGCAAGGCGGCTCAGTCGCTCGGTGTGACGACCGGGGCCGTGTCGAGGATCATCCTGAGGCTTGAAAGGGACGTACATCTACGACTTTTCCATCGTACGACGCGCTCGGTGATCCTCACGGAGGAGGCGCGGCCTTACTACGAAACGTGCTGCCGCATGCTGGAGGAAATGGATGAGGCCAATCGGCGTATCACGAACGCGCGGGAAGCGGATTCTGGCAGGCTGAACCTCGTCGTGCATCCGGGGCTCGCGAGTTCGACGCTGTCGCGGCTCGTAACGAGCTACCGCGATATGTCGCCTAACGTGAGTCTGACCGTTGCCGTGCAAAATAGCGCGGTCAATCTCTCCGCCGGTCGTATCGACATGGCTATCTTCCCGTCGCACCTTATCGAGCAGCCGACCGTTATCCGGAGAACCCTGTCGATTTCTCCGGGGATGCTCGTGGCCTCGCCCGGGTATCTCGACAAATACGGCGCACCCGAGCGCGCGTGCGGCCTCGAGAAACGCTTTCTGCTGCTCAACGTGGCGTCGTCCCGACTCGGCGGCCACGCGATCCGGTTGCTCGAAGACGGCAAGCGCATCAAGATCCCGGCGAGCTCTTCGATGACCGGCGACGAGCAGTATCTGCGCGCAGCCGCGCTTGCCGGCGCGGGAATCGCCGTGCTGCCCGAGATGATGGTTCAGGACGACCTCAAGTCGGGATGCCTCGTGCCGGTCCTGCCGCACTGTTCGGTGCTGGATAGCGAAGTGGACATCTGCCTGTTTTACGCGCATCGCGACATGCTTTCCGCGCGCCTGCGGACCTTCGTGAACTTCTGCATCGAGTTTTTCCGTGTGGAAAGCGCCGTGAGCAGCGAAGGGCTGGTTGCGCCGATTGCGCCGATCGCACGACCCAATCCGCGCGAGCAGCCGATACTGGCCGCGGCATGACGGCGTGCTGCGCTGCATTCGCTCATTCGACGTTGCAACGATATAGTTTCCATGATGTAAAGAGTATTGTTCTCGCGATCGGGTTGACGGCTGCCTGCGCGAAAATGAACATGGTGATCAGGCTCCGGCGCGATGCTTCATCCGTACGCAATCGTTTTGAACAGGAAGACAAATGAGCAGCGATACTGACAATCGGGTATTAAATCGGGCATTACTGCCTTTGCTGGGAATCAGCAAGCCGATCGTGCAGGCGCCGATGGCCGGCGTAAGCACGCCCGCGCTCGCCGCGGCCGTGTCGAACGCGGGCGGGCTCGGCTCGCTGGGCGTCGGTGCGATGAATGCCGAGGGCGCGCGCAAGGCGATCAGGCAGACGCGTGAGCTGACCGACAAACCGTTCAACGTCAACGTATTCTGCCATCAGCCGGCACAGGCCGACCCCGAGCGCGAGCGCGTATGGCTGAACTGGCTTGCGCCGCAGTTCGAGAAGTACGGCGCGACGGCACCCGCATCGCTCGCGGAGATTTACACGAGCTTTGTCGAAGACGCCGCAATGCTTGAGGTCTTTCTCGAAGAGAAACCGGCCGTGGTCAGTTTCCACTTTGGCTTGCCGTCTTCGGACGTCATCGGCGAATTGAAGGGGGCGGGCATCAGGCTGCTCGGCGCGGCAACGAATCTGAACGAAGGCGCACAGGTCGCCGCATCGGGTGTCGATGCGATCGTCGCGCAAGGTATCGAGGCGGGCGGGCATCGGGGCGTCTTCGATCCCGACGCCTTGGACGATCAACTGGGCACGGTCGCGCTGACCCGGCTTCTGGTCAGGAACGTTCCGCTGCCGGTCATCGCTTCGGGCGGCATTATCGATGGAGCGGGGATTGCCGCCGTGCTTGCGCTGGGCGCGCAGGCGGCCCTGCTCGGTACGGCCTTCGTGGCCTGCCCCGAAACCTCGATCGACGACGGCTATCGGCGTACGCTGCTCAGCGATGCCGCACGCCGCACGACCTTGACCAGGGCGATTTCCGGACGTGTTGCGAGAAGCATGGTGAATCGCTTCACGGAACTGGGCAGTGACCCGGGCGCGCCGCGTGCTCCCGATTACCCGATCGCCTATGATGCCGGTAAGGCGTTGCACGCCGCCGCAAAGGCGCAGGGCGAATTCGGCTTTGGCGCGCAATGGGCCGGGCAGGCGGCCGCGCTGGCGCGCTCGCTGCCGGCCGCCGAACTGTTCGCGCAACTGGAGCGCGAGATGAAGGAAACCATCGCGCAACTGCAACGGTTTGGCGGCTAGTGAGCGAGGCGGGCATCGCGGCGGCGCGCGGTGGCTTATGTGGCGACTCATGTGGCAACTTCTGCCGCGATTCATGCTTCGGCCCATGAAAAATGCTGGCTCCCGCATTTGCGGGTAGCCAGCCTGTTCCCGCAAGACCGGCGCGTCGACGAGCGTGAGTGTCACATCGATGTTGTTGCGGGTGGCGTTCGAATACGGGCAAACGGCGTGCGCTTTCTCGATCAGCCGACGCGCCTGTTCTCGCGCCATGCCAGGCAACGACACCTTCAGCTCGACCTCGATGCCGAAGCCGTTCGGAATCAGACCCACGCCGACGCTGGCGCTGATCGAGACGTCGGCGGGAATGGCAATCCTGTCGCGTTGACCCACGAATCGTATCGCGCCGATAAAGCACGCGCTGTAGCCCGCGGCGAACAGCTGTTCCGGATTCGTTCCTTCTCCCCCCTTGCCGCCGAGTTCTTTCGGCATGCTCAGTTTGAGGTTCAAGCCGCCTTCGGGAACCACCGCGCGTCCGTCGCGGCCTCCCGTGGCAGTGGCATGGGCGGTATAGAGCACGGTATCGAGCGGCATCGCAAGCTCCTGGTGTCAAGGTTGTCCAACGGTTGTGCGGCCCGGGTCGCGAACGGTGCCGACTTCGAAGCGACTGCGTGGACCGGCTCGCGCATTGCAGGTGCGAGCGAGTCCTCACGTATTTCGGGCAGCAAGATCAGGCTGGCTTTGCGAGCACAGGTTACACACGATCGGCACGCACTGGAATCAGCCTGAGATGAACAAGTATTGATACTTGCCGTCAATAATTCGACCGGTGTATTTCAAGTAATCTACGTTCTGTCCGGAGCGGATCGATAAGCGCTGATGCAGTGATCCGTTTCAGGAAAGGGGTCAATGTCCATTCCCTTTGCAAGACAGTCAGCGAGCGGATGATCTCAATGCAGGAACCGTGAATGCGATGCGGCTCTCCGCCATTCACTGAGGAATGCGTAGTGATTGTCGTGTTAATCGGGAAACGGCGATTCGCGTCGACGGACAGGTGCTTCGAATCACGACTGGAGAACACAGCATGAATTCCCCGACCGCCCCGGGCGCGCCGGTGCGCCTGACCGGCGCAAGGTTCGCACTCGGTACATTCGCCGTGGCGCTCGCCACGTTCATGAACGTACTCGATTCGTCGATCGCGAATGTCGCGATTCCTACGCTGTCAGGCAACCTCGGCGTGTCGGTCGACGAGGGAACATGGGTCATCACACTGTTTGCGGCGGCCAATGCCGTGTCGATTCCGCTGACCGGCTGGCTCACGCAACGCATCGGTCAGGTCAAGCTGTTCGTCGGGGCCATCCTGCTGTTCGTACTGGCGTCGGCGGCGTGCGGGCTGGCGCCGAACCTGTTGACGCTGCTGGTTGCACGGGTGGTGCAGGGCGCGGTGGCGGGGCCCCTGGTGCCGTTGTCGCAGGCGTTGCTGCTGGCGTCGTTTCCGAAGGAAAAGAGTTCGAGTGCCTTATCGTTGTGGGCTATGACCGCCACGGTCGGACCGATCGCGGGACCGGCTCTTGGTGGCTGGATCACCGACAGCTATAGCTGGTCGTGGATTTTCTATATCAACGTCCCGGTGGGTCTTTTCGCCGCCGCAGTGATCTGGTCGATCTATAAGGATCGCGAGACACCGACGCGCAAGCTGCCGATCGACAAAGTCGGGCTCATCTCGCTGATCGCGTGGGTCGCGTCGCTGCAGATCATGCTCGACAAGGGTAAGGATCTCGACTGGTTCAACTCGCCGGTGATCTGGATTCTCTCGATCGTCGCGTTGGTCAGCTTTCTGTTCTTCATCATCTGGGAGCTTACCGAGGAGAAGCCGATCGTCGATTTGCGGCTCTTTGCCGAACGCAATTTCCTCGGTGGGACCATCGCCATTTCGGTGGCCTATGCGATCTTCTTCTCGAATCTGGTAATCCTGCCGCAATGGATTCAGGGGTCGCTCGGCTATCGCGCCGTGGACGCGGGACTCGTAACGGCTCCGCTGGGCATCTTCGCCGTGATCATGGCGCCCGTACTGGGCAAGATCATGCCGCGCTCCGACATGCGGGTGCTTGCAACGATGGCCTTCATCGGATTCGCGGGCGTGTTCTTCATGCGTTCGCGCTATACGACCGGCGTCGACCCCTACACGCTGGTGCTGCCGACGCTGCTGCAGGGCATCCCGACCGCGCTGTTCTTCACGCCGCTCACGGCCATCATCCTGTCGGGGCTGCCGGCCGAGAAGATTCCGGCGGCGGCGGGCCTGTCCAATTTCGTGCGCATTTTCGCCGGCGCGGTGGGCACCTCGCTGCTGAGCAACGGCTGGAACGACCGGACGATTCTCCATCATGCGCGGCTCACGGAGCAAACGAGCGTGGACAACCCGATCTTCGGCGAAGCCATCGCTCATCTGGAGACGACGCTTAATGCCAGCACGCCCAAAGCGCTGGCCTTTTACGAAGCTTCGCTCAACGCGCAAGCCACGATGCTTGGCCTGAACGACATCTTCTGGATCTCGGCCGTGATCTTTATCCTCATCATCCCGTTGATCTGGGTAACGAAACCGGCGAGAGGCGCGGGGGCGGGTGCCGCCGCTGCCGGTGGTCACTGAACCCCGAGGAGCGTGACATGAGCCATTTCTCAATCCGGCACGTCGCTATCGGCACAAGGGTGTCGAAGCTGGGCGTATCGGTACTTTTAGCGGCGATGCTGTCGGCGTGTGTCAACTATGCGGGCATCCATAGCGACAAGCAGATTGCCCGGCCGGAACAGTTCGAGACGGCGAGCAGTCTGCCGGCCGAACAGGGTCGCTGGCCGGCTGCCGATTGGGCAGACCAGTTCGGCGATGCCCAGTTGAAAGCGCTGATTGCCGAAGCACTGCAAGGCAACCCGTCGATCGACGAGGCCCGCGCGCGGGTCGTCGAGGCGCAGGCTTATAGCCAGAGCGCGAAGGCGGGCACGTTGCCGCGCGTCGACGCGGACTACTCGCTGACCCGTCAGGAATTCAGCGGCAGCACGGTGATTCCGCTGCCGTATCGAGGCGGATGGCAAACCGAAAACAAGGGTTTGCTGAGCGCTTCGTACGACCTCGATCTATGGGGTAAGAACCGCGAGGCATTCAAAGCCGCCGTGTCGCAACAGCGAGCAAGCGAGGCCGACGACGAAATGGTCAAGCTCACGCTGAGCACCGCGATCGCACGTACCTACAACGATCTCGCTCGCCTCTATGCATTGCGCGATATCGCGCAAAGGGAAGTCGAGCATCGTGAGCAGATCGACCGCATCACGGCAGCCCGTATTGCGACGGGCCTCGATACGGAAGTGGAGCGCAAGACCGCGCAGGCGAATCTGACTTCGAGCCGCGGCAGTCTCGCCGTGCTCGACGGCAACATTCTGACGACACGTTATCAACTGGCCGCGCTGATGGGCCGAGGGCCGGACCGCGGGCAGGCAATTGCGCGGCCGGCTCTCGACGCCGGCGACGCAGTGCGCCTGCCGGACAACCTGCCCGCCGATCTGTTGAGCCGGCGCCCGGACATCGTCGCGGCACGCTGGCGCGTCGATGCGATCACGCACGAGGTGAAAGAGACGAAGGCCGAGTTCTATCCGGACATCAATCTGAGCGCGGCGATCGGCTTCGACGCGTTCGGCTTCGGCGAATTTCTCAATGCCCAGAGCCGGACGATTTCGGTGGGGCCGGCGATCCATCTGCCGATCTTCGACGCGGGAGCACTGCGCGCGAAGTTGCGAGGCCGTTACGCCGAGTTCGACTACGCGGTGGCAGCCTATAACCAGACGCTGATTCATGCGCTTTCGGACGTCGCCACGCAGCTTGCGCAAATCCGTTCGAGCGACGCGCAACTGGTCGAGGCCGAGGCCACGCGGCAATCTGCCGAGGACGCCGACAAGCTCGCGATTACCCAGTACAAGGTCGGTCTTACCAACCAGTTGACCGTGCTCAATGCCGACGTTACGGCACTGAATGCCGAACAGTCCGTCGCCGATCTGAAGATGAGCCGCCGCGACCGGCAGATCGAACTGGCCGCGGCATTGGGGGGCGGATATATCGACACATCCGCCGACGCCGTGCGCAGCGAGGATATGACCGCCGGGCCGACCGAGGCCGCCATCGCCAGGCATTGAACGACACGTACGGAAATCCGTAGGGAGAAAAGAAATGAGCGAAACCGTCACGCCCAGGAGCGAGTCCGCCGATCACGGCGGCGATGACACCGGCGGCGCGCAAGCGCCCGCCGCCCGCAACAGCGGGAACGCCACGCCGCCGAGCCGCCGCAAACTGCTTGTCCTGCTCGCGGCGGCAGTCGTGATAGCGGGAGCCGCCTATGCTGCGTACTACTACACGGATGGCCGCTATCACGAATCCACCGACGACGCCTATGTCAGCGGCAATCTCGTGCAATTGACGCCGCAGGTCTCGGGCACGGTCATCGCCGTCAATGCCGACGACACGCAGATCGTGAAGGCGGGCGATCCGGTGGTCACGCTGGACCCAGCCGATGCCAGGATCGCGCTCGGGAATGCGGAAGCGGCGCTTGGTCAGACCGTGCGCCGCGTGAGCGGCCTGTACGTGAACAACGACTTCTATGCGGCGAACGTGGCGCAACGCGAATCCGACCTTGTGCGTGCCAACGACGATCTGCGTCGGCGCATGGCCGTCGCGAACACGGGCGCTGTTTCCGCCGAGGACATCGCCCATGCCCGGGATACCGTGAATGTCGCGCAGGCCGCGCTCGACGCGGCGCGTCAGCAGGCCGAAGCGAATCGCGCGCTGACCGATCGCACGACGCTCGAACAGCATCCCGACGTGCAGGCCGCCGCATCGAAAGTGCGGGACGCGTGGCTCGCCTACGCGCGCGATACGCTGCCGGCGCCGGTGACGGGCTATGTGGCGCAGCGTCACGTTCAGGTCGGCCAGCGTGTGTCGCCGGGCACGCCGTTGATGGCGGTAGTGCCGCTCGACGGCGTGTGGGTGGACGCGAACTTCAAGGAGGTCCAGCTCAGGCGCATGCGTATCGGCCAGCCTGTCACGCTGAGTGCCGACGTTTACGGTTCGAGCGTCAAGTATCACGGGCGGATCGAAGGCTTTTCTGCGGGCACGGGCAGTGCCTTCGCCACGCTGCCGGCGCAGAACGCAACGGGCAACTGGATCAAGATCGTGCAGCGTCTGCCGGTTCGCATCGAGCTCGACCCGCGCGAACTCGACGCGCATCCGCTGCGTATCGGCCTGTCGATGGACGTCGATGCCGATACGCACGACGATTCCGGCAAGGAACTGGCCGCCGCGCATAACACGACCTATAGCACGGATGTTTTCGAGCAGTACGGCGCGCAGGCCAATGACGAGATTGCGAAAATCATCAGTCAGAACGCGATCGCTTCCCGCTCCCCGCATCGGTGAAATACTGGGTGGTGTCGATGTGACGGGCGGTGCGTTTGAGCGCCGCGTCGCGAGTGCGGATCTCTGCCCGCCATCATGAACTACGTGAGTCACGTGAACCACGTGGCCCGCCCAATTGGCCGTCTTCGAGAAGATCGTGCCCTGCTTGAGCCTTTCTTCTTCGAGAAGAAACGGCTTTCTCCTGTCAGCCCGCCTCTGCCTTTTCCTCGCCGCTAATGAAGCTAGCGATCTCTTCTTCGGGAGTCGCTACGGCAAAACGGCTATATTTCTGCAACGCTGCCCAAACAATGGGGGTGACCAAATTTGTCTAGTCACATAAGGGAACGACTATGCAGCGGCAATTCGACGACGTTCTGCTCGGCAGCATCGAGCTGTTTTGCCTCGCGGCCGAAGCAGGTAGCTTTACCGCCGCCGCCAACGCGGCGGGGGTGACGCCCGCGGCCGTGAGCCGTTCGATCTCGCGTCTGGAAAAGCGCCTCGGCGTACGCCTGTTCGTGCGCTCCACGCGCAGCATCCGCCTGACCGAGGGCGGCAGGGAATACTTCGAGCAGAGCCGTGCCGCTCTCAATCAACTGGTCGAGGCCGAACGCAAGATCATGGGCGAGCAGGCGCAGCCGTCCGGCACCATCCGCATCAGCGCCCCCACGACCTATGGGCACTACCGGCTATTGCCGCTGCTGCCCAGGCTGCAGGAGAAGTTTCCGCTCCTTAAATTCGAAATCCACATAGGCAATCGCAACATCGACTTCCATGAGGAGAACTTCGATGTTGCGATCCGGTTTCGTGGGCAGCCCGACTCGACGCTGGTTTCGCGCCATCTCGAAGACGCGGGGCTGGTGGTCGTCGCGAGTCCCGCCTACTTGCAGCGGGCGGGGCTGCCACGGACGCTGGAGGATCTGGAGCAGCACGAGTGCATCCAGTTCGATCTGCCCAGCAGCGGCCGGCGGATTTCCTGGCTATTCATGGAGAGGGGAGAGGAGCGGGAGGTGCTTTCCGCGAAAGGCCACTACCTGTGCTCCGAAGACGTACTGGCTGGCGTCACGCTGGCGAGAGCCGGTGCGGGATTGTTCCAGACCTATCGCTTCGTCGCCGAGAAGGACCTGGCCGACGGCACGCTGGTTGAAGTTCTTCAGGCATTTGCGGGAAGGTCGCGCCCCATCAGTCTGATGTATCCGCATGGTCGCTTGTTGCCGTCGCGCGTACGGGTATTTGTGGAGTTTCTGATGGAGCAGGCCACGGTGCTGACGAATCGGCGCGCGGTGGGCAAGCCAGGCCGAGGCAGGGCGAAACGATAAAGGCGAAACGATAGCCGGGAACTGGTCGGGGTTTGGGTTTGGTGCGGGACCGTCGCGGCTGGAGAAGAGGCCAGCCAGTCAAATCTTATTTGTCGACCGGGTCAACAATGATGATGATTCATGTCGGCGATCCGAGGTGTCCCTGGTGCCACGAATAGGGAAAGGCGCTACGCTGCTGACCGAATACTCTGATTTGCAACTCGACATGACAGCGGGCGAGCTGTCTCGTGGGGCTCTCTGATTCATCAAAACAGATCGTGTCTGTTTGCAGCCGCGCGTCCGCTCATGGGGAGTCGATCTGATCGGTCGTAAGTCGTGCCCCCTATTGGCCGAAACAAACCGGGAGACAGAGCATGCAATTGCGGGACAATGGTCTTCGCTTTTCTTCTGTCACGATCGCACTGCACTGGATCGTCGCGATCCTGCTATTTTCGATCATCGGAATGGCGATCGTTATTTCCCGGACAGGAGATCACGCGCAACGAATGCACCTGGAGCCGTGGCAGAACCTTCTCGCCACCGTGCTGTTTCTGATCTCGATCTATCGACTGTGGGCGCGTCTGTCGTCCTTTCATCCGCTGCCGGTCGGCACGCCGAATCCGGTCGAAGTGATGGTCAGCCGTTCTGTGGCGGTTGCCCTGGCGTTGGCGATGGTGCTGCTACCTATCGCCGGCTGGCTCGAGAAGTCGGCCGCCGGAGAGGTTGTTGCGTTGCCGGGAGGGTATGTCATGCCTGCTCTTATCGAGCCTGGCCCGCAGGTGCAGCATGTCGTGGTCTTCCTGTTCAGATTGGGCGCAACCGCGTTTCTTCTCGGATTGGCGCTGCATATGTTTGGCGCGCTCAAAAATCATTTCGTTTTGAAGAATGACGCACTAAAGCGGATGCTTGGCAAACACGTGGAGCTTTGACGCCGTGAACCCGATCGAACCGCAGTTTGGCGAGCACACGGTCGAGCGCCTGTGCGGCGTGCGGTATCCTGTCTTTCTGGCCGGCATGGCCGCGCTTTCGGGGCCAGGTCTCGTCGGCGCGGTGTGTAATGCCGGCGGCATGGGAATTCTCGGTGGGTTGAGGCTGCCGCCGCTGGCGCTGCGCAAATGGATTGAGCAAACCCGGGAACTGACGGACCGGCCCTTCGGCGTGAATCTCGTTCCGCAATTCGGTGGGCCAGCCGTATTCGAGGCCCAGTTTCAGATTCTTCTCGAACAGAGGCCGAAGCTCCTGTCGCTGTTCTACGCCGAAGCCTGTGCCGCCAATATCATTCCTCGCGCCAAAGAGGCCGGCATGGTCGTCATGGTCCAGGTGGGCACGGTCGAACTCGCGCGTAAGGCAATAGCATGCGGCGCGGACATCATCACGGCGCAAGGCAGTGAAAGTGGCGGACACATGAACCGCGGCACGATCGGCTTGACGGCATTGTTGCCCGCTATCCGCGAGATCGCGCAGGGGCGGCACGTGCTGGCGGCGGGCGGCATTACGACGCGAGACGACGTACGGGTGGCGATGGCACTCGGCGCATCGGGCGTGCTCGTCGGCACGGCGTTCGTTGCGACAGAGGAATCGATTGCGCATCCGCTCTATAAGCAGAGGATCGTCGAAGCCACGGTGGACGACACGGAATACCGGACCGGATATTCGTACGGCTGGACCTACGGCACGCCGCACCGTGTGATTCCGAACCGGGACAAGTGGAACCTGCTGCGCTTCATGGGCGGTGGCGCGCGTGCAATCGATCAGCCGCGCCTTGCGCGCAAACTGTCGCTCTACGCAGGGCAGGGTGTGGGAAAGATCACGCGTATCGTGCCCGCGGCCGAGCGGGTAGCGGAGCTTGTCGCCGGATTCGCATGATTGTCGAGCGAGACGCCGTTGAATTGCACGTCCGATGCCTGAATCAGGATTCTTTCCACAAGTGAACAATTGTGTTTAGCGTTCCGTGACTTTCGCGTGGCATTTCTGTCTCTTAGACTCGATTCATCGCCAATCGTCGTAAAGGAGAACTGAAGATGAAAGCATTCGAGGACAGCACCGATGTCGGCCATTTCATTCAGGGAGAACGTGTGCGTGGCAGCGCTTCGCGCACGCAGCCTGTCTTCAATCCGGCGACGGGCACCAAAGCGCGTACGTTGCTGCTTGGCGAATCCGCCGATGTCGAAGCCGCGGTAGCGAGTGCGAAGGCCGCATTCCCCAACTGGAGCAACACGCCGCCGATCCGCCGTGCGCGTGTGCTGTTGCGCTTTCTCGAACTGATGAACCGGCACCTTGACGATCTCGCAGCGATCATCACCGCCGAGCATGGCAAAGTGTTCTCGGACGCGCAAGGCGAGGTCGCCCGCGGTATCGACGTGATCGAATTTGCCTGCGGCATTCCGCAGTTGCTCAAGGGCAACTACACCGAGCAGGTCTCCACCGGCATGGACAATTGGACCGTACGCCAGCCGCTCGGCGTCGTGGCGGGCATCACGCCGTTCAACTTCCCCTGCATGGTGCCGTGCTGGATGTTTCCGATCGCGATCGCAGCCGGCAACTGCTTCATCCTGAAGCCGAGCGAACGTGATCCGTCCGCGTCGTTGTTCATGGCCGGGCTGCTGAAGGAAGCGGGTCTGCCGGACGGCGTGTTCAACGTGGTGCAGGGTGACAAGACGGTCGTCGACGCGCTGCTCGCGCATCCGGCGGTCAAGGCCGTGAGCTTTGTCGGGTCCACGCCGATCGCGAACTACATCTACGAGACCGGTGCGAAGCGCGGCAAGCGTGTGCAGGCGCTCGGCGGCGCGAAGAACCACATGGTCGTGATGCCGGATGCCGATCTCGACAAGGCGGTCGATGCTCTGATCGGCGCTGCGTACGGGTCGGCCGGTGAGCGCTGCATGGCCGTTTCTGTCGCGGTGCTGGTTGGCGACGTGGCCGACAGGATCATTGCGCGAGTCGTCCAGCGTGTGCGCAGCCTGATCGTCAAGAACGGCATGGAGCACGATGCGCAAATGGGACCGGTGGTGACGCGCCAGGCGCTGGAGCGCATCGAGGGATACATCGAGCTCGGCGTGAAGGAGGGCGCTCAGCTCGTGGTCGATGGCCGCGGCCTGAAAGTGCCGGGCCATGAAAACGGCTTCTTCACGGGTGGCACGCTGTTCGATCACGTGACCCCCGAGATGCGTATCTACAAGGAAGAAATCTTCGGCCCGGTTCTCTCATGTGTACGTGTCAAGGATTTCGCGGAAGCCGTCGATCTGATCAACGCACATGAACTCGGTAACGGCGTGTCATGCTTTACGCGCGACGGCCATATTGCCCGCGAATTCGGGCGCCGCATCGAGATCGGCATGGTCGGCATCAACGTGCCGATTCCGGTTCCGATGGCGTGGCATGGTTTCGGTGGCTGGAAGCGCAGTCTGTTCGGCGATGCACATGCGTATGGCGAGGAAGGTGTGCGCTTCTATACGAAGCAGAAGTCGATCATGCAGCGCTGGCCGGAAAGCATCGAGAAGGGCGCGGAATTCGCGATGCCGACGGCGAAGTGACCTTCGCGGCGGCGCCAGGGGCGCAGCATGGCTGGCACGTCAGAGTGTTGCCGGTTTGTTCGGCTTGCGGATGTTCTGAACCATGAGGCATTCGGCCGGCCCCCCGCACGGGAGCTACGCACGAATCGCAGGCGGCCGGAATACTTACATCATGTATAAGCACTCGTACCAGACGTACTGTTTATCGGATTGCACGGTAGCCATAGAGTAAGCGCAAACAGGTTATGCCTGGCTGCCATGCATGCGCATGGACGGAGCGACGTGGAGTCCGATCATGAAGAACACCGGCACATTGTTTCTGATTACAGGCGTCAGCAGTGGTTTCGGCCGTGCTTTTTCCGAGGCGGCCGTGCGGGCAGGGCACCGTGTGGTGGGTACCGTGCGGCGCGAGGAAGATCGCGCCGCGTTCGAAGCGCTGCATCCGGCGGCTACCAGGGCCGTGATTCTGGACGTCCGGAATTTCGATGCGGTGAAACCCACTGTGCGAATGGTGGAAAAAGAGTGGGGGCCGATAGACGTACTGATCAACAATGCCGGCTACGGTCACGAGGGTGTGCTCGAAGAATCTCCGCTCAGCGAGCTGATTCGCCAGTTCGAAGTCAACGTATTCGGTGCGGTGGCGATGATCAAGGCCGTGTTGCCGGGCATGCGCAGCCGGCGCAGTGGTCACATTATCAACATCACGTCGATGGCGGGTCATGCGGGAATGGCCGGTATCAGCTATTACAGCGGCAGTAAATTTGCGCTTGAAGGCATTAGCGATTCCCTGGCGAAGGAAGTCAGGGATCTCGGAATCCGCGTGACCGCGGTCGCTCCGGGCTCTTTCCGTACCGACTGGGCAGGGCGCTCGATGATTCGCACCGGGCGCACTATCGCGGACTACGATGCGATATTCGATCCGGTGCGCCAGCGACGGCAGGAATATAGCGGTAGTCAGGCGGGTGATCCGGCCAAGGCAGCGCGGGCCATCCTGCATATCGTGGATGCGCCTGAACCGCCGACGCATCTGCTGCTGGGTAACGATGCCCGGCGCGTGATGGACATTCACCTGAAAACTCTGGAGCGCGAACTCGGCAAATGGCGTGCGCTGACACAATCGACCGATTTCGATTGAGCGGGCGCGGCAGGATATTGGCAGGAGATATCTGAATGAGCGAGCAGGAGCGGGTTCAGCCATTGACCGTCGGCATCGACCATATTGGCCTGACGGTTCGCAACCTCAGCATCACAGTCGGCTTTTTCGTTGATTGCCTCGGATGGACGCAAGTCGGTGCACGGCCCGACTATCCGGCCGTATTCGTCTCTGACGGGCACGTGCTGCTCACGCTATGGGAAGTCCCGCGGCAGGCGGAGCGTGTCGAGTTTGACCGCAAGACGAATGTCGGCCTGCATCACCTCGCGCTGCGCGTACACAGTGCGGTGGCACTCGATGAAATTTTCGCGCGGGTTGCCGGGTGGCCGGGCGTCGTGGTCGAATTCGCGCCGCAAAATCTTGGGCGTGGTCCGAAGCGTCACACGATGGTGTACGAGCCCAGCGGGATTCGGCTCGAGTTCGATTTCGATCCGGGTATTGCGGCGAATATTGCGGCAGGCTGAGCGACGCGAATGCCTGGCGAGATAGTGACACATGCAGTGAGTCCGACGGCCCAGCAGCAACCGGTTTCCGATCGCTGCTGGGGCTGCCGCCGTGCGATTGCCGTGGCGGCTAGGGTTTGTCGGTCTGTTGACTGACGATGCCCGTGTATCTGGCAAGGTGTCTTTCGACCTCGGGGTTCTTCTGCAATCCAGAATTCATCAAGGCCTTGATATCGTGCTGCGCAGCCGGGCGTTGAACCGAGGTAATGAACGAGTTCCACTCCGCGCTCAGTTCCTTGTCGGCAGGCAGAGAGGTTGCATTGACGGTTTGCTTGATATCGGCAATGGTCTGTTTGTCGAACGATGCGATCCGGCGCGCGAGTGCATCGACAAACTTGTCGATCTCGGCATCAGGCAGCGCACGATTGACGTAGCCATAACGCTCCGCGAGGTCCGCGGGGATGTCATTGCCGCTCAGCAGGATTTCCAGCGCACGGCCCCGGCCTACCAGGCGGGGCAGCCGCGCCATCGGGCCACCCCCGGGCGTGAAGCCGGCGCCGATTTCGAATTGCGACAGTACCGCCTTCTCGCTGCTGGCAAAGCGCATGTCGGACGCAAGCGCAAGCTCGCTGCCCACACCCGTCGCCCGGCCGCGGATCTCGGCAATCGTCACCACATTGGCCTTGCTCAGGCGCACTAGCGCGTCAGGCAGCGGGGGCAGGCCAGTAGGGCCGGCGGGCATGCTGGTAGTGGCTTCGAGCGGCGGAACGAAATCGTAGTGCGTCAGGAAGAATCCGGGTACCGCACTGTCGAATACGACGACTTTGACCTTCGGATCGTTCTCGATCTGGGTGACGACGCTAGTGAGCATCGGAATGGATTCCGGCCCGAAGATGTTGAACGGCGGATGATCGATCGTCACGCGCCAGTATTCGGGAGTGACACGTGTGATCCTGAACTCTTGAGGGGCACTGGGTTTGGTCTGGGTTGCCTCGCCAGCGGCAGCGTTGGGTTGCTGCGCGGTGGCGTCGGGTGTGCCGGCGAAAGTCAGAAGGCAGGCGAAAAGCACCGTTAGCGGATGCGTTGATCTCATGATGTCTTCTCCAATAGGAATTGAGCTTGCCGTGAATATTCGCTGCGAATCATGGTATGAACGAGAGTCGAATGATTTACGGAAAAAATGGCACGTCGAAAACTGTCCGATGGACGTTCGAACCACTTTCCGGGTTCCAATGAATTGTTATTTGGAGAAGAGTGCCGCATGTTATGCGGGCCGTCGATAATACCTTGGTGTCGAATTCAGATCGCTTCGATGCGATTCCTCGCGGTGCATTCCTCGCAGCAATGCCTTGGCATTCGTTACCGATCCGGATTTGAACAGGTTAACTATCTGTCTGTATTGTCGACAAGCGAGTCAAATATCGCGTGCTCGTTTCTTCGCGGCCGACGGCATGGGACGTTGCATCGCGCACTATTTCGAATTTGAAATTCACATTCCAGTCCGCTTCGTGGGGCGGGATGAGGAGAATCGAATGACCGGCGATAAGGATTCAGTTTTTTTACCTTGAGTCATCAGGGCGGATATCGCCGTGTCGAATGCTTGCCCAGTCCAATAGAAACCCCTTGCGATTTGAATTACGATGAATGCCGTTCCTTGGCTTGATGTTGGTGCATCGCATATGACGATGCATTGATGCCTCGGCGTACATGGAGAGGTGACGTGACCGGAATGAGAGGAGGTCTGGATACCGTGTCGTCGAATGGTTCGCAGGCCGCACCGATTGTTTTCGTCGTGGACGACGATATCTCCGTTCGGGATTCTCTGGAATTGCTGCTGCGCAGTGCGGGCTTGCGAGCGCAGATTTTCGCTTCCGCGGAGCAATTTCTGGCGTACCCGTATGTCGTTGCGCCCACCTGCCTGATACTCGACGTGTCTCTTCCCGGCGTAAACGGGTTGGATCTGCAGAAGCAGATGGCATTGGACCGGGCGGACATGCCGATCATTTTCATCACGGGCCAGGCAGACGTGCCGATGACAGTGCAGGCCATGAAGGCGGGAGCCGTCGAGTTCCTGACCAAACCATTCGACGACGGCTTGCTGTTGCAAGCCATTGAAGACGCCGTTGAGCGCAGCCGGGCCGCAATCGACAGCCAGATCGAACTGCGTGCGCTCCAGGCCGCCTACTCGACGCTCACACGCCGCGAGCGGGAAGTGATGATGCTGGTGGTTTCCGGTCTTCTGAACAAACAGATAGGCGGAGAACTCGGCATTAGCGAGATCACCGTGAAGATCCACCGCGGCAAAGTGATGCAAAAGATGGACGCGGACTCACTGCCGGAGCTGGTCAATATGGCGACGAAGCTATGCCTGAAGACTCGGCGAGCGCGTAGGCACTAGTCCTGTCCGAACCGTTGCCTCACATTGTGCCGGGCGTCACGATATCGCGAAGACAGTCTTTTGCAAAGGCATGCCATATGCTCCCGAATACCAGAAGAACGATGGGATTGGCGATCGACCTCGGCGTGGTGCTGGACGCGCTATCCGCGATGGTCTGGACTGCGCTGCCCGACGGCCGTATCGACTTCGTGAATCGAAGCTGGCTGGAATATACCGGCCATGACTGGAATCAGCCACAGGGTTGGCACTGGAAGGACGCGGTAAGTGCCGACGATCTGTCGGCATGGCTCGAACGTTGGGCCGCGATTCTGGTCACCGGAAAGCCCGGCGACATGATGGTGCGTGTACGCCGCTTCGATGGCCGGTGCCGCCTGTTTGTCATTCGAGCCAATCCGATACGCGATCCTGACGGAGAGATTGTCCGTTGGTGCGCCGTCGCCAACGATATCGAAGAACTCCAGTGTGCCAGGCAAGCGCTGAAGCGTCGCGCGCTCGACTTCCAGTTGATTGTCGACAGCATTTCCGTTCCTGTCGCGGTGACGACACCGACTGGCGAAGTCGAAGGGCTCAACCAGCTTACGCTCGATTATTTCGGAAAGTCATTGGAAGTACTCAAAGACTGGAAGAGCGATGAAGTCGTTCATCCGGAGGACTTGGCGGCAACGATTGCCGCGCAGACCGACGCGCACGTAAAAGGCGTGGCGTATAACGTCGAGAGCCGGCACCGGCGAGCGGACGGTGTTTACCGCTGGTACAACGTCCGGGGTTTTCCGTTGCGTGACCGGCAAGGCGGTATTCTTCGCTGGTTTCATCTGTTGATCGATATTGACGAGAAGAAACGGGCCGAGGAGGTCCTTCGGGTCAGCGAACGCAATCTGAACGAGATCATCAACGCGATTCCGGCGCAAGTCTGGTCGGCTCGGCTCGACGGTTCCGCCGAGTACTTCAATCAGTATTACCTTGATTATGTGGGCTGCGAGGTCTCCGAAACACGGGATTGGGGCTGGACGGCGGCGGTTCACCCGGACGATCTCCATGATCTCTCCGGGACATGGCAGTCGGTACTGGCCCGTGGTTCGCAGGGCGAGGCGCAGGCGCGGCTGAGGCGTCACGACGGGCAGTACAGATGGTTTCTGTTTCGGGTCAGCCCAATGCGGGACGGCAACGGAAACATCGTCAAATGGTACGGCATCAACACCGATATCGACGACCGTAAGCGAGCGGAGGAGGAGCTGCAGCGCAGCGAAGCATTTCTCGCCGAGGGCCAGCGTTTGACGAAGATGGGCAACTTCTCATGGCGCGTCGCGACCGGGAACATCGTCTGGTCAGAGCAGATTTACCGGATGTTCGAACTCGAATCGGGGCGGCGCGTGAGGTCCGGGTTCGTGGCTTCGCGCATCCATCCGGACGATCGAGGCGCGGTGCTGGACATCATCGAACGGGCGAGGCGGGGCGAGCGCGACCTCGAGTGCCAGCATCGACTCATGATGCCCGACCAGTCAGTGAAGTACGTGCATATGATTGCACATCGGTCTACTGATCATCCGGACAATCTGGAGTACATCGGCGCGGCGCTCGATATCACCCAGCGCCGGCTCGCCGGGGAGGCGTTCGACAAGGCGCGCTCGGAGCTTGTGCGCGTCGCGCGGATCATGAGCCTGGGGGCGCTGACTGCGTCGATAGCACACGAGGTCAATCAGCCGTTGTCGGGTATCGTCACCAACGCCAGCACCTGCCTGCGCATGCTCGGCACCGAGCCGCCGAACATGGAGGGTGCGCGCGAAACAGCTCGGCGGACCATTCGTGACGGTAATCGCGCGGCCGATGTTATCGGCCGGTTGCGTACGCTTTTCAGCAAGCGCAGCGCGACGATCGAGGCCGTCGACCTGAACGATGCCGCCCGCGAAGTGATTGCTCTGTTGCAGAGCGATCTCGACCGCGCGCGCGTGATTTTGCGCACCGAGTTTGCGGGCTCGCTTCCTTGCATCGGCGGCGACCGCGTGCAGGTACAGCAAGTGATCATGAACCTGTTGCGCAATGCCGCGGATGCGATGAGCAGCGTGGATGACCGGCCGCGATGCGTGCTGATCAGGACCGAATCCGAATCGGATGCAGCGGTCCGTCTGACCGTACGGGACTCAGGTGTCGGATTCGACCCTCGGGACGCGGAACGGCTCTTCGACACTTTTTATACAACCCGGAACGATGGCATGGGGATTGGTCTTGCGATCAGCCGCTCCATCATCGAGAGCCACCGTGGTCGCCTTTGGGCAACCCTGCCGAAGGATGGGCCAGGAGCCAGCTTCGCATTTTCCATTCCCGCCTACGGTGAGTTCTGAATGCCGGCTATTCCCGGCATCGCACAGGACCAACGCGGGATCGGAAGGCGGATCAACCCGGTTTTTTCGCCCGCTGACGGCGATATTCGAGAGCAGGCAGACCACCCCAGCCCCAGTTATCGGTATCCACTTCTTCGATAACCACAAACGTTGCCTCAAAGGGCTTGTTCAGCACGTCGAGCAGCAACTGACTCGCACCCTCGATCAACTGGGCTTTCTCTTCCGCCGTGACCGACGTGGCGCCAGGCTTCGTGCCTTCGCGGGTGACCTGAATCGTGACGATGGGCATGCTGCTCTCCTTGGCTGTGAGTGAAGTAGAGGTGCCGGGCAGCCGGCGCCTCATATGTTCAATAATGCATGGTGACGTTTAGTGCCCCGCGCTCTGGCCACCGTCGACGTGCAGGATCTCACCGGTCACGAACGGCGCGGAATCGAGGTACAGCACCGCATTGACGATGTCGCTCATTTCACCCATGTGGCCGATGGGATGCAGCGCGTCAAGTGCAGCGTGCGTTTCCGGCGCGTGCATCGGCGACTTGATAATGCCCGGCGAGACGGCGTTTGCGCGGATGCCGCGTTTCGCGTATTCGATCGCGAGCGATTTGGTGGCGGCGGAAATGCCGCCCTTGGTGAGCGACGCCAACACCGATGGTACGCCGCTGACTGCATGCTCGACGAGCGTCGTGGTGATGCTGACCACATGGCCGCTCAAGTGCTTTTCCATTTCGGCGACGGCAAGCTGCGTGATGTTGAAGAAGCCGGCAAGGTTGACGCCGGTTTTAACCGCGTAGTCTTCGGCGGTATAGCTCGTGAACGGCTTGGCGATGAAGACGCCCGCGTTGTTCACGAGCGTGTCGACACGGCCAAAACGCGCAACGGCTTCGGAAATCACGCGGCGCGCGGTGGCCGGATCGGCAATGTCGCCGGCGACCGTAACGACGTCGGGATCATCGGACGGCTTGATGGTGCGCGCGGTCGCGACCACTCGGTGACCGCGCTGACGGAAGGCCTTGACCAGTTCGGCACCGATGCCTTGCGATGCACCGGTAATGACGACGACTTTCTGCGATTCGCTCATGATGAACTCTCCTGATGATGTATTTCGGGTCGTCCGCCTGCTGGATTGGCGCTCCCGATGAGTAGGCAATTTACTGCTCTCTCCATCAAGCTCGAATACCCTGCGTGACCAAACACTTTTGCGTGGCAGTAACAGATCGGGTTCGCGGCGAACGGGTACGCCGGCAGCGTGGCGACGCGGAGATGCTGCAGAGGCCATGAGAAATGGAGCGACTGGAACGCGCGGTTGCGCTCACTCTTCGTCGTGGGTCACGCCTCGCCCAGTGCGATTTTGATTGCCGAGAGAAGTGCGTTGTCGCTGAATGGCTTGAA
This sequence comes from Burkholderia sp. Ax-1724, assembly GCF_011752995.1. Lineage (GTDB taxonomy): Bacteria > Pseudomonadota > Gammaproteobacteria > Burkholderiales > Burkholderiaceae > Paraburkholderia. The sequence goes on from NZ_VWWL01000002.1 coordinate 349,876, forward strand.
GAGACAATCGCATGCGCCCTGCCTAAGCAGATGGGCACGAAGCGCCTCGTCCCTGCACGCGGTAATGAAGATCACGGGTATCGCTTCGTCGCGGCGCTTCAATTTTTGCCAAAGCTCGAGGCCGGCCATGCCGGGCATCGTGACATCGAGAATCAGGCAAGCGGTTCGATCGACTGCATCCGAAAGGAGAAATGTCTCCGCCGAAGCGAATGCGACAACAGGGTAGCCGAACTCCTTCACCAGATCCGGAAGCGATTCGAGTACAGCTTCGTCATCATCGATCAACGTGACTAACGTCATGGCCCAACCTCGGGTTCGTCGAGACGGTTAACCCGTATTCAAGCTGCTCGGTCTCGCATTCGGCCGGATGAGCCACATCATCCATATCGACGAAAATAGGCACGGCTGGAAGAACAGGCGAAGAGTTCACGTTTCTCGCAAAAGCGCATTCAGCCAGCAGTTCGGCTCCTCGATATACGTGGCGAGAATCATTGCCGACGCATTCCCGGGATACCGCCCTCGATCGACGGGGCGAAATATGACGTCACCCTTGTTTATCGGAATGCCGGAGATTGCGCATAGCCCTTCTTCGTGGGCGAGGCGCATTTTCCATATCTGATATCCATAGCTGCTTCCCGTTGGATCGCGCCACGATATGACAGCGGACGTGGGAGAGGGGCGATCGAGAATCCGGATGGTGGCGTGGCTTATCTCGTTGCGCGCCGCGGGAAATCGCCGGCTTGTGGTCACGGACAACGCATTTCCTCGCGAATTCCAGTCGACATTCAGCATGAGGATGACATGTCGCCACCGGGAACTTTGGGCTTCCTGTGACGTAGCCATATCGCTATCGTCTGGGTACTCGAGCCCGTTCATATCTGTTGGCTGTGCCAGGCTACTTCCGCCGGCAGATCTATCGTTGACCATCTCAGTCTCCTCAGGTCGATTAGGTGCAGGGTGGAAACTTGCAGGAAGCCGTGTTGAAGTGTCAGTCGATTCGACAAGGTCGATCCTAGTGATCGCGTGTGGGTGAAGCAACATACCTTCGTATTGGTATAGGGGAAACCCGGTACGGCGATATCGGCGCGTGGGTAGACGTTGCCGCGGGACATGCCGCGGATCGATAGGGCTGGCCGACACCTTCGGTATCCGATCTCATACCTTGGTAGTACTTTCCTTTGCTACCTCGAACGGCTACGCTAAAGTCATGGCAGTTCGTGCTGCGGCGAATGGTCACGAAACGTCCCGCCGTTGAGATTCGCCCGGTATCGAGGCCGGCTCGTATGAGGCAATCGATAGGCTTCGAACGATTGGCGGATGTCGAACGCGTTTTTGGGCCGGCAGCGTGCAAGAGACGTTTACCTCACTCGTGGAGATAGCCAATGAAGATCCTGATGGTTTTGACTTCGCATGACCAGCTTGGCAATACCGGAAAGAAAACCGGCTTCTGGCTGGAGGAATTCGCGGCCCCGTATTACGTGTTCAAGGATGCAGGAGTCGACATCACGTTGGCGTCGCCCAAGAGCGGTCAGCCGCCGATCGACCCGAAAAGCGATGAACCGGGCAACCAGACCGTGTCAATGGAACGTTTCAAGAAAGACCCTGCCGCGCAAAAGGTGCTTGCCAGTACGGTAAAGCTCGCCGACATCAATGCGGACGACTACGATACGGTTTTCTATCCGGGGGGACATGGTCCGATGTGGGACCTGGTCAACGACGCCAATTCGATCCGGTTGATCGAACGCATTTACAACGCCGGCAAGCCGGTGGCGGCCGTCTGTCATGCCCCCGCCGTGCTGAAAAAGACGACTTTCCAGGGGCAGCCGCTCGTCAAGGGAAAGCGCGTGACGGGTTTCACCAATTCGGAGGAAGAGGCTGTGCAATTAACTCAAGTTGTGCCGTTCCTTGTGGAGGACGAACTGAAGCGGCTCGGCGGTCTCTACGAGAAGAGCGGCGACTGGAATGATTTCGTCGTGACCGACGGCCGGTTGATTACGGGTCAGAACCCTGCGTCGTCGGGTTCCGCGGCAAAGGCTCTGCTGAAACTCTTGCAGTTGTAGCGGTGAGGCGGTGCATGAGATTGGTGAATGGATGATGGTCCGATGACAAGCAGAGTTGCTGCTGGAATGGCAATCTGCAGCATTCCTGCAGGACCCGGGATGCAGTGGAGACGGACCGTCTGGTAGAAAAGATAAGCGAGCGAAGAATGGTGCCGGATATCCGACCCATTTGCGAATCCGCTACATCATATAAATTTGGCTGCATTTGACAGTGTAGTGACTATCTGTACGAGATTTGATCCTTCCCGTACGAGGAAACGAGGAAGTAAAGCCCAAATCGATCGCTCGTCATATGTCGATGGAGGAGAGGAAACTGCGCCACGTACCAGGTTCATGGCTTGTGTTAAGTATCGATTGTGGATATGCCGAGCTTTGCACTGGAGTATCGTGATGGTGCCTGAAACCGGCGCAAGCCTATCCTGCGATCCCTTGTTTTTATATTGTTTTTGATGTCCTTGCGTAAACGCTTTCGGTGAGGTCAGCCGGATATGTCTGCGCCGTAGAGTCCAGGTGTTCGTGAGCAACGCCACATAGTCTGTGAGATAAATGGATCGGGTCTGCACGCGGTACGGAACGATTCTGTGCGATAGCTCAGTAGTGGCGGACGGCTGACTGTCGCGAGTCTGCGAGGCTGGCCGATGCTGTTCGTCAATTTCATGTCCTGAGTCCGTGAGATGGGAGCTATTCCATCGGACCTTTATTTTTCTGGAGTCGGTGCCGTCGCTCTGGCGAGGTGCGGGCGACCACTTGCTAGTCTGCTGGATGCGAAAGATATTCCGTGAGGGCATCACGTACATCCGGTTGGCCCGGATGGCGATTTCTGATACGACCCGTGTCGGTGTGGCCGCGGTGACCGTCTGCGTCTGTTCGTTGGCTGTCTGAGGGACGTCCATCCGGGGGCGTTGCTCATGCACGACAGCTTAAAAATATTCCTCTTGTTCTGGTTCGATCCGCTGGATTCCGTAGCGTTCCAGTGAAGCGGCTTCGCTCAGGCAAGGGGTATTGACGGGTCTTTCCCATGTGAGCAGGATGAAATGACGGGAGTGATCTGGAGCGAGTCATGCCGGTTGCGAAGAGCTATACGCGGGCACAGTGGGATGAACTGATCCATTCTCTCGAGTCACTTCCAGTCAAGCCGGAGGCCGAGCAGCGCGTTGCTATTACCGATGCAATGAAAGAGATGCGGGCGTTGATCGGCGCCGTCAGAAAGAAGGGTTATACGCTGGAAGACATCGTTGAACATGCAAAGGGAAAGGGCGTTGAGTTCAGCGTAGGTTCTGTCAGGTACGCGTTATATCCTCCAAAAAAGAACAGGCCATCCCGGCAGTCAGCCAGCAAAGTCGCACGGAGCAATGCCGGGCCAATACATCGCTCGATAAAGATCAGTCAGGACGACGCGCCACGCGCAGACAACACCCGCGCGAATCCGAAGCAGGATGGGGAAAAAGTCGGCAACAGGCCGGGAACCATGGTGATGCGGGATGCGTTCTCATTCGAGATCGAGCCCGATACCGAGAACCTATAGAGGATTCAGATGGACACGACGACTTACCCTATCTATCTGGTCGGTGGCAGCAAGGGCGGTGTAGGAAAGAGTTTTGTCGCACTTGCCTTGGCCGACTATCTGCAACGGCATGAAATCCATGCAGCGCTCGTCGAAACCGATACCTCCAATCCGGATGTGATGAAAGCTGTTCAGGACAGGATGCGTTGTATTGCCTATAGCCTGGACGATGCAAACGGCTGGATTGGCCTGGTCAATTTCTGCGACGAGAATCGCGACGCGGTCATCGTGGTCAATACGGCCGCGCGCAGTCAGACGGGCGTCGCACAGTTCGGCGCGACGCTGGCCGGAACGTTGCGTGAGTTGCAGCGCGAACTGGTTGTGCTGTGGGTGATCAACCGGCAGCGCGACAGTCTCGAACTGCTGAATGCCTTCAGGCGGACATTTCCTGACGCGATCACGCACGTTGTGCGCAATGGGTATTTTGGTGCGCCGGAGCAGTTCTCGCTCTATCAGGTATCCCAGCTCCGTAAAATCATCGAAGCGCGGGGCCATTCGCTGGATTTTCCCGATCTGGCGGATCGGGTCGCCGATGAGCTTCGCAGTCAACGCCTGTCGATCAGTGAGGCGGCGGAAACGATGCATATTGGCGAGCGGGCGGAACTGCTGCGCTGGCGGGCACTATGCGATGCGATGTTCGAGAAGGTGACGGTGAATGCGTAACAGGCGGGCGAAGCCGCCGGATGCGCTCGCCCGTCTGTTTCTCGATGTCACGGGTGAATTGCCTGACGATGCCAGTCTCCTGCGTCTGCGGCGGATTTCTGGTGCGCTGAAGCTGCGGGACAACGATGCGTTATGGTCAGTACTCGCGGCACTCGAATACTACACGCGACTTTACGAAGCGATGCCGGACTGTATCCGCAAAGCCGGGGGCGACAGTTTCGGTGCCGTACGCCGGGAGGCCGGGGAGGCGACCGATGCGCTGATGCACCGGCATCGTGACGCGCTGGCGCGTTGCAAGGCGACGATCCAGCTGGCTGAGGACATGACCCGGGAACACGAAGCGAGGTATCAGGCCGCGCTGGCGACATTCAACGAAGCGTCGCTCGTCGCGCTCGCGGACCGGATGGCGAATCGGGTCGCAGGAATTGCCGGGAACCGGCTTGTCGGTGCGGCGGCGGTGGCGGCGCGGGAGCAGCGCAAGCGCATATTCGCGTCTGTCCTGATCGCGCACGCAGGTCTGACAGATCATGAACGGCTGGAAGCCTTCGTTGCGCAGACCGCGCAGCACGTCGATGGTGGGAATGTAGGTGTAGCGTTCCGAGCGGCTTGCATGCTTGCCGTCTGCGAAGATGGACGGGGCGGCGCGCAGAATCTGGTCGTCCGACAGGGGCGAGTCGGCACGAAGCATCGGGGAACCATAACGGAAAGAGGAAGTGAGTTGCATGACTATCTCCACAGCAAAAAGAGTTGACGTACGGGCTGTGGGATGGCCTTGGCGCTTACGCGGGAAACCTTCCCGGTGGAACTCGGGGTTGGCTTCTGCTTTTGCCTGCCACCCTGTTTCCTGCCCGTGCGACCCAGGGAGCCGGGGGCGGGGCGGTGTCAAGGAAAGAGGCGAGGGATGGTGCGGGCAACGCGGTCCCTCGCCCCTTGATGCCGGCCCGCCCCCGACTACGGTCGCGGGACAGGGCAGGAAACCGGGTGGCAGGCAAGAGGTCAGGGCACGGGTTCGACGGGAAGAACTGCGAAGCTTTGGTTATCCCTGGCGTCAGGATCCACCATTCACAACAAGAAATTTCGGATGACGAAGCGTCTCCATCGCGGCGCGTTGATGCCGGTGGCACCGGATTCGCGCCCCACGCGCGGCGCCGTCCTCGAATCCTAATCCTCGAAGTCATTAACCGTTTGCTGGAGTAAGGTGTGTTCTGTCCACTATGGGGACCAGATTTGAGGAATCGGCCTCGCGCGGATGGACGCGTACTGCGTATTGACGGGGTTGCCAATCCGTCGAGGCGATCCGGTAACTCGCCCACGTGTGTTCGGGGCGAATGTACCGGCTAATGGAAATCGAATGATACTGGCTTTCGTCATACCGGCGTATCGCGCCAGCATCGAACGTGACCCAATCGACGATTGACTGCTGTGGCCGGATGTTACCTGGCCGCCCCGCGCAGCTTGAGGGCAATGTCGAGCTTCGCAATCCAGCCGACGTCGTTGAGGCTCGCCCCAAGCAACGTCTGGATGCGTTCGATCCTGTAGTCCAGTGTGTTCGGATGAATACCCAGTGCGGTGGCCGATTGTCCGCGCCGCTGTCCTTGTTCGAAGTAGGTTTGCAGCGTCGTGACGAGTTCAGGTTCGTGGGATAGCTGTTCGAGCAGCGAGACGAGGTAGCGCCGGGCATTCGACGAGAGGCGTGCGCATTCCTCAATGAGGATGCTTGAATATGTCGCCACATGCGGCTGGCTTTGCTCTTTCGATGCGAAGTCCAATGCTCTGATCGCTTCGTCGACAGAGGCAGACCAACCCGACGCGCCTTCGTTCATCAGGCCTATGCCGATGCCACGAATCTCCCGTATCGCACCGATTATCGCGTTGGCCCGTTCAGTCGTCTGACGATCGGTTCGATTGATCGAATCGCCGCGCACGCAAGGCACCCATAGAATCATCCTGCCACGATGCCAGGCGCGCACCAGATCGTCCGGTGCGGCACTGAGATGACGGGCTGACGCAAGCGCGATGCGGTCGAGTTCCCGCTCGCGCTCGTACGAAGTGTGAGTTGAGAGGTCGATGTCGACGGCAAGCGCCACGCGTGGCGCAGTGGAGTCGATGCCAAGCGCTTCCGCGGTTTCCCGAAATCCAGCGTAATCGTCAGGCGAATGAAAGACGATGCTGTAAAGCTGATGAGACAATGCGGCCCGCCAGCGTGCCTGTTGGTACTGCTCTTCGAGATAGCTTTGAGTGATGTCCTGGGCCATGACGTCGAAGTAGTCGAAGAGGTAGGGCGAGATGCTGAACAGCAATTCGTCGACCAGCGTTCGATCGTTCTCCCCCAGCTCGATGTAGGCGCGCCAGATTTCCCGCGACCCCAGGCGGAACGCCCGCAGCACGGCCTGCAGCGGTACGCGCTGGTGAACGCGCCGGCGGCCGAACTCCTGGAAGTGTTCCATGTCGTCCGCTGATGGCAGATTGCCGGATAGAAGCGACTGAAACCACAACCTGGCCGAAAAATCGATCGATGCGGAAATATCCTTCTTGACCGATGCCGCGAGGGTCTTGTAGCCCTCCATGCCCATCAGCATTTCATAGACGCGATCAATTACGGCCGCCGGGTTCGCGGCAAGCAGCGCGGTGCGCTCACGCAAGCGTTCGCTGATCGTTGGGATGCTGACTGTCATTGTGGTATTCGTCCCTGGAGATGGGTTTGAGCCAGCGCGCGTTGGACATCGGTCAGCGATGCCCGACGGCAAGACACTATACGATAGTCACACGACGCCGGGGATGGACCGGCTATCTTCCGGCCATTGCCGACTGTCAGCAGTCAGCCAGCATGGAACGGCGCAGCTTGAACGCGATATCGAGCTTCGAAATCCAGCCGACATCATCGAGACTGGCTCCCAGCAGAGATTCGATACGTTCGATCCGGCAGTTCAGCGTGTTGGGGGGAATGCCCGGCACAAGCGCTGTTCGTCTTCGGCGCTGATTTTGCTCCAGATAGACTTCAAGCGTCGATACGAGTTTGGGCTCGCCGGATATCTGCTGCGGGAGCGAAGTCAGGTAGCGCGACGCGGTGTCGGTTTGACGGGCGCATTCGGCCATAACGATAGACGAATACAGCGAGACCTTCTTCCTGTCGTGACCTCGCGAAGTGAAATCGGGGACTTTCAGCGCTTCCTCGGCGGAGAGTGCCCAACCGCGGGCGTCTTCGTTCATCTGGCCGACTCCGATTCGCTGAACGTGCGGCAATGCGAGCCCAAGATGGAAGGCGCGGTCAGCCATGAGGCGGTCGCTCCGGGTGATGGACTTTCCCCTGCGCGCAGGGCGCCCAGATGATAAAACGCTCGCGGTGCCTGGCACGCACGAGATCGTCGGGCGCTACTTTCAGGTGCCGGGATGCGGCCAGTGCAATGCGGCCGAGCGTGTCGTCCCTTGTGCGTGAATCGATCGCTGTCATGTCGACGTCGAGTGCCAGCGGGATGCGTGGTGCGACTGAGTCGAGGCCGAGCGCTTCCGCTGTCTTGCGAAAAGACTTCGCATCATGCGGCGAATGGAAGAGGACGTTGCAGAGTAACTGACGCAGCGAGTTTCGCCAGCGCAGTGGTCTTTTCGCGTAAGCGATTGCTGATGGTCGGCATTCTCATCAAAACGATCCACCTCAGTCGTCGCAGGAGCAGGCGGACGATGCTCTTAGGGAACCGGCACTATACCCGCGCGAGCCGCGCGAAATATTCGTGGAAATCGCTTGGACATCTTGTGGATTTTCACAAAGAGCTGACCCATGCGCCGTTTGACGTCCTGTTGGGCGGGGCACGCAAGTCCTCGTAGCAGGCCGACTGTGAAAACTTCCAATGAATTTCGTTTATTTCGCCAATGCGTCGACCGAAACGCCGGTGATAAATTGGAAATCAACCGGCTGGCGAGCAGTCAGTGAGCTCGAATCATCTCGATCATCGTGGGCGTATCGCGCACGATTCATGTCGTTCTGCGGAGTGTTCAGCCTCATGGTACAGATGCCTGACCTGGAAGCTTTCGAAACGATTATCTATGAAAAGAGCGACGGGGTCGCGCTGGTCACGCTGAATCGCCCCAACGTCCTCAACGCGCTGAACCACGAGGCCATCGGCGAACTGACCATGGCATTCGAAAGCGCCCGCGCCGACATGGAGGTGCGCGGCGTCATCATCACCGGGTCAGGGGAGCGCGCGTTCATTGCAGGCGCGGATATCAGCGAACTGGCCGTCGCAACGCCGGTCGAGGCGGAGCGGCAGGCGAGCGCCGGGCAGGCCTTGCTCGATCTCGTCGAGCATCTCGGCAAGCCGGTGATTGCCGCGGTGAACGGTTTGGCGCTGGGCGGCGGGTGCGAGACCGCGCTGGCCTGCACGATCCGGCTGGCAACACCGGAGGCCAGATTCGGCCAACCTGAGATCAAGCTCGGCCTCATCCCGGGCTTTGGTGGCACGCAGCGCCTTGCACGTCTCGTCGGCAAGGGCGTGGCCCTGCAACTCATCCTCACCGGTGAAATGATTTCCGCCGAAGAAGCGCTGCGCGTCGGCCTCGTCAACGAGATCGTGGAGCCCGCGACGCTGATCGACCGCGCCCGGGCCATCCTCGCGCAGATCAATGCCAATGCGCCACTCGCCGTGGGCTATGCGATCGAGGCGGTGAATCGTGGCCTCGATGGCTCGCTCGCCGAAGGGCTGGCTCTTGAGCGGGCATTGTTTGCCCTGTGCGCAGCAACAGAAGACAAGGCAGAAGGCACAAAAGCCTTCCTCGATAAGCGGCCACCGTTATTCAAAGGCCGATAGCGATCCGCCGTTCAGACACGCGCAACGTCTCTGCCGGGCACGGCCCGCATATGAAACGGGAAGCCGACGGCGAAACCATTCTCAGGAGATGGCTTGATGACAGCCGGCAATCACATCTTTTCCGGTCTGAAGGTGCTCGATCTTGCGAGCTACATTGCCGGCCCCGCTGCAACGACGATCCTCGCCGACTTCGGCGCCGACGTGATCAAGGTCGAGCCGCCGGGCACCGGTGACGTTTACCGCTACTTCTCGGCGATGCCGCCGAACCCGACCAGCGATGTCAACTACGCGTGGCAACTGACGAACCGCAACAAGCGCAGCATTGCTGTCGACCTGAAGTCCGCCGATGCAAAAGAAGTGCTGCAACGTCTCGTGCGCTGGGCTGACGTCGTGGTCGTCAATTTTCCGCCACGCGTCAAGGCGGCGCTCAGCTGCACCTACGAAGCGCTCGCACCGTTGAATGAGAAGCTTATCTATGCCGATATCACCGGATACGGCTCCGAAGGCCCGGAAGCCGACACGCCTGGCTTTGACGTCACGGCCTATTGGGCGCGCTCGGGCCTGATGGAAGTCACGCACGACGCTGGCAGCCCGCCAACGCTGCCAATTCCGGGCATTGGCGATCACGCGACGGCGACCACACTCTACGCGGCGATCGTGACGGCGCTCTACGTGCGTGCCACCACCGGCAAGGGCAGCCACGTGTCGACATCGCTGATCGCCAACGGCATCTGGGCGGCGGCCGCGTGGGTCGAAGGTGGTCTGAACGGCGGCCACTTCTTCCCGCAGCACGATCGCAAATCGCCGCCTAATGCGCTGCTCAACCCGTATCAAACTTCCGACGGGCGATGGATTCTGCTGGTCGCCGCGCAACGCAAGGATTGGCCAGGCTTCTGTAACGCGATCGGCAAGCCCGAACTGCTCGCAGATCCGCGCTTCACCGATGACACGCGCATTGCCAATGCCGCGCAGCTCGTCGAGATTCTCGACCCGATGTTCGCGAGCCAGCCGCTCGCGCACTGGAAACAGGTGCTTGACGCGGGCCGGGTGATCTTCGGTGTCGTTCAGGTGGCGAAGGAGATCATCGAGGATCCTCAGTTGAAGGCCAACGGGATCGTCGTGCCGCTCGAACTGCCGGGCGGGATTGAAACCCGCACCGTGAGCAATCCGATTCAGGTGTTGGGTGCGCCGAAGGTGAAGCCCACAGCGGCGCCGCGACTCGGCGAACACGGCACGCAAATCCTGAAGGATCTTGGCTTCAACGAAACCGAGATCGCACGCCTGAACGATGCGGGCGCGGTCGCGCGTTTCACGGAGGAGGCGTAGGTAAGGGCATTTCGTACTGTTGATCGAATCCACCACCGTTCGGCGCGTCGCGCATCGCACGGCAACTTGAGAGCGTTCCATGACTGAAAACGAAGTGCGTGCATCCGCCTACGCGATGCCGTTGACGAGTCCCGCTTATCCCAAGGTCCCGTTCCGGTTCGTGGACCGGGAATTCGTGATCATCACGTATCGCACTGATCCGGAAGCGCTGGCGCGCGTAGTCCCGGCGCCACTCATGCCGGCCGAGCCGATCGTCAAGTACGAATTCATCAACATGCCCGACTCGAGCGGGCTCGGCTCGTACACGGAGTCCGGTCAGGTGATCCCGGTCACGTTCAACGGCCTTGCAGGCGGCTTCACGCATGCGATGTATCTCGACAGCGAGGCGGGCATCGCATCCGGCCGCGAATTGCTGGGTTTCCCCAAGGTGCTGGCGCAACCGAAGCTCGAGGTGCGCAAGGACGCGCTGGTCGGCACGCTCGATTACAACGGCGTGCGCGTCGCGACCGCGACGATGGCCTACAAATACAAGCCGCTCGATCTCGCCGAGGTCCGCAAGACGCTCGAAGCGCCTGGTTTTCTGCTGAAGATCCTGCCGGACGTCGACTGCACGCCGCGCGTCTGCGAGCTCGTCAAGTACTACGTCGAGGACCTGACGGTGAAGGGGGCGTGGACGGGTCCGGCCTCCCTCGAACTGCATCCGCACTGTTTCGCGCCCGTCGCGAAGCTCCCGGTGCTCGAGGTGCTGTCGGCCGTGCATCTGCTGACGGATCTGTCGCTCGGTAAAGCCGAGGTCGTCTACAACTACCTGGACCGGTAGTTGGACCCGCAGTCGTCCCCATTCATCAGAGCGAGACACGCCATGTCAGACAAACAGCCAGCCCACGCGCTGCCGGCACCCGACAGCGACTTTTACATGATCCATCAGATCCTGAGCGAAGCGGAACGTACGCTCCTCGGGAAGGTGCGCAGCTTCATGGAAGAGACGGTGGCGCCCGTCATCAACGAGTATTGGGCAGAAGACCGATTTCCGTTCGAGCTGATTCCCGGCATTCGCGAACTGAACATCGCGGGCGTCGGGTTCGAAGGATATGGCTGCCCGGGAGGCAGTACGTTGTTCGACGGCTTCATTGCGATGGAGCTTGCGCGGGTCGACGCTTCGATTGCGACGTTTTACGGAGTGCATAGCGGTCTCGCGATGGGATCGATCTACCTCGGCGGCTCGGAAGAGCAAAAACAGAAGTGGTTGCCGCCGATGGTGCGCCTCGAAAAGATCGGCTGCTTTGGGCTGACCGAACCGCTGGTCGGCTCAGGCGCCGGCGGCGGTCTGCTGACAACCGCAAAGCGGGAAGGCGATACGTGGGTACTCAACGGACAGAAGCGCTGGATCGGCAATTCGACCTGGTGCGATCTCTCCATCATCTGGGCCCGCGACGTCGACGACAATCAGGTCAAGGGCTTCGTCGTTGAGAACAACAGTACGCCGGGATTTTCGGTCGCGAAGATCGAGCGCAAGGTCGCGTTGCGCGTCGTGCAAAACGGTGTCATCACGCTCGAGAACTGCCGCGTGCCCGAAGAGAACCGGTTGCAGGGCGACGCGAGCTTTCGCGACACCGCCCGCGTGCTGCGCCTGACACGCCAGTATGTCGCGTGGGAATCTGTCGGTTGCAGCATGGGCGCCTACGAAAACGCGCTCAAATACGCGCAGACGCGCGAGCAGTTCGGCAAACCGATCGCCTCGTTCCAGATGGTCCAGGATCTGCTGTCGAAGATGCTCGGCAATATCACTGCCTCGCAGTGCATGGTTGTGCGTCTCGCGCAACTGCAGGACCAGGGCAAGCTGAAGGACGAGCACGCCTCGCTCGCCAAGGCATTCTGTACGGTCCGCATGCGCGAGACGGTGGGCTGGGCGCGCGAGGTACTGGGCGGCAACGGCATCGTGCTCGACTATAACGTTGCCCGCTTCATGGCCGACTCGGAAGCGCTCTATTCGTACGAAGGTACCCGTGAAATGAATTCGCTGATCGTCGGCAAGGCGATCAGTGGCTTCAGCGCGTTCGTTTGATCTTTTGGAAGCCGACTGCCATGACGAAAATAACCAAGCCAATCCAACGCGTCACCATCATCGGAACCGGTGTTATCGGCGCGAGCTGGGCCGCGCTGTTTCTCGCCAAAGGTCTGGACGTGGTCGCGACTGACATCGCCCCTGACGCACAGAAAAAGCTCGACGATTTTGTCGCGGCCGTGTGGCCCGCGCTCGAGCAACTGGGTGTGGTACCCGGCGCGTCGCCTGCGAAGCTTGGATTTACGGACAACTTCGACGAGGCCGTCGCCGGCAGCGATCTGATTCAGGAAAATGGTCCCGAACGGATCGACTTCAAGAAAGATCTCTACCGCCGTCTCGATGAGGCGCTGGCGCCGGAGACGATCATCGCGTCGAGTTCGTCAGGCCTGACGATGAGCGAGATTCAATCCGCTTGCCTGAAGCATCCCGAACGATGCGTGATCGGCCATCCGTTCAACCCGCCGCATCTGATTCCACTGGTAGAGATTGTGGGCGGCGCACAAACCTCGGAAGAGACTATTGAACGCGTCACCGAGTTTTATTGTGGCCTTGGCAAACGAACCATCCGCTTGCACAAGGAGGTTCCAGGCCACGTCGCCAATCGCTTGCAGGCAGCGCTCTTTCGTGAAGTCGTGCACCTCATCGCAGAAGGCGTCGTCAGCGTTGGCGATGCCGACGCCGCTGTTTCGTGGGGGCCAGGACTGCGTTGGGGAATCATGGGGCCGAGCCTTCTGTATCACCTCGGCGGCGGTCAAGGCGGCATCGAGCATTTCTTCGACCAGTTCACCCGGCCGCTCACGGAGTGGTGGCATGTACTCGGAACGCCGGAACTCACTCCCGAGGTGCGTGCGACCGTAATCAAGGGCGTGCACGAGGAAGTTCAGTCGCGTTCCCAGCAGGACCTCGTCGCCTATCGCGATGAAGTCCTGATGGGGTTGCTGCGCCTACGGGACAGGGAGTGATGCCTGGCGCAGGCACCCCCGTATTGCGTTCTTTCCATTAAACGGTGGTCGGCCGAGGCAGAGCCTCCGCCGGGACAACCGCGTACGAGGAAGCCGTTGATGCAGCGTTTCATATTGTTCATCGCCGTGCTGGTGGTGCTCGCCATGCGCACGGGCGTGTCCGCGTTTGCGGCCGCACCGGCAGCAGAGCCAGCACCCGACACGATGCAGGCCCGCGTGCTGGGCTGTGCAGCGTGTCACGGTGCGCACGGCGAAGGTACCGGCAACGACTATTTTCCGCGCCTCGCCGGCAAGCCCGCGGGCTATATCTATAACCAGTTGATCGCGTTTCGCGACGGCCAGCGCAAATACCCACCGATGAACTACCTGCTGGCGTATTTGCCCGATCCCTACCTCAAGCAGATCGCCGAGTATTTCGCGAGCCAGCGTCCACCGTTCCCGCAACCGGGCGCGCCAACGCTCGATGCCGCGACGCTCGCGCACGGCAAGTCGCTCGCGACTGGCGGCGAAGCGGCGCGTGGCGTGCCTGCATGCGCGAGTTGCCACGGTGCGGCACTCACGGGCATGGAGCCCGCGATCCCTGGCTTGCTGGGTCTGCACGCCGATTACCTGAGCGCACAGCTCGGTGCGTTCCGCTACGGCACGCGCCACGCGGCGAGCCCCGATTGCATGCGTGAGATCGCGACGCGTCTCTCAGACAGCGACATCACCGCGATTGCCGCGTGGCTCGCGTCGCTGCCCGCGCCCGCGAATCCGACGCCTGCCGGGGCGGGCTCGCTAAAGCTGCCGCTCGCGTGCGGCAGCATTCCCAACTAGGCGAGGCTCATCCGTGTACCACGTGCTTAGTCATCGCTACTTCAAGAGCAGGGCGTCTGTGGGATTGACCGCGCTTGCGATGCTGACGTGCGGCGTCATGTCCGGGCTCGGTGTGCCGCTTGCGCAAGCGCGAATTCCAGCGCCCGCGAACACTGACGCCGAGGTAATCGCGCGTGGCGAATACCTCGCGCGCGCTGGCGACTGCATCGCCTGCCACACGATTCCCGGCGACAAGCTTTTCGGTGGAGGGCGCCCCATGGCCACACCGTTCGGCACACTCTATTCACCCAACATTTCCTCGGATAAGGAAACGGGAATCGGCAACTGGAGCGCCGACGAGTTCTACCGGATGTTGCATGAAGGTAAGTCCAGGGACGGCGAGTTGCTGTATCCGGCGATGCCTTACGCGTCGTACACCAAGGTCACGCGCAAGGACTCCGACGCGATCTACGCCTACCTGCAATCGACGCCGCCTGTCCACCAGCCGGATCGCCCTCACGCGTTGCGCTTCCCGTTCAACCAGCGGCAATTGCTGGTGGGCTGGCGAACACTTTTCTTCAGAGTGGGGGCATACAGGCCTGACCCATCGAAATCAGTCGAATGGAACCGCGGCGCGTATCTCGTGCAAGGCCTTGGCCACTGCGCGATGTGCCACACGCAGATCAACGCGCTCGGGGGCAATACGAAGTCCAGGGAATTCCAGGGCGGATTGATTCCGATTCAGGACTGGTACGCACCCTCGCTGACCTCGAACAACGAAGCGGGTCTTGGCGAATGGAGCATCGACGATATCGTCGGTCTGCTGCATGCTGGCGTGTCGAACCGTGGCGCGGTGTATGGACCCATGTCCGAAGTCGTCTACGACAGCTTCCAGTACCTGAGCGAAGACGATGTGCGTGCGGTCGCCGTCTACCTCAAGGCGCTGCCGGAACATTCAGCGAAAGCGGGCAGCACACCATTCACGAGCGCGCAGACCGAAGAAAAGAACCGGCTCTATCCGCTCGGCAAGAAGATCTACGCCGCGCAGTGTGCGTTGTGTCATGCAGACGAGGGGCAGGGCAGGCTGCCGAACTTCCCGCCGCTCGCGAACAACCCGTCTATCCAGATGACGTCTTCCGTGAATCCGATCCGTATGGTGCTCAACGGTGGCTACGCGCCGGGCACGATGAAGAACCCCATGCCGTATGGCATGCCGCCATTCGCGCAGTCGCTCTCCGATGCGGAGATCGCGGCGGTCGTCACGTATATCCGCACCGCGTGGGGCAATCGCGGTACACCGGTTACGGAGAAAGATGTCAACACCTTGCGCTCGGTAACCCTCTTCTGAGGATGCGATGATCAATTCCCCTGTCCCCAGCAGCGGTAACGAACCGCCTGAAGTCGAGCGCGTCGACGAGATCGTGAGGCGTGGTCCGCGCGGCGCGATCGTGGTGGCCGGCATTGCAACGGCCATCGTGATCGGCATGTGGTACGCGTTCTACTTCCTCGTATTCCTGCCGTGCGGCGTCGTTCAATGAACGGCTCATTCATCTAACCAGACGGCGACATGTCGAACCCTACCGTTCCCGACTCGCACACCTCGGCCAAAGTCGCAGCAACCGTCGAGCGGCGCTGGGCGTTTCTCGCGGTGCTGCTTATCGCGAGCACCATCGCAGTCGTGATTTTCACCGGCCTGCATTGGTCGGCCATGCCGCCCTCGCGCGTCGAGACCATCGACCCCACCACGCTCAACGTGTCCGGCGAATTTATCGAGAGCAATCTGGGCAGCGCAGTGGAGCCCGACGGCTCGGTGACGCTGCGCATCGTCGCACAGCAGTACTCGTTCACGCCGCAATGCCTGCTCGTGCCGGCCGGCGTACCGATCACGTTCCGCGCGACGAGCGCGGATGTCGTACACGGCTTGCTCGTCACCCACACCAATATCAACTCGATGGTCGAACCCGGCTATATCTCTACGTTTCGCACCACCTTCGCGCAAACCGGCGATCACCTGATGCCCTGTCACGAGTATTGCGGAACAGGACACCAGGGGATGTGGGCACACGTGAAGGTCATCGACAAAAACGCGTTCATGCAAATGGCAGCCACTTCGCGGAGAATCAGTTGTGTTAAATAACCGGCGGCTCGTACTCTCGCATTTCTGGCTCGCGTTTGGCGTGTTCGGCGCCGCACTTCTGCTCGGCGCATGGCAGATGTACGTGCGCAGTCCGTTGCATCCGTGGCTGCGCGACCCCGAGATCTACTATCGCTCGGTAACCGAACACGGCACCGTGATGGGCTACGTGTTTCCGACGCTCGTCGCGATGGGCTTCGGCTACGCGGTCACCGAACTGTCGCTCAAACGCGCGCTCGTCGGGGTGCGTTGGGCGTGGATCGGATTCTGGCTGGTGGCTGCGGGCGCGGTGATGGCGTCGATTACGGTGGCGCTCGGACTTGCCTCGGTACTCTACACATTCTATCCGCCGATGATTGGTAACGTGTTCTATTACCTCGGCGTGGTGCTGGTGGTGGTGGGCTCGTGGATCTGGGTAGCGCTGATGTCGGTGAATCTCGCGGCGTGGAAACGCGGCCATCCCGGCCAGCCCGTGCCGCTGCCGATGTTCGCGACCGTAGCCGGTTCGTACCTGTGGGGCTGGACGGCAGTGGGCGCGGCCATCGAAATCATCTTCCAGATTCTGCCGGCCGCCTTCGGCTGGACGACGACGATCGACGCGGGCCTCGCGCGCGTGTTCTTCTCGTGGACGCTGCACGCCATCGTCTACTTCTGGCTGATGCCCGCGTATATCGCGTTCTACACGATCGTACCGCGCGCGATTGGCGGGCGGCTCTACAGCGATACGATGGCGCGCATCGCGTTCGTTCTGTTTCTCGTGCTGGCCATGCCGATCGGTATGCACCATCTTTTCGCCGATCCGCAGGTGGGCGCGGGCTTCAAGTTCGTGCAATCGGTCTTCACAGCGATGGTGGCAGTGCCGACGCTGCTGACGGTATTTACTATTTGCGCGTCGGTGGAGATCGCTGCGCGTTTGCGCGGTGGCAAGGGCGCCTTTGGCTGGCTGCGTGTTTTGCCGTGGGACAATCCGCAGATGCTGGCGCTCTCGCTCTCATTCGTGATGCTCGGCTTCGGCGGAGCGGGCGGGCTCATCAACATGAGCTACCAGCTCGACTCGACAATCCATAACACGCAATGGATCACCGGGCACTTCCACCTGATCTACGCAGGCGCGATCGTCATCATGTACTTCGCCATCGCCTACGATCTGTGGCCGCAGATCACGGGCCGCGCAATGACGAACTGGAAGCTCATGCGCCTGCAATTGTGGCTGTGGTTCATCGGCATGGTCATGCTGACTTTTCCGTGGCATTGGGTCGGCATTCTCGGCATGCCGCGGCGCATGGCGTACTACGACTATACGGATCCAGAGATCGCGGCGCAGGCGATCTGGGTGATGATGTCGGCGATCGGCGGCTTCATTCTCGTGCTCTCGGCGATCGTGTTCTTCGCGGTGCTGATCCAGGGACATCGCAGTCAGGCGGCGCCGCCGGAGGAATACCGCTTCAGCACTGCGGTGCACGAGCCGCGCACCGTGCCGGTGGCGCTCAACAGTTTTGCGTTATGGCTCACGCTGATGATCGCGCTCACGGTGCTCAACTACGGCTATCCAATTGCACAGTTGATGGCACGGGGCGACACCGTGCCCGTGATTCCGATTGGAGCCCAGCGATGAGCGACGAACGCCTGTTCTCATTGCGCAACCCGTGGTTCGCGGCAAGCGTTGGCGTCACCGCCGTGGTGTTCGTGTTCAGCGTGGTGGTCGGTTTCGTGTGGCTGCCATCGGTGCAGCGCGACGCGCAGTTCCAGGGGCTCTGGAATGCGATCTGCAGCGCGGCGGGCGTGCCGCAACAGTGGCTTGCCAATGATGCGCCGAATGCGTCGCAGATGCAGTTCAGCAAGGTCGAGGTGACGCCGCAATTGCTTGCGGGCGCGACGGCCTCGTCGATCGGACGGGGTGCCACGCTCGCGCTGCGCTGCACGATGTGCCATGGCGAGCGCGGCATGAGCGGAGCAAATTCGCCAAATCTGGCGGGGCAATACGCGATCGTGGTCTACAAGCAGTTGCGGGACTTCCAGAGCGGGGCGCGCACGAACGCTGTCATGTCGCCGATGACACTGAACCTCAGCGATCAGGACATGCGCGATCTGGCGGCATACTACGCGTCGCTGCCGCGTCCGGTGGCAGGCCGAGGGCTTGATCTCGCCGATGCGCCGGGAATCGTCGCGCACGGTGCGCCGCTGCGTAATATCCCGGCATGCGCGGCTTGCCATGGCGGCATCGACCACAAGGCTGGCACACCGTGGCTAGAAGGCTTGCCGGCCGCTTATACACAGGCGCAACTGCTGGCGTTTGCGTCGGGCGCACGGCATAACGATATCTCAGAACAAATGCGCAATATCGCGCGCAATATGACGCGTGACGAAATGACCGCAGCGGCCTCGTGGTACGCGGGTTCGACGCGCTGACCTTCACGCAGCAGAAGTTTCGACAATTGACTAATGGCGCAAAAAGGGGGAGCGTGATGATCTCGCATTGGGTTCGCTGTTGTCTCGATCAGTCCGGCTATCCGGGGTAACCATGTGGATCTTCCGTGTCGATGAGCCTCGTCTCGGGGGCATCCGTATCCGCGAATGGCGCCGCCGCGCTCGCAACACGATCAACCTCCTCGTCCTGCTGATGGGCGGCACGACCATCGGGTTGGTCGTCCTTGATCAGTCCAGTTCTCCTTTCCCCGACAAGTTGTTTACGGCCGTGTGGAACGGGGTCAACCTCATTACCACACTAGGCGCCTTCAGCGGGTTCAATCCACCTCAGAAGTGGTTCATGGTGCTGGCCATGTTTGCGACACTGATGATCGGAGGATTTGCGGTTTCAAAACTCACAGGCATGCTGTCGGGCGACGATGTAATGGCGTATCGGGAGAACCGGATCATGGAACGCAAGTTCGAACATCTGGCCGGTCATGTGGTGGTGGTCGGATTCCATGCGCTTGGAGAGCACGTCGCACGTCACCTGCATGAAGCGGGCGAGACCGTTCTCGTGCTCGTAGGCGACCAGGATCAGGCCCACCGGGCGGCGGATAGCGGCCACATGGTCGTGCTGGGCTCGCCCGATGCGTTCGACGACGTGCTCAAGCGTGCGCGGCTGGACAGCGCCAGGGCAATGGTCGTGACCACACCAGACGGCAATAACAATCTCGCAATCACGCTGCTGGCTCATACGCTGAGCCCTTCTCTCGCGATCGCGGTGCCTGGTGAAAACCCGCTGAGAAAAGGGCTTCTGGAAAGCGCTGGCGCATCCAATGTGATCATTGCCGATGACATCGTCGCCAAAGCGCTCGTCAGCAAGCTCACACCGGCGGTGAAGGGAGAGATATGAGAATCGCGGTTTCGACGCCTTCTGATCGGCATCCGAACTTTATACGATCCTTCCGCCGCCTGTCGCGCTGGTGGCGTATGGTGCGTCGCGGCAAGCCACATCCCGTTCGAGATTTCGACAGAGTTCGAAGATGGTGAAGCTACATGTTTTCATTGTGAGCGTTCTCTTCCTGGTGCTGACATCATGCGCCAGTCTGCCGCCGCAGAGCAGCCAATCGAAAACTCTTGCGCTGCAAAACCCGGACACCACGCGGCTCGGCGTGAGATTCTCGCGAGGCGAACAGAATCACCCCGGCGAAAGCGCGTTTCACCTGCTGCAGGACCCTGTTGACGCGATTGCTGCCCGCGTCGAGCTTGCCGAATCGGCGGACCGGACGCTCGATCTGCAGTACTACATCTGGCACGACGATCTGACCGGACGCGAACTGGCGGCGGCATTGCTTGGAGCGGCAGACCGCGGCGTACGCGTGCGCGTCCTGCTCGACGACCTCGGCACGAATGCGGATGACCAGGTCTTGCTGGCAATCAGTTCGCATCCGAACGTGAAGATAAAACTATTCAATCCGGTCGCGGATCGCCAGTTCAAATCGCTTGCTACGGCCTTTGAGTTTTCCCGGGTCAATCGGCGCATGCACAACAAGGCGATGATTGCGGACAACGAAGCCGCGATTCTTGGTGGACGCAACATCGGCGACGAATACTTTGGCGCATCGAATGTGGTGGCCTTTGGTGATCTGGATGTCCTCCTGCATGGCCAGATTATCCGCGACGTTTCCAACGCTTTCGATGAGTTCTGGAACTCCGGATCGAGCTATTCGATCGAGCAGTTGATGGGGCATGAGGCAGCGCCGTCTGCATTAAGCGATTACCGCGCGAAGATGGACGAATACATCAAGGCGGAACACGACGCGCCCTACGTCGTGGACGCGAGAGCGCGGCTTGCAAAGATACTCGAAGCGGGTGACACGAACTTTGCGTGGGGGCACGCCACACTCCTATACGACGACCCATCCAAGATCACACGTGACCCGAACGACGCGCAGGGCCACATCATGACGAAGTTCGCGGCCCTGAACCTCAAGCCCGAGCACGGGATGCTCCTCATCTCGCCTTACTTCGTGCCGGGCAAAGAAGGCGTTGCATGGATACGCGATTTAACCGAACACGGCGTGCAGGTCACGATATTGACCAACTCGCTGGCGGCGACCGATGTGGTGGCGGTGAATGCGGGATATCAGCACTATCGTGAGGATCTCCTTGCAGCGGGCGTGCATCTCTATGAGCTGAAGCCGGTTGGCTCAAGCAAGGTCAAAGCACAACGCCGCTTCTTCGGTTCTTCAAGGGCCTCGTTGCACGCGAAAACGTATGTATTCGACCGACAGACCGTTTTCATTGGTTCGATGAATCTCGATCCCCGTTCGAACCGTCTCAATACGGAGATCGGTGTGCTTTGCAACAGTCCGGCGATTGCCGGGCAGGTGGTCGACGACGTCGAGCCGAACCTGGACACCGCCGCCTGGCGAGTCGAGCAACGCACCGATGCAAACGGCAAGAGCCGGATTGTCTGGATCGATACCGCTGAGGACGGGACAGTGACGACGCTGGACTCGGAGCCGGATGTCTCATTCGCGCGGCGTGCAAGCGTCTGGTTCATGGGACTGCTACCAATCGAATCGGAGCTATGAACGTGGTGGCACGTGTTGGGTCAACCATTGTTGCACCTGAGGCAGGTTGTATCAGTGGATCATCAATCAATGTTCCCGTCGCGAAAACGATGAAACAGCGTACATGGCCCAGGTTCTCCGCTGCGTACATGCCCGTGGCATCCATGCCGCTTGGCGGTTGCGTCACCCATGGCGCACCGACATTGGCGCTCTTCGGCGCGTACTTCCCGTTCTGGCTGGTGAGCGCCGTAGCCGGCGCCGTAGGTGCCGTCGTCGCACATCGTGCGTTTGTCGCCTCAGGCTGGGTCCATGGCGTGCCATATCAACTTTCTGTATGTACGGCGATTGGGGTTGTCGTCGGGGTGTTCTTCTGGTTGTTGGGTACGGGGCAGCTATAGGATGCAACGCTCCCACGCTCACTATTGTTCGCGGCCCCATCGGCGCGGGAGGCTGACATGAAAATGGCCGGCGTCAATTCCAAGCATGTATGGAAAGGCCGCGCGATCGCTATCGTGATCGTGCTGCTTGGCGCGGCGGCGCTATGGTATGCGTACGACCGGTCGTCACGTTACCCCTCTACGGACGACGCCAGCATCGATGCAGACGTTGTCCACGTCGCGTCGCCGGTGGGTGGCCGGATCGTGCGTGTTCCTGTTGAGGAGAACCAGCGCGTCGCCAAAGGAGACGTGCTGTTCGAAATCGATCCGGTGCCGTACCGGCTCGCAGTCGCGCAGGCGCAGGCCGAGCTTGAAATGGCGCGCGCGCAACTGGCCACGCGTCACCGCACGCTGATTGGTGAGACGTCGAACGCGACGATCGCCGCTGACCAGACCCGGCGGGCCAACCACAATTACGATCTCGCTACCCGCAGCGTCGAGCGGCTGCGGCCGCTCGCAGCGCAGGGCTACGTGTCCGCGCAGCAGCTCGATCAGGCGGTGGTCGCGCAACGTGACGCAAGTGTGTCACTCACGCAAGCAAAGGTGCAGCAGCAGTCGTCTGCGCGGACGATTGGCGACGATGCCGACGCGATCGCCACCGTGCATGCGCGCGAGGCCGCGCTTGCCATCGCGCAGCGTGGGCTCGACGATACGGTGGTACGCGCGCCTTTCGATGGCTATGTCACCGGGCTTGTGATTCTTGCCGGCGAGACGGTGCTGCCGAACCAGTCCATCTTCACGCTGATTCATGCCGGCGAATGGTTTGCCGTGGCGAATTTCCGCGAGACCGCGCTTGGTGCGATCACCGTAGGTGACTGCGCGACCGTGTATTCGATGATCGACCGCAAGCAGGCGATGCGCGGCAAGGTCATCGGCATCGGCGCCGGCATCACGGACACGGACCGCGTGAATCTGCCGCGCGGCCTGCCATACGTGCAGCAGTCGGTGAACTGGGTACGCGTTGCGCAACGCTTCCCGGTTCGCGTGCGGATCGATGAACCGGACGGCAGACTGGTGCGGGTGGGCGCAAGCGCGATCGTCGAGGTCCAGCATGGCCAGTTCTGCCGATGAGCTCACCACGCCTGGGCCGCGCGAGATCGCGCGGCTGCTCGCAGCGTTTCCGGGGCGCGCGTCGATTGTCACGCGTATTGCGCTGATCTGCGCGCTGACGGTGCTCGTGACGAGCGCCTATGGAATCCCGGAAGCCTCGACGGCGGTATATATCGTGCTGTTCCTGAACCGGCCCGACCGGGTGACGAGCGTGATCACGTGTATCGCGTTGATGCTGCTCGTGACGGTGATCATCGGGATCGTGATGGTCTTCGCGATCTTCTGCATCAATGATCCGGTGCTGCGTGTGGCGAGCATGGCAGTGCTGTCGATGGGGTTCCTGTTTGCGACCTCGGCGAGCAAGCTGCGTCCGGTCGGCGCGATCGTGGCCATGATCGTCGGTTTCGGACCCGACGAGCTTGGGCTTGCCCCGCTCGGCGAAGCAGCGACGCGCGGCCTCCTGTATGCGTGGCTCTTCGTCGCCGTTCCGATTGGCGTGGCGATTGTGGTGAACCTGTTGTTTGCGCCGTCGCCGCGCCGGCTTGCCTGCGCGCAGCTTGCGAGGCGTCTGAGGCTCGCCGCCGCCTGCCTGACGGGCACCGCTGGCGAGGCCGGGCAGGCTGCCTTCGAAGCATGCGTGCGCGAAGGCGATCACCAGATCATGGCGTGGGTCAAGCTCTCGAAGCTCGAAGGGACTTCGACCGAAGCCGATTGCGCGGCGTTGCGTCAGGCAGCGGCGTCGTCGACGGCGATCCTGGTCGCGGTGGATCTCGCCATGCGCGAACCCCGCGCGCGTTTGCCCGCGGCCTACGCAGCGCGGCTTGCCGAGACGATGGAGCAGATGGCGGTGATGCTCGATGCCGGGGGCTATCCGGAGAATGTGGCAGTCGGGATACCTGAGGGTGCTGCCCTGGAGGTTGGGGCGCCGATGCCATTGCCGCCGCTCGCGGCGCTCGTGCTCGCCGATCTGCGCGCGGCACTGGAAGGCTTTGCGCAGCCGGCTTCGGCCGCGGCTGCAAGAGCCGGAGCTGATGAAGGGTCGGCGGTGTCATCTTCGGCTCCGGCTCCGTCTATGTCTTCGGCACCCGCCTCGGCCTCGGCTCATCCCGAGCATGCGCCCGCACGTAGCGGCTTCTTCGATGCCGATGCGTTCAGCAATCCCGATCACATCCGCTACGCGTTAAAGACGACCGCCGCAGCGATGTTCTGCTACGTCCTGTATCAGCAACTCGACTGGCAGGGCATTCATACCAGCTTCATCACCTGCTATATGGTGTCGCTCGGCACGACCGCCGAAACGGTGGAGAAATTGCTGCTGCGGATCATCGGCTGCCTGATCGGTGCCTTGCTTGGCACGGCAGCGCTGGTCTACGTGGTTCCACAGCTGACGTCGATTGCAGGACTGATGGCGCTGGTCTTCGCGGGCTCATGGCTGGCCGCGTGGGTCGCGGTGGGTTCGCCGCGCATTGCGTATGCGGGCATGCAGATCGCGTTCGCGTTCTACCTGTGTGTGATCCAGGGGGATGCTCCCAAGTTCGACCTGACGCTCGCACGCGACCGCGCGATTGGCATTCTGATCGGCAATGTCGTGGTGTATCTGATGTTCACACGGGTCTGGCCCGTGAGTATCGCCGGCTCGATCGATGCTGCGCTCAACAGGCTCATTGCGCAGTGGGCACGGATTGCGCGCGTTGCGGATGCAGGCACGCGCCGTACGATGGTCGCAGAGGCGCTCGCGCAGTACGGCGGCT
Organism: Burkholderia sp. Ax-1724; assembly: GCF_011752995.1. Classification (GTDB taxonomy): domain Bacteria; phylum Pseudomonadota; class Gammaproteobacteria; order Burkholderiales; family Burkholderiaceae; genus Paraburkholderia. Next base: position 374,470 of record NZ_VWWL01000002.1, read on the forward strand.
TGCGCCAGAATCTGGGCCTGATTCACTACGAGCCATCGTGGGTGCGTCCCGCGCCCGCGTGGATCGCGAGCCGCAAGCGCGCGCTCGCGGAGCTTGGTGCGCTGGAGGGATCGCTTGCTCTCGCGACGGCCCGTGCCGGCCCGCTCGCCGATGCGCGCCTGCACGAAGTGGCAGGGCGGCTCGAGACGGACGGGCTCGCGCAGGCAGACGCCACCCATCGCAGCGCAAGTATGCAAGCGGAAGAGCCAACGCCAGCACCAACAACAGCACCAGAGCTAACGCTGCATACTGATTCCACCACTGACCGCGCCGCCGACCCACGCCTCGACGCATTGCTCAGCGTCATCGACGAGCGGTTCCGCCGGATTGCCGATGTCGCCCGCACAAGCACTGGGGACTCCATCATGAAGGAGGCGGCAACCGATGCGCGCGCTTGAACCGACGCCGTGGCTCATTGCATTGGCCGTCGCCGGACTCGCGGGATGCGCGACGTCTTCGCTGGATCTCGCGCCCACGGCGCCCGACCGTCCGTGGCAACCGCAGACGAACGCGGCCGGTGACATCGTGCCAGGCCCACCGCGCACTCATGCCGAGTCCGCACACGCGGGCTACACGCTGCCGAACAGCACCGGGCTCGCGACCGTCGAACCCGCGGCGGCGCTCGACGCGAACCATGCATACACGCTGCCCGAACTGATCGATCTCGCGGAGTCCGCGAATCCTCTCACGCGGATTGCATGGAACGATGCGCGCAATGCGGCTCTGGCGACGGGCATTGCAAAGGCAGCCTATCTGCCACAACTTGTCGCGACCGCAATGGGCGGATATCAGGCCGCTAGCGCGTCGTCGAACACGCTGATTGGCAATGTGTCGTCGAACTCCGACATTCACGGCACCGTGTCCGTGCTCGCGCTGCAATGGCTGCTGTTTGATTTCGGCGGACGCCGTGCGCGTGTCGAGGCGGCCACGCAGCTGTCAGTTGCCGCAAACATTGCGTTCACGGCCGTCCATCAGCAGGTGATACACAACGTAAGCGTTGCGTACTACGGGTACGAAGCGGCCTATACCCGACAGAAAACCGCGCAACAGGCGCTCGACAATGCGGATGGCATCGTCGCAGCAGCGCATGCACAGATGACGCGCGGCGTCGGCACGATCGTCGAAGTCGCCCAGGCCACACAGAACTGCGCGCAGGCGAATCTTGCGAAGGTGCAGGCCGATGGTGCGCTGACCGACAGCTATCTGAACCTCGTGTCTGCACTCGGCATCTCGCCGTTATCGAAGCCGACGATTGCCCCATTGCCGGCGCGCGCGCTGTCGCCGGCGCTGCATCAGTCAGTCGACGAGATTGTCGCCGATGCCATCGCGCGGCGGCCGGACGTGCAGAGTGCGTATGCGCTTGAACAGGCCAATCAGGCGAAGATCCGTGTGGCCAAGGCCGCGTTCATGCCGAAGGTGTTCATGTCCGCGACCGCGGCGTACGGCACCGGCGGCACGGCGATTACCGCGATTCCGCCGGTCGGCGATCAGGCGGCAACGGTGAACCTGAGCGGCAGCCGCCGCAGCGGCAGCGTGTTCGTCGGCGTGACGATCCCGATCTACGACGGCGGGCTGCGTTCGGCCATGCTGATGCAAGCTCGCAATGACGCGGACAGCGCGTCCGCGCAGTTGACGCGGACACGGGAGGAGGCGGTCCGACAGGTGGTCTCCGCACAGAGCGCACTCTCCACGAGCCTCGCCTCGAACGATGCCGCGAAGGCGCTGGTTGCCGCCGCACAGACCACCTATGACGCAGCGTTTGCCGCGTACCACCACGGCGTCGGCTCGATTACCGATGCGCTGCTCGCGCAGAACCAGTTGATCGCCGCTCAGAATGCCTATGCGGACAGCTACAGCGCGGCGCTGTCCGCGGCTGCGTCGTTTGCGCTCGCGACAGGGGAGATCGGCACGACAGGGGCGGGCGGCGAGCCGGACTGGTAGCGCAGCTCGATCATCGCCTTCAGCACGACCACTCGTACCATTCGCAAAGGCGGCGTTGAATCCCGACTGTTTGGACCTTTGCTTTGAACAGCTAAGGTATACAAAATAACTGCCTCGACCTGAAAGGCGACATCGGTGCAACTTTGGGCTGGATGTCCGCCTCGGCTCGAGCTGCGCCTTCCGCGCGTGCCATTCATCACTGGGCGGCGTCTGAGCTTGGTCGTCGGGCACGAGTCGGCCGAGGGCGTGTGAAAACGCATTTGTCGCCTAAACTGAGTCAACGCGTTGAGATCGGGTGACTCGTGAAGCGATTCGCTGAGGGCGATGACCGCAAACAGGTCGCACTACTTCCCGAATGCGTCGATGACTTCATCGGACAGGACAACCCAGTAAGGGTGGTAGATGCCTTCGTTGACGAACTGAACCTTGGGGAACTCGGCTTCAACGGTACCACGCCGGCGCTCACAGGCCGCCCGTCCTATCATCCGGGCATGATGCTCAAGATCTATATCTACGGGTATTTGAACCGGGTTCCGTCTAGCAGGCGTCTTGAGCGTGAATGCCAACGCAATGTCGAGTTCATGTGGCTGACAGGACGTCTGGCGCCAGACTTCAAGACGATCGCCGACTTTCGCCGCGACAACGGATCGGCTATTCGCAACGTGTGCCGTCGTTTCGTCGAACTATGTCGCGGACTGAAGCTGCTATCCAGCGACATGGTGGCAATCGACGGCAGCAAGTTCAAGGCTGTGAACAGCCGTGACAGGAACTACACGGCAGGCAAGATCGACAAGCGTCAGCAGCAGATCGAGGAAAGCGTTCAGCGATATCTCGACATGATTGAAACCGCAGACCGGACCAGCCCGACAGGCTTCGATGTGAAGACTGTTCTCCTGTACGAGAAGATCGCGCTCTTGCGTCAGCGGATGCGTGAACTCGGGCAGATCAGGGAGCAACTGAAGAAAGAACCGGACAAACAGTTGTCGCTTACTGACCCGGATTCCCGTTCCATGACCAGCGGTGGCAAGAGAACCGGCACCGTCGGCTACAACGTCCAGACGGCCGTGGATACGAAGCATCATCTGATTGTCGAGCACGAGGTGACGAATATTGGAGGTGACCACGGCCAACTCAGCAGGATAGCTCTGTCGGCGAGGAACGCGATGGGCAAGCTAAGACTGAAGGTGCTGGCTGACCGTGGCTACTTCAGTGGTCCGGACATCCGCGCGTGTGAACTGGCCGGCATCGCCACGTATGTCCCGAAACCGCTCACCTCAGCGTCGAGGAAGAAAGGGCTCTTTACCAAACGCGACTTCATCTACGTTGCCAGGAACGATGAGTATCGATGCCGCCGCCGGCGAGCGCGCAGTTCTTCGATTCAAGACCGTGGAGAACGGTATGAATCTGAACGTGTACTGGCCGAGCGCATGTCCGCGTTGCCATCTCAAGGATCGATGTTCGCCCAGCGACTATCGCCGCATCTGACGATGGGAGCACGAACATGTACTCGAAGCCATGCAGCGTCGACTCGACCGCAAGCCTGATGCAATGACCATCCGAAGAAGCACCGTTGAGCATGTATTCGGTACCCTCAAGCACTGGATGGGCGCGACGCACTTCCTGACCCGGACGCTCGGATGGGTGAGCACCGAAATAAGTCTCCAGGTATTGGCGTACAACCTGAAGCGCGTCATGAAAATACTAGGAGTTGCCGGGACAATAAAGGCGATGAGAAGGGCTGAAAGCTAAGGCCCTGAGGGGCTTTTTGCGCTTGATACGTTACGCTAGCGCGCCCCCGATCTGCCAAACTCGATTGATCGGGCTGGCAAACTCGCTTGCAGCCATCAAAAAGCAGTTTCCACACGCCCTCGGCCATTTTGAGACATTCGACTTCCACGCCTAAATTGAACTGGACGGTTCCGTGGAGCCCTCTGGCTATGGAGACAGAACCTCTTGGACTGCAGATCGGCTATTAGATAGGGACGTGACCGGGCGGCATCCTCGCTGTGGCCGCCAAGCCACCGTCATGGGCAGGCGGCTTGGCAAGGGTGACGTCCTTGTGGACTTTTCGGATGGCTCGTACGTCAACGTGCATCTCACTTGGGGGCTATCAGACGCAGGTCCATTCGCGGACAAGTACCCGGCATGGTTTACATATGGGTCGCTTGAGGAATTCGCGGCGGCAATGCTGAAGGATGCCCAAGAATCCGGTAACGGATATATTCATTTCCTGTTTCCTTGACTATAAGCAGACCGATTCCTTTCACAGAATGGAAGAAAAACCTGCCGAACAATACGGATGACACGCCTGGAACGGCCCTCGTACGATGTTGGAAAATTTATAGCCGCTGCAAGCTTCTTCATTGGAAAACGAAATCACCTGCTGCACTGCCACTGACGGCACTCATTTCCGTCACGCACTGACTCTCTCACGCAAGTGGTCGATCTCCGCTTCCAGTTCGCGAATACGCTTATCCCGTTCATCAAATGCCGCCTGAACGTCCGCTGCCTCGAAGCGTTGCGGGATGTGCTGGGGACAATTGGCATCCCACAATGAAACCTCGAAAACGATGGCTCGCTCGGCACGGGCTCGATAATCCCGAGGCGTCAGACTGGCGACCCTTTTTGCATCCTCGTCGATGTATGCCTCACCCCAGATCTTGATCCGCTGGCGGCGCGCATAGTCAATCAGGAACAGGAAAGCTTTCCGGTTGTCGGCCAGATTCCCGGTCGTGACGTACTGCTTGTTTCCGGAAAAATCAGCGAACGCGATCGTCTTCGTGTCGACGACATGCAGGAATCCAGGCGGGCCGCCACGATGCTGGATATAGGGTTGCCCATCGCCGTTTGCGGTTGAGAAGAATACGCTCGTCTGCTTTCGGATAAAGTCCGCACACTCAGACGTGATGGTGGTCTCCCACGCACCTTCCTGCTCGCGATGCGCATAGGCTTCTCGCGAACCGTAGCGCTTTTGAAACAGCTTGACGGAAGACGTGAACGCCACGTCACTGGGATATTTCCGCGAACTGCCCATTTTGCCCACCGTCCAGTTCAGTTTGCGCCGTAAAACGGATACCGCCGACGCTTATAGCCCCGGCGGTATCGACCTCAGCCCTGCGCGTTATGCCGTCCTGGCATGTACGACGGGAAAGTCGATTTCGGTTCCGGCAACTGTGTTGATGTAGTTCGTCCAGATATTGAGCGCCACGTTCAATACGATCTCGATCACGGCAGCATCGCTGTAGCCCGCAACCTTGACTGCCTGCAGGTCAGCATCCGACACGCGGCCGTGCTCGGCCGTCACCTTCTTCGCGAACAGCACAGCGGCGGCGGCCTTCGAATCGTTCGAACCACCGTTGCGGTTCGCGGTGATTTCGGCGTCGTCGAGCTTCGCGACGTTCTTCCCGAGGTACGTGTGTGCCGACAGGCAGTAATCGCAACCATTGATCTCCGCCACTGCCAACGCAATACGCTCACGCGTCTGCCCCGACAGCTCGCCTTTGCCGAGCGCACCCATCAGGCTCAGATAGCCTTCGAGTGCCGCCGGGCTGTTGCCAACCATGCGGAACAGATTCGGCACAACGCCCAGTTGCTTGCTGACGGCTTCGAGCAGACCGTGAGACGCGGCCGGAGCGTCGGCGATAGTAGCGGGGGTAGGAATATGGGACGACATCGTGACCTCTCCTTTGAGAAAGACGTTGCAGTGAACGACTGGAGATGATCTTACGGACTCCCTGATTTCAGGAGAATCCGCTAATATCGAGAATCTTTCTTCCATATGTCGAGAGGATAATGGACCGGCTCGAAGCAATGTCCATCCTGATCGAAGTCGTTGAGGCCGGGAGTCTGTCGGCCGCGGCTCGCCGGCTGGATATCCCGCTGCCGACGGTCAGCCGCAAGGTGGGCGAGCTGGAGGTCTATCTGAAAACCCGTCTGCTGAACCGGACAACGCGGCAGCTCTCTCTAACCGAGGCCGGTGCCGCGTATGTCGCATCCTGTCGCCGTATCCTTGAGGAAGTCGGAGAGGCCGAACGTACGGCGACGGGGGAATACGCCGTGCCACGAGGATATCTTGTGATTACTGCTCCCGTGGTTTTCGGGCGACTATATGTGGCACCTGTACTGGCGGACTTTCTGGTCCACTATCCCGAGATCGACGCCCGCCTGTTCCTGACGGATCGCAGCACAAACATGCTGGAAGAGCATATTGACGTTGCTGTGCGTATTGGCCCACTTCCAGACAGCACGCTCGTGGCTGTGAACGTCGGGCAATTGCGCCTGGTCGTATGCGCGAGCCCGGCTTACCTGGCGAGTCATGGGGTTCCTGCCAAACCGGACGAACTGGCGAATCATGCATGCATCGCATTCGAAGGGCTGGCATCGACTCGTGCATGGAATTTTTTTGCGGGGAAAACCGAACGTACAGTGCAAATCCGCGCGCGCCTTGTGACCAATACTGCAGAATCCGCCGTCGACACAGCAGTACTCGGCGTTGGCCTGACGCGCGTTTTGTCCTATCAGACAGAGGCGGCCGTGCGTGAAGGGAAATTACGGCTCGTACTGGAAAAGTTCGAACCACCACCACTTCCGATCAGCCTCGTACATACTGGGCAATTGCCGGTGCCGCTCAAGCTAAGGGCATTTTTAGATTTCGCACGGCCTCGACTTCAGTCTCGTCTGACTGCTCTTTAACAACTGGCTTGCAAAGCATAACTAAGTGACTCCAGGTAGCCACACGACGCAAGGGCGCACGTTTTTTGTAATATTACAATTCCATTGCGCCGACACCTAACCCCGCCATCCACCGGGCTCGCACGAGTTGCATCGGCCGGTGGCATGGGATGAGGAGGGTCACTGCCTGAGGCCCATTCGTTTATCCTGGTGCCATCGATAGACTCGGCTACCATACTGTGCAAACGAACGCGGGACGGCGCCACTTCAAGCGTGCCTCAGGGAATTCAAATAATGCGCCAGTCAAAGATCGATCTGAATCTTTTCATTGTTTTCGAAGCCATCTATCGAACGCGAAATCTCACGCGTGCGGCGGAATTGCTGTTCATCACCCAGCCCGCGGTCAGCAACGCTTTGTCGCGCATGCGCAAGACGTTCGACGATCAGCTCTTTGTGAGCACGCCGGCCGGGATGCTGCCCACACCTGTTTCCGAGAACATTATTGGCCGGGTCCGCGAGGCGCTTCAACTGCTGGACTCGAGCACCCATGCCGCTGAACGTTTCGATCCGGCGTCGTCGCAGCGGACCTTCCGGCTCAGCATGAACGACCTGACAGAGGCCATCCTGCTCCCCGCGCTGGAGGAGGTTCTGCAACGCGAGGCGCCCGGCATCCGGATCGAGAGCTACTTCACCACGCGCCGGGAAGTCCCCGAAGCGCTAGCCAACGGCGCGATCAATCTGGCGATCGATGTTCCCCTGATCGACGATCCGCATCTGGAGCAGGAACCGCTGGGCTGCGAGCGGTATGCGTGCCTGCTCCGCCGCGACCATCCATTCACGAAAAAGAAGCTGACTATCGACGACTACCTCAGACTGGGCCATGTTCATGTGTCCAGTCGCAGGCAGGGACTCGGACTTGTCGACGCGGAACTCAACAAACTGGGGCTTAGGCGGACCATCCAGACCCGGGTTCAGCATTATCTGGTGGCACCGTTGATCGCCATGCGAACCGATCTCGTCCTGACCGCGCCGCTCACGCTTCTTCGGCGGTATGACGCACGAATCTTGGCGCTGCCGTTCGATCTCCCCGAACTCGAGTCTCATGGCTACTGGCACCGAAGCGTCACGGGAGACCCGGCGCATTGCTGGCTGCGCGAACAGATTGGCCGTCTGATGGGGAAATGAGTGAGGAGTCTGCCGACCCGGCGACATTGCGCAGCCGCATCGAGTATCACGGCGTGTTATGGCTCGGCATAAAAACAATAAACTTCTGGAATGTCGCAAGGCCGGGTATTGTTCTAACCATGTTCAGACGAGGTTGGCATGGCGGAGCTCTACCTGGTACGGCATGGTCAGGCGTCGTTCGGCGCAGAAAACTATGACCAGCTATCACCTTCCGGTCGGACCCAGTCACGTTGGCTAGGAGAATACTTCGCGCAGTCGAACGTGCAGTTTGATCGCGTGGTGATTGGAACGATGCGGCGGCACGCGCAAACAGCGGACGAAATTCTCACTGAGATGAATGGCCCGCAAGCCAAGGTTGTGCAGGATGCGGATCTGAACGAGTACGACTTTCGCGCCTTGCTGTCCGTCCTTGGCGAAAGTGGCTTCGCGCCGGAGCTATCGGCAGCCAGTTCGACGAAGCACTTTTACAAGGCGCTCAAGCAGGCGCTGCAATTGTGGTCCGAGGAACGACTGCCCGGGCGACTCCCCGAAACCTGGCATCAGTTCCAGGCGCGCGTCGAGCGTGCGCGTCTGGCCATTCAGCGTATGGGCGGCAAACGGATTCCGGTGGTGAGTTCGGGTGGCCCGATTGCCGTGTTCGCCCAGCAGATTCTGCAGGCACCGGCGGCCACTGCGATCACGCTTAACCTGCAGATTCGCAATAGCAGCGTTAGCCAGTACGTCTTCAACGATAGCGCAATGTCGCTAGTCAGTTTCAACTCGCTGCCTCATCTCGAACATGGCGAGCGGCGTGAACTCATCACTTATGGTTGATCCGAATCTGGAATCTAGTGCCATCATGAATGCCCGTTTTCAATTCGACGTTGAAACACTCGCGCGTTATCTGGCATCCCACGTGCCCGGATTTTACGGGCCCATGTCCATCGAGAAGTTCGCTGGCGGGCAATCGAACCCCACGTTTCTCCTCACGGCGCAAAGGGGCCGTTACGTCCTTCGACGTCAGCCGCCAGGAGCGCTGCTCAAGTCCGCACATGCTGTCGACCGCGAATTCCGTGTGCTGACCGCCCTCAGCCACACGCCGGTTCCGGTCGCGCGGGCCTTGCACCTTTGCGAGGACCGGGACGTCATTGGCAGCATGTTCTATGTCATGAGCTTCGAAGAGGGCGAGATTTTCTGGGATCCGTCGCTGCCCGAGCTACCTGCGGGCAAACGCAGCGCTATCTACGACGCGCTGCTCGGAACAATGGCTGCTCTTCACGACGTGGATGTCGAAGCTGTTGGCCTTGCCGATTATGGCCGCGCAGGCAACTACTTCTCGCGCCAGATCGACGTCTGGACGAGGCAATATCGCGCGGCGCAGACCGATGCTCTGGAATCTGTCGAGGCACTGATCAAATGGCTGCCAGCGAACTGTCCGGCGGAAACCGGCAAGCCATCGCTCGTGCACGGCGATTTCCGTATCGACAACGTCATGTTCCAACGCGGAACCCCGCAGGTTCGTGCCGTGCTCGACTGGGAGCTTTCCACACTCGGCAATCCGCTCGCCGACCTCGCGTACTTCTGCATGTGCCTTCGACTCCCTCGCAACGGTCATATCACCGGGCTGGAAGGATTGGACCGGGTCGCATTGGAGGTGCCAGACGAGTCCGCGATCATCGAGCAGTACTGCCGCCTGCGGGAAATCGCGTCGATCGAGAACTGGAATTTCTATCTGGCGTTCAGCTTCTTCCGGCTTGCCGCCATCACGCAGGGCGTGAAGAAACGGGCTCTCGGCGGCAATGCATCGAATGACAAGGCGCGGCAGGTTGGCGAAATGGCCGGTGTGCTGGCAAGGATGGGTGCCGAGCTGATCTGACGGCGCCCGCAACTAATATAGACGTAAACATATGGAGGGTAATCGTGACTACTGATTTGTTTAACCTTGAACCGAAGGTTGCGCTGGTCACCGGTGCCAGCCGAGGTATCGGCGAGGAAATTGCCAAACTGCTCGCGGAGCAGGGCGCACATGTGATCGTATCGAGCCGCAAGCTCGAAGACTGCGAGTCCGTGGCGCGCGAAATCAGAGAGGCGGGCGGTAGCGCCGAAGCCTATCCGTGCCATGTCGGGCGCATGGACGACATTCTCGGAATCTGCCAGCATATCCGCGCGCGCCATGGCCGTCTGGACATTCTCGTCAACAACGCCGCGGCGAATCCGTATTTCGGCCATATTCTCGATACTGACCTGGCGTCGTTCGACAAGACGGTGGAGGTCAACTTGCGCGGCTACTTTTTCATGTCGGTCGAGGCGGGCAAGCTGATGCGTGAGCACGGCGGCGGCGCGATCGTCAACACGGCATCCGTCAATGCGCTTCAGCCGGGAGACAAGCAGGGCATTTACTCGATCACCAAAGCCGCGGTGGTCAACATGACGCGTGCATTCGCCAAGGAATGTGGACCGTTGGGCATCCGTGTCAATGCAATCCTGCCGGGTTTGACGAAAACGCGCTTTGCCGGGGCGTTGTTTGAAGATCAGGCCATCTACGACAACTGGATGGCGAAGATCCCGGCCCGACGCCATGCGGAGCCTCGCGAGATGGCCGGCACCGTGCTTTATCTGGTGTCCGATGCTGCGAGCTACACCAACGGAGAGTGCATCGTCGTTGACGGTGGGCTGACGATCTGATCACGCGTCGACGCGTGGCATGCGCCAACATGTCGGCGACATTCACCTGGATTCAGGAAGGACGAAATGTATTTCTCATATAGCCCGAAAGTCGAAGCGCTGCGTGAGCAGGTGCGTGCGTTCATGGACACGCATATCGTGCCACGCATCCATCAGTGGCATGAAGAGGTGAACGCAGGGCAATATCCGGTTTCCTTCATGGAAACGTTGAAGGCACAGGCGCGTGCGGAGGGTCTCTGGAATCTGTTCCTGCCGCATCTGAAGAATGACGAGCCGGGCACCCGCCTGACCAATCTCGAGTACGCACCGCTGGCCGAGATCATGGGGCGCGTGTCGTGGGCGTCCGAGGTGTTCAACTGCAATGCGCCGGACACGGGCAACATGGAACTGCTCCATATGTTCGCGACGCCCGTTCAGCGCGAGCAGTGGCTCAAGCCGCTGCTCGATGGCGAGATCCGCTCGGCGTTCGCGATGACGGAGCCAGCGGTGGCTTCGTCGGACGCGACCAATATCACCACGTCGATTCGCCGCGACGGCGACGACTACGTGATCGACGGCCGGAAATGGTTCATCACGAACGCGGCGCATCCGAATTGCCAGTTGTTTATCGTGATGGGAAAAACTGACCTGGACGCACCGAGCCACGCCCAGCAAAGCATGATTCTCGTGCCGCGCGATACGCCGGGGGTCAAGGTGATCCGCAATATCACGGTGGTCAACCACACGGCGCCGGAAGGTCACTGCGAGATCGAGTTCAAAGGCGTGCGCCTACCTCGCACGAATCTGTTCGGCGAAGAGGGCAGCGGTTTCGCGCTCGCTCAGGCGCGGCTTGGGCCGGGCCGCATTCACCATTGCATGCGGTCAATCGGTGCCGCCGAACTGGCCCTCGAACTGATGATCGAACGAGCCCAGGCGCGCACGGCATTCGGCAAGAAGCTGCACGAGCTTGGATCGGTCGCGGAAGGGATCGCGAAATCGCGCATCGAAATTGATCAGGCGCGCCTGTTCGTGCTGAAAACCGCGTGGATGATCGACAACGTGGGTGCCAAGGCGGCGCGCAAGGAAATCTCGATGATCAAGGCGCTGGTACCGGGCGTGCACGCCGCCGTTTGCGAGCGGGCGATTCAGGTATTCGGTGCGATGGGGCTGAGTCCGGATACGCCGCTGGCGGACAGCTGGACCTGGGCCCGTGCATTGCGGTTAGCTGATGGTCCGGATGAGGTGCATCTGCAGAGCATTGCACGCATGGAAATCAAGGCCCAACGTTATGAATCTGGCCGCGACAATCCCTACCTGACGACGGTGAAGTAGAACGTTCTCACGAGTCAGTGCTGACTGCATCACACACGGATCAACGCGAAGACTTGTCATCGCTAGCCGATTCAATCAGCACGGACCGCGATTCTTCCGAAGGTTTCGTGACGAGCCCGCTTTAAAAGAAATCTATCAAGCTGGACACGGAGTAGCCGGGAGACCAGAGCCGCCCCGGCTCGCCTCAAATGAGGAATTGCCATACCTGTCGATTGCGCGACCAGGGGCAGTAAGTGTGAGATGCCCGCAAGGAAGACCACGCTGCAAAGAGGTCGCGCACGGCGCCATCGAAGACCATGGAATCGATCTGCCCCGGAACCGACTGCCAATGTCATCGATGACGCACTCAGTATGACGGACGAGACGTTTTTCTGGCCGCCGGCGATGACAACTTCCATACCGTCACACATTATCTGTCTGGCGCCGATTCGATAACGGACTCTTCGATACGATCGGTTTCGGTTTCAGCTCGCTAGAAAACATACCGAATTGCGTGGTCAGGGAAGATGGGGGAGCGTGTTGCGTTGAATGCTCCACGGTAAGCTTTGCCGATCGGCCGGCGAGCGATAGAAACGATGACAGCGTTAATCATGCGCTATCCCTCGGGAAAAATTGGCTGGCTATGAAATGGCATCGAACCCTATTGTTTAGAACCACTGCTCTGGCATGTTCAGAGGGGTTGTCTCTAATGGATTAAGCACTGCAAGCCACCCAGCCACTTTGGGCATTTCCCATCCGAAGAAGTAGTCGCAGGCAGCAAGCTTGCCGCGATGAAAGTCAGCGCCGGTCGGGCCACTCTCGAGAGTTTTTGCAACAATTGCTTGATCGAGCCAAAGCCAGCCGACGACGACATGGCCAAAGGCCTCCAGGTAGGCGGCCGCATTTGCCAGTTGGAGTTCGGGGTCATCGAGCCGGTGCAATTTACTGGTTACGGTGCGGATTCGCTCCCACGCATATTCGAGTGTGCAGGCGTGACGATGCAGCGAGGCGGTCACTCGCGATCTGGACACCGTACTGGAGACTTTCCTGTCGAGAGCTGCCATAGCCGCATTTCCGTTCATACGTGTCTTTCGGCCAAGCAGGTCGAGCGCCTGAATGCCGAACGTGCCTTCGTGTATCGGATTGAGTCGGTTGTCACGATAGAACTGCTCGACGTTGTACTCTCGCGTGTAGCCATAACCGCCGTGAACCTGGATGGCAAGATCGTTGGCGACGAGACCCCATTGGGACGACCAACTCTTGACAACTGGGGTGAGCAGATCGAGTAGGCACTGCGCCTCTTCGCGGATGTTGGCGTCGTCAATCGAATGAATATCGTCACTAAGGCGAGCCGCATACAGACACAACGCGAGCGCCCCGGACACGTAAGCCTTCTGCGCTAGCAACATGCGCCGTACGTCGGCATGGCGAATGATGGGAGCTTGGGGAGACGTTGGCGATCGGTCGCTACGTGTCCGTCCCTGAAGGCGCGTTTTCGCATAATCCAAGGCGTGCAGGTAACCCGTATAGCCAATCGCTGCAGCGCTGAGGCCGACGGAGATGCGCGCCTCGTTCATCATGTGGAACATGTAAGCAAGCCCTTTTCCGGGCTCGCCAACGATTTCACCAACCGCACCAATCTCGCCTTCTGGGCGAAAGCGACCTTCGCCGAAATTCAGCACGCAGTTCACGGTGCCGCGATAACCCATCTTGTGATTGATTCCGGCGAGTACGACATCATTTCGCTCGCTGGGCAGTCCATCGAGGCCAATCAATTTACGCGGAACGGTGAAGAGCGATATGCCTTGAACCCCTGGAGGCAGCTGGCCGTCCTCATTGGGAATTTTGGCCAGAACCAGGTGGACGATGTTCTCGGAAATCTCGTGATCTCCACCAGAGATCCACATTTTGTTCCCGAACAGACGATAGCGACCGTTGCCAACTGGGACTGCACGCGTCCGAATATCGGCAAGACTCGATCCTGCCTGTGGCTCCGATAAGCACATTGTGCCAAAGCAACGGCCTTCCGACATGGCTTTGACATACGGCTCCACCCGCTCCCGCTCACCATGTGCAATGAGCAAATTTGCATTGGCAATGGTGAGAAATGGGTAGCCTGCAGTTCCCGGATTCGCGGCTAGCAAATAGGCCATGCCGGCTCGCTCTACGATGCTCGGCAAGCTCATGCCGTTCCACTCCGTGGGAAACGCGGCACTGACTAGTCCGGCGTCTGCAAATGCACGCAATGCGACACCAACCTCTGGATTGATGGTTACTCGTTCTCCATCAAATGAAGGCTCGTTGCTGTCGTTCTTTTTGTTGTGGGGCGCGAAAAGGTCGGCGGCGAGAGATTGGTAGACGTCCAGCACGGATGTGTAGTCGAATCGATCCTGACCAGAATAACGAGGGCGACGAACAAGCGAGTCGACTTGCAACCAGTCAAAAATGATGAATTCCAGGTCGCGGCGGGAGAGGATGAGTTCGCTGGTCATAGGAAACGGGTCGATGAATTTTTCGCCACTTTCAGGTGTGTCGTGAGATATGAAAATAATTAGGAATACATATTAATAAAATCATGCCGATGAATCCCGAAAATTTCACTAAATGTTACTTGTTGATCGGTATCAACCACTTCGTGATAAGTGCGGGCTTGCGATAAGCCTCGATTTCCGCAACGACACCTATTGTCAGCCGAATGCTCGTGACATTTTTCTCCACGACCTACTTCAACATAAATCGGCCACAAACTAATCACCGGTTACATCGGCAAATGCATTGATCGAAAATTGATCAATAGGGATCCATTCGGACACGCCTAGCTCTTCGTTGACTAGCGCCGATAGCTGGGATTGTGTGCGTGGAACGCCCGCATTGTGTCGAATTTCCGTCGTGTGGTCGTCCAGATTGCCGTCGGACCCGTTTAATGCCGTACTGGACTCGTCACGCATGAGAATTGGCCGTGGCGCTTGAAGCAGTGATGCGAGCCTTCTTTAATTCGAGATCGCCTTGGGCAACACCAGACGTCGGAACAGTCTCGCCGTTTCTGTTTGTCACTTCGTCGAGACGTTGAGCAAGCTGGTGAGGCACTTGTTCACCCGTCCCAAGATGGATACCGGAAGTCAATGTGATGTGTGCCGCCTCGAAGCTTCCCGCGCCGGCGCACAATACCATTCGGTTGGGTGCTTCTTCGCTCACAAGTGCTGCCACCGCGGGGCTAACAGAAGTGGGCGACAGGGTGTCGAGGACATCCGCGGACATTAGACCCTCAAGCATGCGTGTACCAGCTGTTGGAGCAAGGCAGTTCACCCGAATATTGTGCCGCTCACCTTCGATTGCCAGTGTCTGCATCAGGCCAACTAACGCCATCTTTGCAGTACCGTAGTTCGATTGCCCAAAATTGCCATACAGCCCAGATGACGATGTGGTCATCACGATGCGCCCATACTGTTGTTCTCGCATGACGTCCCATACTGCCTTGGTGCAATTCACTGATCCCATCAAGTGAACTTCGATCACCGCACGGAAATCATCGAGGGTCATCTTGCTAAAGCTCTTATCTCGCAGGATGCCGGCATTGTTTACCAGAATGTCGACATGGCCCCAGCGTGAAAGAGCTTGATCCACCATTTGCTGAACCTGTCCAGAATCGGTAACCGATGCACTGTTCGCAATCGCTTCACCACCAGCGGCTTCGATTTCGTCAACGACTCTTTCCGCGGTCGTCGCGGATTCGCCTCTACCGTTTACGTCGCTACCCAGATCATTAACCACGACCTTTGCCCCTAGCCGCGCAAGCAGCAGGGCATGTTCACGCCCGAGACCTGCGCCAGCTCCGGTCACAATCGCAACTCGATTTGTCAGATCTATTTTCATGGATCGCCTCCTTAGTAGTTTTGTCGTGGCCTGCGGACGTACCTTAGAGTTAAAGGTGCAGTACATGATGGACGACAGCACCGCAAATATTCACCCTGCTGCGAGGTGGTCATGACGACTTGGTCTCGCGATTTGCACTACAAAAGCAGACGTTTGTACAGATATGACGCGTGGCAATCTTCGAGATGACTCGGAATTTAGCCAGCGATTGTGGTCATCTTAGGATGCGAGATAAATTGAGTCAATTGTTTTTCGATCACTTGTACTGATTTTTTGTGGCGGGCGATTTAGCGTATCCTAGCTCGTCAAACGCCATCATGAACTCGAGTCGAAGGTCGCTCAGGGCTACGACGTCCGCGCCAGTTGCCAGCAAGCGAACTTGCATGCCGGTGAAGAGGCTGGCAATCAGGAGTCCATTTGCTGTCGAAGCGTTGTCATTGAACTTGGTGAGCAGTCGATGCCACGCCCGACTCCGGTCGCTGACCCACTGACCGACCATTGGTCTGAGCGCTGGTTGTCGCGCGGCTTCCACTTCGACTGCGAGCGTTGCCAGGTTGAATTCGCTGAACTGCGTAACCTCCCTTGTGAGCACAGCAGTAGTCAGGTCGGCAATTTGGTCGAGCGATGCGGAAGCCAGATCAGTTCCGTTTGCACTTTCACGGTAACGCGTCTTCGCAGCTTCATAGAGATGTTCGCGTGCTGCGTCGATCAGAGTGCTGACGGGTTTGAAGTAGTAGGGCGGAACTGCCGGTGCGACACCCGCTTTCAAGGCTACGGAACGCCCCGTCACGGCCCCGGCACCGTGAGTAGCCATCAGTTGGATGGCCGCATTTAGCAAATGTTCGCGGGTTTCTCGTCCCTTGCTGTGTTTGGTGGACTCCTTCGATGTGGTGGGCCGATCAAGCAACTGTGCTGGGCCTGGTATATCCAGGCCGGCTGAGATGCAGGCTGAAACCTCATCCGGGGTTAAGCCGAGCGACAGGATGATAAACAGCAAGCCAATGGTCTGGTCGATTGTTACCTGAACCGCACGTGGCTCTATGTCTGCTCCGAGAAGTGAGGCTATATCGGTCCAAATTTCTCTAAGCTTGGCATACCAGACTGTCGCGAGCGTGCGGGTGCTGTGGTTGCGGGCGGAAATGAGCATAATTTCGCACCAGGCAATCGAACGCAATCGGTCTCGTCCGGCTGCGTTGCGTAACAGGTTGGCAATAAACTGATTGAAGGTCGGGCGGCCAGAGGCGAGCCCTGCCTGCTGTGATGCGAAGCTCCGAAAACGCGTCATGTAATCCTCAAGGAGCACTGAAGATGCATGCTCAAGTAGATCGAATTTCGACGCATAGTGGTACGTCGTGGCTGCGAGCGAGACCTCTGCCCTCGCTGCGACATCGCGATGTGTTAGCCCGGCCTCGCCGATTTCGCCCAGCAGTTGAATAGCCGCGTGTGCGATTCGGTCCCGTGTCACCTGGGAGCGGTGTTGCTTAGGCTGTCGTGCAGATTCCGTTTTAGGAAGCATGTGGAGCGATTTCCAATTTCGCAGATATGCCATTTTGCCAAAAAACCTGGGACGATGAAGCTGTGATGCGGTGACGTGAGAGGTGTTTCCTCTGTCGACATTCAGGTCGCAGCACCTGCGTGTGAGGTTGGTCTGGCGTCGAGTTTAGCGGCTTGGTATCAAATTCGTCCTGTTCTAATGGTCGCTCTCTAACCGTTCTCGCCGATGTACGCGAGGCTCACTGGGCCGTCGTATCCCTGCAGGGA
Source organism: Burkholderia sp. Ax-1724 (assembly GCF_011752995.1). Classification (GTDB taxonomy): domain Bacteria; phylum Pseudomonadota; class Gammaproteobacteria; order Burkholderiales; family Burkholderiaceae; genus Paraburkholderia. Next base: position 391,894 of record NZ_VWWL01000002.1, read on the forward strand.
ATTCATGAATTGAATACCACTCGATTCAAAAGATTAATTTCATGAAGACTCTGACACTTGATATGCTTGGCGAGCCTGATCTGGTTAGAAAGGACACCAGATATTCCTCAGAGAGAGCGGGGCATCGCAATGAACCTGCTTGATCTGACGAGGGGGGGCGCGCTTGTGGCTGCGTTAAGTCACAGAATCTGAGAGGAAGGCACGAAGCTGCCCGCAAAGCAGAGGGTGTGCGTGATCGTGTCGAATTGCAAGTCCGCCGCAGCGTGCGGCGAGGCCGAGGAACTGGCCTGCCGCGTCGCCTGGAGAAGGGCGTCGCCAGAACGTTCGAGTGCATTCGGGGCGGGCATGGGCGTTTCGACATCCTTGTCAGCAACGCGGCTGCGAATTAGTGGTGGGCCTGCTCATCTGTACCCAGATAGGTCGGCTTTAGTCACTCCTGAGTTTGGTAACTTGAAACGCGGGTCGGAAATCCTTGCGACGGCCACTACTGGTAGTTCACGATATGACATTACGGATTGGAGTTCCTCTCGAGACAACCAGCCAGGAGCGACGCGTAGCGACCGTCCCTGACGTGGTCGAGAAGCTGATCAAGCTGGGTTTTTCGGTGACCGTGCAAAGCGGCGCAGGCGCAGACGCGAACTTTAGCGATGACGACTACCGCGCTGCCGGTGCCGAGGTGGTGACTTCATCCGCCGAGCTTTGGGGGCGCAGCGAAATCGTTTTCAAGGTCCGCCCCCCGAGCAACGAGGAAGTGGCTCTGATGCGCGACGGCGGCATGCTGATCGGCTTTGTCTGGCCGGCCCAGAACCCAGAGCTGATGCAGCAATTGGCCTCCAGGCGGGCCACGGTGCTTGCCATCGATTCGCTGCCGCGGACGCTGTCGCGCGCGCAGAAGATGGACGCGCTCACGTCGATGGCTGGCGTGAGTGGCTACCGTGCCGTCATTGAGGCGGCGAATGCGTTCGGCCGCTATTTCAGCGCCCAGATCACGGCTGCGGGCAAGGTGCCTCCCGCCAAGGTCTTCATCGCCGGCGCTGGTGTGGCGGGTCTCGCGGCGATTGGCACGGCCGTGGGCCTGGGCGCGATCGTGCGCGCCAATGACACGCGCGCCGAGGTGGCCGACCAGGTCAAATCGCTAGGCGGTGAATTCGTCAAGGTCGACTACGAGGAGGAGGGTTCGGGCGGCGGTGGCTATGCCAAGGTGATGAGCGAGGGCTTCCAGCAGGCGCAACGCGCGATGTACGCGCAGCAGGCCAAAGACGCGGACATCATCATCACCACTGCGCTGATTCCCGGCAAGCCGGCGCCGAAGCTCATCACGGCCGAGATGGTGCAGTCGATGAAGTCGGGAAGCGTGATCGTCGACATGGCGGCCGAGCAGGGCGGCAACTGCGAGCTCACGGTGCCAGGCGAGGCAGTGGTGCGCCACGGCGTGACCATCGTCGGCTACACGGATCTCGCGTCGCGTCTAGCGAGGCAGTCGTCTACGCTGTATGCGACTAACCTGCTGCGCGTGGTCGAGGAGCTGTGCAAGACCAAGGACGGCACGATCAATGTCGACTTCGAAGATGACGCGATCCGGGGACTCACGGTCATCAAGGAAGGCAGCGTTACCTGGCCGCCTCCGCCGATCAAGCAGGTGGTCGCCGCACCTAAATCTCAGACTCCTCCACTCGCGGTGGCCGCGGCGAAAGGCCACGGCCACGGCCACGGCAGCGGCAGCGGCAGCGGCAGCGGCGAACCGATGTCGGCCAAAGCGCTCGCCGTCGTGTTCGGCCTCGGTGCACTAGCTTTCCTGCTGGTTGGCCAGTTTGCGCCGGCCACGTTCCTGTCGCACTTCACGGTTTTCGTGCTGGCGTGCTTCGTCGGCTACATGGTGATCTGGAACGTCACGCCGTCACTTCACACGCCGCTGATGAGCGTGACCAACGCGATCTCGTCGATTATCGCGATCGGTGCGCTGGTGCAGGTTGCGCCGCCGTTAGACGGGGCCGCGGTGGGCGGCCGGCCCTCCGGGCTGATCCTGGGCCTCGCAGTGGGCGCGCTGACGCTCACGGCCGTCAACATGTTCGGCGGTTTCGCGGTGACGCGGCGCATGCTGGCAATGTTCCGCAAATAAGGGGGCAACAACGATGACTTCCAATTTGACTAGCGTCTCCTACATCGGCGCGGCCATTCTCTTCATCCTCAGCCTTGGCGGGTTGGCCAATCCCGAAACCGCGCGCCGCGGCAACCTGCTCGGCATGATCGGCATGGTCATCGCCGTGCTGGCAACCGTACTCGGTCCACGCGTGTCGGCCGAGGGCACTCCGTACGTCGTCGCCGCGCTGGTCGTCGGGGGTACCGTCGGTCTCTTCGCCGCGAAGAAGGTGCAGATGACGCAGATGCCCGAACTGGTTGCGCTGATGCACAGTCTGGTCGGCCTGGCGGCCTGCCTAGTGGGCTTTGCCAGCTACATCGATACTTCGGTGCAGTTTATCGGCGCAGAGAAGGCCATCCACGAAGTGGAAATCTACGTCGGTATTCTGATTGGCGCCGTGACTTTCGCGGGCTCGGTCATTGCGTTCGGCAAGCTCTCAGGCAAGATCGGCGGCAAGCCGCTGCTGCTCCCGGCACGGCACTGGCTCAACCTGGCTGCGCTACTGGTGGTAATCGTGTACGGTCGCGCGTTCCTTCATGCGGAGACCATTCAGGCCGGCATGATGCCGCTTGTTGTGATGACCGTGGTTTCGCTGCTGTTCGGCGTGCACATGGTGATGGCCATCGGCGGCGCCGACATGCCCGTGGTGGTGTCGATGCTCAACAGCTACTCGGGCTGGGCGGCGGCTGCCACTGGCTTCATGCTCAGCAACGACCTGCTGATCGTGATCGGCGCTCTGGTCGGCTCGTCGGGCGCGATTCTGTCCTACATCATGTGCCGGGCGATGAACCGCAATTTCATCAGCGTGATCGCCGGCGGCTTCGGTACCGGCAGCGGCGTGTCCGCACCGGCGGGCGGCGGCGCACAACCAGCCGGCGAAGTGGTGGCGGTGAGTGCAGTGGAGTCTGCTGAGATGCTGCGCGAAGCCCGGAGCGTCATCATCGTGCCCGGTTACGGGATGGCCGTGGCACAAGCCCAGCATACAGTGTATGAACTCACCAAACTGCTCCGCGAGAAAGGCGTCGACGTGCGCTTCGCGATCCATCCGGTGGCAGGTCGCATGCCGGGCCACATGAACGTGCTGTTGGCCGAAGCGAAGGTGCCCTACAACATCGTCCTGGAGATGGACGAGATCAACACTGATTTTCCCGAGGCCGACGTGTCGATGGTTATTGGCGCAAACGACATCGTGAACCCGGCAGCGCAGGACGACCCGGCCAGCCCCATTGCCGGCATGCCGGTGCTGGAGGTGTGGAAGGCCAAGACTTCAATTGTGATGAAGCGAAGCATGGCCTCAGGCTATGCCGGAGTGGACAACCCGCTCTTCTACAAGGAGAACAATCGCATGTTGTTCGGCGATGCGAAAACGATGTTGAGCGAGATCTTCGGGGCGCTGAAGGGATGACGAGGAGCCATGCTGGAGCAGGTGCGCGATCGACGCATACGCGTTGAAGCAGGCAAGCTCCAAATCCTTCCCGCCTCTGTGAACTGATCACAGACTTGATATGACATTTCGGCGCTGATCAGTGGCAAATCTGTGCATTGCTGAATCTTCCCAGCACGGTTTGCCGCCACGAGATCGACTGACGCGCAACAATCTGGTCAGGCGCAGCGAGTCTTACGCTGCCTCCTTCGCGGTAATGTTTCCGTGTGCGAGGCGAATCGTGATGGCTCTCATCAACGCGAAAACGCGGTCTACGTCCGGCGGCTGCTTTTCGGAACCGAACATCAAGATTATCGCCCCCTCCATTTGTGCAGCGATTAGTCTCGCGCGTGCATGGCATTCGCGTGCGGTGGCTGACGCGTCTATCTCGCGCACCAGATCGACATAGATCGCTCGATAGGCCGAGTACAGTCTTCTCAGAAGGTCAAGCGTGATGTCCGAGTGCTGGGCTAACGCTAACAATTCGAATTCGAATTGACAAATCCTTGGGTCACGTGCTTCTTCAAAAGCATCGTCGACGATTTCACGCAGCCGTTCCATCGCTGGTTTGCCGGTGGGCCTGCCCATATCTGCATAGCGGTCTAGATAGGCGTTTAAGAGTGCGGTAATGGTGGAACGAAGCAGATCGTCGTGCGTTGGAAAATAGTTTTTTAGCGCAGATCGCGGAATGCCGAGTTCCTCGGCCACCCGAGCCAGCGTGAAGTTCGCGTACCCTTCTGCCGCTAGAAGATTGGCGGCAGAAGAGACGATCTCGTTGATCTTCACCTCACGTCGTTTCCCCTGGACCGTGGGCCGGTAATAGGGGGTATCTTGTCCTGCTTGTCGCAAACTCAACTCGAACAATCCATGTTTGACGTGCTCTTCAGATCCCAGGATGCTGCTATGTGTGCTGCCCTTGCCGTGTGCCTGTTGTCTGGGTGAATCGTGGAACGGGACGCTGCCTTCCAGTTCCTGCTGCGGCAAACTCGTGATCATTTTCGCGACTCGTCTTGTCAAGCGAACGAATTCTGCAAAGTCCTTATCAGAGTCTTTTCCGAAATGATTGGCTATCACCAGTCCTGCCATCTGAACGACAAGAATGGACGCGCGCACCAGCCGCTGTTCGTTGGTTAGAGTTGGATGAATGTCTGATAGCAGTTTCGCGAAGCTACTCCGATATTGGGAATGCATCTCTTCAACGAGTTTTGCCGCATAAGGCTCATGCTGGGCGAAAGCCCAAAGTTCAAGCAGGAACTTTGGCATGTCCGTTTCGTTAATGTCGTGAAAAACACGATCTACCAGCTCGGAGCAACGCCGTGTCGGGCTAACGCCGGGCTGGTTTGCGATGGCCGTGTGGTCTTTCACTATTTGGTGCACGTATATTTCCAGCGCCGCGCGCAACAATTCCTCTTTCGTTCGAAAGTAGTATTGAAGGTTTCCCAATGTGATGCCTACGCGCGCCGCGACCCCGCGAGCCCCAAATCCCGCATAGCCATCCTCCTGAAACGCTTGCTGAGCCGCAAGAATGATCTGCGCAAGGCGTAGTTCCCGGTTGCCTCGCGTGACCGGCCCGGTGTCGGACCTTGCCCCCTCAGATTCGTGAAGCGTTTCTTCTTCTGGCGCCTTTCCGTGCACGTCGGTTCTCCTTAAAACTGACAGTAGCCTGTCGAGGATTATAGGTCGCTCCGGCGGCAGGAGGAAACACCATTATGAACTTGCACGGTTGATGCGCCCTTGCACCGAGGCTGCGGGTGACATCTGCACTAGCGTGACAACCACTGTGAAAGAGCAACCCTGGAAGAGGCGCCACGCATGGCGCTCGTCGTTCGGAGAGGATGTTCTGCGAGTTGGTGTTTTCCCTGCCATCGGGTTTCTTGAATGTAGGTCATTGCGGCGCTATGATTAGGTCAAAGAGGTGTATATAGTAGGTTGTGATGTCGCAAATATTGGCTCGCCGATTCATCTAACCATGCTGACCAGGTACAGGACCTTTGGCGAGATTGCGTCTGCGAGCCAGCCGACCGTGAGACTTATCCTGACAGTCCGCACGTTGAAGTGTTCGTAATCGGACCAGCGTGGCTCTCCCATGCGATTGCGGCGAGACGTAGTGAAGTCTTTCGGTTTCCATGCAATTGAATCAGACTAATTTTTTGAGAGGTCAAGACATGAGCATCAGTAAGTTGTCCAATACAGCATCACCCGATGAAATCGCCGCTGTCCTGAGAGAGGACGGGGTTGTCTGCGTAACCGGCTTCGCATCGCCAGAAACGCTCGATGGCTTGAAAAAGGATCTGATGCCACTTCTGGACCAAATTCCGGCTGGCGACGATCCGTTTTTTCACGGTGAAAAAACTCGCCGTCTCTCGCGGCTTTTCGGACGCACGGATCACGCAGTTTCCATTGCGCTGAATCCACTGTTTCTCGAGACTGCGCGCAAGATTCTGCAGGTGAATCCGGTCAAGATCTGGCTCGGAGATCAGATGCTCGAGAGCGTGTCGGACATCCAGGTTGGCGCCACGCAGGCTATCCAGATCTGGCCTGGTCAGGGGGGGCAGCCTTTGCATCGCGATGATGCTGTTTATCTCTGGCGTCATCCGACCTTTGGGCGGGAGGCTCGCGTCAATGTGATGGTGGCGCTGACCGAATTTACCCATGAGAACGGTGCGACCCGGGTCATCCCCGGCAGCCACAAGTGGGATGATGAAAGGATGCCGAAGGTTGAGGAGACAGTTTCCGCGGAAATGAGCGCTGGCGATGCGCTCATGTGGCTTGGCTCGACATACCACGGCGGCGGCGAAAACACTTCGAATGGGCCGCGTACCGGCATCTCAATGCCCTACGATCTGTCGTTTTTGCGGCAGGAGGAGAACCAGTATCTCTCGGTTCCCATCGAGAAAGTCAAAGCCTTCCCGGAGGAAGTTCAGCGTCTTCTTGGCTGGTCGAGGGGAGAAACGTTCCTGGGTTGGATTGAACTCGGCGGCAAGATTGTGGATCCGCTTGAGTTGCTGAAGCTGGAGAGTTTCAAGGAAGTCGGCCTGATTCCGTAAATCACCACCCTAGACTTTGAGCGTCTTGACCCGTGCCGGGTTTTTAAAAAAGGATAACTAATAATTATGGAGACAACTACCAAACGGCAGTCTATCGTTCCGCCCCCGTTCCAGGTGTGGCACGACAGTTTTCATTTCACCCCGGCAACTCGCGTCGGAGACATCATCTGGGTTTCCGGTCAGGTTGGACTCACTGCTGAAATGAAGGCGGGCGAGGACATGCAGGCGCAGGCCAGGATCGCGTTCGAATCCTTGAAAGCCATTCTCGATTCAGCCGGGGCAAGCCTGGCTGACGTTGTCGAACTGACGACCTTCCATACGGACCTGCGGGGCGAAATGGAGGCGTTCCAGGCTGTCAAGGACGAGTACTTCCCGCATCGTTATCCATCGTGGACTGCGGTCGGTGTGACGCAACTGGGCCTGCCTGAGCTATACGTCGAGATTCGTGCGGTAGCAGTTGCTGGGTCTGGCGAGGGCTAAGCCCCGGCGTTTGACGGCATGAAGATAGGCATGCTCGACCCCTACGCAGACAGCTTATATCAGGTCGAGCTGCCGGCAACCTTGGCAACGTGTTCCGATAGGGACGGCACGCAAATCTGAGGCGTTGGTATCGGGAGTCCGGTAGCGGGCGATGGAATCGAAGTGATCGTGTTTCGCCTGCGAATTATGCAACCGTGATTCGAAGGCGAGAATTGAAGGGGAATCCATGATGAAGAAGTGCAGAATCGTAGTTGTGTTTGCTGCCGCGCTTGCCGCATCGTTGACGATCGGGATCGCGGTAGCGGCGGACGATCTCACGCCCGAGGGCGGAGATCGATCGGCAAGTAGCGACGGCGCCGTTCCGGCCTACGTGGGCAGGCAGCCGCCCGATCCCGGCTGGGAGTACGGGAAATATCGCGGTGATTTCTGGAAGCATCGGAATGAGAAGCTGCTCTATTCGATCGACTCCTCGAATGTCGACAAATACGCAGACAAGCTGACGCCCGGCCAGATCCAGCTTGTCAAGCAGGAAAAGGGCTATCGGATGGACGTCTATCCGTCGCACCGTGAATGCCAGTTGCCGGATTCGGTAGCACAGAACTCGAAAGCGAATCTAACCGCTGCGAAGCTCGATTCGAGCGGCGAAATGGTGCAGACAGCGATTTTCCCTAGCGTGCCGTTTCCGCAGCCAAAAAACGGTGCTGAAGCGATTCTGAACTACGTGTTGCGGTACCGGGGCGAAGGTCAGGAGTGGCCGTCGGTGGTGACGTCTGTTTCCCCACGTCCGGGTAGCAGCGACTGGATCGATGTGCTCAGCACGTCGACTGTGTATTATCCGGTGGGCAAACTGGGCAAGACCACACCGCAGGACGTTGATCAGTTCACTCAGGGCCTCTACTTCCAGATGAATTCGCCAGCCGCGCTGGCGGGACAGGCGCTTGTACAGCGCCAATACTTCGACAAGGATACGGAAACGTACTATTACTTTCCCGGACAGCGTCGGGTGAGGCGCATGCCGGCCTATACACACGACGCGCCGGCGATTGGCTTCGAGAATCAGTACCTGATTGATGAAGTCAATATGTTCTTTGGCTCGATCGACCGCTTCAACTGGCGACTCGTCGGCAAGCGCGAGATGATCGTGCCATACGACTCCTTCGGCATGTACAACTTCAACGACAAGCTGCATGACGTTGCAACGCCGAACGGCATTGCCGCCAATCATCGACGCTACGAGGTGCACCGCGTGTGGGTTGTCGAGGCGACGCTCAAACCCACCGCGCGCCACGTTGCGTCGAAGAAGGTGTTCTATCTGGACGAGGACAGCTGGCTGGCGCTCGTCGGCGAAGACTACGACGCCCAGGGCAAGCTGTGGAAGGTGCGGGAAAGTTACCCGATCCCGGTATGGGAACTGGACGGCGCCTGCGATAACGAACCGTTCGTGCAATACGATCTGATCAACGGACGTTATGTATTCGATTTATCGACTATTGGCCAGGGTAAGGACATTCATTGGTACAAGCAGATCACCGGTCCACAATTCAAGTCCGACTTCTACTCGGCGGAATCACTGAGGTCGGTCAGCGAACGCTAACGCCCTTTGATAAATGAAGAAAGCCGATGTGTGCCTTAGGTGCATGTCGGCCCCAAAAAAGACGGGACAGAGATGCGTGCCAGAGAGGTTGTACAGAAAACTGCGTGAATGTTCGCAGTTTCAGGAACTTTGACGCTAAACGTATACCGCTCAACCCTGACTGAGGCCATGAAGGATGAGGGTGGAAAACAGGCTCTCTTCGCGCGCGAAGTCGTACTGGCATAGCATTGAAATTTTTTTGTCTATTCAGATAAGTATTCCTTATTTTTTACATGGACTTGGCGAGAAACGGATCGTCGGTGGCCCGACGTGAGGCGTGGCTCACGGTACCAAATCAAGGCTGACCGATTCAACGCTTAACAACCGTACTATCAGGAGACAATCGTGGTAAAGCACCCCGTCGTCATCTATGGCGCAAGCGGTTACACTGGCATGCTGATCATGGACTGGTTGATCGACCAGAACATCCCGTTCACCGCGGTCGCGCGCAACGCGGGGCGCGCGAAGGAAATGATGGCGCAGCGCGTCGTGCGCCTCGAGTCGGCGAACTACGAGATCATTGAAGCCGAACACAACGTTGACTCACTTGTCGCTGCCTTCCGCGGCGCGAAGGTTGTGTGCAACACCGTTGGACCGTTTTCCAATTTTGGGCTTGTCGGCGTCGAAGCAGCGCTTAAAGCAGGCTGCCATCACCTGGATACCACTGGCGAGCAGATTTACATCCGCCAGGTGCGCGATCAATTTGGGGAACTGTATCGGCAGGCAGGTCTGCTCGTGTCCCCTTCGAATGCATACATGTACTCCTTCGCCGAAATTGCCGCCGAGTTGGCGCTCGAGACGCCGGGTGTCGATGCGCTCGAGACCGCCACGTTGTGTCGCGGACCGCGTGAAACGGCAGGGGTGAGCGTGGGTTCGGCAGCGACGATCTTCGAGGGCGCCCGGAACGAACAGTGTTACTTGTGGGAGAACAAGCTGCAGCCGCACGCTCCGCAAGCGTCGTTTAACGTAGTTGACCCCGCGTTCATGCAACCGGTCTTCTCGCTGCCGTGGGGCGGCACGTCGCTACCCGTCTACTTCGAGCATGATCCGCGTGTGCGTAGTTGCATTTCGTGCGTCGGTTTCTACGACAACAATGTGATGCAAGCCGTGCACGGGTTCGAGCAGAAATGGCAAGCCGAGTACAGCCATCTGCCGCGGGAACAGCAGGATGCGATTCTGAAGCAGGTCGTCGATTCGACTACGCCGACGATGCCGCCACGAGAACGTACGACGATTCAGCGCACCGTTGACTTCGCTATCGGCCGCGGACAAATGTCTTCGGTGCGTGCAACGTTGCATGGCGTCACGCCATACATCTCCACCGGCGCCATTCATGCCGCCGGTGTCGTCAAGCTACTGGACGGCGACACTGCCAAGGTCGGTTTCGCGTCCGGCTCGAAGGCGTTCGGACACCGCTACCTGCTCGGCTTCTTGGAGCAGCGGGGGTTGGCTCGCGCCACGATCTCCCAGCTGTAACCGTAATTGTCGTGCGGCCATGATCAAGTCGTCGGGCCGCAGCAGAACACACACCAGAGCACGCCCCGCAAGCCGTCTTTGGGGAGCTGCGCCGAGAATCAGTTGAGAAGGAGGGGGACTCCATGCAACTTAAGCACATTGGTATTGCTGCAGCGGTCGCGGCGGCCGGGCTGGTGGCAGCCTACCCATGGGCGGAGGCAGATCGCATTGGCATGTTCGACCTGTTCGCGAAGTCAGCGCGCACGGATGCTGGCACCGGTAGCAGGAGTAACTCCGACTCATACACGCGGGGCCACCGAACGGACTGGTCCGATGACCCATACACGGAAGGCATGGGCAGCCCCGTCATCGGCCCGCAGTTGATCCCAAGGAATATGTAAATGGCAATTATTGATTTTTTCGACCGTGGGTGGCGTATCAACCCTCACGGCATCGCTTATATCCAGGGCGAACGCAGTTTTTCGTTCCAGGAGATCGGTGAGCTTTCGTGCCGCGTCGCCAATGGGCTGATCGCTACCGGGTTCGAGAAGGAAGCGAAGGCCGCAGTCTGGGCAGACAACGACGTGATCGCCTGGGGCTGCGGACTCGGCATTTGGCGTGCCGGCATGGTGTACATCCCCGTGAACGGGCGCAACGCACCGGCCGAGAACCAGCCTGTGCTCGACGCCTTCGACTGCGAGGCGCTGTTCTTCCAGCATGCCTTCGCGCCAGCGGTCGAGGCGCTGCGTGACAGTTTGCCGAAGATCAAGCTTTGGGTGTGCATTGACAGCGATTTGCCGTGGGCGCCGTCGCTCGAAACGTGGAGCGCCGGTCAATCGTCGACCATGCCGCGCGTCGATTACGACATGGACGACATCGTCACGCTGTCGGCCACCGGGGGCACGACGGGCGCGCCTAAAGGCGTGATGAACACGCATCGCGCGTTTCAGACGTACTTCGCGCAATTCATGATCGCTTTCCCGTATGGCACGCAGCGCCCAGTGAATCTTGCCGCCGCTCCGATGACGCACACCGCCGGGATGATGTCGCTTCCGTGCACGGCGCGCGGCGGCACTGTGGTCGTGCTGCCGAAGCCGGATCCCGCACTGCTGCTGGCCGCCATCGCCAGGCACCGCGTCACCGAATTTTTCCTGCCACCGACGGTCATCTATCGCCTGCTTGATATTCCGGGCATTGAGCAGCAGGACTTCTCGTCGCTCAAGTACTTTCTCTACGGCGCCGCACCGATGTCGGTGGAAAAGCTCAAGCGCGCGATCGAGGTGTTCGGCCCGGTCATGGCCGGTGGTTATGGGCAGACCGAAGCCGCGGCATCGATTTCCAACATGGCACCGGACGAGCATTTCGTTGACGGCAAGATCGCTTCCGATGAACGGCTGTCTTCGGTGGGCCGTCCGAACCCGCTGATCCACGTCGAGATCATGAACGATTGCGGCGATATCCTGCCGCAAGGCGAGACCGGTGAAATCTGCGTGCGTGGCGACCTCATCATGAAGGGCTACCACAAGGCCCCGGACAAGACTGCCGAAACCATCATCGACGGTTGGCTGCACACCGGTGACATCGGCCACCTCGACGCCGAGGGCTACCTTCACATCACCGACCGCAAGAAGGACATGATCATCAGCGGCGGCTTCAACGTCTACCCGAGCGAAGTCGAGCAGGTCATCTGGGCACACCCGGCGGTGCAGGATTGCGCGGTGATCGGTGTACCCGACGAGAAGTGGGGCGAGGCGGTAAAGGCAGTCGTGGAACTCAATGCGGGTCAGACCGTGAGTGCCGAGACACTTGTTGCTCTGTGCAAGGAGAAGCTCGGGGGAGTCAAGGCGCCGAAGAGCGTGGACTTCGTGGCCGCGCTGCCGCGCAGCGTCATCGGCAAGGTGCTGAAGAAAGACCTGCGAGAACAGTACTGGCAAGGCCTGCAACGCAAGATCTGACGAGAGCGATAAAAGAATGAGCAACATCTACATTGCCGGTATCTCCATGACAGTGTTCGGCCGGCACTTCGAACGTAGCCTCGACGATCTGGCCGGCGAGGTACTGCGCGGCGCGTTGAAAGATGCCGGTTGCGGCGCCAACGCGATTGGCGCGGCTTACTACTCGGGCGTCACTAACGGCATGCTGCAGGGCCAGTTATCGATTCCGGGTCAGGTCGTACTCAGCAAGATCGGGATCGAAGGAATTCCGGTGTTCAATCTCGAGAATGCCTGTGCGAGCGGCAGTACCGCGGTACATCTGGCGATACAGCATCTGCGTGCAGGTGGCAGCGATGTTGCGCTGGCGCTCGGCGTAGAAAAGATGAACGTCGAGGACAAGTCGAGGACGTTCGCACTGTTCGAGACAGGCTGGGATGTGTCGAGGATCGAGGAGAACTTTGCGGCGTTGACGAAGCTGGGAGATGGCATCGTGCCGCCGCCCGGCTCGGAGTCTGACCGACCCTACAGCCGCTTTATGGCGGTTTACGCCGCGCTATGCCGGTATCACATGAAGACCTACGGCACGACGCAACGTCAGATCGCCGCGGTCTCTGCGAAGAACCACGGGCACTCGGTGCATAACCCGCTTTCACAGTTCCGAAAGACGTTTACGATCGACGAGGTACTCGCAGCGCCGCCGATCACGTATCCCATCACGTTGCCGATGTGCGCGCCTGTCACGGACGGTGCGGCCGCCGCCATCTTGTGTACCGAGGAGGGCTTGCGACGCATCGGTGCCGATCGCAGCCGCTGTATCCGGGTCGCGGCAAGCGTGCTCCGCAGCTCCACCCCTCGCCGTATCGACGAACCGGAGAAGAACATTGGCCGCCTTGCCGCGCTTCAGGCGTACGAGCAGGCTGGCCTGAGCCCCGAGGACATGGACGTGGCCGAGCTTCATGATGCTTCGGCAATGGGGGAGATCATTCAGGCCGAAAACCTCGGCTTTGTGCAACTGGGCGAAGGCGGTCCCGCTGCCGAGCGCGGCGAGTTTACGATCGGAGGGCGAATTCCGATCAACACGTCGGGCGGGCTCGAATCCAAAGGCCATCCGCTCGGCGCGACTGGTATCGGCCAACTGTTCGAGCTGGTCACTCAGCTACGCGGGGAGGCTGGCGCGCGTCAAGTGCAGGGTGCACGGCATGCGATTCAAGAAAACGGCGGCGGATTCCAGAGCATCGAAGAAGCCGCGCTTGCGATTCACATCCTGAGCAAGGATTGATGGAAACAGCGGTCGAGGTCCGGCCGCTATGTGGTTTGTGATTGTGATGCTGCAGCCGCAAATCACCGGGATCCAATATGGTCAAATCATATTCTCAAAATCTAGCTGAGCGAGCGATGAAGACGGCCTGTGCAATATGCATTTGCCCGTTATTTAAAGAAAACGGTCAGATATGGGGCACTACATTTCCAATGCTTTGAACGCTTCCTTGTGCCTTTTGGTCTTGTCCAGTTCTCTCTTGGCGCTCACAGCGACGCGCCGGATCATAGGTCACTTTGGTGTAGGCAGAACGCATTATTGTGAACTGCGGCTTTCGACTTACTCCTCTATAGAGATCGCGAAGTAAGCCGGCGCCGGCTCGTCGTCGACTTCCCTCGAGTGGAAGCGGAATGAGGTAAATGCGGACGCTCCATGCCGGTAGGGTCGTTGTGAAAGTTGGCGTTTCCCCTAGCTCATTGTTCCTTGATATTAGGTCATTGTGGCTCTATGATTAGGTCATTAAGGCGTATATGGGTGGCGCATAGTCGCCCATCCAGGACTGTTTAGCTAACTGTGGATCTTCTTCGCCAAAGAACGAGCGAAGAACCGAACCGAGGGCGCTTGGCTTGATAAAGCTAATTGGCTCATTTGTTAGGAAAATTAACTACAAGCGCTGGGTCTCCATAAATCCAGTTGGCGTGTGCCCAAGATAGGAGCATCGAAATGATTCGTCTGCACAAGTCGGTTGCGTTGCCGTTCGTCGGAATGAGCGGTTTCGAGACGCCGCTGAGCGAAGAGGAAGCCGCAATTCAGAGCACCGTTCATCGTTTCGCGCGTGACGTGCTGCGTCCTATTGGTCGGGAACTCGACCGCATGAAGCCTGAGGATGTAATCGCTGCCGGGTCGCCGTTCTGGACCGCTATTGTCGAGAGCGCAAAGCTGGGTCTTGATCCTCAGTTGATCGCCCAGTTTCCGCCGGAGGTTGCTGTCCGAATCGAGTCGCTCATCGGCGAAGAGTTGGGCTGGGGCGATCCAGGTATTGCCGTCTCGATGGGCGTGACAATGATGCCATTGTTGATGGCGCACTCAGTAGGCAATCAGGAGCTGATCGATATGTGCACGAACAAGATCGGCTGCTGGATGAACACGCAGCCGGACCGTGGTTCGGATTCCGCGATTCTGTGTCGCGGAGAGCTTGGCGCATATGGCAAACAATCGGTAGGCAACATTACTGCGAAGGTGGGAGCCGACGAGATCGTCATCAACGGGCAGTATTCGTCGTGGGTGTCGAACGGGACTGTGGCGCAGGTGGGCCTCGCTTATATGGCGGCGGACTATGGTGACGGTTTCTACGGTGCCGGCGAGCAGAGCGGCATGACCAATGGTATCGGCATGATTATTCCGTTGGATCTGCCAGGAATTTCGCGCGGCAAGCCGCTCGACAAGATCGGTCAGCGCTCGCTGCCGCAGGGTGAGATCTATTTCGATAACGTGAAGGTACCGAAGCGCTTTGCGATTGCGCTGAAGGACGAGTATCTCGGCAACCTCACTTCAGCGTGGTCGTACGCCGGTACGCACATGTGCCAGGTGTTTGTCGGCACGGCGCGTGCGGCCCTCGAGCTTGCGCTCGAGTATTGCCACGAGCGCAAGCAGGGCGGCGCGTCGCTGATTGATCATCAACTGACACAGTTCCGCATCGGCGAGATGGTGCGCCGTCTGGAGACCGCGCGTGCGATCGCGCGCCGCACCCTTGCGTTCTCGCGGATATCGCCGCGGGCCCACCCTTATGTGACCGCGATGGGTAAAGTGAGTGTGACCGAAGAAGCGATGAAGATCGTGCACGAAGC
Organism: Burkholderia sp. Ax-1724; assembly: GCF_011752995.1. Taxonomy (GTDB): domain Bacteria; phylum Pseudomonadota; class Gammaproteobacteria; order Burkholderiales; family Burkholderiaceae; genus Paraburkholderia. The sequence continues at coordinate 407,111 of NZ_VWWL01000002.1, forward strand.
ATTTCAACTGTTTGGCGCCAATGGCACGACGCGCGAATTTCCGATCGAGAAGCTGTTCCGCGACGTACGCTCGGCGCTGATCGAGGACGGTGAGAACTACATCGCGACGACGCGTCTGGGTCTGCTGGCGAGCCAGCTCTACCAGAACGGGTGGGGCAAGCAATAGGGGTCGTCGTGGATACGGTCAGGGCGGGAGATATCAGCGTCGACGTGACGTCGCGTCTGAATGCGCTGAAGGTCAGCGAGCCGCCGAGGCGCGCGCCCGGTGTGATGGTTCCTGACGTGAAGACGCTGATCGAGAGGTTGAAGGTCGAAGCGAAGGTGCTGTAAAGGGAGCGGATAGAAATGAAGATTCTGGTAATCGCCGAACATGAAAATGTATTGATAAGGATCGCTACGTTAAATGCCGTTGCAGCTGCGGCAATTGTTGCCACCCTCGTGGAAGCCGACATTCATGTGCTGGTGGCAGGTCACGATGTGGGCGATGTCGCGAATGCCGCAGCGAAGCTCCCTGGGGTTGAGAAAGTGCTTGTGGCCGACGAGCCGCAACTCGCAGACGGCCTCGCGGAGAATGTTGCTGCAACCGCGCTGAATCTTGCGGCGAGTTATTCGCACATCTTCGTGCCGGCGACTGCATATGGGAAGAATATCGCACCGCGTATTGCAGCGAAGCTTGACGCCGCCCAGATTTCGGACATCACCGCAGTTGAAAGTGCCGACACATTCGAGCGCCCGATCTACGCCGGCAATGCGATCGCGACAGTTCAATCGTCGGATCCCATCAAGGTGATCACGGTACGGTCCACGGGCTTTGACGCGGTGGCAACCGAAGGCGGCTGCGCAGCCATTGAGAAGATCGAAGCTGCGCCCGATGCTGGTGTATCGCAGTTCGTGAGCCGCGCAGTGACGAAACTCGATCGCCCGGAGCTAACGAGCGCAAAGATCATCGTGTCGGGAGGTCGCGGCCTCGGTAGCGGGGAGAACTACAAGACAGTGCTGGAGCCGCTGGCGGACAAGCTGACTGCTGCGCTTGGTGCGTCGCGTGCGGCAGTGGATGCAGGTTTCGCACCGAACGACTACCAGGTGGGTCAGACCGGCAAGATCGTCGCGCCACAGCTATACATCGCGGTCGGTATATCGGGAGCGATTCAGCACTTGGCCGGCATGAAGGATTCGAGGGTAATCGTCGCAATCAATACGGATCAGGAAGCGCCGATTTTCAGTGTGGCGGATTATGGCCTTGTCGGTGATCTGTTCAAGGTGGTGCCGGAACTGATGGTGGCGATCTGATTGAACGGGCCGGCGAATAAATTAAGAATCTGACTAGATGTTGAGGCGAAAATCATGGATCTTCGAAGTATCATTCTTTGTTTTGCTTGCCTGAGTCTGGCGGCAAGCGGATTTATTTTTGGCGCGAAATTCATTAAAAAGAAGAATTATCTTCTTGGGCTGGAGTGGTTTATTCTGGCCACATCATCGACAAATTTTCTGTTCTTTAACATAACTGGATCTCCCGCTTTATATAAAATTGCACATTTTTTTGATGCGTTTTCCAGGGGGTTCGGTGTTCCGGTTGTAGGTGTGGCGGGTTTGATGGCTGTCACGCATAATTACAAGCCGTCAGTGCGGCAGGATATTCTGTTATTTGCGATATCCATCATAGGCACAATTTTCATTGTCAATTTTGATTTTCTGACTGAACCCTTGCCTTATTTTTATTTGGTCATGTGGGGGGCGATGATGATCTACTTGTGCTGTATCGTCAAACGATTGTTTGAGATTGGCGAGGCTTTTAATGCCGTGATGTTGATGTTGGGAATTGTTTCTTCGTCGATTATTGCCGGAATATATGATTTCTATAAAATACCGGGAGAAGATACTAACGTCGTATTTAACTTCTTCACTCTTGCCTTGCTAACTTGGGCATATTTCGCAGTTGCTATTTATTACTCGTATTGTGCGTTAGAGCGTGGGCAAGGACGGTGGACGGCGGTGGCAGCATAAGCTTCACCGATATGGCACCGGGGATTTTCCGCGCAAACAACTGACGGAACGTAAGACCAGCGGACGAGCGTGGGGCGAGGGCGGGCCTTCTTGCGATGTGAATGGCCGGGATGGCTCTGGCTCCGCGGTACGGCAGGTCGTGGACGAGATCTTCGCCGCATGCGACGAAGTGAGGGTCAGCCGCGCGTCCGTCAGTGGCTGAAACAAATCCAGGATTCATTTCGACTACCTGGATCGCTCATAGCAGTCACGGAAACAACATGACAGAGAAATCGCCCCCCGATACTTCAGCCAACCTGCAGCGCAGGCAATGGCTCAAATACGCTGGTGCCACGGCTGCGGTGGGCAGTTTGGCTCTCGGCGCCAAACCGGCAAATGCCGGTACCGTTGCACTTGCGCAGAAGTCGGACGATGTTCTTGACGTCGCCATCATCGGTGCAGGGCTGGCAGGCCTGACAGCGGCGCGTGACCTGCAATTGGCGGGTTGCCAGTCGTTCGTGGTGCTGGAAGCGCGCAACCGCGTTGGTGGGCGTACGTACAACCACGACTTGGGTCACGGCGTTGTGTCCGAAGCTGGCGGCCAGTGGATCGGCCCTGGCCAGACGGCGATTGCTGACCTGACTCGCGAACTCGAAGTCGAGACGTTCCCAACTTACTACGCTGGCAAGACAGTCATTCTGGCGGGCGACGTCCGGGTGACCCAGGACCTTCATGGTACCAGCGGCGGCGACGACGCAATTGCTGCCAAACTTGACGAACTGGCGCGCGGCGTGCCGGCTGCCGCACCTTGGAAGGCCAAGAACGCAACTGAGCTCGACAAGCTGTCGTTCGGTGATTGGTTGCTGCAGCAAGGTGTGAATTCTGAGGACGGGTACTTCTTGGGTATCGCGGCAAAGCTGTCGCTTGGCGGGTCGCCGGCGCAGCTTGGGCTGTTGCAGTATCTGGCGACGATCAATAGTGCCGGAAACAGCCGCGCCCGACTCGAATCCATCAAGGACGGCGCGCAGGAAACGCGCTTCATCGGCGGTTCCCAGGTTCTCAGCATCAAGATGGCGGACCAGCTTGGTAGCAAGGTCCGGCTCTCGTGCCCCGTGCGTAAGATCACCGGCTGGGATCGCGAGATCGTTGAGTTGAACACCGATCAAGGCTTAGTGCGTGCGCGCCAGGTGGTCGTTGCGTTGAATCCGGCGCTGTGCAACCAGATCGTTTTCGATCCGCCGTTGCCCGATGGCCGTGCGCAATTGCAACAGCGTTGGCCCACGAATGCCCCAATGCGCAAGACGGTGCATGTCTATGACCGGCCATTCTGGCGCGATGACGGCCTGAATGGACAGATCTTCCAGGTCGGCGGACCAGTCTTCATGGCCTATGACAACTCCCCGCCAGATGCATCGGTTGGCGTGATCAGCGCATTCGTGGCACCGGGCTCGGTCCCCGGCGATCCCAAAGCAGCCGAGCGGATGCTGTCCGCGATCTATGCCCAGTCCTTCGGATACAAGGCGCTGCGCCCGACGCAGTTCCACGATTTCGACTGGGGCCGGGTCGATCCATGGACGTTGCAATGCATCCATCCCATACCGCCAGGCTTCTGGACGAAATGGGGCAAGTTCCTCCACCCGTCTGTGGGCCGGTTGATCTGGTCGGGAACTGAGACTGCCGACCTTTGGGCCGGCGCAATGGACGGCGCGGTGCGCTCCGGTCACCGGGCGGCACTGCAGGCGCTGGCGACCTTCGCACAACGCAGCGAGGGAGCATAAATGAAACGGACCTTGATTATCGTGGCGATCGTGGGTGCGCTCGGCGCGGGTGCACTCTACGGGCGCGACATGCTGGACGGCATGCGCTTCGAGAAAGCCATGTCCCAGATCAGTGAAGCGAACAAAGCCGACGCCGGTCCCTGGCCCCAGCCGCAAGAGACCTGCTTCTACTGTCATGGGTCGCATGGGCAGTCGCTCAACACGTGGTATCCAGCGTTGTCCGGTCAACCGCCGGTCTATGTGGCCGAACAGTTACATGCGTTTGCCACGGGGCAACGTCAGAGCCCGTATATGGCGCCGCTCGCGAAGGATCTCACCGATGCACAGATCGATGCACTGGCTGCCTACTTCGCCAGGCAAGCGCCGACTCGAAACGAGGACGTGCCAGCCGACTCGGCGCTCGAGAAGCGAGGACTGGCGCTGCTTCAAGCCGGGAGTTGTCAAGCTTGCCATGGAGCAAAGCTGATGGGCAAAGATCGGGCGCCTCGACTCGCCGGACAGGGCGAGGCCTATCTTTCGGGTCAATTGGCCGCGTTCAAGTCAGGACAACGTCATGACCCGACCGGCGCCATGAACGGCATCGTAGCAACGTTATCGAGCGAAGACATTTCCGCGGTAGCTCGCTACCTGGCCAGGGTGTCGCCGGGGCAGGATGGCATCGCTGTACGCTAGTTTGCCAGGCGATCACAGAAATGTGAAGGCTTGACTCAAGTCAAGGTCGCCAACGTCACGTCTTCTGGACGCATGGCAATTCGGATCTGTTGAAGCAACGGATTCTCCGGTCCTGAACGAGACGGGGTGCCAAGTTTTCAGGATTCCGAATGATTAGAAGTGGTGAGTCCTTTCGAGGAACGCCTGTCACGTAGATAGAGGCACTATGACAAAAATATCTTCACCCAAAGGCTCTGCCAACTTGCAGCGCAGGCAATGGCTCAAGTATGCCGGCGCTTCGGCAGCCGTCGGAACGCTCGCCATGGGAGCCCGGGAATCGTATGCCGCCGCGACCGCTCAAGGCTCAGGGGACGTTCTCGATGTCGCCATCATCGGCGCCGGGCTGGCTGGACTGACCGCTGCGCGAGACCTTCGCGGGGCAGGCTGCGAATCCTTCGTCGTCCTCGAAGCACGGGATCGTGTAGGCGGCCGGACGTACAACTACGAAGTGCCTGGTCCGGGCGGGTTCGTCTCGGAAGTCGGCGGCCAATGGATCGGGCCGGGGCAGACCGCGGTGGCGGATCTGGCGCGCGAGCTCGGGGTTGACACGTTTCCTACCTACTACGACGGAAAGACCGTCATTCTTGGCGGTGATGGACGTGTGGAGGTGGACTTGAAAGGAACCTTCGGCACGGACGAGACCATCGGCGCCAAGCTGAGTGCGTTGTCGCGTGATGTGCCTTCGGGGGCGCCCTGGACCTCACCTAGGGTTGCGGAGTTCGATAAGCTTTCAATGGGTGACTGGCTGGCAAAGCAGAACATCAAGCCTGAAGACCAGATGGGCTGGAACGGTTCGTCGATACTTTCCGGCGGTGCCATGCCTGCGAAGATGGGGCTGCTGCATTTCCTTTCCATGGTCAATTCGGCGGATTGCGACTTCTCGCAGCTCGACGAGATCAAGCACAGCGCGCAGGAAACACGGTTTATCGGCGGCTCGCAGATTCTCAGCAAGAAGATGGCGCAACAACTGGGCGACAAGGTGCGTCTGTCCACACCCGTGCGCCAGATTTCCGGTTGGGACGGCGAGGTCGTCACGCTGCACACGGACCATGGGGTGGTGCGCGCACGTAAGGTCATCATGGCCATTCATCCGGCCTTGTGCCATCAGGTGCAATTCGATCCACCCCTGCCGGAAAAGCGCGCGGCATTGCAGTGCGCCTGGCCGGGGCATTCGCCGGCGCGCAAGACGGCGACGGTCTATCGTCGCCCCTTCTGGCGCGATAAGGGCTTGAACGGTCACATTTTCCAGATGAACGGTCCAATTATCTGGGCCTTCGACAACTCGCCGCCGGGTGGCGAGATTGGCGTCATCAATGCCTTCACTATGGGTGCGCTGCTGCCTTCCGACCTGCAGGAGGCCAAGCGGATACAGACGGAAATCTATGCTCAGGCGTTGGGCAGCGAGGCTCTGACTCCCGTGGCTTACCACGACCACGATTGGGGTCGCGTTGATCCATGGACGATCACCTGCGTTTCCGCCATTCCCCCAGGCTTCTGGAGCGAGCATGGTGAAGCATTGCGCCCGTCATGTGGGAACCTGATCTGGTCGGGCACCGAAACGGCAAACATCTGGGCCGGCTACATGGATGGCGCGGTTCGCTCCGGCCATCACGGTGCGTTGCAGGCGCTCAATGCATTGCGTCGGGCGTAGGAGAACAATAGTGAAGAAAAAAATTCTGCTGGTTGCCGTTCCCGTGGTCATTGCCTTGCTACTGGTCGTTTTTGGCCGCGATTTTCTCGATCTCTATCGGCTGCAGAACCATGTTGCGAGTTCGACCAAGGCCTATCTTGCCGACGGAGGGGCATGGCCGCATCTGACCGATGTCTGTATGGGCTGCCATGGCGTGAAGGGTAATTCGCTCGCTCAGGGCTATCCGAGCCTTGCCGGGCAGCCGACGCTCTACGTAGCAACCCAACTGCGCAATTTTGCCAGCAGCCAACGGAGTGATCCGAACATGGGGCCGCTCGCGATGACTCTGGGTGCAAGCGAGATCAAGCTGGTCGCCGATTACTACGCCCGGCAGATTCCCGTCGAAAATCGCTACTTCCACCCCGATCCGCACCTGCGGGCAAAAGGCGAGCAACTGGTCAAGGCCAGTGCCTGCGTGGCATGTCATGGTGCCGCGTTGATGGGTCACGACCAGTTTCCGCGTCTCGCGGGCCAAGGGTACGACTACCTGGTGAAACAACTCAACGCCTTTGCCGACGGCGCGCGTACCGAACCCACGGGCACCATGAAGAGCCTTGCTGCGGCTATGTCGTCGGAGGACCGGGCGGCTGTCGCCAGCTATCTCGCAAGCCTCAAGCCGGACACGAAGTGAAGAATCGAAATCAATTCGCATCGGAGACTATGATGAATCAGACCTCGCGCAACGTAATGCGCTTCACGGCCTGGAGTGCCATTATCGGCGGTCTTCTTGCCTACGCGAACGTCGGGCTGTCGGCGGCGGTAACAGGCTCGGACACGGATATGGTGCTGCATGGCGCATCGATGTTGGTGCTGCCGTCAGATGCCCGTGATCTGTTCCGCTGGTGCATGGTTGCCGACACGCTCGGCTTCTATCTGCCCTTCCTCGCCATCGGTGGCTATTTCGTGCATGTATTCCGTGAGGAGCTAGGCGCGCTCGGCAACATGGTGGCGTTCGCCGTCGTGCTGTACGTCGTGGTGGGTGTGACAGGCGCGGTCATGCAGTTCGCGATCATCCATCCACTCGCACATCTGTATGCGGGTGGGGACGACGCCACGAGAAGCGCAGCGGCAGCGGTATGGACGGCGATAGCCAATGCGACTCAAAACGGATTGTGGTGGATTGAAGGTCCACTCGTGCTGTTCTGGACACCGATTGCGGCCAACCTGCTCAAGAGGGCGGGTTGGAGGGGATCGATTCTCCTGAAGATCGTCGGGTGGGCTTTCGGAGCTTTCTTCCTGTTTGGTTTTTTCCCGGAATTCGATGCACTTTCAAATGCAAGCGAGGCGGTCGTTGTACTCGTCTTGCCGCTGTGGATGCTGTGGTTCGGCTGGCAGTTGTTGCGCCGCTCGCGGACCTACACCGAAACGGTTCCGGGGTTTGCTGGGTAAGGCGCACTCCTTGCCGAGGCAGGGCGTTGAGGGCGTTTTGAAATCCAAAGCGAATTGTCGGGTCACTTTGTGCCAGGAAAACATAATTCGTAGTCCATAGTATTTTGAGGCCGCTGTGCCTTGGTGGCACGCCAATTCCACAATAGAAGAGTATTTGCATGAGAACTTCCCGCCGCATTTTATGATCGAAACCGCCAGCATCGCGACGGGGTTCGCGCTTTCGCGCCTTGCTTTTGCCGATGTGGCCAAGGTGTCGGAAGTCGATTCGACGGCGCTCGCGCTCGGTTACAGGACCGATGCGACCAAGGTCGACAAAGCAAAGTATGCGAGGTACGTGATGGGCCAGGTCTGCAGCAATTTGCGCGTTCTATCAGGGCAAACCTCAGGATGCGTTCGCCCCTTGCCCCATGTTCGGCGGTAAGCCGGTCGCGGGCAACGGTTGGTGCAGTGCCTATAGCAAAAAGGCTTGATTGCGCAGCGTTACAGCATGCCGGCATCGAATCGGACAGTAAGACATGTACTTACAGAATGGCATGACTCGCTTACGTCGACATTGGCACAGCTTGTTCCTAAGGCCGATGCGAGATGCGGAATGGAGCAAAGTCAACATATCGCTGTTCTCCTAATCGGGTTAGTTGATGGGTCGGCGATTCGTCATGGAGCCAAGCAAGGAATGCGTAAGTACCTACGTGGAATCGATACGCCGCTTGTCGAGGCTACGAATCGTATTCTGCAGGAGAGTTCTTTTGAGTCGTCGAAAGAATGACGATTGAGACGTCAACGACGTGGTCCACGGAGGCAGGAGATTACCTTGTCTTTTTCCTTTAAAAATGATCCGCCCGCTTATTAACAATCATAGGTCAGTGTTCCGTTAACAGGCGTGGCAGACATTGGGCGTCTCATGTGAACCTGTGCGACACGTTTCGCTTCCACCCTCGTGCCGGGTTTGAGCACCCGTGGTTACTGTGTCCTTGCAGGCGTTTCAGGAAACGCCACAGGAATCTGCGCTGCCGCAACTTCTTCCAACCTTCATCAAACGAGCGGTTCCAGTTTGACATGGCTGAGGACCGGTCAGCAGCTTCCAAGTGATCCCTGTTGTGACCTAATCCGTCAACCATGAATTCGTCCCTTGATGGGGAAGACTTAATCCCTTGAGAAACCGGCTATGTCCTGAAGTGGGGGCAGAGGCGTGGGAGCGTCTTCGTCAGTCAGTGTTTTCCCTATTTTTTTTGCCTTGTTGGTAGGTCGTGACGGCGCTACTATTAGGTCATTAAGGTGCAATTGATGGTCTTTGATACAACGTGTTCGGCGTGCAGAGCGTAGCCTTCAGCAGCGGCTTTCCCGTATCGAGATATAGCTATATGGATTCACGCCCCCAGTTCGATTTGGTGGCAAGGGGCAGTTAAGGTGGGGAATAACGGCCACAAGGCTAACTCGATAGCACTGGAGCTCCGAATTTGCGCGACGCGCGTGCATCGCGGGGTGGGGTGCTTGTCGGTCGGTCCAGAGTAGTTTACGAAGCAGAGTTCTGATAATACATGTAGGAATGCAAAGTTAAATGAAGCGTATCACTGATGGCCGGAGAACGGTGACACAGATTGAGTATGCGCGATTCCATCGAGCGGCATGGGTGAAAACTGCACGGCGCTCGCAATAGCGGGCCACTTGCCCAGTACGAACTGAATGACGGGCGTTACGTGTTCGACGGATCGTTCGTTGGGCAGGGCAAGGACATTTGCTGATACCAGCAGGTCGACAATCTGCGCTTGAAGTCGGACTTCTTAGCGGCGGAATCGCTGAAGTCGGTGAGCGAGCGCCGATATCTGGCGCAGGTACGAGAGGGGAGCTGCACGCGCACGACCACGCGCGCCGGCGTCAAGGGAGACGGCAGGAGACGAACATGAGAACGATGATCAATGGGAAACGTACGGCGATTTCGCTGGCCATTCTGGGCGTAGCGACCTCCAGTGCCTACGGCTATGAATTCACGACGGGGCTTAACGATCTTACCGGTTCGTGGGTGACCAACCTTACCGCAGGTGCGGCGATCCGGACCAAAAGCCCGAGTTGTTCGCTCACGGGCGATCCGAACGCGTTCGGTTGCGGCGCGGAGGCGAACGTCAACCAGTGGGGCTTCGGTGACAATGGTGACCTGAACTACCGCAAGGGCCAGCCGTTCAGCACCTACGTCAGCGCCACGAGCGAACTGCTGCTGAAGATGCCCAGCGCCGGGCTCAAGTTCATGGTCCGTGGCACGGGCATGTACGACTTTCTCGCGGGCGACACGAACCGCACACCACTCTCGAGCACCGCTTCGGCGCAGGTTGTCTACAATGCGCAACTGCTCGACCTGTGGGCCGAGAAGGATTTCACGATCAACAACGGAGCCGCTCACGTGCGACTGGGCAACCAGGTGATCAACTGGGGCGAGAGCATCTTCGCGCAGGGCGGCATCAACGCCACCAACTCGCTCGATATCCAGAAGTTGCTGATTCCGGGTTCGCAGTTGAAGCAGGCGCTGCTGCCCGCACCCATGGTGAGCTTTGCCGCGGATTTGGGCCATGGCTTCAGTACTGAGGATTACTACCAGTTCCAGTGGAATGGGAACCGTCTCCCGCCGGTCGGATCGTTCTGGTCCACCACGAACGTCCTGGGTCGCGGCGCGGAACCGCTCACGGTCAACACGAACAACTTTAACGTGGCCGGTCCCAGTGCGGGGACGATCGCCGGGGCAAACAGCGGCAACCAGGACGTGATCAACGGCATCAACACCGGGCTCGTCAATGGGGCATTTGCTGGACTGCCCGATAACGTTATCGGCATTCCGGTGAACTGGCAGGCGCCGTCAAAATACAAGCCGCAGTTCGGCCTGAAGTTCAACTATTCGCCGCGCTCGTTCGACGCGAACTTTGCGTTCTATTACGAAAACTATACCGACAAGTCACCGGTTCTTTCATCGCTGGCAAACGGAACGGGGCAGTGGTCGTATCTGGAGAACCGCCAGCTTTTTGGCGTGAGTGCGAATTTCGGGGTGGGTAACTGGGCAATCGGCACAGAATTGTCATATCGACCTCATGACGCGGTAGCGTTATCGAGCTGCTATGGCGCGGGTGGCCCGCTGGATGCGAACACCAACGGCGTAGCCGGCGTCAATTGCCAGCAATGGGCTGACAAGAAGAAATTCCAGTACGACATCAACGGCATTCTGGCCCTGACACGCAGCGAGTATCCGTTTCTCAAGCTGATCGGCGCGGATGCGGCGGCGCTGACATGGGAACTCACCTGGATCTACTACCCCGGCGTGAGTTCGAGCGGCGTCACGCGCACGGTCAACGGACAGACCGTGACGCAGGTGCCCCAGGCAGGTTATCTGCCGTGGCTGAACAATAACTCCGATGCGGGCTATCCGATCGCGATGGCACAGGGTACATCGAGTTCCGTGGGCGCGACGGTCGATTTCAACTGGACCTATGACGGCACCCTGATCCATGGCTGGCAGGTGACGCCTGGCGTGACGTTCGCCGACGCGCTTTATGGCTATACGCCAACGCTCGTCGCGAACTACCTGCAGGGCGCGAAGTCGCTGAACCTGTACGTGCTGTTCAACCAGAATCCAACCGTCTGGCAGGCGGGCATCAATTACACGTTGTTCTTCGGGGGGCACCAGACGGTCGGTCAGCCCTACGCAGATCGCAATTTCGTCGGGATGTTTGTCACCCGGAATTTCTGACAGGTTAGCCTGTGAGAGAAGGTGCACGCTGTGCGCCGTCGGAATACTTGAAGGGATAACGCCGTGCTAAATCGTCTGGTCAGTGGTCTGGAAAGATTTTTCTTCGGTCATCGTGTGAGTGTGCTCGTGGCGATCGGCGTGTTTACGGCCGTCATGGCGGTTTTCGCCGTGCAGTTGCGCATGGATGCGGGTTTCGAAAAGCAGATGCCGATTGGACACGAGTACATCCAGACGTTCCAGAAGTACCGGAACGACCTGCTCGGCGCGAACCGGATCACCGTCGTGGTGCGTGCACGCAAAGGCCCGATCTGGACGAAGGAGGGGCTCACGCGGCTGTACAGGGTGACCCAGGCCGTCACGTACCTGCCGAACGTGGACCGTATTGGCGTGCAATCGCTATGGACGCCGAACGCCTACGTGAATGAAATCACGGCTGAGGGGTTTCGTGCGGAGCCGATCATCTCCGGTACCATCACGCCCGACCAGCTCACGCCCGACATTGTTGCGAAGATCCGCCGTGCGACGACGCTCGGGGGCTATGTCGGCACGCTCGTTTCGCACAACGAAGACAGCGCGATGATCACGGCCGAGCTCAACGAGCGCGACCGTAACGGCAAGGTGCTCGACTACGTGGCGTTCAACCACCTGCTCGAGGCGCAGATCCGCAAGCCGTTCGAGGACGCCGGCTACGACATCCAGATTATCGGCTTCGCCAAACAGATTGGAGACATCGCCGATGGTGCGACCGCCGTGCTCGGCTTCTGCTGCGTCGCTCTGCTGTTGACCGCGCTCGCCGTTTACTGGTACTGCCATTCGCTTCGCTTCACGGCGCTGCTGGTTTCGTGCTCGCTGACTTCGCTGGTCTGGCAGTTCGGGACGCTGAAGCTGCTGGGTTTCGGGCTCGATCCGCTCGCGGTGCTAGTGCCATTCCTCGTGTTCGCCATTGGCGTCTCGCACGGCGTGCAGCAGGTGAATTACATCGTGCGGGAGATCGCGCACGGCAACAGCTCGTACGACGCGGCACGCCACAGCTTCAGCGGCCTGTTGATTCCGGGCGTGCTGGCGCTGGTGACGGCATTCGTGTCGTTCATCACGCTGCTGCTGATCCCGATCCCGATGGTGCGCGAGCTCGCGATCACCGCGTCGCTTGGCGTCGCGTACAAGATCGTGACGAACCTGATCCTGCTGCCGGTGGCGGCGTCGTGCTTCAACTTCACGAAGAGCTATGCCGACAACGCGCTCAGGCGTGCGCAGCAGCGCGCAAAGCCGCTGCGCGTGCTGGCGCGTGTGGCCGAGCCGAAGTTCGCGAGCCTCACGTTGGCCCTGACAGTTGTCGTGCTTGGGCTGGCTGCTTGGCAAAGCCGTGACCGCGTGATCGGCACCTTGCAGCCGGGCGCGCCCGAGCTGCGCGCGGATGCGCAGTTCAACCGCGATGCGACCTCGATCTCCTCCAGCTACGACATCGGCCTCGACTGGCTTACGGTGGCCATCGAGTCGACGGGTAAGGCCTGTGACAACCCGGCGGTGGGCCTGTACGAAGACGACTTTGCCAGCACGATGCAGTCGGAACCGGGTGTAGTGTCAGTGCAGTCTTACTCGGGAATGCTGCGCCGCTACAACCAGGGATATAACGAGGACTATCCGAAGATGAGCGTGGTGCCGATCGATCCGGAAAACTACGGAGCGGTATCGGTCGACGTCGGTCGTGTGAAGGGCTTCATGAAGGCGGACTGCTCCATGACGGCAGTACACCTGTTCCTCTCGGATCACAAGGCGACGACGATTAACCGGATTCTGGACGATGTGAAGGCATATCGCGCAGCGCATCCGTTCGCAGGCATCACGGTGAGGCTGGCTGCGGGCAATGTGGGTGTGCTGGCGGCGACCAATGAGGAAGTGGCAAAGAGCGAGCTGCCGATGATGTTGTACGTGTATGCGGCGATCCTGGTGCTGGTGTTACTGGCGTATCGCGACTGGCGTGCGATGCTGGCGTGCTGCCTGCCTCTGACGGTGGCGACCTTTATCGGCTACTGGTTCATGAAGGAGTTGCAGATCGGACTGACGGTGGCGACGCTACCGGTGATGGTGCTGGCCGTGGGGATCGGCGTGGACTATGCGTTCTATATCTACAACCGTCTGCAGGTGCATCTGGCGGGTGGCCAGAACATCGTAAAGGCGGTGCAGCACGCAATGCTGGAGGTGGGGGTGGCGACGATCTTTACGGCGATCACGCTGGCGATCGGGGTGGCGACGTGGAGCTTCTCGGCGCTGAAGTTCCAGGCCGACATGGGCAAGCTGCTCGCATTCATGTTCCTCGTCAATCTGCTGATGGCGATGACGGCGCTGCCCGCGTTGGCCTCGTTGCTGGAGCGCTGGTTTCCGCGCCGCAAGCCGGCCCGCGCGCCGGGTTTGTTCAGCCATTGACGCCTGAAGACGCAATCAAAGGAAGCAAAGCATGATCAGGACTCTTGTAACGTGCCTGGCGCTGTGCGTGAGCGCAGCGGCCTTCGCCGAGTCACAGGGCGCGGTGACGGACTGGGCGGCGAAACCCGCCCGTGCGTGGGCGGAACCGTCCCACATGATGCTGCTGGACGTGACGCATGCGGGCAAGCGCATCGTGGCCGTGGGCGAGCACGGCGTGATCGTTATTTCGGATGACGATGGAAAGACGTGGCGGCAGTCGCAGCAGGTGCCCGTTTCGGCCACGCTGTCTGCGGTGACGTTTGCCGATGCGCAGCACGGCTGGGCAGTGGGGCAGTGGGGAGTGATTCTGGCCACCAGTGACGGTGGCCAGACGTGGCAGAGGCAACGGATGGACATCTCGGTCGACCAGCCGTTGTTCTCAGTGCGCTTCACCAATGCTCAGGACGGTATCGCCGTGGGCTTGTGGTCGCTGATGCTCGCGACCCATGACGCCGGCAAGACGTGGACCAGGGTGACGGTGGCAAAGCCGCCGGGCGGAGGCAAGGCGGACCGCAACCTGTACCACATCTTCGCCGATCGACAGGGCGTGCTCTACATTACGTCAGAGCAGGGGACGGTGCTGAAGTCGACCGACGGCGGCGCGAACTGGACCTACATGGCGACGGGCGGCAAGGGTTCGTTGTGGAGCGGTGTAGCGATGCCCGATGGCCGGATCGTCGTTGGCGGCCTGCTCGGCAGCCTGTATCAAAGTAGTAATGGCGGGGCGACCTGGGTGCCGCTGAAGTCGGGAGCAAAAAGTTCGATCACCGATATCGTCGCTGCGGGCGATGGACTGATTGGAGTCGGGCTCGACGGTCTGGTGCTGAAGCAACGTGCCGATGGCTCATCGTTTGAGGTCACCCAGCGTCCGGATCGCGCGACGCTGACCGCGGCCGTGATCGATGCGGGCGGCAAGCCGGTTCTGTTTTCGCAGAATGGCGTGCTTCAAGACATGATCGCGAAGCAATGATTTCGGATCCGAATTGATGTTCCACTGGCACGACGGCAATGCAACACTTGATCGGGGGGATGCGGCCATTTTCTTGGACTGATTTACGTCGTTAATCCGAGGCTTTCACGGTACTCAATGGGACTGAGATAGCCAAGGGAGCTCTTGATCCGTTTTTCGTTGTACCAGCGAATATAGGCGTTCAGTGCTTCAACGAACTCCGCGATGGTTGTCGAACGCCAGTCCCCTGGATAGAACATCTCGGTCTTCAGCCTGCCGAAGAATCCCTCACAGGCCGCGTTGTCTGGTGAGCAGGCTTTACGCGACATGGATCGGACCAGATTAGCCTTTGCAATTCGCGACAGCCAGCCAGGCCAGCGGTAGTGGCCACCTCTATCGGAATGCACGATCGGCGTTTCATCGTCCTCGGTCACGGTCTCGATAGCCGCATCTAACATCGTATTCACGAGCGCTGCGTCGGGGCTTGTGCCAATCGACCAGCTGACTACCATGCCATCGAAGCAGTCGACCATGGGCGATAGATATACCTTCCCCGCCGGGATCTGGAACTCGGAGATATCCGTCAGCCACTTTTCGTTGGGGGTCGTAGCGTGGAAATCGCGATTGATGGTGTTATCTGGGGCCGGGCTAATTTCCCCAACATAAGAACGATACCGGCGCCGCTTGGGCCTGGCTGCGTAGAGGCCGCCTTGTTTCATGAGGCGACGCACGACCTTTTCCGATAGGAACACCCGTTGTCTGCTGAGTGCTGCTTGCACCCGACGGTAGCCGTAGGATCGGTGATTGTCCTCAAAGATCTCTGCAACAGTACGACGGACTTCTGCATATTTGTCGGTGCCCCGTATGGGTGACCGATGGTAGAAATAGGAGCTGCGCGCCAGGTCCAACCGCTCAAGCAGCTCAGTCAAACCGTATTCTTCTCTCAGGGCGTCAACCAGCGTCGTCTTCTCCCGGTTGCTCAGGAGTGGCAGGTCGACGCCCAGGTCTTTTTTTAGGAGTTCATTCGCCTTCTTCAACAGGTCGTGTTCAAGCTGCAGATTGCGAATGTCGCGCCGGAGCCCTTCGACCTGCCGCTCCAGTTCGTCCCGATCCGTCTCTGCGGGTGATCCCTTGTCGCGTTTCATGGATGCAGGGGCCTCTGGGCCGAGTAACTGGTTTTTCCAGTTGTACAGCGACACCCTGTCGACGTCCAGCTTTCGCGCCACCGCCCGTGCACTTCCTTGCCGTGTGCACAGTTCGTACACCGCAAGCCGCCTGGACGCCAATGACACGGCCGGTCGGCCTGTCTTGCCAACCGCGCATTTCCTGGTTTCCGGATAGCGCTCGCGAACCCACGCCGTCAGTATCTGGTGACAGGGATAGCCTAATGTCCTGAGGGTGAAGCTGACGCAGCACCCGTGGTTGATGTAATGCTCGAGTACCAGGTTCTTCTGTTCTTCTGAGTACTTCGGCTTTACGCGAACATACTCTTTCTGCAGATCGCCACTCTTCTCGAATTCCTCACACCACGCCTTGAGAGAATTCTTCGTCGGGTAGCCCAACTGGCGGATTGTCGCCTTGATGCGCTTCCCTAGTTTCAGGTACAGCCCGACCGCCCGAACGCGCTCTTCGTATGAATACATGGACTACCTCCAAAGTAGTCCAAGATTTTGTCCGCATCCCCTGTGGGTCAGAATTCCGTGCAAATCAACAATCTGCTGCCAATCACTGCGACCAATCCACGAAGCGATCAGCGATGCGTTTCAACCGTTGTCTTCTATTCCAGCGCGGCTCTTCCTCGAAAGGGTGCGCGACTTTGTTCGTTATTCAACTTAACAAATTTCTTGAGCAAGGTCATGAATTGATCCTGCTCATCGGGCGCGAACGAAGCGAGCATTTGACGGCGTAATTCATGTACGGCTGGGACGAGGTCATGAAGCAGGTCAGCGCCCAGTTCGGTGAGCCGCACCAGGCGAAATTTCCGATTTTTGGGGTTGACTGAGCGTTCGAGTAAACCTCGCTCCTCTAGTCGTGCCACGAGTGCCGCCGTTGTTGACGTGTCAAGGGCGCATAGGCTTGCAAGCGTATTCTGGTCAATATTGGGATGACCTTGAAGGATGCGCAAGACGGCGTACTGCACGGGGGTGACGTGCGTCCCGATCACAGCATGAAACATCGAGACGGCAATTTGTTGTGCCCGCCGTACCAAGTGGCCGGGCTGATCGTAAAGGTCGGTTGTAAGCAGATCGTCTTCGCTTATCGTGGTCATTGTTGTGTCCCCAAATTTCCAGTATCGGATCAGGGTTTAACCTGAGTCAATTGGCGTTGTACAGTGAATGATAGTGAGTATACTGATCGTCATATTGAGTGTGCTGAATATGACGATTGAACAAAGGAGAGATCGTGTTTCCGATGAATCAATGGTACGTCGCGGGATTGGCTTGGGAGATCGCCGATAAACCTCTCGCCCGGACGTTTTTGAACCAACCGGTTGTACTGTTTCGCCTGGTCGATGGCAAGGTGGTTGCGCTAGAAGATCGATGCTGTCACCGAGCGTTGCCGCTGTCATTCGGCACCGTGGAGGAAGGCGGCCTCCGATGCGGATATCACGGCTTGCTTTTCGATGGAACGGGTAAGTGTATCGAAATACCCGGTCAACCGACGATCCCGACGCGAGCGTGCGTGCGTCGATATGACGTGATCGAAAAGGACCAGATTGTCTGGATCTGGATGTCCGCTGAAGGCGGCGAGTTGCCAACGTCCGAGCCACCCTCGTACCCGTGGCATTCCGATCAGCGATATCAGTTCAAGGGTGATGCTTTCCACTATCAAGCTCCCTATCAGTTGATCCACGACAACCTGATGGACCTTAGCCATCTGGGTTACGTGCATACGCAGACGATCGGCGGCGACCCGAAGACCCATATGGAAGCGGAGATGCGGGTTGCGCAACAGGGTGAGACCGTCAAGGTTACGCGCTGGATGAGGGACTCTCGCCCTCCCAAGACGTATACCGACGCATGGCCCTTTACTGGGCAAGTGGATCGGTGGCAGGAGATCGAGTTCGATCTGACTTACCTGAAAATCTGGACGGGTGCGGCCGACGTGGGAACCGAATCTCTCGATGACGAGAGCCGAGGCGGATTTCACATGCGTGGGTTTCATGGAATTACGCCCGAAACTGAAACGTCGACGCATTACTTCTGGACGATCGCAAGCAACGAGTTTTCCTCAGAATATCCAAATCTCGAGGCGGTGTATGAGCAAACTGCACATACGTTTATGGAAGACAAGACCGTCGTGGAAGCGCAGCATCGCAGCCTAGGCCGATTTCCGAGCCATCGAAATATCGACATTCACGTTGACGCAGCGGCGAATCGCGTGAAGCGGATCGTAGACCATCTGTCCCAACAGGCTAGCGCCAACGCCTAACTGTACTCGTCCGTCGTACCGAAGTATGGTGTCTGAGTGGCTTATCCAGACTATCTTGAATATTAATTTGGATTCCTACCAAAATAATCGCTGATAGACGCGCGGTCGTTTTGTTGCCGGAGTCCAGAGCTACATGAGGATGAATGATGAGTTCCAACCGAGGTGTCGTTTATGTTGAGCCGGGGAAAGTGGAGGTGGCCAATATCGATTTCCCGAAGCTCGTTGATCCTGCCGGGCGCAAGGCGAACCATGGCGTAATCCTGCGCGTTGTGTCCACGAACATCTGTGGTTCCGATCAGCATATGGTGCGCGGACGAACTACTGCTCCGCGCGGGTTGGTGCTAGGACATGAGATCACCGGCGAGGTAATTGAACTTGGGTCCGACGTTACGACACTTTCTCTCGGTGACCTCGTCTCTGTTCCGTTCAATGTCGCATGTGGGCGTTGTCCAATGTGTAAGGGGCAAAACACCGGGGTCTGCCTCAGCGTGAATCCTGGCCGCCCAGGCGGTGCATATGGGTATGTAGACATGGGAGGGTGGATTGGTGGGCAGGCCGAATATGTCATGGTGCCGTATGCTGATTTCAATCTCCTCAAATTTCCGGATCGGGACGCTGCGCTTGCCAAGATCCGGGACCTGACGTGTCTGTCCGACATTCTGCCTACGGGGTATCACGGCGCGGTGACAGCCGGTGTGAAACCGGGGGCAACGGTGTATATCGCTGGTGCCGGTCCGGTCGGGCTTGCCGCTGCGGCGTCTGCTCGCCTGTTGGGGGCTGCTGCTGTCATCGTGGGTGATGTGAACAAGGACCGGCTTGCTCACGCACACAAGGTTGGCTTTGAAGTTGTCGATCTGTCTCAGGATGCGACCTTGCTTGAACAGGTCGAAGAGATCCTTGGTGTGCCCGAAGTCGATTGCGCCATCGATTGCGTTGGTTTTGAAGCGCGGGGGCACGGGCACAATGGCTCACAACAGGAAGCGCCAGCCACAGTGTTGAATGCGCTGATGGATGTTACCTCGGTGGCAGGCAGTATCGGCATTCCTGGCTTGTACGTGACTGACGACCCAGGTGCAGTGGACGAAGCTGCTAGACGCGGCAGCCTGTCCGTCAGGTTTGGGCTTGGTTGGGCGAAGTCGCACAGTTTCTTTACCGGCCAGACTCCTGTCATGAAATACAACCGCAATCTCATGCAAGCAATTCTCTGGGATCGGATCAACATCGCGGACGTTGTGAACGTTCAGGTGATCTCGCTCGACGACGCTCCGACCGGCTACGCACAATTCGATTCCGGTGTTCCCCGCAAGTTTGTCATTGATCCTCACGGAGTGCTGGCGGCAGCGTAAAGACGTGGAAACACGCCAATCGCTCAGTACATCGCAACGCGTTTACGAACGCGATCGACACAGGGTAGAAGGGTAGCAGGATGTTTAAAGTCAAGGTCATCAAGAAGCAGCGTGCGGCCGAGGGTATCTGCCGGTTCGAACTGGAGCGCGTGGATGGCGCTCCATTACCGCCGTTCACAGCTGGCGCACACATCGACGTGTTTATCCGTCCGGGTCTCGTTCGTCAATATTCGCTATGCAACGCTCCCCGAGAGCGTCACCAGTATGTGATCGCTGTTCTTCAGGATCCACAGTCCCGAGGTGGTTCAGTCGCGATGCACACGATCGATGAGGGAGATATCGTTGAGATCAGCGAGCCCCGCAACCATTTTTCTCTGGTCGATGGGGCCACACGCTCGGTGCTTGTCGCAGGGGGCATCGGAATTACACCTATCTTGAGCATGGTGTATCAGCTCCACGAAGATGACGCATCATTTGAACTCCACTACTGTGCGCGAGATACAGCTCGGATGGCACTACGTGACGATTTGGAAGCGCTCGGGCTTGCAGATCGCGCGCACCTTTATCTCGACGCGGAGGGAACCCGCATCAATTTCGAGCAAGTTCTCGGTCAGCCGGAGCAGGGTGCACATCTCTACGTCTGCGGCCCCTCCGGTTTCATCGCCGCGGTCCTTGATGCAGCGAAAACGTTCGGCTGGAACGCCAACAACGTGCACCGGGAACACTTTGGCCTACCGCAAACAGGTACCGATACAGGTGGCAGTCCCTTTACCGTTAGGCTGGCCAGATCTGGTGCGAGCGTGACAGTAATGCCAGAGGAATCCATTGTGAAGGCATTGGCCCGAATCGGTGTGGAGATTCCAGTCTCGTGCGAACAGGGTGTGTGCGGAACATGCCTGACCAGAGTGTTGGACGGTATCCCGGAACATCGGGACGCGTACCTGATGGAAAACGAAAAGGCAGTGAATGATCAGATCTTACCCTGCTGCTCAAGAGCGGTATCCGATGTTTTGGTGCTTGACATATAGCGGATTTTTTTGCGTAGGGAATTCGATAAAGAAAAGGAGACGGTAGTGAGCCTCGCAGAGGAAACAATAGATGTACAGCGGTTCGTGGATGAGCGACGGATTGGATTCCGGCAAATCCGATTGTTTTGTCTTTGCCTGCTGATCCTGATTCTCGATGGCTACGATACTGTCGTCGTCGGTTACGTGGCACCACAACTTCGAGCCCACTGGGGAGTACAGCCCGCGCAGCTTGGCCCGCTCTTCGGTGTAGGTCTCCTGGGCCTGACTGTAGGTTCATTCGTCTTCGGCCCGATTGCAGATCGCGTCGGGCGGCGCGTGACGCTTATCTGGTCCGTCATCCTGTTCGGCGTGGCGTCGTTTGCATCTGCGTTTGCCCCTTCGCTGATCGCATTGATAGCGTTGCGTTTCGTGACTGGTCTTGGGTTGGGCGGTGCCATGCCGAACGCCTATACGCTGGCAGTGGAGTACAGCCCAACGCGATTGCGTGCCAGTCTGGTTGCACCGATCGGCTGTGGACTAGCAGTCGGTGGTGCCGTAGCAGGTCTGTTTGCGGCGCAGGCGATTCAGGCTTACGGGTGGCCTTCGATGTTTGTGGTGGGAGGTATGCTTCCGCTCATACTGGCACCAGTGCTGGTTCGTTGGCTACCGGAATCGGTGCGATATCAGATCGCGCGAGGCACTCCAGACGTAGAGGTTCGCCAAACGATGTCTGCCGTTTTTCCGGATGTGTCGCTTCAGGGTGTGCGGCTCGTTTGCACAGAGCACGCTCCTAAGGGATTTCCGGTCACGCAACTATTTCGCGGAGGTTTAGTAAGCGGGACGTTGTTACTGTGGATCACCGCATTTGGTGCGCTACTTGTCGTCTATTTTCTGAGTAGCTGGCTGCCTGTCCTGATTCATGAATCTGGCGCATCGCTCAGCACGGCTGCCACGATGACTTCCTGCTATCTGTTCGGTAATACGTTTGGGGCCATTTTGCTGGGCTTGTTAATGGATCGTTGCAACCCGCAGCTCGTGCTGTGTGCAGCGTTTATAGCTGCGTGCGCGGCACTCGTATCTTTCGGCAATATGATTGGCGCGCCGATCCTCGCCTATCTGACGCTGTTTGTGATCGGCGTTGGCACTGGTGGAACGACCACGGGTACGAACATTCTGGCTGCCAGCTTTTATCCGACTGCTAGTCGGGCAACGGGCGTAAGTTGGACCTTGGCTTTTGGCCGCATCGGCTCCATTGTTGGAGCAACTGCTACCGGGCTGCTGGTGGCCGCGAAATGGTCGATCTCACAGATCTTTGTGGCCGCAGCTTTTCCGTTGGTGTTGGCGGCGATCGCTGTCGCTCTGCTTGGCTGGGTTCGTCGAGCAAAAGGCAATCCAACGGGCAATCAACCGACTTCGGAGCGCGTAGTTGCCGCTGACGGCCATTAAGGAAGGCGCGAGGTTGCCTTACGCCACTACTACGTTTTGATAAACAGGTCGAGGAACCAATGACTTTACCGCTTACGGTCGCCTGCTGGGATTACGATCGCACGAGTGCGCTGTTCGGCTCCACTGTCCGTATTGAAGGTTGTTCGCCGACGTTTTTTAATCTTCCAGTCGAAGAGACGTTTTTTCGTGCATTGCGCTCGAAGGAATTCGATGTGGCGGAACTTTCGTTGAGCAGTTATACGGTATTGCGTGCCAAAGGTATTTCCCCGTATGTCGCAATACCTGTATTTATGTCGCGAATGTTTCGCCACTCTGCTATCTATGTTCGTACTGGGGCGGGTATCAAGGAACCCGCCGATCTGAAGGGACGCAAGGTGGGTGTGCCGGAATATCAGTTGACGGCTCCTGTCTGGGTTAGAGGTATTCTCGAAGACGAATATGGGGTCTCGGCAGCCCACATCCACTGGTATAGCGGTGGTGTCGAGCAACCAGGCCGTCACGAGAAAGTATCCATTTCGCTACCACCCGGAGTGGAACTCGCGCCTATCCCAACTGACGAGACGCTAAGCCAGTGGCTGCTCGATGGTCGCATTGATGCATTGGTGGCTCCGCGCGCGCCTCGTCTCTTTGCCGAGGGGCATCCGTCCATCGCCCGACTCTTCCCGGACTTCAGGCGGGTAGAACAGGACTATTTCCGTCGAACCGGTATTTTTCCCATCATGCATGTACTCGGTATCCGGAACGAATTGGTCGAACAGTATCCATGGTTGCCTGCAAGTGTATTCAAAGCATTTCTTCAGGCCAAAAATCATGCGCTTAATGAGCTGTCGGAGGTGGGTGCTCTAAAAGTATCGCTTCCTTGGCTAGCAAGCGACTACACGGATGCGGTCGCAGCGATGGGGCAGGATTTTTGGCGATACGGTGTCTCCGGAAACGAGGCAACGCTTAATGCCTTCCTTCGTTATCACCACCAGCAGGGGTTGTCGCCACGACAGTTGCGAATCGACGAACTTTTTGCGCCGCAAACTCTCGAGCAGGTCTTGATCTGACTCGCGAATGAGATTCTTTTAACTCTCGGCATAGCGGTTTGCGCGATGCCAATCGAAAGACAGGTGTAGAGATGTGGATCAAAAATGCATGGTATGTAGCAGCATTCGAGAATGAGCTGTCCCGAGAATTGGTTGCTCGACAAATTATCGAGCAGAAGCTGGTGTTTTTCCGCACAGAGGCCGGCACTGCCGTTGCGCTCGAAGACCGATGCCCGCATCGAGGTATTCCTCTTTCCAAGGGTACGTTGACCGGCGACGCGGTGCGCTGCACATATCATGGTATCCGTATCGCATCGGATGGGAGCTGCGTACATATCCCCTGTCAGGCTCACATTCCGTCACAGGCGAAGGTTCGTGCTTTTCCGGTCGTGGAGCGCTTCGGGATGGTTTGGGTGTGGATGGGTGATGAGCCAGCGGACGTGGAGAAGATCCCGGATTTCCACTGGATGAAGGACGAGGAGTGGGCGGCGTGTAATGGCTATCACCTGGTTAAGGCCAATTACCAGTTCATGAACGATAACCTGCTCGATCTCTCTCACGAAGCCTACGTTCACGAACGTACGATTGGCAATGAGGCGGTAGCGGAGGCGCCTGTTACCACGACGTCGACGGACGGTGAAGTCCGCGTCCATCGGGATATTGAAAATTGCGAGCCGCCTCCGTTCTATAAGCGTGCCACTGGCTTCGAAACTAACATCAACCGCTGGCATACGACTATCTTTCGGCCGCCGGGTTTCCATGTGATCGAAAATGGCTCGTACCCCGTGACGGGAACTAAAACGGATGCTCTTGAGCGTCGAGTGATGCACCTTGTCACGCCCGAAACGCCAACTACCTCTCATTATTTTTGGGGTGTCGCTCGTCAATACCTGCGCGAAGATAGCGAGCTTACCGAATATATTCGACAGCAGTCGAGTAATACTTTCGATGAAGACGCGGAAATTCTGGAGATTCAGCAACAAGCAATGCATGGGAACGCCGCCAGCAGCTTTCCGGTTGCACTGAAGACGGACGCAGGTCCGATCCGCGCCCGGCGGATGATCCAGTCGATAATTGAAGCTGAACAACGCCGCGGGACGGCCGAGGTCTGACGAGCGAATCACCAGAAGTCCGCCTGTTCGCATCAGGCGGCTTGATTTGAACTCTGCTACTTGGTTTCAAATTGATCGGCTGCGTAGCAGAGGCCGAGCATAGTTGAAGTGCCGGTAAGATTTTTAATCTCAGATGCAGAGATATGTGCGAGTTATGGCATGGTCAAAAACTGATCATGACTATTGCATCGAAAAATAATTAAGTAATGCTTAGTATTTTTATTAAGAAGTGAAGCCGAATACGATGGCGATTTGTGAGTAACCTAAAAAAAGAAAAATCTATTAAAAAGGAGTGGAGGGCGATTTATGAAGAATGCAAAATATTGTGCAAAGATAGGAATGGTATCACTGGCTATGACTGTGCCGTTGGTGGCACATGCTCAAAGTAGCGTTACGCTTTATGGTATTCTTCAGTCAGCGGTTGATTTTAATCACTTTTCTGGAACCTCGTCAAAACCATCTTCCAACGGCGTTTTCCTGACGAACGAGAGTTCTTTTGTCGGCTTTAGAGGAACAGAGGATTTGGGTGGCGGTCTTGCGGCTACATTCAAACTCGAAACTTGGACATCTCTCGCGAACGGGCAGAGTCAGGTTCCCAACGTTTTTTTTGCCACGGAATCTTATGTTGGATTGGCGAAGAACACCCTTGGCACTCTCCAGTTTGGTCGGCAGTATACGCCGGCGCTCTGGCTCACCTACGCAGCAGATCCATTCGGTCGCGCGCAAAACGGTGCAATCTATAATCTGACGCAACAGATTCCGCCGCGCAACCCGATCCGGGGTTTTATTCCGACCCAAAATAACGCTATCCAGTACATTTCCCCGGTGCTGCTCGGGGGGCTTACGATACGGCTTATGTATGCGCCGAGTGGAAGTGCGAGTGCTCCGACCAATCTTGGAGAAATGACCTCGGCCAGCTTTGACTATCGGCATGGGCCGCTGTTCGTGGGAGGTAGTTACGAGAATGCAAGAGTTGCGGGTAGTGTGGCGAGTACAACTTTGGCGACCCTATCCAACACAACGTACACGATGGGAGCGTCCTATGACTTCAATATCGTGAAGCTCTTTGGCTACTTCCTGCAAAACAGGCTACAGACGCAAAATACGCTCGACGCGTACATGGTGGGCGTAACGATTCCGATCGGACTTTCAGTAATTAAATCGTCCTATGAATGGCGGACCATAGCACATACCGAATCGTCAGGGGCATCGGTATTAGCGGTAGGTTATTACTACCCTCTTTCGAAGAGAACGGTGCTCTTTGCGTCATACGCGCATATGCATAACAGCGCCGGCACAGCGTTCGGGCTGTGGCCTAGCGAAACTGCATATAACAGTCAAGGGCTTCCAGCAAACGGTATGGCTATCACCAGCGTCGAATTGGGGATTCAGCACCGCTTTTAGCACGAGCTTTCAGCTTGCTTGGAACGGCCCCCTGAATCACCGGACATGGTCTCCCCCTTAAAATAGCGGGTAGGCATACGACTGTGTTAATGGGATGGTCGCCCCCGCCTCCCCGGCAAGAGTACGCTATGGAGGCAATCACCAAGGGGAACCATCATGGAAGAAGTAACGCTTGTCGGAATCGATCTTGGTAAGCATTCATTCCATCTGCATGCCCAAGACCGAAAGGGCAAAGAGATCTTTCGCCGGAAGGTAACACGCCGACAACTCGTTGAGCTGTTCGTGAACTTTCCTGCGTGCACGATTGCTATGGAGGCGTGCGCCGGCGCGCATTTCATGGCTCGCACGTTGGCTGGTTTCGGCCATCAAGTCCGGCTGATTGCGCCACACCTCGTTCGGCCATTCGTCAAAAGCAATAAAAACGATTTCGCCGATGCCGAGGCGATCTGCGAAGCTGCCTCGCGCCCGTCCATGCGATTCGTTACACCTCGAACCGAACCTCAGCAGACACTTTCGGCACTCCATCGAGTTCGAGAATCATTCGTGCGTGAGCGCGTATGCACTGGAAACCAGGTTCACGGAATTCTCCTGGAATTCGGTATCAGTCTGCCGGTAGGCTGCACCGTGCTGAAGCGACTGCCAGCAATCATCGCGCAATACTCACTTCCTCCCCGCCTCGTGGTGCTGCTTGAACGGCTTCACGCCCACTACAAGTATCTCGACGAACAGATTGCGGAACTCGACAAGGATCTGGTTTGCCAGTTGGGCGAAGATGATCTCGGGCAGCGGCTTTTGACCATCCCCGGTGTCGGCCCAATCACTGCAAGCGTGCTATCAAGCGAGGTCGGAGACGGGAAACAGTACCGGAGCAGTCGAGACTTCGCTGCTTCAATTGGCCTTGTTCCGCGTCAGCACAGTACAGGTGGAAAGGCGAATCTGCTCGGCATTAGCAAGCGAGGGGACAAGAACATCAGGCGCTTGCTCGTACAGTGTGCCCGTTCTTATATGCGCGACGTCGCAAGGAGGGCTGGCCCTCTGGCGGATTGGGTACGCACGCTACTCGCTCGACGACACTCGAGCGTTGTGGCCTGTGCGCTGGCCAACAAGCTGGCGAGGATCGCATGGGCGATAGCTGCACGACACACGGTTTTCGAAACGGCTGGATACCAATTACAGAAGGGTTGAACAAACTCAATAGCGTTTTACCAACCATCTGGTTTTGCGATCGCTGGAAATTGATGACGTGAACGGCATACCGGCCTGAACGAACAACCCGATAGTCACGAAGGCTCCAAAAGCCGATGTGTTTTTTAGGATCGTCAGGCGCGACTCTCATCGTGGCGCTGAGGAAAAAACCTCAACGAAGACGCCGAATAGATTTGAGCAAGCCCGAAACATCGTTGAACCCAGCATTGCAAAAATGGGGGCGACCATAGATTCTGACTAACAACAAACAGGAAGTGATGGAAGTGTTGACGGGGCCGGAGCGCCAGCGGAGATGGTCAGCCGATGAAAAGCTGGCGATGGTGAGAGAGAGTTTCGAGCCGGGCAAGTCGGTCTCGATGGTTGCACGCCAGCATGGCGTCAATCCGAATCAGCTGTTTCACTGGCGCAAGCTGTATCAGGACGGCAGTTTGTCAGCAGTTAGCGCCGGCGAGGAAGTGGTGCCCGCTTCCGGGTTGAGCGATGCACTGAAGCAAATCAGGGAACTGCAGCGCTTGCTGGGAAAGAAAACCATGGAGAACGAGATTCTTCGTGAGGCGGTGGAGGTGGCGAAGTCGCGAAAATGGATTGCGCGCTCGCCCTCATTGCCGGGGGACGAGCAGTGAAGCGGGTCTGCGACGTTCTCGGTGTAGCGCGCTCAAACGTGGCAGCAAGGCTGGCGCGTCCGGATGACTGGCAGGATGGACGCAGCGCCAGGCAGACGGACGATGCCGGCCTGGTCGAAGAGATTCGGCTGACCGTCACTGACCTGCCGAGCTACGGATATCGCCGGGTCTGGGGCATGTTGCGCCGTGAAAGGGAGCGCCGGGGTATCGCTCCAGTGAACGCCAAACGCGTGTATCGGGTGATGCGCGTTCACAGCTTGCTGCTGCAACGCAGACCTTCGCCACCACGGCCGCAGCGTCGGCACGATGGCAAGGTCGCGGTCGCGAAGCGCAACCAGCGCTGGTGTTCTGATGGCTTTGAGTTTCACTGCGACAACGGTGAGCCATTGCGCGTGACGTTCGCTCTGGACTGCTGTGACCGTGAAGCGATGAGCTGGGCGGCGACGACAGGCGGTCACAGTGGCGATGTGGTGCGCGATGTAATGCTCGCAGCCGTCGAGAACCGATTTGGAAATGTCTTGAAGACGCCGGCTGAAATCAAGTGGCTGACAGATAACGGCTCAGGCTACACGGCGCACAGGACCAGAAGCTTCGCGTCGTCCATCGGGCTAAAGCCGTTGACCACACCGGTCTGCAGCCCGCAAAGTAACGGAATGGCGGAGCGCTTCGTAAAGACGATGAAGCGTGACTATGTCGCCTTCATGCCGAAGCCCGATGCAGCGACTGCGGCGCGCAATCTTGCCGTCGCGTTTGACCACTATAACGAACATCATCCTCACAGCGCGCTGAAGTACCGCTCGCCACGCGAGTTCAGGCGCAGGACCGATTCATCAACTCAAGTGTGAGGCGGTGTCCGGAGGTACAGGGGCAAATCCAGGGTGCGGCCCGCCAAGTAAATGTGAGGTTGACCACATAGCCGCGAGAGAATTTGCTCTAGTGTGTCTTTATAGCAAGCGCGTCGGCCAGTCGATCGCACGGCAAGCGTACAGCGAAACGTTGGCGATTGACTCCTCGTCGCGTCACGACCAACTCCGAAGCTAGCAATTTTGTCTTAGATGGCTCTATAACGTTTGTTTCAATCGTGAGGCTTGCGTTATGAAGGTTATTGTTGATGGCGGTTCACAAGATGTAAGGTCGGCTTTACCAGGAGGAATTTCTCTTCCTCCAAGTCTAATTAATATCGACGCGGGTGAACTGGGCAGACGAATCAATCAGGCGATCAAGGAGATATCAGATCCTTTGATACTCGCATCTGAAAATCTGTCCTCCGTTGAAATTGAAAAGATAACTCTTTCTCTAGCCATCACTGCAACCGGCGAAATCGCATTACTTTCTCTTCTGAAAGGCGGTTCGTCGATCCAGTCGACGATCCAGGTGACCTTGATACCGAAGAAGAAATCGCAATGAGTGATGCCAGAGAGTTCCTGTTGGAATTGGTTGCGTGGTACAAAAATGACCCTAAATATCGAGACTATTATGAGATTGTTACATCTGACAAAAAAGCCGTTTTGGAAAACATTGATAGAACCACTGCGAAGCAATTAGGTGCTCACAGTTACACAGGAAAATACCATCTACGATCACTCGGTGCGAGCGTTACATTAAAATATAAAAACTCATTTAAAAAACTATTATCTGCTTATCGCAAACATGTAGAGGAAAATATTGATGAGCTTACCGATTGGTCCTTGGGTGATCCAGAGCTTCACGCGGTTTTCACACGAATAATAGAAATTATTGTTAAAAATAATGCATTTCTCGGATCGGCTGAGAATTACTTAGACTTTTGTTTCCTGCCAGTTCCGATTCCAAATGCATGTGCCTTTCTCACTCCCATTGATCGGCGGCCGGTAATGGCTTTTCAAGAAGGCATGCCGTTATTTTTGCATAAGATGTCGAAAATAGTGAATGAAATTTGCATGAGGATGCCCGTGGAGGCGTACGATAAGATCGCCAACCAAGCGCTTTCCTCTGATCAAGCCACTGCTTCCGATGCGACACAAAAGCTAGCTGGCCTGGTCGACAAAACCGTAAGAGAAAGCGCAGATATCGGCGCCATATTTGTTACGACTGTTGCGGCACTGGTGTTCAATGGAACATTGAGCGGAACGGGGTTTATTCCAAGCAACGAGTTCACCGTAGTTCCTGGAGGGACGCTGCTACAGGGCATGGAAACATTCTTGGTCGGCCATGAAATAGCGCATATTTTCCACGGCGATTTAACGCGGAGCGAAAAGCAAGAAGAGGTAGTGATCGATGGCCATGAAACCGATCTTATTATCCCGGCTTCCGACGACGAGCTGGCGGCGGATATTCTCGGCTTGACATTACTATGGAATATCGTGGCCAAGGAAGGTCGGGATGGATGGTTCGGAGATACGAACAGCGCAATAATGCTCAGTGCGCCAGATGTATTTTTTTCTTTGTATGATATGTTATATATTTTTATCGAAGCAGCTGCTGGGTTCTCTGTCTGTGAAAGGTATGATTCCCATCCTTCGCCGATCAGGCGGAGGGAGGTCATTCGGCAGTATCGACAAGTGCTTTTTGCGAAATCTGGGGCAACTGAAACGTCCTTATCACATTTTTTGGGTTTGAAGTACGATTACGTAATTAAGTCGTTAACCTATTATTCAATATCAATTTTCAGAAATATGCTCGCTGACGGAAATAAAATCTCCCCCGTCTGGGCGCCAGAATGGAATTCTTAATTCTATTTATCCAATAATTTACTGCGCGATCGCTAAGAAGAGCGATAGACAAGTTTGATGAGCTATATCGCGGGCACGAATGAGCCTCAACAGTCACACGAGAAGCGACTGTATTCGAATCCCCGGCGGTTGTTTTGACGCATCAGAGCAGCATCTTTGCGAATACCGAAACAGTGGAAATTCGCGACGAGATGCCCCGTCGTGCGCTAGCGTGTCCTATTTCTGCGTCTCACTTATCCGTCAAGGTGATCGGTCGAACGGTAGATGAGTTTTCAAACTTGCCGTCCGGCGCTCGAATCCGACCCGAAGCATCTGTTCATCGACGATCCATTCGCGCGAATGGCCGCTGTGGTCTGATTCTGTTGAAAAACTAGTTTTCGTTGGAAACGAAGCCAGTTGGCTAAAAATCGACCTCTGAGATCGCGCTACAAACCGCTCGTAATTATCGGTCGAGGGTAAGAGGACCCCTGAAACACCGGCTGAACCCTTCTGTGAAGAGTTTATCAACAAAATCGTCTCGAAGCTGCCGGGCAGTGAGGTCAAATCGTTGTCCGCTCAGAGTCGAAACTGTGAGTTGGCGGATGCAGGAAACGCCCGTCCCCACTGCGCGACGCCTGCACGGTCAACACCCGCCACATTGCTGGCGTCCAAAAGAACCTCGTCGAACGTCGGCCTACGACGCGTCGGCGAGGACCGGGAGCGACTGGCCGTTGCACTTCGATCACAGCCATTGGCAACGAGAGGTCGCGCTGTCTGAGACCAAACTGACGTTGACTGATTAGTCGAGCCTGAACAATCCTCGAAGCCTTATGGTGCAAGGCTTTGCGCTCTGAATGGGGTTGAGGGAATTGCAGGAAGCGGGCATATTAACGCGTAATTCCTGCATTTTTTGACGAGGTGCGGATGGGTCCGAAGGCGCCTGTGACGGAGGGAGATTTCTTCCGGCAACCGCTGCGTGAACAGATCAATTTGAAGCATCCGTTGGTCGGTTTGGCCGATCTGATCAACTGGAACCGATTGGGCGCGTCGATGAGCGAGAGCTTCGTATCGCGCAAAGGGAGACCGGCCACATCCCCAAGGCTAATCGCCGGCCTACTGTACCTCCAGCATGCGTTCGACCTGTCCGACGAGGAAGTCGTCTGGCAATGGGTGGAGAATCCGTATTGGCAGGTTTTCACCGGCGAGACGTACTTGCAGACCGAAGCGCCGATTGATCCGTCGAGTCTCACGCGCTGGCGTAAGCGTCTGGGCGAAGCCGGCGTCGAAGAGTTGCTGGCCGAGACGATCGAAGCCGCCAAGCGTGCCGGTGTGATCAAGGCCTCAAGTGTGAAGCACGTGATCGTCGACACGACGGTCATGCAAAAAGCGATCGCCCATCCCACTGATTCACGCTTGCTCGAGCGGTGTCGCGAACATCTGGTGAAGGCTGCGGCGCGGCACGGATTGAAATTGCGGCAGAACTACAATCGCGAGGCCCCGCGCCTGGCCAGCCAAATCAGCCGCTACGCGCACGCCAAGCAATACAAGCGAATGAGGAAAGCTCTGCGCACGTTGCGCTCTCGCGTTGGCCGAGTCATGCGTGACGTCGAGCGTCAGCTCGATTCAGTCGCCCACACTGGGCGCAGCGCGCTGCACGAGTTGATCGGCCGCACCAAGCGAATCTTGTCGCAAAGGCAGAAGGACAAGAACAAGCTGTACGCGCTGCATGCGCCGGAAGTCGAGTGTTTGGCGAAGGGCAAGGCTCGCACGCCGTACGAGTTCGGTGTCAAAGTGTCGATCACGACGACCCACAAAGAGGGGCTCGTGGTAGGTGCCCGCTCGATGCCGGGCAACCCATACGACGGTCACACGCTGGCTGAGGCGTTGGAGCAAGCGGCGATCTTGAGCGACGTGAAGCCGGAAGTCGCCATCGTCGATCGCGGCTACAAGGGTGTTGCCGTTGAGGGTGTGAAGATCTACCACCCGGGATTGCGGCGCGGTATCACGCGCGGGCTGCGCGCGATGATCCGACGGCGAAGCGCGATCGAGCCTGCCATCGGTCACATGAAGGCGGACGGCAAACTCGATCGGAACTGGCTCAAAGGCGCACTCGGTGATGCAATTCACGCCGTCCTGTGCGGCGCCGGCCACAATCTGCGCATGATCCTCAGGAAGCTGCGGCTTCTTTGCGCCCTTGTTCTGTTCGCTTTGCTCAACCGCTCGACCACTGTCGTCTTCACGGCATGAGGGCTAACGCCGCGCAAAACGAATTATTCAGGCCGGACTGATTAGGTTTCGACTTATACACCTGAGTATTTTGTGTGACGGTATCGCGGTTCCGCCGCTGCATGTTTCGCTAACTGCAGTGAAGCGTTGGCGGCCGGGACCGCGAAACGACAACTGGCATTCGACCACATCTACGTGACGGTCTGCGGCAATGCGATGCGAAAGAAGATTGGGAAACGTGCGTACGACGGGGCTTTGTCCTTCCATGTGTCTGGCTCCCGGTCTATTGGACCTCATCGGCACTGTAGCGAGAACAGCGCATGGAATGTCATGCTAAATCACACGTCTCTTCTGTTTATCCTGCTTTCGATGTCGGCGCATGTCTGCATGAGTTGATCGAAGGGGGCAGCATCCACGAGCAATATTGAGTCGTCCAGCATGGCGGCGTAGTCCTCCGCAAGGGCTTTGCGCGCATCGTCTTCAGGGACCAGCCGTAGCCGTCCCTGTGCTGCGTTGGCGTAGTCGATGACTGTGC
Source organism: Burkholderia sp. Ax-1724 (assembly GCF_011752995.1). GTDB lineage: Bacteria > Pseudomonadota > Gammaproteobacteria > Burkholderiales > Burkholderiaceae > Paraburkholderia. The sequence goes on from NZ_VWWL01000002.1 coordinate 439,859, forward strand.
CATTAGCGTCTTTCTCAATGAAGAAGATGGACTTGTGTTGGGCGACCATGGTCGCGACAGCGCGATCGGCAACGACTTCGTCGAAGTGCGGACTGCGCGCAATCGCCGCCAGATCATGCCAATGCCGGGCATAGCGTTCGCCACGGATGCGGCCTTGTGCGCAGTACACATGCGCTGCAGTCGCTTTCTCCCAAAAAGTCCGCGCGAGGCTCATGACCAGCGGCGACGCTGTTGGAAACGACACCTCGGGGACATACCCGTCCATGTCGCACGTGACCGACATGATCTGATGAGGTTCTCCAGTAGCACGGGCGCCAAATTCCAGGGTGATCACCGGTGCCACGTAGCCAGTCCCCTCGGCGAGGGGAGGGTAACTCAAGAGCAGTTTGTCGTTATCCTGTCCCCCAAGCTCAACCCGTGCATTCAGCTGATCGTGTTCCAGCGATGCCTGAATGACGGGCTGGACGTTCGTTTTGATCCAGTCAGGAAGCCGGTGGCGTACGGCTTGCGTCCATTTGCTGGCTTGGCTGCGGCTGGATGGCAGTTCGCCACCGTCGTTGATCAGATCCGGTATCAGCTTGCGAATGTCGTAGGTCAGGTCAATATCTTCGGAGAAGCGATCGATGATCTTGTAGGCCTTGGACAAGGACGTACCACCTTTAAAGGTGAGATCGGCGGACAGGCTCGACTCGAAGAGCGCGCGGAGTGTCCACACGACCCACACGTCTTTTTCAAGCAGATGCGCAGGGCGCCCCGTTTGATCGCGGGCGTATTCCAGCGCTTCGCGCCGGTCGTCCGTGCTGAGACTGAAAAAGTTCTCAGCCATGCGCGGCTTCCTGACCGATCGCCTGAGCCATCCACGACGGTAAGATGGCTCGGGCGGACGTCAGCGTTTGCCATTCCGTTTCCGGAAGGGTGCGGTGCAGTGCCGCTAGAGAGCCACTGGCATGCGTCGGTCCCATCCAGGCCAGTGCGCGGATCGCGGCGCCAGCTGGCCCGTTACCCAAAGCCAGCATCCAGCAGGGGGCGTGTTTGACCAGCAACTCCGAGCGACCGAGTTTCAACTTCCGGGTACGTCCTGACGTCAGATAGACCTCCCGGGTCGGTACCTGCTGGGTCAAGCCGAGTGCATTCGCAGCACTGGCGCCGTGCGGGGCGATGGTTTCGCCGCTCAGCTCCGCCATGGCCTTTACGACCTTCTCCGACGCAGGGGCGCGCGAGCCGAACCGGCTGGAAACGGGGGCTACATAGGTTCCACGCGCTACGCGTATAAGCTTGCCGGCTTTGCTGAGGCGCGAAAACGCCTGGTCAACCGCAGCGCGGCTTCCCAGATGCAGGAATTCTTTGGGCGACAGCACGCCGCCCTCGGGGAGGGAGCGGGAGTGGAGCAGTATGGCTTCGGGGAGTGTGTTCATGGATACCTCGCATGTCAGAAATTATACTTTATTTCTGACATGCGAGCAACGCTGCCGCCGTGCATGGGGGCAGCGGGTGTTGTGGAGGGGCTACCGGGGATCTCTGCCGGTGGGTAACAAATCTTCCGCCTTTTGGCCGGTTAGCTGATGAGGATGGTGAGCAGCTAAATTGGTATCGTTGGTTGTACGCTGACGGTGCGGCACGCTCATACGAGGCGAGAATACGGCTCGTGACTCCGTCGCCCCGGCTCTGCGACAATAGGATCTCGTCGCCCCATCACGCTCACCATGAAGCATTCGGATTTCTATATCGACCTCGAATTTCTCGGTCCGGCCGGCTTCCGTTGGCGCTGCTCCGATGTCGGTACACGCACGATCGTCGCTGTGCGTCTCGAGCACGACGATCCGAACTGGTATCGCGGGCCACCGTACGTCGCGACGGAAGAGGTGTTTGACGAACGGGAGATGGAGCGTTGCCATCTCACGCCGGAGGATGCAATTCGCGCGGCAATCGAAGAGGCGGATACGTCGGGCCATCCTGGCTATCCACATGACGTCGTCAGTCACATGATGCATGCTCGCTTCGAAGGGGCAAGTTCCTACCCGAACGGGGGCGTGCTGCGCTTTGATCGGTGCGGATTCGATGGCGAGATCCTGCACCCGTACGCTGGACGCAAAGATGACGAACAATGGATCGTGCAGCTCTATCTGCCGTTCCAGCAGGCATTCCTCGAAATGTCGGAGCGGGAGTTCATCGCCTTGCCGATCGCCACGGCTGCGAATGTGCGGGAACGCGCCAATCGGCAAGCCATTTGACCAGAAAACGTCGACGACTGTGGCCTTTCGCACTCGGCCGCGAGGGACATCACACGCGGCGTCTGCTCGCCAGTGAGTCCCGCGGACGCAGGGTTGGCGACGTGTGTCGAGTTATCGCGTCATCTGTACGCTGAATCGACTAGATAGACGCCGCCTCTCGCGAAGGTTCGACTCGGTCGGTCCCGGGGGGGGCAGGGGGCCGTGCCTCAGCTGGTGCTGTATTGATGTAATTGCACCAGGCCTGCATCATTTCGCGTCGCTTCTCGAACATATCACTGCGGAAGTAGGCGGCTTCTGCCTTGTTGCTCAACGTATGCGCCAGCGCTGCTTCAGCGAGCTCGCGAGGGTAGGTGGTCATTTCGGCGCACCAGTCACGGAACGTCGACCGGAATCCGTGAACCGTCAGGTCTGAATAGCCGACCTTGCGCAGAAACTGAAGCATGGCCATGTTCGAAAGACCCGTTTCCGCTTTCCATCCTGGGAAGACAAAGTCGCTCTTGCGTGTTTTCTTCATCTGCCTCAGAAGTTCGACCGCGCGATTGGACAGGGGAACCCGGTGTTCGCGCTTTGCCTTCATCCGCGTTTTGGGAATGATCCATACTGCCTCGCGCAGATTGATCTCCTCCCAGGTGGCAGCGATGACTTCACCTGTGCGTGTCGCAGTCAGGATGGTGAACTCGAGTGCTTGCGCGGTCACGCCAGGCTGTGCCCGCAGCTCAATGACAAACGAGTGGATATCTTTGTACGGCAGGGCCGCGTGGTGTTGCTGCCGTTGTACCGATGTGGGTCGGGGCAAGAGGGTATCAAGATGATTGCGCCAGGTCGCTGGATTGTCGCCCGTACGCAGGCCGCGGGTTTTGGCCCATGCGAGCACCCGTTCCACGCGACCACGGATCCGGGATGCCGTCTCGTTTTTGCTGAGCCAGATCGGTTCAAGGATCTGGACGATATGCCGGGTATCAACGAGGGCGACATCAAGCGTGCCGATGATAGGCATCGCGTAGGTTTCGAGGGTATTTGTCCACTGGTCAACATGCTTTGGGTTTTTCCACCCAGGACTATGCATGGCGATGTACTGTTCCGCGCACTGCGCGAACGTAAGCTTGGCTGCGACAGCTGCCTGTGCCGCGATGCGGAGGGAGAAAGGATCCTCGCCGCGTCCGAGCACATGGCGCATCCCCTCGGCCTTTTGTCGGGCGGTGGCGAGAGGGACGTTCAGATAGGAACCTACAGCCGTTGCGACTCGTGGAGGTCGTGACAGGACTGGCGCTCTACCAGCCTGTCCCGACCATCGCGGCAGAGCCCGGTTACCAGAGTTCGAACGCATTCATTGCGATGTTCAGGAAAACGTCTGGAGACACGCCACAGCGCTATCTGAAACGGGGAACAGGAGAGGACGCGCACTTTACATTCATATAATTGATTATAAAGGGAGTTTTTGGTTGGCTTGAAGTGGGGTGTACTCATTGATGTACTTAATGGACGTTGGCTCATAACGGACTTAGCGAACGGTTGTGGACATGCAACGCAACGGGCGCTGACGTTTGACCGGCAGGTGGGCGAAAATCGGACGCTAGGTGAGCGTACGGCAGCACTTATCTGTCGAATGGCCGGCGTCATTGCCCCGAGAGCAAGTTCGACTTACACTGTCTATTAATGGATGTTGTACGAAAAACGTTAATGGAGGTGGCGATGAGCTTGCGAGCGTGTGATGTGGTGCCGATTAGTGAAGCGCGGGCGCGGCTGACCGAATTGGCCGACGAAGTCGTAGGCGGTGCGGAGAAGGTCCTCACCAAAAACGGCACGTCCTTTGTTGCGCTCGTCGATGCCAAGAAGCTTGACTACTACCATGCGCTGGAGGTTGAGCACGCGAACTTCGTGCTGCTCGATGAGGCGGAAGCAGGTTTGCACGAGTTGCTGGGTGGCCAAGTGGTCGGTACCGATGACTTGATGCGCGCGTTGACGACGCCGACGAAGCTGTGACGGTCCGGGCAGTTGTCGAGGCGGCGCCCAACTTCCTTGTTACGCTTGATGAAGCGCGACGTTTCCTTGTCGAGCAGGATGTGGACACGGCATCGAGACGTTTTGCGCGGCTCCAGGCGGAGCTTGTTGAGATGGTTCAGATGCTCGGTTGGTCGCCGGGATGTGGTCGTCATGTGCGGTTCCTGGCTGCGCGCTCGGCCCAGGCGAGGTTGCGCCTAGCACGCGTGCAACGCCTTGCGGCCGAGGCCGCGTTGCCGGATCTGCGTGAATTTGTCCTGGAGCAGTACGTGGTGCTCTATGCGCACTCATCGGAGCGCGTCGCGCTGTGGGAGTGTCAGAATTTCCGTGTTCAAGGCGGGTTGAAATTCACACGGATGGTCGAACGAATCGATCCTCATAAAGAATCGCGAACTGGTTCATGGCCGACTTCCAATCATGAGCGGCGCGTCCCCAG
>NZ_VWWL01000031.1 GCF_011752995.1 Burkholderia sp. Ax-1724
TGCTCAATATAGCCACGTCGATCACTCCGTTCCCCCGCCCGTTGCCGAGCAGGTCAGTGTTCTACGTGGGTCAAGATTCGATGCAAATTACTGCCGAGGGTGGGTCAGGATTCCGTGCAAATCAACAAGCCGGAATCAGTATGCCGCCGCCGATCATCAGGAACGGCACGAGCGGCACGCCCCAGAGCATCGCGGGACGTGTGCAGCCTTTGAAAACGGGATCTTTGAGCGGGTGCATGGTTCGGCGCTCCCGGATCAGCTCGTCGGAATCAGCATGCCGGCGATGACGGTCGCGCAGCCGACGAAGAGCCCGCCGATGAACACGTTCGCGATATCGCCGAAGCGGGCATGCTGAAACATCATCCGGAAACCCGCCCAGATGATGGAAATCGAGCAGATCACGCCACCAACGCCGAGCAGCGTCGTCTGGATCATGTCCAGCAGCGTATTTACCTGGGACAGTTGCGCCCACACCGGAGCCGTGAACATCAGGATCGCTCCGCCAATAGCCGCTGCCCGCGCTGCTTTCCGGTCAGACAACAATCGTGCAGCCGATACACGGAAGATCCACGCTTTATTTCGATTTCCTAAATACATGACTGACTCCATTTCGACTAATTTCAACCTGTCCTGATCAAAGCGGTGGGTTAGAACACCACTGCACTACTATCCTGTTCGCGCTGCTGGTCCATGACTGGTGGTACGACAGTCGGCCCATGGCGGTCCTGTCGCAATCGCTGTCGAATGACAGATGCGGAGCGAGGTGAATGAGTGGGCGTCGGAGAGTCGATCCGTACGACCGGGATAGGTGTGATCGCCGGCACGGTCGGCACCGGTGACGATTGACCCAACGCGATGTCCACAACGCGCTGTACGTAACCCGTCCGGTAGCCAGTCAAAAAGTCGCCGCTTGCATAACAGGACAAGCCCGCGCGCAGCGCAGTCTGCACATCAACCTGAGACCCGGCCTTCGCATGGAGTTGCCTGTTCCTGGCCATCACGACGCAACCCTGGAGAATTGCGGCGCCCGCTGCCAGGTTGCGGCACGGCTCGAGTACGTTCTCCATGGTCAGGCCATAGGTCGACCAGTTCGCGCGATTGACCTGTGCGAGCCCGACGCTGAAATTCCAGCCACCCGTCTCCAGCGTGCGCATCGTTGCCATCGCTTCGGCAGCACTTGATGGTTGTCGCAGCAGCCGGCCATGCACTACGCCAATCGCATAGGGATTGAATCCGGACTCGGTCCGCACGATCGCTGCCATCGTGTCCGGGGCGATCTGGGGCGCGCATTGCTGAGCAAGCGACATAAAGTCGAGGGACATCATCAGTTCCCCCCGCCGGAGCGATCCCGCGACTCTTCCATGCGCTGAAGGAAAAGCGCCGCAGACTGCGTCGGGTCATATGGGACCTGCGGACTGCCGGCGCCATAGAATTCGATGACCGTCGGTCCCAGTCCGCCGACGTCCCACCAGACCCGCGTATAGAGTTGGCCGTCGATCTCGACGTTGATTGCACCGGTTGCCCGGCACGACAGTTCGCTCTGTTCTGCAGCACCCCAGACCAGCAGGTCCTCGCGACAGTAGCCAGCGCTCGCGAACGTGTTGGACGCGGACGTGCCCTGTGCGCCACTCGTGCCGAAATCACAGGCCGGAAACGGCTCTCCGTGACGCAGCGCTCGCCACAGTTTCTCGATCGGCGGCACGCATTCACCATACTGTTCGGGACCACCGGGGTTGGACAGGCAGAGAATGACCTGGCAGCCCCAGTCGTCCGCATGGGCGATACCCGGTGCGAAAACCGAGGTGCCTGCGAGCAGTGCCAGTGCAATCAACCAGTGCCTCGCGATATTGCGCGTCATGCGAGGCTCACGGCACCAGAGAACGACACGATCCATCTTCATGATCCACCTTCCGTCGATCCGATCCATCAGACACCGAGGTACCGAAACGGATGTGCGCGGAAAAAGAAACCCGCGGAGCTAGGGAGGCACGCCGCGGGTTCAAGGGGATCCGATCCAGAAAGCAAAAAAGCCTGCGATCATAAGATTCGCAGGCTTGCCTCATTGCAGCCACCACGCCAACTCACATACTTCGGTACATCGGGACCGCTAACGCGTACTCGGCCGTGCGTTTGCGCGTCGACCGGAACAGATTGTTGACTGCACTCTAGGCGCGATCTTGTGGTGATGCAAGCGTCAAAACTGTGGATATTTCCATTTCATCGTCCGTTCGCATCCCGGACAATCCGGCGAATTCCGGAAAATTTTTGGCCCCTCGCAGAGGGTCAACGTAAAGTCGCTATGGAATTCCCGCAAATCCACTTGATGTATTCTGAAATTGCCGCGTCGGCACTTTTCGACAAATAAGTCGTGCTTTGGGTGGAAAAATGCGCTGAGGTTGTTTCGTAGAGACTTTAGGTGGAATTGTCATTTTCCCACGACGGCTTCGACGACGATCTCGCTGCCCAGATCACCCAGACCAGCAACTGCATTCGCGGCATGCTTACCCAGATCCATCCCACGCTCGAGCGTGTTCTCGGGCCGCGCCTCGATCAATCCCGCCGTGCTCGACCTGCTTGAGCGCTACCCATCGCCCACTGCGCTTGCCGCTACCAGCGAGAGAACACTCGTCAACCGCGTGACCAGACTCGCGCCGCGCATGGGCAAGGGATTGGCGGCCGAAACGTTCAAGCGCTGAGTGAACAGGCGTGATCGTGCCCGACACGCAAGCCATCACCATCGTCATGTCCCGTTTAGCCCAGCAGCTTGCGGCCTTGTGTAAGCAACGCAACGAGATCGCGGCCGAAGTTAAACGGCAGGTGCTTGCTTGCCCTCTTTGGTCGGTCCGGACCAGCATGCCGGGACTCAGCGTCAGGACTGCCGCCAGACTCCTGGCTGAGATCGCCATAAAGCGTTCGCTTTGGCTGCGCACGGTGGCCTACGCGGGCCTCGCGCCGGGTACCCGGCGCTCAGGTTCATCGATACGCGACGAACATCCATCTTGGCCAACTCAAGGGGGCAGGTCACAAGCTCCGCACGAAACTCCCATTCGTCCACGAACAGGGATGCTAAGAAAGCGTACGTAGGAAGACACTCGCGTCGTCAAGAGACTCAAGATCGCGCACCAGTTCGATTGCTCTTTCAGTTCTCTCTCTAGACAGAGGATTGGCCGCGACGGACGCACAGTCCCGGAACTTTGTAGCGATCTGCTCCCACGACATTGGCGCTTCAGGACTACCCGGCACGTTGTCACCAAATCGAGCGAAGCTCCGGCCATCGTGCATTAAAATCTCCATGCGCCCATCGGGGATCTTCACCTTCCAGTCAAGACTACTGTCTTCCACAGGGACAACCTTCTGGGCGATCGCAAGCACCTGCGGGTCACGTAGGACTGCAGCGCTGAAATCGGAGATTCGAATCTGGCCATGCGTGGCCGCCAAGGCCACACAGAATGGAAGACTAAATTTCGCATCGACGAGAGTCGCCGGCGCGCGTCGAAGATCCAACGGATAGCACATGCGCTGGTGGAAATCCCCAACGAACACCTTGATCTGCTCGATGTCGCTCGCTTTCAGACCATGTTCCTTCATCAATTCGATCGTCGCGTGGATGTATGTATGCACATTCCCGACAGCCGGCCACGTCTTGTAAAGCATTGACGCGCCCAAGTAGTCTCTCCCCAATCCCTCGATCATCTTGTCTCGATCGTATTTCCCCCCGAAGTAGACATTGAAGATGCCTGCCTTCGCCTCGAAGAGATTCGCGACACCGGTTATACCCTTCTCCGCCAAGAGCACCGCCAATACCGCGCCTTGAGCTGTAAACCCGGCATACATTCCGCGCAAGTCGCTTCCGATGCCAAAAATGACCTCCATCGTTCCGGCTGATTGCATACTGGCAATCCCGAGTGCGTGCGCAATCTGCTCTGGAGACAGCCCCTGAATATAAGCAGCCGCAGCGGTTGCAGAGAACGCGCCGACAACCGACGAAAGGTTCCAGTCCTGACGCCACCCGACATTGCAGCGCAACCGAACGAAAAGATCCTGACCAATCGCTACACTAGTAATCAGATCACGGCCGGATATTGCCCCTTTACGTTCTGCAAGTGCGAGTGCCGCCGGAACCGCGGAGCTATCCGGGTGTGCTCCCCAAGGGGTTTGATCATCAAAATCAAGACAGTGCGCCATCACGCCGTTGGCAAAAGCCGCCGACTGCACTGGAACTTTTCCTCCAAACCCCAGCACAGAAGACTCCTCACGACCACCCGCATCCAGTACAACATCGGCGACCCCTCGCACTGCCGGCTCCATACCGCTACCGGCGAGGGTTACACCCACAATGTCAAGAATGGACCTTTTTGCCGCATCGACAGCTTCTTTCGAAAGATCTTCGAAGCGGGTATGCCAAACGTGATTCGCAAACACGCGGCAAAGGTCAGGGCTGGATAGCATAATGAATTTTGATATAGGAACTGTTTAACGCTGTAAAAAACGGTTGGCTTTGCTGAGGAGAGCAAGTCGGAAGTACGCTTCGTTGCGCAACACCGCCATCATGTAGCGACAGGCCTCGATTCGGCGATGCCACCCTCGTGCGCGTGCCCTCTGCCGACAAGAACCACGATCGCAGCGGCGACAAGATTCACTCCGGCCAGAACGAGCAGGCCCGTCATGAAACCACCTGTGTGATCTCGGAAAAAGCCCATAACGGACGGCCCGGCAAATCCACCCAAGTTGGCAATGGCATTGATCACGGCAATTGCACCCGCAGCATTCTTGCTAGGAATATTTCCGAAACACAATGGCCAGAACACCGGCATTGCGGCCCAGCAACCGATCGCCGCACAGCAAAATGCCATCATTTGCATGACCGGACCGGTCGACAACGCGGCCGCAGCCAGTCCCATGCTCGCGAACACGATGGGAATCAGTGTGTGAAAGCGTCGCTCCAACCGGGCATCCGAACGTTTCCCCCACCACACCAGACTAATCGCCGCAAGCGCATAGGGTACGGCAGAAAGGAAGCCAGTCTGCAGGTCGCTCAGACCGAACTCCTTGACGATTCTCGGGAGAAAGAAGCTAACGCCATAGGAGGCCATGACGATCGCGAAGTTGGCGACGCCGAAAAGCAATACGCGGAGGTTGAACAGAGCCTGAAAAAGACTATGGTGGTGCGCGGTCGCCAAGCTGCGCTGAGAGTCGATGGCAAGACGCTCAGTCAGATCTGCCCGTTCCTCCGGTGTAAGCCACGCCGCATCCGACGGACGGTCTGTCAAATATCTGAGCACAACGAATGAGAGGACTATTGCAGGTAACGCCTCCATGATAAACATCCATCGCCAGCCGGGTATGCCCAGAAGACCATCCAGACCTAGAAGCGCACCTGAGACAGGGCCTCCGAGCGATAGCGAAATTGGCGCGGCACAAAGGAAGAATGCCATGATGCGAGCGCGGTACGCGGCCGGGAACCAGAGCGTGACGAAGTAAGTGATTCCAGGGAAAAAACCGGCTTCCGCCGCGCCCAGAAGTAGACGTACCGTGTAGAAGCTGGGTTCGTTCGTGACGAAGGCCATTGCCCCAGACATTGCTCCCCACGTGAACATGATGCGCGCAATCCAGCGACGTGCCCCATATCGTGCGAGCAACAAGTTGGAGGGCACTTCGAGCAAGAAGTATGTCAGGAAGAATAGCCCTGCTCCGAATCCGAATGCGGAAGCCGTCAGTCCTATGTCCTGACTCATATGAACTGCGGCGAAGCCGACATTCGCACGATCGAGATAAGCAACGAAGTAGCAGACGACAATCAGCGGCATCAGCCGCCAAAACGCCTTTCTTACCGGCGCATCATTGAGAATCTTCATGTTTTGTCTCAAATATTTATAGCATCAAGGCCGATGCCTGTTCGAACTTATGTCTTCGTTGCACTGTGCTATCGCGTTCCCTGGTTATTACCATTGACGCACGCAGCTCGAAAGGTTCGACGCTGGGTCCACGACCAAATGTCGGGTCATCGTTGAACAAAAGGATTTTCTGGCGCACTCGACGCAGTTGAAATCATGACGCTCTTCGTTTCGAGGTAATCGTTGATCGCCTCCATTCCGTTCTCGCGCCCAAGACCCGATTGTTTCATTCCGCCAATTGGCATCGTGAAGCTGTAGGCTCGGTACGTGTTGACCCAGACCATCCCGGCCCTCAGCGCCTTCGACATCCGAATCGCGCGCCCCACGTCTCGCGTCCACACCCCGGCCGCCAGCCCGTAGATCACGTCGTTGCCAATTTTTATCGCATCGTCCTCGGTGTCAAAGCCGATAATCGATAGTACGGGGCCAAATACTTCTTCCTGGGCAATGCGCATGCTGCTCGACACATCAGTAAAAATCGTGGGTTCCACAAATTGTCCCGCGCCCAATCCCGCTCCCTTCGCAGCCTGCCCCCCGAGAACACATTGAGCACCCTCGGATTTGGCGAGATCGATGTAATGCAGAACCTTCTCGAATTGCGGTCGGGTAGCAATTGGGCCGATTTCCGTGTCCGTGCGCATCGGATCGCCAAGCCTCAGTTTGCGTGCAATACCGAGCAAACGTTCCGTGAATGCGTGTCGGATAGAGTTCTGCACCAACAGCCTCGACCCTGCCGTACACATCTGTCCAGATGCCCCGAAGATGCCGGCGACCGCTCCGATGCAGGCGCTTTCGAGATCCGCGTCGCCGAACACGATGTTAGGTGATTTACCGCCTAGTTCCATCGACACCCGCTTCATCGTGCGCGCCGCGGTTTCATATACCTTGGCACCGGTCACGTCGGAGCCAGTGAACGTGATCTTGGCCACGTCCGGATGCTCGACCAGCGGCGTACCGAGTTCCTGCCCAAGCCCTGTCACAACGTTGATCACCCCGTCTGGCAGCCCCGCTTCCTTTGTCAACGCTGCGAACTCAAGAGAACTCGTCGACGCGTACTCGGACGGCTTCAGTACGACGGAACAACCCGCAGCGAGCGCCGGCGCACACTTGATGGTGAAAAACATCAACGGGGAATTCCAGGCAGTAAGTGCTGCCACTACCCCGACAGGCTCACGGCAGGTGATCGCGAGCATATCGGGCTTGTCGACAGGCACCACACTGCCCTCAATCTTGTCGGTCATGCCAGCAAAGTAGTACCAGTATTCAGGAAGGTACTTCAGTTGCCCTTGCATCTCCGCGAGAATCTTGCCATTGTCCCGGGATTCGATTTCGGCCAGACGCTGCGCGTTTTTGGCATCCGCGAGCAGGTCGCCGATCCGGCGAAGAATTTTCCCGCGCTCCGTCGCGGTCATGCGGCTCCACGGTCCGTGGTACATCGCATCGTACGCCGCCGCCACGGCGCGGTCGGCATCTTCGCTGCTGCCCCGCGGAATCCGGGCCCACACCTTCCCGTGATACGGATCCACCGAGTCGAGCCATTCAGCGCGCGCGGGACCCACCCACGCTCCGTTAATCCAATGCTGATACGTCTTCATTTCGCCCGTCGCTAATGTAAGTGAGTCGATCCAGATCAAGACGCGCGCATGTCGTTACACCCCAATACCAGCGCGCGCATTATGCCTTTTCTTCTGGCTCAGTCGAACTAAACCCCCATGCGGACGGAATGCATGTAGTCACCACTGCCGACCGAAATCACTGCTCCCGTCATAAGGCGTCTCCGGCAGAGGGAATAGTTTTGAATGTGGTATCAGTCTCGCCGGACATCACTTAATCAACAAGCAATGAATTATGGACTATCATTAAGTTAAACTTCACAATCAAAAGAGGACAGGTCAGGCCATGGCATATGCCCACTTTACGCCGAGACAACTCAATGCATTTCTCACCGTCTCTGATGCTCTGAATTTCGGCAAAGCCGGGGAACGTCTAAGCCTGTCCGCGTCGGCCGTCAGTCAGCTTATCGGAGAACTCGAATCAGCGATCGGGTTTCGTTTGTTCGACCGCACGACGCGCAGCGTTTCCCTCTCGCCCGCTGGCCGCGAATTTCTTCCCTCTGCGAGAAGCGTGCTTAAGCACATCGAACTGGCACAAGCCGCTGCTGCTGACATTCGCAACCAGGCGGCCGGGATTGTTCGGGTCGCTGCTCCCATGATTCTTGCCAGCACGGTGCTTCCCGATGCGATCAAAGCCTATACCGAGGGGCGCCCCAAAGTGATTGTCCGGATCCATGATGCCGCCGTCGACAACCTCGTCGACATGGTCAACAATGCCGACGTCGATCTCGCTGTCGGCTCCGATCAGCCCGTCGGAAATGATATCGTGCGCGTCGATCTTTTCAAGAGCCCGTGGGTGCTGTGGTGTCCGGCGAGTCATCCTTTGGCGAAGCGCCGTGAAATTTCCTGGGCGCAGTTGAGGCAACAGTCGCTCGTCGTCGCGGGGCGCGACTACGAACGCACGGTATCGCTCACGCACGGCAGCGTCACCGAGGAGAACCGCATTATTCCCGTGGACATCGTCGATAACATCAGCACAGCCTTCGGCATGGCTGCTGCAGGGCTCGCGCTAACCCTCGCGCCGGCCTATGTCGGCCTGTTGGGGCGACCGCTCGGCCTGATCATGCGCCCGATCGTGCAGCCGGAAGTGATCCGCCAAGTTTGCCTTTACCATTCGGCAACCCGCACGGTGTCCCCGGCTGCCGAAGGTTTTCGGGAGCATTTGATCAAATGGCTTGGAGACAGAGACGATCTAGGCAAGCGCGGAAGGGGTGCTTCCGCGTCGAAACGCGCACTACACAAGACGCCACCTCGGTGAAGGCAAGGGGGAGTCCGCGGGATAGTCGGAGAAGTTTGTGAGACTGGAGAAAGCATATGGCTGCATAACCGATGGCCTCTGGACGACGAAAAAATAAAACCTCACACGTCGGCCGAGGGGAAAGTCGCGCAGGATATCGGCCGCAGCGATATTGCCCGTTTCAGCGTTCGGCGAAAACAAGTAGAGACAAGCCTTGCACGGCTATATTCAAGAAAACTTACCGTCGAACATGCAAAAAGTGACTGGACGTACCGGAGGAGGCAGCAATACCCTTGTCAGATACAACACAGTTATGCATAGGTGCAATCATCGATTGCAGCCAACATCATGAGACACGATTTTTTCGGAAGCTTCACGCGGCACAGCAATCTGTTCCAGGCAGACAGATTTGCACAAGACTCAAATGCTTGACTTTCCTATCATTGATTCGCATATCCATCTGCTTGATCGGACGCGTTTCAGCTACTCATGGTCTGCAGGCTCTTCATGGGCCACGGGTACAACAAAGCTGAATCGGGACTGGACTGCGGACGACCTGACGAGCTATGCCAAGCCGTATCAGGTGGAGGGGTTCGTCTTCGTCGAAGCCGATGTGGATATGCCTCACTATATGGCCGAGGCGGAATGGGTAGCGTACACGGCGTCGAACGACGCGCGCATCATGGGTTGCGTTGCCTGCCTTCCCCTTGAGCGTGGTCCCGCGATCGAGGTCGAAATAGCGCGCATCGCGGCTCTCAGGCCCGTATGTGGCGTGAGACGTCTGATCCAAAACCAGCCCGATCCGGACTTTGTATTGCAACGCAACTTCCTCGATGCTCTCAACCTGTTACCGAAGTACGACCTCACCTTCGACGTCTGCATCGACCACGACCAGTTCGAGAATACTATCGAGATGATACGGCGGTGCCCTAGTGTCTCATTCGTGCTGGACCATATCGGTAAGCCGGATATTAAAGCGAAACGCATCGAACACTGGTGTCACCACATTCGTGAATTGTCTGCATTGAAAAACGTAGTCTGCAAACTTTCAGGTGTATTGACTCAAGCAAATCATGCCACTTGGACGCAAGACCAAGTTATTCCGTATATCGAGCACGTTATCGACTGCTTCGGTGTGGATCGCGTCTTATTTGGAGGAGACTGGCCCGTGCTTGAGCTTGCCGCAAGCTATCGGGAGTGGGTCGATATTGTTGACCGGGCTACAGATATCTTGGACGCTGACGACAAGCGCAAGATATTCCGCGACAATGCAATAAGAATATATCGCCTCAAGTAAACTCGGCCGTAGATATTCAGCGCTTCGATGGACGGTGCTGAAGAATGGTTTCGAATTCAAAAAACGTGATATGAACGAGCAATCATGAGGTCCCGTGCTGCTTGCCTTGCACGAGGTTTTAACGTAAGCAGCGCGGCGGCTAATAAGAATCGTTTTTGGTTCTTTTGCTATAGCCATGCCCCTGTCGAAATGCACTGGGTTTTACCTGAACGAATGGATCAACGTTCTGCTTATCAGCGTACTACTTCGTTCGCAAACCAGCTTCCTTGAACTGCTGTGCGGGTGCATGATTTTGCCCGAAGGATAGGTGAGCCGCGCGGTCTCGGCCATTGGCCGTACGCGCCACTGGACAGTATATTCCAAGGTCCTGGAGCGCAGGACCAAGCGGATGGTGCCACTTGCGCAAGCGCTGCTGAGACTGGTGCCTGCTGTCTTGCGCACTGCCCCTGCGTCTGCTGGAAGTCATGCGCAGGTTTTCCAGTATGCTGCTTAAATTATCGTGAGCGATTATCCCGTGCCGGCTGAGAGGCTACGTCAGGCGACACCGCACTGGATGCAGTACACGCACACCACGCACGCGATTGCCCAAGGTATCGAACTGAGCGCCGTCCGGGACAACTTACCTTGCCGAAATTCAGTGCATCGGAGACGGTGAGAAATGCATCGAGTTGTCTCGGCGTAAAGTGGGCATATGCCATGGTCTGACCTGTCCTCTTTTGATTGTGAAGTTTAACTTAATGACAGTCCATAATTCATTGCTTGTTGATTAAGTGATGTCCGGCGAGACTGTTACCACATTCAAAATCGACTCACTTACCAGGGCATTCCGGCTGAGACCAACATAGACATATCCTGTTTTTGCGCTTCGCGTAAACGGGCCCAGGAGTGCAGCCCATGCCCAGACCAGTTCGCCGAACCATTTCTCCACCATCAGTTGCAACCGCATCGGCGATGGCCCACTAAGCGGGCTTTTCCCTACCGCTGGTAGGAGAACAGCAGTGTCGGACGCACGCCGCCCCGCCCCCTGAATATAGTTGCACGCACGGATTAGAGACAAAGTGAATTATATGGATCGAGATTCAAACTTGTGGGACGACATCGTCGTCGGAGCGGGAAGCGCGGGCTGCGTCGTGGCTGCTCGCCTCAGCGAGAACACCTCGCGGCGCGTTCTCGTCATTGAGGCCGGCCCCCCGGATGTGTGGCTCATGAAACCGTTTGGCCTCAGCTATTACCTTGACTTCTCGCGCTTCGAGTGGGGCTATTGGTCCCAGTCCGACTCCACCCGCAATATGCGAACCGACCATTGGCGGCGCGGACGCGTTGTGGGCGGCAGCGGCAGTATCAATGGCATGAACTACGTGCGCGGCGCCCGTGCCGACTACGACCGTTGGGCTGCCATGGGCAACGTCGGCTGGTCGGCCAATGACGTCATGCCCCTGTTCCGGGACATGGAGCGTTGCGAGCCCGGCTACCATTCGCCGCCTGACTACTCAATTCGCGGCGATTCTGGTCCACTGCCCATCCGGGAGGTGCGGCACTGCCATCCGCTCACGGAAGCGTTTCTCGAAGCTGCACAAGCGGCCGGCATTCCGCGCACACACGATTTCAACGGTGCGCAGCAAGAAGGGGTTGGCTACGGACAATTCAACCAGCGCCGAGGAATGCGAGTGAGTTCAGTCGATGCATGGCTCAAACCGGCCTTGCAGCGCAAGAACCTGGAACTGATCACGGATGCGCTCGTACACAAATTGCTGGTAAAGGAAGGTAAGGTTACGGGCGTCACCTACGAACGCGATGGCGTCATGCACGAGGTCCGGGCCGGCCGCGTCATCTTGTGCGGCGGAGCGATCAATACGCCACAGCTTCTGATGCTATCGGGCATCGGCGATGGGGAGGAACTGCAAGCGCTTGGCATCGATGTTGTGCTGCACCAACCTGGCGTTGGACGCAACTTGATGGAACATCCCCTCATTAGGCCAAGTTGGCGCGTGAAGCGGCCTAGCTACAGCCCCACAAGCAACTGGTTGCGAATGGCAGGCTTTGGAGCCAAGTTCTTGTTGACGGGGCAAGGACCGCTTGCCACGATTACAGAGGCCATGGGATTCCTGAGGACTTCATCCGCGGAACCCATGCCGGATGTACATATGCTTTTCTCGGTCGCAGGCGCGGTCAATGACGACGAGCTCAAGTTCTACAAGAGCCTGAAGGTGCTGCCATATCCGTCGTTCTCAATGGTGCTCGATAAGAGCTATCCCTTGAGCCGGGGCACCATCCGTCTCGCCAGCGCAGACCCTAAGGCGGCGCCGTTAATCGAACCCAACCTTCTGGCGGATGCCGGCGATGTGGAAACGTTGGTGAAAGCGATAAGACTTCTGCGTCGTATCGTCTCCAAGTCACCGTTGGCCGATATGGTGATGGAGGAGGTAGAACCAGGCCCACACGTTACCTCCGAAGCAGCGTTGGCGGAATACGTCAAGGCCCGTGCCGGGCTAGCGTATCACGCGTCGGGCACCTGCCGCATGGGAGTCGATGAAAAGGCAGTAGTGACGCCCGACCTCAAGGTAAGAGGACTGGAGAACCTCTGGATCGCCGATGCGTCGGTGATGCCTGACCTGATCAGCGGAAACATCAATGCGGCATGCATGATGATCGGTGAGAAGCTGGGGCGGCAGCTCAGAAACTGATAGGTGCGGACCTGCTCATGCTGCGACAGGACGGATTGGATATCTCCCGGCTCCCGACAAGGAGCGTGCGTTCCAGAGTCTCAGACCACGCCAAGCCGATGGAAGCTCGCAATACCGCGTTCGGTCGTATTGCCTTCCACATGATCAATGGCGTCGGCACTCGAGACATAACAACTATCGCGGCTCAATGGCTGGCCCGCACGTACCCCTGTCAACGCTTCGCCGCATGCCTCGCGACATACGGCGCATGATGAAGTACGCTCGAATCGAAAGTTACGGCCGACAATGGCGGTTTCGCTGCTCTGTCGGGCGCTGTGCGTCAGTCCCAGTGGCTACCACGCGCGCAAGGCCCAGGATGTCGATACGGATCATCCACGCCGACGCATCAGCACGATGCCCTGCTGGTCCATATCAAGATCGTTCACTCTGAATCCAAAGGCGAATACGGCTGGCTGTACCCGATGGTCGTCCTCGACCTGCTCAGACGTCAGGTGGTGGGCTGGTCGATGCAGTCGCATATGCGCACGGAGCTGATATCCGACGCGCTGCGTATGGCGTGGTTTAACCGCCTGCCGGAAGCAGGCCTGATCCTTTATAGCAACCGAGGTAGCCAAGTATTGCAGTCGTGACTTCCAGGACCTGCTCAAGGGCTACGGCATGCGTAGCTCGATGAGCCGTCGAGACAATTGCTGAGACACTCAGTCCAAAATACGCCCTGAACTTCGGACCGATCTGACCCGTGCTGGGGTTGGCCGAGCTGCCTTGGCATTGACCTGCCGCTCGGGCTCCAGCGCCCCCCGAGCGTTGCCGGGCCTAGCGTTTGTGACCTGATAGGAGCGTTGTCCTGCGCCGTGAGTGTCCTGTCCAGCGAGTCGGGTTGGGTGATGCGCTCGCCACGACGGAAACACACATGGAACAACATGAAGTCACTCCGGGTATCGATACGCATCTCAATACGCATCGGTGCAGTAATCGTAAGCGGGTCCTCATCACCGTGTAGATTTCGTCGTTGAGTTTGGCTACTTTGGTGTCCACCAAATGTGAACTGACCCCGCAAAGTTGGACACTTGTGCGGGGGAGTCTTGTGGGCAAGTATTCGGAAGAGACGAAGCTCTCGGTCGTGAAGGATTATTGTTCGGGAACGGCGGGGCTGAAAGTTGTTGCTCGCCGCCATGGAGTGAATGTTACGTCGCTATTCAAATGGCGTCGTCATTATCTTGCCGGCGATTTCGGCATGCCTGACGTTCCGTTGCCAGAGGCGCCTGCACTCAACTGGCTACCAGTGGCCGTAGCTGAGCCTTTACCGGAAGCGCCGGCGTGCCCATCGTCGGACAGCGGCAGCACGTACGAGGTCGAATGTGGCGAGGTCCGGCTACGTTTGAGCACTGACACACCCATCGCAACCCTGATCAAGATTGTGCGAGGTCTTGCCCGATGAGCCTGCTGATGCTGCCGTCCGCCATTGGCCTGCCGTCCGGATCCCGCGTGTGGCTGGCCGCAGGAGTCACCGACATGCGGGCCGGATTCAACAGTCTCGCCGCCAAGGTGCAGACCGTGCTTGAACGAGATCCGTTCTGCGGTAAGCGTTCGAACGAGGCCGTACTTCCGGGAGTTGACGGGCGTTGGAGGAGCGGCTATCGAATGGGCCTGGCGTTCGCGGCTGCAGGCAAGTGCGGTGCGACGTTCCAGGGCAGCAGTTCGTCGATGCGGTCGCCGGATGCTCGGCAATGCGCTCAAGTACGTAGGCGAGATACGCTTCGTGCTCGCACGCATCGCCGACCATGCGATTAACCGCATCGACGAACTCGCACCGTGGGTCGTCGCGGGTCAGCTCCGCACTACAGTCTGAAGATCCAGATCTTCTGCCAAGACTCGCTAGTGCCACGCTTACCTTGAATGTACGTCACGCTGCTTAGAGAATCCCGCGCTCGATTCCTCGCTCGCAAACGGGGCGCGTTACTTGATCGCTGAGCGGCTCGTCCAATGCTCTTGCGGCGTATCCGCCCACGTCGAACCAAGGGGTTGCATCGAAAGCCACGTTTCAACGAGCTTGCCTCCTTCCGTCCGGTAGGACTGCATGCCTGCTCGAGTGCGAGCCTCTCCGGTAGCTGGATCTGTCCACTTGAAGGCGAAGCGGAACCATGCACGATCGCCCTCAAACGAATGATCATAGACAACGACCCGGATGCCAGGTCGCTCCTGTTGAACCTTTGCAATTTCTGCTGCGTAAGCGTCCCGCGACACCGTCCGGTCACCGGCTTCGTCATGCCGGATGTAGTGCGATCCTACGCAGTCCGCGACGAGGTCAAATCGCCCTTCGTGCCATACTTGCTCCCAGCGGTCGAACAGATCGCGCAGCACCGTATTCTCAGACATCGACTAACTCCGTTTCCGTTGTGGTTAGGCGGAGATTTTACCGGAGGGCATCAGTCACGAACGGTGAACACCGACCACTTGCAATTAACCACACCGACGAACTTGCAGCGTAGGTCGTTGCCGCTCAGTCCCGCACCGCAGTCTGAAGAATTCGATCTTCAGTCAAGACGTCGCTGATGCCGCGCTTACCAGTAATCAGCGAAACAGGGAAGCTCCTTGGAACCCTGTCGGTGACCGACGACACAGCGAGATATCTCAAGTTGCAGACACGGGAGAATTCTCTTGGTCATCCGCACCGCGCCGGCGTCGAGGGGACCGGCACCTATGGCACATGCTTGGCCCGCGTGCTGCGAGATCATAAGATCGAAGTGCCGGAGAGCAATCATCCTGATCGGGCTACGCGTCATTCACGCGGAAAATCCGATCCAACCGATGCGGGAAACGCCGCGCGGGCGTTCCTCGCCAGAACGGACAGCGGAACCCCTTGAAAATCTTACCTGCTCTCTTCCGCAACGCGGAATGCACTGTCAGGTGCGGTCACGCCTGCGGATGTACGCAGCCGCACGCCTTTGGTCTCCGGGACAAACTGCGTCAAGATGAGACAAACGATGGCAACGAAAGCAACGTAGTACGCAGGCGCGAGAGGAGACCCAAATCCGCGAACAAGAAGGGTCGCAATGAAAGGCGTTGTCCCCCCGAAGACGGCAACACTCAACTGATATGAGATTGCATGCCCTGTAGCGCGAAATGAGGTAGGAAAGAATTCTGGCGCGGCGACAAAACAGGCGCCACCATACAAGCCAACACCGACCGTAAGCAGCAACTGGCCCCAAAGTGCACCGCTAATAGTTCCGTTGGCAGCGAGATATACCCCAGGATATACCGCAAAGGCCAACCATAAGGCACCTAGCGTAAGGATGCGCTTCCGGCCAAAACGGTCACTTAACACCCCGCCAATCGGAATCATGAACGACAACACAACGGTGGCCGCACCGTTTGTAAAAAGCGCGGTCGTTGGTTCCAGCTTTGCCACACGGACAAGAAACGTGTACATGAAACCCAGAAGCAGGTATGAACCGACAGTCTGGATTGGTTGAATCATGGCGACGTTGAGCATCCCTCGAAGACCGCCTGCTCGGAGGGCTGCGCCAAGCGGGCTCTTCGAATCCGTCCTTCGCGTGGCTTGCTTAAACTCCTCGGGTTCGTCCAGATCACGTCGGAGCCAAAATCCAACAATCCCGATGAGTCCGCCCGCAAGGAAAGGAACACGCCAAACCCAGTCTGCATACGAACTCCCCCTCGCTCCCAGTTGAAGAGCAATCATCAACCCGGCTACAAGAGCATTGGGTAGATGCGAGAAGACCAAGGTGAGGCCTATCCATCCTCCTCTGCGGTCGTCAGGTGCCGACTCGAGAATGAAGCTGGTGGTTCCGGTCGTCTCACCGCCCAACGCAAGACCTTGAGCGATTCGGCACACGACCAGAAGTACAGGAGCCGCGATACCAACTTGAGCATAGGTAGGCAGAAGACCTATCACGGCGGTGCCAAGCGCCATCAACCAGACTGTCGTCGCCATAACCTTTACGCGCCCGACCCTGTCTGCCATAACACCAAATAACAATCCCCCTAGCGGGCGAGCAAAAAAGGCGACTGCGTAGACGGCAAAGGTGCTTAGCAATGCCGCAGTACGGTCACTCCCTGGAAAGAAATGGACCGAAAGAATCGGAACCGAAAATCCGAATACCGCAAAATCGTAGATTTCTCCGAAGTTGCCGATCGAGCCGGCGGAGAGCGTCCGGATCGCACTTTGCTTTGCCACGTTTCCTCCAAACAAACTGCGCACTAGACGCGCAACAGACAGTTCACCGTTACTCAAACCAGTGCCCGCCTTCGAGTTATGTTGAACACTATTGGCGGACAGAACTGGACACGTTTAGTCAGTGGCACCGATCTATATGATCCGACTGAGACGAAGAATGTCCGGAAGCCCGAAGTCCCTAACGTTCGGCTTCGCTAAGCCTTGCGCGAGTGCTACTTTCGTCGCGATCTCATAAGCTACCGATCGTTCGCGTAACAACGCACACAGCCCCTCCGACAGAATCTCCCTGTCGACTACCGTGAGAAAGTCGATGTGATTTTGATCGGTATTATTCACGAACGGCTCCTGAAACAGTCTGCGATTCGAGACTGCGCCCAACGTTCTTAGACGGGCCGGAGTAAACCCAGCTTCCGCAGACCGCCGCACTCCAGCCCTTTGTCCAAAGACCTGCTTGAAGAGAATTTATTTCGACACGCCTGCCATATGGCATATAGAAGGTAGATCCCTTACATCCCAAGACCGGGTTTTATCGCTTGCGTCGGCGAGCACCACCCACCGTATAGATAGCAGCTGCCGAGACAACCACAGTTCCCTCGATGACGCCTTGATAGTTCGCGCCAAGGTTCAGAATGTTGAATCCGTTCGTCAGCGTGAATAGCAGCAGTGCACCTGCCAGCGTCTTAATAACCGAGCCGGCGCCGCCAAACAATGATGTCCCGCCAAGAATGGCCGACGCAATGACGGTGAGCTCTGCGCCTTGCATTGCAGTCGGATTCACTGCGCCGAGCCGGCTCCCGAAAAGAACGCCGCCGAAGCCAGCCGCCGCACTACAGAGGATGAAACCCGCCATCTTGTAACGCTGGACGTTGATCCCGGACAAACGGGCAGCCTCTGGATTACCACCAACCGCGTAAACGCGCCGACCGATAGTCGTCAGGTTCAGGACAAACCAGACTACGATCGTGAATACGAACATATACACAACAGGTTTCGGCATCGAAATTGACATTCCACCCGCCCACACAAGAGCCAAACAACATACCGCGCCAATGATCATGCCAAGCGACGTCACGGACACGTTACGCGCCTGACGACGTGCTCGCACCAGAGACCGTAGACCTGCCAACAACAAACCAGCGGCAATGATAATCAGCGGAATTGCGATCGGAAATCGACCCGATTCAAACATTCGCATTGCTTGCAATGCCTCGGGTGTCTGCACCGACAACGACTGTCCATCGGTGTAGATCTGGACAACACCACGGATTGCGGTGAGTGTCCCCAATGTAACGATGAATGCATTGATGCCGAGATACTGGACGATTGCACCGTTCAGCAAGCCTGCCAGAATCGAAACCAGCATCGCAACTCCCGCTGCTGGCCAAAACCCGAGTGTATCTGCCAGACTCACAAGTACTGCTGCCGAAAGGGCTGCCACCGATGCAACAGAAAGATCAAAGTTCCCTGTAATCAGTATCACCGTCATTGCCACGGCCATAATCGCGACCAACGACGCCTGATATAGGACATTCGAAATGTTGCTCAAACTGAGGTAGCTTGGTCGGCCCGTGTAAACTGTCACGAACGAGATCGCTGATACCAACAAGACGAGAGCGTAATAAACGCCCATCTCGCGCAGGCTGAACAGGCGCCGCCAATCGGTCATTTGTCTCTGAACTTCAGGTGAGCTACCGCCCGTTGGCCCACCCAATGACGTATCGCTACCGCGAGAGGGGCTGGAATGTGTTGAGGTTGTGAGATTCATGATTACTCGCTCTACAAGGATTGCACGTTTCTTAGCTGTGCGTCATCGGAATTCGCACCGTGGCCGCCGGCCAGCAGGACCAGTTCATGCTCGGAGGTCTCGTGGCCAATGCGCTCGGCGATGCAACGTCCGTCACGCATAACGAGTATTCGACTGCTCACCGCAAGGATTTCCTCGAATTCAGACGAAACAATGATGACAGCCTTGCCAGCGGCGGCAAGCTCCCTAACAAGCAACAAGATGTCCGTTTTCGCTCCAATGTCAATGCCAGCGGTAGGCTCGTCCAGGAGGAACACCTTCACGTCACTGAACAACCATTTAGCGATTGTCACCTTCTGTGCATTGCCACCGCTGAGTTCGGTCACGAGAATATCGGGCGAACTTGCCTTAATGGATAGCCGCCGGATAGCCTCGGCTCCGCGTTCCAGTTCACGCGCTTTGTCAGGCAGCCAGCGACCACGTGCAACGCCATCGAGTGCCGGCAGTGTCGTATTACGCCAAATTTCGAAGCCGGGTACGAGACCTTGTGCCATGCGGTCTTCAGGGACTAACCCAAGACCCGCTCGCACTGCCGAAGCAGTCGACTTCCGAATTTTTTCGCCATCGACAAGGACATCGCCGGTGGCATCTGGATCAGCGCCAAAAATCGCATGAAGTAGCTCGCTACGACCTGAGCCAAGGAGACCTGCGATGCCGATGACCTCCCCCGCGCGCACGTTCAACGAGATCGGCTCCAGCTTACCGATCGACGCCAAATCTTTGACCTCTAGCAACACGGGTGCTCCGGCGTCAATCATTTGCGGTGGTGCTTTTTCTAGCGCAACGATCTGCCTACCAACGATGGCTTCTGCGATACGCGATTCGTCGAGTTCGCTCGTCGCCGCGTCAACCACGGCTTGCCCGTCGCGCAGAATGGTCACTCTATCGGTGAGCGCCACGACCTCGTCCAGAAAGTGAGAAACGAAGAGGATCGCCTTACCTTCCACCCGCGAAAGTTGCCGCACGATTTTGTACACCACCTCCCGCTCGTTCGCCGCGAGTGAGGCGGTCGGCTCGTCCATGACGATCAAATCCGCTCCCGTTCCAAGGGCCTGCAGAATCGCAACCATTTGACGTTGACCAATGGAGAGATCGCTGACCAGGCCGTCTGGATCTAGCCAATATCCAATTCTTTGACACAAGTCCGAATAGCGCATCCGAATCGCTGAATTACGGCGCCACCGGCCTTCCTCGCTCAGGAATACGTTCTCGAGTACCGATAGCGTCGGGACCAAGGGAATGTGCTGGTGAATCGTTGCGATTCCCATGTCATTTGCCGTTTTCGGAGTCGAATACTCAACGGCCGCGCCCTTCCAAACGATCTGTCCACCCGAGGCTGGCAACGAGCCAGAAAGGATCTTGATCAGGGTCGACTTCCCGGCGCCATTAGCACCTAGGAGCCCGTGAACGGTGCCACGCGAAACCTCAAGGTTTACTCCGCGTAGCGCTACAAGACCGTTTGGAAACGTCTTCGTCACACCCTGTAGCCGCAAGAGCGGGAGTTCATTTACCATTTCGTTGCCTCCTTCCGTCTCGTTTGCCTTCACTCCTGCCTACCACTCGGGCACGCAACTGGAAAGCGTGGCTTTCGTCACCTCTGGCGTGTCAACGTCAACGAACTTCGCTTTCTGTCCGTTTTGATTTTTCACCGCCGCATACAGCGCCTTGAATGCAAGCTCACCCATTTTCTCAGGTTGAATACAGACCGTACCGTCGACATCGCCGACTTTGACCGCGTTGATACCAAGCTTGGATCCGCCTCGGCTGACCAGCTTTGCGTGGGATCCAGCAGCACGGACAGCTCGGGCACAGCCGATAACCATGTCGTCGGCCTGATTAAAGAAGAGGTCAACGTCCGGATGAGCCGTCAGAATGTTTTGGCAAACGGACTCGCCCTGCTCCGGCGTCCAGTCGGTAGGCTGCGAGGCGACTATTTGATACTTGATGCCGGCTTTATCTAAACCTTCTTTGAACCCCTTCGTCGTCTGCCATACCGTGGGATATCCCGGGGCCCCCTCGACAATTGCGATTTTTGCCGTCCGATCCTTCGGGAGCAGCTTTGCCGCAATCTGGGCCGCGTCATATCCGACGTGAACCTCGTCACTGGCTACGAGTGCGGTCAGCTTCGGATAGACATCACCGATCGCGTGCTTTTGAGGATCACCAATCTGCGTTGCGACCGCGACGAACGGAATATTGTGAGAAGTAGCGCGATCGACCCATGATTGCGCGACCACCGCGTCGATTGGCAGCACGGCGATTCCATCGATTTTCTGAGCGATCAAATCATCGACGGCGTTTCCTTGCTTCTCCACGCTAGTCTTCGCGTCAAGCACGATAGTTTTGACGCCTGCCGCCTTTGCTGCCGCCTCAAACCCCCTCGCTGCTGCCACGTTGAAAGGGTATTGCATCCCTGCAGACACATATCCCAGAGTGATGTCCTTGGCAAAAACAGCGTTTGTAAGAAACGCCGCAGCACCAGCCAAGCCTACGCAGGCCAAGGTCTTCAAACACTTTTTCATTGCCGTCTCCACTTCATTTCTCTTTGTCTGAATAACCGATCGAATCCGTTCCGAATGATTTTTGCGACTTAATATTCGTAAGCCCTGACGTCTCTATCGGAATACATTAGCGCAGGCTATATTCACGATGCTCGGACCTTATTACCATTGGGGAATACAACTCGAAACATTTTCTTTCGTCACACCCGGCGTCGGAATTTCGATGAACTTAGCCTTTTGAATAGCCGGGTTCGTTACAGCTGCGTAGAGCGCCTTGAACGCTTGTTGCCCCATTTCTTCAGGAGCTACACAAACTGTTCCGTCTACTTCTCCGGTCTTGATTGCGTTAATCCCAAGTCGTGAACCGCCCCACCCGACGAGTTTGGCTTTCGAACCGGCAGCATGTACGGCGCGCGCGCAACCGACAACCATGTCATCTGCCTGGTTATAGAAAAGGTCAACATCCGGATGAGCGGTCAGAATGTTTTGGCAAACGGCTTCCCCGTTCTCAGCCGTCCAATCAGTAGGTTGCGACGCTACGATGCGATACTTGACACCCGCTTTATCCAGCCCTTCCTTGAAGCCCTTCGAACGCTGCCATACTTGGGGATAGCCCGGGGCGCCCTCTACGATGGCGATGTTGGCTACGCGATCCTTTGGAAGCAATTTCGCAGCGATCTGGCCCGCGTTAAAACCGGTATGAACCTCGTCGCTTGCGACGAGGGCCGAAAGCTTCGGATACACGTCCTTAATAGGACGCTTCTGAGGATCGCCTAATTCGGTGGCAACCGCTACCAGTGGAATTCCGCGGGCCGCGACACGGTCCGCCCAGCCCTGTGCGACAACGCCATCCAGGGGGAGAAACGCGATGCCATCTACCTTCTGGGAAACAAGGTCATCGATTGCGTTGGCCTGTCTTTCGACGCTGGTCTTTGGGTCAAGAACAATCGCTTTCACACCAGCAGCTTTGGCCGCGTCCTCAAACCCCTTCGCAACGGCAACATTGAACGGATACTGCAGACCCGCGGCGACGTAACCGACTGTGATTTCTTTCGCTCCCGCCACGCCCACTGAGGAAAAAAATAGTGCTGCCACCGCAAGGCCGAGAACGCGCCTCCCAAACTTGCTCATCGTCTGTCTCCAATATGGATTAATTTTGTCAAGCAGCTTGCCCGTTATTGAGCAAACTCGAGCCTACATCCTGCCTCTCCTCAGACTTGCGAGGTCTTCTGCAAAACTGTCTTGGTGACCGTGTAAGCGTCTAGTGTCGACGGACCTCCTTCACGACCGACACCGCTGTCCTTTACCCCTCCAAAAGGTGTATCTGCGTCTGGTGTGCCAAAATGATTGATCGACAACACCCCACACTCTAGCTCTCGACTGATACGTTCTGCGTCCTGCAACGAGTTGGTGAATGCATATGCTGCCAAACCGACGGAGAGGCTGTTTGCCAACGTGATGGCTTCGTCGAGGTCATTTACGGATACGCAGGCGCACAAAGGACCAAACGGTTCTGTCGTCATAGCGTCCGCGTCGACCGGAACATCTGCGAGCACGGTTGGCTCGAAAAAGTAACCGATGTTTCCGATACGATTGCCCCCAGCCGCGATTCGCGCACCTCGCTTCCTGGCGTCGTCCACGAGTGATTGCATTGCCGCCAGTCGGCGAGCGCTAGCAACGGGACCCATCTGCACGTCTTTACGGAAACCATCTCCGACTTGAACACCACTCATCGTCTCGGCGAATGCCGATACGAACTCTTGATACACGGTGTGATGAACGATAAACCGCGATGGCGATGCACAGATTTGTCCGCTAGCGTTTGTCTTTCCTCTTGCTGCAAGCCGACCAACTGCTGCGCCGTCAACACCTTCGCAGACAAGCACTGGTGCATGACCACCCAACTCCATCAGGACGGGTTTCATGGCGGCCGCCGCCAGTTGGGTCAGATGTTTGCCGACTTGAACAGAGCCGGTGAATGTCACCAGCCTGATTACAGGCGAGGCGATAAGTTTCGACGAGATCTCCGCCGGGTTTCCGAAGACGAGATTCAGAACTCCGGCCGGCAGCCCTGCGTCTTCGAAGGCCTTGACAACGAGACAGGCGGTTCCGGGGGTCTCTTCCGCTGCTTTCAAGATGACCGAGCAACCGGCCGACAAGGCTGCACTCACCTTGCGCGCAGCGGAACTGATCGGTACGTTCCACGGAGTAAAGGCCGCGACTGGACCAATTGGTTGACGCAGAATGAACTTCTGCATCTGCGCTTCGCCGGGAACGATCACTCCGTAGTCACGAAGTGACTGGGCCGCGTTCCACTCGAAGAAGTTGAGCGACCGGTCCGCTTCGGCATAGGCATCAGAATACAACTTGCCATTCTCCAAAGTGATCGCGGTAGCGATCGAATGGAGTCGCTCCCTCATCAGCGCCGTGGCTTTCTGTATGACCTTCACCCGCTGCTGCGGAGGAGTATCGCGCCACGCCAAAAACCCGCGTGAAGCGGCTGCCAAAGCACGCGTAAGATCGTCTGAAGTCGCCTTCGGAACGGGGCCCAGCACTTCTTCGGTACTCGGGTTCCTGACCTCAGTCGCAATTTGTCGGTCATAGATCCACTCGCCGTCGATATACAAGCCGATACGCGGGTATTCATGTTGCACTTCATTATCGGCAGTTTGCGGGCTTGCGGTCGACATTAAGAAATCCTCTTCGCTAGATTTGAAGCGCATCCAATGCGCTTTACAAACGCTGTTGCAACATCCGGCCATGTTCGTCGGCCATAGCGGCTGCAATGTTCGTGACAGCCACGCATTTCCCGAACGCGCCGGTCAAGCGGCAACTGTGTCTTTGATAAGTCGCCGTGGGACAGCGTCCTGTAAGATCATGTCTGCCGCCTTTACGCCGATCATGATTGAAGGGGCATTGGTATTCCCCGAAGTGAGATGCGGCATGATCGATGCGTCAGCCACGCGAAGACGCTCAACTCCGCGAACGCGCAACCGTTCGTCAACGACCGCGAGACGGTCACGCCCCATCTTGCAGGTACCGCCCTGATGGTGTGCGGAGTTACCCGTCATTTCCATCCAATAGAGAATCTGATCGTCAGTCTTAACGGCGGGACCGGGAATCTGTTCTTCAATGACGCGCGACGCCATCGGTTGCGCCGCCATAATTTCGCGGATCTTCTTGACGCCGAAGATCATGGCCCGATTGTCGTCCTCGTTCGTCAGAAAGTTGGGCTTGAATACAGCTGAGTCTGCGGGATTAGCTGAACGCAACGTCACTGCCCCAGCAGCGCGCGGGCGCAGGAGATAGACAGAAACACCCATACCAGGCTGATTGTCAACTTCGCACTCGCCACCTGGGTGGTAGGTAAACGTCATCGGCCTGAAACTGATCTGCAAATCAGCGTAGGGCTCTTCAGTACGACTCTTCACGAATGCCCCCACCTGTGAAGAACCAAGTGCCAGATAGCCTTTGTGTGTCAGCAGGTAACGAGCACCTTCAAGGTACTTTCTCAAGCCAGCGAGCTCTGTGTTGTAGGAGCTGTCGGGTGTCGATTTATAGCTTCCGTGCACGTAAAAGTGGTCCTGAAGGTTGAGCCCGACGCCCGGAGACTCCACGTGGGTAACAATCCCATGCCGCTGCAACTCCTCACCAGGTCCAACGCCGGACAGCATGAGCACTTGGGGTGAATTAAGCGAACCCGCTGACAGAATAACTTCCCTCGCTGCGGCAAACGTCCTTCTTTCTCCGTTGCAGAGAACTTCGACCCCGGTAGCAACATTGCCTTCCAATACGACTCGCTGAACCGCACAGCCAGTGAGAACGGTTAGGTTTTTTCGATTACGTACGGGCTCAACGAACGCGGTGTAAGCGGAATAGCGCTTCCCATCGCGAATGGTATGCTGCATAAAGCCAACGCCATCATGTACCGCACCATTGAAATCTTCGGTACGACGGATGCCCAGACGCGCCGCCGATTCAATGAAGTCATAGGAACTCGCCATCTTCTTTACGGGGTCGCTGACCCATAGCGGTCCAGTCGCGCCGCGATATTCGTCTGCACCGCGCTCGTTGTGTTCCATCTCCTTGAAGTATGGAAGAACGTCGTCGTAACCCCAGCCCGGATTGCCAAGGTCTCTCCAGCTGTCGAAGTCGTTCTTATGTCCACGGATGAAAATCATTCCGTTGATCGAGCTCGAACCACCCAATGTCTTACCGCGAGGCCAATACATCTTCCTGTTGCGAAGTGCGGGCATCGGGTCCGTGAAGTAGTTCCAGTTCAATTCCTTGTGGAAGTACAGCTTTGCCATGCCGGCAGGCGTGTTGATCCAAAATCGGTCAGCGGGCGGCCCGGCTTCGAGGAGTAGGACCTTGTTATCGGGGTTGTCGCTGAGACCGCGAGCGATAGGACAGCCAGCCGAGCCGGCTCCAATGATGATGTAGTCGTAAGTTTCCATGCCGATGAGCAGCGTGTCAGAAGGGTATCTCCGTTTGTTTGAAGGTTATTTCCCCCCCTATGGTTAGGTCTAGTTCGTTTTTCTGGCTACCAAGGTAAGCAACGCTAAACCTCCCTGTCCGCTCCCCTTTCGATCGGCTGCAGATGCCCGCCGTAGCGCACTTGCCCCGCCAATTGCGATTCGGCACATGATTCCAAGTACTTCTGCGTTAAGGGTAAAACCTGACCATGGCAGACCACCTTCGGAGCGCGACACCGCCGCGTCGACGTCGAACGCTGTCGTGAACGCTTCCTTTATTAAGTTTGCCAATATATCCTCGCGTTTCCTTTTTCATCTTTATCGGAGGACAGCATGGCCGAAGTATCTGCAATTGCTATTTCAGTGGCAAAGCCAGGATATGAGGAAAAGTTAGCGGAGGCACTTGAAGGGCTGCTTGCACCCACTCATCAAGAGAAGGGCATGCTTCAGTATGAGATGTATCGCGATGTAAGCGAGTCCCGTTGCTTCGTTTTCATCGAGCGGTGGGAGAACGAAGAGACGTTCAACGCCCATTGTAGCGCCCCCCACGTCTCTGCATATATCACGAAGGTCGAGGGTTGGGTCGAGAGCAACAAGATCCATGTTCTGAAGAAAGGAAAATAGCAAAGGCTTCAGACGTCGTCCACCGGCAAGGCGGATCACGAACGATCCGTCTTATCCGTTCGCACTCTCTGAATTCCTACAGCGCAATCGTCATTCTCGTGAGCCGTTTACTTAGCGTCGATCCGACTCCCGAAGCCCGTCGCCGCTCCTCTGCAAACCGGCCTGTCAGGCAAGCTTACCGTCGAGGCCATGAAATCGAACTGGACCTAACGGCGCACGAAGCAATAACCTAATTTAGAAGGAGACGCATCGCGGCTTAATTTCCAACAAAAGAGAATGTCATGAAAGAGCATCAGGCGACGCTTGTGGCTGATGGCTTCGTCTTCCTCGAAGCGCCACGGTGGCGAGACAATCGCCTTTGGGTATCAGACGTTTTTGACAACAAGCTCTATAACGTCCTCGAAGACGGTACGCGTAGTGTGGTCTGCGACGTTCCGGGGCGCCCAGCGGGAATAGGATTTCTACCGGACGACACTCCTATCGTTGTGTCCTGTGCTGAGAAGAAGTTGATGCGGGTGCATGAAGGCACCCTCTCAGTCTATGCCGACCTGACGGACATGGCATCGGGCGACCTCAACGACTTGGTTATTGATGACGTTGGCCGAGTCTACGTCGGTAACTTCGGATACGACCTCCACGGCGGTGCACCAATAGAACTCACCGAGATGCACGTCGTTCATCCCGACGGCTCGGTTCGTGTGGCCGCCACCGAACTCGAGTTTCCCAACGGGGCGGTGATCATAGATGATGGACGCACGCTTGTCGTAGCTGAAACGTGGTGTGGAAAGCTCACCGCTTATGACCGCGATCAGAACGGCGAGCTATCTAACCGACGCCTATTCGCGGATTTGGTCCACCGTCAGCCCGATGGAATCTGCGCTGACGATCGAGGAGGCATCTGGGTCGGTTGCTATAACACCGGCGAGTTCATCCGTGTTCTCGAAGGCGGCAAAATCACCGATCGCATCACGTTTGAAGGCAACGCAGTTTCGTGCGCAATCGGTGGCGATAGCGGAAGCACACTTTATTGCTGCGTGTACCTCGGTACAGGTGAACAGTTGCGAGCTCGGCAGCCTCGCAGCGCCATCTATAAGGCAGAGCTATCTGTTTAGTGCCCGGCGTTGCTAGTACAGATCTATAAATCACGATTCGCCCATCGCCTCATCCAGATGCCCGGCCGGACCTTCGACATTCAGAGTTCGTCAACGGTCGCACTATTGCGCAGTCCCGCCAGCCACTACAACGACACTCGGAATATATATTAGTTCTGGGTAAACCTTGCTTGCTTTCAAGGCGAGCAGCTTAAAGGAGATAGGAATCAATGACGACCCATCGCAAGTGGAATTATGAGGGGAAGGTTGCCTTTGTTACCGGTGCTGCAAACGGCATCGGGCAAGCTACTGCGTTAGCTTTTTCTCAAGAGGGTGCAGACGTAGTTGTCGTGGACCTTTCGGAAGATGGTGCCAAAGCGACAGTAAGGATGATCGAAGAGCAAGGCGGCCGTGCGCTTGCCGTGCGATGTGACGTTTCAAAGCCAGAAGACGTTCAGGCTGCCCTCGCAGCTGCCATTGATAAGTTCGGCCGGCTGGATTTTGCATTCAACAATGCAGGCGTCGAGCAACCGCTCGCATACACTGCTGACATCAACGATGATTCGTTTGAGCGAAATCTGCGCGTCAACCTTGGGGGAGTCTTTTATTGCATGAAGTACCAGATTCCGATCATGCTCAAAAACGGCGGTGGTGCAATCGTAAACACCTCGTCCGGGGCGGGTGTCGTCGGCATTCGAGGTCAAGCCGCCTACTGTGCCGCTAAACACGGCGTCATTGGCCTCACGAAGTCTGCCGCTCTCGAATACGCAAAGGACGGCGTGCGCGTCAATGCAGTGTGCCCTGGCATCATCGATACACCGATGATTGGCCGATTTACCCAAGGCACCGAGGAAAACCGCAAGCGGATGATCGCCCAGGAACCGATCGGTCGCTTGGGCCGGCCCGAAGAAATTGCCAACACGGTTCTCTGGCTCTGTTCTGACGTTGCCGGATTCGCAATCGGTCATGCAGTGGTGGTCGACGGTGGACAAACCGCTGGCCTCTGATAATCGGTAGATACGCGCTGCGTAGACACGAGGGCGCCGTCAGCGCTCTCGCCTTTCAACCAAACATGCGGTGCCTGACTTAGTAATCGTGGATTTCTTCACGTATACCGGAACCCACTGGCATTAGGCTCACTGTTTGATTGTTGCCCGTCGGCTCGCAAGTCATCGCCCGGCCCTCCCGTTATTCGGGTTAGCTTGCTGGCCATGTCGACTACACAAACATCGACGTTTCGTGTCGATGTTGTGCATCCACGGAACGACGTATCTCGACCACGGGTGAGCGACTTTACCGCACAGGGATCAGCGTTCGTATTTTATATTTCGATGAGGTATCGCAATGAAGACTCGAGGTTATGCCGTTCAAACGGCCAAATCTCTTCTTGAACCATACGACTTCGAACGCCGCGAACTTCGCTTCAACGATGTAGCAATCGAAATCCTATACAGCGGTGTGTGCCATTCAGATTTGCACCAAGCACGGAACGACTGGGGCTGGTCCAACTATCCGCTAGTACCCGGGCATGAAATCGTGGGACGCGTCATCGACGTTGCCCCACAAGCTAAGCGTCATAAGGTCGGGGACTATGTCGCTGTCGGCTGTATGGTTGATAGCTGCATGGTGTGTGACCAATGCCGCAAGGGGCTCGAGCAGCTTTGTCGCGAGGGGAACACGCAAACGTATTGCGGATTCGACCGGGTTACCAACGAACCCACGAAAGGTGGCTATTCGAAGCATATCGTCGTTCGCGAGGACTTTGTCCTTCGCGTTCCCGATGGACTTGATGTGTCCAAAGTCGCTCCGCTGCTCTGTGCTGGTATCACGACTTATTCACCTTTGCGCACCTGGAACATAGGGCCGGGAAGCCGCGTCGGAGTCATTGGTTTGGGCGGTCTTGGACACATGGCCGTCAAGCTTGCGTCCGCGCTGGGCGCGGTCGTGACCGTAGTGAGTCGAACGATTGACAAGGCTAGCAATGCAAAAGCACTTGGCGCGGACGCGTTCCTGCTATCGACTGATAGCGCTGCAACGGAAAAAGCCGCATCGAGTTTTGATCTTATTATCGATACCGTACCGGTTCGTCACGACTTGAATCCGTACTTGCCGCTGCTCGATGTAGACGGCACTTTGGTGCTGGTTGGTCAGGTAGGACCGCTCGACGAGCCTACCACAGTGCCACTGATTGTCGGTCGTAGACGCATTGCCGGATCGCCAATCGGAGGCATCCGCGAAACACAAGAATTGCTCGACTTTTGCGCGCGCAAAAACGTGCTACCTGACTGCGAGATGATTCGCATGGACCAAATCAATGAGGCATGGGAGCGGATGGAGCGCGCAGACGTCCGCTATCGCTTTGTGATTGACATGGCGTCTTTGGAGATGCCTGCGTAACTTCACATCAACGACGGCGTTGCGACGGCGCCAAGCTAGCCTTGGCGGCCTGTCGCCAGAACAGCAGAAGCGCTCTCGTCCAATGGTGATCACGAGCGCTTCTCCCCATACCGATGCGATTTTCCTAGGCGACTTCGGCACGCGGAGAAAACAGCCGATTATTGCTCGACTAAGACGCCATCGAGTGCCTAAGGAAGAATCCGATCCCATAACTCGACCTTGCATGAAAGCGCCGTGTCGCGATCGGGCCGTGCGGCGTGTGTCTGCACGATTGGCACGTTCCGACGTACCGCTGTCATCTCGGCCAAAATAGCAACAGCAATCTCCAGTGGCGTTTGAGCACCGATGTGGAGTCCAACAGGTGCGTGAAGGCGCTCAATCTCAGAATCGCTGAGATCAAAGAGCTTAAGACGCGCGTTGCGGCGCATACTGTTCAAGCGTGATCCGATGGCTCCGACGTAGAAAGCGTCAGACTTCAATGCCTCCAGAAGCGCCATATCGTCGAGCTTCGGGTCGTGGGTGAGCGCCACTACCGCTGTGTTGCCGTCAACTTCCAAGCGAATCAGCAAATCATCTGGCATTTCGCTGCTAACCACAACGTCAGCCACGCGCTAGGTTTTCGAGTACTCGTCACGTGGATCACAGACAATGACGCTATAGCCGAGTGGGAGCGCCATGTGCGCAATATACTCGGACAATTGTCCTGCCCCAATGAGAACGACGCGAAGCTGCGGCCCATATACCGCCTGAAGGCAGCGGCCGTCGAAAAAGGTTCGACCCGGCTTGTCGACAAGACTCAATTGGGTTATCCCCGTCAATGTGTCTACTGTTCGTATAAGTGTCTGCCCAGCACAGATGGCAGTCAACACCTCGTTAAGCTTGGAGGCCTGATTCAATGGCTCAAGCACGAGCTCAAGTGTGCCACCACAAGGTAGCCCGAATCTGTGCGCTTCCTCGGCAGACATACCGTATTTGACGGTTTTGATGCGTTGGAAGTCGAGGGCCCCTTCCTTCGCCAGTCGCGCCAGATCGTCCTCAATGCAGCCACCGGATACGGAGCCCTTTATCAAGCCGTCTGAAGGTAATGCTAGCAGCGAACCAACCGGGCGAGGCGCAGATCCCCAAGTCCTTATTACTGTTGCCAGGATGACCGACATACGACTTTGATGCGCGAAATGGCCGCTCTTAAAACCTCGACATCAACGCTATCCATAGTCTTCGTCAACTTTTATGTACATGTGCCGGTACTCGATCACCGCTCGCGAGCGGAAGGATATGGCGTTAAGCGGTCTTTGGAGATCCGGCGATGCAAACATCGACATGTCTGTCGTTACGCTCTCAATTCGCATGACCAGCGCCAACGTCCAGGCTTTGTCATCCTTTCCTGATCTCAAGGCAGCGAGACGGTCGTCCCGCTGCTCCGATGCTCGCGAGCGCTGAAGAGAAGCGATCATGGAATATGAGCGACGCATCCAATTCGCTTTGACCAGGAGACTCAGTTGCAGTGGGCGGCGGCGTCCGCTTTGCTTTGCGCGAACTGCCGCGACGCTACGTTTGCTCTTGAGGTCATAACCTTTGCCGAGGCTGCCTGCGCGTCATCGACCCAAGTACGCGGATTCTGGCGTGCAGGATTCCAACCTGCAGCTGCATATTCGGCCATCTCTTGCCGAACTTGTTCACGCGTCAAGCCCTGCGTCGCCAAAGTCTGTGCCTCAGCCAGAAGAGGCGTAGAAAGGCCGATGACCGTAAGAAGGATGGTAAGACGTCGAGTCATTGCTGATACTCCAGAAAGATTGGTAAAGGCACGCCTGACGACTTCGTTGAAAACAGACCGCCGTCAGAATGGATGTCTCCGCGCCAGATACTTGCTCCTCCTGAACCGTGCTCTTTCTAGAAGGCCGCCGCGCACGGTAGCCGGCGATTCCTGTTAGGGCATAATATAAGGGTTTTCACCTATCCGATTAAGCAGCACCGCCTACTTGGGCTTATTAGTATTGTTCATGAATGATCTGGCTTGCTTAGCTCAATTAAGTCAGGTGACGCTGCATCAACACGTGACAAGTTTGCTATCAACATCACCGGATAACGCGAGATGGCTCGGGAAAACTTAAATGACATCCTTGTATTCCTCGCGGTCGCGCGCGAGAAAAGCTTCACGCGCGCTGCGGCCAAACTTGGGGTGTCGCAATCGGCACTGAGTCATACCGTACGTGACCTTGAAGCCAGGTTGGGCGTACGTCTACTGACACGCACAACTCGAAGCGTTTCGACGACTGATGCCGGCGAAGAGTTGTTCCAGGCAGTGGCACCGCGAATCGATGAAATTGATGCCAGCGTGGCGGCTCTCGCAGACTTCAGAGATAAAGCTGCAGGTGTAGTGCGCATTACCGCAACTGACCACCCAGTCGACACGGTCATTTGGCCCAAGCTGCGGCGACTCCTACCTTCGTACCCCGACATCAAGGTTGAGGTTACTGTCGACTATGGCCTTTCCAACATCGTCGAAGAACGTTACGACATAGGCGTACGATTCGGAAACCAAGTGGCAAAGGACATGATTGCGGTTCGCATCAGCCCCGACATTCCGATGGCCATCATCGGCGCTCCTTCATATTTTCAGAACAGGGAGGTTCCAAAGACACCCGAGGACCTTCTGAATCATGAATGTATAACGTTACGCATGACTACCACCAAAGCGCTATACGCGTGGGAACTGAAGAAGGGAAAGCGCGAAACGCAGGCGCGCGTCGGAGGACAGCTTACGTTCAATACTCAGCCACAAATGGTTAGAGCGGCTCTGGATGGATTCGGCCTGGCATTCATCCCGGAAGACGCTGTGATTGAACATATCCAAAAGGGCGAACTCCGCAGCGTTCTGACGGATTGGTGCCCAGTTTGGCCCGGATATCACGCTTACTACCCCAGCCGGCGCCAAATCTCGCGAGCCTTCAAACTCGTCATCGATGCCTTGAAGCACCGTTCATAGGCAGAGTAAAAAGCGCCCTTTCCACGTCATGGGCCAGACCGTACGCGCCTCACACACTTGGCTATTGAACACACTCGATCGAGACTTCAACTGACCCCGGCACGTTGAAGGCTGCAGCTCCAGAGTCAACGTGCCCGACTTTGATGATGCCCGGAGACGGAATCTTCTCCCCGTCCTGGCGATAATAAAATCATCCATCGACACCCGAGTCGGAAGAAGCGCCGCGAACTCGCGCGCGGTCGGGTTATCGACTAACGTCGCCGGAAGTTCCTTTCCCGCGACCTTGACTTTGATCTTCATCGGGCCGGATGCGCCCGCACTGCAGGAAGATGCCTGCGCCGAAATGCTCTGCGCCTCACCTTCCGCAGCACTTGTTCTTGCGAAGATAAGAGATAGCATGGCTACAAGCAAAAGCCCTCTCGTGAATTCTCGAACGGACATGCGGGCTCCTAGCGACATACCGAGTGATGATAGTTACTCGAAATGGAAGTGGACCCGCATTCACAATTCGGCTCGGCTGGGCGCATCAGTGTGTCGAACGACGGCCGTCGACGAAGCATCGGTGACGCGGGCAATAGACGAAGCGCGTCCGAGCAAACAGTGACCGGGGCGCCCTCCTGCCGCACCAGCTGTCTTGATCTCCTCGGCAAGAGGGACGCCGAATATCTTGCCCGTCAATTTGGTGCGCCTGCATGACGTAATCTAACTTCCGAAGGTGACGCAGAACTAGGTGGTGAATGCTGATAGGGCCTATTACTCTGGCTCATCAGTTGACCGGGAACCCTCGAAGGCGCGCACCATCACCACAGGGGCAAGAGCCGTACTGGACAGCACCTCCCCAGCAAAGTTGCACCCCGTAAGACGCTGAGTGCGGACCCGGCAAACGGGAGACCAGCGGGGTCGACTAGGGCTTGTACCAATTGATTACGAAGACTCATGAGTCCAATGACCCAACGCGGGTTTATCTCACCAGATGAAGTAGCTAAACTGCTCGCATTCGGTTCAGCAGTAGGTTGCTGCCGGTTGTAACGAAAACATCACCCCTCTTTTCGAGGTCAAATTCGACCTCGATACCCGATTCTCGCAATCCGTGTAAGCGCGCGTAGGCAACTGCGTATGCGTTCGTTTTCCATTCCCGGCGCTA
This sequence comes from Burkholderia sp. Ax-1724, assembly GCF_011752995.1. GTDB lineage: Bacteria > Pseudomonadota > Gammaproteobacteria > Burkholderiales > Burkholderiaceae > Paraburkholderia. The sequence goes on from NZ_VWWL01000031.1 coordinate 33,943, forward strand.
CATCGACTGCCAATCCGATTGGCCGGTCGTGCATTCCTGTTGTCCGGCGCGCCCTCGGTAGGCGAGAGCAAGGGGGACAAACTAGAGAAGGAAGTTCAATGTCTACCTTGATAAATCAGGCCGCTGCCTCAAGACGCCAGGTATGGGGTGCGGTAGCATCGACGGCGATGTGCGCTGCGATGCTGATCGCTTCTGAGTTTATGCCCGTGAGTCTGCTAACGCCCATCGCTTCAGACCTGCGTGCGTCCGTCGGTATGGCCGGTCAAGCTATCTCGATCTCCGGCCTCTTCGCCGTGGTAACGAGCCTTCTAATTCCATCGGTAACCGGTCGCTTTAACCGCCGCTACGTTCTGGCCTCTCTCGCGGCACTCATGTTGGTGTCGCTTATCCTTATCGCCGAAGCTGGCAGCTTTGCGACCCTGATGGTTGCCAGAGCCCTTCTCGGGGTAGCCGTGGGCGGCTTTTGGTCTCTAGCGACCGCCACCATCATGCAGCTCGTTTCAGAAGAATCTGTGCCCAAGGCCTTGGGGGGCCTGTACACCGGCAATGCTGTTGCGACGGCGTTTGCCGCGCCGATTGGTAGCTATCTGGGAAGCATTATCGGCTGGCGAGGCGTTTTCTGGGCGCTGGTTCCGATCGTTGTCGTAAATTTTGTGCTGTTGTTGATCACGGTTCCATCGATGCCGGATCGAACGCAGCAACCTAGCGGCAACGTTTTGTCTCTGCTCCGGCGGTCACACGTAGCCTTCGCGATGCTGGCTGTAATGCTGACATTTGGCGGTGCTTTTGCTGTCTTCACATATTTCCGGCCGTTTTTTGAAACTTACACTCATGTGGGCGTATCGGCACTGTCTCTCCTCCTACTTGGGATGGGTTTAGCTGGCTTCGCAGGCACGTATGGTGCCAGCGCAGTCATGAATAAGCGTCTCTACGAGCTTATGATGTGGCTGCCGGTGGCGCTGGCTGGCGTGACGCTCGCACTGCTTCCCGTTGGCCACAACCTGGAGGCAGTCGCAGTATTAGTGATTGCGTGGGGCGCGATAAACGCGGCAATACCGGTCGCCTGGTCAACGTGGCTGTCAAAGGCCGTAAAGGACAAGCCGGAAAGCGGCGGCGGACTGATGGTCGCCTCGATCCAGCTGTCGATTATGCTCGGTGCTGAGCTCGGTGGCACGCTACTCGACCGCTTCTCCGTTGGTGCGGCATTCCTTGGCGGCGCCGCTCTCCTGATCCTTTCCGCAATCGTTATCGGTGGCGGCAAACGAGTCCAGTCCGACGCGTGAAGACATAAAGGTACGCTACTTTGCACCCCCGAACCACGGATTAGACGAACAGAGTCGCTTCATCACCACGACGAACTTATCGATCCACATTCCCTCGAGTTGAAAGGCGTTGCCTGAGGTTGAACGGCGTTGCCTCAACGTTACTGATGTGGATCCGTCGGCAGATGCTAGCTTCAGCTTCCGAGCAGAGCGACGAGTGCCACGCCGGCCTACGCCGCGCGGTTCATATATCCAAGATTAGTACCCGGTGGCATACAACCTGAACAGTGCGTTTCACTGTTGACTGTTCGACCCGACGTGCAGCCGATGATCAACAGAGTAAGATTGCCGTCTTCAGAATGGTCTTTTCGTCGATCGTCAGCCGCCCGATTCCAGCACTAAGTCTTATCGACCCGATAGTGATTCAACTTGTCTTCGTCGATTTCGACACCAATGCCGGCTCGTGACGAGGGCCCAAGATGACCATTGCGAACGACCAACGGATCAGTGAGAATGTGATCGGTGATGACATTAAAATAATCCAATTCTCCCGGCTCTTTAGCTAGTTGAGGATACGCAGAACCAAACGCTACGGACGCCGCCGCTCCGATCATGCTGTCCGCCTGGGATCCGATAAGCGTACGCGCGCCTAAAGCACTAGCAAGTGCCACCAGCTTGGCAGACTCTGTAAAACCTGTACGCGTCGTCTTAATGCTTAGCGCTCTCGCTGACCCCGACGTCAGTTCGCGGGCAGCGGTGTTCAAGGTCGGCGCGCTTTCATCGGCCATAATTGAAATTGGAACATGTTGAGCAAGTCGCTGCCGACCCATCCAGTCCTCCGCAGGGCTCGGCTCTTCGACCAGATCTACGTTATAATCTCCCATCGCCATCAGTGCTCGAATCGCAACTTCGGCGCTCCAACCATGATTGGCATCAAGATAAATGCTTGCGTCATCGCCAACCGCTCTACGAACGGCTGCCACGCGAGCCACGTCATCGCGCACTTCGCCACCGACCTTTATCTTGAAGGAACTAATGCCGTGCTGACTTGCCGCTTGTGCGGCTTCCTCCCCGGCTTCTTCAGGCCCTCCCATGGTAAGTATGCGCGTGACCCGCATTGGAGCACCGCTTCCGCCAAGTAGTCGCCAAGAAGGCTGTCCCGCAATTTTTCCCCTTAGATCATGCAAGGCAATGTCAATTGCCCCGCGAGCGGTGTTATTTGCAGGGACCCAAGAGATTTTCGCGTAATTTTCTTCGACTGCAAACGGATCAGCGCCGATGAGCGCAGGTTCAAACCAGAGACGAATCGCCTCAACAATTGACGCTTGCGATTCCCCGTACACAAACGAGCGAACGACCGCCTCCGAGACACCGCAAACTCCCTCGTCTGTTTTTACTCGTACTAAAACGTGCTCCGCACTATTCAGTGTTCCCGAAGCAGCGGCAATAGGATGGTGATATGCGATGGTGAAAGGCACCACTTCTATCGATGTAATCTTCAAACGTATTCTCCTCGTGTAAATTCCGACACGATCGCTATGATTGCTTTAGTCTCCGATGGCGTCTCCCATCAGAACCATCAATCGACGCGTCAGATGCATGCAGCCGACACCGCAGCGCGTTAGTCAGAGCTTAGTTCCTGAAATTGACTTGCCAAACAACGCTTCTTAAAATTGATGTCGAATACCTACCATGGCTCCAGTGACACTATCGTTTCCGAACGAACTACCCGAATATCCTGGGTTCGAATTTAAAGCCACCCAAGCCCCCGTCAGATGCGTGTAATCGGCTTCGATGTACACATCTGTCCGTTTGCTTAGGAAGTAATCGACCATAGCGTAAGCAGTCACGCGCCGCCCAGAAACATCCGTATGTTCAAGCCAATCATAGTGAACAGAGCCGATTAGACTAAGGCTGGGACTCAATTGGTAGTTCGCGCCAGCAAAGACGGTGTCGTTCGTGTAGTCAGCCACGTCCATCCGGCTATGAAAATAGCCCAAGTAGAGGTTCGCTCGGCTCAGTTGATACGATGCGCCTAACCCGAGGACAGATTGCTTGCTTGCCTCTGCGGCTGGTACTACGTTGAAATAGGAGGACGTCACATCATGGGTCACCTGATAAGTGGCACCTATCATCAACCCGCCAGTCGCGTATAGCAGGCCCAAGCCATCCGCCGATCCGACCGTAAAGCCCGCAGGCGAGTTGCCAAACGAATGCGCGGCGGATACGGTTACGCCATCGAAGCTCTTGACGTATTTCAGGGTGTTGTCGAACCGAAGTCCATCATAAGGCGGGCTTTCGAAGCCGAGTATTTCCTGCCCCGTGAAGCCCAATGCTTCGAAGTGGTACATCACGTCATGAGCGATCGTGTACTGGCGGCCAAGCATCAACGTGCCGTAGTTCCCGCTCAAACCAACATACGCCTGTCTTCCGAACAAGCGCCCACCTTGCTCAGACGCGCCACTGCTCGGCGCAAATCCCGATTCGAGGACAAAAATTGCTTTATTGCCGCCGCCGAGATCCTCCTTCCCTTGAAGTCCCCATCGGTTGCCATAGATCGCTCCGTCCGTCATCTCCACCACATGGTTACCAGCAGCATTTGCATTGGTTGCGAACCGAACAGCAGTATCTATAACTCCGTATAACGTGACACTCGTTTGAGCCTGTGCGGTCCCCACACCCAGTCCCGTTAACAGAAAAGCAATTCCAGCTCTTTTCATATTCATGATTTTTTACGTATTTTTGCGCTTTTTAAGTTGAAAATCTAGAGCGCCCAATCGTTTTACATTGATCGCGCGCACACCACGTCGACCTTATGCAAAGCTCACCGCGTGAATTTATTAGCTGCTTTTCCCAATGATGAAACAGACGTGCTTTCAATTGAATCTACTGAATCACGCAAACGGATGCCCTTGGTTTCAGGAGTAAAAAACAGGGTTATAAATGCAAGCAACGATACCGCCATTAGCAAAAGCGTCGGAGACAGTGAAGAGCCGGTTTCTGCCACAAGCAACGTGGAAACAAAGGGAGCAAACCCTCCAAATAAGGCGAAGCTAAGGTTGTATGCAATCGCATGCCCCGTTTGCCGCATCGAAGTTGGAAACAGCTCTACCGTCACGGCGAAATTGGCGCCCGCATAAACAGCGACTCCGATTGCCAGCAGAGTCTGGCCCAAAAATGCGCCGGCGACGGTACCCGTTGAGGCAACTAAGAACGCCGGGTAAGTGGTGATTAAAAACCAGATGGCACCGGCGAAGAGAACTGGCTTGCGCCCGTATCTATCTGCGAAGTGCCCGCAGACGGGAAGTAGAACTGCTAACAGAGTCAGCGTGGCGGCATTGGTCAATAGCGCTGCACCAACGCTGATCTTTACAACTTGCAGCAAATAGCTGTACATGTACCCTTGCATCATGTAAGCACCAGTTGCTTGGAGTGCTACAAGCAAAATAACATTTACAAGCGACTTCTTGCTCGCCACAGATAGAATAGGGTTTTCCTGTTTACCCGCATGCGCCTGCGAGTACTCTTCAGGATCGCTCAAATTGCGACGCAGCCATATGCCAATCCCCCCCAACAAGCCACCGACTAAAAAGGGGATGCGCCATCCGTAGGCGATGTAATCCTCTCCCCCCATCTTAGCTTGCAGCCCGAAAATGATGAGGGCGGCGATGGCGCTGGGCACAAAACCAAAAGCTCCAATCACAGCTGTCCAAACCGCGCGGCGATCCCGAGGCGCGCATTCAAGTATGTAACTAAGGCAGCCGCTAGTTTCACCGCCGGCGCAGCTTCCTTGCACGAGGCGCAGAACAACCAACAGAGCCGGTGCTGCTATCCCAATCGCCTGAGTAGTAGGCAACAATCCTGTCAGCAAAGTGGAAGCGCCCATTGCGAGCACCGTCCAACTCAATATCCTGATCCGTCCATAGCGATCGCCCAAATATCCGAAAAGCGCACCGCCAATCGGTCTCGCAAGAAATGCGACGCCGAATACGGCGAAGGTACTGAGCATCGCCGCTGTCCGATTTGAACTTGGAAAGAAGTTTGCAGCGATCGCAGGAGCAGACAGCCCGTACACGAGAAAGTCGTACCATTCAACAAGCGCGCCGAAGCCACCGCCGATAAGACGGCGAGAATTGATGTTGGACATGCGCCTCCTTTAATTTGCACCGACACAGATGGGTGTCGCCGCTATGTAGTTATTGGCTCAATCGAGAAACGATGAACTCACTGAAACTATGCAGCGAGCATCTTCTCGAGGGAGCGCTTACTTTGCATCGCGAGATTGGAGGGTGTCCAGACGATTTAACTTACCGCAGCGTAACCGCCGCTGACTTCTGCGATTTCCGTCCCATTTTCAGAGGGCCGCATCATCCACATGGATCGCACCGTGGTAAGCAATGCTTTCTTTACGAGAAGTAAATCCGACTCGACGCATCGCTCGCGCCTGTACAGAATTATGAGAATGCAGCGCCCCTCATAAAGCACGCCTCACGCGTGCGTCTTCCGAACAGTCCCAAAGCCGCGATCTAGCTGGGTCCTGGAGCGTGTTAGGCACTATTCGTAAAGTTTGCGAAATGAACCAGCATCAGTATGGAGTCGACCATAAAGTGCAGTCCGGCAAGGGTCTCAGACAAGCGCTCGTAGTCTCGAGCAAGCAGCCTAAAGCGGCTCAGCCAGCCGAAGCTGCGCTCCAATACCCAGCGACGTGGCAACAGTACGAAACATTTCGTTGCCTTCGCCAACCTGATTGCCTGAAGCGAGATTCTCTCATCAAGCGCTGCCTGCGCCCGCTGCTAGCCGGTCTATCTCCGGTCGACAGATGCCACCTTAGCCGTTTGGCCCGTGGCCAGCTAGACCTAACGCGGCAGTTCCTCAACTTACGCGCGCTGCCGATCATCGGCCGGCGTCACATGCACAGCAAACAACTGTCCCACGCCATCAACTGCCATGTGAACTTTGCTGTCGTGTTTGCCCTTATAACTGTCGTAACCCGCGCGAGAGCCACTCTCGCCGATCGACTGCAGCGTGTGCCCATCGAAAATGACGGTGCTCGGTTGGCCACGGCGTTCCTGGCCGCCCGGGTTGATCGAACGCAGGTCGTCCACCGTGGCCTCGAAACAACCCGCTTGAATCGAGCGTTGCGTTTGCTGGTAGACCAGTTCCCAAGGTGGAATTCATTGGGCAACAAACGCCGGTTTGCACGAGCGCGCACGATCCATCCCAGCGCGTTGAACATTTCTCGCAATTTGTATCGGCGCTGCGAAGCTTCTTTGTTCGTCAACGTCAGGCATGGAGCGCCAAACTGCCATTCGTCACCCGATACATCCGTTGGCTATGGCTTCCGTTGGCTCATCCTGCCGGATACCAGGTCCAACCGAAAGCGCCCAACACGCTCTACCGATCTGGACGGCCTCACTACTTTCTTGTCCCCTTGTCGTTGCTGACTGTGCAGACCATCGCGAGGGACGGTGGGACTTACCATAGAAATTGAACATTCTTTTAGCCAGCGCCGCCCGTGGCGACCACCTGCGCGCTACCCTCAAATTGATTTCTTAAGGCGAACCATGACGAACTATCCATACCATTACATTGACGGCGCTTGGGTGGCTCCATCCGGATCCGACAAGCGCGAAATGGTGGACCCTAACACCGGAGTCGTGTTCGCTACCGCCGCCAACGGCGGGACGGCTGAGGACGTAGATCGTGCCGTGGCCGCCGCGCGCCGCGCGTTTGAGACCTTTTCACAGACCAGCATCGCCGCCCGGGTTGCCATGATCGACCGCATCATTGCCGCCTACGAGCAGCACATGGACGAGTTCTCCGATGTTCTTGCCCGCGAAGTGGGCGTGCCGCGCTCGGCGCGCGCGCAGGTCACTGGCCCTATCGCACACATGAAGGTTGCGCGTGATCTGCTGCAGTCGTACCGATTTGAAACGCGCGTCGATGACACCATCGTTCGCCGCGAGCCCATCGGCGTTTGCGCCCTAATCTCTCCCTGGAACTGGCCGATCCAGACGCCGGTGATCAAGTTCATCTACGCGCTTGCGGCTGGCTGTACGTCGGTCATGAAAGGCTCGGATGCATCTCCACTCAGCAGCATTCTGCTGGCAGAAGTCATTGATAAGGCGGAACTGCCCCCCGGAGTCTTCAACCTGATTCTTGGGCGCGGCAGCGTGGTGGGCGAAGCGCTGTCGCGACACCCCGATGTGGACTTGGTGTCCTTTACCGGGTCGACAGGCGCCGGCATCAAGGTCGGCGAAGCAGCGGCCCGCACAATTAAGCGTGTTTCGTTGGAGCTCGGTGGCAAGTCTGCCAACATCGTACTCAAAGATGCCGATCTGGAGGCTGCCGCGCGCTGGAATATCGCGCGCTGTTTCTTCAACACTGGCCAGAGCTGCCACGCGCCCAGCCGAATGTTGGTCCACGAGGACCAGGTTGAGAGCGTGCTGCCGTACCTGGTAGACGAATGCAGCAAGTTTCGCATAGGCGATCCCCGTGACCCCGCAACGACGATGGGACCGGTGATCAATCGTGCACAGTACGAAAGCATCAGACGCCACATCCAGTCCGCCATCGACGAGGGAGCGAGGCTGGTCTGCGGTGGCCTTGAACCTCCCACCGGCTTGGACCGGGGTTTCTTCGTTCAGCCGACCGTGTTCAGTGACGTTACGGCCGACATGACCATCGCAAGAGAAGAAATTTTCGGCCCGGTCCTCGCGGTCATCCCTTATCGAACTGAGGATGAGGCGCTGAAGATCGCCAACGACTCGATCTACGGGCTGGGCGGCTACGTATTCGCGGGTGACCTTCAGCGAGGCTACGAGTTCGCCAATGGCTTGCGCGCTGGAAGAATCTGCGTTAATGGAGCCGCAACCAATTCGGTGACTCCGATGGGCGGCTATAAGCAGTCAGGCATCGGCCGTTCGATGGGCGTTTTCGGACTCGAGGAATACCTTGAGATCAAATCGGTGTATGGACTAGCTGAGAAGGCCGCGGGTTTGCCCGAACTGGCTCACTGATCTGCTGGCCGCCGACACATTGACGTGGTGTGTTCCCGATTCTGTCGAAGGTCCGGGTCGGAACGAATAGTGGTAGTTATGCCGGGAGAACGGCGCTATTAAACGAGCGCCAGTGTGTTCCAAGAAATAGCTGGCCAATGGAGGTAAACGGATGAAGGAGTATCAGCTCTGGATCAACGGGGAGTTCAAAGACCCTGCGAACGGCGAGTGGATTGACACGGCTAACCCATATACCGGTGAGACGTGGGCGAGAATTCCACGCGGCACCGCTGAAGATTCTGCGCGCGCCGTAGCAGCTGCAAAGCGGGCAATGACCGTTGGCCCATGGAGCAAGATGACCGCCACGGAGCGCGGCAAGATCATGCGTCGCATTGGCGACCTCGTCGCGCAGAACGCCAAGAACCTGTCGGAAATTGAAACCCGCGACAACGGCAAGATTCTCTCGGAAATGCAGGGGCAGTTGAGAACCATCCCTGAGTACTGGTACTACTACGGCGGACTCGCAGACAAGATTGAAGGTTCGGTCATGCCGGTCGAGAAGGCAGACGTCTTCGCATTCACCACCCATGAGCCCGTGGGGGTCGTAGCAGCATTGACTGCGTGGAATTCGCCCCTTCAATTCCTGGCGTTGAAGTGCGCCCCTGCACTGGCAGCCGGATGTGCGGTGGTCGTCAAACCGTCTGAGTTTGCATCCGCGAGTTCACTCGAGTTCGCGGCTCTCACCAAGGAGGCCGGCCTGCCCGACGGTGTGTTGAACGTCGTCACTGGCTTCGGCAGTGAGGCCGGCGCTGCACTCGTCGAGGACGAGGACGTCGCCAAGATTAGCTTCACCGGGTCGGACGTTACGGGCGCACGGATTTATGAAACTGCCGCGCGCGGAATGAAGCGCGTCGCGATGGAGTTGGGTGGCAAGTCACCGAACATCGTTTTCGAAGACGCGGATCTCGACGCTGCAGCCATTGGCGTCGTCTCAGGTATCTTCGGTGCCGCTGGTCAGATGTGCATTGCTGGGTCGAGACTTCTCGTCCAGCAGTCGATTAAGGAACGCTTCACCGAGCGACTAATCGAGCTTGCCCGTGGCGTGAAGCTCGGGGATCCGATGCAGCCAACGACCAACGTTGGTCCGATCGCTACGCCGCCACAGTATGCGAAGGTACTAGACTATATCGAAATCGCTCGAGGAGACGGTGCTCGTTGCATCCTCGGCGGAAAGCCGGCCGTTGGCCCGGGACTGACCGGTGGCCAGTTCGTTGAGCCGACTATTTTTACCGACGTAACCAACGACATGCGCATTGCCCAAGAGGAAGTCTTTGGGCCAGTGCTCTCGATTATCAGCTTTGAAGACGAGCAACACGCTGTCCAGTTGGGCAACAGCGTCATATACGGCCTGGTGGCCGGCGTATGGACGGAAAATATCGGCCGAGCGATGCGCATGACGAAGGCGCTCAAAGCAGGAACAGTCTGGGTCAATACGTACCGAGCATACAGCTTCATGATGCCATTTGGTGGGATGAAGATGTCAGGCCTCGGCCGCGAGAATGGGATCGAGGCAGTTCATGAATTTCTCGAGACAAAAAGCGTATTCCTGTCCACCTCGGCAGATCCGCCGGCGAATCCGTTTGTTCAGCGGTAGAAAAGCATGACGCCCTCAAGTTTCTCCAAGAGCACGGCGGCGCGCCGTGCTCCTGTGAACTTGAGATAACTACGTGAGGGTATCCGCGCTTGCGTCTAGGTTAGCGGCGTATTTTGCCGAGGCTTCCTCAGTCCACCTAGCAACGCCTCAACGAGGATGCGGGGAGCGTGACGACGGTCACTTTGCCTTCATCCCCAAGCCGGTAAGTCGCGCTTACCTCACGGCAGAGAAAAAACCACTCGACCCCGCTCGCTGCAGGCGGCACGATACGGGAATGCCGCATTTTGAGCGGCTGTCCGCCGAGGACAAGATCGGCAGTAAAGCAATAGTCAGGAGGAGATACATGCGTATCGGGTATATCGGGCTAGGCGCCATGGGTGGCGCGCTTGCCCGTCATCTGATCGGCAAGTTTCCGCTTAGCGTGTTCGACCTAAATCAAAAGGCTGTAGATGCCTTTGTCGAACTCGGTGCGACTGCAGTGGCAACGCCTGCAGAACTCGCTCGCAACAGCGACGTGGTGTTACTTTGTTTGCCGAGAAGCTCGGACGTCAAAGCCGTCCTCTTCGGTCCGAACGGTCTTGCAGAGGGACTTACCACCGGCAAAATTGTCGTCGACCAGACCAGTGGGGTCCCTGCCGAAACGAGAGAATTTGCCCGTCAACTCGAGGAGACTGGCGTCTCGTTGTTCGACGCCCCTGTCTCGGGTGCAATGGCCACAGCCATCGCCGGCACCATCTCAATCATTGCTTCTGGCCCGCAGGCCGCGTTCCGAAAGGTTTTGCCTGTTTTGCAGTCCATTAGCCCAAACGTCTTCCACTGCGGGGAGCGTGTGGGCAACGGCCAGACGATGAAGACCGTCAACAACATGATGAATGTCAGTTGCCGGCTCGCAACTCTAGAGGTCGTGGCGATGGGCCGCAAGTTCGGTCTTTCTCTTCAGGCCATGACAGAGGCGATTAACGCCACGACCGCGAAAAACTACACCTCCCAAGGGATGCTGCCCGCCATCGCCGAGGGGCGTCAATCGACCAAATTCTGGTTGGCGCTACAGGTAAAAGACATCCATCAGGCAATCACTCTCGCAGCCGAACAGAAAGTTCCGATGCCGATTGGAGGCGCAGCCCGTTCCATCTTGCAGATAGGGCTGAATGCGCTGGGCAAGGAGGCTCAGCTTGAGCAGATGATCGGCGTCATCGAATCGATGGCCGACACCAGGTTTGTCGACGTATCGGTGGCCGCAGAGACTGGAGAGGCAAAGTGACTACGATTGGACTGGCAGGAAGCGGGGAAATCGCCGGGTTCGTGCTTCGCCAACTGGCGAGCAAATACACCGTTCGCGTTCTCAGGTTAGGTGATGGATTACTTCATTGCGAACGATCCGAGAAGGTGGCGGATGTGTCCAGTCTCACCAAGGGCGTGGATATCGTCGTGCTGTGCACTGATTCGGATACGGCCCGGCATGCACTGCTTCAACGCACGAATTGGCTAAGTACAAATTCCGCGAAAAATCAAATCGTTGTAGACATGAGCCAAGGCGATCCGGACGAAACGCGATTGTTCGCCAGAGATTTGAGCGAATTCGGAATCACGTTTGTCGACGCCCCCCTTCACACCGAGAATACCGAAGCAATCGAGGAGGCATCGGCCATCTTCTTCGGAGGTGCAGAAGCCGCTCTCGAATCAGTACGCGAGGTTCTGTCGACCATCTGCCCGAAAATCATTCACTCCGGCGATGTCGGCACTGGTCACGCCATGCGGTTGGTCGTCTCCGCAATTGCTGCCTGCAATCGTCTCATCACCTATGAATGCGCCTCGATGGGTGCAAGAAACGGGCTTGCGATGGGTGATATGGCGACGGTGCTAAACAAGAGTTCCGGTTACAACAGCGCGTCCGCGCGCGTGCTTCCTGCCTTGGCAGTTAATGAACGAACAGCCGATGTGACGCTTGGTATGTGGGCGAACGACCTGAGAAAAGCATCAGCTCTTGGAATGCGTTACGGCGCACCGATGCTCATTGCTACTATGGCTCGCTCAACGCTGGACGCCGCTTCGAATCGACTCGGGGAGTCGAGCAGTATCGACAGACTAGCTGAGATTTGGGAAGTCGATTCAGGTCTTCCTGCCCCGGGTGCAGGCTGAGCGGGTGGTTCCGATCGCCTGATTTTCGTGAGGCACGGCCGCGCGTGGGACTAACGACTCATGCAATCGCGTCGAACGTAGCGTGAGTTTGTCAATGGACATGTGAACTCACTTGCCCTACCGACGCGCGGCGGAGTGCTACTGAGGGCGAGTCCTGATAAAACCAGCGATACATGAGTTAGAACTATTACCGTTCATGTGACGCTGGAGATGAACGAACGCAGTTGTGGCAATTTCTGTATCACATGCCGAAGGCGCTTTCGCGCAGTCTGCCTTCACGGGAACACAGCTCTTTTTGTGAACGACGGGATTCAAGCTCAAGGCGCTTGGGTAAGCGCCGACTCGTCCAAACGGTGTAAGAGACAAGCGTCTATAAGCGAAGATTGCGTTCAGCCCCGCTCAGGTTGGCGAGGGTGGCCGCGTGAGCACGATATTTACCCAAGCATTCGAAACCTCAGGGGAGTGAAGTAATGGCGAACGCACTGCTTGGCTGCATTGCCGACGATTTCACCGGCGCGACCGACCTCGCCAATATGCTCGTGCGGGGCGGCATGCGCACAGTACAGACCATAGGGGTTCCAGCCGCCGGAACGCGTATTGAAGCCGACGCGATCGTCGTCGCGCTGAAGTCTCGCACGATTTCTGCCGTGGAAGCGGTTCATCAATCGCTTGAGGCTCTCGACTGGCTCCGCACGCAAGGCTGTCGCCAGTATTACTTCAAGTATTGCTCCACGTTTGATTCCACTGACAGGGGCAATATCGGTCCTGTCGCGGATGCCCTGCTGGACGCACTTGGCGAGAACTTCACAATCGCCTGTCCCGCATTTCCGGAAAATGGTCGAACCATATATCGCGGCAACCTGTTCGTCGGAGAAGTATTGTTGAGTGAGTCTGGGATGGAAAATCATCCGCTCACGCCAATGACCGACCCCAATCTCGTACGCGTTTTGCAACGCCAGACTAAGTCGAAGGTTGGACTGATACGCTACGACATAATCGCGAAAGGGGTGGAATCGATCCGCGCATACATCGACGAGTTGAAAGAAGATGGCGTTCGGCTTGCCATCGCCGACGCCGTGTGCGACGCCGACCTCTATACCCTCGGCAAAGCGTGCCGAGATCTCGCTCTGGTCACCGGAGGCTCGGGCATTGCGCTCGGCCTGCCTCAAAATTTCCACTCAGCCGATTTGCTCGTCTATTCCGGGGACGCCGCCGATCTGCCAAAAATCGAAGGGGAGGCAGTTGTTCTGGCCGGCAGTGCATCTAAGGCCACCAACGCACAAGTCGCAGCATGGCGCACCTCAAAGCCGAGCTTCCGCATCGATCCGATAGCGATTTCGCGTGGCGATGACGTGGTTAACAGTGCCGTGGCGTTTGCGCAGAGCCATCTAGTAAAGAGCGAGCCAGTGCTGATTTACGCTACTTCATCGCCAGAGGATGTCAAGGCCGTACAGAAGGAACTGGGCGTCGAAAAGGCTGGGCTCCTTGTCGAGGAGGCGCTAGCGACAATCGCGCGGCGGTTGCGCGATATCGGCGTGCGCAAGTTCGTCGTTGCCGGAGGTGAAACATCCGGCGCTGTGGTGCAAGCCCTCAACGTTCGCACGCTCCGTATCGGGCCCCAGATCGACCCTGGTGTACCTGCGACACAATCCGTCAGCGCACATGATAAGGCACCGCTCGCGCTCGCACTCAAGTCCGGCAATTTTGGAACAAACGATTTCTTCACGAAGGCACTGAAGGCACTGTAATGGCATCAATTTCAGCTAATGAGAGCAGCATCCGTGATGAAATCTGCACCATCGGTCAAAGCCTCTACGAGCGCCGATATACGGTGGGGAGTGCGGGCAATATTAGCGCGCGCCTCGAGGACGGTTGGCTCATCACGCCGACCGATGCGTGTCTCGGACGCCTCGATCCCCACGACATCGCCAAGGTCGACCTACAAGGCAATCATGTTTCAGGCGGACGACCTTCAAAGACGTTGGCTCTCCATCGCCGGATCTACGAGAACAACAAGGAAGCACGCGGGATAGTGCATACACATTCGACGCATCTTGTCGCGCTGACGCTCGCGGGTGTGTGGAGGAACGACGATATTCTTCCGCCGATCACCCCTTACTACGTGATGAAGGTCGGCCACGTGCCACTAGTCCGCTACCGCCGTCCCGGCGACCCTGCCGTTGCAGAGGAAGTCGCTAAAATCGCCTCGAAAGTGCGTGCGGTCTTGCTCGAGCGACTCGGGCCAGTGGTTTGGGGAAAGTCCGTGTCACAGGCGAGCTACGCGCTGGAGGAACTGGAAGAGACAGCAGACCTTTATCTTTCGACGATGCCGCGTCCTGAACCACTACCAGAATCGGCCATCGAAGAATTGCGGACGACGTTTAGCGCGCGTTGGTAAGCACCGGACCAAGATTTCAATCAGGAGACGAGGCATATGCCAAGATTCGCAGCCAACCTGACGATGATGTACAACGAATACACATTCCTGGACCGGTTCGCGGCCGCAGCCAAAGACGGCTTCAAGGCGGTCGAATTTCTGTTCCCGTATGAGTTCCCTGCTGCCGAGATCAAGGCACGCCTGACGGGGAATGGACTGACGCAAGCGCTCTTCAACGCGCCACCTGGCAACTGGGAGAGGGGCGAACGCGGCATCGCGTCATTGCCAGGTCGCGAGGACGAGTTCAAGCGAAGCATTCAGCAGGCGCTCCAATATGCGGCCGTTCTAGGCAATACGAAACTTCACGTAATGGCCGGTCTCATTGCCGCCGGCGAGCCGCGCGACAGACACCGCGCGGTATACCTGAAGAACCTCGAGTACGCGGCGCAAGAGGCACTGTCGCACGGCATCACAATTGTGATAGAGCCCATTAATACCCGCGACATCCCCGGATTCTTCCTGAATCGCCAAGACGATGCTCAAGCCATATGCCGCGACATCGGCGCACCGAATCTACAGGTGCAGTTCGATATTTACCACTGCCAGATCGTCGAAGGCGATATCTCGGTGAAGCTCAAGCGTGACATGGTGCGTCCGAATGCAGGCATTGGCCATATTCAGATTGCAGGTGTGCCGGAACGACACGAACCAAATCTCGGTGAACTGAACTATCCACACTTGTTCGAACTGATTGACTCGCTTGAGTACAATGGATGGATTGGGTGCGAATATCGGCCCAAAAACGGTACGTCTGAAGGTCTTAACTGGCTCAAATCGTACCTTTGAGAGCAGTAAAGTCATAGCAAAGCCCGCTTCGACTTACCGCATTCCTTTCCGCTCGACATCACACCAAGCCCTAAAATCAACCGCTCGGAGCAGGCATCAGAGAAGCCGGTGTGGTCATGTGGCACTGGACGCTCGAAAGAAAATATCCGGGAAGTTTCGCCCCTTTCGCCCTAGCCGACTCACGTTGTGACAAATGCCATGCCCGATGTTCGGGTGCGCAGAGTGTTCACGTGTCGTGAGCCGATTATTAACGCAAATACAGAGCTGACTACGCGTCACTCAAAGCCAATCATCGCTTTAACTTCAAGGTACTCTTCGAGGCCGAAAACACCCATCTCGCGACCATTCCCAGAACGCTTATATCCACCCATCGGCGCCTCAGTATTGCTTACCGCACCGTTGAGGAAGACGCGGCCCGCACGCAATTGACGGCCCACTGACACGCCTCTCTCACGATTCGTCGTGAAGACGTAGCCACCCAAACCGTATGGCGTCCCGTTTGCGATCTGAATGGCCTCTTCTTCCGTGGAGTAAGGAATCACCGCGAGCACGGGGCCGAATATCTCTTCTTGTGAGATACGCATCTCCGGCTTCACATTCGCAAAAATCGTCGGCTTCACGAAGTAGCCACGTTCAAGTCCTTCCGGGCGACCAACGCCACCTAAGCGGACGGCTGCACCTTCCTCGATGCCGATTTTGATGTATTCCTGCACCCGGTCGAATTGCAATTTATTCACAACAGGCCCCATACTCACTTGTGGGTCCAGCGGATTGCCGACCTTGACCGCTTTCGCTTCACTTTCAAGCAAGTCCAGCAGTTCATCCATCTGACTTTCATGAACCAAAATTCGGGAAGGCGCGTGGCACGATTGCCCAGTGTTCGATAAGGCACGAGTCACGTTCCACTTCGCGGCTGCCCGCAGGTCTGCATCGTCAAGAATGACGTTCGCTGACTTGCCGCCAAGTTCCTGAGCGACGCGCTTTACCGACGGAGCAGCCGCCTCTGCAATCAAGACGCCGGCCCTAGTCGAACCCGTAAACGACACCATATCGATGTCCATGTGCTTGCTGATGGCGTTACCGACGACCGGTCCATCACCGAGCACCAGATTGAAGACGCCCCTCGGTACGCCCGCTTCGTGGAGCACCTCGGTGAGGTGGATTGCGCTGAGTGGGGTGAACTCGCTCGGCTTCAGGACCACCGTGCATCCGACAGCGAGTGCATACGCGAGCTTCGTGACGAGCAGCTGAAGTGGCCAGTTCCAGGCGGTGATCAGGCCGCAAACGCCAATCGGCTCGCGACGAACCGTGTTGGGGCCGAGATGATATTCGAACTCGTAATCTTTGAGGCTAACCAATGCCTGCTTGAACGACGCGAGCGCTGCGGGCGCATGAATCTTTTGCGAGACCGGCGTACCGAGCTCGAGCGTCACTACTTCTGCCAGATCTTGTTCGCGGCGAATGAAGCAGTCGATAATTGCTTCAAGCAAGTCAACCCGCTCAGCCCTCGATGTATTGCTATACGACGGGAATGCATCCCGCGCAGCCTTGACGGCCACGTCAACGTCCTCAGCCCCTGCCAGCGCGACAGTTGCCAACGGCTCCTCGGTAGCCGGGTTGACCAGCGTCCATACCTTACTGATGAGTGGAGAGACCCACTCTCCGTTGATGTAGCACTTTTCGTACGACCGCATATAAGTCTCCTGTTAATTCAATCGGCCAATGTTCCTCCCTACGTACATATTGGACCGGAAGAAAGCCTGCTCTATGAGGCGTATCTGGTTAGACGTCGCCTTTAATGTCCGTCCTTCATTGCCACAAGGTCCACAATCTGCTGAAACGGTTACCTCCGCAGCGCGTTCTTGCTTACCCGCCGGGTAGGTAAGTATTCGTTATCGACCATCCCAACAGGTATGTTGGTAGCACGCGGGGCCGGAGAAGCAATAGCGATTTCACCACGGAGCGCACACTGTGCCGTCCCGTAGCATCGGGATCGTCATATCGCGTGCCTAGCCCTGCAGACTCATCGCCGGTCGCTTGCCCTCTGGGGGGAAAACACACCAACTTCCATCGCGGTGGCGAAAGAAAATAAACGCTACCTCAGGATTCGAAACACCTTCCACACGCACGAATCTAAATTGGTCATCGCGACTGTGGTTAAAGTGGGTAACTCGTACGCCGTCGGTCGCCCCGATCCACCTCTCGACAAGGGCTCGCAACGATCTTCCCGAAACGCTCACCGATCTACCCCCGCTTCCATGAGTTAGGACCGCCTAAGCACCCGCAATTCCATCGACAATCCGGAATCCTCGCCGCGAGCTTTCTCCAGCGGGCAAACCTGGGCTGGTCCATCAATCCCGGCCATGCGGTCATCGAGACGATGAAGGCCACATGCGATGGCAGCGACGATGATAGAAGTTTGAAATCGCACCAGCGTAGGGTCAAGTCAGCTATTATGGTGCATTGGTAAGCGGCGCTAACCGGCGCGACGATTCAGCGAAAATGCGCTGCAACAAGCGATAAACCGCACAGGTTAAGACTTGGTTCTAGCAGCTATTGGAAAGGAGACACAAGAAAGATGGAGCTTCGACACCTTCGTTACTTCATAGCTGCGGCGGAGGAAGAGCATTTCGGGCGCGCAGCCGTACGCCTGCACATTACCCGACCTGCCGTTTCGCAAATAATCGCGGATCTCGAAGGGGAACTAGGGACGCCGCTGTTCGAACGGCTCGCACATACCGTTAAGCTGACCGCAGCTGGGCGCACGCTATTGCCTCAGCTCGTGCGGATGATGGACGATCTGAATGAGGCTATAGCCATCACAAAGCGTGTAGGACACGGTATGACAGGGACGCTAAGAATAGGGTATGGGTCTCTTACCTTGATGCACTCGCTATTCAAGGCGGCAGTGAAACTCTTTCGCGCGACCTATCCAGAAATCAATCTATCCTTGGTGGAAGTGTCGACCTCTCAACAACCGAAGGCTCTTGCGGAAGGAAAAATTGACGCCGGCTTCATGCATCTGGGACCAAATCCGCATCCTGGAAAGCGGCGTACCGAGATCAACATGGAGCGTGAAGGCATCGTTCTGGATTCCATATGCATTCAAACGGGCAGTATTGGCGTAGCGGTTCCAAACGACCACCGATTTGCGCGCCGAAAGTCACTCACGCTCGAGGATCTTGCCGACGAACCGCTTGTGGTAGATCCGAAGTCGAGTAGCAGTCTCAGTTATGGGCAGCTTTATGCTTTCTGTCAGGCCGCTGGATTTGAGCCGAATATTGTGCAGGAGGTCAGCACGATTGCGTCTCAGCTTAACCTGATCTCCGTTGGCATGGGTATCGGACTAGCGGTCATGGGAAAGAATTTCCACTATCCTAGCGACGTGACGGTCATTCCGCTGATGAACCTCAATTATTCGACAAGATTTATATTCGGATGGGTTCACCGGCAGAATGACCCAGTCCTCGACAAGATGATTGAGATCGTGAAAAATCTGTCGAAGTAGTACGGCGCGCGGCCTCCTGCCGTCGCTCGACGCCAGGAGGCCGCAGGATTTAGCCGAGACGCCAAGACGAGTTAGTGCTTTAACACTCCCGGGTTCACCATGTTCGCGGTCAAGCCACCATCCAACGCGCTGATGAGGTTCTCTGCCGCATTCTTGTTCATTGCCTGGCGAGTCTCGTGGGTTGCGGATCCAATGTGGGGTAGCGTCACGACGTTGTCCAGCTTCAGCAACGGCGACTCTGCCGAGAGTGGCTCCTCCCAATATACGTCGAGACCAGCGCCCGCGATGGTGCCATCTTTCAACGCCTCAATGAGTGCTGGCTCATCGACGATCGGACCGCGTGAAGCATTGATGAGAAACGCGGTCCGTTTCATCGCTTTCAGTTGTGGCGTGCTGATTAAATTGCGTGTTTCCGGAGTCAACGGCGCTTGCACCAGAACGAAATCCGAAGATTTCAGGAGTTCGTCCAAGTCGACCTTCTTCGCACCATACTCGCGTTCGGCGAGCGCGTTGGTGGCTTGATCGACGTACAAAACGTTCATCTCAAAACCCAATGCGGCACGTCGGGCAACCGAGGTTCCGATACGACCCAGTCCAATGATGCCCAGTGTCTTGTGGTGAACATCTACCCCGAACCGATCTTCAGCGATTTTCTTCGTCCAGTTACCGGCCTTCACATACGACACTAGTTCGGCCATACGTCGTCCCGTAAGCAAGACCAGCGAGAACGCAGTATCGGCAGTGGACTCGGTGAGAACGTCCGGTGTATTCGTTAGCAGAATTCCACGCTGATTCAGATAGTCGACGTCGAAAGCATCAAAGCCGACCGAAACAGTGGAAAGCACCTTAAGACGGGCTGCGCCATCCAGCGTTTCAGCATTCATTTTCACGCCGGTTCCAATTGCCCCGTCAGCATCTTTAAGCGCTTCAATCAGCGCGCCAGGTTGCTTCGGATCGACAATCGTCACCTCTGCGTGAGAACGCAGGTATTGAATCGTTTCTTCGGGCAATGGCTTGTAGACTACAATCTTTTTCATTCAGAAAATCCTTAAGGTATGTGGCGGCGTTCCAAGTCGGTCAGCTAACAGACAGAAATGCCAGTCCTCGTTGGCCGACTCGTGATCGCCTCAGCTGAAAGCGCAGCTGGAACTAGTGGCAAGCCCGCCGATCGCCAGTTCCAGTCTCACCACGCTCGCAAGGGAACCTTGCTCAGAGGTCTCGCATCACCGCTGCCTTAGCACTCGCAGCGCTGAGCAGGAACGAAATGTCCGTTCCTGCAGAGACGTAGCGCGCGCCCATTTCAACGAATTGAGCAACAAGTTTCGGATGCGAATTGAGCCCACCAACCCCTAGGTGCTTCCCGTGCTTCCGGCAAGCAGTCATGCCCTTCGAGTAGGCATCGCGAATCATCTCGTGCTCGAACTGACCTGGGATGCCCAGCGACGCGCAAAGGTCATTCGTACCGATGAACAGCAAATCAACACCGTCAATCGCGGCAATTTCATCGATTGCGGCAAGCGCCTCTTTGGTCTCGATCATGATGACGACCATTGTTGCGTCATTCACGGCTTCGCCGACCTCAGAGCTTGGAAGCGAACGAAAGCCCATATGCGGCAGCACTCCGCCATGTGAGCGTTCACCCAGCGGCGGGAACTTTGCCGCGCGGACGACCTGCCTGGCCTGCTCAGCCGACTCCACATGCGGCGCAATCACGCCGAGCGCACCACCATCCAGAATCCGTGCGATGACGTCTGGAGATAGATTCGGCAATCGAACGAACGGAGCAATGCCAGCGTTCATGGCCGTCATGCAGATTTGAGCGGCGGACTCAATCGACAGCGTGCTGTGTTCCAAGTCAATATAGAACGTATCAAAGCCAGCTGTTTTCGCGATCGTCACGATCTCCGCTGTCCTTACCAGGCGAACGGTCATGGAAAGCGCAACCTCATCGCGTGCGAGCTTTTCCTTGACGACGTTCCGAACCAAGTCCCGCGCGGCTACTTTCATTTTGTCCCCTCAATTTCAAACGCAAAACAATTCGGCTACCAGCCGACCGGCGCGGACTGAACAGTACTTGAACTTGCATCAATGGCCCGTCGCTCTGTCGCATTTACACTGCGCTCGGGACATCTAATACATTCCGGGAGCCTCAGACCCTCACGAGCATGGACGCGTGTCCAACCCGATGCCAATCGACTGCCTACTAAAAACTTCCGATACCTTCTTCTAACGAACGTTGCCGAGAGCACGTTTCATAGCAGCAACCCCGCTACGAGGACTGGACAGCACCGGAACACGAACTCCTTCCAACTGCGGCACGAGTCGCGCCATCGAAACTTGCGCCAACACCACCACATCGACTTGCTCCGCCAAGGCCACAATAGTGTTCTTCACGATCTCGTCGTGCAACGCGGCGTTACCGCTGAGCAAAGCCTCAAAGGCACCTTCAGCAATTCGCTCGGTGACGTCAATAGTCCGGGAAAGTTCCGCCGCCTTCTTCTTGATCAGGCGAACGGTGGGTTCAAGCGTAGTTGACACTGTCGCGACCACCCCGATCCGACGACCGATGGAGCTCGCCTCTTCTGCCATCGCTTCATCAATCTTCACGATGGGTGTGCTGACGAAGTTACGCACCGAATCAACGGCTTCGCCCACGGACGAACAGGCGTTCAGGATGATGTCCACATGCATCGCTTGCGCATTGGCCATGTAGGAGTGGATTCGGCTAGCGACCTCCTGCGTCAGATGACCGGCTGCACGAACGTCATTGAGCAGGCTGTCGTCCATGATGTTGATAACACGCGCCTCAGGGATTTGCTCGCTGATTTGCTCCTTAATCGGCTGGACCGTAACAGGTCCAGTGTGAACCACGACGATGGTAGTCATAACTTGATCTGACTTCGCAATATAGTGAGTATGGGAACAGGACTAGCTCTGCAGGCGGCACGGTCTAGCCGCACCACTAGCCCGAGTCAAAACGTTGGGAGCACCAAGCGGAACAGCTCCGTCTCCTCGACTGCCTTAAGCGCCACGGGGCCCTCGTTGGCCTCGAATTCGAACGCCGTGTGGAGGCCATATTCCTTACCCTCCAACCCGACCTTACCCTTGCTCAGGAATAGAAGTTCGGTCGACGACTGCATACCGGCCGCGAATGTCGCACCGGCTTCGATTTTTACGAATCCAATCCGCGTGTTTCGTTCCGTGAACGAACCAAGCCATTTCAAAAATACGCCCTTCGTTTCTTCTGGAACCCACTGGTAATTCGCCGGATTCATGAGTACGAGGTCCTCATAGCGTGGCTTCGCGTACTCAAGCTTTCGGCGCTTCACTTCTTCAAAACAGGCCTCAAAGCTATCCTGATTGTGCTTCTTGCCCGACTCGTCGTACCACGTGAAAATGCCGTCCTTGAACTCGCCCTTGCTCCTCAATGCCTGGTTAGCCGCTTCGCGCTCTTCCACGCTTACGAAGCCGTAGCCCGCCGCCCCTCCGAACTGGCAAACCATCATTTCAAGACCTTCTGGGCGGTCTTGGGGCCCGTAGTACACGCTCTCAGGGAAGTACCCGACCCAACCTTCTGGCAAGCTCTTTCCCTTCCCATAGGGAAAATTGCCCTTGATCACGTACCGGACCTGGTCAAAATTGTGGCGGTGACTTGGTGCAGTCCAGCCACCGGCGCCCGTACGCCCCACGTTAATGAGGTAATTGTTTGGAGAACCGGGCTTTCCCTGCAGCAAAAACTTTTGCTCGAGAACACCTTCCCGCATGTTGCTACCAATCCGGCCGTAATCTGTTGTCGAGGCCTCTGAAACTCGCATATGACCCTCCTTATGGTCTAAATCTGGCCGCATTCATGCGGCTAATCCCCGCGACGCATTTTGAATGCTTCCGAAGTTTCAATCACTTCGTCGTCCTACGATTTGCGCCAAAATTTATTACTGATTTTTTAAGTGATCCATGCTCGCCTACAGCTCAATCCCGCTCTCTTGACGGCGATCAGTCATAACGCCATCCCGTATGGAACGCAGTCGCTTTCACGAAGGTTCCCCTTTCACCGAACAGTCGAAAACCTTTTCAACCAAGCACACGAATCACATCGGTGGCGTCACTGGCACTTTCCAGCGTACACACCAGTTCTCGAGCCTTATCGATGCCAGTCTTCGAAGGCGGGACTGCGGCGACTGAAGCGCAACTCACGAATTTTTCCGTAAGCTGCTCCCAGCTAAGAGGTGCTTCTGCACTACCGGGGATATTGTCCCCAAGTCGCTCGAAAACCCGGCCATCTCGCGTCACAATCTCAATTCGTCCATCGGGCAGCTTGAACGTCCAATTCTGGTTGGGATCCTGTACCGGCACGACCTTCGCTGCCATCGCCAGTACTTCGGGATCCTTTATTGCTGCTTCACTGAAATCGGCGATGTTCATCCTTCCTTTACTCGCTGCGACACCAACAATGAAAGGCAGGCTCATCTTTGCGTCCACGAGCGTGTTCGGGGCACGCCGCACTTCCAGGGGCGTACACATGGTGTTTGTGAAATCACCGACAAAGGTCCGGATCGTTTCGATATCCTTCGCGGCAATTCCCTTTTCCTTCATCAATTCGATGGTCGCGTGGATATACGTGTGCGAGTTTCCAACCGCAGGCCATGCCTTGTAGAGTGTGGTTCCCCCGAGGAACCGCTCGCCCAACCCATCGAGCATCTTTTCACGGTCATACTTTCCGCCAAAGTAGACGTTGAAAATCCCTGCTTTTCCTTCGAATAGCGTCTTGATCCCGGTTATGCCCTTTTGTGCGAGAAGGGCTGCGATCACAGCTCCCTTCGCGGTAAAACCAGCATACATCCCACGCAGATCACTGCCAGTTGCGAAGATGACTTCCATCGTTCCACAGGACTGCTGGCTGGCAATGCCTAATGCGTGACCAGTCTGCTCAGCGGACAGTCCAAGGACGTAGGCGGCAGATGCCGTAGCGGAAAATGCGCCAACCATCGACGACAGGTTCCAGTTTTGATTCCAGCCAACATTGCAACGCAGCCGTGCGAAAAGGTCTTGACCGATCGCTACCGCTGTAATCAGTCTCTTTCCCGAAACACCTCCCATGCGCTCCGCGATCGCAAAGACGGACGGAACAACGGAACTAGCTGCATGCGCACCCCACGGCGTTTGGTCGTCGAAGTCCAGGCAATGCGCCATGGAACCGTTCGCGAAAGCAGCGGAAATTGCAGGCAACTTACCGCCAAAACCGAGGACCGTACTTTCTGCACTCCCTCCGCCCTGTTGCAGGAGTTCAACCAACGCCCTCACCGCTGGCTCCATACCGCTGGCAGCCAATGTCACGCCCAACGTATCGAGTATGGTCTTCTTCGCGCCCTCGATAGCGTCTGCAGACAGGTCTTCGTAGCGAGTATTGGCTAGAGAATTAGCGAAGTGATGACAAAGATCCAAGTCGTCGTTCATGGAGAGATTGCTCAGATAATCCGTACTATGAATGTGCTCACGGCTCTGCGTGCCACCGTAAGCTGGGCCTTCGCTCACATGTCTGAGAGTCTCCAGTAGCGCCGAGACAAATCGCCACTCGTCGCCACTGTGAATAGCCCTACTTTCTATCTACATCTTTATCGCGCTATTAATTCTGCGCGCGAGAGTAATTTAAGTACAGTTCGTTTTCTTCTACGGCCTGGTAAGCTGCGCTAACGTCAGTGGTCAGCGTTGCACCCTCCAACCTGTTCAACGCTGGGACCATTTATGTCGGGGCGCCGACCGTTTCTGCCAATTCGAGTGGCACACGGCGTTGTAGCCTGGCAGCATCGCTCGCTTTCTCAAGCTATAAATCCGGGGGTACTGGGAAGACGCCTTGCGCGCAGAATCTGGCAACAATCGCGCCATAGTCGGAAGCACCGCGGCGTGGATCCGCGCTCCGAGACAGCGAAAGACAGCCTTAAGAGATATCAATGTTGACGGAGACAGGTTTGCTAGCGGCGTAGACTGTCTGCCCTTCTACCGGCGGCCGATACCTGCCGACCGCTACACCCGCATTATTCCGGAGCGCAACGGCAACGCTTACACCGAACCTGAGATGCGCGACATGTAAATAGCGCAGCGAACGGCAACGAGCGCGCGTGCCAGCGCAGGGAGAGCACGACGAGGATGCCCCGGTGGGTGCTCTCCGACAGTCGGTCCGTCGTCACCACCACTCAGCGCCAGACATCAGCAAACCGATCATAATAATTCACGTGGTCGTCGAATTCGCGGGAATGGCTTCTCGGAGAGCACTTTCTGGCCCTACGTCATGCAGAAACTTGTACGGTCGGCCACGTAGGTCCCCGATTGCACCTTCCTCAATGGGCGGCCGCGTTGCCCGCAGACCCAAACGTCACCATTGAAAGCCCGAAACCATCAAGACAGCGACGCGTACTTCACATTTTGGAACGCACGGAGCCCTTCAATTCCGCCTTCGGAGAACATGCCACTTTCCTTGTGGCCTCCAAATGGCGTTTCAGGATAAGTGACTCTCCACCCGTTGCAAATGACGTTGCCGGCTTCGAGATCGCCAGTGGCACGATGAAGTGTCTCGAACTCGCGAGCATGCACGTAAGCCCCGAGGCCATATGGCAAGCGGTTAGCGAAGGCTATAGCCTCGTCGTACGTGTCGAACGGCGTCAACGCCGCGATCGGGCCGAACGGTTCGGTGTTCGAAAGCTTCGCTTCGGTAGTCGCGTCCGCAACAATCGTTGGTTCATAGAAGAATCCTGGCCGATCAAGACGCCTGCCTCCCGTGGCGACCCGGAAACCGCACCGTCTTGCATCCGCGATAAGGTCTTCCACTGCCCTGAGCCGCCTCTCGCTCTTCAGGGGCCCCATGCGGGTCGAAGGGTCAAATCCGCACCCAACGACTATCTTCTTTGCCTCGGCAGTCATCGCCTCAAGGACGTCAGCGTAGATAGAACGTTGAACATAGAACCGGGTTGGCGCGAAGCACACTTGGCCGGAATTGGCAAATTTCGCGGCGACTGCACGCTCAGCGAACGTCTGAACGTCAATGCCGTCAAATACCAAGACTGGTGCATGGCCGCCCAGCTCCATGATGGGACGTTTCATATGTGCCACGGCTTGCTGCGACAGCAGCTTTCCGACTTGTGTCGAACCGGTAAACGTCACAGCACGGGTAACGGGGCTTTCGAGCCATTTGTTCGACAGCATCACGGGATCTCCGGACAAGACAGAGAGAACACCCGCTGGAAGGCCGCATTCGTACACAATTTGCCCAAGCGCGAAGGCGCACGCAGGCACCTCTTCAGAGGCTCGAAGAACGATCGAACAACCAGCTCCCAATGCGCCCGACATCTTGCGCGACGGCGTAACCAGCGGTCCGTTCCAGGTGACAAAAGCAGCCACAGGCCCCACGGGTTCGATGAGCACCAGCTGACGCGCGTTGGTTTCCCGTGAAGGAATCACCCTACCGTACGCGCGCCTGCCTTCCTCGGCGGCCCACTCCCACATTCCCGCCGCCACTTCAACCTCACCAAGAGCCTCGCTCCATGGCTTGCCGAGTTCAAGCACCAGCAGTTCCGCGAGCGCCTCAGCTCTTTCCCGCATGCGGTCCGCAACCCTGCGCAGCAGTTTGCTTCGCTCAAAAGCGGATGTCTTTCTCCATACATCGAAACCTGAACTGGCCGCATCAACTGCTTCATCGGCGTCGGCTTCGGTTGCCATTGACACCGCGCCAAGAGCAATGCCGGTTGTCGGATCAATGACGTCCATTGTTGATCGGCCATCACCGTATTTCATCTCGCCAGCAATAAGCTGACCGAGCTTCGGATACCGTTTGACCGCATCCGCTCGCGTAGTCATCATCTGATTCCCTGTATTTTGTTCTTCGAGCAACGACTTCCAGACTGTTGAAGTCCAGCCTTACATCAAAAACACACCCTTGCCGCCGCTTTGACGATTGAAAGATTGATATGCCTCTTCTGCCTGGTCGAGTCGCCAGCGGTTCGTGAAGAGTTTGTCGAGATCAATTCCCCGGTCGACGACAAAGTCCGCGCAGGCTCGCTGACCTTGAATCGACATCGTCCAGGACGTCAGGATGCGCACTTGAGTCCGCAGATACTTCGCCAGAGAAAAGCTGAATTCTGAGCCGATACCGACGAGGCATACTGTGCCCCATGGACTTACCGAGTCCAGAGCGTCTTGGTTGGCCGTCGCCGCACCAGACGTCTCCAATCCGACGCTGACACCCTTTCCTTCAGTCAGTTCCCGGATTGCCTCGCCGACCCGGCCGTCACGGGGATTAATCACCGCATCCGCACCGAAAGATTTTGCGGTGTTGCGTCGACTTTCATCGATGTCAAGCGCGATGACGCGCGCGCCTTGAGCCTTAGCAAGCAACGTTGCTGATAGACCGACAGGTCCTTGGCCGAATACTGCAACGGTGTCTCGGCCGGTTAGGCCGATGCGCTCAAAAGCACCCCATGCAGTGCCCGTGCCACACGAAATTGCCGCTCCCGCTTCGAAACTAAGTCGTTCGTCGAGCGGTACTAACGTGTCCGCAGGAACTTTCATGTACGGCGCGTGCGCGCCGTGTGCATCTGTGCCATATACCGTTACCGGCGTCGTTCTGCACATTTGCGGCCACCCCGAACGACAGTCGGGGCATCCCATACAGCCGCTGTAATGATGAACCATGACCCGCGCGCCAACTCGCGCATAAGGTCCAATTACACCAGGGCCGACTGCAACTACGACTCCACACGGCTCGTGTCCTCCGATAACCGAGCGTCTGGCTACGTTTTCCTGTTGGCGGTAAAAGTGAAGATCGCTCCCGCACATACCGGAGGCTTTGATCTCTAAAACAACCTCACCGACGCCTGGCGTCGGATCAGGGAAAGTCGCAAGCTCGAGAGTACAGTTTCCACGAAAGACAATGCCACGCATGCCTCAATTTCCTCTTCAGTCTCAATTCAACAATTTTGCAGATTGCGGTCGGCTGGACCGCAGCTGAAGACCCCTCGAGCGCCCGCTCGGGCGCTCGGGAGACGGTCTCTTACCGACCCGACGCGATGGCTCGGCCTAGCGTCGAGTAGCAGTATGTGCCAGCATCTCGGTTGTATCAGAGCTCTCTTCGGGCTCGAGCGACTCAAGAGACTGTTGGTTGGTTTCGATCCCCGCCACCAGCATGAGCAGCGCGACAAATAGATAAGCCCCTGCGATGGCGCCAACGACGCCCGTGATGCCAAATCGATTGAAGAGCGCCAGCACAATGAACGGTGAACCGATCAGGCCCAGTCGACCGATCATTTGAGCAACGCCACCGCCACGGAATCGATATTCGGTCGGGAACAGCTCTGGAGTCGTACCGAGGCCTAACGTCAAAAAGATTGCGACTGCCGAAACCAGCAAGAAGCCGCAAAGAACGATCGCGATCGAAGAGCTCAGGAACGGATAGATTGTCCCGAGACACGCGCACACCGCGCCGAACAACATAATTGCTGTGCGCCGACCAATACGGTCAGAGATGTACGCGAGAAACAGTGGCCCCGCAATCCAGCCACCCATCATGGCAGCATTAAAGCCAAGGGAATGGGTAACACTCATACCCTGCTTGACAAAGAAAGTTGGCATCCATCCCGTAAGACTATATGAACCAAACAGGCAGATGACGTTGACGACGATGGCCAGCATGGTTCGCCGGATCACAGTCCGCGAGAATAGTGCGGAAATCGGCACCCAATGTGGCTCTTTTGCCGGTGACTGCCGTCCGACAGGAAGCGGTTCAGTGACGCCGGCCTCCTTCTCGATGGCTCGAAGGATCTCTTCTGCCTCCGCATTGCGGCCGACGCGCTCCAACCACCGAGGCGATTCGGGTAAGTGACGACGCATCCACCAAACCCACAACGTACCGATGCCACCAATCACAAACATTGGACGCCAGCCCACCCACGGAATCACAATCGTGGCCACCACAGAGGTGATGAAGACGCCCGACCCACCGATCAACGCAAGAAGACCCAGATATTTACCACGGTGGGCGGGCGGCACAAACTCAATAACAAGTCCGTAACCCATCACGTACTCGGCACCCATGCCAAGACCCATAACAAAGCGGAACGCGATAAGCCACGGCATGGACGGAGCGAAGGCAGAAAGAAGCGCCATTCCACCGAAGATTGCGAGATTAAATTGATACGCGAACCGCCGCCCGAAGCGATCGCTCAGCCAACCGGCAAGCCCCGCCCCAATTGTGAGCCCGGTAAAGGTCGCCGACATAAAGAGTGAATTCAGGTGCAAGGTAGACCAGCCACTGTGGAGCATCGCGGCGAGCACTGAACTCGACAAGGTATTGTCGAATGAGTCGAAAAACATGCCCATCCCGACCAGCCATAAGACGCGCGCATGGAAAGCCCCGAGCGGGAGCCGATCAAGTCTCGCGCCAGAATTCACGTTGTTAGCCATTAATAGTGTCTCCGTCAAATCCACACGCTGGTCATTGCCTGCGTGTTACATCACTACAAATCCGGGCATTTTCCAATTCAGAGCAATAGGCACACTGAATTGAGCGAGACGAACGTCGGGCGGTGTTTGAGCGTCGGCGCGGCAGCACCCTTCCTCCTCGTAGGTCGACCAAAGCTGACTTAGTGGCTTTGAGCACCTTTCCATCGAAGTGCAGGTCTTTGAAAGCGCCGCGATGTGCAGACGATTCGAGTAAGACGACCGCAACACGTTGCTGCAAGTCAAAATTGAGGAGGACTTTTGATGCAAGTTGCCTCCAAAGTGAGTAAGCTTGTAGCCGTCGTTATGCGTGTACTTTGCGCCGTTGCCTCTGACGCGTACAGTCCGTTTTTCTTCGTCCGTCGGTAAGCTTAGCTAACCACAGGCTCAACGTCGACGCCAGTGACCGGTCTCTCGCCCGGATGCGACCGCTTCTTACGTGCCGCCTTCGACCCCGTCGGCACTCAATGGCCACCTTCGCTCGCACAAACATAGGGGGAAATTACATACATCACCTCGCGCTCAGCGATTGGCGTGGAACTGGGTCACGGCCTATATGACCAATCCGAACAATCGGCGACGACTATTCCATCGCTGGACAAGACGTATATGCATCCAGCGTTCGAAAGGATTGCCTGTGAGCGCTTCATGGAACGTGGAGCGACTCTAGCCGTCGAACAGCGCTTCGGCACCACTCAGGCTACGCAGCCCATCAAATGGCTGTCGGACAACGGCTCGGCCTACATCGACCACCGCACGCGCAGCTTCGCCCGTGAACTGGGACTTGAGCCGCTGACCGCACCGGTGCGTTCGCCGCAGAGTAATGGCATGGCAGGATCGTTCGTGAAGACGATGGAACATAATTACGTCGCCTATATGCACAAGCCCGACGCACCAACGGCACTCTTGCATCTGGCTATCGCGTTTGAACAATGATATGAGCGCCACCCGCATACAGCCCTAAAATACAGCTCGCCTCTCGAGTTCAGGCCGCTGCGGTGCCATCAACCAACGGCGTACGCGTGTCCCGAGTTACAGGGACAACTCCGGGACATTCCAGCGGACCAAGCTCTATGTCATCGTCGCTTGCTGTTGAACGCGATCAACACGGCGCTCGCACTTCTGCCCCCCTCAAAACACCTTGATCGAAGCCGTTGGGGCAGTGTTATCGTCCCAACGCGCGACCGAACCGCCAGCGGCAGTGCGTCGGTAGCAATCTCCTACTTTGAGTACTCCTTCTCCAGCAGGTAAGCGAGCGCCTGCTTGGCTGAAGCGAGCATCAGGTCGTAACGACTGCGCGGATAGCGCGGAATCTTGAGTCGGCGACACACGACCTCACGATCGGCATGCCATAGGAACACCATGCGAAGCAACTCCTTGTGACGTGGATCGAGACATCGCCATGCTGTCTCGATCTTCGCCGCGTCAATCGGATCGTGCGGGCCGCGTGATGCATTAGCCCAATTATCCAGACGGGATTCCAGCGATACACGGGATGCGTCAGTCATCATCGAGCTCCCCGCCAAGCTTGCCGGACGATACCCGATATCCAGCCGGATCGACCAGGAACAGTTCGATATCCGAGGCACGCCAGCCGACCATTCGGCCGCCTAGAGAAACCGGCTTCGGAAAAGTACCATCCTTGATGCGCTGATAAATAGTTGTGCGAGAAAGCCCAACAACCTGTTCGACCTGTTTGCGGCGCAGGATCGCGCCCGCTACGCGTATTGAGTCCGACATGATTCTCACCCTCCTGGCTTGGTCCGGATCGGTCCGGCGCAGATCCGATTCAAGCAACAGGAAGCCCGGACGGGCAATTCCGTCTTACCGTCAGAACACCCCGTCAGGACCGCGATCGCATATGGTGCCGGCTGTCAGTTTCCTTCAGCCAGTCGGGTCGAATCGCCGACGCATAGGTCTGTGCACTACGAGACGCCTCACCATCGGACTGGGACTTCAAATTCAGTCGTTCGTCTATCGCCCGGGCAACCACTGACGACTTGGGCGGATTGTTCTCGTCATAGTCGGACCAGAAATCCTGCATGACATCAAACATTCCAGACAGAGTCTCAGTCATGAATGGCAGATAAACTGCGACTCCATCAGAATTCCCCACGTAGCCCTCGAATGCACATCGACAAGTTCTCCATGCTGGGGCCATCGCACGCAAAGACTCAAGCTCCGTCTCCTGCCGCTCCTCGATCGCATGATGCACGGTCACTGTGCGCAAAAGTGCCTTTCCCATATCGCTCAGTTGACGTTCCTTCCCCTTCAACTGCTCCGTGAGTCGGCGGATATCAGCCTCAGCCCGATCGATTCGCCGCTGCAATGGATTAACAATAGGTGCTGCGACGCTATTGTCGCGAGTTCCTGGCAGCTGACATGCGCGCTGTGAGTGATCCATGACCGTCCTCATCGCCTACAGCTTTTCGCCTCGGCTCTCTCTCCGTTACTTTCCGCCAATCATCACAGGATGCTCGCGTCACCCATTGAGCTGATTCAGATCTCGACCACGACTACCAACCCTAGCCGCCTGCTCTATCGCTTCATTCAATACTTCCGACGCCCTGCTTCATACGGCGTATCCTGAAGCTGGAAATCGCAGCTCCATGAAAGGTCCGAGAGCAGGCCAATGCAACGCGACCGGCAGCGCCGACCGCAGGAAGGTGCTCTGGGAAAAAGTCTAATCCGCTGAGCGCAACATCGGTACAACGCCGGTTCGTATTGACTTTTCACCTTCAACGTGATAGCAGGAGCAAGCTATGTACGACGTGGATACTCTGAAGAAGTTTGATCTGGTCATCGACGCACGGAGCCCTCGCGAGTTTGCTGAAGACCATTTGCCTGGCGCGATCAATCTTCCCGTTGTCTTCGACGATGAGTATGCAGAAGTCGGTACCACACATCGAACGGATCCCATGCGGGCGTATCAGATCGGCGTCGCGTATTCCCTGAAAAACATCGCGCGGCATCTTGAACTTCCGTATTTCCAGACAAGCCGACGAAGCTCGATTCTGGTTTACTGCTTTCGGGGTGGAAAGCGCAGCAAGCTCTGGGCCGACACTCTGGAAACAATCGGCTACAAAGTCGAACGACTGCCGAAGGGGTGGAAAGGGTATAGGAACTGGGTACGTCAAACTCTCGAAGAAATCCCGGCAAATTTACAGTTCAACGTGCTTTCCGGTCCTACAGGATGCGGTAAGACTCGCTTGCTGACCGCTTTAAGGAAAGCAGGATCCCAAGTCATTGATCTGGAAGATATAGCATCACACCGAGGCTCGATTATCGGCGCGATTCCGGGACGGCCACAACCCACTCAAAAGCTATTCGATAGCATGCTGCTTGCCGAACTATATCGCTTAACACCGGAAAAACCCGTATGGATTGAAAGTGAAAGCAAACGGATTGGACATGTTCAACTACCCACTGCACTGTTCAATAAAATGCATGAAGGACGCTTGTTTTCCGTCCAAACCCCGATGCCCGAAAGAATAGCGATGTGGCGTCGCGAGTATCCTCACTTCGAAAAGGATCCGAAGGGTTTGGTCATACAACTAAGCCATCTGAAATCCCTCGTCAGCCGTGTAACGTTACAAAAATGGATGTCGCTAGCTGAGTGCAATGAAATCGATGCGCTCTTCGAGAGTATCATGCTCGACTACTACGACCCAGCATACTCACGTTCCACGAGGAAGAATTACTCGCACACTGGATGCTCCACTGGAATCCAACTTAAGACACTCGATTCAACGTATCTTGCAACTATCGCAAAATATCTGATTTCTGAGAGTGAGACACCGACGTCGCTGCCGTCTCAGTAATATCTCAGTCCGCCGATTCATTACCGAAAACCAGAGTGACGGAAAAAGAGTTAGCCAGAGCATCTGGAAGTAGCCACCGGGCAAAGTGATGCTTTGCGCAGTGAGCCTCATAAATGGGTCCCCGCTGTGGCGATGGTGAGCGTTATGAAATCCGTTATTGATAAGCAGGCGGTTCGACAGCCAGAAGTCCACGTCCCAAGCCGTAATTGTGGCTCGGCAAGCATGGCGATCAAATCCGTAGTGCTGCATGTACCCTACTGCTTCGACGACAAAGACACTCACAATGACGTAGCCAACGTAAAACATTGCGATGCGCGTTTTCAGGAACACTGCAGAAATCAACATCAGTAAGGAGAAAAGTACATTTCGAAAGAGATGGCGTGGCACTTTACCGTCACGATATGAATGCCTCGAAAATGAAGAGATCAAGGCTGCGGTATAAGAACAACCAACATGGCGCCAGACCGACGTTCCCACTGACGCCGTCGAGCCGAACCGCTGATTTCCTACATGTTGATGGTGTAACTGGTGTGCCGTTCGATAATGCGGATAACCAGCGATCACGAATCCGATGTCACTAACCTCCCTCCAAAGTGAGCTGGAGCGATGTGCAAGCTCATGAAGGTGCGCCATTGCTGTTGAGCTTAATATTCCACTCGCCACGGCGAAGCCAATAAGATCCATCCAGGACGCCGTAGACGAGCGGCATGCACCGATTCCTATCACTACGATCCAAGCAAACACGAACCAGAGCGGCACCTGGACCTCATCTTTTTTCTCCATAACCTGCCCTTCACCCGCAATGCCTCGGCCTATCACTGCATCTAGTACGGGAACAACAAATAGCACAACCATCACGAAAACCCATGGCCAACTGACGATGAACAAGACTCCAGCGGCCATCGGCAGAGTTAATGAGAGCCAGAATGCTCTGCCAGAGTTACGCCAAGAGATCATTTGCCTCAGCGAATTTAACCGCTTCCGAGATATGAGAAACTCCGACCTTATCTTTTATTCTTTTATAGTTTCCATAGACAGTCTGAATGGACACCCCCATCTCACGAGCGATATCTGCGGCAGCAAAACCAGTCCTCAGGTAGCCAATTATGCGCAGATCCATTTCGGTAATTCCGTACCCATCAACCACTTCGCTTTTTACCATTCGGATGAACCAATCCAGTAGCTCCGACGCAAGTGCCCTGAAGTACATTCGATGCGCAGTAAGCCTCTTTTCCCCTGCTGCCTGACTATCATTTGAACCGACATACAAGACACCGAGACGATCTACAACACTCGTGTGAACTGGTATGACGATCCCACTTCTGAAACCATTTTCACTTGCGGCCGCAAGCATTTCGCGTTGTCCCTGTGTTTCGACCACGATCTCCGACCCAGTGATCGGTGCTGTGTTACTTCGCGCATACTCCAGAAACGGATCGGTCATGTACCACTTGTTGGCGTTATACATCTGGCACCACTCGGGACTGCAGCCGATGAGGAATCGATGGGTAGGACGACTCGCCGTTGTCGCCCTTGGAGAAAGGACTGCGAAGACATATGACTCACCGCCAAGTTCGTTGACTATGGATCTGACGCAATCCGCCAATTCACAGTCCCCGTTGGCATTGGTGAGTTTTTCAAAAAGAACAGTTAATGCAGGGGATGCATGTTGGGTAGTCATTTCTTGACCCTTGATCCCCGCGCGCTCGTCAGCTACTCGAGCGTGTGAATTTCTACGAGATGGCGACGAACTTCGTAATACAACGGAACGAGTTCTTTTGAGTAGACGTCTGCAGCGGAAAATCGTTGCACATCGTTCAGCGTCATGATCGGAAGCACCTGGACGAATACCGTTTGATCCCTTTCAATTAATCGTCGCTCAAGAGTAAAGCCTAGTGAGGTTCGGAAAAGACTGAGCACAATCTGTTCCCCACCGACGACGAGCCCGCGCTCATAAACAAGGCTCTTCATCATCGACTCCACCACGATGATTACGATGACCGCACGAGGAGCAGCGAATCATCTCGGGGTCGATGGCTGACGTGCTAGTGACAAAGTCCTCGGCCCCGCATGCATCACATTCCACGATCAAGCCGTTGAATACAGAACCACAACACTGACAAGTGAGACAGTGAATTTCACCCGCAGCGAGGAGTTCCCAACCGTCTTCCATTGGAGCACTGCACTTAGGGCAAAGAAACCCGACTTCGCATGTTACGTTTGCCATGATCGAAAGCTTTCGGAAAGAAAAGCCTCGCGACGTACGAATCTTCAGCTTAGTTTGCACATATTCATCTGCCAAATAGGGTGAGCCAATGGCTTATCGAGTATTCATAATACAAATGTTAGGCTATGCCGATTTGCGTTGATCTCTGATAAGTGGACTCAGGATGGCTGTACAGTTTCGTGGCGCGACGAGGAAAACGAGTTCCACATCAAAATTTATAGGGACATGCCAAACGTAACTAGCTCGTGCACGTACACGTCGCCTTAAGGATAAGAAGATGAAAATCTCGGGCACTCCACCGACGTCCGGTGTGACCGATGTGCTCGCCAGTCCTATGATGTCCCTCGCGTCCGTCGAAGCCAAGGGGCTCCGAGCAGCCACCAATGGCCACAGCCCATTCTCAGGTGTGCCCAGATCTGTAGCTGGTGCGCTTTTCGGAGCAGCATATTGACACCAAACCCTTATTCCTCAAGGAACACCGCTAGAAAAGCTGAACAGTACGACGATGTTCTGGTGTACGCGCACGACGGCCGAATCAATCAACACATGCTTGATCTCGATTTCGTCAGCCACGATTAGGCAAAACGGAACTAGCGACTGGCCCCTCTCAGTTTTAATAACGGCCGTCGGATAGAGGACTCCTGTGACGTCGACGCGAACATCCAGAGACTAAAGGAACTCAGTTTCGACACGGCTGGCCAGCATCAAGACTATGGCTGTGCGCTGGACTTCGTCTTTGACGGAGTTATCGATTCGTTCGCAGCAATCAATCGGCCACTCCTTCGTATTTTGAAATGCGAAGGGAAAGGTACGTCACGCGCCGACTCAGATATGCAGTTGCCGTGAAAGACGTTCCTTCCGTTTGATATGGAAGACTTTTGTCGCGACGGCACTCTCCGATATACAGCGAATTGGTTTCGGCTCTATCGCCCGCGTAACGGTCCGAGATCCGCCGCGCGAGTGACACCATCCCTTCGGGGGATCGACAAGAGTCAGCAACCACGTCGTGAAGTTGGTCGCCAACAGGCGGACGGATATCTCGTACACACCTACTTGTTCAATCAACCATCCGCCGCAACCTTGCTGGTCTTCAGCCGTTCAAGATAATCTGCCCACTCCTGCATCATCGTTCGACGTTCCCTAATGAACTTCGTGCGATTGTAGGCGGAACCCAAGTTATCAGGCACCGCATGCGCGAGCTGATGCTCGATCACCTCCGGTTTATGCTCAAGCTCTTCATGCAGGATCGTTCGTGCCATCGCGCGAAAGCCGTGGCCGGTGATTTCCGTACGTGTGTCGTACCCCAAGCGACGCAACACTGCGTTGATTGTGGCTTCACTCATTGGACGCTTGCGATCGCGCGCGCCCGGGAACACGTATAAACCATTGCCGGTCAATGCCTTGAGTTCCCGCAAGATAGCGACGGCTTGGGCAGCGAGTGGTACAAGATGAGCCGTATCAGTTTTCGTCACGGCATAGCGCCATTCGGCGCGGTCGAGATTTATGTGGCTCCATTCTGCCTTACGAAGCTCGCCAGGCCGGACGAACAGCATCGGAGCAAGTCTGAGCGCACAGAAAACCGGAAACGTGCCCCTGAAGCCATCGAACGCGCGCAGCATTTCGCCTACTTTGTCCGGTTCAATGATCGACGCGAAGTGGGTTGTTTGCGCGGGTGGAATAGCCCCAACAAGATCACGGGCTGGGTCCGACTTGCAGAAGCTCTCTTTGATCGCGTATCGAAAGACGCGGCTAATTTCTCCGCGCAAGCGATGGGCGGTATAGCGCGCGCCGCGGCTATCGACACGTTTCAGTGCCTCAAGAATCTCTGGAGCATCAATCTCGGAAATGGGACGTTTGCCTAGCCACGGGAACGCATCGTTCTTGAAACGCGCGAGCGTGTTCTCATGCTGCCGAGGTTCTATGTTGGACTTACGTTCTTCCATCCATGCCAATGCAACCGCTTCAAACGTATTGCCTGCTGCGAGTCGGACTGCACGCTTATCAGCCTTTTTTGCCGCGCTTGGGTCCATGCCTGCAGCTAGGCTCGCACGCACCTCGTCGCGCTTCTTTCGTGCAGCAGCCAACGACACATCCGGATAAACGCCGAGAGCGAGCGTTTTATCCTTGCCCGCGAACCGGTAATTCATCCGCCAATATTTGGCGCCCGACTTGTCCAGTTGGAGGTACATGCGACCACCATCGGACAACCGATTGCCAGCGCCCTCTGGGTTGTAGCGGGCGGTCCGCACCTGTGTGTCGGTGAGCGGCATGGTGGTATCTCCTGCAGTACACAGCAAAAATTCAGCAGATACCACCAAAAATACCACCAATTTTGCTGGCTGTCCCAGCACTTCGCCGCACCACGCAGGAAACAAAAAACCCGCGAAGCCTTGTGCTGTCGCGGGTTTCCGTACTTCTCCGGAACTCGCCGGAATATACTCTGGTGCCCAGGGCGTCAACCAGCGTCGTCTTCTCCCGGTTGCTCAGGAGTGGCAGGTCGACGCCCAGGTCTTTTTTTAGGAGTTCATTCGCCTTCTTCAACAGGTCGTGTTCAAGCTGCAGATTGCGAATGTCG
>NZ_VWWL01000032.1 GCF_011752995.1 Burkholderia sp. Ax-1724
CTGGGGACGCGCCGCTCATGATTGGAAGTCGGCCATGAACCAGTTCGCGATTCTTTATGAGGATCGATTCGTTCGACCATCCGTGTGAATTTCAACCCGCCTTGAACACGGAAATTCTGACACTCCCCGTTCCTGACTCATCGTGTTGATGATAAGTGGATCACCTACTCTTGTCGAAATAGTTGTCGGCAACCCAACCATCTCCTTTAGGAGGACAATGAACAGCCGTATATTGGAAGACCTTTTCAACGACTACTCGCCCTGGATAACAAACGTCGCCAGGAGCAAGCCGAAAAATCTCCTCTTGCGTGTCCCCATCCGGAGATCGATAGACCGGCATTTCTTTCTGAACACGCCATGTTTCACCCGTATGGTTCTCACAACCGATGAGAGTCAGAAAGGCCGCGACGGCAAGCCTCTTCATCGCGCTCTCGGGTATTCAATTTTTCGGGCCACTCTTTTTGAGTGGTTCAACCCAGTCACGATATCGGCGGGGCTAATCATCTCGAACGCCGACCAACGGGGATCGTAAGCGACAATACCAACCGTACCCAGTACGTCGGCAACATTGCTTGAACAACTATTATCGAGAAAACTGTATTCGTGCGATTTTGGATCTAACGTGAAAATCCTAACTCTTCGCTCCAATTCAGTTTTGATTGTTTGTTTTTCGTCAGACGACACACGAATTACATAGCCGACGCTGTTGCGATACGAGTTCCGATAAAGATAGTCATTCCGGTCAGTGGTAAAGTATTTTTCGTGTGCCCGAGAATAAACTTTGTTATCGACAATAATTGCCACATGGCCAAACTGCGAGCCGTGGCTCAATAAGCGTGACTCGCTTACCACGACCTCCACCACATCTGATTGAACGGCGATCTCTTTGACCGAAGCGAGCGCGTCCTGCTGCACGTCGCGCGCACAAGCCGCATGCCGAGCGTCGTGCCGCGCGAACTCGCGGCCGAAACCCGAGCCCGCGCCAGTGACGACCGCAACCTTGTCCGCAAATTGGTTCACACATCGCCCTGTTCGGATTGCTATCGATTACAGGATTGCCGAGTACGACATGCCGGCAATACCAAAGAACAGTTCGAGCCCATTCATTACGCCACGTCCCCTGCACTCGTTTGCGCATTGGCTTGAGCCGCCGTGCGCGCCTCGTCCTCTTCCTGCAACTTGCGCCACAGAATCTTGCCGCTGCCCGATTTCGGCAGCGATGCGACGAATTCGACGATACGCGGCGCCTTGTAGGCCGCCATCTGCCCGTGCGCCCAGTCGATGATCTCCTGCGCGCTGATCGTGCCCGCATGGGCCAAGTCGGGCACGACGAGTGCCTTGACCGTCTCGCCGCGCTTCTCGTCCTTCACGCCGATCACGCACACTTCGTGAATCGCCGGATGCCGGTACATCAGCGCTTCGACCTCGGCCGGCCAAACCTTGTAGCCCGACGCGTTGATCATGCGTTTGAGCCGGTCGGTCATGAAGAAATAGCCGTCCTCGTCGATATGGCCGAGGTCGCCGGTACGCAGAAAACGCTTGCCGTCGAGTTCGACGAACGCCTCCGCGGTCGCCTTCGGATTGCGCCAGTAGCCCTGCATCACTTGCGGCGCGTTGACGACGATCTCGCCGGTCTCGCCTTGCGGCAACTCCTGCAGCGTAGCCGGATCGATCACGCGCGAATCGACGTCGAACACCGGAATGCCGAGACATTGCGGCTTCGGACGATGCGGCGGATTGATATGCGTGCCGGCAATCGTCTCGGACATGCCGTAGCCCTCGACATAGTCGAGCCCGGTCAGCATCTTCAGCTTCTTCGCAATCGCGTCGGGCATTGCCGCGCCGCCGCCGCGCGTGCCGGACAGGCTCGAGAGATCGTAGTCGCCGAGCCGCGGATTCGAGAGAAAATCGACCATCATCGTCGAGATCGACTGCCAGGCGCTGATGCGATATTTCTGCATGCAGAGCGCGGCGGCATCGCGGTCCCAGCGCGACAGCACGACGATCGTCGCGCCCGCGAACACCACGCTGTTCATGCCGCCCTGCATGCCGGTCACGTGAAAGAACGGCAGCACCGACAGATGCACGCCATCGGCCGCCGACGAAAACCACACGCAGCCGCCGAGCAGCGTGCTCATCACGCTGCGATGCGTATGCATGCAGCCCTTCGGCCGGCCGGTGGTGCCCGACGTATACGGCATCACGCAGAGGTCGTCGGGGCCGGCCGTGAGCGGACCGGGCGCGATGTTTCTCGCGAGCACATCCGACCACGCGGTGACGCCGTCGCGATCGAACCTCCCGCGCGGCGCGGCAACGAACTCGGGTACCGCGACCGGCGACGGACGCTGCAGATAATCGCCATACGTCGCGACGATCACGTGTTCGAGCCCCTGCCCCGGCTGCTTGCCGATCAGCGGTTCGACGTGCCTGAAGAGACACTGCGGCACGATGATCGTGGCCGCGTCGCTATCCTCGACGTAATGGGCAAGCTCGTCGCCCATGTTCATCGGATTGACCGGCACCACGACCGCGTTCGCGCGCAGAATGCCGTAGTACGCGATGATCCACTGCGGACTGTTCTGCATATAGAGCAGCACGCGATCGCCAGCCTTTACGCGGCACTCGTGCTGCAAAAAGCCCGCGACGCGCTCGGCTTCGTCCTTGAACTGCGCGAACGTGACCGGCGTGCCGTAGTAAATGATGAAGGGCTTGTCGGGAAAACGCGCCGCCGATACTTCGGCGTTGTAGAAAAGATTGGTGTGCGGCAACGTCAGATGCCGCGGCACTTGCGGCGGCCAATGCGGGTAATGGCGTTCGTTCATACACGTCTCCGGTTTTATTCTTTCTGCGAACCCGACTCGCGCGCGGCGTCCACCTGCGCTTCGAAAACCACTTCAGCCGGATAGACGTATTCGTCCATGAACGCGTTCAAACGCTTTTGCAGATCGCGGACCTTGTCCGGGTACTCGAAGTTCATGCAACGTCTCCATGTTGTTGCTCCCGCGAGAAGCTTCGCCCGCGCTGCCTGCCGCTACGCTGCCCCGAATCAGACGATGATCGAGCCGCCATCCACCGCGAGATACTGGCCCGTGACATGGCGCGACGCTTCGCTCGCGAGAAACACGACCGGGCCCTTCAGGTCCTCGTCACCGCCGAGGCGCTGCAACGGCGTGCGCGCGACGATCGAGTCTTCGAGCTGGTCGAGCAACCCGGCCGACATCTTCGACGGGAAAAAGCCCGGACAGATCGCGTTGACGTTGATGTTGTACTTGCCCCATTCCGCCGCGAGCGCGCGCGTGAAGTTGATCGCCGCGGCCTTCGAGGTGTTGTAGGCAATCGTGTTCATGCCCGGCGGCGAGCCCTTCAGGCCCGCGACCGATGCGACGTTGATGATCTTGCCCGCACGCTGCGGAATCATGCTGCGCTTGCCGACTTCGCGCGCGAGAAAGAACGGCGCGTTGACGTTCAGGTTCATGACCTTGTGCCACGCTTCGTCGGGATACGCTTCGGCGGGCGCGCCCCAGGTCGCCCCCGCGTTGTTGATGAGAATGTCGATGCGGCCATGCGCGCTCATCACTTCGTCGACGAGGGCCGGAATGCCTTCGAAGCGCTGCAGGTCGTTGACGATGGCCCTCGCCTCGATGCCGCGGCCTTGCAGATGTTCTCGCGCCTCGGCGAGTTCCTCGGCCTTGCGCGCGGTGATCGCGACACGGCAGCCCATCTCGCCGAGCGCCTCGGCCATTTGCAGACCGAGTCCGCGCGAGCCGCCGGTAATCAATGCCACCTTGCCATCGAGTTGAAACAGGTCTTTCACCGACATCGCGACACTCCTTCAGTTGTTCTGCAATGCAGATTGCTATTCCATAATTTCCCGACCATCATACGTGTCGAAATTCACCGTGTAAATAAAAGCACGATCATTCTTTTTCGTTATAAACTGACTCGCATTGCCGCCGCGTGGTTCCTCGGGACTTACCCGCATACCGCGTTCTTCAAACGATCCAGGCCGCATCGGCCGCGCTGTGCGCTCGCGTGTTTTGCGCCGCGCTTCGTAACCGTTCCACATAGCGGCTTACCTCAGGATGGGTTTTCAGCAATGCAAGACGCGCAAATCATCAACACGCGGGATCTGGATTTCCAGCTGTTCGAAGTGCTCGAAGCCGGGACGCTGACGCGGCGCGCCCGCCATGCGGACCACAGCCGCGAGACCTTCAATGCCGCGCTCGACACCGCGCATGCGGTAGCCGTCGAAAAATTCGCGCCGCACAACCGGCTTTCCGACGAGCACGAACCGCAGTTCGACGGCCAACGCGTGACGCTGCCCGGCGCAGTAAAAGATGCGCTCGACGCCTTGCGCGGCACCGGCTTTCTCGCCGCAAGCAAAGACTACGAACTGGGCGGCATGCAACTGCCGGCGACGATTTCGTTTGCGTGCCTGTCGCTGTTCAAGAGCGCCAACATCGCGACCTCGTCGTACGCCATGCTGACGAGCGCGAATGCGAACGTGATCGAACGCTTCGGCTCGGCACAGCAAAAGCGCAAGTACCTGCGCGCGCTGCTCGAAGGCCGCGCGTTCGGCACGATGGCGCTGACCGAGCCGCAGGCCGGTTCGAGCCTGTCCGATCTCGCCACCACCGCGACGCCGAATGCGGACGGCACCTGGTCGATTCGCGGCAACAAGATTTTCATTTCGGGCGGCGATCACGCGCTGAGCGAGAACATCGTGCATCTCGTGCTGGCGCGCATTGCGGGCGGGCCGCCCGGCGTCAAGGGCATTTCGCTGTTCACAGTGCCGAAGTTTCGCGTCAACGACGACGGCAGCCTCGGCGCGCGCAACGACGTCGCACTCGCGGGCCTGATTCACAAGATGGGCTGGCGCGGCACGACCTCGACCATGCTGTCGTTCGGCGAGCATGGTGAATGCATCGGCGAGCTGGTCGGCGAGCCGCATCACGGGCTCGTGTATATGTTCCATATGATGAACGAGGCGCGCATCGGCGTCGGCCTCGGCGCCGTGATGCTCGGCTATCGCGGCTATCTCGCGTCGCTCGACTATGCGCGCGAGCGGCCGCAAGGACGTCATCCGACCAACAAGAATCCGCTCGATCCGCCATTGCCGCTGATCGAACACGCGGACGTGCGGCGCATGCTGCTTGCGCAAAAGGCCTATGTGGAAGGTGCGTATGCGCTATGCCTGTACGCGGCGCGTCTCGTCGACGAACAGAACACCGGCGAGAGCGACACCGCGCGCACCGAAGCGGCACTGCTGCTCGACCTGCTGACGCCGGTCGTGAAGTCGTGGCCGTCGCAATGGTGTCTCGAAGCGAACAGCCTCGCGATCCAGATTCACGGCGGCTACGGCTATACGCGCGAGTATTCGGTCGAGCAGTTCTATCGCGACAATCGCCTGAACATGATTCACGAGGGCACGCACGGCATTCAGGCGATCGACCTGCTCGGCCGCAAGGTCACGATGAAACAGGGCGCCGCGCTAAAGCTCTTCGCGCGCGAGTTGCAACGCACGATCGACGCAGCGAGCGAGCATGCGCCGCTACACGCATACGCCGAAGCGCTCAACGACGCGTGGCACGCGCTGAGCGGCACGCTCGATGCTCTGCTGCCCGCGCTCGCGAGCGAAACCGACCGTGCGCTTGCGAACGCCAATGCATTCCTCGAAGCATTCGGCCATATCGTGCTGGCGTGGACGTGGCTCAGGCAGGCGCTCGTCGCGCATGCCGCGTTGCCGAAGGCCAACGACGCGGCGGATCAGGACTTCTATCGCGGCAAGCTGCATGCGTGCCGGTGGTTCTTCCGGTGGGAATTGCCGCGCGTGACGGCAATGC
The DNA here is from genome assembly GCF_011752995.1 of Burkholderia sp. Ax-1724. Lineage (GTDB taxonomy): Bacteria > Pseudomonadota > Gammaproteobacteria > Burkholderiales > Burkholderiaceae > Paraburkholderia. Next base: position 5,844 of record NZ_VWWL01000032.1, read on the forward strand.
TGGCACCGCTGCGCGATCTCGACGACACGACGTTCAGCATGTCGCCGCGGTGGTTCTAAACGCCCTGCGCTAACACTAAACGCTGAACCCCAAACGCTCGACGCCGCTCGAAACCAAAACCGGAACGCGCCGCCGCTCAATGCGACAGTGCGATTTCGAGCTGCGTTACCACGTCGATCAGACGCGGCCTGACCTGTTCGAGCAGAAATTCTTTCGAGAGCTTGAAGGCCGGGCCGCCGACGTTGATCGCCATGGTCGGCAACTCGCCGCCCGGCTGGAACGCGCGCGCAATGCCGTTGACGTCCTTCTGCCAGTCGCCGAACGAAGTCGTCACGCCGAGCGTGCGGTAATCGTCGAGCGCCTTCTCGATGCCGCGCCGCGTCTTCGGCCATGCGACGTGATCGAGCTCGCGCACCTGCTCCATGAAACTGAGGCGGTCGTGCTCGGGAATCGCCGCGAGCCACGCGCGCCCTATCGCCGAGGTCGCGACCGGAATACGCGAACCGACTTCGAGCGTCAGCGTGAGCGCGACCGAGCCGCGGCAATTTTCGACGTAGATCATCGAGAGCCGGTCGCGCGTGCCAAGCGAAACGGTCGCACCGGACACGTCGGCGAGTTCCTGCATGATGGGCCGCGCGATCTTGCGCACGTCGAGACGCGCGAGCATCGCACTGCCGAGCGCGAGCGATGCCGTGCCGAGCCGGTACTTGCCGCTCTCCTTCAGATGGATCAGATAGCCGAGCAGCGTGAGCGTATGGGTCAGGCGCGAGACCGTCGACTTCGGCAGCCTGCAGCGCTGCGCCAGTTCCTGATTGCTGAGCGACCGGTCGCCGGAGCGGAAACACGCAAGCACTTCGAGCCCGCGCGCGAGTGCCGTGACGAAGTGCCGGTCGTCCTTGTGCGCTTCGTGCGCGGTACGCATCGCAAGCGTGGCCGGTGCCTTCGCCGATGCCGCATCGCCGATGCCGGGGTTATCGGTGGGACGATCGTCCGGGTTGTGGTCGATTTTGCTCAAGAGGAACGAGGCTCCCGCGAAGCGGCTGCATGAGGCATGAACCGTGGGATGGATCGAAGGGCTGATCCGGGATGCGGAATTATAGTCCAGCAAACAGGCCGGGCGGCACCAGGGTCCGGCCTACGGAGATTCGCGCGCGAACCGCGCTCGATAGGCGGCATGCCCTTTTCAGCGGCATCGCTTTTCGGAATTCTCCAATTCATACCGCGACCTTGCTCGTGAAGAATGGCCGCGCGAGGCGACGTTCGGGTTGGCCCGCTTCTCTCGCTGATGGAATCACGGCTCATGCCTCGCGACGCGCTTCTTCGTTCCCGTTTTCCCACCCATCGCGCTCGACCTATGACTCGCCCATTCACGCGTATTGCGCTGCTGATCGGGATCAGCGCCGGGCTTTACCTGAGCCTGTTCGACCCTACTCCGCATGGACGCGAGTGCCGGATATCCGCGCCGCCCGATGGGGCGTATATGCGCCGAGCTTTGTCTGTTGCGATGGGTTCCGGCTCGTAGCGAAAGCCCGCAATATGCTGGCCGGCTCTTCGATGCGAAAAGCGGCAAGCTGCTGGCACAGCGCACTTTCAGTACGTCGGTTCCCGATCTTTTCTGGTCGACGGGCGTGCGATATTCTCTCGCGCCTTATTCGCCGCCCCGCACTCTGCCGCCATCCGTCGAATTTTCGCGGGGCGATGGCAGCGACGGGAATTCAAGCATTTCGCTACCGCCATCGATATGGGACCGGTTGCTCGCCGCGCGTCCGCGTCTGTAGCGATCCAATCCGGCTACCCAGACCGCTCGCTCGACGACACCGCACGCCCCCCAGCAGATCAGCACTGCTTCGCATTCGAAGGCAATTTCTTCGTGTTTCGTCGCTTGCGCTCGACCATTTGCCACATCATCAAACTTTACTTTTCCGTGCTCGCCGGGCACATCGGCGAAACCAGGATGCCCGGCGAGAACAAGACGAGCGCATCGAACGTTAAGGCAAGGCTGATATCTATGTCCAAGGTTTCCAGCAGCAACTCCACCCAAGTCTCCACTGTCGTTGATTTGCCAGCGGATGACCGTCCTTCCGCACACTCGACGAAGCAACCCTCCACGCGCACTCCGACCACGAATCAGGGTTCCCGCTTCGAGGGTCTGCAAAAACGTGCATCCGTCAAAGGCGCAGCGCCCCATGAAAGCACAGCGACCGGTGTCGCCGGCAGCACATCGCCGGCCCGCACGAGGTGGCATAAGGGCTTTCAGGTAATACAGGCACGCAAGCAACGAACACAAGAGTTGTTGGAGATCCTTCGCGAAGGCGTCCCTGGCCTGCTTGAGCAGCACCAGGCGGCAAAAGCCGATTACCTCAAGCAGGCCGCGGCGCTGATGTCGAAAGGCGAGTATCCATTGCCGACGGCTTTCTCCGGGACCGTGACCCGCGATGCGGCGGGTCAGATGCGCTGTACCGACAAAGCCGTCGAAGCGATTTTGCGCTTCGTGCAGGCCAAGCACTCCGCACAATTCGATGAGCTGCGATTGCCTGCGGCCGGTTGCCGGCTGGGCCTTCCGCTGGACGCCGCCATTTTTGCCAGGACAGCCGCATTCGAGCACGGTTGCAAGGTGCACGGGCTGACGATGGAAGACGGGAAGCAAGTCGACGCCGACATCAATCTGACGGCTTATGCGACCCGCCAGGCCATCAGGAAAGGCGTGCAGGGCTTCGGCGCCGACGCGCGCCTGAATCCGGCCACCTCAGAAGCGTCGGACGAGGCGGCCCGCTCCGGCGAGGCCATCGCGGCGTCGCACGACGGTGGAGAATCCCCGGGAGATCTGCCGCTTGCTACCCTGGACGGGAATCGGGCGTCGGCTGACACCGCACCGGCAGAGGGCCCCCATCCATTCAAGTTCCTGCAGGACATCCGTTACGAGGTCGAATCCGATCACGCGCCCTTGAAGAAACTGGTCGAACACTGCCTGAACGAAGCGGACCCGGCGACGCTCGAATTGCGTGGGCGCCTCGGGGCTCAATCTATCAACTCGGTCATCAACCAGAAGGCATTCACCAAGGAAATCGGCATCGCCATGTTTGCCAGCCTGGCGATGAGCGGCGGCCTTACCTATGCGCTCGACGCCGTGGCGTGGAAGGCACTGGTGGCCGTTGCGGCCCGCGCGTACGGAGAGACGCATCCGGTCACGCAATTCGTCGACGTGTTGACGAACTCGGTCACGCCGCTGGTCACGGAGACGGTCGACTCGCTCATCGTCAAACGACTGCTCGGCACGTTTCAGGGCGAACCGCTCCTGCCGGAGTCCGTCGAGAAATTGCTCGACGACCTCAAGGATTCGGCGGGCGCGGGAAGCATTGCGGCGGTGGGGTCCATTCCGAACAACGCGGCCGCGCTGAACAGTTCGATCGCCATGTTGCCCGTTCAGGCGTTGACGAACCAGGTGGCGGCATCCACTTCCGGTGCCATGGTGCCGCTCGAAATTGCCAACGCACACGATGAGATGGCGGCCGGCGTGACGCAAAAGATGAACGAGGGCTTTTTCCCCGCCCCGGCAGCGAACCATACCGAGGCGGCGAGCACGCCGGAAGCGAAGGCCGCGCTACGGACACACATCCGGGCCGAGACGAAGTCCGCGCTGGAAGCGGCACCCGGCTGGGGGATGGCGGTGAACTCGATGGGTATCGGCTCCGTGCTGAGTTTCGCGGCCGGCTTCCTGCCGGTCGACATTCCGGCCCGGCTGGGACTGGTCAGCGATTCCGTGCAGAAAATCGCCTCGATCATGCTCAATACGCCGACGGAGATCCTGAGTCTCGGTACCAACATATTGACTGCCAATCATCTGGGAATGGGGAAATGGATGACGACCGATACCGAGAAAAACCGCCAGATGATTAGCCTGATCGTCGACAAGGCAATCCAGCGCATCAAAAGCGATGACCCTGGCCGCAGCATCGAAATTACCGAAGACGAATTGAGGGCGATCGAGCATCCCAGACTGGCGCTTACCCAGCCCGCCGGGAGAAAGATTGTCGACGCGATCAATAACACCACCGACTTTCTGGCCAAGGGATGGGCGAGCATGCTGGGGCAGCCGAAGCCGGTCAAGCAGAGCGAAACGGTCAGCCTGGACAATGTGCGAATGGATGCATGACGTTGCTTTCGCAACGCCCGTTGCCGCCACCCGTCGAATTTTCGCGAGACGATGGCAGCAACGGGAATTCAGGTATTTCGCTGGCGTCGTCGAGATGGCGCCAGCGGCTCGCCGCACAGCCGCCTCTATGGCTTCCCGATCCGTTGCCCAGACCGCTCAGCGCCGCACGAGCCCCACCACATAGCGGCACGTCTCGTCGCCGGCATTGAAGAACTCGCACTCCACCGGCGCGCCCAGTTGCAGGCAATCGCCCGCTTCGAGCCGGTATGTCTGCGAACCCTCGCGAAACGTCAGCACGCCTTGCGTCACCCAGATCTGCTGATGCTGGAACACGAACGCATCCGATGGATAAGGCACGCGCACGCCTGCCGGCAATTCGATCTCGAGCAATTCGAGCACGCCGCCGGTGGGCGGCGAAACGCGCCGCCGCGTATAGCCGGTTTCGGGGTCTTGCCAGAGCGCCTGATCGGCATGGCGCACGAGCCGCTCGCCGGTCTGCTCGGCGAGTGCGAGCAAGGTCGACAGGGTCAAACCAAACGCGCCCGACAATCGTCCGAGCACGGTCGCCGTGGGGCTCGCCTCGCCGCGCTCGATCTTGCTGATCATCGCCTTCGACACGCCCGAGCGCTCCGCCAGTTCGCTGAGCGACCAGTTGCGCGCCTCGCGCTCGGTCTTTACGCGCGCGGAAATCGCCTGAGTCAGATCGATGGCGGAAGATTCGGACATGGCAGGGTCGTCGCGGCAAAGTGAGTTCCGCAAAATTATATCGATGCGTAGGCGCGACCGGCAGGCGCTGACAGCCATCCTCCCTGAGCGCACCACGAGAAGCCGGCCAGCGGGCGGCCCGCTGACTCGACCGGGCAGGCACGGCGTCGGGCGAGCCACACTCTCGGCACGACACCACGCCCCTCTCAATGCGATATCGACATCGCGCGGCAAGCCTGCAACATCGCCGCGCGGAATGTCTTGCATAGTATTTTTTCGTCCACTATATTCAACGAACGGATACCGTTAAACACGATTCGAAGCCCTGCGCCGATCCGGCACAGCCCCGCGGAACCATCGACGCGTCGAACCCCGCTCGAACCGTTGCCCGCCTTCGTCCACCTCTGCCAGCCGGAACACGCCATGCTGAAGGAAATCGTTCTCAACGCGTTTGACATGAACTGCGTCGGCCACATCCAGCAAGGGCTGTGGACCCATCCGCGCGATCAGTCCGCGCGCTATACGGACCTGCAATACTGGACCGACTACGCGCGCAAGCTCGAAGCGGGCCTGTTCGACGGCATCTTTTTCGCGGACGTGGCGGGCGTCTACGACGTCTACGGCGGCAATCCCGACGCGGCGATCCGCGGCGCGGTGCAGGTGCCCGTCAACGATCCGACGCTGCTGATTCCGGCCATGGCCGCCGTCACGCGGCATCTGTCGTTCGGCGTCACGTCGAATCTGTCGGTCGAGCAGCCCTATCTGTTCGCGCGCCGCATGTCGACGCTCGATCATCTGACGCGCGGCCGGGTCGGCTGGAACATCGTGACCGGCTATCTCGACAGCGCCTCGCGCGCGATCGGCCTGACCGGCCAGATGGCGCACGACGACCGCTACGATCTCGCCGACGAATACATGGAGCTCGTCTACAAGCTCTGGGAGTGCAGCTGGGAAGACGACGCCGTGCTGCGCGACAAGGCGCGCGGCGTCTATGCGAACGCCTCGAAGGTCCACGTGATCCATCACCACGGCAAGCAGTATCGCGTCGATGCGATGCATCTCGCCGAGCCGTCGCCGCAACGCACGCCGGTGCTGTATCAGGCGGGCTCGTCGGCGCGCGGCAAGCAGTTCGCGGCGGCGCACGCGGAATGCGTGTTCGTCAACGGCCAGGCGAAGCCGGCGGTCAAGGCGATCGTCGACGACATTCGCGCGCACGCGGTCGCGGGCGGCCGCCGCGCCGACGACATCAAGGTGCTGCTCGGCCAGACCGTGATCGCGGGCCGCACCGATCGCGAAGCCGAGGAGAAGTACGCGGAGTACCGGCGCTACGTGAGTTCCGAGGCCGCGCTCGTGCATGCGGCCGCATCGCTCGGCATCGACTTCACGCGCTACGACCTCGACGAGCCGATCGAAACGGGCAAGAGCCAGGCGATCGTCTCGAACGTCGAGGCGATGACGCGCGCGGCCGGCCCGCAATGGACCAAGCGCAAACTGCTCGAACAGATGGTGCTCGGCAGCCGCCAGCCGCCGCTCGTCGGCTCGGCGGAAAAGATCGCGAACGAACTGATTGCATGGACCGAGGAAACCGGCGTGGACGGTTTCAACCTGTCGCGCACCGTCGTGCCCGAATGCTTCGACGATTTCATCGAGCTGGTCGTGCCGCTGTTGCAGGAGCGCGGCGCCTACAAGCGCGCGTATCGCGACGGCACGTTGCGCGACAAGCTGTTCGGGCATGCGCGTCTGCCGGAGCGCCATACGGCGGCGCAGTTTCGTTCGCCGGCATGCGCGGCGGCGCCGGCATGACGATGCGCGAAGCTGACACCGGGATGCGGGCGGGTCCGCGAAGTTTGTGGTTTGTGGCGACGGAGTTGGCATCGGTGCCAGTGTCGCGCAAGCCGAACGCATGAGGCGCGCGACTCGCAGCACGCCTACCGTCGGCATGAACCGCACCACCCGCACCGCCAGCGGCACATCCCGTGCAGCTACAGAATTTTCAGAAGAGGCACCCATGCTTGACAAGAGCACGTTCCGCGACGCCATGGCCGGTCTTGGCGCGGCCGTCAACATCATCACGAGCGACGGCGCGGCCGGCCTCGCGGGCTGCACCGCCTCGGCCGTCTGCGGCGTGACCGACGAGCCGCCTACCCTGCTCGTCTGCATCAATCGCGGCAGCCGCAACAATGCGGCGTTTCGCGAGAACGGCAGGCTCTGCGTGAACGTGCTGAGCGCGGAACACCAGGCGCTCGCGGCGCACTTCGCGACGAGCGCGCTCGCCATCGGAGAACGCTTCGCCGCCGCGCAATGGGAACACCTCGCGACCGGCGCGCCGGTGTTGCGGGACGCGCTCGCGTCGCTCGACTGCGAGATCGAATCGATCACCGAAGTCGGCACGCACACGGTGTTCTTCTGCGCGGTGAAGGCCGCGCACACACGGGCCGACGGCGATGCGCTGATCTACTACGGCCGCCGTTATCATCGCGTGGGCGAGCGGTCGGTGCATGCATCGCATGCGGTGGCCGCGAGTGCCTGTGCCGCGAGACCGGCACGCTGATTTATTTTTCGCAGGGCGAAGCAAGCCCATTGTGACTGGATGCTCGCGGTTGCGATCGACATGCCAAGCCATTCGTTCGTTGCGGGTTCATTGCAGAGCCGGCACGCAGGATATTCCGGACGACTTGATTTCTGGCCGGATAAGCACAGCGACTCCTGCCGGTATTGCATCAAGCACCCAACATCCAGCATTAATGCATCAGGCCCGCACCACGCCGCTCACCGGCCGCGCCGCAACCGTGCGCCCGAACAGCGCGGCCGCGGTGCGCTGCGCATCGAGCCCAAGACTCTCGCTCGCCGCGCCGGCAATCAACGCATCGAGCGACGCGGTCGGCTTCAGATCGCGCGCCTCGTACAACTGATGCGGCGCGAGCCCCGGCCAGTCCGCGATCACGCGGCCGCCTTCCACCGAACCGCCCAGCAGCATCGCGACCGAGCCCGTGCCGTGATCGGTGCCGCCGGTGCCGTTCGCGGCGGCGGTCCGGCCGAATTCGGTCGCGACCAGCACCGTGGTCTTGCTCCATGACGGCCCCATGCCATCGCGCAGCGCGGCAAGCATCGTATCGAGCGCTTTCAACTGATTCGCGAGGCGCGCGTTCTGCGCGCTATGCGTGTCCCAGCCGCCGGTTTCGATCATCGCGATGCGCGGACCGTCGTCGCGCGACAGAAAACTCGCCGCGAGCTTGCCGAGGCTCGCGGGGTCCTGACGCGCGCCCGCGTCGCCGGCAAGACCGCGCGCGGCCATCGCCGACTCCCAGAGTGGGCGCAACTGCGCATCCTGCTCGTAAAGCTGCGAGACGCGCATGAGCAGATCGTCGGGCGCCTGCGGCAGCGCCGACGGCGCATAGGACGTGACCGCCGCCGCGCCGCGCAATGCCATCGGCACGGTCGGCGCGAACGCGATCGCGGTTTCGCGCGTCGCCGGCAATTGCGCGGCGAGCCGGTTGAGCCAGCCGTCCTTCACCTGATACGGCGATGTGCCGCCGGTTTCGAGCACGTTCTGTCCGTCGAAATGCGAGCGGTCGCGATACGGTGAGGCCACCGCGTGCACGAACAGCGCCTCGCGGTCCGCGTACATTTTCGCCACCTGCGCGAGCGCCGGATGCAGCGCGAAGGTGCCGTCCAGACGCGGCGCATTCGACGTGTCGATCGCGAGCGCGCCGCGCAACGTCGCGTAGGCAGGCTCGGCGTACGGCACGACGATGTTCAGGCCGTCGGCCGCGCCGCGCTGGATCACGAACACGAAACGGCGCTCGGTCGCGACGTGCGCGAACGCGATATGCGGCGAGACGAGCATCGCGCCCGCACCGGCAGCGGCGACACCGAGAAACTGGCGGCGTGACAGCATGGCATTCATCTCCGTTGGAAATCGGGCGACACGAGCAACAGCGCGATCGCCGTCGATGCGCTTTCGGCGCGCGATACGGCCGTGGCCGTCGGCTCGCTGAGCGTGCCGGCCAGCAGCGTCTGTCCGAGCGCGCGCGCATCGAGCCGGTCGCCCACGCGCGCCGCGAAACGTTGCGCGACTTCGACGCGGCGCACGAGCGCATCGGGCGCGGCCCAGCTTGCGGCGATATCGTCGTAGCCCGCGGGTGAACCGGGGCGCCACACGGGTTGGCCGAGCTGGGTGAAAATCGGCGCGCTCTGCTGATTGCCGAGGTTCTGCCAGCCGAGTCCGCGCATCGACGAAATGGCCCACTCCCACGGCGTCTTGAACTTCACCGCCTGCGGCGCCCAGGCCTCGGGCGTCTCGATCAGCGCGTGATAGACGCTTGGCAGATCGCCGCCGCTGCGCTCGAACGCGTCGGCAAGACGCTCGCTGACGCCGGACGGCGGATTGTCGGCGACGAAATGGCGGGCGAGCTTCATGCCGATATGCTTTGCGGTGGCCGGCGAATTCGCGAGGTCGTGCAGGATCGCGAGTGCCTGCTGCTCGCCTGGCTCGTCGTAGCGGCGGCCCATGATCGTGCGCGTGCCGGGCTCGTGCAGCGCCGGACGAAACACGAAGCTGCCGGGTTCGGCGTTCTGCGCGAGCACGCGGCGGCCCGCATCGATATTGCCCGCGATATTCGCGCCCGCTTTGGGCGGATTGCCGGCGAGGCTCCAGCCGGTCAGCGCGCGGGCGAACTCGGTCACGTCGTCCTGGCTGTAGCCGCTGCGCACGCCGAGCGTATGCAGTTCCATGACCTCGCGCGCGAGATTCTCGTTGAGTCCGCGCCGGTTTTCCGGGTTGCGTTGCGCGGCGCGCAGCGCGGCCGTGCTGTCCGGTCCGACCGAGCGGGTCTGGTCGAGAAACAGTTGCATCGCCGGATGACGCTCGACGGCTACCAGCATGTCCTCGAAACGGCCGAGCACATGCGGGCGGATCGCTTCCGCCTCGAACGAACCGGCCAGCACGGCGACACCGGGCTTCTCCGTCGATACCGCAAAATGGTTCGCCCAGAAATGCACGAGCCGTTCGATGAAGGGCGTCGGCGTGGTCAATGCGCTCGCTACACGCGCATTCACGGATGAGCGGTACAGGTCGAGTATTTCGACGCGCAGTGCCTTGCGTTCGGCTTCTTTCGCGGTCTGGGCACGGGTGGTTTGGGCTGCGCTCTGGCTGGCGGCTGGGGCCATGGCCTGATTCGTGGCCTGGTTCGTTGGCGCGCGATAGCCTGCGTTGCTGCCGCCGGCATTGGCCGCACGCCTGTTCGCGTTATCGATTGCCTCAGTGGCCGCGCGGTTGTCCGCGAAATTGCCGGCATGACCGGCGACAGGAGGCCCCTCGCCCGCGTCGCGCTTTGCCGGCTGATTGATCCGCATGCGCAGTTGCACGAGTTCCGCCGACAGCGCCAACGAATCGGGCTGGCTCGCCCACGCAGTAGGTCTCGGCTGATACTGCTCGAACTGGGCGAGCAGCCAGCCTTTCGGATCGGCGGGCGGCGTGTCGTCGGCACGCGCGCCGAGACCGAAGCGGTTCAGCGCGAGCGCCGCGGCATTGAGGTTCGGTGAGTTGGCCATGCGATCCTCATCGGCATTGGATGGCTTTGCATGTCCGTTAAACGCTCGAAGCGCCGCAATCCGTCGCGGCCATCCGCGTTTTTTAGTCGTCCGATGCAGCGTCGGCAGGCGCGGGATTGGCCGGCACACTCGCCGGCGAGTTCGCCTGATGCTGCGCATTCGCCTGCTGTTTCGCGTTCGGCGCAGGCTGCGCTCCGCGCCACTCGCCACGCCACCTGAGGCTATCGGCGAACTCGATCCGCTCCGTGGGCGACAGCGTCTCCGCGAAATCCGCGACGCTCGCTTCCACCATCGCGCGCAGTTTGCTGTCGGCCGCGCGCGTACGCGCGAGCGCGGCATCGAGCGCCGCGCGATCGAACTGCGGCTCGGCCAGCAGACGCAGCACCTCGCGACGCCCCTCGCGGCCCTCGCGCGCATAAGGCCGCCCTTCGCGGCGCGCGTTTTGCAGTCCTTCGATAAAGGCCCGCTGCTGCGCTGCCGACAGCGGCTCGGCGGCAAAACGCAGCGCCGCGCGCTGCTGCGCGGCCGCCGGCCGCTTGACGCCGTGCGTCGCGAACCATTGATACGCGCCGCCCGCAATTGCGCCGAGCAGAAACACGTTGAGTACGAACGAGCCCAGCAGGGCAAACTTCCACGACCGCCCGTTCATTCGCCGCTCCAATCGGCGGACGTGCCGCCGAAGCTCGAAGTCAGATAAGAGGATTCGTGCACGGCCGGCGCGTTTTCGGTCAGCACGAAGAACGACATCGCCAATGCGCCGGCCACGCCGCCGAGCAGCCCGACTCCGGCGACCGCCGCGCCGGACCACCACCAGCGCCCGCGCGCGAACAGCCGGCGCACGGGCGTGCGCTCGACGATGCGCCGCTGTAGCTCAAGGCTCGGCGGCTCGACCTTGTCGGCGGCAAGCCACGCGTCGATGCCGGCCGCCTGCGCGAGCGCGGCATCGGCCTCAACGCGATGCGAGCGCGCCCATGCCTGCGCCGCCGCGCGTTCGTGCGGCGGCCAGCGGCGCGCATCGGCGCCGTAGGCTTCGACGATCTGATGAAATCTTTCGGGTGTCATGACTTGTCCTTGCCAAGGCCACTGCCGCCGGCCAGTTGAGTGCGCAGATTGCGGCGCGCGCGGGCCAGCAGACTTTCCAGCGCATCGACGCTGACGCCCATCAGGGCGGCCGCGTCGAGGTTCGACATTTCCTGGTAGTAGGTCAGCACGAGCGCCTCGCGCTGGCGTGCCGGCAACGCGGCAAGCGCCGCGCGAACCCGCTCGCTCTCGGCTCGCGCCTCGAGCCGAGCCTCGGGCGGCGCGGCGGGATCGGCCATGTCGGGCAGTTCGTCGTTCGGGTCTTCGCGCCGGCCGCGCAGACGGTCGTAGCAGAGATTGAGCGCGACGCGATGCATCCATGTGTCGAATTTCGCTTCGCCCTCGCGCCAGCGCGCCGCCTGCTTCCAGATTCGCACGAACACCTCCTGCGCGACATCCTCCGCTTCCATGCGATCGCCGAGCATGCGCGTGGCGAGCGCAAGCAGCCGCGGCAGCTTGCGCGCGACGAGCGAGCGAACCGCGCCGGGCTCCTCGCGGCCGATCTGGGCGATCAGCTCGGCGTCGGGATCGGGTGGGGCTTCGCTCAAGGCGCGGCGCTCCAGCGCGACATGACGCGGGTTGGCACGGACCGTCTCACTGCATGAAGATCGTTCACTCGCCGCCGCTCCTTCGCTCGTTGCGCCGCGCCTTGTACTGCGCCTGGTACCACGCCTTGTACCGCTTCATGCGCCGCGTGCTGTTCCGTCAACCCGGTCAATATACGACGATCCCCGGCCGGTAATAAGCCGGCCGCGCCGGGTACACCACACAGCCGGCGAGCGAGACCGCCAGCACAATCATCACGAGTATTTTCATGGCAAACCTGCCTCAGTGACTGAATGAGGCTTCGCGTCGACAAACGCGCAGCACGTTATGGGAAGCGGTGACACAGCCGCAAGACTCAAGTCCAATGCTCAGGCCCAATGCCCCTCGACCCAGCGCCAGTTCGGACCACGCTGCACCCAATGCCCGGGCACCCAGTGATAGCCGACGCGAACCGGCCGCCAGTACCCCGGCGCCCACACGTAACGGCCGTACCGCCAGTGCCAGTGGCCCTGATCCCATACATAGCCCGCCCGCGGCGCGGGAACGACTTCGACGCGCGGTGGCGGCGGCGCCATCGGCGCGATGATGATTTCGGCGCTGGCGGGCGCGGCCGTCAGCGTGGCGGCACAGCACAACGCGGCGGCGAGCGTGGAGCCCAGTAGGCGGGCGATGCGATTCGAGGTCATGTCGGTTTCTCCCCAAAGGACCAGAAAGAGCCGGAGCCTGAAAACGGCGCCGTTTCTGCTTGAACGCGGTGGCGGGAGAAATCCGTCGCCCGATTCGCGGGAAATGGCCGGTACGGTATCCTTGCCGCTTCAGCGACTCTTTTCCCTACACTGCCCGATGGCCGATTTCCCCTTCGATGCCGTGCTCTTCGATTGCGACGGCGTGCTCGTCGACTCCGAACCCATCACGAACCGCGTGCTCACCGAGATGCTCGGCGAGCTTGGCTGGCACCTGAGCGTCGAAGAGACGATGCGCATTTTCGTCGGCAAGGCCGTCAAGGACGAAGCCCCGCTGATCGAGGCACGCACCGGCTTCGCGATCACCACCGACTGGCTCATGCAGTTCCGCGCGCGGCGCAACGCGGCACTCGACGACGAATTACAGGCGATCGCCGGCGCGGGCGCGGTGGTGCGTTCGCTCCATGAAACGCTCGATGGACGCATTGCGGTCGCCTCGGGTGCGGACCGCGTCAAGGTCGAGTTGCAGCTCGCAAAGGCCGGCATGCTCGACTGCTTCGAAGGGCGCATCTTCAGCGGTCACGAGATGCCGCGCAGCAAGCCGTTTCCCGACGTGTATCTCGCGGCGGCCGCAGCGCTCGGCGTGGACCCGCAACGCTGCGCGGTGATCGAGGATACGGTGACGGGTGCGACTGCCGGAGTCGCGGCGGGTGCGACGGTGTTTGGTTACTGCCCGTCGCACCTGGCGCATAGCAGCGCAACCGCGTTGCATGGCGCGGGGGTCGTGCGGGTGTTCACGGATATGGCCGAGTTGCCCGGATTGCTGGCGGAGTGGGTCCGCGGGTGATCGGCTGGTTTGGTGGTTTGCTGATATGTTGAAGTGTTGGCGGTTCGACTCATGACGAGTCTCATCCCTGGCGACCTGTCGCGCTGCGACGAACCCGACCGCGCCGGCGCGCAAACCGTACGCGGCGGCAACGCATGCTTTAAACGCGCAGAGCCCAACTGGTGTCACAACGAGCCGCCGCCGATGCGCGTCCCGCCGCACTGGAACCCCTGCCCGCCAGGACATCCCGGCTGCGGGCCGGTCCGTACTCCGATTTGCTACCCACAGCCGGGGCACACCGTGCCATTGTGAGCGCCACTGCGAACACCGCGCGTAGTACTGGCGCGCGCAGCAACGCAATCGCTGCGGCCCGTCTCGCGTGAACCGGCCGCCGCGTGCGCTTCACACGCTTATTCGAAGGCCGGATCGATCGGCACACGATAGCCGACCGCGAGCCGATTGGTTTCGTTGGCCATGCCGACGATCGCGAGCAGTTCGCCGAACATCTCGTCGGTCATGCCTGCGCGACGCGCTGCCGCCGTGTGACTCGCGACGCAGTAGCCACAGTTATTGGTCACACTGACCGCGACGTACAACAGCTCCTTGACGAGCGGATCAAGCGTGCCGGGCGCCATGACCTCCTTCAGACTGTCCCACGTGCGCGCGAGCGTCGGCGGATGTTGAGCGATGTACTTCCAGAAGTTGTTCACGTCGTCGACCTGGCGCATCTGCTTGATGTCGTCGTAGACGGCTTTGACTTCAGGCGATGCGTCGGTGTAGTCGACCGGGTTGGACTGGGACATGCATTCTCCGGGAGATAGAGCGAGGGGCTGAGCGATGGATAAGCGTGCAGATTTTCTTTATCAGTATATCCATAACCCTGCCCTTCCTGATATGCCACGCTCACTTCATGAAGAAAGCATCAACGGCGTTTGCCTGCCGTGAAACTTCAGGCACGTCTACTGCCCGAAATCATTCACGCGTTTCGAAGCGCATGCGCACCGATTCCAATGCCATTGGCAGACGCGGCGAGCGTGGCTTGCGCCTCGGCAGTTCGACAAAGTTCGTTGGGCCGGCATCAAGCCTTTGCCACACGCCCGTAAGTATCTTCAAACCGTACGATATCATCCTCGCCAAGATAAGCGCCCGACTGCACCTCGATCAGTTCGAGCGGAATCTTGCCGGGGTTCATCAGCCGGTGCGTGACGCCGAGCGGGATGTAGGTCGACTGGTTCTCGGTCAGGATGATTTCCTTGTCGCCATTCGTGACGAGCGCAGTACCCTTGACGACGATCCAATGTTCCGCGCGATGATGATGCATCTGCAGACTCAGTTGCGCCCCCGGGCTGACAATAATGCGCTTGACCTGGAAACGATCGCCGTTGTCGATGCCCTCATAGGAACCCCATGGCCGCACCACCCGGCGATGCGTGACCGACTCGTGGCGCCCCATCTCGTTCAGTTGCGCGACGATCTTCTTCACCTCCTGCGCCTTGTCGCGATGCGCCACCAGCACGGCATCCGCGGTCTCGACGATGACGATGTTCTCCAGACCGATCGCGGCCACCAGCCGATGCTCGGCGCGAATATACGAATTGCTCACTGAATCTGTCAGCACGTCGCCGATCAGTGCGTTGTTCTGCGCGTCAAGCGCGGCGATATCGGCCAGCGCGGTCCACGAACCGATATCGTTCCAGCCGAGGTCGGCAACCGCGACCACGGCCGCGCGGTCGGTCTTCTCCATCACGGCGTGGTCGACGGAAATATTCGGGCATGCCGCAAACGCGCCGGCATCCAGCCGCACGAAATCGCTATCCTGCTGCGCGGCCTGCAGCGAAAGCTCAGCCTGCCGCGCGATGTCGGGTTCATAGCGCCGCAGTTCTTCCAGATACGTGGACGCCTTCAGCATGAACATGCCGCTGTTCCAGTAATAGCGGCCATCGTCGATAAAACGCTGCGCGGTGGCAGCGTCGGGCTTTTCGACGAACGAGTCGACCGCGAACACCGCTGCGTCGTCGATCAGCGGCGCGCCGGCGCGAATGTAGCCATAGCCGGTATGCGGCTCGGTTGGCGTAATACCGAACGTAACGAGACGTCCGTCTTTCGCGATATGCGCCGCGGCTTCCGCCGCCTTGACGAAGGCCGCCTCACCGGCGATCACATGATCGGACGGTAGCACGAGCAGCAACGCGTCCGGCCCGTCACGCAGCGCGAGCAGCGCCGCGGCGGCAATCGCCGGCGCGGTATTGCGGCTCACGGGTTCGAGCACGATTGCCGACGAGGTCACGTCGACCTGACGCAATTGTTCGGCCACGAGAAAGCGTTGCTCGTTGTTCGTGACGACGATAGGCGTGACGATATCGGCAATGCCGCCCAATCGCAGTGCGGTTTGCTGAACCAGCGTATGCTCCCCGGTCAGCTTCAGATACTGCTTCGGATATCCCCCACGCGACATCGGCCACAGCCGCGTGCCGCTGCCGCCGCAAAGAATCACTGGATGGATATGCATGATTTCATTCCTTGTATGTTTTCGTGAATCGACTGCATCGTAACGTCCGTGTCTGCCTCGCACGGAACCCTCATCAATCCTTGCCGGCCCACTCCAGCCGAACCGATTCCAGCTCACGTGGCAGGCGCTGCGAAACCGGAGCACGGCGCGGCAACTCGACAAAGCCGAGGCGCCGGTATAAATCGTAGGCGCGCGTATTGCTGACCAGCACGTCGAGCACGATCTGCCGCCGGCTTTCGCTGCTCGCGGCGCCACGTCCTTGCGCGGCCGTCGCCTCCGTGCGCATGGCATCGGCAAATAGCGCGCTGAACACCCCCGTACCACGCATCGGCTCGAACGTCGCGCAATGCGCGATCAGCGTTTGCGACGACTTCGGCGCCGGCAACTCGCTTTCCAGAACGAGCCCGCGCAACAGCATCCGGAGCGTGCGGCGCACGCCGAAAAACCGCAGCAGCATCAGTGCGGCATGCGGATCGTCGAGCCACGTGCCACGCCCATCATGCAGCGCCAGCACCGCGAGCGGCCGATCGTCCGAATGTACGGCCACACGATGACGCCGATGCGAAAAGCGTCCGGATTTCGACGCGAACGCAAAGGCCAGAAATGCGACGCACGTATCGGCCGGTTCGCCGAGAAAGAAGCTGAATTCGCGCACACCCGACGCGAAAATCAACGGCGCGCACGCTTTCGCGTCTTCCGCGCGCGCGGAGCGAAAGCGCAGCGAGACCGGTTCGTTGTCGCAAAGAAATGCACTCGCGCTTGCGGGTTCTACGGCGTACATGGTGAGATAAGTGTTGTTGTGGTGGCGTCAGCGAGGCAGACGTTTAAGTGCCGCAATGGTCCGGCTGATCTGCTCCGGCTCGTGCGTCGAGCAGATGAAAAATCGCAGACGCGCCGCTTTTTCCTCGACCGCCGGATAGAAAATCGGCTGCACGTTGATGCCGTCCGCGAACATCGCGTTGGCCCATTGCGCGGCTTTCAGCGTGCTGCCGGTAATGATCGGAATAACCGCATATCCCGCGCTCTTGCCGGTATCGAATCCCGCAGCGCGCGCTTCGTCGAGAAACTGCTGCCCGCGTGCGCGCAGTCGCGTCACCCGCTCGGGTTCCGCGGCCATGCATTCGAGCGCCGCGAGTGCCGCCGCCGCCAACGCGGGAGCGAGACCCACGCTGTACAGAAAGCCCGGCGCGAGATGCCGCAGGATGTCGATCAATGCCTGCGAACCGGCGATGAACCCGCCGCAGCCGGCCAGCGTCTTGCTCAGCGTGCCCATCCAGATGTCGACGTCGCCGCTTGCGACATCGCAATGCTCGCGCACGCCTTTGCCCCGCTCGCCCAGCACGCCGAGCGAATGCGCTTCATCGACCATCAGAAACGCCGCATGCCGGCGCTTGATATCGACGAACTGCGCGAGCTCGGGGATATCGCCATCCATGCTGTAGAGGCCCTCGATCGCGATCAGGACGCGCCTGTAATCGTGCCGCACGCGCGCGAGCAGCGCATCGAGCGCTTGCCAGTCGTTGTGCGGAAAGCTCAGTCGTTTCGCGCCGCTCAACTGCGCGCCCTGCACGATGCTGTTGTGCGCGAGAGAATCGTGCACGATCAGATCGCCCGGGCCGAACAGCGAGCCGATCACCGTCACGTTGGTTGCATGACCGCTGACGAACACGACACAGTCGTCGACCTCGTAAAACGTCGCGAGCGCGGCTTCCAGCTCGCGCTGCACCGGGCGCTCTCCCGCCACCATGCGACTTGCCGATGCCGACGTGCCATAGCGGTCGATCGCCTCTTTCGCGCGCTCGCAGACGCGCGGATCGCCGGCCATTCCGAGGTAGTTATAGTTCGCGTAGTTCAGATACTCGACCCCGCCGATCCGCGTCGTCGCCCCCGCCACGCCTTCGTGCACGCGGAAGAAAGGCGACTGCACCCGCAGCGTGTCGCCCATCTGGCGCAATATTTCGACCTGCTGATAACCAGGCATGCTTTCGAAGCGGCACAGTTCGGCGCGCGCGGCATCCCGCGCTGCGCCGGCACCTGCGGCCGGGAGCGGCACGCCCGGCGTATCCGCTTCTTTGGACACGCGTTCCAGTTGCCGCTTCAATGCCTTCGCGGCGAGTTGCTGACGAAGGTGATCGCCCAGTCCCATAGTGTTTCGCTCATCCCGTGTGCGAGCCCGTTCAGCTCGCGAATTCGGCCCATTCCCACGCATCGCAATCGGCGAGCAGCGCGGCAACGAGCCGGTAGTTCATTTCATGGCTTGGCCGCAGCGCGCGTACGCGGCCGAGCAACGGCGCACCGGCCATTGCCATGTCACCGACCAGATCGAGTACCCGGTGCCGGACGAATTCGTCGGGTACGCGCATGCCGCCCAGCACGCGATTGCCAACGATCGCCGCGGTACAGGACAACCGCGCGCCGCGCAGAATCGGCATGCCGCGCACGTAACCGGCGAGAATCGCGGGAATCGCCCATTTGACGCGCCCATACGAACGCGACGGCGCAATCTCGCCGGCAAAACTCGCCGGCGTTAGCGCGCCATCCCAGCGCAATTCGCCAAAGCCTTTCAGGTCATTGCGCACGGTCATTTCATAGGCGGACGCGGGTTCGACCGACAGGCTGCGTTCGTCGCGCGTGCCCGCGTCGTCCACGATTTCGACGGGACGCAGTACGCGAATGAAACGCTTCGCCTCAGGCAACTCGACTCGTCCGCACGCGCGAATGGCGTCGAGCCAAGGTTGCGCGCTGCCGTCGAGAATCGGCACTTCCTCGGCGTCCAGCTCGACCGTCGCGCGATCGATTTCACACGCCAGCAACGACGCGAGCAGGTGCTCGACCGTGCGCACGCGCACGCCCCCGGCCGACTCCAGCATCGTGCACAGCGGCTGAGCGCGCCGCCATGCCGGGCTCACTGCGAATTCGGCGAGCACCTTGCCCTGCTGCACGCGTCGAAACACGATGCTTCGTGGACTGTTCGACGTGCCAGGCAAAACGCGCACGTTCACGCGGCGGCCGGTGTGCAGCCCATGACCACTCAGCACGAGCTCGCGCGCGAGCGTTCCCTCCCGGTGGCTCCAGCCTGCGGGCGCGTGCATCAGAGCAGCTCCGGCACGGCGCTCTGCGCCGATAACGCATCGGCCACGTCGGCCAGCGCATGCGTGCCAACGTCGAGCGCATGCTGCGCGGCAACCGCCGCAACTTGCCCGGCCATCTGCGCCGCGCCGCTTCCCGGCTCGGCGGTCTCGCCGTGCGTCTGGATCGATTCGACGATCCGTTGCGCGAGCGAATGCACGGTCGCGCCTTCGGCCATCGTCATGATCGACAACTTGACCTCGAAGCGCTCCTCGACCGCCATCCCGAGCTCCATGCCCATCAACGAATCCATGCCCATGTCGAGAATCGAGCGACCGGTTTCGATTTTTTCCGGCGACATGTGCAGGATTCGTGCAATCTGCGCCTGCAGCGTTTCCTCGACCAGACGCAACGCATCGGCGAGCGGCATACCCGCGATCTGTTCACGCATCTGCACGCTGCCCTGACGCGCCGGTTCATGGCTGCCGCGCGCGTGCAGTTCGGCATAGCGATGCGCACGCGCCGCCGGCATGCCCAGCGCGAGCGCCTGCCAGTCGAGCCGCACCACGGCCTCGCCCGCGGTCATGCCGACCAGCGCGCGTTCGAGTGCCGCGAGCGCTTCAGCCGACGTGATCGACACGCCGCCAATACGCGCCTGCAATGCTTCACGCGTCCCCGCATTGCGCGCGAGGAAACCGACGTCGTCGAGCGGCCCCCACGCCATGCAGGTCCCCGGCAAACCGGCTGCGCGACGCTGCGCGACCAGCGCTTCGAGGAAGCTGTTCGCCGCCACGTAACTCGATTGTCCCGGATTGCCGAGGAAGGTCGTCGCCGACGAATAGAGCACGAAGCAATCGAGTTTCATGCCGAGCGTCGCGCGATGCAGATTCCACGCGCCGGCAACCTTCGGCGCGAGCACCGCGGTAAAACGCTCGTCGTCGAGATTGCGCACGAGACCATCGTCGATGACCATCGCCGAGTGCAGCACGCCTTTGAGCGGCGTGCCGCGTTGCGCGATATCCGCGAGCAACGCGTCGAGCGCGCCCGCGTCGGTGACATCGCACGCCACCGCGCGCACTTCGGCGCCGGTCTGCGCCTGCCAGCTCGCGACTTCGCCGGCGAGTTCCGGCGCAAGGACGCCGGAGCGGCTTGCCAGCGTGAGATGACGCGCACCGCGCGACAGCATCCAGCGCGCCGTGGCGAAACCGAGCCCGCCCGTGCCGCCGACGATCAGATACGCGGCGGCCGGATCGAGTTGCAGCGCGAGCGCCTCTTCGATGGGCCGCGCGGGGCTCGGCGTACCAGCCGGATACGTGACGAGAATCTTGCCGATCTGCCGCGCCTGCTGCATGTGGCGGAAGGCCTCTTCAACGCGCTCGGCCGCAAATGCGCGATAGGGCAGCGGATGCAGCGTGCCGTCCGCGAACAGCCGCATCACGTCGTCGAACAGACGCGCGGTGAGTTCCGGCAGCGCACTCATCAACTGGTCGGCATCGATGCCGAAATAGCTGATGTTGTTGCGGAACGGCCTGAGCCCGATGCGGCTGTTTTCATAGAAATCACGCTTGCCGAGTTCAAGGAAACGGCCAAACGGACGCAGCGTGTCGATACTGCGCACCATCGCTTCCCCGGCCAGCGAATTGAGCACGATGTCGACGCCCGCGCCTTGCGTGCGCTCGTGGATTTCGTCGGCAAACGCGAGGCTGCGCGAGTCGAGCACGTGGTCCGCGCCGAGCAGACGCACGAACTCACGCTTCTCGCGGCTGCCCGCCGTGGCAAACACCTCCGCGCCCAGATGCTTCGCGAGCTGTATCGCCGCGATCCCCACGCCGCCCGCGGCCCCATGCACGAGCACCCGCTCGCCACGCCGCAAACGCGCCAGCTCGCACAAGGCGTAGTACGCGGTGAAGAATGTGGTCGGCACCGTCGCCGCCTCTTCGAACGCGAGACGCACAGGCTTGTGCGCGATCGCCTCCGCTTTCGTGTACACACGGCTCGCGAACGACGCGGGTGCAAAGCCGAGCACGGCATCGCCCGCCGCGAAGTTCTGCACGCGAGCGCCAACCCGCGTGACACGCCCGGACAGTTCCATGCCGATCGTCGCGCCCGCGAAGCCGTTTTCGACCGCTTCGTCCGAGAGCAGACCCATCGCGTACATCACGTCGCGGAAATTCAGACCCGTTGCGACCGGCTCGATTTCCACTTCATCCGCCGCGAGTTCGCGAGGCGGCAGCACGAACCATTCGAGATTGCGCAACGAACCCGGCGACGCGAAACCCAGCACCGCCGCTTCGTTGCGCGCGCGCAGCGGTTCGGCTGCCGTGCCGCGCAACGCCGCGTTCGCCGCCGGCAACATCCGCGTCACGTAACGGCCATGCGCCGTCAGCAGCACTTCTTCCTCGCCGTCGGACATCAGCAATTCGCGCGCAAGCAGAGCAGCTGCGTCGCCCTTCGCCGGGGATACGTCGATCAGGCGGCACGCCAGTTCGGGATGTTCGTTGGCCAGCACGCGGCCGAGCCCCCACAGCGCGGCCTGCTCGGGACGCAACGCTGCGGCATCGGTGAATGGCGCCGCGACGGGCGCACCGCCGCGCGTGATGATCCAGAGTTGCGGCCGGATCACGTCCGACACCGCGGCCAGATCGCGCACGAGCCGAGCGAGCGCAAGCGTGGTCTGCTGCTGCGCGCGCATGACTTCGGCGCCGTCGGCCGCGGCGGACAACGGCTCGTCCGGCGCGATGAACACGACGTGACACGCGGCACCCATCGGCGTCGCCAGTTTGCTGATATCGTGATGCACCGCTTGCAGCGTGGCGCTCGACGCGGTGTGACCGGCCGCTTGCAGCGCCGCGGCCAAGGTATCAGCGACGGCGTTCGGCGTTGCGCACAGCAGCGACCAATGCGTGGGCAATGGGCGGACCTGGCTCGCCTCGACCGCATCCGCAACCGCCAGCGGCGCGCGCGCGACCAGCAGTGTGGGCGCCCCCTCGAGATCGAGCCCGAGCTCCGCATATCGCGCGACCTGTTCGAAGCCCGCGTCCTTGAATAGCTGCGTCAGCGCCTGCGGCGACAGCCATGCCGCGCGCCGCGCGTGAGCGAGCGCGGCGTGCGCGTCGAGGTCGAAGACGATATCGGCGAAACGGCTGTTGCGCGGCTCCGCGACGATGACCAGGGCGCCCGGAGCCAGCCAGCCGCGCAACGCGGCCAGCAACGCACGCGGCTCGCTCTGCTCGGCCAGCACATGGCTTGCCACGACGACGTCGTAGCGTTCGCTTGCGTCCACGCCCGAAAGCTGCGGTGTCGCGCCGAACTCGACGGTTGCGATACGCAGCGACGGATGCTCGCCGGCATCGAAGCCGCTCAACTGCTCACGCGTACCCGCGATCGTATAGTCGCAACGCGAAGCGGGCATGTGCACCGCAAGCGGTTGCAACACGTCGCTCAGCGGCGAATCGAGTTCGAGCACACGCAGGCGGCGCGGCTCGCTCCAGCCTTCGATCAGCCGATGCAGGCATGCGCCGGTCAGCGCGTTTACATGCGCCCATGTCGGCGACGCCTCGAAGAAATGCTCGACGAGGCTGCTGCGCGCGGACGGCAGAATCTGCGCCCCGCTCACCTCGCCGCGTAACACCGCGGGCAACGCCGCACCGCAGTGTGCGAGCAGCGTCAGCTCCGCGACGTGCGTGGGCGACTGCGCCAGCATGTCCCGCCACAACTCGTCGATGCCGGGCAGGTTCGCGCAGGCCTCGTCGTCGCGTACGAGACGCGTGCCGTCGTATCGCGCGAGCCCGTCTTCGACGGCGATCTGCGCGAGTCGGGCCAGCAATACGGGGTTCGCGCAGTCGGGCAGCGCCGGCTGTTCGAACACGTTCAACGCATCGAGTGCGCGCAATGCGTACGCGCCCGCGAGCACGTCGAGCAACGGCAGCATCTCCGTCAAATGCAGGTGTCGGCGCGCTTCGTCCTCTCGCTCGGCGAGAGCCGTGGTCGCGTCCGCGAGCAATGCGGCCGGCCTGGGCAAGGTGTGCGCGTCGACATCGCCGGCGAGCGGTTTGGCTTCGACGATATACGTGTAGTGTCCGGGCGCCTGCTGACGCCGGCCCATCAAATCGACGCGGCGGAACCGGCACGCACTCAGACGCGCGACGATCACGCCTTGCGCATCGGCCAATTCGAACGACGCGACGACCGAATGCGGACTGCGCCGCTCGATGCGCGCAAGCACGTAGTGGACAGCATCGCCGCGCAGATAGTCGATGCGGCCCATTTGCACCGGAACATAGGCCGCCTGCCCGGCCTCGCCCTGCTCCGAGGCGAGCAGGGCGAATAGTGGATGAAACCCGCTGTCCATCAGCGCCGGATGCAGCGCATACGCATTGGCGGCCTCGGCAGATTGTGCGAGCACGGCCGGCATTTCCACTTCGGCGAGTGCGATAGCGGCGTTCGCATCGACATGCACCGCGCGCACCCAGCGGAACGCGGGTCCATAGCTCAGGCCGATCGCGGCGGTGTTCGCATACAACGCGTCACCGGACATTGCCGGCCGCGCCAGCAGATCGATCATCGCGGTGCAAGGCAAAGTGTGCGCCGTGCCATTTCCATCACGCCCGCTACCCGCGCCCAGCGCGCAACCGCTGGCGAGCAGACGCCCCGTGACGTTCAGTGACCACGCCTCGTCGGACATGCGATCGCGCGTTTCGATCGTGAAGCCCGCAGTGCGCACGTCGACGGTGAAGCGAAACAGCTTCGCATGCTGCGGCTGAAATACGACCGGCAGACGGATTTCAATATTTTCGACCGCACAGCTCGTCGTGCCGAAATGCACGCGCGCGGCAGCCAGCGCCATCTCCACGTAGCCCGCGCCGGGAAACGCCGCGCCGCCGTCGACCACGTGATCGGCAAGCATCGGCAGGCTCGCGGGATCGAGCTGGTTTTCCCATGCGAGCGCATGTTCACGCAGACGATAACCGAGCAGCGGATGTTCGCGGCGCCGGTTGACGAGGTTATAAGCCTCGGCGGTCGGGCCAAGCCAATGGCGCTCGTGCTGCCAGGGATAGGACGGCAGACGCACACGTTTGCCTGATGGAGCGAAACAGTCGACGCTTACGTGTACGCCGTTTGCGACCATGGCGTAGATCGCGTTATGCAGCATCTTTGCGTCGTCGTGCTGGCGCTTGAGCGTCGGCAGCGAGCGACCGGCGATGCGCGCCTCGTCGAGCGTTTGCGTCACGTAAGTGCGCAGAATCGAATGCGGGCCGATTTCGAGGAACAGGCGCACACCCTTTTCGGCAATTCGCGCGATAGCCTCGCCAAAACGCACCGGCTCGCGGATATTGCGCCACCAGTAACGCGCGTCCAGCTCGCTACCCGCGAGCTCGCCCCCCGTCACCGTCGAGACGAAGCTGCGCGTGGCGGCATTCGGCGCGAGGTCCGCAAGGCCCGTGAGCACGTCCGATTCGATCGGGTCCATCTGTCGGCTGTGGAACGCGTAGTCGAGATCGAGCATCTGGAAGAAACGGCCGCCCGCTTTCACCGCGGCGTCGAGCGTTTGCAGCGCATCGAGCGGGCCGGCAAGCGTCACCGCCTGCGGGCTATTGACGCCGGCGATTTCCACCGTCGTGTCCAGCCCCGCCTGCTCGATCAGCGTACGCATCGCCGCTTCGCCGAGACCCGCGGCCGCCATTCTGCCGGCGCCACGCGTGCTCGCCTGCGCGCGACTGCGAATCCGGATCACGTGCACGGCCTGCTCCAGCGTCAACGCCCCCGCCGCCCACGCCGCCGCGACTTCGCCGACGCTATGGCCGACGCACACGTCATACACCACACCGCGCGCGTCAAGCACGCGCACCACGCCGACCTGAATCGCGAACAGCAGCGGCTGCGCATGCTCGGTGGCGGCAAGACATTCGACGCCCACACCTTCGCGCAACACGTCGAGCAACGAAGGGCTGCCGTCAGCGCGCCAGAGTGCGTCGAGTTCCTCGAGCGCGGCGGCGAATACGGGCTCCTGGTCGAGCAACTGCTTGCCCATGCCGGCCCACTGCGAACCGTTGCCGGAAAACACGAGCGCGAGGCGGCCGTCGTCGCCTGGTGCTTCACCGCGCACGAGCACCGCTTCCGTGTGCTCCGATGCCGCCTCGGTCAGCGCGGCGAGCGCCGCCCGAGCTTCAGCGTCTGTCGACGGCGCGACGATCGCGCGGTGCTTGAGCCATTGACGCCGGTGCGCGGCGTTGGCTGCCAGCAGATTCCACGGCGTGCCGTTATCGAGCGCGCTCAGATAGCGAGCTGCGAGTTGCGGCAACGCGGCCGCGGCGCGCGTCGACAGAATGAGCGGCAGCGGCGTTCCGCCGGCTTCGTCGGCTTCCGCTTTGATTGCAGCCGCGGGGGGCGCGGCAGGCGCTTCGCGCAGCACGACATGCGCGTTCGTGCCGCCGAAACCGAACGAGTTGACGCCGACCACGAGCGGCTCGGCGGCCCCATCGGGCGATTCGAGCGACGTCAAACGATCGACCACGCGCAACCGGCCGCCGACGAAATCGATCGCCGGATTGGGGGTTTCGAAATGCAGCGTTTTCGGCACCGCGCGATGTTTCAGGCACAGGATCGCCTTGATCAAACCCGCCATGCCCGAAGCGGTTTCAAGGTGCCCGACATTGGTTTTCACGGAACCGATCAGCAGCGGCCGATCGGCCGGCCGCCCCGCCGACGCGACCTCCATCAACGCACGCGCCTCGATCGGATCGCCGACCGCGGTGCCGGTGCCGTGCGCCTCGACATAAGCGAGCGAACGCGGATCGACGCCGGCGCGCTGGTAGACCATGCGCAGCAGCGCCGCCTGGGTCGCCGCGCCCGGCACGCTGATGCCGCCCTGCGAATAGCCATCCGAGTTCACGCCCGTACCGGCAATCACCGCGTGGATCGTATCGCCGTCGGCCAGGGCGCGCTCCAGCGTCTTCAGCATGACGAGCGCGCCGCCTTCCGAGCGGACATAACCGTCGCCCGTGGCGTCGAACGCGCGGCAGCGGCCACGCGGCGACAGCATCGAGGCCTTCGAGAACGTCACGAAACCGAACGGATGCAGCAGCAGATTGACACCGCCCGCGAGCGCCACGTCGGCGTCGCCCGCCTGCAGCGCCTGACACGCCTGGTGCAGCGCGACCAGCGACGACGAGCAGGCGGTGTCGACCGACACGCTCGGCCCGCGCAGATCGAACAGATACGACAGACGGTTCGACGCGATGCTGAGCGTGTTGCCCGTTGCCGAATAAGGATCAATTGCGTTCAGATCGTCGACGAAACGGTTGCCGTAGTCCGGACTCGCGACGCCGACATACACCGCGCAGTTGCTGCCTTCCATCTCGCGCGGACGCACGCCCGCATCCTCGAAGGTTTCCCAGGCGAGTTCGAGCAGCAGACGTTGCTGCGGGTCCATCTGCTGCGCTTCACGCGGTGAAATACCGAAGAACGACGCATCGAAACCGGCGACGTCGTCGAGTACGCCGGCGGAAAACGTATAGCTCTTGCCCGCCTCGCGCTTCGACGGATGCCGGTAAAACTCCGTGCCGAAACGGTCGGCCGGCACTTGCGTGACCGCGTCTTTTTCATCGCGCAGCAATGCCCAGAAATCTTCCGGACTTTGTACATGGCCTGGGAAGCGGCAGGCCATCCCCACAATCGCAATCTGTTTCTTCATCGTTCTTCTGTCGTGTGCAGGCTACGCGCTGGTGTCTCGCCCGGTATCGCCGGCGCAAGCGCCTTGACGAGCGCGACACCGAGTTGCCCCGCGCTCAGATCTTCCCGGGTCGCCGACGCATCGCCGTAGTTGCGCCAGATAAAATAGTCGCTGCAAGCCGGCTCCTTGCCGAGCGCCGCATAGACATGCGAAAGCGCCGGCACGTGATCGCCGTAAAAACACAGCACCGTCTCGCGGCGCCGCGCGCGCAGCGCGGCGAGCAGGCGGCCCAGCATCGCGTCGGCGTTGGCGAGGTGGCGCAGATAAGCGGTCAGATCGCGCCACTGCGCAGCGTCGCCAAGCGAGTGAAAGGCCGTGCTTTCGCCCGCCTGCACTGTTTCCAGATGCAGCGGGCCGTGGTTTTCCATCGTCATCGAAAAGATGAACGCGGGGTCGGCACGTGTTTCGTCGAGTGCGTCGATGATCGCGCCGGCAACCGCCATGTCGGCAACATAAGGGCCCGCGCGCGGCGCGTCGACGAATGCCTCGATGTCGACGAACCGGTCGATCTGAAGATGCCTGAACGCCCGCGCGCGGCCGAAGAAATCCGCGTAATACGGGTGAATCGCCAGGGTTTGGTAGCCGCCACGCTTGAACCATGACGCAAGCGACATGCTCGCGCGCCGCACGAACGCATACGGATAGAAGCGCGCGTAGCCGAGCCGGTCCTGATCGGCGCCCGTCAGCACCGCGAATTCCGTGCGCATCGTATTCGCGCCCCACGCGGGCACCGTGAGTTCACCGTGCTGCACCGACTCGCGGCGCGCCGTATCGAAGTTGCGCAGGATCGATGGATCGATGGCCAGGGACAGACGCCGCGCGTCGAAAAAGGACTCGCTCTGGATCAGGATGACGTCGGGCGTCGTCATCGGCATGCCCTTGGCGAACGGGCCGGCGGCGAGCGCGGCGCGCAATTGTCGTGCGGTGGCCGGCCTCATGCCGTTCAGCAGATACGCGATTAAAACCGCGAAAAATCCGTGGCGTCGCTGATCGTCGGCGGCATGCAGCGTAAGCGGCAAACGCGCGGCGCACGCGTAAGCGGCGGACAGGCACGCGCCGGCGGCAAGCAGCAGCGCGCCCGTGGGCCGATGCGGCAGTGGTGCGTCCGCCAGAAACGCCGCGACCACCACGACGGCGCCGAGCACGATTGCCGCAACGGTACCGGCGCTCAGAAACGGCAGATAAAGACGCGGATGAGCGAAAAGCTGGCTGAAAAGGCTCAGATCGGTAAACACGAAAGGCTCGCGCAGCGACGTGTATTTCGCGTTGCTGACGCCCGCCAGCAGCGCCACCAAGGCGATCGCAACGAAGGCTGCAAAGCGCACGCGCCCGGTAAGCAGCACGAGACATGTGCAGATGAATCCGATCGCCGCGACGTGCAGCGCGAACGCGAGCGGCAAGCGGCGCAACGACGCGCGCGGCTTCGCAAGCGCTTCAGGCAGAAGCGCGACGCCGGCCGCGGCAGCGAAGTCGAGCGCGAGCATCGCGTTCACTCAATGCTCCTCGCGCGGCAGATACGACAGGCCACCGAGAATCGCGTCGGCGAGCGCTGCGGGCAGCAACGGCAAGAGCCGCATGCCGAATGCGAGCAGGCCCGGAAACGCGATTTCCGTGCGACCTGCCGCCAGTTTGTGCTGGATGTGCCGGGCTGCTTTGTCGGCGGACCAGAGGAACGGCTTGTCGCCGGGGAACACGTCGCTCATTGCGGTCTTCACGAAGCCTGGCAGAACGATCGACATGCGAATGCCGTCTCGCGACAGCAGCGGACGGACCGAATCGCCGTAGGCCTTGAGCGCCGCTTTGCTCGCGCAATAGGCCGGAGAAATCGCCATGCCGCGCAACGCGGCGAGCGAGCTGATCAACGCGATCTGGCCGTGTTTGCGCGCACGCATGCGGGCGATGACCGGCAGTGCTGCGTGCATCGTGCCGTAGAAGTTGGTGTCGACGATCGCCGCCGTGCGCTCCAGATCTTCCCAGTCGGCCGGCGATGCAAGCGTGCTGGCAGCGCCGGCGTTGGCGATGAGCAGGCCGATCGGGTGTGCGTCGTCGAATCGATGCAGCCAGCTTTGCATGGCGTGGACATCGCGCACGTCTATCAAGCCGGTCTGCACTTGCGCGCCTTTTGCGCGGCAGGCTTGCGCCGACGCTTCGAGGCGCTCGGCGTCGCGCCCGACGAGGCCCAGCACGACGCCCGGCGCGGCATAAGCCAACGCGAGCGCGCAGCCGAGACCGGCACTCGCGCCGGTGATCACGATCTGGCGCGGCGCGGCTTTATGCATGCTCGGTGGCCTCCAGGCGTTGCACCGCGCCGGCTACGGCCATCGCGATGCCGGTCTTCGTATAGAAGTCGCCGTTGATCTGCGTGTGATGCACGACGTAGTCGAGAAAGGCCTGGTACAAGTTCATGTCCGGTTGCTCGGCGTCGCGCCAGAAATCGTCGAGCGAACCTTGCCAGGTCAGGCCGGGCATGTTGTAGATGGCCGTGCCCAGCGCCATCAACGGACGGCGGTGATGCAGCGCCGACAGACCCACCGTGCTGTTCACCACGACCACGCCGCGCGCATTGTCGAGCAGCGTCGGCAGATGGCCGGCGTCGATGAAACGCAGGCGCTCGGCAATGCCGAGGTCGCGTGCGAGTTTCAGCGCGTGACTGCGGTGGTCGATCAGGCCGGTATCGAGCGGATGATTCTTGATGACAAGGCAGGTGTCCGCCGGCGCGTACGTCGCGAACGACGTCAGGACTTTGCTGATAGCTTGGCGCACGCCCTCGAATGGCGAGTGCACGACGATCTGCGCATCCGAATTCAGTTGCAGCGGAAAGATGTAGTACCGCTGCTTCGCGTCGAGCAGTTCCCGGGTAACCTGATCGGAGACTTTGTGATGCTGACGCTGACGCAATGCGCGCGCCGCGAGGCCCGCGTATTCGAAGAAGCCGTTTCTCGGACGATGGCTGCGGTAGTGCGGAAAGCGCGGCGCGAACAGCGCGTTGGCCGCCCGGTAGCGGATGTCGTGGAATGCGCGTTCGAAGAGGTTGTAGCCAGTATGTCGTCCCGCTGGGCTAGGCGGCGTGAAACGGCGTTGCGCCAGGTACCAGGCGGGATCGCGCGGTAATTGCGAGCGGCCGTTGACGCCGTACTGTTCCAATGTCAGCCAGTGCGGGCGGACGTAGCCTTCTTCGAATACGTGGACACGCAGGCCGTGAGTTTCGGCGATCGGGTGGATCGGGCGATGAATCTCGCGGCAGTCACCAAACATTATTACGTCGGTGAAATTTGCAGTTTTTAATCTTTTTGCATACCAGTCATTTAATTCCGCCGAGGTGCGATCGAAATTCCACGCTTCGCCATTACCGGCATACGCCAAATCACCGCCGCAGAAATTAACCCGACCGAGAGTATGACCACGTTCGCGCAATGCAACGGCGAGCCGGCTAAAAAAAGGAGAAGCCGTGCCTTGCAAGGCAAGAAAGGAACGGTGCATATCAAGTGCGTCGAAAGCGGTCCGGGTTTTGTTGAAAGACCGCGTTGGCGGCGCGGACTTCTCCCGGGACCTTGGTATGGTTTGAATAGTGGGTTGCTGGTCTAGGCAAGAACGGAGAATACAGCAATACGGGATAAAAAATAAGGGATAGTTGTTGGAAGCATACGCACATGGATGACGCACGCTCTATCCGATAGCGATAACCCGCCGCTGCCTGCTTTGCCACATCAGCAGACGGGAGACATCTGAACGTAGGACAGGTCGGTTGCGGTATAACTTCTGCAACGTGAAACCAGGTTCACGGGGACTCCAGGAACACCGTTTCTGTAGGCACCCTCTTCCGACAGAGCCGGCGAGTCCCGATAGTTCCCCAACCCTACGAGTCCGTTACGCAATCGCGAAGTTTTTTAGAAACTCCCGCAAGATCATTTCGTCAACGCCATGCTCCAGACGATTCGGACCCATGCGCCCCAGCGACTGGAAGTCGAAGAGCTGGTCCCGCTTACGCCTATGCCTTGGCTGGATCGAAGGCGATAGACCGCCCCGCGGGGAAACGCTCAATAACGCCAGATCAATATGTTCATAACGGTCGAGCACAGATGACAGATGATCAAAATGCTCCGCCGGGAAGGACTCTCCAACCAGCCCCAAAAAAAGCGTTGGCTCGTTCCCGTTCAGGACGGCGCGAAACCGCTCGACACAACGGCTGTAATAGGCAAAGTCCTCGTCCGAGGTTATGTCCCTGTGGTTGAAGACAAAATTTATTCCGAACCTCTCCAGATAATAGGTGTGCTGGCAATAGTTCGCGTTCCTGAAACGCCGCTCCTCGACCGGAACAGCCTTGTGATAGCGGCGATCCAGAAATTTTTCAAAATCGTCCTTAATGCAATCGGCCACCATTGCGACGTTCGAGAATATCCAATCGAACGGATACGATGATTTTTTCAGCCCAAAGCGCTTTATTTCGCCCGCCGTGACGCAATGCGAGCCGATCGAGATGACGCTGGAATAATCCGGAACATTGTCCAGAGCGAGATCGAGAGACGATCTCAGAGCAATTTTTCTCTCGAGCTCCTGCCGCTCATTCGATTCGAGAAACAGATCGAGAAGCTCTGAGGCGAACTCGAATGACGGGTACTCTTCACCGTGTCGAAGATGCGCTGCCAACCCGTCGGCATCAGCCTCTCTCATGAGAACGCCGCGATATAGGCGTTTGATGTACTGCTCTTTCATATATAACTCGTTTTAGCAAGCTTAACCCAAGGGGTCACGGAACCTCCCCGACGGATTAGCCGGAAGATCGATTTCAATGTTCCCAGAGAATACGATCACTCTTGCCTTGGCCCAAGGCTGAAATCCATCCGGCTAAAGTATCACAGATCACTTCGCCAGATCATTCAACTCACCGACCCAATTCCTACAAACCCATAACGACACGCCGATGCGCTCAGACAAAGCCTTCACGCATCGGCAAGACGAATACTGCGGGCCGCCTCCAGAACTTCCGACGCTCAGACAGACTCGCCTTCCGGGAGCGGGTCCATCACGGGTTGCAGAGATCTTCGCACCGCATCTCCTGCTTTCGATCCGCCCCGCTGCTCGGCCACCACACGATCCAGAAAACTGGCCCATTGCGGCTGAATGTTTTCGTTGAGATAACGCATGCTCTGCTCTCTTCCCACCGCTCGCAAATGTTCGCGACGCTCTTCAGCGCCTTCATCGCAGATCAGATAGCCAAGCTTATTTTTCAGCGCCTCGGAATCGTATGGATCGAAATATTCGGACGCGTCGCCATAGATCTCCCGATGTACCGGGATATCCGACGCGACGATCACGCCACCACAGCGCATGGCCTCTACGCCGGAAAAATCAAAACCCTCTCCAACACTCGGACATACCGTTAGCAATGCCTCGCGGTACAGCGCTCTCAGATACGGCGCCGGCACACCCTGCAACATGACAAGACCACCTTGCTCCACGGCTGGAACGCACGCGTCCAGCGTCGCGCTATAGTCCCAACCGACATGGCCAACGAAAACAAGCCCGAGATCGGGAGCGAGTGTTTCACGAAGTGACTGCCAGGCCTCCAGCAATCGCATGTGATTCTTGCGCGGCTCCAGAGTCGATACCATTAACAGGAATCGCGCTCCCTGCCCGAATCTCTTCGAGTAGAACTCTGATTTTTCGGGCTCCGAGTTGAACCGCTTTGCCAGATTCCACTTATTCTTGCCATCTTTCGTTTCGAAGTTCCCATGCAGGTAGCGGCGAACTATTCCACCAACGCCATCCTTCTCCAGACTGCTGGGGAAATAGTGAGAGGGCAGGATATTATGGATCGTGACCGATCGAGCCTCAGCCTCCGGAAAAAGCGTGATCAAATCCTGCCGCGTCGCTTCCGAAACACAGACGAACCAGGCACCGTCACGTACGTTTGCCGCCAACGCGTGAAAATGACTGGCCTCGTGGAACGCGCGATCCGAGATGGTGTGCGGCATCAGAAGCGGCAACGCATCGTGATAGTGAACGACGAGCGCCGTACCCTTTCTGACACGCCCCGGGTAAGGCGTTTGCACGATCAGGACGTCGATACCCGAGGTATCGATAACGGGGTAGCGTGATTTCTTCAAAAACAATGCCCGGCTGATACCGGATTCGTGCATCCACCGCCAGGGCACCGGGCAGATGAAATGGTCCGCACCCAGTACTTTCTCGCGCTCGCTGGCAGGCACGCTCCTCGAAAAAATATGCTGCCATACGAAATCGCGAAAATGACGGGTTTCAAAGGACTTCAGTTTTATTGGCTTACCGAAGAAAAATGCGCCAACATGCAATCGGAACTTGATGCGCAAAGCTGTCGCGGCGTCGATAACGGCAGTCTTCCAGTCAAAATAGGTTTTGCCACGCACCGACACGACCACCTGCGAAAACCGGTGCAGCCGATCTCCGTCAGCAATCGCTTTTCCCGCGACCACGCCGCCTTTCGTGATGCGCCTGGACATTTGAATCAATCCACGCAGACGCATATTGCAGCCGAGCAGCGCGCTAAACAGCAACCGGTTCTCCTGCGGAATGCCATAGAACCCGTCCAGCGCTGCCCGCAAATCAACCACGACTAATGGATCGCTCGTATCGTTCTTCTGTGAAAGCGGCATCTAAAATCCACGAATTTAATATTGCGGCTCAATCCGGTACGCCCACCGGTTGGCCTGAAGCCCGCTTGATGCTCAATTCTCCGATCACCTCGACCTCGATATCCTGACAGATGAAACCTCGTTCATCGAACCAGCAAATCATCTCTTGCACTGGGACTATCTGCAAAATGTAGGTCCCGGGTTTCTCGGGAGCGCGTACCTTGAGATTCGTTTGAACGGAAGATCCCCGGTTCAGGTGAGATGCAGGGAACGGCGTCCTGAGGCCATCGCGCACAACCACTGACTTGTCGCTAGACAGCCATCTATAGGATATGCTGATCGGATACCGTTCAAATCCGGTCCAATCTTGCGCGCTGTCGTTGGCCAACTCGATCGCCACGTCGAACGGCTGCCTCGCACTGACTTTGGCTGGAGCATTGTGCGTAGCGATTCGCCCGCTTCCGTCATTCACGAACAAAAAGGGCTGACTCCGGCTCTTCGAAAACCTGGCGCTCCGGGTAACAGGAAGGTATCCGGCTTGCTCACGTTCCCTGGAAATGCCCACTCTAAAGCCACGGATACGATTCAGCTTGGCGATGCAGACATTCCGGTCGAAAATCTCGGCGTTAACGTAATACCGCCCCTCGGGGAAATTCGCACAGAACGTGAAATGCATTTCGCAAACACCTCCGCCGGAAAGATCGCCTTCATCGAACTCAATGGCATTGAATTCTGAAAAGGCTTCTCCATCGCTCTCGTCATAGATGGAGAACTTGAATCTGGGTGCGCTCAATCCACTGGCGACCGAGAACGTCAAATCGAAAGTCAGCAACTCACCCCAAACCTGCTTTCCACGCAAGCCGCTGCTCACAAGAATAAAATCTTCCCGCCAGCGATCATCGAATGATTTCAGGCCACCCCAGCTATCCCACCTGCGCGGCGAGCTCTCCGTAGCAACAACGCTGCGCTCGGCGTATTTCTTCTTCAGGATGTTATAAAAAATAATATCTTCGGAAAAAGCCGATTCCAGCTTCCGCCTCAGCGCGGGAGAGATATTTTCGACATCTGGCCGGCTCTTAGTGATGTTCACCTTGGACAACGCTGCCGGCGGCTCCAGGCCGATCAGGCGTGCGATATCACTCACCAGTGCGCCCATTTCCTCCTGGAAGCCCCAAACGGCGTATTTCAAAAAATTTCCGATCGCGACATCTACTCGCGAACCTTGCCCCGGGCAAATTTCATAAAAGTGATCGACATAATGCTGTACATGTTGTCTCAGCAGATAGAGATCGCCCTCGTTGATCTCCGATTGCTCCTCCGAGACATTCAAGATCCGTTGCGCGGCCGCGAATATCTCCGGTGCCTCGTCAGGAACATGATTCTGCACAATGAAAAATAGCCAACTCACCGCTCGGTCGACCGGTTCCCGCAAGCAGGTTATATATTCATATCGCGGGTCCAGATCTTCGCCGGAAAAATGCGTGTGCGAAAGGATGACGGAATATCGCCCCCCGAAACGTCGAATGACTTCCTGGTGGTTTCCCAGTGCGGTATCGGAAACACAGCCTTTTCCTAGCGCGGACTGCAACCATGCACCGAGCGCCGTACCAGCGGTCTTCGGCAAATGGTCGACAAATATACGCCCCGGATAAACACCACCGTTAGTTTTCATAAATCGATCTTCAATTTGGCTACAGGTTGGCCCTGCTGGTTCGCCACGTCGTCATGACGAGGGACAGCGATTTTCCAGGAGCCGTCCCTTATTAGCAATAGTCCGCTGCGTTTCCGTTCAGTTCGCCTGCAACTCGCGCACCGATGAGAACCTCGCTTTTCGCTCCATCGCCATACGCACTAGCGGTGCAAATATCGAGTCAATTCTTGCATTGTGTTGCTGCACGTCGAATCGAATCCCTTGCTCTGCGGCAATTGCGGACAGATCAAAAAATTCCTCGCTCGAGCACTCGAAGAGATCCATCAGTTTTTCCGTGTTAGCAACCAATCCGTCTTCATCTGCAAACAACAGAGAGGAAAGTTCCGCGCCAAGAACCTCCGGTATCCCACCACCGGAGAATGCAACCGGGACACAGCCCGCCGAGATGGCTTCCGCGATCGCCATTCCGAAATGCTCCATCGATTCCGGATCGAGCGAAGCTACGCCAAGCCCCGACGCATGCCAGTAAATAGGCGTCACGGAAAGCAATTGCAGCAGTCTGTTGCGCGAGCAATTTGTCAGAATTTCGATATTCTCGCCTTCCGCTGCGGCATAAAGCTCGGCCAGATAGCCTACGGAATCCGGATCCTTAAGGTTCACCGAGCCGACGAGCGTCAGCTTCCAGTCGAAATCCCGCCGCTTACGGCCGATTTTTTTGAAAACCTCGATCATTTCAAGCTGGCGCTTGTTATGCCCATTCTTGAAGAAGCGCCCGACGCTCAGGATATTTTTCACTCGTGCATTGCTGTCTCGCTGCTCCGTGCTGAATGCGTGGATACCTCTGGCGTCGATAGGGGGATACAACACTTCGACCGGAGCCCAGTTCCCCCAATACGTCTTCGTCCATTCGGCCGTAAAGTCGGAATTAGCCAGAATGAGGTTGTAACTCGCAAGGCATTCAGGTGTCACGTGCCGATGCGGGAAACTCAACAGATAGACCGAATAGTGCGCGCGAGAAATCAGATTGCTATGATGGGTCGTGTTAACGAACACATCATAATGCTTGGTATCCTGAGACGAGAACCCGCCTACAATAATTTTTCTGACGCCTTCCAGTTTCAGGTTGAAGTACGCGCGCAAACCGTCCAGATCGAAATCATGTGTTGAAATCAGGTCAACCCGGGCGTATTTCGAGAGGGCTTCGGCCAGATAGAGTGCTCGAAGTTCGCCACCGCCTTTGGTATTCCAATACAGGTTATATATCCCGATGGACGGCAATCTGGTTCCTCGGGAAAAAATCAGCCCCGATTTGACCCTGCCGATAAATCCTAGCGTATCGACTCTGAGATCCGGGATACCGCGAATGAATTCGAGATCCACATCTTCGAACTTCACGCCATTTGCGGCGGAATGTTCCAGGTGCTTCCAGTTCGACTGTGCGGCGGCAAGTTGTGCTTCCAGAAGATGCGGAAAATGAATCGCCATGAAACCCAGCCGATTTTTTGCGACCAGCCGTTTGAAAAGCAGCGATTTATCGCTGCTAGTCGACGCATGCTTGTGTCGCACGACGGCAGTCGGATGATAGTAGATCAACCAGCCACCCGAGCGAAGACGAATCGACAGCTCCGAATCTTCGTAGTATGCAAAGAAATCCGGTGCAAATAGCGGATAATTACCCAAAGCGGAACGCCGGATCAGCGCAACGCAACCGCATAGCGCATCTCGTGTATTCGGGGTGTCGTATTGGCCTTCGTCCACCTCATAGATGCCAATATCGCCGCACTCGCCCTCATGCGTAACGTACGATCCGGCATTATTAATTATCGGCTGCGCTTTGCCAGCCTTGCAGTCGAAGGTGACAATTTTTTTATTTTCTGGCTTGAGTTCGATGCGGACCTTCGATTGCTCAGAATCAGAGATCGTTACACTAATGTCGGCATCCGAAGCCTGTTCGTAAGCCAACGTCATCTTCAGCTTGCCAGTTCCAACGGGCACCATGAAGCGGTGTTCTTTATGAGTGTCTTGCAGCTTCGTCAGGGGAATGAGTTTTTTGTAATCGCTCAATTGCCCGAATAACTCCTTCTCGTTCAAGCGGAACGAATCATCGGAAGTTACCTTAACAGTCACAAAATCCTTATAGAACAGGATTTTTGGAATGATGGCCGCTACATTTTTCTTGCTGCTCTCTCCGAAACCCTGCAAAAGGTCTTCGATCAAACTGGGGCCGAAGCTGATGTCATTGTTCATGAGAAGCAGCAATTCACCCGCCGCCGCTTCCTGACCAATATTGTTCGCTTCGGCAAATCCAAAATTCTTCTCACTGGCGATGATCTTGATCTTGGATATCGCCTTTTTCGCTACCGATATGGATTCATCCGACGAATTATTGTCGACGAAAATGACTTCGAAATTCTTATAGGTCTGCTTTGCCAGACACTCGCCCAGCTCACGCAGATGCCTTTCGCCGTTGTAGTTCACAACGATGATGGAAATCAGCGGTGCCGCGCCGAGATCAACCGGAGTCGGATATTTGATAGACGGTGAAACCGGCGTGCTCGCCGGTGCTTTAGGCGGCGGTTCTTTCGCGCGCACCACGACCGGAGCCTTGTGCTCCTGCGTGGAATGATTGAGATCAGCGCCAGCTTTGGGTGTCGCTATCGGGTCGCTTTTCGCTGGTAAAGCAGTAGCGCCAGGCGCACGTATGGCCGACAAGATGCCAATCAGATTTTCTTTAGCTCGGCTATTAGCAAGCCGGCGACGTCGGAATGGCCGCAGCATCGGCATTCCGATATTACCGTTTGCCTTGAATATCCTGGCGAGCCTCGAGCGAGTATCGTGATCGAGATTATTTTCGGACGAACGGGAAAGATCGTAAAGAACGTCGACACGATTCGCGCCTGAAACTAGCTGTGCGAGATAATGCTCCCGTCCCTCGCGATCAATCTCGCGGCCGAACATATACTTGTACGCCCCGTTTAGAAATTCTTCCGATGTGCACTCGAGAAGTTCGTAGATATTTTTAGCCATGATTTTACAATTCTTTATATGCTGTTATCGCGTCACTTACATTTTCAAACATCTTGAGCCGCCCTTTTTCCAATAGCGCGGCATGGTCGCAATGCTGCTCGATCAATTCTGTCTGGTGCGTGACAATCACCATGGCCCTATCGCCGCGCTTCTGGAAAAGCTCGACGTCACATTTTTTTGCGAATCGGTGATCCCCAACCGCCATCGCCTCATCGATCAGGAAGCAGTCGAATTCGATTGACATCGAAATGGCGAATGCCAACCGCGACCGCATACCCGCGGAATATGTTTTTACTGGTTCATTGAGGTAGTCGCCGAGTTCCGCGAACTGCTTCACGTATTCGATGGTTCTCAAAGGATCGATCCCGTACACCCGGGAAATAAGCCGGGCGTTATCCCTGCCCGTCAAGCTCCCTTGAAACGCGTCTCCGAAAGCCAACGGCCATGAAACTGTCATCGACTTTCTCAGTACCCCGGAATTGGGCAGATCGGAGCCGCTCATAATACGGATCAACGTCGATTTACCCGCACCATTTCGCCCCAGTATTCCCCATTTCTGCCCGGGCCGAACCGTCAGATTGATTTTATCGAGAACCAATCGACGATCACGCCCGTGGTGTACCGGATAGTGCTTACTTATATCAATTAGTTCTAGCATCGCTCTTGTTAATGCAAGCTGATTTTTCTGATAGAAAGACGGGTTAATCCGTACGCAAACAACATTAAGCCAAGAATTGCAAATATCGTGTACGGGATGTTGTAATACGTTGCCATCCTCATGCCATAATAGCCGTGCCGAAAATACTCGACCGCATCTATCAACGGAAACCAGAGAAGCATTTCCCGGTACTCTGACGGCAGCGTGGCCAGTGGAATGAATACACCTGAAAATGGAAGCATGAGGTACAGAATGATATGGGAAACCCTCTCGATCGACTCACTCAGCTCAGAAAGTGCCGCCATAATCAATACGAAACAGAACGAAAACCAGATGATCAGCATATAGCCACCGACCATTGCAAAAATATCATCTGGCCATTGACATATATTCAACTGGATCAGGATCATATACAGGATAAAAAAAGCGCCTGCCGATCCTGAGAATTCCAGCAAAATTCTGGAATAAATGATATCAATTGGCCGGATAGGCTGGTGATGCAAGAGTGCCCGATTCACTTCCAGCGCCTTGATTACGCGTCCGGTTCCATTCCGCCAGAACAGTAAAGTGGGATAACTGATAGATAAATATTCGGCAATCGGAAAGGCTGTTTTTTTCTCGATGTGACTAAAAATAATCATCACGCCGACAATAAACATTGCCGGTTCGGCGAGCAGCCAGAATACTCCCAGCCCCTCTCGTCCAAAGCGGGTAATCACCTCGCGCATCGTAAGGGCCCATATAACCCGCCCTTGAATGCGTGCCTTTCTCAGGAAATCGAATTCGCGCTCACCTATCATTATGCTCTCGAATTCCCGCGAAAATCACACTAAACACACCCCAGAGCAAAAGCCCAACCATCAAGGTCGACAGAACTCCTCGAATTCGTCTTGGCTCCAATGCTTCATCCGGCAGACTTGGCGTTGAGATAGACTCAAGAAACATCTGCTGCTTCTGTGCTTGAATCCGCGCCTGCTCCAAAGAACTGAGAGAGACCGCTAATTCTTTTTCGGCGAAGTCCTTGTCAAGCGAGAGCTTCTCGTATTCGACCGCATTGCTTGCCAGTGACGAATTACCCCCGGTAATTTCGCCCATTTGCTTCTGAATCTGGTTTTGAAGAGTTGCATTCTCGATTTTCAATGCCGCAATTTGAGGATTTTGCGGTGAAATCGACTCCAGCTGATGCAGCTTCGTCTCGTTGACGATTAAATCGTCCTGCAATTTACTGATCAGCTGCGCCTTGAGAGTGACCTGCGGCTCCGGACTAAACACGCCTCTCTTATTCCGGAATTCGGCTAGATTCACCGATGCCTGCTGGGCCTTTGACTTCGCATCGGTCACGCTTTGCTCAAAGAACCGGACGGCGTCCTTGTTCGCTCTTTCATTCAACCGGTTGACCAACTCCTGGCTTTGAGCCAGCAATTCGCTGTTTATCCGCTGTGCGTCTTCCGCTGTATAGGCTTTGGTTCTGAGTGTAGTAATGTTGGACGTCGAATCGATGTCCTCGCCAATCATATGACGATAATAGTCCAGCAACTTTTCGTTGCTCCGGTCCGGCCAGAACATCCCCCCGAACCTGTTGAACAGATCGGCATCGTGATTGGTGTAAATTTTTCTGACGTCAATATCCTTTTCCAGGGTAGCCAATGCATCACGCGAGAGAATGTAGTCCCTTACCGCGTATACCCCTGAAGAAGAATTGCTCAGCCCCGCGGTCTGCAAGAACGAACTCAATCCCGTGGACTGTTGAGTCTGCTGACTATAAATAACAAAGCTGGATTCCGATATGTACACATCACTTGCCAACAGCCCGAAATACAGAATTGAAATTGCGACAGGTACGACAACAACCCCCAGAAACAACCTGTCCGCCTTCGCAAGGCGTTTTATGATATTAAAGCTCAATTCACGTCACCAATTAATTTTTAGTTGCTAAATTCCGGCCCTACGCAACTTTGTTTTTTCAGCACAAAAGGCGATTACTCTTATCTAAACGTCTGAACGCCGTAAACGATTGGATAGGCGACAGAAAAGACCACGTTCAGAAATTTTTGCAGCTCCGCGACCGGCGCATTGGACACATACAGTATGTCCTTGTTATCCATCATGAAGCTCTGGGCGACAAAGAACGAATTCGGGTCTTTCAGATTGACTCGATAGATAACAGGCACCTTGCCGTCTGCCGTAGTGCGAACAGGCTGGTTCGGCCAGTTAAGCGCGTTTGCATTTTCCATACGGAAAACGAACACACCCATGGCATCCGAACGCGAATCTTCCAGACCACCCGATCGAGCCATGGCCTGCGCGAGCGTAATGCCTTGCGCTTCGAAATTGACTTCCTGATTTTTCCCCGTGGCACCGAGAGACATGAAACTGAGCGGCTGAAAGAGCGCCGTGACAACGTCGCCCGCATGCAGCGGCACATTCTGCCGAGGATCGCGAATGACCGTTTCCAGCGGCAGCGATGCAACCGTTTCGCCTCGCGTAATTTGCAGGGTGATCTTATCGACAGGCTGCTTCACACCCCCAGCAGCCGCCAGCGCATCGAGCACGCGCTCACCGCGAGCACTCAATGCCATCCTGTTGCTGCTTGCCACATCGCCCACGACGGTCACGTAAGAAGTCGCATTGTGCGAGAGCTTCACCAACACCTGCGGGTCGTGCGCAATATTCTTGAGTTTTGCAGCGATGTCGCGTTGCAATTCGAACGGCGTCCGGCCTGCAGCCTTCACTTCGCCCGCGAAGGGCACACTGATTTTGCCGCTTCCGTCGATGGTTTGATCCGGCAGAACCGTTACGCGAGCATTACTCGCACCGCCTTTTGATTCGAGTTGCTCCGCGCCAAACAAGGTGGCCGGCGGAGCTTCCCAGATCGACACCTCGATCGTATCGCCCACACCGAGTTGCTGCTGGAAAGATGTGCTATTACCGAGCGAACGGGCAAAATCACCGACGCTACGCTCGGCAAATAGCTTTCGCGCGACGTCATCCGTTACGTCAACGATCTGAATTCCGCTGGTAACAGCGGAGTCAGCCTCGCGAGTAATCTGCGCCCGGCTAGGACCGGAACTTGGGAGAGTGGAACACCCCGACAGCAGAACTACGCCCCCGATAAATGCAACCCCGAAAGTACTGCGCAGCAAACGATACATTTAGGATGTGTCTGAATAATATTATGGAATATGGCCGGCGCGAATTGTCTCATGCAACAACTTGAAATAGCGTACGTTACGAGAAAAATACAACGCAATTCGGCACACGCGATGACACGGTCACGTCACGGATAGACGATACCGTCACACTACGCTAGTGCAGTTGTGTCCAGGATGGCTTGACCTCTAGCGACACTGTCGTCTCGCTGTCGTCTTCTTACGCGCAACAGCCGACCATAGGCGAAAACGCCGCCTGAGCGCTCATGAGGCAGGCGCAGCACACAGCATAACCAATCGATACCATCCCACAGAGATTCTGCCAGACTTTCGGAAGGCTATCGAGCGTCGAGTACCATCAAAAGCTGCTGTAAAGCTTCGCTCGGCCCTAATTCCGCAGTATTCAACCGCAACTCCGGATTGAGTGGAGACTCGTAAGGCGAACCAATCCCGGTAAATAGAGGCAGGGAGCCTTCTCTAGCTTTCTTGTAAAGTCCCTTTACGTCCCTGCTTTCCACGACTGCGAGCGGCGCATCCACGTGTACTTCAAAAAACTGGCCGTCATCAAACAATTCCCGCGCGGCATCCCTGTCCGCCCGAAAAGGAGAGATAAGCGAAGCGATGACGGTGACGCCCGCATCGACCATCAATCGAGCGACCTCTGAAGCTCTCCTGATGCTTTCGTGACGACTGGCATCGGAAAAATCCAGATCGCTGTTGAGGCCCAACCGAAGGCGATCACCGTCGAGAATAAAGGTGTGAAATGCGCGAGCACGCAACTCTGTATCGAGCAGATTGGCTAATGTCGACTTGCCTGCACCAGACAAACCGGTCAACCAGATGACCTGTGGACGCGGCTGCCTCATTAAAACCCGGTGTCCTCTGGCACTCACGGGCGGCGTCGAAGCCTGGAGACCTTTATGAGTTGCTTCCATCATTTCTTGTTTGTTATGGGTCAAGATCCACAGTCGTATGCCTGTTCGATATTTTAGGCGGGAGACTGCGCTCGGAAATTCAAGCACGGGGCTTGAACATGCGTGCGCAACGGCCATTGCGCAGTCTGCTGGACATTGCAGGGTCACTCGCGCCAATGTTCGCACCAACAGAACCATTAGCCAACGAATTCTCTACAAAGTCGTTACAAAACGCATCGCCGAATTCTCTCATGCACTCGGGTAAAATGGCTCACTGTAAAAAAAAAGCCACACTCTGACGGGCAAAAACAAGTTCTGCACGACAATCGATAAAAATCTGCTGCAACACCACACGTGTCAACCATTTTCCTAGACGTCACGCGCCTCCTGACACGCCTTTACGAAGGCCGCTTGCCCACCGGTATAGATCGCGTCGGACTCGCCTATATAGAGAGATACCATCGGAACGCCCGCGCCGTTCTCAGTGAGCGCGGCTTTTCCACGGTCCTGACTGAGCGAGACTCGCAGCAAACGTTTGCACAA
The DNA here is from genome assembly GCF_011752995.1 of Burkholderia sp. Ax-1724. GTDB lineage: Bacteria > Pseudomonadota > Gammaproteobacteria > Burkholderiales > Burkholderiaceae > Paraburkholderia. The sequence continues at coordinate 49,253 of NZ_VWWL01000032.1, forward strand.
CTTCTTTCATCGACCTGGAGCAGAAGCGCAATTCGCGCACTCATCATGCGCGCGTGCCTTAATCGCCTGCAGGAATCAAGACTTAACGGAATATTGTTGCATACCAGTCACAGCGGCATGGAATTCAGTCGTTATTACAAAACTTTGACAAAACGTCAAATTCGCCCCGTATTGATGGTCCACGATTTAATTCCGTTGACTCACGCCGAATACTGTCGCCCCGGCGTCGATGCTACGCATCGCAATCGCATGCACACCACGTTGAGGCACGCCAGCGGGCTAATCATGAATTCGCAAGCCACGCTCGACTCGATGACAGCCGAAGCCGCACGCGCCAATCTTTCGCTGCCACCGACGGTCGTCGCCCACCTCGCGTCGGGCGTCACCCCATGTCCGCAAGCGCCGCGCCCCATTGCCGCGCCCTACTTTGTGATGCTCGGCACCATCGAGCCGCGCAAAAACCACTGGTTCATGCTTCACCTCTGGCGCCGCCTGGTCGAACAGCTCGGCACCGCGGCACCCAAGCTCGTAATAATTGGCCGACGCGGCTGGGAATGCGAAAACGTCATTGACATGCTGGAACGTTGCGAATCGTTAAAAGGAGCCCTAATAGAAGAGGCTCACTGTTCCGACGAGAAACTACACGCCTATCTACAGCACTGCCAGGCACTGCTATTCCCTTCCTTCGTCGAAGGCTACGGCATGCCGCTCGCTGAAGCGCTCTCGCTAAAAGTACCGGTGCTCGCAAGCGACCTCGCCGTCTTTCACGAAATCGCCGACGACATTCCCGACTATCTGGACCCGCTCGATGGCCCCGGCTGGCTATCCCGCATTCAGGCCTACGCGCAACCCAATAACCCCGAGCGCGACGCGCAGCTAATCCGCATCGAACGATTTCGCGAACCGACGTGGACCGCGCATTTCGAACGCGTCGATGCCTTTCTGGAAACGCTGCGTTAAATGAAGCACCCTGTCGTCGCCAGCGAAAAGGCAGTTGCAAACCCTGCCATTGATCTGCGAAGTGTTACGTGTGGTTTGCGTCTGTGGAGCGGACTCCGCCGGCGAAGCGTCGAGCATGCGTGGATCGATCGTTGGCATGGACGCCTTGTATTACACATCGCGCGTCTACTCCGCAGGCAAATCGACGCAGCGTGGCCGGGACCAGTCTGGTCACGTGGTCCGGCGGGTACGCCATTGTTGTCGTGGTTCTCGATACCCGTTACCGATGCCAGCGCCGCCGCGTTCGTCACCGCGCTCCATCAGGCACTCACGGAAACAATCGAACGGAATCGCAACGCCGAGGCATCGCCGGAATTGCAACGGCTGATGCGGCGGTTCGCACGCGGTAGTGCACCGGCAACGCGTCACTTGCAATTCCATTGCCCTATTGCACTACTGGAACCACGCAACTGCGAGCGCATACTACTGATCGACGAACGTTCGCAGTCGCAAGGACTGGGCGCAACGGTAACGCGCCACTCGTCCAGAGCTTTCGAGCGCATGCTGCAAGCCGCGATTCGCACGCATCCACAAGCTGAATTCTGGATCGCACAATCGAACGATCCGGGTCGCGGCCACTGGCTTTCCGCATTGTCTCAACCCGTACAGCCGTTGACGATTCGCCGCTTCGCCGAACACGAATCGCTATGCGCCGCGCTGCCCCACGTCGATCACGTCTATACGCTAGGCGCGTCCGAAGGCATGCATGCACTTCTGGCCGGCGTACCCGTACACGTATTCGGCGCACCGTATTACGCGGGTTGGGGTTTGACCGACGACGCTCTTCATTTTCCAGACCGCACCGCCCGTCCCACGCTCACGACATTATTTGACGTCGTGTTTCTCCAGTTCACCCGCTATCTGAATCCAGCCACACACACGCCCGGCACGCTCGACGATTTACTCGACAGCATCGAATTACAGCATGCCGTCCAGCAACGATTCGCCGACCTGCACCATGTGGCCGCACTGCACTTCCAATGGTGGAAGCGCCCATTCGCGACACCGTACATCACGGCAGGTAATGCCACGCTGCGTTGGACTCGAGAATCGCAATCCGTACAAACACACGAATGCGCAGTACTGTGGGGCGCACGCAGCGCTGAGGGTCTCGCACCGGAAGTTCGCCGCGTCAGAATCGAAGACGGCTTCTTTCATTCGACGGGTCTCGGCTCCGATATGATCGCGCCGTGCAGTCAGGTGATCGATCGTCGTGGACTCTATTTCGACGCGAGTCAGCCCAGCGACCTCAGCGTGCTGCTCAACGAGACGAATTTCAGCGCGGCCGAACTCTCGCGTGCCGCTGCTCTGCGCGAGCGCGTCGTCAAGCTCGGCGTCACGAAGTACAACCTGGGTCGACGCCGCCCGCTCTGGAGCGCACCGGTCGGCAAACCGATCATCCTGGTCCCCGGCCAGGTCGCCGACGATGCCTCGATCCGCCTCGGCACCCGCGCCATTGGCACCGCCGACGCGCTGCTACGCGAAGTACGCCGATTGCGTCCCGATGCATTCGTCGTCTACAAACCGCATCCGGACGTGCTCTCGGGAAATCGCCAGGGCCTGATCGACGCACAGCAGCTCGCAGACGTCGTCGACACCGAAGCGGACCTGCTGTCCCTCGTCAATGTGGCGGATGAAGTTCACACGCTGTCGTCGCTCGCGGGCTTCGACGCGCTATTGCGCGGCAAAGCGGTCCATACGTACGGCCTGCCGTTCTACGCCGGCTGGGGACTTACCCACGACGCGCTCGCGCCGCTGCCGTGGCGTCATCGAACGTTGACGCTCGATATGCTGTGCGCGGGCGTGCTGCTGCGTTATCCGCTGTACTTCGACTGGAAAACGCGTCTCTTCACGACACCGGAAGCCGTGGTCGAACAACTGGCACCGCGAGCGGCACGGCCTTTGGAAAAAGTACGCGGCAACCGGCTGCGACCGCTTCTCAAGGCTTTTCGCTGGACCCGCAATGCCATCCGCCACACCGCATGGCGCCTCCGGCAAAAGCGCGCGTCACGAGTCCAGTAAGGCAAACCGGCCAGACAAAACAAAAGCCCCGCAAGATCGCAATCTTGCGGGGCTTTTTTCGCGGCTAACGCCAGAGCTCTACCACCTCACCGCGACATCATATGCATACTCACGTTATGCATCACCCACAACGTCCCGCCGACCACAATAACCGCGGTCAGCACAGTAAACGCAAACGCCACCACGTTCCAGCGCTGCGACGACGACGCGTTCATATGCAGGAAGAAAACCAGATGCACGAGAATCTGCACGAGCGCGAGGCCCGAGATTGCGAACAGTGCGCTCTGGCCCGTCAGCGTGCCGTTCATGACAAGCGCGAATGCCGCGACGGTCAGGATGACGGAAAGCACGAAGCCGGTCGTATAGCTGCCGAAGCTGCCGTGGCCTCCGTCCGAATGCGCGCCATGGGCGTTATGACTATGGTCCATTAGATCACGCTCGCAAGATAGACAAAGGTGAAGACGCCGATCCACACGACGTCGAGGAAGTGCCAGAAAAGGCTCAGGCACGTCAGGCGAATCATGTCGCGTTCGGTCAGGTCGCGATGACGCATCACCTGGATGGACAGCACGATCATCCAGATCAGGCCGAACGTCACGTGCAGGCCGTGCGTGCCGACCAGCGTGAAGAACGACGACAGGAACGCGCTGCGGCCCGGACCCGCGCCTTCGGCAATCAGGTGCGAGAACTCGCGCATTTCCAGCACCAGAAACGCGACGCCGAGCAGGAACGTCACGGCGAGCCAGCCGAGCAGCGCGCCCTTGCGGTTCTTGTGCGCGCCGAGCATCGCGAAGCCGTACGTGATGCTCGAGAGCAGCAGCATCGCCGTTTCGAGCGCGACGCCCGGAATCTCGAACAGGTCCTTGCCGCTCGGGCCGCCCGCGAACTGGTGGCTCATCACCGCGAACACGGCGAACAGCGCCGCGAAGATGATGCAGTCGGTCATCAGGTACAGCCAGAAGCCGAACACCGAGTGCGACGGCACATGGTCCGGCGCGAGTTGCGGCTCAACCGCGATAGTCTTCTGTAGCATCAGTCCACCTCCAGCGCGACCTGCCTGTCGGCGTTTGCACCGACGCCGGCCGCCACGGCGGCACCGCCGCCGTTACGTTTCTCTTCAATCAGCGCGACAGTGTCGGCCGGAATGTAATAGCCCTCGTTGTCCTGGAAGCTGTAGATGATCACGGTGCCGATCGCGCCGACAAAGCCGATGATCGCCAGCCACCAGATGTGCCACACGCCGGCAAAGCCGAGCACCAGCGAGAACAGACCCACCAGCAGACCCGCGGACGTATTCGACGGCATGTGAATGTCGCGATACGCCGGCACCTTCTGGACGCCCTTGCGCGACTTCATTTCGCTGAACGCGTCGAGCGAGCGGATCGTCGGGATATGCGCGAAGTTATAAGCCGGCGGCGGCGAGCTCGTCGCCCATTCCAGCGTATGACCGTCCCACGGATCGCCCGTGAGGTCGCGGTTTTGCGGCAGGTTGCGATCGCGGATGCTGACGAACAACTGCAGCAACTGGCAGGCGATACCGATCGCGATCAGCACCGCGCCGAACGCGGCGGCGATCAGCCACGGATGCCATGCCGGGTTGTCGTAGTGATTCAGACGGCGCGTCATGCCCATGAAGCCGAGCACGTAGAGCGGCATGAACGCGACCCAGAAGCCGATCTGCCAGAACCAGAACGCGGCCTTGCCGAGCTTCTCGTTGAGCTTGAAGCCGAACGCCTTCGGGAACCAGTAGTTGAAGCCGGCCAGATAGCCGAACAGCACGCCACCGATAATCACGTTGTGGAAGTGAGCGATCAGGAACAGGCTGTTGTGCAGCATGAAGTCCGCACCCGGAATCGCCAGCATCACACCGGTCATGCCGCCGATCGTGAACGTGACCATGAAGCCGAGGGTCCACAGAATCGGCGTCGTGAACTGCAGGCGGCCCTTGTAGATCGTGAACAGCCAGTTGAACACCTTAACGCCGGTCGGAATCGCAATCACCATCGTCGCGATACCGAAGAACGCGTTGACGTCGGCGCCCGAACCCATCGTGAAGAAGTGGTGCAGCCACACGAGGAACGACAGCACCATGATCGCGCAGGTCGCCCATACCATCGTCTTGTAGCCGAACAGCGGCTTCTTCGCGAAGGTCGCGACGACTTCCGAGAAGATACCGAACGCCGGCAGGATCAGGATGTACACCTCGGGGTGACCCCAGGCCCAGATCAGGTTCAGGTACAGCATCGCGTTGCCGCCGGCTTCGTTCGTGAAGAAGTGCATGCCGAGGTAGCGGTCGAGACCGAGCAGCGCGAGCGTGACGGTCAGGATCGGGAACGACGCCATGATCAGCACGTTCGTGCACAGCGCGGTCCACGTGAACACCGGCATCTTCATGAACGACATGCCGGGCGCGCGCATCTTCACGATCGTCACGAAGAAGTTCACGCCGGTCAGCAAGGTGCCGATACCGGAGAGCTGCAGGCTCCACAGGTAATAGTCGACGCCGACGCCGGGGCTGAACTGCAATTCGGACAGCGGCGGATAAGCGAGCCAGCCGGTCTGGCCGAATTCGCCGATCACGAGCGAGACGTTGATCAGGATCGCGCTGACCGCCGTCATCCAGAAGCTCAGCGAGTTGATGAACGGGAACGCGACGTCGCGCGCGCCGATCTGCAGCGGCACGACGAGGTTCATCAGGCCGACCATGAACGTCATCGCCATGAAGAAGATCATGATGACGCCGTGCGCGGTGAAGATCTGGTCGTAGTGATGCGGCGGCAGAAAGCCCGGGCTCAGATAGGCCAGTGCCAGCTGCATGCGCATCATGATCGCGTCGGCGAAACCGCGCAGCAGCATGATGAAGGCGATGACGATATACATCACACCGATCTTCTTATGATCGACGGACGTCAGCCATTCGCTCCACAGGTAGCGCCATTTGCCGAGATACGTGATTGCGCCGAGCACGGCCAGCGCGGCGAGCACCATGCCGGCGCCTGCCGTGACGATGATTGGCTCGTGATACGGGATCGCATCGAGCGTTAGTTTTCCGAACATGCGTTACCCCTTAGGCGCACAGTTGGCGTCCTTCATGTCGTCGAGGACGTTGCCGTTGTTGTATCGCGCAATGATGTTGTTGAAGAGCTTCGGATCGACGGTCGAGAAGTAGCGCACCGGGTCCTTCTCGCTCGGCTCCGACACCGCGTGATAGCGGTCCATGTCGAGGCGGTCCGAGGAAGCGCGCACCTTGGCGACCCATGCGTTGAAGTCTTCAGGCGACGTCGCGAGCGCGCGGAACTTCATGTCCGAGAAGCCCTTGCCGCTGAAGTTCGCGGTGAGGCCCGCGTAGTCGCCGGCGTGGTCGGCAATCAGGTGCAGGCGCGTTTGCATGCCGGCCATCGCATAGATCTGGCCGCCCAGCTGCGGGATGAAGAACGAGTTCATCACCGTGTCCGACGTGATACGGAAGTTGACCGGCGTGCCGACCGGGAACGCCAGCTGGTTCACCGACGCGATGCCGAGGTCCGGATAGATGAACAGCCATTTCCAGTCGAGCGCGACGACTTCGACGTTGATCGGCTTGACCTGCGACTCGAGCGGACGATACGGATCGAGCTCATGCGTGCTCTTCCACGTCAACACGGCGAGGAACAGAATGATCAGCGCCGGAATCGTCCAGACGGCGATTTCGACAGCCGTCGAATGAGTCCAACCCGGACGGTATTCGGCGTTCCTGTTCGACGCGCGATAACGCCATGCGAACAGCAGCGTCAGCGCGATGACCGGAATCACCACGATCAGCATGGCCCACGTGGAAGTCGCGATCAGATCGCGCTCCGCCACGCCCACACTCCCCTTCGGATTCAGAATATCGAGGTTGCTGCAACCCGAAAGCAGCAACATGAGACCGGCGGAAAGAAAGCTTGCCGATCCTCGCAGAGCGCGCCCTTTCATATCCACAGCCTCTTTTTTACGACTTCAACGAACGTCATTCGACGGCTCTCCATAAATAAGCGCTCGCATAATAGGGGCGCGCCGAGTGTCGATAAACACTCGATTTAGCAACGATCTATTGCGCCGTAACGCTGTGTGACACGTTGCCGCACACCTATTTGCGAGCGTCATTTGCGGTGCTCCGGAACGAAGCACCGAAAACGTTGACGCAGCGCAAAGTCCCTCGAAAAAAACACGGGCAATACCTGTGGCCCGGCGCGAGTCCGAGCGATCGCGCCACGCGTGCCGTGTGTCATGTGCCTAAGGGATCTGTTGCGATGCGTAAGAGCGCATGTGCGTTTGCCGCATCCTCGGGTAGGGATGCGGCAACGGCCCTGCGCTTCGTTCTTTTAACCGGGGGTATGTACCGCGGTCGCGGCGACCGGCTCGGGCGCCGCAGCTTGCAGATGTTCGCCGCCGTCCGTCGGTACGGAATCCGAAGGAAGTGCGGAGCGTTCCGATTGCGCAAGCAGCGTGCCGACCGACGGGTCGATCGCATCGGTGAACGGCTTCGGATCGAGACCGATCGCGAGCACGAGCAGCCCCATCGCGCCGAGCAGCACGAACTCGCGCTTGCCGAGGTCCTTCAGCTTCGCGACGCGCGCGTTGGCGATCGCGCCGAAGATCACGCGCTTGTACATCCACAGCGTGTAGGCCGCGCTCAGGATCAGCGTGGTCGCGGCGATCGCGCCGATCCAGAAGTTGAAGCGGATCGCGCCCATCAGCACCATGAATTCGCCGACGAAACCCGAGGTGCCCGGTAAGCCGATGTTCGCCATCGAGAACAGCATCACGAAGGCGGCAAAGCGCGGCATCGTGTTGGCGACGCCGCCGTATTCGGCAATCGACGCGCTCTTCGTGCGATCGTAGAGCATGCCGGTGCACAACAGCATCGCGCCGGACACCACGCCGTACGAGATCATCTGCACGATCGCGCCCGACTGGCCGAAGCGGTTGAAGACGAACAGGCCGAGCGTGACGAGGCCCATGTGCGCGACCGTCGAATACGCGAGCAGGCGGCGCATATCGGTTTGCACGAGTGCGAGCAGGCTCGAATAGATCACGGCGACGAGCGACAGCGTAATCATCATCGGCGCGAAGAAGTGGCTTGCCTGCGGTGCGATCGGCAAGGCGAAACGCAGCAGACCATAGCCGCCGATCTTCAGCATGCCGATCATCACGGCGGCGCCGGTCGGGCCGTCGAGGTGGACGTCGGGCAGCCACGTATGCAGCGGCCACATCGGCACCTTCACGCCGAACGCGGCGAGGAAGCCGAGGAAGATCAGCGCCTGCGGCACCATCGCGATCGGCGTGTCGCGCCACACGGCGAGGTCGAAGCTGTGCGTCTGGCTGTACAGATAGAGCAGCGACATCAGCATCATCAGCGAGCCGAGGAACGACACGAAGAAGAACTTCACCGCCGCATACGAACGGTTCCTGTGGCCGTAGGTGCCGATCAGCAGATACAGCGGAATCAGCGTCGCTTCGAAGGCGACGAAGAACATCATGCCGTCGAGCGACGTGAACACGCCCTGCATGAAACCCGACAGCATCAGGAACGCGCCGAAGTACTGCGCGGTGCGCTGCGTGATCGATTCCCACGAGGCGATCACGATGATGATCGTGGTGAGCGCGGTCAGCGCGACGAGCCACAGCGAAATCCCGTCCACTCCCACATGCCAGGCGATGTCGAACGTCGGCGACCAGCGGACGTTTTCGACGAACTGCATCGACGTCACGTCGTTGCGGAAATTCGTCACGAGCGGAATCACCGGCAGGAAACCCGCCACCGCGCCGATCAGCGCGAGCCAGCGCGTGCGGTTACGCGCCGCGTCGGACCCGGCACGCAAAACCACGAGCCCGGCGACAATGGGAATCCAGATGAGAAGACTTAGAAAAGGCAATGGCATGTGCTCTGTCAGAACTTGAAGTACAAAACGCCGCGTCAGCGCCCTTGGAAACGGCCGGCGATGAAATGGATACGTAAGCTGGAGTTCGCTGAAACCGGCGTGCAGACGGGGTTTTCCGCTACACGTTTACCCGCAGTCGAATGACCAAAGGGTGGGAGATTACCAAGATAAGAATAATTTTGCAGCGCAGCAGCGCCGGAATCCGCGCCACAATAGATTGTTGCCCCTCGAACACTTGCAAAACGCATGAAAATGTGCGCTTGCACATTGTTACAGATCAATTTTCAGAGCTAAAAAATTTCGTCGCAAAAGCTCACAATTAGCGGTGAGTTGACAACTTTTAAGCGTTTGCTTTGTTTGTCGCCGGACCGGCTGGAACGGATCGTGCCCCGATGCGGGTGTTTCATCGGTGGCGATCCGGCGCCGATGACAGAAATTTTTGCTAAAAATAGATTAAAAAAAATTTTGTGCGGGGCCTCTAAATTCCTCTTGGAGAGCCGGGGAAAGTACCTGGCAGCGCTCGCCCCAAAGACGGCCCGGCGGTCCGCCTGACAATGCTCGGAGCTTCCATTTTCATTACGCATAACAGCGGCAAAGTGTGCGTGTCGCTGCACGAATTCGCGCCGCAAGGCACACTCGTTTCGCCGGCCGACTCCTCTGCCGGCCCTCTTCCGGACCTCTTCGCATGGCGCTTCGTGACGACCCCGCGGTTCCCGCACTCGAATGCCGAGGACTGAGCAAACGGTACGGCGCCGGCCGCATCGTGCTGGCGCAGCTCGATTTCACGCTCGCGGCGGGCGAGTTCGTCGCGATCATGGGCGACTCGGGGGTCGGCAAATCGACGCTGCTCAATCTGATTGCCGGGCTCGACCACGCGGATAGCGGCAGCATCCTGATCGACGGCCGCGCCATTGGCGAACTCGACGACGACGCGGCGACGCGCCTGCGCCGGCAAAAACTCGGCTTCGTGTTCCAGGCCTTTCATGTGCTGCCGCATCTGACGCTCGCGCAGAACGTCGCGCTGCCGCTGCTGCTCAACGATCTGCCGGCCGCCGGCGCGCCCGGAATGCTCGCCGCGGTCGGTCTCGGCGGCCGCGGCGACGACTTTCCGCGCGATCTGTCCGGCGGCGAACTGCAGCGCGTCGCGATAGCGCGGGCGCTCGTGCATCGTCCGACACTGATTCTCGCCGACGAACCGACCGGCAACCTCGACCCGGCGACCGCGCACGATGTGCTCGGCCTGTTTCGCGCGCAGAGCAAGGCGACTGGCGCGGCGACGATCATGGTCACACATTCGGAAGCCGCGGCCGCGGTAGCCGACCGCGTCCTGAGGTTGAGCGACGGCGGCCTGCATGCCGCGCCGCTGCAACCCGCGCCTGCGAGCGGCGCGCTCGCGCAGGCAAGCGCCGTTCGCGCGACCGGTGATGCGCGCTGAGATCGGCTCTGGGCCGCACACGGCGGGACATCGCGTGCTCGCGCGCTGGCTGCTCGGCGCCGAATGGCGTAGCCATCGCGGACGCGCCCTCGTTGCCATTGCGACGATCGCGCTCGGCGTGGCGCTCGGTTACGCGGTGCAACTGATCAACAGCGCGGCCTTCAACGAATTCTCGGCAGCCGCGCGCAGCCTGTCCGGCGAAGCCGACCTGCAGGTGCGCGGCGCGCAGCCGTTTGTCGACGAATCGATCTATGCGCGTCTGTCGAACGATCCGCAGGTAGCGCTCGCGAGTCCCGTGCTCGCGCTCGATGTCATGGTGCCGGGCCGCGACGGCGCGCTACCGGTGCTCGGCATCGACGTGTTCAAGGCGAGCCGGATCACACCCGATCTGATCGGCGTGCCGTCGCCAGACCGCCCGTTCGATACGCTCGCTTCCGATACGCTGTTTCTGTCGCCAGCCGCGCAACGATGGCTGAACCTCAAGACCGGCGATGCCGTGACGCTGCGAAGCGGCACGTCGAGCGTGCGTCTGCGCGTCGCGGGCGGGCTCGCGAGAACGCGGCCGGGCCAGCGGCTCGCGGTGATGGATATCGCCGCCGCGCAGTGGAGATTCGGAAAGGTGGGCAAGCTCTCGCGCGTCGACGTGCAGCTCGCGCGCGGCGTCGACCGGCCACGCTTCAAGCGCGATCTGCAAGCACGGCTCGGCAATCCGTGGATCGTCGCCGAGGCGCGCGACACCGAGAACCGCACCGATCGCCTGTCGCGCGCTTATCGGATCAATATGAACGTACTGGCGCTGGTCGCGCTTTTCACGGGCGCGTTCCTCGTGTTTTCGACGCAGGCGTTGAGTGTCGTGCGACGCCGCTCGCAGTTCGCGATGCTGCGCGTGCTCGGACTCACGCGCGCCCGGCTGCTGCGGCAGATCCTGCTGGAAGGCACCTTGCTCGGGCTGCTCGGTTCGCTATGCGGCCTGGCGCTCGGCTACGCGATGGCAAGCGGCGCACTGCGTTTTTTCGGCAGCGATCTGGGCGGTGGCTATTTTCCTGGCGTACAACCGCGAGTCGGTTTCGAGCCACTGGCGAGCCTGCTGTTTCTGATGCTCGGCGTTGCGGTATCGGTATTGGGCAGCATCGCACCGGCCGTCGATGCGGCGCGCGCGCATCCGGCCGCAGCGCTCAAGGCAGGCGCCGAAGAAGTCGCATTGGCGCGGCTCGCGACGCCCTGGCCCGCGCTTGCGTGCCTGCTTGTCGCCGGGGTTCTCACGCACTTGCCGCCGTGGTTCGATGCGCCGATTGCGGGCTATCTCGCCGTCGCCCTGCTGCTGGTCGGCGGCATTGCGCTGATGCCGCGCGTGACCGCGCTGATATTCCGCGCGGCAAGCCGCGCGGGCGGAATGCGACGCCGCTTCGGTGCAACCGGCACGCTCGCGATCGCGCGTCTCGCGAATGCGCCGGGCCACGCGTCGATCGCCATGGGCGGTGTGCTGTCGAGCTTCGCGCTGATCGTCGCGATGGCCATCATGGTGGCCAGCTTCCGCGTGTCCGTCGACGCATGGGTCACGCACCTGCTCTCCGCCGATCTGTACGTGCGCGTGGCATCGGGCGGCAATAGCGGCGATGCCGGCGGCTTGCGGCTCGACGAGCAGGCGCGGATCGCCGCGATTGCCGGCATCCGCAACGCTGCGTTCGCGCGCATCACGCATCTGACGCTAGATCCCGCCCAGCCCGACGTCACCCTGCTCGCCCGCGAAATCGACGCGGCCGATCCTGGCGCCACGCTACAGATGAGCGGCGCGATACTGTCGCCTGCCGCGTTTCACAGCGGCGAAATACCTGTTTGGGTATCCGAAGCAATGGTCGACCTGTATGGATACCGAACGGGTCAGCGTGTGCAATTGCCGCTTGGCGGACCTGCTCAGGTATTCGTCGTGGCCGGCGTGTGGCGCGATTACGCGCGCCAGAGCGGCGCTATCCAGATACGGCTCGCCGATTATCGACGGCTGACCGGCGACACTCATGCAACCGATGCCGCCGTGACCGTCGAACCGGGTACGAGTGTCGAGCGCGTGATAGGCGGATTGCGCGCGCTGCCTTTCGGCGCATCGCTCTATCTATCTCAACCGGGCGAGATACGGGCGCGCACACTGGTGATCTTCGATCGCAGTTTCGCAGTAACTTATCTGCTCGAAGCGGTTGCGATCGTGATCGGTTTGTTCGGCGTCGCTGCAACGTTTTCCGCGCAGACGCTCGCGCGCACTCGCGAGTTCGGCATGCTTCGGCACGTTGGCGTGACTCGCGCACAAATTTTCGCGATCCTCGCCACGGAAGGCGGTCTGCTCACGGCGTGCGGTATTGCACTCGGCTTCGCGCTTGGCTTTGCAATCAGCCTGATTCTCGTGTTCGTCGTCAATCCGCAGTCGTTTCATTGGAGCATGTCGTTGCACGTGCCGTGGATCGTGCTCGGCACGGTAGCGATGGTCATGCTGGTTTTGTCCTGCACGACGGCGGTCGTGGCAGGCCGGGGCGCCGTGTCGGTGGATGCGGTACGCGCGGTGAAGGAGGACTGGTGATGGGGAGGCGGGCTACGCGATGCGCGTGGACAAAGCAGCGGACACGCAAAGTCTCTCTGCATTTTGATGCGATTGAGCCGTTCTGTGTTGCACGGCATGGTGGCGCGGAACGATTCAAATGCGTGCCGTCTGTTGGGCCGCGAAAACATCAGCCGCGACTGAAACCCTGCTCGTATGCAACATCATTTGAAACGCCCTTCACTATCGCGCGCAGGACGGGTTCACTGCGGCGATTCTCTTGTCTGTTTCTGTTTTGTGCCGGCATGGCCGCCACGCCTCTCGCGTTTGCCGCGAGTGACAAGTTATCGGCCCCGGCATCCACGACATTTGCCGCGGTTACGCCGGATCATCCGGTCTCGCTGCCACAGGACAGCGGTGCACATCCGACCTTTCGCACCGAGTGGTGGTACGCGACAGGCTGGCTCAACACCCCCGACAATCGGCCGCTCGGATTTCAGGTCACGTTCTTCCGTTCCGCCACCGGTCATGATCCCGCCGATCCGAGCGCGTTCGCGCCGTCGCAACTGATCATCGCGCACGCGGCGTTGAGCGATCCGGCGCTCGGGCGTCTCATTCACGACCAGCGCATCGCACGCGAGGGTTTCGGGCTCGCTTATGCGAAGCCGGCCAATACCGACGTCAAACTCGACGCGTGGAAAATGATTCGTGCTGCGGATGGTCACTACGACGTCGCCATCGACGCAAGCGGATTTTCGCTGCACCTCGTGCTGACGCCGACGCAAGCCCCGCTGATCCAGGGCGAGCATGGCTATTCGCGCAAAGGTCCACGGCCAGAGCAGGCGAGCTATTACTACAGCGAACCGCAATTGCACGTGACGGGCAATGTGATACGCCCCGCCGCAAATGGAAACGCCGCTGGGCGCGATACGCTCGTGACGGGCATGGCATGGCTGGATCACGAATGGTCGAGCACATTGCTCGATGCCGACGCGGTCGGATGGGATTGGCTCGGTGCCAATCTCGCGGACGGCTCGGCGCTGATGGCATTCAAGGTCCGTCGCCGGGATGGTCACGCGCAATGGGCGCACGCGACGCTTCGCAAGCCCGACGGGCAGATAACACGGTTTGGTCCGGATCAGGTCGACTTTACGCCGATTCGCACATGGCGCTCACCGCGCACAAGCGCTTCGTACCCGGTCTCGATGAAGGTCAGGACAGGTCCGTTGACGTGGCAGTTCGATCCGCTGATGGACGATCAGGAACTCGACTCACGACAATCGACCGGCGCGGTGTACTGGGAAGGCGCGGAGAGGGTGAGCCGTGAGGGCGTGGAGATGGGCCACGCGTATCTCGAACTGACCGGTTACGCGGACGCACAGCGGGCTGGGCAGCACTGAAGACTGCGCGACGGGGGATTGTGGAGAACGGGCGGCATGACGCGGCCGGTACGTTGCCGCACGGGAAGTACCGGTGTCCACACGGGAGTCACGCATGGCCCCGGCCTGCCGCACCGGCGTGGGATGAGCGTGGTGTGGGGAGGGACAGGGAGGAATCGGGCCGTAAACGGCCGGACCCCGGCACTCAGAGTGAGAAGCCGGGGTCCGTGTTACAGCATGAGGAGCCTGACGATTACCTACTTTCACACGGGCAATCCGCACTATCATCGGCGTGGA
>NZ_VWWL01000033.1 GCF_011752995.1 Burkholderia sp. Ax-1724
GACATCGACGCCGAGGTCTTCGGGCTTCACGGTTTCCAGCGGCTTTTTCTTCGCCTTCATGATGTTCGGCAGCGTCACGTAGCGCGGCTCGTTCAGGCGCAGATCGGTCGTCACGACGGCCGGCAGCTTCAGCGACAGCGTTTCCGCGCCACCATCCACTTCGCGCGACACGGTGGCCTTGCCGTCTGCCACGACAACCTTCGAGGCGAACGTGGCCTGCGGCAGATTCGCGAGCGCAGCGAGCATCTGGCCGGTCTGGTTCGAATCGTCGTCGATGGCCTGCTTGCCGAGGATCACCAGTTGCGGCTGCTCCCTGTCGACCAGTGCCTTGAGCAGCTTCGCAACGGCCAGCGGCTGCAACTCCTCGTTCGATTCGATCAGGATCGCACGGTCAGCTCCAATCGCCAGCGCCGTGCGCAGCGTTTCCTGCGACTGCGCCACACCCGCCGACACGGCGATCACCTCGGTCGCCACGCCCGCTTCCTTCAGGCGCACCGCCTCTTCCACCGCGATTTCGTCGAACGGATTCATCGACATCTTCACGTTTGCGATGTCGACGCCCGTGCCGTCCGACTTGACCCGGACCTTCACGTTGTAGTCGACCACTCTTTTCACTGGCACCAGAATTTTCATGCACACGCTCCAAAGTTACGAATACGTCAACCCGACGAACATTATAGCGACTGCCCTCATGGCAGCCCTGTCGCGGGCGCATTAGCGGGAGGATATCGCTCCTCCGCGGCGCAACGGCAATATCGAACGATCGTTCTATTTTAATCTCTAAAAAACCCGGGAGACAACCCCGGGCTCCGACTCGCACCTCTAATTTCGCCTTGCCGTCGTCTTCTTCTTGCGAAGTTGGCGAGCGTCGGCTTACCAGGCTACCAGGCGGTAATGACCGAGCCGCCAAACTTGTTGTCGATGAACTGCTTGACTTCAGGCGAGTGATACGCGGCAACCAGCTTCGCGACCCACGGCTTGTTTCTGTCAGCCTCGCGGATCGCGATGATGTTCACGTACGGCCCCTTCGGGTCTTCGATCGCGATCGCGTCCTGCTTCGGCTTCAGGCCCGCTTCCATCGCGAAGTTGGTGTTGATCGCGGCGGCATCCACATCGCCCAGCGAACGCGGAATCTGCGCCGCGTCGAGTTCGACGATCTTCAGCTTCTTCGGATTCTCGACGATATCGAGCGGCGTCGCCTTCAGGCCCGCGTCGGCGCGCAGCTTGATGAGCCCCTGCTTCTGCAGCAGCAGAAGCGCACGGCCGCCGTTGGTCGGATCGTTCGGCACCGCGATCTTCGCGCCTGGCTGCAGTTCGGCGAGCGTCTTCAGCTTCTTCGAGTAGATGCCCATCGGGTAGGTGACGGTGTCCGCGATACGGATCAGCTTGTAGCCACGGTCCTTCACCTGCGCCTGCAGATACGGGTCGTGCTGATAGCTGTTCGCGTCGAGATCGCCGCTCGCGAGCGCCGCGTTCGGCTGCACGTAATCGGAGAATTCGACGATCTTGATGTTGAGACCGTTCTTCGCGGCGACCGTCTTCACGACGTCCATGATCTGCGCATGCGGACCGCCCGTGACACCGACCTTGATCGTGTCTTCGGCGTGCGCCGCGTTCATGGCGAACAGCGAGACCGCGCCGAGCGCGGCAGCCAGCTTGAGAATGAAGCGACGTTGCATGATGGACCCTCTCCGACTCTTCTAGCGGGTTATAACCCCGGTGGGTTTATTTGTGGCTCAGACGACGCACGAGCCAATCGCCAAACGACTGCACCAGTTGCACGAACACGATCAGGATCAGCACGACTGCGAGCATCACTTCGGGCAGGAAGCGCTGATAACCGTAGCGGATGCCGAGGTCGCCGAGACCGCCGCCGCCGATCGCACCGGCCATCGCCGAATAGCCGACCAGCGACACGAACGTGATCGTGAGCCCCGCGACCACGCCCGGCAGCGACTCGGGCAACAGCACCTTGAAGACGATCTGGCGGGTGGTCGCGCCCATCGCCTGGGCGGCCTCGATGAGCCCGCGGTCGACCTCGCGCAGCGCCGTCTCGACCAGCCGCGCGATGAACGGCACGGCGGAGATCGTCAGCGGCACGATGGCGGCCGCCGTGCCGATCGACGAACCGACGACGAGCCGCGTGAACGGAATCACCGCGACGAGCAGGATGATGAACGGTGTCGAGCGCACCGCATTGACGAGCACGCCCATCACGCGATTGAGGGCGACGTTTTCGAGCACGCCCTGACGGTCGGTCAGATACAGCAGCACGCCGAGCGGCACGCCGACCACGGCACCGATCAGTCCGGAAATGCCCACCATGACGAGCGTTTCCCAGAACGACTGGACGAACATATCGAACATTTCACTCAACATGCGAAAGCTCCTCGACCACCACACCCTGTTCGCGCAGATACGTGAGCGCCTGCGCCACCTTCGTTGGCTCGCCGCCCGCGAGCACCGCGAGCGAACCGAACGCCTGCCCCTGGATCTCGTCGATCTGGCCGTGCAGGATGTTGAAGTCGAGTTCGTAGCGGCGGATCGTCTCCGAGAGAATCGGCTGATCGACACCCGAGCCCGTGAACGCGAGGCGCAGCAGATGGCCGCTGCCGGTCTTCAGACGCTGCGCGACGCGCGCCTTCATGGCGGGCGGTAGTTCCTGCGCGATCACGTCGCCGATCAGCGCGCGCGTGACTTCGTGGCGCGGCTGCAGGAACACGTCGATCACCTTGCCCTCTTCGACGACACGGCCCGCGTCGAGCACCGCGACGCGGTCGCAGACCTGCTTGATTACGTCCATCTGGTGCGTGATCAGCACGATCGTGAGGTTCAGTTCGCGGTTGATACGCTTGAGCAGATCGAGAATCGCGCGCGTCGTTTCGGGGTCGAGCGCGGACGTCGCTTCGTCGGAAAGCAGCACCTTCGGCTTGCTCGCGAGCGCGCGCGCGATCCCGACGCGCTGCTTCTGGCCGCCGCTGATCTGCGCCGGATAGCGGTCCTTCTGCGCCGACAGGCCGACGAGGTCGAGCAGCGGCAGCACGTTGGCCTCGATTTCGTCGCGCTTCATGCCGGCCAGTTCGAGCGGCAGCGCGACGTTCTCGTACACCGTGCGCGAGGACAGCAGATTGAAGTGCTGGAAGATCATGCCGATCTCGCGGCGCGCCTCGCGCAACTGCGCGGCGGGCAGCGTCGTCAGATCGCGGCCGTTGACGACGATGTTGCCTTCCGACGGCCGCGTCAGCAGGTTGATCGTGCGCACGAGCGTGCTCTTGCCGGCGCCGCTGCGGCCGATAATGCCGAACACCTCGCCGGCCGGAATCGTCAGATTGACGTTGTGCAGCGCCTCGACCCAGCCCCGGGGCCCGGCAAACCGCTGCGAAATATTGCGTATTTCAATCATGGAAAACGAAACGGCGACGACTGCCGGCGAGCATGGTGCTCCCGGCAAGCGGCCGCCGTTGCTTTTATTGGGATTTGAGGCCGCCATTCTACCGCAGCGGCGACATACTCTTTAATAATCAATTCCGATCTTTTCATAACCTGAAAGCATTAGAGGGACGTACAGTGCGCGAAGCTCGCGTGCCCCGTGCCGCAGCGACTATGATCGGGCGACATCCAACCAGGACACGCCGCAGCCATGCCGACACCCCCGAGCCACACCGTGCGCGCCAGCGCGGGCAACCTCGCTGGCAACGCCAGCAGCGACGCGCCGCCGCGCGCGTCGGTGACGACCGCCGACGGCGTGCAGTTGCCGCTCTATCGCTGGCAGCCCGCCGGCCCCACGCGCGCGACGGTCGCGCTGCTGCATGGTCTCGCCGAGCACGCCGGCCGCTACGCCGCGCTGGCCGGCCGGCTCAACGGCGCGGGCATCGAGCTCGTCGCGATCGATCTGCGTGGCCACGGCCATGCGCCCGGCAAGCGCGCCTACGTGAAGCGCTTCGACGACTATCTGCTCGACGCGCAGGCGCTCGTCGACGCCGCCGCGCAAAGCTGCGCACCGCTGTTCCTGATGGGGCACAGCATGGGCGGCGCAATCGCCGCGCTCCATGCGATCGAACGGCTTGCCGCAAGCGGCCGTCGCTTGAGCGGCCTGATCCTGTCGAGTCCCGCGCTGGCGCCGGGCCGCGACGTGCCGCGCTGGATGCTCGCGGCGAGCCAGATAATCAGCCGCCTCTACCCGGGCTTCCCGGCGATGAAGATCGACCCCGCGCTGCTCTCGCGTCTACAGCCGGTGGTGAACGCCAATCGCAACGATCCGCTCGTGCATCACGACGCGATTCCGGCACGCACGGGTGCCGAGCTGCTGCTCGCGATGGCGCGCATCGAACGCGGCCGCGCGAATCTGTGCATGCCGCTGCTCGTCTATCACGGCACCGCGGACAAACTGACCGAGCCCGACGGCAGTCGCGCCTTCGGCGAGCACGCGGGCTCGCCGGATAAAACGCTTACGCTGTACGAAGGCAGCTATCACGAGACGATGAACGATCTCGACCGCGATCGGGTGATCGGCGCGTTGATCGAGTGGATCGAGATGCGGGCGGTGGGGCGAAGCTGAGCGATGCGGGGTGCGACGGTGACCTCTGGGCGACCTCGAATTGACGGCTGCGCCCAGCGACGGTTGATGAACAGAACCACAGCGCTTGCGACCGTCTACCGCTTCCAGTCCGGCGCGCGCTTGTCGATAAACGCCTGCACGCCTTCGAGCGCCGAGTCGTCCATCATGTTGCAGGCCATCGTCTGGCCGGCAAGTTGGTAGGCAGCCTCGATACCCATTTCGAGCTGCCGGTAGAACAGCCCCTTGCCCGCGCTGACCGCTTCGACCGGCTTCGCGCAGATGCTCGCGGCGAGCCGCGCGAGTTCGTCGTCGAGCATGTCGGCCGGGACCGCGCGATTGACGAGGCCCTGCTGCTGCGCCTGCGCGGCGTCGATGAAATCGCCGGTGAGCAGCATTTCGAGCGCCGCCTTGCGCGACAGGTTGCGCGACAGCGGCACCGACGGCGTCGCGCAGAACAGCCCGAGATTCACGCCCGAGACGGCGAAGCGCGCGGTATCGACGGCGACCGCGAGATCGCACATCGCGACGAGCTGGCAACCGGCCGCGGTCGCGATGCCGTGCACGCGCGCGATCACCGGCTGCGGCATGCGCTGGATCGTCATCATCAGCTTCGTGCAGCGCGCGAAAAGCCGCTGGTAATACTCAAGCGACGGCGCCGCGCGCATCTCCTTCAGATCGTGTCCCGCGCAAAACGCCCGCCCGGCCCCGGCGATCACGACAACGCGCGCGTCCGTCTTCGAGATCGCGCTCAAGCTCTGCTGCAGTTCGTCGAGCAATGCTTCGGATAGCGCATTGAACGCGGCGGGCCGGTTCATCGTCACGCGCACGACACCGCGCACGCGATACGCGTCGTGTTCGATCTCGACCAGTGAGACCTTGCCGCTGTCGGCGGGACTGGCGTTCATGGCTCGCTCCTCGCTGCCGGACGTTGTGGCGATATCAGATCCCGGCCAGCGCCCGCACGTGCGCGACCACGCTGCGCCCGAGCGCCGACAGGTTGTAGCCGCCCTCGAGACAGCTGACGATGCGCCCGCGCGCATAGCGCCGCGCGATCTCGCGCATCTGCTCGGTGATCCATGCGTAATCGTCCTCGACGAGCCCCATGTTGCCGAGGTCGTCTTCGCGATGCGCATCGAAGCCGGCCGAGATGAACAGCATCTCCGGCTTGAATTCGTGCAGGCGCGGCAGCCACAGCATGTCGACCGCCTCGCGCACGGCCATGCCGTTCGAGCGCGCCGGCATCGGCACGTTGCACATGTTGGACGCCTGGTTGTCGGCGCCCGTGAACGGATAGAACGGATGCTGGAAGATGCTGCACATCAGCACGCGCGGGTCGCCCGAGAACGCGGCCTCGGTGCCGTTGCCGTGGTGCACGTCGAAGTCGACGATCGCGACGCGCGCGAGGCCATGCACTTCGAGTGCATGACGCGCCGCGATCGCGACGTTGTTGAAGAAGCAGAAGCCCATCGCGCGCGCCGGCTCCGCGTGGTGGCCGGGTGGCCGCACGCTGCAGAACGCGTTGTCGTAACGGCCTTCGAGCACCGCGTCGGTGGCGGCGACCGCCGCGCCCGCGGCGCGCAACGCGGCTTGCCAGGTGTGCGGATTCATCGTCGTGTCGGGATCGATTTCGGCGATGCCCTCGGCCGGCGAGCGGCTGCGGATGTAGTCGACATGCGCCTGCGTATGCACGCGCAGCAGCGCGGTTTCGTCGGCGAGCGGCGCCGGCTCGCGCTCGATCAGCGTGTCGATGCGGCTCGCGATCAGTTGATCCTCGATCGCCTGCAGGCGCGCGGGACATTCGGGATGCCACCGCCCCATGTCGTGCAGCAGACAGTCGGCGTGGGAATAAAAGGCTGTTGCCATGGTTCTCTTGTGCGTCTCTTCTACGCGCGGCGCATGCGATGCGCGCGGCGTGTCTCCGTCGAGCGGCGCGCCCCGGCGCGCCAACATGCATCAAGTTACCACAGGCCGCCGCCGCGGCGTCGCCGCCTGACGGCTGTGGCACGATCGGCACGGTTTTGCGAAAGCCGTCGGGTATACTGCCCCGACCTGTTTCCCGGTGCCTCACTGTCTTCCACGCATTGCGCCCACTGCTCTCACTATGACCGTCAAGTCTGCCCTGTCCGCACGATCCACACGCAACCGGTTGCGCCTTGGCGCGCTGGCCGCCTCACTGTCCGCCGCATCGTGCATGCTCATGACAGCGAGTCCGGCGCACGCGCAAAGCGCCGCGCGCAAGGCGCCGGTGCTGGTCGCGCAGAGCCAGCCGCAGCAGCCGGTCCAGCAGGGGCAGACGTTCGAGGAAGAGATCATTCCGCAGCGTTACGCGAATAACGCGAATGTCGACGCGTTCATCAACGAGATGGTGGCGCGCTATGACTTCGACGCAGCCGCGCTGCACGCGCTCTTTGCCGGCGTCAGCTATTCGACGACCGCGGTGAAACTCGTGACGCCCTCGCCTTCGCCGTCGATCAAGAACTGGCGCGTGTATCAGGCGCGCTTCCTGGACCCGGTGCGCATCAATGCCGGCGTGCGCTTCTGGCGCGAGAACCAGGCCACCTTGCAGCGCGCCTATGAAGAGTTCGGCGTGCCGCCGGAAGTGATCGTCGGCATTATCGGCGTGGAGACGATCTACGGCCGCTACATGGGCAACTTCCGCGTGCTCGATGCCCTGACCACGCTGAGCTTCGATTACCCGAACACCGCCAATCGCGCGGATCGCCAGGCCACCTTCCGCAAGAATCTCGAAGACTATCTGGTGTGGACGCGCGACTCGCAGATCGACCCGACCACGGTGCTCGGCTCCTATACCGGCGCGATCGGCATTCCGCAATTCCTGCCGAGCAGCATCGTGCAATACGCGGTGAACTACGACGGCAACAAGGGGATCGATCTGCGTACGAGCCAGGCGGACGCGATCGGCAGCGTCGCGAATTATCTGCGGCAGAACGGCTGGGAAAGCGGCCGGCCGGTGGTGTGGCGCATCGCCTCGGATATCGGCAGCCTCGGCGTCGCGCAGGCGGCCGCCGACGGCCGGCCCGAACCGCACTGGCCGCTCGACCAGTTGCTGCGTGCCGGGCTCGTGCTGAACGAGCCGAACGTCGATATCGCCCAGGAAGCCGGCACGCCGGTGACGGTGGTCGATCTGCCGTCGCCGGGACGCGGCACCGAGTTCATGCTCGGCCTGAAGAACTTCTATGTGCTGACGCGTTACAACCGCAGTTTCTTCTATGCGCTCGCGGTGTATCAGCTGGGCCAGCGGGTCAAGGCACAGATGCAGGCGCTCGATGCGGTCAATGCAGCGAAAGCGGCCAATGCGGTTGATACGGTCAATGGCACGGCATCGCAAGGAGCACAGGGAGCGCAAGCGCCGGCCAGTTCGCCGAACCCCGCTTCGCAATAAATGCCGCGACGAGGCGCCATGTGCGCTTCGCTTCGAACGACATCAAAAAGCGCCGGCTCGACCGGCGCTTTTTCTTGACACCTACGACTCGCGAGACTCGCTCGGCTCGCGCACTCAGGCCGGAAACACGCCCGTGGACAGATAGCGGTCGCCGCGATCGCAGACGATGAACACGATCGTCGCGTTCTCGACCTGGCGCGCGACACGCAGCGCGACTTCACATGCACCGCCCGACGAAATGCCGGCGAAGATGCCTTCGACCGACGCCAGGCGGCGTGCCATCGCTTCGGCTGCGGACTGGCTCACGTTCTCGACGCGATCCACGCGGCTGCGGTCGAAAATTTTCGGCAGATAGGCTTCCGGCCATTTGCGGATGCCGGGAATACGCGAACCTTCCTCGGGCTGCGCCCCGATGATTTCAATCTGCTGATTCTGTGTTTTCAGATACGTCGACACGCCCATGATCGTGCCGGTCGTTCCCATCGACGACACGAAGTGCGTGATGCGCCCTTCGGTGTCGCGCCAGATTTCCGGGCCCGTGCCTTCGACGTGCGCCGCCGGATTGTCCGGGTTCGCGAACTGGTCGAGGATGATGCCCTTGCCTTCGCGCTGCATCTGCTCGGCGAGATCGCGCGCGTATTCCATGCCGCCCGTGACCGGCGTCAGAATGATCTGCGCGCCATACGCGGCCATGCTCTGACGGCGCTCGACCGACAGGTCTTCCGGCATGATCAGCACCATCTTGTAGCCGCGGATCGCCGCAGCCATCGCCAGCGCAATGCCGGTGTTGCCGCTTGTCGATTCGATCAGCGTGTCGCCCGGCTTGATGCGGCCGCGCGCTTCCGCCTTCTTGATCATCGACAACGCCGGACGGTCCTTCACCGATCCAGCCGGATTGTTGCCCTCGAGCTTGGCGAGAATCACGTTGTTGCGGCTGCGGATCTCGTCGTCGGGGAGCCGGACCAGTTGCACGAGCGGCGTGTTGCCGATCGTGTCTTCAATCGTTTTGTATGCCATATCGGGTTCTGAGGCGAGCGATGCGCGAAAGTTTGTATTCAGTCCGTTGATTTTAAACCACCCTCTGCGACGCTGCCGTGCGCCCCTTCTGCCCGCATGGATGCCCGCACCGGCAAGGCCCAAAGCCCGCGGCCGGGGAGCCGCGGGAGCCCGTCATGGAAATGACAGCTGAAGGCGTGTCCATTTACGCCACTCACGCCACTCGCGATGGAGCAACGACAGCAGAACAAACTGAAAGCGGCCGCGGACCGCGCGTGCGCACGAAGCAGGCGAGCCGGATGCCCGCGGTGGTACGAAACCACACGAAACTGCACGAGCTTGCACACACGCGGCCCGCGCGCTTACTTCTTCACCGCCACGGCAGTGCCGTCTTTAGCCGTGACGGCCGGAACGGCCGTGCCCTTGGCCGGAGCCGCCGCCGCAACCTGCGCGCCAGCAGCCGCGCCAGCCGGACCGACAGCGAGACCCTCCGCCTGCAGGCGCTCGATGGTATGCCCGCCCATGCCCTTGACGCGCTTGCCGAGATCGGCCGGGTCCTTGAACGGGCCATGAGCGGTACGCTCGTCGAGAATGGCTTTCGCCTTCGCGGGACCGATGCCCTTGATGCCGCGCAGCGCATCCTCGTTAGCCGTGTTGACGTCGACCGTCGCATACGCGTGGCCGAAAGCGGCGAGCATGGCCGCGGTAACCAGAACTTTTCGAAACATATTGGAATCTCCCTGTTGCCACTGACCGGCGACCATCACCGGTCAGGAGATTCCAGTTTAAAGAGGTATCCGAATTATTTACACCTGGCCGAATAGCCAACGTACGTAGCGATCGACACCTTCCTGCACGCTCAGAAACGGCGCGTCGTAGCCGGCCGCGCGCAGCTTCGACTGGTCGGCCTGGGTGAAGCACTGGTACTTGCCGCGCAGCGCGTCGGGGAACGGCACGTATTCGATAAGCCCGCGCTGTACCTGCTCCGCGAGCGACAGCGCCGGCTCGTTATTCAGCGCGCGCAGCGTGTTGACCACGGTGCTCGCGATGTCGTTGAACGGTTGCGCGCGGCCGGTGCCGAGATTGAAGATGCCCGATTTTTCGGGATGATCGAAGAAGAACAGGTTGACCTTCACGACGTCTTCGACCGAGATGAAATCGCGCGTCTGCTCGCCGGCAGCATAGCCGTTGTATTCGCCGAACAGCTTGACCTTGCCCTCGGCGCGAAACTGGTTGAAGTTGTGGAACGCGACCGACGCCATGCGCGCCTTGTGCGTTTCGCGCGGCCCGTACACGTTGAAGTAGCGGAAGCCGGCGATCTGGCTCTTCGCGGTGGGCAGCACGCGGCGGATCACCTGGTCGAACAGGAACTTCGAATAGCCGTACACGTTGAGCGGCTGCTCGACCTCGCGCTCCTCGACGAAGCGGCTCGAACCGCCATACGTCGCCGCCGACGAAGCGTACAGGAACTGGATGTTCTGCGCGAGGCAAACGTCGAGCACGTCGCGGCTATAACGATAGTTGTTGTCCATCATGTAGCGGCCGTCGGTTTCCATCGTGTCCGAGCAGGCGCCTTCGTGGAAGATCGCGCGCACCTTGCCGAAGTCGCCGCGCGCAAAGCGCTCGACGAATTCGGTCTTGTCGAGATAGTCGTCGATTTCGCAGTCGACCAGATTGCGGAACTTGTCCGCGCGCGTCAGATTGTCGACGGCGATGATGCGTTGTTCGCCGCGCTCGTTGAGCGCCTTCACGAGATTGCTGCCGATAAAACCGGCCGCGCCGGTGACGATGACGGTCATGATGATCCTGCGGTAGTTGAGCCTGCAGTAATGAGCCTGCGGTAATGAGCTTCGCTCGGTCGCCTGCGCGAGCCCTGCGCGTCCGCCTGGACGGCAGGGCCCGGCAAGCTGCGTCAGGAAAAGAGTTCGTCGTAGTCGACGGTGGCGGTGCCGAGTTTGCCGACCACGATGCCGGCCGCGCGATTCGCGAGCCCGACCGCTTCGACAAGCGAAAGCCCCGCGCCGAGCATCGCGGCGAGCGTCGCGATCACGGTGTCGCCCGCGCCCGACACATCATACACTTCGCGTGCAACGGCCGACGCATGCAGGATGCCGTCGTCGGCGAACAGCGTCATGCCCTCTTCCGAGCGCGTCAGCAACAGCGCCTTGAATTCGAGTTCGGCACGCAGCTTCGTCACGCGCGCGAGCAGATCCTCTTCGGACTTCCACTGACCGACCACCTCGCGCAACTCGGCGCGATTCGGCGTGATCAGCGTGGCACCGCGATAGCGTTCCCAGTCGTCGCCCTTCGGATCGACGAGCACCGGCTTGGCCGCCGCGTGCGCCTTCGCGATCATCTGCGTGACGTGCGTGAGACCGCCCTTCGCGTAATCGGACATCAGGATCACGTCGTGCGCCGGCAGCAGTTCGTCGAAGCGCGCGAGCCCCGCGAGCAGCACTTCGTGCGCCGGCGAATTTTCGAAGTCGACGCGCAGCAGTTGCTGCTGACGCGACAGCACGCGCAGCTTGATCGTCGTGAGCAAATCCGGATCGCGTTCGAGATGCGGCGTCACGCCGCTTTCGTCGAGCAGCTGCACGATGCGCTCGCCGGGCTCGTCATGGCCGACCACGCACAGGAGACCCGCCTGCGCGCCGAGCGCCACTGCGTTGCGCGCGACGTTCGCCGCGCCGCCAAGACGGTCTTCCTGACGCTGCACGTGCACGACCGGCACCGGCGCTTCCGGCGAAATGCGGTTCACGTCGCCGAACCAGTAGCGGTCGAGCATCACGTCGCCGACCACGAGCACGCGCGCCGCGCCCAGTTGCGCGCGCGGCACGACCGTCAACGGCATGGCCTGCCTGGACGCGGAAGCCGCGGGTAGGGTCTCAGGCATCGCCCGGAAGTTCAGAGGGTTGGGCATAGGGGCGTCCAATGGCGTGATAGTCGATGCCGAGTTCGGTCATCGCGTCCGGCTCGTAGAGATTGCGGCCATCGAAAATCAGCGGCGTCTTCAGTACCGATTTCAGATGCACGAAGTCCGGACTCTTAAACTCCTTCCATTCGGTCACGATCACGAGCGCGTCGGCGCCCGTCAGCGTTTCGTCCTGGGTGCTCGCGAAGCTCAGACGCGCGAGCTGCTCGGGTGCATCGTGCAGGTCCATGGCGAACACGCGGCGCGCTTCCGTGACCGCGACCGGATCGTACGCGCGCACCTGGGCGCCGCGCGCGAGCAACTCGCCGATCACGCGGCGGCTCGGCGCCTCGCGCATGTCGTCGGTATTCGGCTTGAATGCGAGCCCCCATACCGCGAACGTGCGGCCGCTCAGATCGTCGCCGAGCTTCGCCGCGATCTTGTTCACGAGCACGTCCTTCTGCTGGTAGTTCACTTCCTCGACCGCTTCGAGAATGCGCAGGTTGTGGCCGCTTTCGCTTGCGGTGCGGATCAGTGCCTGCACGTCCTTCGGGAAGCACGAGCCGCCGTAGCCGCAGCCCGCATACAGGAAGTGATAGCCGATGCGCGGATCGGAGCCGATGCCGCGGCGTACCGACTCGATGTCGGCGCCGACTTTATCCGCGAGATTCGACATCTCGTTCATGAACGAGATGCGCGTCGCGAGCATCGCATTGGCCGCGTACTTAGTGAATTCGGCCGAGCGCACGTCCATGTACAGCGTGCGTTCGTGGTTGCGATTGAACGGCGCGTAAAGGCGCTTCATCATTTCGCGCGCGCGCTGGCCGGCTTCGTCTTCGTCGATGCCGATCACGATGCGATCGGGGCGCATGAAATCGTCGACGGCAGCGCCTTCCTTCAGGAACTCGGGATTCGACACCACCGAGAAACGATGCTGCCTGCTATCCGCGAGGCCGCGTTTCGCGAGCTCTTCCTCGATCACTGCGCGCACGCGCTGCGCCGTGCCGACCGGCACCGTCGATTTGTCGACGATCACCTTGAAGCCGTTCATCGTGCGGCCGATATTGCGCGCCGCCTCGAGCACGTATTGCAGATCGGCCGAGCCGTCCTCGTCGGGCGGCGTGCCGACCGCGATGAACTGCACGTCGCCGTGCGCGACGCTCGCCGCGACGTCGGTCGAAAACGTGATGCGTCCGGCCGCGCGCGTACGGGCAATCATCTCCTGCAGGCCCGGCTCGTGAATCGGCACGCCACCTTTGTTGAGGATGCCGATCTTGCGCGGATCGACGTCGAGACAGAAGACGTCGTTGCCGATCTCGGCGAGACACGCTCCGGTGACGAGGCCCACATAGCCAGTGCCGATAATGGTGATTTTCATACGTTTTCCGGTAGAGGGGTCCGGTGATGAGTGCCGGTCATGAGGCCGGCGGCGATGAATTCGTGGTGAAGCCCGCGCCGCTCGAACGGCGGCGGCTGGCATACGCGCAACGCGGTGGCCGCCGCGCCTGCCGGTCCGAGCGGCGCGGCGTCAGTTCGGCGCGGCAATCGGCTCGACACGGCGTGGCGCATAGGTTTCCCAACCGCTGCAGCCCGGGCATTGCCAATAGAAAAGCCGCGCCCTGAAACCGCAATTCTGGCACGTATAACGTGGCAGATTTTTGGTGCGCTGGCGGATCAGCGTGCGCATCAGCTCCAGTTCGCTGCGACGCGGTTCTTCCGCGACCGCCTGCTGCGCCTCGAGCAAACGCGTCATGCCGGCCAGATTCGGCGACTTCTGCATTTGCGAGCGCGCGAGCGCATGCGCCGCCTCGGCGCCGCGCAGCGACGCGACGTGCTGATAGGCGACGTCGAGCAGATCGTTGTTCGGATGCTGGTCCACCCAGCTCGTGAGCAGATCGGCGCCTTCCTGCGCACGGCCGAGCGCTTCGTAGGCCTTCATGATTTTTTCGGCGACGAGCGGCAAATATGCGGAGTTCTGCTCCTCGACGCGCCGCCATTGCCGGACCGCCGCTTCGGGCTCGCCGCCGGCCGCGTCGACGTCGCCGAACAGGATCGTCGCGCGCACGTTGGTCGGGTTCGCCTTCAGCGCAAAGCCAAGCTGGCGGCGCGCTTCGTCCGGCTTCTTCTGCTGCAAGGCTTCCTGCGCGAGCTCGCAATGGAACTGCGCGATTTCCTTATCGAGCGACGGCGCGCCCATCGTTTCGAGATGGCGCGCGGTGTCGATCGACTTGATCCAGTCCTTCTCGATTTCGTAGATCGTGAGCAGCGCGCGTTGCGCGCCCAAAGCGTAATCGCCGGCCTGCAGCGAGCGGAAGGTTTCTTCCGCACGATCGAGCAGGCCCGCTTTCAGGAAGTCCTGACCCAGTTCGTAGAGCGCGTGATCGCGTTCGCTGACGGGCAGGTCCGCGCGGCTCAACAGGTTCTGATGCACGCGAATCGCGCGATCCGTTTCGCCGCGGCGGCGAAACAGGTTACCGAGCGCGAAATGCAGTTCGACCGTTTCGGGGTCGAGCTTGACGACCTCGATGAACGCGTCGATTGCCTGGTCAGGCTGCTCGTTGAGCAGGAAGTTCAGGCCGCGAAAATACGAGCGCGGCAGGTTCGCGCTTTCGGACAGCAGCGTCTTGAGGTCGTAGCGCGCCGCCACCCAGCCGAATGCGAATGCGACGGGTATGACAAGCAGCCACCAGAAGTCTAGATCCATGCGATTGATGCAAATGTGCGGGCAAGCGGAAACGAAAAGCCGCGCTCAACGCGCGCGGCACGGGGAAATTCAGATCAACGGCGGCAGCGGCGGCTGTTCGACGACCGGCGGCGTTTCGCGCGCCACACGCAGCTCGCGCTTGAGACGGCCATTTTCCATGCGCAAGCGCACGACGGCCGGCATCGCCGACACAAGCCCCGCGAGCAAACCGACCACGAAAAACGCGAGGCCAATCAGGATCAGGGGCGCCGACCAGGCATAGCCGGCGAGGAAATTCAGCGTAGCGGGTTGCGTATTGGACAGTGCCAGCACCAGCAGCAGCACGAACACCAGCACGCGGATCAGCCAGACGATAAATTTCATGAGTAAGTCTCTTGACGGCAGTTGCGGGGTGACGCCGGCTTGATGACGCGTCGCGCC
Organism: Burkholderia sp. Ax-1724; assembly: GCF_011752995.1. Lineage (GTDB taxonomy): Bacteria > Pseudomonadota > Gammaproteobacteria > Burkholderiales > Burkholderiaceae > Paraburkholderia. Next base: position 14,993 of record NZ_VWWL01000033.1, read on the forward strand.
ACGGTGTTGCCCGCGCCGAAGTGACCCGTATTGTAATTGAAGCCCTCGCGGCTGGGCAGCAGGTGGTGGCGCAGAGGCTTGCCGGGGGCTGGTCTCTGGTTGCCGCGAGCGGAAATGCGGGCGCACATAGGAACGGCAAGCGCCGCCTGGTTTGTGACCTGCGCCTGCGTAGGTATCACCGCACCAGCCACACAGTACAGACGAAAAAAAAGCGCCCGAAGGCGCTTTTCCTGGTCTTTTGCCGACTGGCTTTGGCCGCTGACGCTAGCTATGCCACGCTGCACGACGCACAGCGAAGCATTTACAGGTCGTCATCCGGCTCTTCGGCCTTCAACGGCTCGCCCGCGCGGCGATCCACCCGCTCGCGCAACTCCTTGCCCGGCTTGAAGTGCGGTACGTACTTCTCAGGTACCAGCACCTTCTCGCCCGACTTCGGATTGCGTCCGACGCGGGAAGGACGGCGGTTGAGGCCGAAGCTGCCGAAGCCGCGAATTTCGATGCGATGGCCGTTGGCAAGCGCCTCCGACATCGCATCGAGCATCGTCTTCACCGCGAAATCCGCATCTTTGAGAACAAGCTGCGGAAATCGCGTAGCCAGCTGGGCGACCAATTCCGATTTGGTCATACTGCAGCAGACCTCTCAGGCTTACTGGTTCTGGCCGTCGAGCTTGGCCTTCAGCAGCGCGCCGAGGTTCGTCGTGCCGGTAGCGGCTGCGCTCGAATCCGAAGCAGCGAGACCACGGATGGCTTCCTGTTGCTCGGCCGAATCCTTCGCCTTGATCGACAGGTTGATGCCACGCGACTTGCGATCGATGTTGATGATCATCGCGTTGACCTTGTCGCCTTCCTTCAGCACGTTGCGAGCGTCTTCCACGCGGTCTTGCGCGATTTCCGAAGCGCGCAGGTAGCCTTCGACTTCACCCGAGAGCTGAACCACGGCACCCTTCGCGTCCACGGTCTTGACCGTGCCATCGACGATCGAACCCTTGTCGTTCATTGCAACGTAGTTGCTGAACGGGTCGCCTTCGAGCTGCTTGATGCCCAGCGAAATGCGTTCCTTCTCGACGTCGATGCCGAGAACGATCGCTTCCACTTCGTCGCCCTTCTTGTACTTGCGGACGGCTTCTTCGCCGGTTTCGCTCCACGACAGGTCCGACAGGTGAACCAGACCGTCGATACCGCCCGGCAGACCGATGAAGACGCCGAAGTCGGTAATCGACTTGATCGCGCCTTGCAGCTTGTCGCCCTTCTTGAAGTTGCGGCTGAAGTCGTCCCACGGGTTCGGCTTGCACTGCTTCATGCCGAGGCTGATACGGCGGCGGTCTTCGTCGATTTCGAGAACCATGACTTCGACTTCGTCGCCCAGCTGGACAACCTTCGACGGCGCAACGTTCTTGTTGGTCCAGTCCATTTCCGACACGTGGACGAGGCCTTCGATGCCCGATTCCACTTCGACGAATGCGCCGTAGTCGGTGATGTTGGTGACCTTGCCGAACAGGCGCGTACCCGACGGGTAACGGCGCGAGATGCCTTCCCACGGATCGTCGCCCAGTTGCTTGATACCGAGCGAAACGCGGTTCTTTTCCTGATCGAACTTGAGGATCTTCGCGGTGACTTCCTGGCCAACCGACAGCACTTCGCTCGGGTGACGCACGCGACGCCATGCGATGTCGGTGATGTGCAGCAGGCCGTCGATACCGCCGAGGTCGACGAACGCACCGTAGTCGGTGATGTTCTTGACCACGCCTTCGACGATCGCGCCTTCCTTCAGCGTTTCGAGCAGCTTCGCGCGCTCTTCGCCTTGCGTTGCCTCGATGACAGCGCGGCGCGACAGCACGACGTTGTTACGCTTGCGGTCGAGCTTGATGACGCGGAATTCGAGGGTCTTGCCTTCGTACGGGGTCGTGTCCTTGACCGGACGTGTATCGACCAGCGAACCCGGCAGGAACGCGCGGATGCCGTTGACCATGACAGTCATGCCGCCCTTGACCTTGCCCGTGATCGTGCCGGTCACGAGCTCGTTGTTGTCGAGCGCTTTTTCCAGCGACAGCCACGAAGCGAGACGCTTCGCCTTGTCGCGCGACAGGATCGTGTCGCCATAGCCGTTTTCCAGCGCGTCGATCGCGACGGAAACGAAGTCGCCCGCCTGCACTTCTACCTCGCCCGCGTCGTTCAGAAACTCTTCGAGCGGGATGTAGGCTTCGGACTTCAGACCAGCATTCACGACCACGAAGTTGTGGTCGACACGCACGACTTCGGCGGAGATCACTTCGCCAGCGCGCATGTCCTGCTTGGTCAGCGACTCTTCGAACAGAGCCGCAAAAGATTCGGTATTCGGGGTAGAGGTTTGCAGGTCGGACATAAAAATCAGAATTTGCATGGTTTTCGCAGCGCCTGACTCACCGGACGGTCAGCAACTTCGGCAAAAACGCGAATACCACGCGGGGTTAAAGGGTTAAAAACAACGCTTCGCGACCATCGCGAAGCACCTACCAACAACGGAACTGTTGCGCCGCCGCTGCGTTACTGTTTCGAGTCACGCATGCGGGACTAGCGCTTCATACCATTGCACCACCTGCTCGACCGCCTGGTCGACCGACAATGCGGAGGTATCAAGCAGCTTTGCATCCGCCGCGGGCTTGAGCGGCGCGGCTGCGCGCTGACTGTCACGCTCGTCGCGCTCACGCAAATCCCGGAGCAAGTCATCTATATTAGCAGAAAATCCTTTTTGGATCAATTGCTTATGCCGGCGCGCCGCGCGCGCTTCCACGCTCGCGGTCATGAACACTTTCAGCACCGCATCCTGGAAGATCACGGTGCCCATGTCGCGACCGTCGGCAACAAGCCCCGGCTCCTTGCGAAACGCCCGCTGACGCGCCACCAGCGCGGCTCGCACGGGCACGTGCACGGCGATCGCCGAGGCCCGGCTGCCCACGTCCTCGGCGCGGATTTCGTTCGACACGTCGACGCCGTCGAGCTGCGCGAGCCCCTCGCGAAACGTGATGTGAAGGTCGTCGATCAGCGTCACGAGCGCGTCGACGTCGTTTTCGGCAACGCCGTAGCGCAGGCTCGCGAGCGCCGCGAGCCGGTAGAGCGCGCCGCTGTCGAGCAGGTGAAAGCCGAGGTTCGCGGCGACCAGCGCGGCCACGGTGCCTTTGCCGGAGGCACTCGGGCCGTCGATCGTAATGACGGGCGTCTGGTGAAAGGGACGGGTCGGTTTCATCGAAAAAGTCGCACGTCAGTCGGTTCGCAAGCGAATCCGGGTTGAATCAGGGTTGGGCGAGCGCGGCGAAGCGCTCGAAATAATCGGGGAACGTCTTGCCGACGCACTTCGGGTCGTTGATGCGGACCGGCACGCCGCCCAGGCTCACGAGCGAGAAGCACATCGCCATGCGATGGTCGTCGTAGGTGTCGATCGCGGCGTTCGGAATCAGCTTTTCGGGCGGCGTGACGACAAGGAAATCCTCGCCCTCCTGCACCTTCGCGCCGACCTTGCGCAGTTCGGTCGCCATCGCGGCGATGCGGTCGGTCTCCTTCACGCGCCAGCTCGCGATGTTGCGCAGCGTGGTCGTGCCGTCCGCGAACAGCGCGGCGACGGCGATCGTCATCGCGGCATCGGGAATCAGGTTGAAGTCCATGTCGATCGGGTCGAGCTTGCCGTGGTCATTGCCGACGCCGCGCACTTCGATCCAGTCCTCGCCCATCTGCAGGTTCGCACCCATCCGGATCAGCGCATCGGCAAAGCCGACATCGCCCTGGATGCTCGCGCGGCCGACGCCCTCCACTTTCAGCGGGCCGCCGCCGAGCGCGCCCGCCGCAAGGAAATACGACGCCGACGACGCATCGCCCTCCACCATGATCCGGCCCGGCGACTGATAGCGCTGCCCCGCCGGCACGACGAACTGGTGCCAGCCGTGCCGCTCGACCTTGATGCCGAAGCGCTCCATCAGCTTGATCGTGATCTCGATGTACGGCTTCGAGATCAGTTCGCCCTCCACCTGCACGGTGGTGACGCCGCTCGCGGTACGCAGGAGCGGCAGCGTCAGCAGCAGCGAGGTCAGGAACTGGCTCGACACGTCGCCGCGCACGCGGATCGGCGCCTCGGCGGAAATCTGCGCGGGACGAATCCGCAGCGGCGGATAGCCTTCGTTCTGCTCGTAGTCGATCTGCGCGCCGATCTGCCGCAAGCCGTCGACGAGATCGCCGATCGGCCGCTCGTGCATGCGCGGCACGCCGTGGATCCGGTAGTCGCCGCCGTTCACGGCGAGCGCCGCGGTCAGCGGACGCACCGCCGTGCCCGCGTTGCCGAGGAACAGGTCGGCCGTGCGCGCGGTGAACGCGCCGCGCGTGCCGGTGACGACGCAGGTGTCGCCGTCGCGCTTCAGACGCACGCCGAGCTTTTCGAGCGCGTCGAGCATCACGCGGGTGTCGTCGGAATCGAGCAGGTTCGTGATCGTCGTGTCGCCCTCGGCGAGCGCCGCGAGCAGTAGCACACGGTTCGAGATGCTCTTCGAGCCGGGCAGACGAACCGTGCCGGACGCACGGGAAAAAGGTCCGAGATCGAGGAATTCCATGATGAGTCCAGTTTCCGGTTATTTCGACGCGTCGCTGCCGGCCACGCCGGTTGCGCGCTGTTCCTGCCATTGACTGCGCGCGACGCGCGAGCGCGCGAACACGGCTTCGAGCGCGGCGCCGTCGCCGGCTTCGATCGCCGTGCGCAGGCGCGCGAGCACCGCGGTGTAAGCGTCGAGTTCGTCGAGCAACGCGGCCCGATTGGCGACGCACACGTCGCGCCACATTTCCGGGCTCGACGCGGCGATGCGTGTGAAGTCGCGAAAGCCGCCCGCCGCGAACGAGAACTTCAACGCGGCATCGGGCGAATTGAGAATCTGCTCGACGAGCGCGAACGACAGCACGTGCGGCAGATGGCTGACCGACGCGAACACGCGGTCATGCTGCTCGGGCAGCATGTCCCGCACGAGCGCGCCGGTTGCGCGCCACATCGCCGCGACCCGCTCGACCGCCTGCGGCGCATTCTCCGGCAGCGGACACAGCACGACGTTGCGATTCACGTACAGATCGGGCAAGGCGGCGTCGACGCCGCTCGACTCGCGCCCGGCAATCGGATGGCCCGGCACGAACTGGCCGATCCGCGCGCCGAGCGCCGCGCGCGCCGCGGCCACCACGTCGGACTTGGTGCTGCCCGCGTCGGTAACGATCGTGTTTGCATCGAGATACGGCGCGATGCGCTCGAGCAACGGCTGCGTCTGGGCGACCGGCGCCGCGAGCAGCACGAAATCCGCGCCGGCGAGCGCGGCGCGCAACGCGGCATCGTCGTCGAGCGACGCGGCGTCATCGATCACACCGAGCGCCAAGGCGCGCTCGCTCGACGCGGACGTCCGTCCCACGCCGATCACCGTGCGCGCCCCATCGGCCTCGCCGCGTTCGCGCAAAGCGCGCGCGAGCGATCCGCCGATCAGGCCGACACCGAAAATCACCAGCTTGTCAAAAGAAAACGCGGCCACGTCGGTCACACAGTCGGTTACACAATAAGCACGCCAGCCTCGCTGGGCGGGCGCGCGGTTCAAGAAGGATCAGCGCTGATTCACGCCAAAGGCGCGGCAAGCTCCGCAAGCGCCTTTTCGAGCGCCGCGACAAACGCGTCGTTTTCCTCGGGCAGCCCGATCGTAATACGCAGCCATTGCGGCAAACCGTAGTTGGCGACCGGCCGCACGATCACGGCCTGTTTCAGCAGCGAGAGGTTCACACGGGCGCCCGCCGAATCGTCGTTGCCGACGCGCACGAGCACGAAATTGCCCGCGGACGGCACGTATTCGAGGCCGAGCCGGTCGAACGCCTCGGTCAAACGACGATAGCCTTGCGCATTCAGCGCCGCGCTCTTTTCGAGAAACTCGCTGTCGTTCAGTGCGGCGATGGCCGCGGCCTGCGCGAGCGTATTCACGTTGAACGGCTGACGCAGACGGTTCAGCAGATCGGTCAATTCAGGCTGCGCGATCGCAAAGCCGATGCGCAAACCGGCGAGCCCGAACGCCTTCGAGAACGTGCGCGACACGAGCAGGTTCGGGTAGCGGCGCACCCAGTCGATCGAATCGTAGCGCTTGTCCGCCGGCAGATATTCGGTGTACGCCTCGTCGAGCACGACGACCACATGGCGCGGCACCTTGTCGAGAAACGCCGCGAGCGTCGGGCCGTCGACGAACGTGCCGGTCGGATTGTTCGGATTGGCGACGAAGACAAGCCGGGTGTCGTCGTCGATCGCGGCGAGCATCGCGTCGAGATCGTGACCATGACGCACCGCCGGCACAGCGATCGCGCGCGCGCCGACGCCCTGCGCCGCAAGCGCATAGACCATGAACGAATACTGCGAGAACACGACCGCCTGGCCTTTCTCGACGAACGCATGAGCGGCGAGTTCGAGAATGTCGTTGCTGCCGTTGCCGAGCGTGATCCACTCGGCCGGCACGCCGTAGCGCGCGGCGAGTGCCGCCTTCAGCTCGAAGCCGTTCGAATCCGGATAACGGCCAAGATCGGCGATCGCCTGCGCCATCGCGCGCTGCGCCGAGGCAGGCATGCCGAGCGGATTTTCATTCGACGCCAGCTTCACGATGCTCGCCTCTTCAAGATCGAACTCGCGGGCCACTTCCGAAATCGGCTTGCCGGCGATGTACGGCGCGATCGCGCGCACGTAGGAAGGGCCGAAAGACGCTGTCATGAAAAATCTCCGAACGACGATGATGGGTGAAACACGCGTAAATCTGCCGTCCGAACACCCGGAGCAGGCCGCCGTGCAACGCACTGCGCGTCGCACGGATTCCGCTGCCCGCCCTAGCGGGCGCGCGGATACGAGCCGAGTATCTTCAGGAACGCGGCCTTCTCGCCGAGTCCGGCCAGCGCGGCGGCCACGGCCGCATCGTCGCGATGACCCTCGATGTCGATGTAGAAGTAATACTCCCACGTGCCGACGCGCGCCGGACGCGACTCGAAACGCGTCATCGACACGCCGTGGCGCGAGAGCGGCTCGAGCAGCTTGACCATCGCGCCCGGCTCGTTGGGAACCGACACGATCAGCGAGGTCTGGTCGTGGCCGCTCGGGCCGGTCGGCTGCTTGCCGATCATGACGAAGCGCGTGCGGTTGTGCGGGTCGTCCTGAATCAGCGCGTTGGTGACCTGCAGGCCGTAGTGGATCGCGGCGCGGTCGCCGGCGACGGCGGCAACGCTCGAATCTTCGGCCGCCATGCGCGCGGCTTCCGCATTGCTCGACACCGCCTCGCGCTTCAGATGCGGCGCGTTCGTCGATAGCCAGCGCTGGCACTGCGCGAGCGCCTGCGCATGCGCGCATACGCGCGTCACACCGGCGAGACCGTTTTGCGTGAGCAGGTTGTGATGGATCGGCAACGCGAGTTCGCCGCCGATAATCAACTGCGTCTGCAGCAACAGATCGAGCGTGCGCGACACCGCGCCTTCGGTCGAATTCTCGACCGGCACGACGCCGAAGTCGGCGGCGTCCGCCTCGACCGCGCGGAACACTTCGTCGATCGACGGACACGGCAGCCCTTCGATCGATTGACCGAAGTACTCGTGCATCGCCTGTTCGCTATAGGTGCCGACCGGCCCGAGGTAGGCCGCCTTGAGCGTCTTTTCGAGCGCGCGGCTCGCCGCCATGATCTCGCGCCAGATCGCGCCGATATGCTCGTCCTTGAGCGGTCCCGCGCTCATCTCCTGCAAGCGCGCGATCACCTGCAATTCGCGCTCGGGGCGGAACACCGGCGCGTTGAAATGCTTCTTGACCTCGCCCACCTCGAGCGCGACCGACGCGCGCTGGTTCAGGAGCGCGATCAGTTGCGCGTCGAGCGCGTCGATACGATCGCGCAGAGGTTTGAGTCGTGTATTGAGTTCGTCGTCCATGCGTGAAAAATGGCTCTGCCGGGTAACTGCTGGAAAAGATGCGCGCGCCTGCCGGTCAATACGGCTCAGGTGCTGCGCTGTTCGAATTCCTTCATGTATTCGACAAGCGACTTGACGCCTTCGAGCGGGACGGCGTTATAAATCGACGCCCGCATGCCGCCGACGGACTTGTGGCCCTTTAGCTGCACCAATCCCCGCGCTTTCGCGCCGGTCAGGAAATCTTCGTTGCGCGACTCGTCGACGAGGAAGAACGGTACGTTCATCCGCGAACGCGAGCCACGTTCGACCTTGTTCAGATAGAAGCGGCTCGAATCGATCGCGTCGTACAGCAGCTTCGACTTTTCGAGATTACGCGCTTCCATCGCCGCCAGGCCGCCCTGCTTTTTCAACCACTTGAACACGAGCCCGGCGATATAGATCGCGTAGGTGGGCGGCGTGTTGTACATCGAATTGTTTTCGGCAACGGTCTTCCATTCGAACGCCGACGGACAGATCGGCATCGCGCGATCGAGCATGTCCTCGCGTACGATCACGACCGTGACACCGGCCATGCCGATATTCTTCTGCGCGCCGCCGAACAGTACGCCGTATTTGGCGATGTCCATCGGGCGCGACAGGATATGCGACGACGCGTCCGCAACGAGCGGAATCTCGCCTAGATCGGGAATCTCAAACGTCTCGACGCCGTGAATCGTCTCGTTCGTGCACAGATGCACGTAGGCCGGATCGTCCGACAATTGCCATTCCGAGTGCGCCGGCGCGCGCGTAAAGCCGCTCGCGGTCTGACCGGTCGCGGCCAGATGCACGGTGCCGTATTTCTGCGCTTCCTTGAACGACTTCTGCGACCACGAGCCAGTCACGACGAAGTCGGCGCGCGGCTTCGTGCCGAGCAGATTCATCGGCACGATGGCGTTTTCGCCGAGCCCGCCGCCCTGCAGGAACAGGATGCGATGACTGGCCGGCACCTGCAGCAATTCGCGCAGATCGGTCAACGCTTCCTCGTGGATCGACATGAACTCCTTGCCGCGATGGCTCATTTCCATCACGCTCATGCCGCTGCCGTGCCAGTTGAGCATCTCGTCGGCTGCCTGGCGCAGCACTTCTTCGGGCATGGCCGCCGGGCCGGCGGAGAAATTAAAGACGCGCATGTGGAGTCCTAGAAGCGGGCGCGAAAAAACGGAATCGCGCGGGAAATCGGCGAAAAGACCTGCGAAATGGTTCGCCGAAAAAGAAAATGGCCGTCTGCGCCAGTGCGCAAACGGCCATTATCGCATTGTCGCCGCCAACCCGCCACGCCGCGTGGCCCGGCGGCTGCGCCCTCCCGGGCATTGACCCGACGGACGCGGCGGCAGGCTGCGCACTCAGCGCAGCCGTGCGAGCGGAATTTACTTGGCGGCCGGCTTGACCGAAGCGACTTCCTTGTCGGCTTGAGCGCGCGTTGCCTTGATCGATTCCGGCATGTACTTCTGCATCAGACCGTTCACGACGTCGCGACCAACCTGATCCTGCACCTGGATGAACTTGCGGCCAGTCGGGCTCTTGTAGAACGTGGTCAGGTCCTTGATTTCCGACGTGCTGTAGTACTTCGCGTACGCGTCGTACTGAGCCTGCATTGCGTCCTGACGGAAGGCGTCCGTTGCGAACACCTGACCTGCGCCGTCGACCAGCTTCGGCACTGCGTTCTGCTGCAGCGACGGAACGGCAGCCTGCTTCTGCTTGTCCGTCAGCGTCTTGTTTTCGCTCAGCGCGTCCGACAGGATGGCCGGCACGAGCTGCTTGGCCTGCATCTGCGCGCTGTTGCCGATTGCACCGACCAGCTTCTGCGCGTCGATGGCGTCGAGCAGGTCCTTGATGGCAGCCTGCTTGGCCGGATCAACCGGTGCTGCGGCAGCAGCCGGTGCCGCCGGCGCCTGGTTCTGCAGCGCTTGAGCCATGGCGAAGGTCGGTACGAGGGCAGCCAGCAACATCAGTTGTTTGAATCGTTTTTGCATCATTACTCCCTAAGAGAAATTAACTTGAACCGCGCGCCTCGCTGGAAGCGCGTATCGGCCCGATACGCGAGGATTCGCAGCGTAGCTTCAACTTATTAACCGGGGCTGAAACCACCGGCACGGATCAGACCGCGCCGCCTTCGTCGTTGTCGCCTTCAGCGGGGCTTTCGGAATCGCTCTCCGCCTCGCCTTCAGCCTCAGCCACCTGTTGCAGACCGGACAGCTTGGTCCCTTCGTCAAGGCTGATGAGTGTAACACCTTGGGTTGCGCGCCCCATTTCGCGGATTTCCGAGACACGCGTGCGGATCAGCACGCCCGTCGTCGTGATCAGCATGATCTGCGCCTCCGGGTCCACCAGCGTCGCGGCGACGACCTTGCCGTTACGCTCCGACGTCTGGATCGCGATCATGCCCTTCGTGCCGCGGCCGTGACGCGTGTACTCGGTGATCGAAGTGCGCTTGCCAAAACCGTTTTCGGTCGCGGTCAGCACCGACTGCTGCTCGTCGCCGGCCACCAGCAGCGCGATCACGCTCTGCCCGTCTTCGAGCTGCATGCCGCGCACGCCGCGCGCTTCACGGCCCATCGGACGCACGTCGTTTTCGTCGAAGCGCACCGCCTTGCCCGAATCCGAGAACAGCATCACGTCGTGCTGGCCGTCCGTAATGGCCGCGCCGATCAGGTAGTCGCCCTCATCGAGACCGACCGCAATAATACCCTTGCGCAGCGGGCGGCTGAATGCTTCGAGCGGAGTCTTTTTTACCGTTCCTAACGCGGTGGCCATGAACACGAATTTGTCGGCCGAAAACTCCTTGACCGGCAGCACGACCGTGATCTTTTCACCTTCCTGCAACGGGAACATGTTGACGATCGGGCGGCCGCGCGAATTGCGCGAGCCCTGCGGCACTTCGTAGACCTTGACCCAGTACACGCGGCCGCGGTTCGAGAAGCACAGAATGTGGTCGTGCGTATTGGCGATGAAGAGCGTGTCGATCCAGTCGTCTTCCTTCATCGAGGTGGCCTGTTTGCCGCGACCACCGCGCTTCTGGGCCCGATATTCGGACAACGGCTGCGATTTCACGTAACCCGCGTGCGACATGGTCACGACCATTTCCTGCGGCGTGATCAGGTCTTCGGTATTCAGTTCGGTCGCGTTCAGCTCGATCTTCGAGCGGCGCGCATCGCCGAATTCGGCCTTGATCGACGTGAGTTCCTCGACGATGATCGCCGAAATGCGCTCCGGGCGCGCCAGGATGTCGAGCAGGTCGGCGATCTGCGCCATGACGTCGCGGTACTCGCCGATGATCTTGTCCTGCTCGAGACCGGTCAGGCGCTGCAGACGCATCTGCAGGATTTCCTGCGCCTGGGTGTCGGACAGACGGTAGAGACCGTCGGCCTGCATGCCGAACGACGGGTTCAGCCCTTCCGGACGGTAAGCCTCGCGGCCACCCGCCGTGGCGTTGTCAGCCTCGGCGCGCGACAGCATGTCGCGCACGAGCGACGAATCCCACGCGCGCGACATCAGTTCCTGCTTGGCGATAGGCGGCGTGGGCGCGGCCTTGATGAGCGCGATGAATTCGTCGATGTTCGCGAGCGCAACCGCGAGACCTTCGAGCACGTGGCCGCGTTCGCGCGCCTTGCGCAGTTCGAAGACCGTGCGCCGCGTCAGCACTTCCCGGCGATGCGACAGGAAGCACGTCAGCATTTCCTTCAGATTCAGCAGCTTAGGCTGGCCGTCGACGAGCGCGACCATGTTCATGCCGAAGGTGTCCTGAAGTTGGGTCGCCTTGTACAGATTGTTCAGCACGACCTCGGGCACTTCGCCGCGCTTCAACTCGATCACGACGCGCATGCCGCTCTTGTCGGATTCGTCGCGGATGTCGGAAATGCCTTCGAGCTTCTTCTCGTTGACGAGCTCGGCGATACGCTCGAGCAGCGAACGCTTGTTCACCTGATACGGCAGCTCGTCGACGATGATCGCCATGCGCTGGCCGCGGTCGATTTCCTCGAAGTGCGTGAGCGCGCGCATGACCACGCGGCCGCGCCCCGTGCGATAGCCGTCGCGCACGCCTGCCACGCCATAGATGATGCCGGCGGTCGGGAAGTCGGGCGCGGGGATGATCTCGATCAGCTCGTCGATCGTCGCTTCGGGGTTTTTCAGCAGATGCTGACAGGCGTCGACGACCTCGTTGAGGTTGTGCGGCGGGATGTTGGTTGCCATGCCGACCGCGATGCCCGACGAACCGTTGATCAGCAGGTTCGGGATGCGCGCGGGCAGGATGGCCGGTTCGTTTTCGCTGCCGTCGTAGTTCGGCACGAAGTCGACCGTTTCCTTGTCGATGTCGGCCAGCAGTTCGTGGCCGATCTTCGCCATGCGGATTTCGGTGTAGCGCATGGCCGCAGCGTTGTCGCCGTCGACCGAACCGAAGTTGCCCTGGCCGTCGACCAGCATGTAGCGCAGCGAGAAGTCCTGCGCCATGCGAACGATGGTGTCGTAGACAGCCGTGTCGCCGTGCGGATGGTATTTACCGATGACATCGCCGACGATACGCGCCGACTTCTTGTACGCCCGGTTCCAGTCGTTGTTCAGTTCGTGCATCGCGTACAGCACGCGCCGGTGCACCGGCTTCAGGCCATCGCGGACATCGGGAAGCGCTCGCCCTACGATCACGCTCATCGCGTAATCGAGATACGAACGGCGCATTTCCTCCTCTAGGGAGATTGGCAGAGTCTCTTTGGCGAATTGATCCATTATCCGTATCTTTTACGTGCGAAGGCGACGGGTTCGCAGCACCTTCGCGTAAGCATTGCAGGCGCAACGCATCACGCGATTCTAACATGCCGGGCATCCGCCTCCGGCGATGGTACGTATACATATTAGAGGGCATGCGAAAACACCATTCCGGCCTGCCACTTTCTGTCACGATCAGGCTCGATTCCTGCATGAGGCGATTCGCCGCTGAGCCAGGCCTGGCGTACCCGCGCGGCGAATATCTTTGTTGCGCATGCACCACAATTGAAGAGGGATTTGATGGGGGGCGGATTTTTTTTTCGTAGGAGGGGAACGATATGGCAAAATGCCAACGCACAAAGAGTCAGACGCTGCTCGAAGTCTACACAGACGTTTTTTGTTCTGCACCAATGTTATACTTCGAGCAATGTATGACTTGTCTTCGTCAACAGGCTCGCAGTAAACCTGCGGTAATCTCAATTTCGAGAGGAGAAATATGAATAAACTTTCAAAGCTCGCGTTCATTGCAGCTACCGCGGTTATGGCTGCATCCGCCATGGCACAGTCGGTGCCGGCGTCGCGACAAGCCACGAACGACAACTGGGTGAATGGCACCGGCGAATACGTGTGGATGAACGGCACGAACGAGCTTTGCTGGCGCGATGCATTCTGGACGCCGGCAACGGCTAACGCCAAGTGCGACGGCGCTCTGGTTGCTCAAGCTCCGACCCCGCCGGCACCGGTCGCTCCGGTCGCTCCGATCACCAGCCAGAAGATTACGTACCAAGCCGACGCTCTGTTCGACTTCGACAAGGCAATCCTGAAGCCGGCTGGCAAGGAACGTCTGAGCGAACTGGCAGCGAAGATTCAAGGCATCAACCTCGAAGTCGTGGTCGCTACGGGTCACACCGACCGTATCGGTTCGGACGCATACAACGACCGTCTGTCGATGCGCCGTGCTCAAGCTGTGAAGGCATTCCTGGTCAGCAAGGGCATCGAATCCAACCGTATCTACACGGAAGGCAAGGGTCGCCGCAACCCGGTCACGACCGGCTGCAACCAGAAGAACCGCAAGCAACTCATCGCCTGCCTCGCACCGGACCGTCGCGTGGAAGTCGAAGTTGTCGGTACGCCGAAGCAGTAAGCTGCGACTTACCGCAGTATCGAAAGCCCCGCTCTGGCGGGGCTTTTTTTATGCCCGCGCGCCTCATCGAGCCGGCACTTTTGCCGCCCCGTCTCTCGCCCTATATACTCGGGGTTTATCCTCGAGCGCTCGCTCACCGCTCTCATCGAGGCAGCTTTCGCCATGACCAACGCCGATCCCCACGAACTACAGAAATTCAGCGACCTCGCGCATCGGTGGTGGGACCCGAATGCCGAATTCAAGCCGTTGCACGAACTCAACCCGATTCGCCTCGGCTGGATCGACGCTCACGCGCATCTGGCTGGCAAAAAAGTGCTGGATATCGGTTGCGGCGGCGGCATTCTGTCGGAATCGATGGCGAGTCTCGGCGCTCATGTGAAGGGCATCGACCTGTCGACGCAGGCACTCGGCGTCGCAGATCTGCATAGCCTTGAAAGCGGTGTAACAGTCGATTACGAAGAAATCGCCGCCGAAGCACTCGCTGCCCGCGAACCGGCCACCTACGACGTGGTCACCTGCATGGAAATGCTCGAACACGTGCCCGAGCCGGCCGCAATCGTCGACGCCTGCAAGAAACTCGTGAAGCCGGGCGGCTGGGTGTTCTTCTCCACCTTGAACCGCAACGTGAAGTCGTACCTGTTCGCGGTGATCGGCGCCGAATACATCGCGCGGATGCTGCCCAAGGGCACGCACGACTACGCGCGCTTCATCCGTCCATCGGAACTCGCGGGCTTCGTGCGCGCCGCCGGCCTGCACACGACCGACATCAAGGGCATCGTCTATAACCCGCTCAGCAAGCATTTCGTGCTGTCGGCCGACACGAGCGTCAACTACATGCTCGCCTGCCGCCTCGACACCTGAACGCCCGAGCGTCCCGACCCGCTTTGACCCGCCGCCTCCGATCGAACAATGAGCGACCCGACTCCCCTACCCCAGCGCGAAGACAATGACGACGCACTCGGTCTTTGCCAGGCCGTGCTTTTCGACCTCGACGGCACGCTAGCCGACACGGCACCCGATCTCGCGGCGGCCGTCAACAAGATGCGCCACGATCGCGGACTCGACATGGTCCCGCTCGAAAAGCTGCGTCCACTCGCGTCCGCGGGTGCGCGTGGGCTGATCGGCGGCGCGTTCGGTATTGGACCGGACCATCACGAATTCACCTCGATGCGCGAGGAATTCCTCGCCAACTACGAAGCGGATCTGTGCATCGAGACCACGCTCTTTCCGGGCATCGCCGAAGTGCTCGACGAACTCGACGCACGCGGCGTGCGCTGGGGCATCGTCACGAACAAGGTCGCGCGGCTCACCGAGCCGCTGGTCGCGCAACTCGGCCTCGAGGAACGGGCGGGCTGCGTGGTGAGCGGCGACACCACCCCGCATCCGAAGCCGCACCCCGCGCCCTTGCTGCATGCCGCGCGCGAACTGGACATGGCGCCGGAGCGCATCGTCTATGTCGGCGACGACCTTCGCGACGTGCAGGCGGGCTTTGCCGCCGGCATGAAAACCGTCGCCGCGGCATACGGCTATTGCGGCAACGATATCCCGCCGACGCAATGGCACGCGCAGCACGTGGTCAGATCGCCGGCCGAGTTGCAGAAGCTGCTGCGCGAAATCAGCTGATTACGTGACGCCAATTCGCCAGCATCGCAGCCGTATCACGCCGATCCGACACACTTGCTGACACTGTTGCGCTGCATCCGCATTGGCGCGCCGTCAACCGGAAGTACGCGGAAACACGACGCGGCCGTCGATCTATTGTAAAATCTCCACTTGGCTCATAGATTCAGAGCAACGAACCGCGGGGGCGACCTGGTTTCGACAGGGGTTGCGAAGCGGCTAGGGCATGTCGAGGACCCGTCACCTCGTTAATCAATGGGAAAAACGTAACTGCAAACGACGATACGTTCGCACTGGCAGCCTAAGGGCCGCCGTCCTCTGCCTAGTTCACTGACGGGCTAGTGTCGCAAGACCGGTAGCAATACCGACAGAGGTCATATACGTCAGTTAAGCCTTGGCGGCGTCACGACGTCCGGGTCGAAAATCTAGTGAATCGCCGTAGCGCAGCGTGTTCGTCCGCGTCGCTCCGGTTAAATCAAAAGACAGAACTAAACATGTAGAACTGGTCGTAGAGGACTTCTGGACGCGGGTTCGATTCCCGCCGCCTCCACCAAACATTGATTGAACACAAAACCCCGTAAGCCGCAAAAGCTTACGGGGTTTTTGTCTTTTCCGGCTCAACCATCGAGCCCGTCACCCGGGCGACAACTGCCCCCGAGCGAATTGGCACCACGCCTACTCCGCTCCCAAAGTCTACGCACCACCATACATGCGCTCACAGAGCCCAATGCTCGCCCCGAGCTTGCGCGAAAGATCGAACGCTGCGCGTAGCTGCACACCCTTGAACTCTCCCAACTCATGGGCCGCCTCGAGCCTCGATGCCGGCCCGGACAGCGTAAGCGCGGCCACGCACTTGTCTTCCGCACCGAAAACCGGTGTGGCGAAGGCGGCCGTATGCTGGTCGCGCGCGCCGGAAGTGAAAAGCGGAATGTCCGGCGTGGCATCGAAAATCGGCTCGCCCAATGCCCAGAACCGCAGGACGCATCCAATCGCCGTATCGTCGAGCGGCAGAGAGGTTCCGGGAAGCCGCGTCTCGCGCAAACCCTCCGCCGGCTCCGCCCTGAACAGGCAAAGACGCTGGGAATTCCCGAGAACGTAGTACGATGCGCTTTCCTTCGTTGCGGCGGCCAGTGCGTGCAGAATCGGCTCGACCACCGACGACAGATGGAAGGATTGCTCGTAGAGCTTCCCGAGATACAGCACCCTCGGACCCAACGAATACATCCCCGCCTCCGAGCGTATGACGTAGTTCGTCCGCTCCAGCGAATTCATCAGGCGATACACCGTCGTCTTGTGCATGCCCGACGCCTGCGCGAGCGCGGCGAGCGACAGCGATTCCGCGCCAGGCTTGAAGCAATCGAGCAGCGCCAGCGCCTTTTCAACTGACTGAACCCCTTCGTTTCCCATCGCAATCCTCGAATTGGTCGATCGGAGAATTGTACATCGTACAACATCGTTTTATACCGTAAAAGGGTAAACACCAGTGGATACCGATTAATCGCGCGGCTAAAGTAGTTTCATTAAGTACAACACAGTTGTACATTGTACAACTCAATACATGAGGCTACTCCCATGAGCGCAATTTCCAACGCAACTCCCGCCATCGTTCGCGACTTCGAACGCGTTTCACCTGAACTCGTCGAGGCCGCGTCCCGTTTTCAGTCTGCCATCCTTGCCGACGTCGCCGGCCGCCGCGGCACCCTGCACGGCCGCGTCAAGCCCCTGTCGCCGAACATGAAGGTCGCGGGCCCGGCCGTGACCGTCGAAGTCCGCCAGGGCGACAACCTCGCCATCCATGCCGCGCTCGCCATCGCCAAACCCGGCGACGTGATCGTCGTCGATGGCAAGGGCGATCAGAGCTGCGCGCTCATCGGCGAAATCATGGCGACCCAGGCGCACGCAAGCGGCTTCGCCGGCTTCGTGATCGATGCGGCGGTGCGCGACTCGCACGAACTCGCGAACGGCGCGTTCCCGGTCTTCTCGGCCGGCCTGAATCCGTGCGGCCCGACCAAGGGCGTCGCGGGCCGCGTGAATCATCCGATCGCCGTTGCCGGTGCCGCCGTCAAACCGGGCGACCTCATCGTGGGCGACGCCGACGGCGTCGTCGTGATTGCGCGCGAAGAAGTCGAGCAGATTCTCGTGCTCGCGCAGAAGAAGCTCGACGCGGAAACGGCGCGTATCGCCGCGATCCGCAACGGCGAGGCGCTGCGGCCGGCCTGGGTGGAAAAGGAATTGCGCGCGGCCGGCATGCTGGCCGAAGGCGAGGCGCTGTAATGCAAACGGCCAACCAGAAACCTGTCGTGCTCGTCACGGCGGCGGATCTCGCGCCGCAAGCGCTCGCGTTGCTCGACCGCTTCGAGGTGGTCTTCGCGGGCAAGCAGCCGACCGAGGACGACATCGTCACGCTGTGCGCACAGTACAAGCCGGTCGCGATCATCGTCCGGTATGGCAAGGTCAACGCGCGCATCATGGATGCCAGCGAAAACCTGCGGGTCATTTCCAAGCACGGCAGCGGCATCGACGTGATCGATCAGGACGCCGCGGCGCAACGCGGCATCGCCGTTCGCGCTGCCGCCGGCGCAAACGCGGCCGCGGTGGCCGAGCATGCCTGGGCGCTGATTCTCGCGTGCGCCAAGTCCGTGACCCAGCTCGATGGGCGCATGCGTGCCGGACATTGGGACAAAGCGACGCATAAGTCGGTCGAGCTCAACGGCCGAACCCTCGGTCTCGTGGGTCTCGGCGCGATCGGCCGGCGGGTCGCCGCTGCGGCCCAGGCCTTCGACATGCAGGTGATCGCGTTCGATCCCTATACGAAGGAAGCCCCCGCCGGCGTAAAGCTCGTCACGCTCGACGAGCTTTACGCATCGGCCGACGTGGTCTCGCTGCACTGTCCGCTGACGGCCGAAAACCGCCAGATGATCGATCGCGAAACGCTCGTCAGGCTCAAGCCGGGCGTCATTCTCGTCAATACCGCACGCGGCGGACTCATCGACGAGCCCGCACTCGTCGACGCCCTCGCCAGCGGCCAGGTGCGCGCGGCAGGTCTCGACAGCTTCGACGTCGAACCGATGGCGCATCCCCACCCGCTCCAGCGCGTGACCAACGTGATCCTGTCGCCGCATATCGGCGGCGTGAGCGACGCGGCCTACGTGAACATGGGCAAGGGTGCGGCGGCGAATGTGCTCGCAGCGATCGAAGAGCACGCCCAACGCCTCGTGTGATCGGCGCCAGAGTCAGAGGTTGATATGTATTTGCTCAAGTCCCCGGAAGTCCGCGAAGCGGAAGTCTTCACCCGCATGCCGGAGCGTTTTCGCAAGCCCGGCGTGCAGACCGAATGGGCGCGCGCCAATCGCGGCGGTCAGTCGACCGATTCGTTTCTCGAAGGCCCGGTCTGGAGTCCTACGGGTCATCTCTACGTGACCGACATTCCGCATGGCCGCATCTTCCGCATTGCCGGCGACGGCGAGTGGGAACTGATCGCCGAATACGACGGCGAGCCCAACGGCATGAAGCGGCTCGACGACGCCCACCTGCTCATCACCGACTATCGCAACGGGCTGATGCGGCTGGACATCGAGCGCGGCACAGTGTCGCCTTATCTCGAGCGCCGCAATACCGAGCGCTTCCGGGGCGTCAACGATCTGACCTTCGACTCGGCCGGCAATCTGTACTTCACGGATCAGGGGCAGACAGGTCTGCACGATCCGACCGGGCGCGTCTACCGTCTTTCGCCGCAGGGCAAGCTCGATATGCTGCTCGGCAATTGCCCGAGCCCCAACGGCCTCGTGCTCTCGCCCGACGAAAAGGTGCTCTACGTCGCGATGACACGCGGCAATTGCGTGTGGCGCGTCCCGCTTCAGGCGGACGGATCGGTCAGCAAGGTCGGGCAGTTCTTTACCTCGTATGGCCCGAGCGGCCCGGACGGACTCACCATCGATACGGCGGGACGCCTGTTCGTCGCCAATCCCGGTCTTGGCCGTGCGTGGGTCCTCAATCACCTGGCGGAACCCGAAGTTGTCCTGACCAGTCCGGCAGGCGCATCGCTCACCAATCTTTGCTTTGGCGGGCCCGACATGAAGACGCTCTTCATGACTGAATCCGTCTCGGGAACCGTCCTGCGAGCCGACATGGATATCGCCGGCCCGCTTCCTCAGCAGGCCAGGCACACTCACTAGCCGGCATCCAGGCGGATCGCTGCCGCGACCCGCCCGTCCGATCAGAACACGTTGCGCCCGGCGAGGCGCAATGGAGGAGCGCACATGCAAGTTTCCCGAACCTTGAGCGCGAACAGCGCGCCGCCCGACAACCCCATGCCCGGGCATCCGGCAATGCACCCGGAGCACTATGCCGCCAGCGAGCGCACGCTGGCCAAGGCCTATCGCCGGATATTGCCGTTCATTTTCGCGTGCTACGTGGTCAGTTATCTCGACCGCACCAACGTCGGATTCGCAGCACTGACGATGAACCGCGAGCTCGGCCTCACCGCCCAGGAATTCGGCCTGGGCGCCGGGCTCTTTTTCATCGGCTATTTCCTGTTCGAAATCCCGAGCAATCTGATCATGCAGAAGGTCGGCGCGCGCGTCTGGATCGCCCGGATCATGATTACGTGGGGCCTGATTTCGATGGCGACGGCTTTCGTCACGGGGCCGAAGAGCTTTGCCGCCGCCCGCTTCCTGCTCGGTCTCGCGGAAGCCGGCTTCACGCCCGGCATCTATCTGTATTTCACGCACTGGTTCCCCGGCAGATGGCGCGCGAAGATCACGGCGGCCTTCCTCGTCGGCATTCCGGTCGCGAACATGATCGGCTCGCCGATCTCCGGGGCGTTGCTGCAACTGGGCGGCCTGCACGGGCTGCGCAGCTGGCAATGGCTTCTGCTCGCGGAAGGCTTGCCGGCCATCCTGCTCGGCATCGTGTGTCTCTTCGTGCTGGCCGACCGTCCGGAGAAAGCGCGCTGGCTGAGCGAGGAAGACAAGCAGCTCCTCGCGCAACGCCTCGCGCTCGAACAGCAGGGCATCGCCAGAAAACATGGCGCCAGGCTGCGCGACGCCATGACGAACTGGCGAGTCTTCGTGCTGGCGTTCGTCAACTTCTGCGGGATTGTCGGCTCGATCGGCGTCGGCTTGTGGATGCCGCAAATCATCAAGCAATTCGGTGTCAGCCATGCGGTCGTCGGCTGGCTCGCGGCGATTCCCTACGCGCTCGGCGCCGTGCTCATGCTGGTGTGGGCGAGAGTCGCCAACCGCGCGTCGAACCGCGTGCCCTACGTGGCGGGCGCGCTGCTCCTCGCCGCGGCGTCGCTCGCCGTCAGCACGGTGCTCGACGTCCCGACGCTCAAGCTGATGGCGCTGTGCCTGACGGTCAGCGGCATCCTCGCCTTCCAGGCAACCTACTGGGCGATCCCTTCCGGATTTCTCACGGGCCGCGCCGCGGCAGGCGGCCTCGCGCTGATCGTCTCGGTCGGCAACCTCGGCGGCTTTGTCGGGCCGTCGATGATCGGCGGCATCAAGGAGTTCTCCGGCAGCTTCACCGCGCCTTTGCTCGCGGTGGCGTGCGTGATGCTGGTCGGCGCCCTGACGATCGCGTGGCTGGGAGACCCCGGCGCGGACGCCGGCGAAGCCTCGCGCACCTGACACCGTTGCCTCACCCATAACTTCAATAAACCTAAACGACTTTCCGGAGACATCATGCCGTACAAAAAGGCCGTCACGACCTTCGCCACCCAGCCTCCCGTTCCGTTGCGCGCCGCCGCTGCACTGGCCGCGCTCGCGCTCACTCCTCTCGCGGCGCATGCGCAAAGCAGCGTGACGCTTTATGGCATCGTCGATGTCGGTGTGGAGCACATCAACAACACGCCGACGGGCGGCGCAGTGACCCGCGAGGTCTCGGGCAATCTCTCGGGTTCGCGCTGGGGTTTGAAGGGCGTCGAGGATCTCGGCGGCGGGATGCAGGCGATCTTCACCCTCGAAAACGGCTTCAACCTCAACGACGGCACGCTCGCGCAATCGACCAAGGGGCTGGGCGCCAATGCGGCCACCACCTCGCGCCTTTTCGGCCGCCAGGCCTGGGTCGGCCTCGCGTACGGCAATCAGAAGCTGACCTTCGGCCGGCAGAACTCGGTCTTCTACGATCAGGCGGTCGTGTTCGATCCGATGGGCGCGTCGTCGCGCTATTCGACCTTGCCGGTCGACTACGCAGCCGCGGGGCGCATCGACAACGCCGCGAAATACGTCGGCGCGTTCGGGCCCGTAACCGTTGCGGCCATGTACAGCACGCGCTATGACACGGGATACGGCAGCGAAGTGCCGGGCGCCCAACTGACCGGCCGCTACTTCGGCGGCTCGCTTACTTACGCGCGCGGCCCGCTCGCGGCGAGCGTGTCCTACGAACAGCGCAACAGCAACACCGTCGCCACGAACACCGCCACGGAGCGCCGCGCGGTCGCGGCGGCAACGTATGCCATCGGCAGCCTGAAGGCATTCGCCGGCTATCGCTATCTGCAGGCGTCGAACGCGTTCCTGCCTGCCAATCCGATCGCGCTCGCGAACGGTGCGCAGTCGAGCGCCGCCAATCTGTACTGGGCCGGCGCGCTCTATAACTTCACGCCGGTTTTCTCCGTCACCGCGTCGGCCTACTACCAGGACGTCCATTCGACGAGCGCCGATCCCTGGATGGCGGTGCTCAGCGCCGACTACCTGCTCTCGAAAAGCACCGACCTCTACGCGACCGCCGGCTTCGCACGCAACAAGGGCAACTCCGCGCTCGGCGTGAACGGCTACGGCACCGTCGCGGCGGGCTACGACCAGACCGGCTTCGTGGTCGGCATGCGCAAGAAGTTCTAGGCGGCGAGGCCATGCAGATCGTCCACGCCCCTCACCTGCCCATCCGGGAAAACTGGCTCGCGCGGCGGCGCGAGGAAGTGTTGCAGCCGGATCTCGCCATCGTCGACGCGCACCATCACCTGTGGGACCGGCAGACGGGCCGCTACCTCGCCGACGAATTGCGGCAGGACACGGGCGGCGGCCATCGCATCGTCTCGACGGTCTACGTGCAGTGCCGCTCCATGATGCGAAGCCACGGCCCCGACGCCATGAAGCCCGTCGGCGAAGTCGAATTCGCCAACGGCGTCGCCGCGATGTTCGCCAGCGGTGCCTATGGCGCTTCGCGTTGCTGCGAGGCCATTGTCGGCGGCGCGGACCTCGCGCTCGGTCACGCCGTCGCACCGGTGCTCGAAAAGATGCTCGACGTCTCGGGCGGGCGGCTGCGCGGCATTCGCAATCCGCTCGCATGGCATGACAGCGAGGCGGTGCGGTCGAGCCCGGTCGTGCCGCCGCCCGATCTCATGCAGCGCCGGTCGTTTATCGACGGTGTGCAAACGCTCGCGACATACGGCCTCAGTCTCGACGCCTGGGTCTATCACACCCAGCTCGATGCGCTCTACGACCTCGCCGTGCAAGCGCCGAACGTGACGATCGTGATCGATCACTTCGGCGGTCCGCTCGGCATCGGGCCTTACATCGGCGAGCAGGCGGAAGTGCGACGCGCCTGGACGGCCGCACTGCGGCGCCTCGCGCATCTGCCGAACACGCGCATGAAACTCGGCGGCGCCGGCCTGACCGTATTCGGTTTCGACTTCGCGGCGGCCGAACTCCCGCCGTCGTCCACCGACCTCGCGGCCGCGTGGGCGCCGATGTTCGAGACCTGCGTCGAGCTTTTCGGCGCGCAACGCTGCATGTTCGAAAGCAATTTCCCGGTCGACAAGGGGATGTTCGGCTACACAGTGCTCTGGAACGCCTTCAAGCGCCTGGCAGGCAGTGCGTCGCCTGACGAGCGTGCCGCGCTGTTCAGCGGAACCGCCGCGTCGACCTACGGGTTGGACCTATCAGGAGACAAGACATGAAACCGGAAACGGCGACGGTAGCGACCGCGGCAAGCGGCGCCAGCACGCACGCGAAGGGGTACCGCGACATCTCGCGCGCGGAATGGCGCTCGCTGTCACTGGCGGGTCTGGGCTGGACCTTCGAGAGCTACGACTCCTTTCTCCTGTCGCTGCTGTTGCCCACGCTGGCCTTGCAGTTCGGCCTGAGCAAAGCGCAGCTCGGCCTCTTCACGAGCATCACCGCCGCCGGGCAGATCGTCGGCGGCATTCTCTTCGGCTATGTGTCGGATCGCCTCGGCCGCGTGCGTACGGCCTTGCTGTGCATCGGCATTTATTCACTGTTCTCAGGACTGCTTGCGTTTGCGCCGAACGAGCACTGGTTCGCCGTCTCGCGATTCTGCGGCGCGTTGGGCATGGGCGGCATGTGGACGGCCGGCGCCGCGCTCGTCGCCGAAACCTGGCATGCGAGCCGGCGCGGCAAAGGCGGCGCGCTCATGCAGATGGGGCTGCCCGTGGGCGCGATCATCGCCATCAGCGTGGCGGGCATCGTGAGCATGGCTAACGGCGGACTCGCCGGCAACGGCTGGCGCCTGCTGTTTCTGATCGGCGCGCTGCCGTTCTTCATTCTCTTCTGGGTCGCGCGCAAGACGCCCGAATCGCCGATCTGGCTCGAACGCAAACAGGCCGCGCGGCACGACAAGGCGCATCCGTCCGCCGCTGCCACGCAGCTCAACGTGCGGGGCTTGCTGACCGCGTTCACGTTCATCTTCTTCCTGCAATACCTGTACTGGGGCGTTTTCACGTGGACACCCACGTTCCTCGTGACGGTGAAGCACCTCGACTTCGTGCACAGCCTCAAGTTCGTTCTCGCGTTGCAGTTCGGCGCCATCTCGGGCTTCCTGCTGTTCTCGGCCTTCGTCGACAGGATCGGCCGGCGGCCCATGTTCATCGCTTATCTGCTCGTGGGCGCGGCAGCCGTGGGCGTCTATATCTTCTCCGCGAATCCGTTGCTGCTGATGGCCGCGATCTTTCTTACCGGATTCGGCGTGAACGGCATCTTCGCGGGCGCGGGCCCCTTTCTCGCCGAGATCATCGGCGACACGGCCTCGCGCGGCTTTCTCATGGGCCTCGCCTATAACGGCGGACGGCTCGGCGGCTTTATCGCGCCACTCGTCATCGGTGCGCTGGCTTCGAGCGCCGGCGGCTTCGTGCTGGGTCTCGCGACCACGATCGTCGCGTTCGTCGCGGCGGCGATCGTCGTGTTCTTCGCGCCGGAAACGCGCGGCAAGGCGCTCGCATGAACACGACCACACGGCAGCCCAGCTTCTACGACCGGCTGTTTCCGGCGCTCGCCGAACCGGCTTTGCGCCGCTACGCGTGCGGCCAGGTCGTTTCGGTGCTCGGCAGCTGGACCCAGAACATCACGCTGAACCTGCTCGTGTACCACCTGTCGGGCATGGCATCGGTGCTGGCGCTGCTGAATTTTCTGCTGTACGGGCCGCAACTCGTGGTCGCGCCGCTGGCGGGATCGCGCATTCACTCGGCCAACGCGCGGCGCACGACGCTCTGCGTGCTCGGCACGTCGATGCTGCTCACGATGAGCCTGCTCACGCTCTGGCTGCTGGGGCTGCTCGGCGTCAAGCTGATCCTGCTGCATGCGCTTGCCATCGGTATGTCGAGCGCCGTGGAAACGCCCTCCCGCCAGATGCTGCTGGTGACGAGCCTGCTCGATCAGCGACTCACGTCCAATGCGGTTGCCATGAACACGATGGTCTACAACGTGGGGCGCATGGTCGGCCCGAGCATCGCCGGCTTCGTCTATCCGGCGTTCGGGCCCGGCGCCGCATTTGGCGTGTATGCGTGCGCGCTGGCCGTGATGGCACTGTGCGTGCGTTCGATGAAAACCACCGGCGCGCCGCGCGCGGCACGCGCGGATAGCGGCCTGAGAGACGCGGTGGGCTACGTGATGTCGGACGCGTTTTCGGCGCGCTACCTGCCGATCCTCGCCTGCATCGGACTCTTCGCCGCAAGCTACCAGACGCTGGTTCCGCTGCTGGCCGACCGCGCCTATCACAACGCCGCGCACTATACGGGCCTCTTCTTCGCCGCGGCCGGCAGCGGATCGCTCAGCGCGGCGATGCTGCTTTCGTCGGCCTGGGGGCCGCGCGCCTCGGCACGGCTGCTCGCGCTCGCGCCGTGGAGCGCCATCGCGGCACTGCTCGTGCTCGCCTCGACGAACGACATCGGCCTGTCGATCCCGGCGTTCTACGCGCTCGGATTCAGCCTGACCTTTTCGGCGACCTCGACCAACGCGACGATCCAGCAGCGCTGCCCGGAGCAGGTGCGCGGCGGCCTCGTGGGCATGTATGGCATGGCCTACAACGGCACGATGCCGTTCGGCTATCTGCTCGCGGGAACGGCCGCCGAAGCGCTCGGCGTGCGCAATACGTTCAGCGTCATGGCGTTCGTCCTCGCAAGCTGCGTCGTCGCGATCCACGTTTTACATCACATCCGACTGCGCCGCTCCGGCGCACAATAACGCCAGGAGACTCACTCATGCAATTCAACGGCAGCGCCGCTGCATCCGCGCTCGAGCAGCAGACCCTTCGCAAGGTCGTCTGGCGGCTCGTGCCCTTCCTCATGCTCTGCTACCTGCTCGCGTTCATCGACCGCGGCAACGTCGGCATGGCGTCCCTGCAGATGAATCACGACCTCGGACTTTCACCGCGCGTTTTCGGGTTCGGCAGCAGTCTCTTCTTCGTCTCGTACTTCTTCTTCGAAGTGCCGAGCAACATGGCGCTGCAACGCTACGGCGCGCGTATCTGGATTGCCCGCATCATGATTACGTGGGGACTCGTTTCAGCGGCCACCGCGCTGGTGCGCACGCCGACCGGTTTCTACGTGCTGCGCTTTCTGCTCGGCGCGGCCGAGGCCGGTTTCTTCCCCGGCGTGCTGCTTTACCTGTCCTACTGGGTTCCTGCGAAGTATCGCGCCCGCATCGTCGCCACCTTCATGGTGGCGATTCCCGCCGCGAGCTTCATCGGCTCGCCGATCTCGGCGGCCCTGCTGCAACTCGACGGCTTCGCGGGGCTGCGCGGCTGGCAATGGCTCTTCATCCTCGAAGGCATTCCGACCGTGCTGCTCGGCCTGGTCTGCCTCGTGCTGCTGACCAACAAGCCGGACGAAGCGCGCTGGCTGTCGGCCGGCGAGCGCGAGTGGCTGACCGGCGCCATCGCGAGCGAAGCGCGCGCTCCCAGCAAAGTCCCGCCGATGCCGCTCGCGAAACTGTTTCGCAATCGCTATGTGCTGTGTCTCGCGCTCGTCGATGTGTGCGCCTCCGGCGCGGGCAGCACGCTTTCCGTGTGGCAGCCTCAATTGCTGAAGTCGTATGGCTTGACGGTCATGCAGACCGGTCTGCTCAACTCGGTGCCCTACGCGCTGTCGTCCGTTCTCATGGTGTACTGGGGACGACGCTCGGACCGGCTGCAGGAACGGCGCTGGCATACGGTGATTCCGATGCTGCTCATCGGCCTCGGCCTGTTCGGCACGTCGCTGAGCGGTTCGCTTTTGCCCACCCTGACGATGCTGTGCGCGGTGCTGGTCGGCGCCTATGCCTTCAAGGGGCCGTTCTGGGCGCTCGCCTCCAGCATGCTGTCCAACAGCACGGCCGCGGCGGGACTCGCGACCATCAACGCGATCGCCAATCTGCTCGGCGGCGGCCTGATGGTGAACGTCTACGGCTGGGTCAAGGAAGCCACGGGCAGCTACGCGCTCGCGCTGATGCCGCTTGGCCTGCTGACGCTCGTGAGTGTGGCGACGCTCCTGCTGCTGAGCCGCCCGGGCCCCGATCAACGCGTGCCGAATAAAGTCGAGGTGGTTTGACATGCCCGATATCAAACGCCGCCAATTCCTCGGCATGCTCGGTGCGGGCAGCCTCGCCGCCGCACTGCCCCGTCTCGGCGAGTGCGCCGGGATCTGGTCCAGCGGCACCGAGCGGCCATCGTTCAAGCTTCCTGAAGGTACGGTGGACTGCCATATGCACATCTACGACGACCGCTTTCCGAGCGCGCCGGGCACCACGCTGCGGCCGCCCAATGCGACCGTCGGGCAATACCGGCAGATCCAGCAGCGCCTCGGCATGCGCCGCAATGTCGTGGTGACGCCGTCGACCTACGGCACCGACAACCGCTGCCTGCTGGACGCGCTGAAGCAGTTCGGCGCCGACGCGCGCGGCGTGGCGGTCGTGGATACGTCCGTCACCGACGCCGGGCTTGCGCAGATGAACGAGGCGGGCGTTCGCGCCATACGCTTCAATCTCAGCTATCCGGGCGCCACGACCGTCGAGATGCTCGCGCCGCTTGCGGCCCGTATCGCGCCACTCGGCTGGCACATCCAGCTGGTCGTGCAGGGCGCGAAGCTGCCGGCGCTGGAGAAGCACCTGCTCGCGTTGCCGTGCCCTCTCGTGCTCGATCACATCGCGCATGTTCCGCAGCCGGACGGCCTCGGCTCGGATGCCATGAAGAGCGCGCGCAAACTGGTCGAGCGCGGCAATACCTGGGTGACGCTCTCGGGCCCGTACGTCGATACGAAAAGCGGCGCGCCCGAGTATGCCGACGTCGCGCCGGTGGCGAAGGCGTTCATCGCGATGGCGCCCGAGCGCATGCTGTGGGGCACCGACTGGCCGCATCCCACGGAAAAAACCACCAAGCCCGACGATGCGGGATTGGTGGATGTGATCGCGTCGTGGATCGGCCGGAGCGATTGGCAGCGGATGATCTTCGCGTCCAATCCGGAGAAGTTATACGGGTTTCCTCAGATCGCCCGTTGAGGGCGTTTGCCGCGCGAGGGATGGTGTCGCGTTTTTTCACGTTTTGTCACGACAAGGCCGGCGGTGGAGCCGCCCTCTCTCTCCGGCCGCGGCATAGCTCTTACGAAACCTCGCGCACATAAGGCCGCACGTCGACGATCACGACTTCCTTGCACGTCAGCCGGATATCAAGACCGACATTCGGCATGAGGTCCAGCCGGATCAATGCTCCCGGTGCTTGCGCGAGCGTCATCTCCATGATCGTGGCTTCCTCGAGCATGGCGTTCACGTCGATCCCGGAAGTCCGCACGTCCAGACAGTCGAGCACGACCACCTGATCGGGACGTCCGTCTACGGCCGGCGCGCCATAGCGGTTGTGCAGCACTTCGAGCCGCACATCCACTAGTTCGCGCGTACGCGCACCGGGTAGCAGGCGACCGTCTCCGTCCTCCCGTGTTTGCCGTTCCCGTCGCATGCAAAACGAACGAACCGCCGAATCATGAAAGGACGGATAGCCGCCGAGAGCCCTTGCCAGCGTTTCGCCATGGGTTGCCAGTTCCCATCCTCATGTTTTTTGCGGGTGACTCTTTGGCGGACTATTCATCGCGTGCCCCTTATTCAAGATTGATTGGCGACAGGGGCAGGCTGGATCGTGCCCCACGCGCGGAATATTCTCCCGCTCCCACCCGTTCATCCCGTACGCGCGCGCCGGTGAAGCCGGTGAATCGCGCCGGCGGATCGCAAATCGGCATCCGCTGCCTATACTCGAACCTGGCGAAGTCCAACGCAGATGTCCAGCGCGTTAGCAAAACGCGTTGCCAGAAACGCAGTGCCCGCAACACGCGGTCAAACCGCACCGTCCGACCATCCAACACGTCGTCAACACAGGAGCCCGCATCATGCGCAAGTCCATCCTCGTCCTGGCCCCACTCGCCTTCGTTGCGCTGCAACAGAGCGCCCTCGCCGATCCGCCCAAGGTAGACGGCGGCCGCTTCGTCACCGCGGACGGCATGTCGCTCTACACCTTCGACAAGGACACCACCCCAGGCGTGAGCGCCTGCACCGGCGGCTGCATGAGTTACTGGCCCGCGGCGACGGCAGCCCCGACCGACAAGCCCGCGGGCGACCTGACGCTGATCCCGACCGCGGACGGCAAGCAGCAGTGGGCGTACAAGGGTCATCCGCTCTATCGCTATTCGTCCGACAAGCAGGCGGGGGATACGAAGGGCGACGGTTTCAAGGACGTGTGGCACATCGCCAAGCCTTGAACCGACACACGCGGAAACACTTCGGTCGCAAGGCATATCGGCCGTAGGCTGTCACAAATCGCCCACGCAGAATCGCGCGGGGAAGCAGGCCCACAAAGCACAACGCCGGCGCAAAGCCGGCGTTGTCGTTGCCTCGGGCACTGTCAGACGTTCGACGTTATCAGACGTCGACCGAAGCCCGGCACACCCCTCTTACTGGTCCTGAGGACACTGCAGATTGCAGCCGTTCGGATCGCCCATGTCGCCACGCTTGCGCGCCGCCGTGGGTTTGCCATGCTGATACTTGCTCGACGGCGCGGACGCCGCGAACGGCATCTGCGGATGTTCGTTGATACGGAACTCGTCCTGCAGGATGCCGCCCGGCACGCCGGGCGAATTCTGCGCGAAAGCAACGGAAACGGTGGCGCAAAGCACACCCGCCGCGGCGACCGCGGCACATGCGTGAAGAAGAGCTTTCATAGTGTTCGGCGCGGCGTGGCGCGTGGTTAAAGCGGATGCGAAGCCAAGAGAGTAGCTGAAACGAACGCACTTCGCAGCGGCCTACGCAGCTTAACGATTACAACCGCTTACGCCATCGCCCGGGCAGCGCCGATTCCACCGTCCATCCCAGCGCACTTTCCAGCGCACTTTCCAGCGCGCTTGCCACCCCACTTGCCATCGCGTTTTCCACCGCTCAAACCGCCTCGCCGAGCCCTTCCGCCAGATCCACGAGCCTGCCGCAGTCGCGCGGATCGTAGCCGTCGAGCTGCTCGACGCGATGGCGAAACGCGCTGCCGCGCAGCAGTTCGATCACCGAGGCGAGCGGCGCGCGCGTCAGATGCGCGCGGTCGCACGCGAAGTAATAGTCTTCGTCGACGACCGGAATGAAGTCGAGCCCGAAGTGATGCGCGGCCGGCTCCACGCCGAAGCCGACGTCCGCCATGCCGCTCGCGACGAAGGCCGCGATCGCCGAATGCGTGAGTTCGGTGGACGCGTAGCCGTTGACCCGGTCCGGATCCACGCCGATCCGGCGCAGCGCGAGATCGAGCAGCATGCGCGTGCCGGAACCCGGCTGCCGGTTGACGAAGCGGATGTCGTCGCGCGCGAGATCGCCGAGGCCGCCGATCCGCTTCGGGTTGCCCTTGCCGATGAACAGCCCCTGCTTGCGCCGCGTCAGATGCACGAGCACATGGCGCTGCGGATCGAGCCAGCGCCGGTAGGTATCGGCGCACACCGCGCGGAATTCGCCGAGCGGCAGGTGAAAACCCGCCAGATCGCATTCGCCGCGCGCGAGCGCGCTGACCGCGTCCGCGCTGTCGCGATATTTAATCTCGACCGGCAGATCGTGCGCGACGAGCGCCGTCACCAGTGCGGCCACCGCGTAACCGTGCGAGGCGTGGATGCGCACGTCGTCGGCGGGCGGCGCGAGCCAGCGGTTCAGATCGCTCGCCACCTCGCTCGCGAGCGCCTGCAGATTGCCGTCGAGCCGCTCGCCGCATAGCCGCTGCGCGCGCAGCACCGCCTGGCCCAGTTCGGAGAGCACCGAGCCGCGCCCGCGCTCTTTCTCGATCAGCGCGCCGCCCAGACGCTCCTCGATGCCGCGCAGCAAACCCCACGCATGCCGGTAGGACAAACCCTTAAGCGCCGCGGCCTGGGCAATGCTGCCCGATTCGTCGACGAGCGCGAGCAGCGGCACCAGCTCCGACAGGCTGGCCTCGCGGCCGTCCGCGCCCTTCACCACCAGTTCGACCTGGCATTCGATCCTGACCATATATGTGTATCTCTTTCCTATTGCGTGCGCCCGTCGGCCCGCCTATCGTTCGGCTATACCATATCGAATAAGCGAAGCATACGTGCACGTATTATGAATAACAAGTGCATATATCGCTTTGGAGGAGCCCCCTTTTGGAAGATTCTCTCGCCACGGCGCCGGAGCAACTCGTGCAACGTCACGCACAGCCTGGCCGCACGCTCATCACGATCCTGCACGCGATCCAGGACGAAGTCGGCTATGTGCCGCCCGCCACGGTCGAGCCGCTCGCCCGCGCGCTGAGCCTGTCGCGCGCGGAAGTGCACGGCGTCATCACCTACTACCACCATTTCCGCACCACGCCGGCCGCGCCCGTCACTGTGCAGCTGTGCCGCGCCGAAGCGTGCCGCAGCATGGGCACCGAAGCGCTCGCGCGGCACATCGAGGCGCACACCGGCTGCCGCTTCGACGCCGGCCATCAGGACGGCGCCACCGTGGAACTGGAATCGGCGTACTGCCTCGGCCAATGCGCGCTGTCGCCGGCGCTGATGCTCAACGGCACGCTGCACGCGCGCATGTCGCCGCAGAAATTCGACGCGCTGTTCGCCGCGGCCCGCACATGCGTGGGAGTGCCAGCATGACACGCCTCTACGTTCCCCGCGATTCGTCGGCGCTCGCGCTCGGCGCCGATGCCGTTGTCGAAGCCATCGCGAGCGAAGCCGCGCGCCGCGGCATTCAGATCGAACTGATCCGCAACGGTTCGCGCGGCTTGCTGTGGCTCGAACCGCTCGTCGAAGTCGCCACGCCTGAAGGCCGCGTCGGCTATGCGAACGTCGAAGCGGCCGACGTCGCCGCGCTGTTCGACGCGGGCTTCGTCGACGGCGGCGAACACGCGCGACGCGTCGGCGTGGTCGACGAGATGCCGTATCTGAAGAAGCAGCAGCGCCTGACCTTTGCGCGCATCGGCATCACCGATCCGCTGTCGATCGACGACTATGTCGCCCACGGCGGCCTCGACGGCTTGCGCGCGGCGCTGCAAACCGACGGCGACGCCGCCTGCGAAGCGCTGATCGAATCGGGCCTGCGCGGCCGCGGCGGCGCGGCGTTCCCGGCCGGCATCAAATGGCGCACGGTGCGCGGCGCGAAGGCGGCGCAGAAGTACGTCGTCTGCAATGCCGACGAGGGCGACTCGGGCACCTTCTCCGATCGCCTCGTGATGGAAAGCGATCCGTACATGCTGATCGAAGGCATGCTCATCGCGGGCGTCGTGACCGGTGCGAGCGTCGGCTACATCTATGTGCGCAGCGAATACCCGCACTCGATCGCGACGCTCGAAACGGCCATCGGCCGGGCGCGCGCCGCCGGCTGGCTCGGCGACAGCGTGCTCGGCTCGAACGCGCATCGTTTCGAGCTATTCGTCGCGAAAGGCGCGGGCTCGTACGTGTGCGGCGAGGAAACCGCCTTGCTCGAATCGCTCGAAGGCAAGCGCGGCATCGTGCGCGCGAAGCCGCCGGTGCCGGCGCTTGCCGGTCTCTACGGCCAGCCCACCGTGATCAACAACGTGATCACGCTCGCCACGGTACCGATCATCTTCGCGCGCGGCGCGGCGTTCTACAAAGACTTCGGCATGGGCCGCTCGCGCGGCACGCTGCCGTTCCAGCTGGCCGGCAACATCAAGCGCGGCGGCCTCGTCGAACTCGCGTTCGGCGTGACCCTGCGAGAACTGCTGAACGATTACGGCGGCGGCACCGCCAGCGGCCGGCCGGCGCGCGCGGTGCAGGTCGGCGGTCCGCTCGGCACCTATCTGCCCGAGAGCCAGTGGGACATCCCGATGGACTACGAAGCGTACGCGGCGGTCGGCGCGGTGATCGGCCACGGCGGTCTCGTCGTGCATGACGACACCTCGAACCTCGCCGAACTCGCGCAATACGCGATGCACTTCTGCGCGCTCGAATCGTGCGGCAAATGCACGCCGTGCCGGATCGGCTCGACGCGCGGCGTCGAGGTGATCGCGCGGATTCGCAACGGCGATACGTCGACGCGCCAGGTGCAACTGCTGCGCGATCTGTGCGACACGATGGTGTCCGGTTCGCTGTGCGCGATGGGCGGCATGACGCCGTATCCGGTGCTGTCCGCGCTCGATCATTTCCCCGCAGATTTCGGTCTCGCCGCCGATGCCGCTGCCGGCCACGCCACTCAAGCGGCCGCGGCCTGACCCAGGAGCCCCATCATGTCCGATCAGCTCAACTCTTCCACCGGCGGCTGCGGCTCAGGCAACTGCGCGTGCAAGTCGCAGGCCATGGCGCGCGCTGCCAACCCGTTCTCCGACGACACCGACTACGGCACGCCCGCCCGTCACGCGGACGTCGACGTCACGCTCGAAATCGACGGCCAGGCGGTGACGGTGCCCGCCGGCACCTCGGTGATGCGCGCGGCGGTCGAAGCCGGCGTCAACGTACCGAAGCTCTGCGCGACCGATTCGCTCGAACCGTTCGGCTCGTGCCGTCTGTGCCTCGTCGAAATCGAAGGACGGCGCGGCTATCCGGCCTCGTGCACGACGCCGGTCGAAGCCGGCATGAAGGTGCGCACGCAGACCGACCGTCTGCAATCGCTGCGCCGCAACGTGATGGAGCTGTACATCTCCGACCATCCGCTCGACTGCCTGACCTGCCCCGCCAACGGCGACTGCGAACTGCAGGACATGGCGGGCGTGACGGGCCTGCGCGAGGTGCGCTACGGCTTCGACGGCGCGAATCACCTGCAGGACAGGAAGGACGAATCGAATCCGTACTTCACCTACGACCCGTCGAAGTGCATCGTCTGCAATCGCTGCGTGCGCGCCTGCGAGGAAACCCAGGGCACGTTCGCGCTGACAATCGCCGGCCGCGGTTTCGAATCGCGCGTCGCCGCCAGCGAGAACCAGCCGTTCATGGAATCGGAGTGCGTGTCGTGCGGCGCCTGCGTCGCCGCCTGCCCGACCGCGACCTTGCAGGAAAAGACCGTCGTGATGCTCGGCCAGCCCGAGCACTCGGTCGTGACCACCTGTGCGTATTGCGGCGTCGGCTGCTCGTTCAAGGCCGAGATGAAGGGCAACCAGGTCGTACGGATGGTGCCGCACAAGAACGGCCAGGCCAACGAAGGCCATGCCTGCGTGAAGGGCCGCTTCGCATGGGGCTACGCGACGCACAAGGACCGCATCAAGAGGCCGATGATCCGCGCGAAGATCACCGACCCGTGGCGCGAAGTCAGTTGGGAAGAAGCGATCTCGTATGCGGCCTCGGAATTCCGCCGCATCCAGGCGAAGCACGGGCGCGATTCGATCGGCGGCATCACGTCGTCGCGCTGCACCAACGAAGAGACTTACCTCGTGCAGAAGCTCGTGCGCGCCGCGTTCGGCAACAATAACGTGGACACCTGCGCGCGCGTCTGCCATTCGCCGACCGGCTATGGCCTGAAGACCACGCTCGGCGAATCGGCAGGAACGCAGACCTTCGCCTCGATCGATAAGGCCGACGTCATCATGGTGATCGGCGCGAATCCGACCGACGGCCACCCGGTGTTCGGCTCGCGCCTGAAGCGGCGCGTGCGCGCGGGCGCGAAGCTGATCGTCGTCGATCCGCGCAGGATCGACATCGTCGATACGCCGCACGTGAAGGCCTCGCATCATCTGCAATTGCGGCCCGGCACCAATGTCGCGATCGTCAATGCGCTCGCGCATGTGATCGTCACCGAAGGTCTGCTCAACGAAGCGTTTGTCGCCGAGCGCTGCGAAACGCGCGCGTTCGAGCAATGGCGCGCGTTCGTCGCGCTGCCGGAGAACTCGCCCGAAGCGACCGAGGCCGCGACCGGCGTGCCCGCGCAGCAGGTGCGCGAAGCCGCGCGCGTCTACGCGACCGGCGGCAATGCCGCGATCTACTACGGCCTCGGCGTCACCGAACACGCGCAAGGCTCGACGACGGTGATCGGCATCGCGAACCTCGCGATGGCAACCGGCAATGTCGGCCGCGAAGGTGTCGGCGTGAATCCGCTGCGCGGCCAGAACAACGTGCAGGGCTCGTGCGACATGGGCTCGTTCCCGCACGAGCTGCCGGGCTATCGCCATATCGGCGACACGGTCACGCGTTCGCTGTTCGAAGACGCCTGGCACGTCACGCTGCAACCGGAACCGGGCCTGCGCATTCCGAACATGTTCGACGCCGCGCTGCACGGCAGCTTCATGGGCCTCTACTGCCAGGGCGAGGACATCGTCCAGTCGGACCCGAACACGCATCATGTGGCGGCGGCGTTGTCGTCGATGGAATGCATCGTCGTGCAGGATATCTTCCTGAACGAGACCGCCAAATACGCGCACGTGCTGCTGCCCGGCTCGTCGTTCCTCGAAAAGGACGGCACGTTCACCAATGCCGAGCGCCGCATCTCGCGCGTGCGCAAGGTGATGCCGCCGCTCGGCGGCTATGCGGACTGGGAAGTCACGCTGCTGCTCTCGCGCGCGCTCGGCTACGAGATGGACTACGCGCATCCGTCCGAGATCATGGACGAAATCGCGCGGCTCACGCCGACCTTCCACGGCGTGTCGTACCGCAAGCTCGACGAAATGGGCAGCATCCAGTGGCCGTGCAACGAAGAAGCGCCCGACGGCACGCCGACCATGCACGTCGACACCTTCGTGCGCGGCAAGGGCAAGTTCGTGATCACCAAGTTCATCGCATCGCCTGAAAAAGTCACGCGCCGGTATCCGCTGCTGCTGACGACGGGCCGCATCCTCTCGCAGTACAACGTCGGCGCGCAGACGCGCCGCACCGAGAACTCGCTGTGGCATGACGAAGACCGGCTCGAACTGCATCCGCACGACGCGGAAGAACGCGGTATCAGGACCGGCGACTGGGTCGGCATCGAATCGCGCGCGGGGCAGACCGTGCTGCGCGCGAAGGTCACGGAGCGGATGCAGCCGGGCGTCGTCTATACGACGTTCCACTTCCCCGAATCGGGCGCGAACGTCATCACCACCGACAGCTCCGACTGGGCCACCAACTGCCCCGAGTACAAGGTGACCGCGGTACAGGTGATGCCGGTCGAGCAGCCGTCGCAATGGCAGAAGGACTACTCGCGCTTCAATAGCGAGCAGCTCGAACTGCTCAAGCAGCGCGAGCCGGCCAAGGCGCCCGCCGCCGTCACCTCGGGCAAGTGAGGCGAGCCATGGACAATCGGAATCTGATCGACATGGCGAACCGGATCGGCGATTTCTTCGAATCGATGCCCGATCACGAGGAGGCGCTGAGCGGCGTCGCCGACCATATCCATCGTTTCTGGGAGCCGCGCATGCGGCGCGCGCTGCTCACGACGCTCGACGAAGCGCCGGATACGTATGACATCGCGCTGTCGGACTTCACGCGCGAGGCGATCGTCAGGTATCGCGAGAAGCTGACGCCGGCGCAAACACCGGCAGCAGTTTAGGTCCAGGTCCAGTCCCGGAGCGCTTTCGCATGAGCCGCGCGCGCAACGAGGTTGCGCGTGCTGGCATGCGCATGCGAGACCGGGATCGACGTTCAACTCAACGAGTGTCAGGCCTCACAGCGCCACCTGCTCCCGCATCTCCCCCGCCGCCGTGAACCACGCTTCGCAGTGCCTCAACAGGCCGTGCAGGTCCGAACCGGTACGCCCGCGCGCGCCGATATAGCCATCGGGCCGCACCAGATAGAACGACGGCCGCGTGCGGCCATACGATTCGGCGAGCGCGGGCGCGCCGTCGCCGCTCGTATCGGTGATGCGCCAGATTCG
Organism: Burkholderia sp. Ax-1724; assembly: GCF_011752995.1. Taxonomy (GTDB): domain Bacteria; phylum Pseudomonadota; class Gammaproteobacteria; order Burkholderiales; family Burkholderiaceae; genus Paraburkholderia. Next base: position 51,860 of record NZ_VWWL01000033.1, read on the forward strand.
CACCGCGCCCGGCAGCAGGCGCTCGACTTCGGCCGCGAGCTTCTCCACCTCGGGGTCGGCCGGCGGCGCATGCTTCGCGGCGGGATCGAGCGGCGTGCCGTCGACCGGCAGCGGCGGCACCAGCAGAAACAGCGAGAAAAACGCCGGATCGTGCAGATCGAAGAGGCAGCCGACCCCGGGCGCGCGCCCGAGCGGACCATCGACCACATGCACGAGCGCATCGGGCGCGCGTTCGCCCGCACGCGGGCCGCCGTCGAGCACGCGTTCGAGCGTGAGCGGACTGCGCCGGTACTGGACCGACAGTTCGCTGATCGTCGCGCGCGCGGCATCGCGCAGCGGACCGAGCGCGGCCAGCACCGGCATCACGCGCTCGCGCAACAGCTTCAGCGGACCGTGACCGGCTTCGGCCATCTGCGTGATGAAGCCGGTCTGCCGCAGCACGTCGCGCCCGATCGGATGCCGTTCGAGGTGGTACGTATCGAGCAGCCGGTCGGGCGCGGCGCCGCGAATCACTCGCGCGAGTTTCCAGCCGAGGTTCAGCGCTTCCTGGATGCCGGTGTTCATGCCCTGCGCGGCGGCCGGGCTGTGCACATGCGCGGCGTCGCCGGCCAGAAAGATGCGGCCCACGCGCAGGCGATCCACCATGCGGCTATTCACGTGGAAATACGAGGACCACGCGAGATCCGAGACGTCGACACGCTCGCGCACGCGCCGCGCGATCAGCGTCTTGCATTGTTCGAGCGACGGCGGCGGCAGATTCAGCGGCGGGCCCGGCGGCGGCTCGCTGGGCGCCACCGGCACGACGGCGGCACCCGGCAGCCCGGCCGCGTGATCGGCAATCAGACGATGGCGGCCGTGGCCCATCGGAAACAGCGCGACGAGGCCTTCACCGGACGCGAAGATATGGAACTGGTCGTCGGGCCAGTCGGTTTCGGCGCGCAGATCGGCGAGCAGAAACGTCTGCCCGAAGGTCTTGCCCTCGAAGCTCAGGGCGAGCCGGTGGCGAATCAGACTATGCGCGCCGTCGGCCGCGATCAGGTGCGACGGACGCAGCGTTTCGGTGTGGCCGTCCGCGCGGCGCAGCGTCGCCTGAATGCTCGCCGAGCCCTGCATGAACGAGGTCAGTTCGGTGCCGCGCTCGACCGTCACGCCGAGCGTCGCCAGATGCTCGGTGAGCAGCCGCTCGGTCACGGACTGATCGAGAAACAGCAGATACGGATAGCGCGTGTGCAGCGGATCGAAATCGAGCTGCGCAAGCCGCATGCCGTTCGAGAACAGATTGGCGACGCGCGCGCGATGGCCGAGTTCGAGAAACGGTTCGATCAGCCGATGCTGTTCGAGCAGTTCGAGCGTGCGCGCCTGAATGCCGATCGCGCGCGAATGCGGATTCGGCTGCGCCGCCTTGTCGATCAGACGCACGGGGATATGGGCGCGCGCGAGACTCATCGCTGCGGCAAGTCCAGTGGGACCGGCCCCGACGATCAGCACCGGCGACGCGTCGTAGGCGACAGCGTCCATGCGGAACTCCGGAGGCAACAATGCGTTCTAGTGTACGCCGCCGACAAGCCGCGCACGGGTGCGCTGCATCATTCGCGTGGCGGCACATGCGTCACGCGCGGGCGCGGCGCCTGTCGCTCGTCGGGATGCGCCCGTGCGATGGGTCCGGGAGATAGGTCCACAAGAGATGTCCACAACCGGCGCAAATCGGAGTCCGCCCGCGCAAGTATGGGAAAATGCGCCCTCGTCCGCTCCGAATGCCCTCCCCCGTCATGCAACCCGTTTTTGACCGCGCGTTCGCGGCGCATCGTGACGGCCGCCTCGACGAAGCCGAACGCGGCTATCGCGCTACGCTCGACCACGACCCCAGCCACGTCGACGCACTGCACCTGCTCGGCGTGCTGCGCCATCAGCAAGGCCAGCATGAGGAAGCCGCCGCGCTCGTGCGGCGCGCGGTGAATCTGCGTCCCGGCGACGCCGCGCTGCAACTGAACCTCGGCAATGCATTGAGGGCGCTCGGCCAGGTCGACGCCGCGATCGAGCAGTTCCGCAACGCGCTCACGCTCGCGCCGACGTTCCCGATGGCGCACTACAACCTCGGCAACGCGTATGCGTCGGTGGGCCGTCACGAAGACGCCGCCGACGCGTTCAGCCGCTCGCTGCGCCTGCAACCGGACGACGCGTCCTCGCACAACAATCTCGGCAACGCACTGCACGCGCTCGGGCGTCATGCAGAGGCGATCACGTCGTTCCGGCGCACGCTGGAGCTGCGCCCCGATCACGCGGGCGCGCTGAACAACCTCGGCATGTCGCTGAACGCGCTCGACCGGCCGGCCGAAGCCGTGCCCTGCTTCGAGGCCGCGCTCGCCACCGAGCCGCGCTTCGTCGCCGCGCACTTCAATCTCGCCAATACACTCGACGCCACCGGTCGCCATGCCGAGGCGGTCGCCTCGTTCGAGGCGGCGCTGCGCCTGCAGCCGAATCTGCCGCCCGCGATCTACGGCATGGGCAATGCGCTCGCGGCGCTCGGCCGGGCCGCCGAGGCGCAGCCGTACCTGGAACGCTCGGTCGGTCTCGATCCGCAATTCGCGCTCGCATGGCTCGCGCTCGGCACCGTGCACCAGGCGCTCGGCGCACAGGCCGCCGCCGTGCGCGCATTCGATCAGGCGTTGCGTCTGCGCCCCGATCTCGCGGCCGCGCATATGAACCGCTCGCTGGCCTGGCTCGCGATGCGCGATTTCGCGCGCGGGCTGCCCGAATACGAATGGCGGCTGCAAACGGTCGCGCAGCCGGTTATCGAAACCTTGCCGCGCTGGCATGGCGAGCCGATCGAGGACCGCGTGCTGCTGGTCCATGCGGAACAGGGTTTCGGCGACACGCTGCAATTCGTGCGCTTCGTGCCGCTGGTCGCGCAGCGCGCCGCGCGCGTCGTGCTCGAAGTGCAGCCGTCGTTGCTGCCGCTCCTCGCGCCCGCCGCGCGAACGTGGCGCGTGACGCTGATCGCGCGCGGCCAGCCGCGCCCGGCCGCCGATCTGCAGATTCCGCTCTTGAGCCTGCCGTTCGCGCTCGGCACGAACTACAACACGATTCCGGGCCGCACGCCGTATCTGAGCGTGCCGCCCGCGTATGGCCGCAAATGGCGCGGCTCGCTCGGCGGCCAGGCGAAACGCAAGATCGGGCTCGCGTGGTCGGGACGCATTCAGCGCAACGAAACGCGTTCGATGCCGCTTGCCGCGCTCGAACCGCTGTTCGCACTCGACGGCATCGACTGGATCGTGCTGCAACCCGACCTGAACGATGCCGAACGCGCGACGCTCGACGCGCATCCGCGCGCGGCCTCGATTCATCGCTTCGACAAACGTATCGGCGACTTCGCCGATACCGCCGCGATCATCGAGCGGCTCGATGCGGTCGTGTCGATCGACACGTCGATCGCGCACCTGGCCGGCGCGCTGCGCAAGCCGCTCTGGCTGATGCTGCCGTTCGCCGCCGACTGGCGCTGGTTCGAAGACGACACGCGCAGCCCGTGGTATGCGGGCGCGACACTCGTGCGTCAGCCGCGGCCCGGCGCATGGGATGAAGTGGCCGACGCGGTGGCGAAGGCTTTGCGCAACAGTTAACGGCGAGCGCGCGGCGTCGTGGGAACGCGGAAATACGGGAACGCAGGAGCACGCGTCGCAACCACCCTACGCCGTCGCACACTCTCGCGCCTCGCCACGCGCCGCCCAACAAAAAGCCCCGCATACGCGGGGCTTTTTGTTTTCAGACGATCAGCCGAACCCGTCAGGCCGCCCGATACTGATTGCGCGATTCCGGCGTGCGATACAGGAACAGCGTCGCGAGCAGACCGCAGATCGCCGCCACGCCGAGCACCAGACCCGGCGCCGCCTTGTTGCTCGTCACGTGGATCACCAGCGTGGCAATGGCCGGCGTAAAGCCGCCGATCGTGGTGGCGAGGCTGTAGGCGAGCGAGAAGCCGGCGGTGCGCACTTCGACCGGCATCACCTCGGTCAACGCCACGACCATCGCGCCGTTGTAGCAGCCGTACAGGAACGACAGCCACAACTGCACGAGCAGGAGACGCACGAATGACGGATCGGCAACGAGCCATTGCAGCGCCGGATACGCAGTGAGAATCGTCAGGGCCGTGAACACGAGCAGCACCGGACGGCGGCCGATACGGTCCGACAGCGCGCCCGAAAGCGGCAGCCAGATCAGGTTCGAGATACCGACGCAGACCGTGACGACGAGCGTGTCGATGGCCGAGAGCTTCAGCACTTCCCTGCCGAAGGTCGGCGTGTAGGCGGTAATCATGTAGAACGACACGGTCGTCATGATGACCATGCCCATGCCGCCGAGCACGATCGGGTAATTCGCGAGCATCGACTTCATGATCTCGCCCATGCTCGGACGATGCTTGCGCGCTGCGAACTCCTCGGTTTCCTGCAGCGAGCGGCGGATGATGAACAGGAACGGCACGATCAGGCAGCCGATCAGGAACGGTACGCGCCAGCCCCATGCGAACATCTGGTCGGCAGGCAGCAGCTTGTTGAGCAGCACGCCGATCAGCGCGGCGAACACCACCGCGACCTGCTGGCTGCCCGACTGCCACGAGCAGTAGAAGCCCTTGTTGCCCTTCGTCGCGATCTCCGAGAGATACACCGACACGCCGCCGAGCTCGACGCCGGCCGAGAAGCCTTGCAGCAGCCGCCCGAGCAGCACGAGCACCGGTGCGAGGAGCCCGAGGGTCGCGTAGCCGGGGATTGCCGCGACCGTCAGCGTGCCGAGCGCCATCAGGCTCAGCGTGAGGATCAGGCCTTTGCGGCGGCCGTGATGGTCGATGTAGGCGCCGAGCACGATCGCGCCGAGCGGACGCATCAGGAAGCCCGCACCGAACACCGACAGCGACAGCATCAGCGAGGCGAAATCGTTGCCGCTCGGGAAGTAGGTCTTGGCGATCGCCGAAGCGTAGTAGCCATAGACCATGAAGTCGTACATCTCAAGAAAGTTGCCGCTGACGACGCGGAAGACTGTCTTGACCTTGGATTCTTCGGTAGCGGAAGTAGCGTGGGTCGCAGTAGACATGACACTCTCGTGTGAGCCCGCCGTGCTGTTCGATAGTCGGCGACAGTCGCGGTCAGGCAGTTGAAACGATCCCCTGCGTTCGGCAAGCGGATGCCACGAACGATACCGGAAAAGCGCGCGCGAGGGCGCCGCATTTTGCTGTTCGCGATGCACCGCCGGTATCAGGGTAAACATCGTGATTCATGCGGGGCCCGCGCCACGTAATGTTACTGCTGAACACGCCGCCGCGAAACGCATACAGTTTGCTTACGCGACACCGGCACGCAGCGCGGTAAACTTTTCGTGCAACACCATTGAGTCGATTCTTACCCCGATGCGAACCACCCCTGCTCTTTCATTGCGTCCCGCGACCACCGAGGACGCCGCGCTCATTGCATCGATTCACAGCGCCAGCTGGCAGGCCACTTATCGCGGCCTGTTGCCCGATGCGTTCCTCGATGGCGAAGTCACGCGCGAACGCGCCGCCTACTGGGCCGCGCGTCTCGATGCGCCGGGCGGCGAGCGCCGCACCGTGCTGATCGCCGAACTCGGCGACGAGCCGACCGGCTTCGTGTGCGTCGAGCGACAGCCCGAGTCCGCGTGGGGCGTGCTGCTCGACAACCTGCACGCGCTGCCCGGCTACCAGGGCATCGGCGTCGGCAAGCTGCTGATGCGCGCCGCCGAAGAATGGGCGCGCGCGCAAGGCGAGACGCAGCTGTATCTGTACGTGCTCGAAGGCAATACGCCGGCAATCGGCTTCTATGAGCGGCAGGGCTGGCAGTTCGTCGGCGCGGAGCCCGATCATATGGGCGGGGTCGACATCACGGCGTTGCGGTATGTGTACCGGTTGAGTCCCTGAACGTACAGGACATCATTTTCGGAGAAGTCCGAACGTCAAAAGGGGCTGTTTCAAGGCATCATTTTCTGTTTGCCGATGGCTTCATCGGGTCGAGCCTTTGCATCGCGCCGCTATCAGGTCTCCGAATCAATCGGGATCGCGCGATGAGCGGCAGCAGCCCAGGCTCGCGCCGAGTCGCCATCGGCTCCCACAGATTCTGCGACTGCCCACCGGCGCTCCGTCGTCGTCGGGTGCGGGAAGAAACCGATGCCTAGCACTCCGTTCACCTTGATCGAAGGCGCTTACGCGCTACCACGCCTGCGTCCGCTCGCCCATTTGCCCGCGCCGTTCGGCCGCGACTGGTCTGCGCATCCGCCCGGCGAAGCCTGGCGCGCGGAACTCGAATTGCGCTGTGTCGCGCTGCTGCGCACCGCGTGCCTGAGAGACAGGGACATGTTCGCGTGCTGCGAGTGGCAGCCGTTCGACAGGCCGGATGTGGCGGCGCCTGCGACCAGGGCCACGCGCGCCGCCGAGGTTGCGCGGCCCACGATTATTTCCAGCGCAAGCGGTGCCGACGCGCTGCGAACCTTCGCCCAGGAGCCGATGCGAATCCCGCTCAGGGTACGCCCGTCCCGGCACGCAAAACGTCGCGCTTCGCGGCATTGGGCTGCGATAGCGGGCAGTACCTGTATGATCGGCGGCGCGGCGATGCTGGCGTGGATTGCGATGGGCCAGCATTTCGCGCCGACTCGGATGGCAGGTGCGCTGCTGAAACCCTTCGACATGCTTATGGCTAGCCACGATGTGCACGAGGTACACGAGGTGCGGCCTGAGCAGGATTACACGCGCAATGAGGTTGCGCATCGGCAAACGCGGGATGTCGGCGAAGTCGACGCTCCGGCTCCAGTGACTGTTACGCCGGCAACGAGGCATGCCGAGGTCGTTGCTACACCGAGCGTCCCACCTGTCGCTGCATCGGTGCACAAAGCGCTAAGACGGGATGCGCCAATCCACCCCGCTCACTCGATCCATTCGAGCAACGTGGTCACCTGGCATTCCGGCAACATGCCGCGCGCCAGGAAGGATCACAGGCCGGAGCAAGGCGGTGCTGTGCAGATGGCGTCGTCACATGGCACGCCGCGCATCGCGCTCATGCGTGCCGCACCGGTCGCTTCGCCTCGATTGCACACTCGCCCGGTTGTGCGAACCGACTCGCTACCGGCGCAAGCACGCTTTAGCCGCGACGAATACGCCGCCGTGACCATGGCCGCCGCCACACCCGTGTACGAGATCGCGCCACCGCCACGCCCGGCCGCGTCGAACGATGCGTCGGCCAGCAACGGCACGGAGTGGATGACTCACATCTCGCAGCGCCGCGTCACCGAAATTCCGGAGCAATTCGCGAAGTGAGCGGAACGTCCGCACGACGTCATCCGCGGGCGGGATTCAGCTGCGCTGTTCGAATCGACCAATAGATCGAGCGATAGGTGGAGGTAAAAAAACCCGGCTCTTCCCCAGAGCCGGGCTTTGTCAGGGTCGCGTTCATGGCCGACCCCAAGCGCTTATTTCTGCGCCGGCAAACCCGCTTCGGCCTGTTGCCGCAACTGCTCGACCTCGCTCTGCACCTGACGCAACTGCGCTTGCGCCTTGTCGCGCTCGGCGCTCAACGTGAGCGCTTCGCCGTGCGCCTGCCGCTGATAGTCGTCGACCTTGGCCTGCTGCGTACGCGCGACCTCGACGTCGGCCTGCAAGCGTTGCGCCTGTTCCTGCGAAGTCGCGATGATGCCCTGCAGATACGCGGTCTGCGCCTGCAGTTGCGTGCGGCGAATCTCGACGTCGGCGAGCCGCGCCGTCTGCTGCGCAAAATCGGTGTAGATGGCTTCCGCGCGCCCGGCATCGTCGGACTGGATCACGCGCCAGAAATGCTTGTCCTGAAACAGCGCGACGTAATACGTCATCCGTGCCGGATAGAAAAGCAGGCTTGCGCCGTAGCTGCCGTTGTACGTGGTGCGCAACTCGCTCAGGTTCGAGTCGTGTATCAATTGCATCAGCTCGGCGACGTCGCCTCGCGCACTGCCCGCTGGCGCCGAGGCATCCGCAGCCGTGGGCGCACTTGCCGCACTTGCCGCACTTGCCGCGCTTGCAGACGCGGCATCGCCGGGTTGCGGCGTCAGTTCGCTCACGGCCGGCCGCGTGCCGGCCACCGGTGCGGTGCCGCCGTCCTGCCCCGCCTGCACGGCACCGGCATGCCAGAACGCATACGCGCCCGCGAGCAGCAACGCGCGTCGAATTACCAGGGAAAACCTCATACTGCCTGCTCCACGCCAATCCAGAATAGCCGGTGATTATCGCGCGGATTCGCGACAAGGCGAAGTACCGCGCCGCTGTCTCGCGCTATCTCAAATAGGGTGGAAATCGAGATACGTCGATCAGCAAAGATTCAAGCAAGATTCGCACGGTTACGAAACCGCCATCGCACCTTGCCAGCGACCGGGCAACACCGTGGATTCCTGACTATCCAGATAAAAACCGGCAAGCGCGAACGCACGCCGGCCGCCCATGCCAACGCGCAAACCATCGGCACAGCGGCAACACAGACCGCAACGGTACGACACCAGGAGCGTCAGAAGAAAAAACGCGCCGCCGCATAGCGCGACAGCGCGTCGAACAAACCGGCGACGAGAAACGCAGAGCGCGCCACCCCTCGCACGCAGGCGGAAAACCCGGCTAGAACCGAGTCTCCCGCGCCACGCGCAGGAACGTATCGAGCAACGGCGTGCAATCGAGCAGTTCCGGGCCGCCCGCGCGATGAAACTCCGGATGCCACTGCACGCCCATCACGAACGGCGCGCGCCGGTAGCGCACGGCCTCGATGATGCCGTCCGACGCCGACACCGCCTCGATATTGAGATCGCGGCCGAGCGTCTTCACCGCCTGGTGGTGAATCGAGTTGACGATCGCGTCGCGCCGTCCCGGGAACATGTTGAGCAATGTCGAGCCGTCCGGAAAATGGACGCCGTGGCGGTGCTGATCGTAGTTCTCGTTGACGTGCGCACCGGCGGTCGGCACATCGGTCGCGATGTCCTGATACAAGGTGCCGCCGAACGCGACGTTGATCAACTGGCAGCCGCGGCAGACGCCGAGCACCGGCTTGCCCGACTCGACGAACTCGTGCAGCAGTTCGAGTTCGTACATGTCGCGCACGCGGTCGCCGGGCCACTCGTGACTGACTGCCGTTTCCGCATAGGTCTGCGGCGAGACGTCGGCGCCGCCTTGCAGCAGCAGGCCGTCGAGATGCTTGGCGTAGTCGCGCAAGCGGATGTTGCTCGGGTGCAGCATGCCCTGATGACCGACCGTCGGAATCATGAACACGATCACGTCGCGTGACATGACCCAGTGCGCGATCGATTCCTCGAGATACTGCAAGGTCTTGCCGCGCAGCCCCTTCGCACCCGGCTCCGGATGGAAGATGCGCGCCGACACGCCGATGCGCAGCGTGCGCTGCGTGATCCGCTGGCCCGCGCGATCGAACAGTTGCCGCGCGCGCGCCGCGATGATGCGGCCGAACACGCTCCACGCCGAATCGCTCTGCCGCAGATAGCGCGGCGGCGACGGCGGGAATGCATTGGGCGGCGGCGGATTGGTCGCGCTGAAATCGGGTGCCGCGCCGAACCCTGGCGGCGGCGCGCCGGCCGAGCGCGCGGTGGCCGCGTCTTCGGCGGCGGGCGTGGCACCGGTGGTGGCGCCGGCTGCCTCCGCCGTGCCTGAGGTGTCAG
>NZ_VWWL01000034.1 GCF_011752995.1 Burkholderia sp. Ax-1724
GCCATCCAGGGCCTCCCGCTTCCCCGTGCCCCGCTGGGCGGAACACGAAAGAGCGGAATTCTAGCGGGACCGGATACGACTTGCAAGTACGAATTCAGGGTTTTCCTTAGCGACCCTTGCCGAGGCCAACTGCTTCGTCGAAACAGCCGGCGTCCTCCTCAAAAATCAGTACCCGCTCAGCCGCGCACTCATATAAACGACATCGCTCAACTCACGCCGCCACATGCCTACGCATTACCCGCTCGACCAGATTCAGATAGTGATCGAGATCGGGTGTCGCGCGATCTTTCACCTTTGCGCGATCGTCCCAACGACGCAGCCTCAACGCATCTTCCGCGTAGGGCTTTTGCAGAAATGCCTCGGCATCCTCCCTGCTGAAGATGCCGCCCTGCAACTCGAGACTGCGTACCGAATCAGCGGAAAGCTGGCCGAAGTAGGTAGCATCGATTGCGCAGAGGCAGCGCTTCGCGTCGACGTGCAGGCGAATCGGCTCCAGCACCGCGTCCGACAACACCGGCCGCAAAAAAGGCAGCGCGTAATACTGATGCAGATCGTCGATGCCGTGCTGCGTCGGCGTCTCCCCCTGCAGGTTCAGCAGATGTCCAAGATCATGCAAAAACGCCGCCGCGACCAGTTCCTCGCTCGCGCGCTCTTCCTCGGCAAGCGCGCCGCTCTGCAACGCGTGCTCGAGTTGCGTCACCGGCTCGCCGCTATATGCGAGGCGGCCGTGTCGCTCGAACAGCGAACGGATATCGTCCAGATTCAATGCCATCCGTCACTCCCACGGTAATGAATACGTCTTCTGATTGGTAAAGCGCTTCGTTGCTTCCTGCCCTCCTTGTGGCCAGGCTCCGAGTCCCTGATGCTGCCGAACAGCATCAGCTCGATCCGGCAACCCGGCAGGCTCCATACGTTGACTGCCCGCGCACTTCGTTGACGATGAAACACGTGATCGCGTCCTGCCGGTTCGCACAATACGCACGACGACAAACCGAGTGGCATCCCGTTGCTGATTCCGATCGCTTCGTCGAGCGTATCGAATGCGATGACCAGCGACGCCGGGCCAAATGGTTCCTCCCGCACGAGCCTCATCGACCAATAGACGTTGTCGCGCAGGGTCGACGCGTATACCGCGCCGCTACGTTCGTTGCTGATGTGCAAACGCGCGCCTTGCCTTGCACCACCGCTTCCATGCCCACACGCCCCGAGCAGCTACGCGGCAGCAGCGGTGGCATCGATCACCGTACCGATCCTAAATCGACGCCTCGAACGGATCGCCCTACGCCCAGGCACACGCTACCCCGACGACCGACGCCCGCAACTCCACCGCGCCGCGCTCACGACAACGACGCCACCCCATTCAGCGCGACATCGAAAACATCGAAGTTGCGCAGCCTCGCCGCACCGCGGCCGTCATCGGAAACCGGCCTCCCGATGCGCCGGTTGAACAGCAACGGCACCTCCTGCTCCGAGATCCCGCCATGCGAGCGCAACGGCACGGTCAACCCGGACAGATCGTGCTCGTCGCGGCGCGTGCCGAACACAACGTGCTTCGCGCCGATCACCACGAGGTCGCCGACACGATCCTCCGGCAATTCGAAGCGCGCGCATGCGGCGCGCCGGTCGAGCACGACGTCGATTCCCGGCAGACGGCCAATCCGCGCCATCACGGACTCAACCTCGACATCGCGCGGCAGATAAACCGTCGCGAACGAACCGAGCGCGCCATGATGCACGACGTACGGATCGGTAATCGGCAGAATCACGCGCGCCGTATTCGCGCCGAACCAGTCGTCGAGCAGGTCCTGCAGATAAATCACGTTCGGCTCGCCGGTTTGCGAATCGTGCTTGGCGTTCATGCCGTGATCGGCAGTGAGGCCGATCACCCAGCCAAGCGCGTCGAGCTGCGCGAGATAGCGGTCCATCATCGCGTAGAACGCGTTCGCGCCCTCGGTGCCGGGCGCGCATTTGTGCTGGATGTAATCGGTGGTCGACAGATACATGAGGTCGAGCCTGCGCGTCTGCGCGAGCCGCACACCGGCCGCGAACACGAATTCCGACAAGCCGGCGCTATACACGTCGGGCAACGGCAAGCCGACCAGATCGAGCACGTCCTCGATGCCGTTTTCCTCGCGCGTCACCTTGTCGGCCTTTTCGGCCGAAAAGCAGATGCCCTTCAGTTGCCAGCCGAGCAGGCCGCGCAACTTGTCCTTCGCGGTAACGACCGCCACCGCGGCGCCTGCCTCGGCGGCCGCCGCGAGCAGCGTGGGCGCGCGCAGGTACGCGGGGTCGTTCATCATCACCGCCGCGCCCGCGCCGCCGTCGGCGTCCGGGTTCCAGAAGTAATTGCCGCAGATGCCGTGCACGGACGGCGGCACGCCGGTCACGATCGAGAGGTTGTTCGGGTTCGTGAACGACGGAATCACGCAGTCGCCGCGAAAAGCCGCGCCGCCTTCGAGCATCGAGCCGATAAACGGCGCGACGCCGGCGGCGACCGCGGCTTCCAGATACGCGAACTCGCAGCCGTCGACGCAGACGACGACGGTCGGTTGCGAAGGCAGCCGATAGCGGCGCCCATTGACGTCGATCGTACGTTGTCCGGAATGTGTCATTGCAGGGATTTCCATCGGCGGGGATTTCGTTGTGGGTCAATCGTTGCAAGAACCGGCATGGCCGCTGTGCCGCTACCGCTTCGCCATCATTTTCCGCGTGCACCGGACTCGCACCCGGCCGCCATGCTCCCGGCCGTGCGAACCTCGCCCGCTCCACACGCCGCATGCGCACGCAGCCGCCCGTCATGCACATGAGCATGCATCAACGCAGCCGCGCGCCCGGCGTCGCGCGATGCGAGCGCGTTCAGAATCGCGCGATGCTCGGCGAGCGAGCGCTCCATCGCGTCGGCTTCCACCGCGAGCGCCGCGCGGCGAAACAGGCTCAATTCGCTGACCAGCCGCCGATACGTCTCGTACAGCTTCGCGTTACCGGCCGCCGCGACGATCGCGTCGTGAAACGCGACGTTCGCGCGGCCATACGCGTCGCGATCGTGCGACGCAAGCGCGGCGCGCATCGCATCGAGCCAGTCGCGCAGCACCGCGAGCCTGCCCGCGTCGATGCAGGTCGCCAGCATCCGGCATGCGGCCTCTTCGAGCAGCGCGCGCACAGCGTAGATCTCGTCCGCCTCGGCGAGCGACACCGTGCGCACGAACACGCCGCGATTCTTCTCCGTGCGCACGAGGCCCGCCTGTTCGAGCGCGCGAAAGGCTTCGCGCACCGGTCCGCGCGACACCTGCAGCCGCGCCGCCCAGTCCGCCTCGTTGAGCTTGTCGCCCGGCGCCAGCGTGCCATCGACGATATGCCGCTCGATTTCGTCGCGCACCAGCGCCGTCAGCGAATGCCGGCGCACGACCTCGATGGGATCGACGGAAGCAGACTGCATATTTTCGGTCATTTTGACAAAATTTGCCGCCTCACCTGGGCGCTGCGCTACGCTAGTCGGCATACCGCACGGGCTCGCCTCCGTCAGATCACGACTACGGCCGCCGGCCAGTCCAATCAGCCTCCGAGCCGAACCGGCAATCAGCCGCCCCGCCGACGCGGCGCACGCGCCGCGATCAGCAGCAACGCAACCAGCGAAACCAGCAGCAGGATCAGCGACAACGCCGAAGCCGGCAGGTAGTAGCCGCGCTCGACCTGCCCGACCACGACGATCGGCACCGTCGCGAAACCCGGCGGATACACGGTCAGCGTCGCGCCGAGTTCGCCGAGCGACAGCGCGAAGCCGAGCGCGAGGCTCGCGCGGATCGCCGGCACCAGTTGCGGCAACACGACGCGGCGCAGCACCATCGACGGCGGCGCACCGAGGCTCGCCGCCGCTTCGCGCAGCACCGTCAACTCCGGGCGCAGCGCCGCCGCGGCGCAGCGGTAGCAGAACGGCAGCACCAGCGCGAGCTGCACGAACACGACGATCGCCGCCGAACTCGACAGATCGATCGGCCGCTTGTGATACGCGATCAGCACCGCGAGGCCGAGCACCACGCTCGGCACGCCGTTGGGCATCATCGCGATCGTGTCGACGAGCGCGCCGAGCCCGCGCCGGTCGCGGCCCTCGAGCGCGAGCGCAAGCCACAAACCGAGAATCGTGCCGAGCACCGCGACGCCCATGCCGACTTCGAGACTCGTCGTCAGCGCGTCGAAGTCGCTCGAACCGAGGCGTTCGAACCAGCGCATGCTGAAGCCGTCGGGCAGGATCGTGCCGGACCAGTGCGAGGCGACGCTCGACAGCGCGACCACCAGTACCGGCAGCACGAACAGCCAGAAGCACAGCAGCGCGGCGAAGCCGAGGAACAGACTGCCCAGCACGCGCACCGCGAGGTTGTGACGCACCGGCCGCGCCTTCTTGTGCATGACCGGCAGCACGGTCGGATCGAGTTCAACGGCCATGACCGGCTCCTTTCTCCTTGCGGCTATTGACGCGCCGGTACAACGCGTAGAGCGACAACGACATCAGCAGCATCACCACGGCGCCGGCGGCGGCGGTCGGCAGATCGAGATCGACGGTGGCGGCGCTGTAGATCGCGACCGGCAGCGTAATCAGATGCGCGCTGCCGAGCACGAGCAGAATGCCGAACTCGTTCAGGGTCAGCAGAAAGCACAGGATCGTGCCGGCCGCGATGCCGGGCCACGCGAGCGGCAGGATCACCCTGAACGCCACCATCATGCCGTTCGCACCGAGGCTGCGCGCGGCCTCGATCAGACGCTGGTCGAGCAGCGCGAACGACGCCAAAGTAGGACGCACGACGAACGGCGTATAGAACACCACTTCCGCGAGCACCACGCCGCCGATGCCGAACAGGAAATCGAGCGGCGGCGCCTGCAGATTGAAGAGCCGCTGCAAGCCGATGCTGACCGAACCCTGCGAGCCGTACAGAAAGATCAGCGTGAACGCGACGAGAAACGACGGAAACGCGACGAACAGTTCGAGAAACCGCGTGACCATGCGTGCGCCCGGAAACGGCTTGAAGAACAGCAGCGCCGCGAGCGCCACGCCGAGCAGCGAGGCGAGGCTCGCGCTCGCGAACAGGATGCCGAGCGTCGTGCCGATCACGCCGCGCGTATCGGGATTGCCGAAGAACGTCGCATAGGCCTGCCCCGAAAAGCCATGCGCACCGCTCAGGCTCAGCAGCACGAGTCGCACGAGCGGATAGATGACGAGCGGGCCGAGCACCACCACGACGATAAACAGCAGATGCCATTGCGCGAGGCGTTCGCGCCGCTTCACCGCAGCCGCGTGTGCCGCCGCGCTCGCGAGACGGCGCGCGGCGGCGGCGTCGTTCGGGACACCGAGCGAATTGGGCGTATCAGGGCTTGATAAGGACGACATCGTCAGCCTCGTAACGCAGGGAAACACGCGCGCCCTTCTCCGGCATCATGCCGTGACCGCGCTGCATCGTGACGAGCACGGGTTCGTTCGGCAACGCATCGAGCACGACCGACACCGACACCACCGCGCCATACCACTCGACCGACGCGATCGCGCCGTGCAACTGCCCTTCGCCGAGCGGCACGATGCGCAGCGCCTCGGGACGCAGACAGGCGACCCGCTCGCGCTCGTTGTGGCGCGCGTCGTCCATGCCGAACGCAACCTGCGGCGGCAGCAGATTGGCCGCGCCGAGATAACGCGCGACGAAGCCGTCGGCGGGCGTGTCGTACAACTGCTGCGGCGTGCCGAGCTGCGCGATGCGGCCCTCGCGCATCAGCAGCGTGCGGTCGGACAGCACGAGCGCGTCGTCCTGATCGTGCGTCACGCAGACGATCGTCAGATTCGGCAGGCGCTCATGCAGCGCCTTCAGTTCGGAGCGCACCGAGGCGCGCAGATTGGCGTCGAGCGCGGAGAGCGGTTCGTCGAGCAGCAGCACATCGGGCTCGATCACGAGCGCGCGGGCCAGCGCCACGCGCTGCTGCATGCCGCCCGACAGTTGCGCGGGCATCACGTGGCCGGCGTCGCCGAGCTGCACGAGCTTGAGCGCATCGGCGACGCGGCGCGCGACGTCGCGCGCTGGAACCCTGCGCGCGCGCAGGCCGAACGCGACGTTCTCGAACACCGTCAGATGCGGAAACAGCGCATAGCTCTGGAACAGCAGACCGAGATTGCGCTTGTGCGGCGGCACGTGCGTGAGGTCGTGGCCCGCCACGGTCAGCGTGCCGGCAAGGCCGTCCGCCTCGATGAAGCCCGCGATGAAACGCAACAGGGTCGTCTTGCCGCAGCCGCTGCGGCCGAGCACGGTGAGCAGCTCGCCGCGCTGGATGGTCAACGACAGATCGTCGAGCACCGTGCGCGTGCCGAAGCGCACCGTCAGATGATCGATCTGCACGCCGCCGGACGCATCGGAACGCGCGGCGTCGAGCGCATCCGATGAAGCGCCAGGCGCATTGGGGTGAGCGAGACTGGCCGTATTCACCGGGTCTTCCTCCAACAAGATTAAAGCTGATGCGGCGCCACGCGCGACACCCGGGCCATTGCATCGGCCCGGCCGCCGGCACGGCGCCGCCTGAATCCAGGCAAGTCCGGCTGCGCCGAGCACGGCGCGCGACCGGACGTACTTCAAACGCGGCCCGCTTCGGCCGCTTATTGCGAGCGACTCTTTCAGCCGCCCGGTTCAGCCGCTGATTGCGGCCGCTGAGTGAGACTGCTTATTGAAACCGCTTACTGCGGCTTGACCACTTCGAGCTGCTTGCCCGACGAACCGATTACGTCGTTCTTCCAGCGCGTGGTCCAGTCGGCCTTCTTCGCCATCACCTGGTTCCAGTCGACCGGAATCAGCTTCACGCCCGTGATCGCCTGCTTGACCGCCGCGCCGTTCTTGCCGGCGAGCGGCACGTCGGTGCGGCCCGGAATGCCGAAAATGTCCGGCACCTTCGACTGCACTTGCGTCGACATCAGGTAGTCGATCAGCTTCTTGCCCTCGGCCTGGTTCGGGCCGTTCTTGATCAGCGCGATCGCGTACGGCAGCTGGAACGTGGTCGGCTGGCCGCCGGGCGCGGCCGCGAGGAACACCGGCTTCAACGACAGGCCGCCGTTGGCCGCGTCGTCGAGGTCCATCTGCAGGTCGCCGTTGGCGACCGCGATTTCGTTGCGCGAGAGCAGCACGTCGAGGTAGCCCGTGCCCTTGGTGTGGAACTTGGCGCTCTGCTCGAGCTTCTTCAGATAGTCGAACGCCTTGTCCTCGCCCATCAGTGCCGAGGTCAGGATGATCACGGCCATGCCGTCGCCGGCGGTCGCCGGGTTCGAGTAGGCCACCTTGCCGCTGAAGTCCGGATGCAGCAGGTCCGCGAAGGTCTTCGGCTGGGTCTTCGTGACTTCGGGGTTGATCGCGAACGAGAAGTAGTTGTTCACGAAGGTCGCCCACGCGCCGTTCGGCGCCTTGGCGATGGCCGGCACGTTCTTGTAGTTGGCGCTCTGGTACGCCTGCAGCAGCCCGCCCTGGTCGGCCTGCTGGATGAACGGCGGCAGCGTGACGAGCACGTCGGCCTTCGGCTGATCCTTCTCGATGGTCGCGCGGTTCACGACTTCGCCGCTGCCCGCCGTGACGATATTGACCTTCACGCCTTCCTGCTTCTCGAAGCCCGGCAGCACGTCCTTGTACAGATTTTCGAGGCCGTCGGCGGTGTACAGCACGACCGCGCCGGCCGCATGGGCCTGCATTGCCATGCCGCCGAACGCCGCCGCGGCGACCAGCGCCGGCAGCAGTTTGCGCGCGAGGCCGGCCGTGGCGTGAAGGGAATTCGTCTTTTTCATGTCGCTCTCTCCGAAAGGCAAAAAACCAGACGGTCGGGATAACCCATACCTGTAGTGATTGAATGGCGGCACGCGCCGTTTGCATGTTGCCCGCAGCCGTTGCCGCGCCGGTCTCCATCGATTGCAGATTGCCGACAACTTTGCCGCATCCCGCTCCGCCTGACCGCCAGCCCGTCTCCGATACTCGCGCTGCCTGCCATGCCTGAACGGGCACGGCAAGAATCACAGGTTTCGATGACAACGCCGTGACTATTCCGCCGAATTCCAAAAAACGACACAATTTGCCAACTCAGGCCAACTCGCGCGAACCACGGCGCGACCGGCGCACGAGCGTCCGCGCACCGCATCCATGCCGATCGTACGTGGCGAAAATGACGCTGTGTGCAGGATGCGCCGCGAAACCCGGGTGACGGCAGCGGCGCCGGCTTACGCCGGTTCGCGCGGTGCGCTGAGCGGATTCGTGGCATTTGCCGGTTTCGGCGGCACTCGCCTCGCCCGTAACGGGCGGACAGGCGTTCGGACAACGGCGCCTAGTCGGACAACGGCGCGTATTGTGCACGCCCACCCGGAATCCTGCAGCGAGCCGGGGAGCCTTTTTATCGAGCTTTTGGCGGATAAGGAACGAGATCCGTCGCGTTGCCTCGGGCAAGGCCGGCGAGCGGGCCGGCAAGCGCAACACGGACCGCCGCCGCGCCGCTCGCCGCCGGCGACCGGACTCAGGCGATCAGAATCTCCGGCCCATGCGCCGTGATCGCCTTGCCGAGCGCGCGCTCGGGCGCCAGCTCGGTGACCAGATAACGCGCCGACTCGATACCGTTGATGCGCACCGGCGTCACGCGGCCGAACTTCGAGTGATCGGCGACGATCACGACCATGTCGGCCGCGGCGATCATGCGGCTGCGCACTTCGGCGGCCATGCGGCTGTAGTCGCTCAGATAGCCATCCGGCGAAATCCCGCCCGCGCCGATGAACGCGAAGTCCGCGTGGTACTGCGTCAGCTGGTGGACGGTGTCGAGGCCGAACGTGGCGTCCTCGATATCGGACAGCTCGCCGCCGAGCAGCGTCACGCGGTTGTCGTTGCGCCGGCCGAGCAGCAGCGCGATACGCCAGTCGTTCGTATAGACCGTCAGCCGGTGCCGGTCGAGCAGCGCGCGCGCCACGGCCTGGGTCGTGCTGCCCGAATCGATGATCAGCGATGCGCCGTCCGGCACGAACTCGGCCGCGCGCTCGCCGATCGCGCGCTTGGCGCCGGCATTCTCGGCTTCGCGTGTATCGAGGTCGGGCTCGCGCCGCTCGTTCGACAATGCGCCGCCGTGCGTCGTCACGAGCAGGCCGCGGCCGGCCAGGGCGTTGAGATCGCGGCGGATCGTTTCGCGCGATACGTTCAGTTCGCGCACCAGTTCGGCAACCGAAAGCGCGCCGCTTTTTGCGACTTGAGCGAGGATGTATTGATGACGTTGTTCTGCAAGCATCGGTGAAGGGCCGCGAGCGGCACGCCTGGGTTTCGTCGTAGTTGAGGAAGGCCGCTGTATTGTATTACGCGTGTCATGCATCATGGCCCGACGAACACGCCAACCGGCGCCCCGACCTGCTAACCTTGACGCGCCAGGACCGGCCATCGGGCAGACGCGCGGCACGCAGCGCCGCTGCCGTTGTCGTCGTCACCGTCGTCACCGTCGCCACCGTCGTCATCGCCCCGACCGCGTCCGGCACCACGCACCCCGCCTTGCCGTCAACCGAACTACCGATGCCGCCACTGTTTCGCCGTCTACTGCTGCTATCCCACGCGCTGCGTTACGGCGCGCGCCTGATCTGGCTCGCCGCTCCGCGCGAGCACAAACTGCACTGGATGATCGAGCTGGTCAGCCGCGTGCATGCGTCGGAGCGCGGTGGCGCCCAGCTGCACGGCGTGCTGCCGGCGCTCGGACCGCTCGCGAGCCGCTTCGCGCAGACGCTCGCCGAGCGTCCCGAACTCGCGGCCGGCACGCTGCACGACGCGCTCGACGCCATCGATCACATGGAAGAGCCGCTCGCGCCGTCCGCGTCGCAGGAAGCGCTGGCGAAAGCGTTCGGCCGCCCGCTCGCCGAACTGTTCAGCGCGGTCGACCTCGTGCCGGTGCGCAGCGGCTTCGGCGAGCAGACGCATTTCGCGCGGCTCGCGACACCGGTCAAGGGCCACCACGAGGTCGCGATCAAGCTGGTGCGCACGCAGCAACTGCAACAGATCGGCGACGAACTCGCGCTGCTGCGCTGGGCCGCGCGCTGGCTCGAAAAGCTCTCGCGCACGGCGCGCCGCCTGCAACTGCGCGCGCTTGCCCAGACCTTCACCGACGACATCCTGCGCCGCTTCGATCTGCGCGCCGAAGCGGCGAACCTGAGCCAGACCGGCCATCATTTCGACGGCGACAAGCGCATCGCCGTGCCCGACGTGATCTGGGAACTGTGCACCGCCCACACGCTGACGATGCAGCGCATCAACACGCTGCCGGCGAGCGACCTGCCCGGCCTGCACGCGCATCGCATCAAGCTCGCGCCGCTTGCCGCGCATATCGTCGAGGTGGTCACCGAGCAGGCGTTCGAGCACGGCTTCTTCCACGCGACGCTCGATGCGCGCCGCGTACGCGTCAGCATCGAGCCGGACACGCTCGGGCGCCTCGTGCTCGCGGAGTTTTCGATCATGTCGACGCTGTCGAGCGGCGAGCGCGAATTCTTCGTGCACGGCGCGACCGCGCTGTTCGACCAGGATTACGGGCGCCTCGCCGGCATGCATCGCGATGCCGGACACGTGTCGCACGACACGCGCGCGGAAATCCTCGAAGCCGAATTGCGCACGCGCGCCGAAGCGCATTTCGCGGCCGCGCCCGAGGACCGCTCGGCGGGCTCGCTGTTTCATCATCTGCTGCACGGCGTGCTGCCGTTCGACGGCCACGTGCCGGGCCGGCTCGCCACCGCGCAGCGCTCCTTCCAGCAGGCGGAGACGCTGGCGCGCGCGCTGCATCCGGGCGTCGATACGTGGAACATCGCGCGCGGCGTGCTCGCCGATATCGCGCGGCGCGACCTCGATCATCGCGGCTGGCTCAAGCGCATCTCGCACGAGCTGCCGCATCTCGCGCACATGCTGCCGCGCGTGCCGCAACTGGCGGTGCGCTATCTGCAGCAGCAACACGATCGCGCGCGCACGCCGCAGCAGAACGCGCAACTGCTCGCGGAAATCGCGCGCGAATGCCGCCGCACGCGCTGGCTGCTGTGGGGCTGCGTCGTATGTGGCGGTGCAATCGGTGCGGGGGCGGTGTTGCTGATGTGGTGAGACGGCACGGGGAGCGGGGTTCCGGTGCGTACGCCGGGGCGGCCTGGGCGGCCGTTTCGGCACATCTTTGGGTGAGCCGTTTCGACAGCCGGCCGCTGCCTCGGCCAACGCAACGACCGCTGCCAAGGCCGCCACGCGCGGGCGTTCATTACCTCGCCCGCATCCGTTCAGTTGCAGCCTCGAACAAGACGCGCGGCACGTCCGCCGGCAAGATGGCGGCTTTTTCACGCCGCCGACCTTCGCCTCGGCACGTCGCCATGCTCGCATCCCTTATCGCCGCCGTCTTCGTCGTGCTGTGGTCAACCGGCTTCGTGGTCGCCCGCGCGATCACGCCTTACGCCGATCCAAATCTGTTCCTGCTTGCCCGCTTCGGCGGCACCGCGCTCGTCTTCACGCTTGCCGCGCTCGGCGCGCGCGCGACATGGCCTCGCGGCCGCGACCTCGGCAAGCATCTGGCCGCGGGCGCGCTGCTGCAAGGTGTCTATCTCGGCGCCGGCTACTGGGCCGTCGCCCAAGGGCTGAGCGCTGGCGTCATGGCCCTGCTCGGCGCGCTGCAACCGCTCGCGACCGCCGCCGTCGCCGCGCCGCTGTTCGGCGAGCGACTCTCGCGGCGCGGCTGGAGCGGCATGGCGCTCGGCCTCGCCGGCGTCGTGCTGGTGCTCGCGCCGAAGCTCGCCGCGGCGACGCCGCCGACGCACGGCAACGCGCCCGCGTGGCTCGTCGTGCTCGTGTCGATCGTCGCGGTTGCCGCGATCACGGCGGGGACCCTGTTCCAGAAGACCTCGCTCGCGAGAACCGACATTCGCAGCGCGAGCGCGGTGCAAAACATCGGCGCAGCAAGCGTCGCGGGCATGCTCGCGCTTGCGCTCGGCGAACATCGCTGGATCGCCTCGGCGACGCTATGGGTCTCGCTCGCGTGGGGTGTCGTGATGCTGTCCGGCATCAGCGTGACGCTGCTCGTGTGGATGGTCAGGCGCGGCGACGCGGCCCGCGCGACCGCGCTGATGTTTCTCGCGCCGCCGCTTGCCGCGCTCGAAGGCTATCTGGGATTCGGCGAGACGCTGTTGCCGGTGCAGATCGCCGGATTTGCCGTGGCGCTGGTGGGCGTGGTGCTGGCGCGGTCGTGAGATGCGGCTGCGCGGCGCCGAAACCATCCGCACGGCGATGCGGACCACGATGCACCCCGCCGCGCCGGCGGGGCGATGGCACGGCAACACAGCAGCACGGCGCAAGAAAACGACAATAGGGCGCGCCGTGCCCTGATAAAGGCCTGCAGCGAAAAAACCGAGCGCCGCCTCAGTGCATCAACTCAATGCATTCATTCAATGCATCAACTTACTGCATCGCCTCAATCCGCCGTATCGGCATGTGCCGGCATCTTCGCGCGCGCACTCGCGCCCGGCGCCGGCGACCACGCCGGACGCCCCTTGCGCTGCGAATCGACGACGACGATAAAACGCCCCGCCCACGGCATGATCTGCCGATCGCTTTTCAGCACCCACAGCGATTTGCCCGAATCGACGAGCGCCGCGTATTCGGCGTCGAGAATGCCGTAGTGATCGAGAAACGCGTTGAGCGACGCGGGAATCCGCACGCAGCCCTTCGAATGGCGGATGCCGAGCAGCGGTTCGAGCCGCTCGGGATCGGTCGCGTGCATCTGGAAACGCATCTGCGAGATGCCGCCCTTGCCCCAGCCGCGCTCGCCCTGCGCCCAGCCGAGATCGAAGATGCGCATGTCGCGCTTGCCGTAGCCGCGAATATGGTTTTCGTTCTGCGTGCCCTCGGAGCGGAAATCCATGTTGTCGGGTGTATGTTCGAATACGCCAAGCGGCGTGATGAAGTGGTCGTATTCGCCGGGCCGTCCGGTCGAGACCGGCGACGCGCCGATCATCTCCCAGGCGTCGCCCGGCGTCGCGCGAAAATAGATGAAGAGCGCCTGCACGTTGGCGTTGCGATCGACCAGCACGACGTATTCGCCCGACAGGCTGCCGAGCGCGTGCGCATCGAGGGCCGCCGCGAGCCGATCGGCGTACGCGCGCTGCTCGGCGGCCGGCACCTTGAGCCGGCGCGTCACGTCCCGCGCGAACACGTCGCGCAGCAGGAACGCCCGGCGCGGATCGACGACGCCGGCCGCATCGGGCGCGGCCACCTCGGCCGCGTTGATCGGCGTCGACGGCCGATTGGCGGGATGCGCCGCCGCGACTCGCGACGCCGGGGGTTGCGCCTTCGCGGCAGGCGTTGTCGCCTTCACTACCGCAGGCGTTGCCGGCACGGCCGACACCGCATGCCCCGGCGCCGCACTTGCGGCACCCGGCGCACTCGCCGCCTGCGCCGGCAACGCGCACATCCCAACACACGTCCCTGCGCACGCCAACACGCCAACGGCGCGCGCCAGGCTGCGACGAGCAGCATGCGCAACACGACTCGCACCTAGCGTGCGGTATGAAAACGGCATCTCGATCATCTCGCGTCGACGCACCACCGGGACGGAAGCCGCATGTTCCAGTTCAGGCTGGCCAGGCCAATCCCGGTCGTTTATCGCGTATCAGAGCAAACATGATTATTATTGATTGCCCGCCGCTTTAGCGCAGCGCGCGGAACGACGATATTACTCAGCGCATGGCTGCATGTCGATGAAAATACAGCCGATTTTCGAATTCTGCGAAGCGGCTGACAAATTTCGGCAAGCGGTGTGTGAAGCGGAAAATCGCCATGACCTGATTTAAATCGAATCCCTGAAATAAAACCGTGGAACGATCGGCCGGTTCATCCGCTAAAAAACCTTTCCGGGCCACCGTGATGCGGCTCGATACTTAACCGTTGCGCGAGGAGTCAGAACAATCATGGTCCAACACGATCCAGCCGCCCGCCAGGCAAGCATTGCAGCCGAAATGCACATTGCCGCGGAATTCGACGCACAGCATGAAATCGAGCGCCGGATCGATTTTCTCGCGAACTATCTGCGTAGCAGCGGCCTGAAAACTTATGTGCTGGGAATTAGCGGCGGAGTCGATTCGACAACGGCCGGACGTCTCGCCCAACTCGCGGTCGAACGTTTGCGCGCGAATAATTACAATGCGCAATTCGTCGCAATACGTTTGCCTTACGGCATACAGCGCGACGAAGCCGATGCCCAGCAGGCATTACGCTTCATTCGCGCCGACGAAAATCTCACCATCGATATCCAACCCGCCGCCGATGCGCTGCTCGCATCGCTCGATAAAAGCGGCGTGTTATTCAAGGATGGCGCACAGCAGGATTTCGTGCACGGCAATATCAAGGCGCGCCAGCGCATGATCGCCCAATACGCGGTGGCCGGCGCGCGGGCCGGCGTCGTGATCGGCACGGACCACGCGGCCGAATCGCTGATGGGCTTCTTCACGAAATTCGGCGACGGCGGCGCCGACGTGCTGCCGCTCGCGGGCCTCAACAAGCGCCGCGTGCGCGCGGTGGCGCAAGCGCTCGGCGCGCCCGAGGCGCTCGCGCACAAGGTGCCGACCGCCGACCTCGAAATGCTGCGTCCGTTGCGCCCCGACGAAGACGCCTACGGCATCCCCTACGATGCGATCGACGACTTCCTCGAAGGCAAACCGGTCAGCGATGCGGCGCGCGCGGTGATTCTGCGGTTCTACGAAGCGACGCATCACAAGCGGGCGCTGCCGTATACGCCGTTCGACTGGCCGACGCGGCACGACGAGAAATAACGTCTGGCGGCTGAGGCGCGGGGCGCTTGATGCGCGGCAATGAAAACGGCGGGGATGCGCGATTGGCCGCGCATCCCCGCCGTCGTCGACGCTATCCAGGAAGCCCGCCGGGAATCGGGGTACCGGGTGACGCCCTTAGCGCTCGGGCGGCGGTTCGTCGCTGAACAGATCGGCGCTCGCTTCGAGCGGCTGGCCGCCCAGATGCTTGCCCTGAATCTGCCGCGCGATCACGTCGCCGACATACGGCACGTTGGCGTCCAGTTCGACCATTGCGTAGGCGCCGGGTTTGCCGGCGTCCACGACTTCGACGTTTTTCGCGTAATGCCCGAGTTCGCGCTTCAGAAACTCCCGTACTTCCTGCTCGCTGCACGATTCGGCGATATTGCGCACGGTCAGGTTCATGTGGCCTACCCTCGACGCGCGTGGCGACCTGTCCGGCGATCCGCGCTTTCGACGCGCACCGGCCGCAGCGCCGCGCTCTGTTTCGCCCGAGCGGCGGCGAGTTCGCGGATCAGGACCGCGCCCGCGACAGCCAAAGCGAGCAAGGACAAATAGAAGGCCATCATTCAAATCTCCTCTGCGAATTTCGTCCTGTTGTCAGGATTGCCATCTTCGACACCAGCGGCGCGGCGCAACCGTGCTGCGGGAAACGGTGAAACGTCGCCGTCAATGCACTGTACCTGAATCGGCCGCGCCAACAACAGAAAAACATCGGCGGATTCAGCACGGTGCATGCCCGGCCGGCGCGACTGCTACGGTTCAGCCAAAGATCGGCCGCTATCGACGGCTACTGGCTGCCACCGGCTGCTACTCGCTGCGGCAAACACGCACCGCCACGGCGCGGCGCAAAGCAAAGCGTGTCGCGGACGGCATCCCGCGGGGGACGTGCGCAAAAGGCGGGCTGATCGAGCCGATCAGTCCGCCGCTTGCACGTTGGTCGCGTTCACCCACCACGCATTCTTGCCTTTCGGCAGGCGGACCAGCACCGCGGACGGATCGTCGACACCGTCGTCGACGATCTGGCACACCGGCAGGCCATCGGGCAGATGCTTCACCTGGCCGGCCGCCTGGAACAACGCGATGCGCTGCGCGCTCAGCGGATGCAGTTGCCGGTACACGTCGAAGCTGATCGCCGCGGGCACGTCGCCGCGAATCACGAGCGAGTCGGCACGCGCGCAATGAGCGGGCTCGGCGGCGAGAGCAGCGGCGCTGCCGCACAGGCCGGCGATGCTGAGCGCCACGGCGGCGAGACGGGAATGGGTCATGGTGTTTCTCCGAAAAATTGGGGATAGCGAACCGCGAACTGTCGCTCGCACGGGCAACTCGCATGGACGTGCGCACGGCGGATTCTCGCGAAAGCGCGCGCAACCGGACGATGCAAACCGATCCGGCCTGTCGGCCACGCGCACGCGCGGCCTCGAACCCTGCGCTCAGGGCGCGCGTTCGTGCGCCTCGCCGCGCCGGTCGGCGCTGTCGTTTTCGCCTGCGTCGTCGTTGGCGTCGCCGGCCGCGACGTCGAGCCGGCTCACGTCGCACGAGGCCCGGCCGAAGCCCGAATAAAGCGCCGACCAGTTGCCGACGATCGCCGTCTGCGCCTGCGCGAGACTCAGTTGGCCCGTGCAAACGCAGTGCTTGAGCATGACCGCCGCGCGCGCCTTGCGACGCTCGCCCTGCGGACCGGCCCACGGCCGAAGATCGAGATTGGCCGGCGCGTCCGGCGAACCGCCGAGCACGACCGGCACACGCCGGTCGAGCGCGAACGCGACGCCGTCGTCTGCATCGATGCCGCGCGCGGCCAGCATGCGATCCTTGTGCGCCATCAGTTCGTCGAAAGGCGGCGCGACCGCATCCGCGTAACCGGCGCGGCAAATCGTTTCACCGATCGATTGCTGCGTGACGCGCTCATCGAGCATCGTGCCGCCCTGCGCGGCGGCGTCGCCGATATGCAGCGCGCAGAGCGCCACGATAAAGCTCGCGCCCAGCCGCGCTGCGCGCCGAGCCTTCGGAGCGGGGTGGACAACACCGCTCGCGCGCGCGAGTAGCGGCGCGCGAGCGTCGTCGTTGCTGCGGGTCACGTCGCGGAAAAAACGGCTGCGACGCGTGTCTGCCATACCTGCATTCATTCGTCGGCGCGCCGGCGGAGGCGCGCGGTAGTTCAATTCGCAGGGCAATTAAAACATATTCAATATGCTTAGGTACAAAAGCCCGGCACACGCCTGCGACGCGAGCCGGGATCATGAGCCCATTAACGTGCGCGGCAACAGGCGGCCAGGCCGACTGGAAGCCCCTGTTTCATGGCAGTTCCTGCGCGAGGCGAGCAACGACGAAAATCGACACGCCCCACTGCGGCAGCCCCCGCCGCTACTTCTCGACCCGCGCCTGCAACGCGCGAATCCGGCCGAGCGCCGGTTCATTCGAGAGCGTCTGTTCGTACATCTGCGCGAGGTCGGCCTTCAGCGCGGTGCGCGAGCCGCCGTCGAGATAGACCATGTGCCCCGACGGATAGAACCGCGCCGACAGGTTCTGCCGCACCTGCTGGCTGAGCAGCGGCATCTGCTGGAGATCGAGCACGGTCTGATAGAACGGCGTCACGAAGTCGAAGAAGCCGTTCGCCGACAGCACCTTCAGGTCGGGATTGAGCGCCATCACCGCCGCGAGGTCGCCCGCCGTGTACAGGATGATGTTGCCCTTCGGGTCGACGCCCTTCTGCGCGCCGGTCGGATCGATATGGCTGAAATCCCAGTACTTGAACGCCTGGTCGTTGAGGTCGGTGAACGACGAATTCGACGTGTACTTCAACTGCTCGTTCAGGTACACGTTCCACATCGTCGTGTAGACGCCGGTCACGGCGGTCATGGTCGGATCGTTGCCGCCGGAGTTCGGATCGATCTTGCCGGCAATGCCGGTCTCGATCGCGGTCACGCGGCCGTCGTATTCGCCGAGCGCGAGACCTTGCGCCTTGAGCAGCGTGGTCAGGAACAGCGAATTGCCGCGGCTGTCGTAGCCCGCGATGTCGAGGCTCCACGCGAGCAGCGTCGTCTTGTCGATGCCGGTGTATTCGCTGAGCTTTTCGACGGTCGCGGAATCGGTGGTCGGAAACTTGCGCAACGCGGCCAGATAGTCGGTGCGCGAGAACTGCGCGACCTCTTCGGCAAACGCGCCGAGATCGGTCGGGCGCGGCGCGACGCCGAGCTTCCGGTGATACCAGGCGTCCGCTGCCGCGGTGGGCAACGCGCCGACCGGATTGCCGGCCTGCGTATAGTCGAGAATCGACGATTGCAGCGTGATGCCGTTCAGATCGACGCCGTCCTCGTGCAGGCGATACGCGAGCACGCAACTACGCGCCGTGCCATACGATTCGCCGAACAGATACTTCGGCGAATTCCAGCGGTTGTTCTTCGTCAGAAAGCGCTTGATGAACTGCTTGAGCGAATCCGCGTCCTGATCGACGCCCCAGAAGTCGCGATTCTTCTTCGGCGCGATGGCCGCCGAATAGCCGGTGCCGACCGGATTGATGAAAACGAGGTCGCTTTTGTCGAGCAGGCTGTCCGGATTGTCTTCCATCGCATACGGCGCGGGCGGCGTGAAGCTCGGCATCGACGTTTTGATGCGGCGCGGCGCGAACGAGCCGAGCAGCACGAACACCGACGACGACCCCGGTCCGCCGTTATAAAAGAACGTGACCGGCCGCGTTTCTTCCTTCTGGTTGTCCTGCGTGAACGCGACGTAGAACATCCGCGCTTCGGGCTGCGAGCTGCTCGGATCGACGATCACGAGATGCCCTGCCGTCGCCGTGTAGTTGATTTTCCTGCCGCCGATCGTCACCGCGTGATGCGTAACCGCGGCGGTCTCCGCCGTCTCGGTCACCGAATCGTCCGGCCCGTTCCCGTAGGCGACCGGATCGAAGAACGGCTGATCGCCGGACTTGGCCTTGTGCGGCTCGCTGGTGGTGACCGCAGCCGCCGTGGCCTCGGTGGATGCGTTGTGCGACGGATGCTGACTACCGGAAGCAGACTCTGTGTTCGTCATGATCGCTCCATGGGTTCGATTTAACGTGCCGCGTCTTCGCTTTACGTCCTCGCCATACGTCTTCGTTTCGCGTCCTTGTTTCGCGTATTCGCCTTGTATCCTCGGTTTACATCCGCGCTTCTTCACTTCCGCGCTTCATTTGCCCGCTTCATTTGCCCCACTTCACTTCCTCGCCTCACGTCCTCTACCGGCGGTCCGCCACGTATCGCGAACCGTTGCCGACTGTCGCCGCCAGCCTGTTGACTATAGTGCGGCCGCCACCTTCTGGCCAATCGGACTGCCCAGTCCCGTGCAAGCGTCCCAGCCCACCGATGCCGCGAAACTGCCGTTGTTGCCCTGCGTGATGTCGTTGCAGACGCCCGGCGCCTTGTAGAGCTTCGCGTTGACAAAACCGGCCGGCTGCCCGTTCGCCGCGTTGATCCGCGCGATCAGCGCCGCCCATAGCGGCGCGACCGCGCTCGTGCCGCCGATCACCGTCTGCGTGCCGTCGATCAGCACGCTGTAGCCGGTGACGGGCGACGCATCGCCCGCGACGTCCGGCACGCCGCGCCCGCCGAGCGCCACGCTGCCGCCGCCCGGCGACGTCACCGACAAGCCCTTCTGCCACACCGGCACCGCAAACGCCTGGCTCACTCCGCCGCCGCTCGCGCCGCCCTGTTCGCCGTCGTTCCACACCACCTCGCGCGTGATCGACGAGCCCGACGCGGTGAGCTGCGTGCCGCCGCACGCGAGCACGTACGGGCTCGATGCAGGGAAGTCGACCTGATCGCCGCCGCCCGAGCCATCGCTCGAACCGCTGTCGCCCGACGCCGCGCAGATCGTCACGCCGAGCGCCGCCGCCGACTGCAGCACGCTGTTGAACGCCTGCATCGACTGGCTGGTCCAGACCGACTCGGGCGCGCCCCAACTGATCGAAATCACCGAGGGCTTATTGGCCGTGTCGTGCACCGCGCGGCTCACCGCGTCGATAAAACCGGCGTCGCTGTTCTGCGTGAAGTACACGGCGATGGTCGAGCGCGGCACAATCGCGCCGACGATCTCGATGTCGAGCGTGACCTCTCCGTCGGGCCCGTTCGGGTCGCCGCTCGGCCGATTGCCGCCTTGATCGACGCCGACCGCTGTCACGTTGGGCGAGGCCACGCCGAGGCTCGAAAAATACGCCGTGAGATCGGACGTGTTATAGCCGCCGCCGAGTTCGATGATGCCGACACACTGGCCGTCGCCATCGCCTTGCGGAAACTGGTAGAGCGAGGCGAGCTGCAGCGGCGTGAACGACGCCTGATGCGCGCGCGCCGGCACGAACGGCGGCCGGATGCGGAAGTGCGGCCGCGCCTGTGGCCGGTTGTCGAGCCCGAGCACCGCCTCGACGACGCCGTGCAGATCGTCCGGCACGCTGATCGTGCCGGTGCGGCCGCGAAACTGCCCGGCCGTGTGATGCTGATAATGCGCGAGTGCGACCTCGAACGCGCTCTGGAACTGCGCGATCGTGCCGCTCAGCAGGACGAGGCGCGCCGCCGGGTCCTCACGCACAACCGTCAGACCATGCGCGGCCGCGAACGCCCCGACCTTCGCGATATCGTCCGGCGCGGCGCCGTAGTCTTGCGCGAGCGCTTCACGCGAAAGCGGTTTGACGCTCGGGTCGCCGGCCTCGATCCGGCTCATCAGCGCATCGAACTGCGCCTGCTGCCGGCGGCGCAGCATCACGAAAACCTCGATCCGCTCCGTCGGATCGCATTGCCCGACGACCTTTACGCCTTGCTCGACCGTGCGCTCGCTGCCCGGCAATGGGTGCCTGTTGACCATGGTGTCGACTCTCCTGTTAGCGTGGCGGGCCCGCACGGTGCGCGCACGGCCCGGTTGCACCTCAGCACGCCACGCGCCTGCGCGCGCGCCGCCTTGCCGCCTGGCCTCGTTTCACGCAGCGGCGGCAAGTTGCTGTTCGAGGACTTCGTTCAACCGTCCGACCCGGGCATTCGAGCACAGTTCCGGCGCGCGCGGCAGTTGGCCGAATGGCTAATGTGCATCGCACGTGCGGCGCGCTATGATGCTTCAGCGGCATTCCAGCCGCTTCATTGTTGCCTCGCGCGCCGGCCCGCGCGCACGATCGAGAAAATCAGAGGAACCCATGTCAATTTCGATGTATCAAGCATCATTGCCTGTGCTGATTCGCGGTCTCACGAACCTGCAAGCCATCCTCGGCAAAGCCGAGGCGCACGCGGCCGCGAAGCAGATCGAGCCCTCGGTGTTCACGAACGCCCGGCTCGCGCCGGACATGCTGCCGCTCGTGCGTCAGGTCTATATCGTGAGCGACACCGCGAAGGGTTGCGCCGCGCGGCTGGCCGGCGTCGAGCCGCCGAAATTCGAAGACGTGGAACAGACGTTCGACGAATTGCAGGCCCGCCTTCAAAAGACGATCGATTATCTGAAGGAGTTCAACGCCGCGCAGATCGACGGTTCCGAAACGCGCGCCATCACGCTGAAAATGCGGGTGGGCCCGCTCGAATTCACGGGCATGTCGTATCTGTTCGGCTTCGTGCTGCCGAACTTCTATTTCCACGTGACGACCGCGTACGACATCCTGCGCCACAACGGCGTCGAACTCGGCAAGCTCGATTATCTGGGTACGATGCAATAAGGAGGCGGGCCGCCGGGTCCCCGCCTGAAGCCGGTCGGCATCGGAGCAGCAGCGGACCGGCACCAAGCCAACCCCGGCCAAGCCGCGCCGCGCGCCGGCGCCCTATGCAGCGAGGCGCTATGCGTGGATGCGCGGCTGGAACGCAATCACCGCCATGCCGGCGAGCGTCAGCGCGACGCCCGCCGCATCCCAGAGCGTGGGCCGCACCTTGTCCACGCCCCACAGCCACGCAATCGCCACCGTCACGTAGACACCGCCGTAAGCCGCATACACGCGGCCCGCGGCGGT
Organism: Burkholderia sp. Ax-1724; assembly: GCF_011752995.1. Taxonomy (GTDB): domain Bacteria; phylum Pseudomonadota; class Gammaproteobacteria; order Burkholderiales; family Burkholderiaceae; genus Paraburkholderia. The sequence continues at coordinate 21,759 of NZ_VWWL01000034.1, forward strand.
GCCGTGCAGCGTCAGCAGCCATGCGAACAGCGCGAGGCTCAGCGCCCCGGGCAGCAACAGCCACGCGGAGCCGTCCTCCTTGAGCCAGCGCCACGGCAGATAGCAGCCGAGAATTTCGGCGACGGCGGTCACGACATACAGCAGGAAGGTTTTCATCGATGAAGGGAAGCAAGCCATTGTGTCGCCGCGCGCGGCGCGGCGGGGTATCCGTGAAGCGCGGGCAAGTAAGACGGCCCGCGCCGCTATCGGCTTTATTAACACAATCACTTGGCGCCGCGAACATGGCGCATGCGACAGTCGCGCTACCTCAACCCTGACGGCTATCGGTTATGAGCATCGAGTCACCCTGCATCGACATCTGCAAGTTCGACGACAAAACCGGCTTTTGCATCGGCTGCATGCGCACACGCGACGAATGCAAAACCTGGAAGAAGATGAAGGACAAGCATCGCAGGAAGATTATCGAGGACCAGCCGCGGCGCGAGCGCAAGCTGAAGAAGTGAGCGACAGTGAACGGCGCCGCGGGGCATCGGCGTCTTCGCTTCGCTGCCCCGCCGCCCTCGCGACACCGCCTCAATCGAGCGAAAGCCGCAGCGCAAATCCGATCAGCGCAGCCGAGAACGTCCAGCGCTGCAAGGTCTGCGCGAGCGGATGAGCGCGCATCCAGCTGGCGATGCGCGCGGCGCCGGTCGCATATAGCGCGTCGAAGCATGCGCCGGTCACGAGCAGCACGACGCCGAGTTCGATCATCTGCAGCGCGACCGGCCCCGCCTCCGGCCGTACGAATTGCGGCAGCAGGACCGAACAGAACAGCAGCGCCTTCGGGTTCAGCAGATTCGTCAGCAAGCCTTTGATGAACGCGGTCCGCAACGGACGCGCCGCAGCGGCATTGGACGCCACGGCAGCACGCCCCTCGTCGGGCAGAGCGAAGCCCGGCGAGCGGAAAATCTGAATCCCGACCCACGCAAGATAAACCGCGCCGACGTAGCGCACCGCGTCGTACAGCCACGGCGCGTTGCGCAACAGCGCGGCCATCCCGCATGCCGAGAGCGTCACGTGCGTGGCGCGCGAAAGTCCGAGCCCGGCCGCCGCCGCGAAGCCGCTGCGCACGCCGCGCGCGATGCTGGTTTGCAGAATCAGCGCCATGTCCGGCCCGGGCACCGCATAAACGACGAACAACGCCGCGATATACACGGCCAGCAGGTGAGCGGAAATCATGGAAGCCTCCTTGTTTTTAGAGGCTCTATCTTGCTATCGGCGGCAGAGTGTTTGCTGGCGAATTGCCGATCCCAAACCTTCATTTGAAGCGGAATGCGCTAATATTTGTTCACTTTACCGAGCTTTCCCCCACCCCTCGCCGATACTCCGAAACCATGCCCGCCGCCGATCTCGACAAAACCGACCGCGCCATCCTCGCCGCGCTGCAAAACGACGGCCGCATGCCGAATGCGCGGCTCGCCGAAACGGTCGGCCTCAGCGAAACGCCGTGCGCGCGGCGTCTGAAACGCCTCGAAAACGACGGCTATATCGATCATTACCGCGCGATGCTGTCGCGCGCCGCGCTCGGCCTTGGCGTGGTCGCGTTCGTCTACGTGCGCTTCGCGGTGCACGACCGCGCGACCGCGACGCGCTTCGAGCGCGAGGTGCAGGCGATCCCGCGCATCCTGTCGTGCCACAACGTGTCGGGCAGCGCCGATTACATCCTGCAGGTCGTCGCGCGCGATCTCGACGACTACGGCGCGTTCATGCGCGACGAGTTGCGCAGTCTGCCGGGCGTGACCTCGGTGGAGTCGTCGTTATCGTTGCGCGAGGTGAAGCCGTATGGCGGCCTGCCGCTTTCCTGATGCCGCTTTCATCAACGCGAACGTGGCATAGTCACGCCTTTGAAGCCCTCTTGCGAAGCGGCGCGAGCCGCTCCGATGCAACCCGACGAACCGGAGTTTTCATGGATCACGACAAGGCGCGAGCCGAAGAAACCGCCGCGATGGAACGCGTGCTGACCGCGACAAAGCGGGTGCAGACGGCGTTTGCGTCGCTGCAGACACAATTCCCGCCGGCCGGCGCCGGCAAACCCTCGCAGTTTGCCCTGCAAACGTTCGACGCCGCCTTGCAGGAACTCGAAGACGCGCAAGCCGCCTTCGACGAAATGCTCGGCGATCTGCTCGACGGCAATCGTTGAGCCGGAGCCGGCCGGCCCGGCGCCCCGCGCGACGCTATCTGAGCGGCGCCGCCCTGCCGCTCACGTTCGGCGCGCGTGGATCGGGGTTCATATAGAGGGCCGTGCCGTTGGCGCGCATGTCGTTGAGCACGGGGCCGGCGCCGGCTGAACCGGTGCCGTACGCCGTGCCCGGCGACGTTCCCACGCCCGGCGCCGGGCCGCCGCCGACACCCGTGCCGAGGCCCATGCCGGCCGCGCCGTGCCCCGTGCCGCTGCTCCCGCCCGATTCGCCGGATTGCGCGCCGCCGCCCGGGTTGCCCAACTGCTGGGCCCATCCCACCTCCGCGGTTCCCGCCATCAGCACCACCGCAACCATCACCGCTCGCGCGATCCCACCTGTTCCGCTTCTCATGACTCACCCCTGGCTTCGATTTCATCGACCCCACGGCACGACGCCGATAGCGCCGCACGCTCCCCTCCTATTCTGAGCCCGCCGCCCAACGCGTGCAGCGGCGCTGCCCCCGCACGGAGCGTGCCCGCGCGCGTTATGATCGGTCGTAACAGCAGACCGGCCGAGCGCGCACGCGCGGGAGCACGACGCAGCACGATGGAGCACGCCTACATCCACCTTTTGCATCTGCTTGCCGGCCACTCGGCGTGGATGCTCGCGGTCGTGTTCCTGGCGGCTTTTCTCGAAGCGATCGCCGTGATCGGCACGTTCGTCCCCGGCAGCACCGCGATGTTCCTCGCCGGCGCGCTAACGGGCACCGGCGCGCTGAGCCTCGCCTGGGTATTCGTCTGGGCGATCCTCGGCGCGGTCGCCGGCGACGGCATGAGCTTCTGGCTCGGCAGCCGCTACAAGGAGCACATCGCCCAGATGTGGCCGCTGAGCCGGCACCCCGAGCTGCTTGTCGCGGGCCAGCGCTTCTTTCTCAAACAGGGCTCGAAAAGCGTCGTGCTCGCGCGCTTCATCGGCCCGTTGCGCGCGATCGTGCCGGTCGTCGCCGGCATGATGGACATGAGCCCGCTGCGCTTCTACGCGATCAACGTGCTCTCGGCGCTGCTGTGGGCGCCGGCGCATATCCTGCCGGGCGTCGTGTTCGGCGCGTCGGTGCTGCTCGCCGGCGCGGTGTCGTTCCGGCTCGTCGTCATCATCGCGATGCTCGTGTGCATCGTCTGGCTCAGCTTTCGCGGTGCGAGCTTTCTCGTCTCGCACGCGAACGCGTGGTCGAGCGCGGCGGGCCGCCATCTCGGCAACTGGGCCTGCCGCCATCCCGGGCCGCTCGGCCGCGCCGCGCGCCGCATGCTCGATCCCGATGCGCCGGACGCGACCAGCATCGTCGTGACCTCGCTGCTCGTGCTCGTGGCCGGCGTGCTTTTCTTCGGTATCCTTGGCGATGTCGTCAGCGGCGATCCGCTGACCACCGTCGATCTGTCGGTCTATCGCTTCCTGCAATCGGTGCGCACGCCCTGGGGCGACACGGTGCTGGCCCATCTCGCGACGCTCGGCAGCGGCATCACGCTGAGCGCGCTGATCGTCACGGTCACGCTGTGGATGCTATGGGAGCGGCGCTGGCGCACGATCGGCTACTGGCTCGCGGCGGTCGCGTTTTCGCAGCTGCTGATTCTCGGCCTGCAACTGGCGATGCGCCGCGCGCCGCCCAACGAACTGATGACGAGCCACTACGTGTTTCCGAGCAATCACGTCGCGGCGACGGTGATCGTCTACGGCTTTCTCGCGTTTCTGCTCGCGCGCCGGGTCGGCAAGATCGAGGGCGTGCTGGTCGCGGGCGCGAGCACGCTCGCCGTGATCGTCGTCGCGTTCGCGGGCGTGTACTTCGGCCGCTACTGGGTGTCGGATGCGATCGGCGGCGCGGCGCTCGCCTGCGGCTGGGTCGCGATCGTCGCGCTGACGGCGATCTGGCGGCATCCGCAGCCGCCGCCGCAACGCCGCTTGATGCCGCTCGTCATGCTCGCGGTCGTGGCGTTCAGTGTGGCCGCGCAACTCGGCGTCGAGGCGCCCACGCCGCCCGACAGCACGCCGCGGCCGCCGCCCGTGCGGCTCACCGAGGCGGCATGGCGGATGTCCGAATGGAAGCGGCTGCCCTGTTTTCGCTCCGACATGGGTGGCGACCGCAAGGAGCCGTTCACGCTGCAATGGGTGTCGGAGCCCGCCACGATACGCGACCGGCTGCGCGCGCAGGGCTGGATCGAGGGCACCGACATATCGGCGCGCAGCCTGCTCTCGCTTGCCTCGCCCGACGTCGCGGCGGTGGCGCTGCCGGTCTTGCCGAAGCTCGACAACGGCGTGCCGTCGTCGCTGGTGTTCATGCGGCCGGGCGAGTCGCGCGAGGAACGCTACGTGCTGCGCTTCTGGCCGAGCGGCTATGCGGTCGACAACGGCACCTCGGCCGCGCCGCTGTGGGTCGGCGCTTTGGCGCACGAACGGCTGTCGCGGCCATCGTGGCCGATCAACATTCTGCGCATCGACAAGGACACGACCGCGCTCGCGGCAAGCGCGAAATCGGGCGCGGCACTCGGTGCGACGGTTCTCGCGGAAGTGGCATGTCACGGCGTGCCGGTGTCGCTGCTCGTTTCGCCGGGAAATTGAGTTCACGGACAAAGCGGCTGTTGCGTCATATGCGGCGCATAGACGATATGCCGTGCGTAGACGAACGGAAAAACATGTCGGCGCCCGAGCGCCATTGGAAATTCGCGTATTGCAATCGGTGACCTCAGCATGGGCTTTTCCGATCGATCACGATCGGCACGATTTGCCACAAGTCATTAACCGCAAGTCATTTGCCGCAATTGATCGCGCAATGAATGGCCGCGAAAAAACCAGAAAGCGAATTACGCGGTAATTGCCATACGGGGAATGACTCGTGCCGCGATTCGCGCGTACCGATTGCAAACCGACAGCCGCATGCGACATATGTCACGCGAATCTCCGTTGCACAAATGCAACGAAAAGACGCAATGAAAAGCAGTGAGAAACCATTACCGCTGCTGTCCCGCGCTTTCTCCCATTCCATCGTTTCCACCCGGCTCTTTCCACCGCATGGCCCATTCTTATTCACTCGCGCAATTCACAATATAGTGAGAAAAAATCAAACTGATTCCACAGATACCCACCCTATTTTTTTGCCCAATTGCACACTTTGACGTTATCGTCTCGAAGCGACCTGAATTCGTAGATCAATAGGAGTCCCGTGTGCGGAATCGATTGACGTCCAGCATGAAGAAAGACCGCAAATCCGCAGTACTCGGCAGCCACCGCTCGCGTATTTCCAGACTCACTCCCAGGCTATCTCTTTGCATCAGCCTGCTGATGTTCGGCGCCGGCTACTCCGCTTATAGCGTTGCCGGCGTTTCGGTATTGCGTCCGCCGCGAGAAGCGCTCGCGAATAGTCCGCTCGAAGTCACGATCGTCTATTCCGGCGACACACCCAACGGCACCGAGGTCGACGTTCCGGCACAACTGAATATCTCGCTCAGCAATCCGGACGTGATACCGAGGCCGCTGGCGCTCGCGCGCGAAAGCGGCGCGCCCGATCATCTGAAGCTCGCCGCGGGAGAACTCAAGGCGGTCCGCTATATCGGCGCGTGGCCCGAATGGGCGCGCGGCGCGATGAAGATCGACGTGCCCGATCTCGACGTGTCGCCCTCGTTCGTCCTGCTCACGCGAGCGCCGCGCGGCAGGGGCACGGCGCTCGCGTCGGCTGACGGTACGCCGGACGCTGCGGCAAGCGTTTCGAAGAGCGAACCATCCCAAACCAGCCTGATCGCATCGTCGCCGGCACCGGCGCGCCCCGCCGCGCCGGTGCCCGAAATCAACAGCTTCCTCAGCCGCTTCTCCGCCTACGAGCCCATGTATTTCGCCGACGGCTCGAATGGCGAGAACCTCGCGAAATTCCAGCTGAGCTTCAAGTTCCGCCTCGTCACGCCGGACGATCCGCGCTCGCGAGGCTTCGCCGACAATCTTTATTTCGGCTATACGCAAACTTCGCTGTGGGATCTCGGCGCGTACTCCGCGCCATTCCGCGACACGAGCTATATGCCTGCGCTGTTCTATTACCTCGAAGACACGGGCTGGAAGAGCAAGTGGTGGAGCAAGATGGGGCTGATGGCCGGCTACGAACACGAGTCGAATGGACGCGACGGTCCCGAATCGCGCGGCATCGACATCTTCTTCGTCAAGCCGATCTGGGATTTCGGCGACCTCAACGGCAACCATCTGACCGTGGCGCCGAAGGTCTACTACTACGCCCATATTGCCGGCGAGAACCACGACATCACCGACTATCGCGGCTATATGGACCTGCTGCTCAAATACGGCAGCACCGACAGCTGGCAAATCGCGACGACGCTTCGCAAAGGCATGAAGGGCGGCAAAGGCAGTATCGATACGCAGTTCACCTATCCATTGGCGAAGCTCATCAATAACCGCTGGGGCGGCTTCCTGTGGGTCGGGTTCTTCACAGGATACGGAGAAGACATTCTCGACTACAATCAGCACCGCTGGATTGCGCGCATCGGCTATAGCATTACGCGCTAAGCCGGCGTTGTTCAGCCATGCAGACGAAGGGCCGCACGCGGCCCTTTTCTTTCGTCGATAACGGCGCCACCTCGTGCCGGAAGCTGATCGAAAGTTCTCCCGGGTTCTTCCCCGATCCCAACTCAAGCCCGACCGGAAGCTCACCAGAAGCTCACTTGAAGCTCATTCAGCCCGACCGAAGTTCGCCCAAAGCGAATTGCAATCTTCCGGGGCACGTCAATAATTAAGTAGCTTGTGAATCCTGTGTGCACGAACAGACGGGCACACTGCCGCGGATTTCTCTAGAGTTGAAGGGTCGCCGGTCAATCCGGGCTGGCCACGCCGCGCTGATTCGCCAGCGTACATTCAAACTCCAAGGAAAAACCAATGAAAACTGCTCTCCTTAAAGACGTGTCGACCATTTCCAACGGGCAAGCCGGGTTAGTCGTGCATCGAAATAGTGCACCGCTGATCCTCAAGAACGAAATTCACCCGGAACAGATCCGGGACAATCTGCCGGGCCGCCAAGGCGGCGTCGGCTTTCTGTTTCACGCCACCGACTGGGAAACGCTTTCATTTTCTTTTCACAACGTTCGTCCCCGGAGCGAATCGTTCGAAGAGGAACTCTGGAATACCAAGCCCTTTATCGCCTCGCCGATCTATTCGGGCTCACAGGTGATCGGCGCCAATATCGCGTGCCCGGTGCCGCTCGAAATGTGGCTGGGCAGTCCGCGCGGCATCAAGCGTTTCCGCGAAACGCAATTTTTTCCGGCACTCGAACTCGCCCGTGAAGCGGGACTCGGCATGATCGCGATGGGCGCCTCGACGCCGTACGCGTGCAATTACGGCGCGCTGCCGCGTCCGATCAAGCCGCCTCACATCACGACCGGCCACGCGGCCACCGCCGCGATGCTCAAGGACTGGGCGATGCACTGCTGCGACCAGCTCGACCTCGAATTCGGCAAGACGAAGCTCGCGCTGTTCGGCGCGGCCGGCCGGCTCGGTACGACGGTCGCCAAGTACCTGCTCTACAAGGACGCGCCGCGCGAACTGATCCTGATCGACCTGCCGGACAAGATGAACCTGCTGATCGACCAGGCGAGAGAACTGCTCGCGTCGGACCTGCTCGGCAAGTCGAAGGTCTCGGTGCATACGTTCAGCCCCGATACGCAACTGCCCGCCTTCGACGGCGCGATTCTCGCGAGCAGCACGAGCGTCCCCTACCTCACCGCCGCCGATCTCAAGCGCGCGCAGTTCTGGATCGACGACTCGCATCCGCGCGCGGCGAGCGTCGAGGCCGAACTCGCTTCGCGCGGCCATACGCTCTATATCGAATGCTTCGCCCGCGGCCCGGCCGGACTCGATACCGCGTTCCCGTTCCGGCTGCCGTCCACGCGCGACTGCTACACCTGCTTCGCCGAAGGCTATTCGGCCTGGCAGGAAGGTATCGCCTCCGATTTCATCATTGGCAGCCCGCCCGTGTGGTCCGTCTCTTATACTCACAGTCTCCTCAAGAAAAACGGCTTTTCGGTCGGTCCGTTCCACGGCAAGAACGGCGCGCCGGTCAGCCTCGAGGGACTGGAAGCGCATCGATTCAATACGCATGAATTGATGGGGTCGTAACGTGAACGGAGGCCTGATGGCGATATCACGCGAAACGATGCGGGATATGCTCGAAAGAAGCAGGTTTGCGATCCGGTGGGGAGGCGCACTCGGCCTCCTGTGCCACCCCATCTATTACGTCGTCTGGACCTACATCCTTCCGCAGCCCTACGACAACCTGATGCTGCGGCTCAGCGCGGCGGCCGTGTGCATTCCGCTGCTGTTCCAGTCGCGCTGGCCGAAGCGCGACAACCACTATCTGCTGATCTACTGGCATTGCTGCCTGATCTACGTGCTGCCGTTCGTCTGCACGTTTCTGACGGTCAGAAACGATTTCTCCACGATGTGGATGATGACCGAGGTCATGATGATCTTCATTCTGGCCTTGTGCATCGACAATCCGCTGCTGCTGATGGCCTGCATCGGCATCGGCGTGTTCTCCGGCGGCTTCGCCGCGGTGCTCAGCGCGCCGCACCCGGTCGTGCTCAGCGCCGAAGACAAATCGAATATCGCACTGCTGCCGGTGGTCGTGCTGTGCAGCATGGCGTTCAGCCACGCCATCAGCAAGGGGCGCATCTTCGTCGAAAAGAATCGCGCGCTGCAGGCGCTCGCGGGCTCCATCGCGCATGAAATGCGCAATCCGCTGAGCCAGCTGCGCCATGTGCTCGACCGCGTCCAGGAAGCGCTGCCCGCCGTGACCGAGCCCGGCGAAGCGACGACCCTCACGCACGGCCGGGCGTCCGTGCTGTACAACCATCTCGCCCAGGGGCAGTTGTCGATCGAGCGCGGCCTGCGCATCATCGCGATGACGCTCGACGAAGTCAGCGCGAAATCGATCCGCTCCGACAGCCTGAGCTACCTGCACGCGGCGGCCACCACGCGCAAGGCGCTCGAGGAATACGGCTTCGACAACGACAACGAGCGCGCGAAAATCAGCATCGCCGTCAGGAAAGACTTCATCTTCAAGGTCGACGAAACGGTCTATCTGTTCACGCTGTTCAACCTGATCAAGAACTCGCTCTATCACATTGCCCCGTATCCGCAGGCCACGCTCACGCTGATCGTCGAGCGCAATAAGGTGATCGTGCGCGACACTGGCGCAGGCATCGCCGCCGAGCTTATTCCGCATCTGTTCGAGCCGTTTCGCACGGCCGGCAATTCGGGCGGCACGGGGCTCGGGCTCGCCTACTGCCAGCGCGCGATGCGCGCGTTCGGCGGCAACATCGAATGCCAGTCGGAAGTCGGCAAGTTCACCGAGTTCACGCTGAGCTTTCCGGCCGTGTCGGCCGAGGAAGTCGCGGACCACGAGCGGCGGATCTTCGAGCGCGCGATGCCGGTGTTCCGCGGCAAGCGCGTGCTCGTCGTCGACGACGACAACACGCTGCGTGCCCGCACCCGCCGCGTGCTGACCAAGGCCGGTGCCTACGTGAGCGAGGCGCAAAGCGGCGAAGTCGCGCTCGCCACGCTGCGCCGCGCGTCGCCCTACGACCTCGTGCTGATGGACATCAGCATGCCGGGCCTGGACGGCTATGCGACGACCGAGCGGATTCGCGCCGAGCGCGAATGTCCGAACCGCAACGTGCTGATCGCGGCCTATACCGCCGAGCCCGGCAACGCGGTGCGCCTGCGCTCGCGCCGCGCCGGCATGGACGAGATCATCAGCAAGACGTCGAGCGTGCAGGAACTGATCACCGCGCTGCAGGCGCTGTTCGAGAACGGCACGCGGCACGATGCGGGGCTGCGGCCCGACGGCCTGATCGGCCGCTCGATCCTCGTCGCCGACGACGACACCTACAGCCGGCTCGTCGCGAAGGCCTATCTGGAGCGCTGCGGCGCGAGCGTGGTCGAGGCCGAACACGGCCAGGCCGTGCTGACGCGCCTGCAGGAAGACGGCTTTATCGACGCGATCCTGATGGACATGAACATGCCGGGCATGAGCGGCATCGACACGACGAAGGCGATCCGCGCGCGTACCGACGCCTACGCCACGGTGCCGGTCATCGCGCTCACGAGCCATTCCGACTCCGAATCGATCCAGGCCTGTCTCGCAGCCGGCATGAACGAAGTGATGATCAAACCGGTGCAGGCCGGCGCGCTCTATGCATGTCTCGCGCGCCAGTTCGGCACGCATGGTCAAGGCGCCGCGCAAGCGGCGGCGAGCCTCGCCGCAGCCACGCAGACGGAACCCGCGGACGCGCCGCTCGCGCCGACGATGCCAGATGCATCAATCACTCCCGCGAGCCCGCTTGCGGCCGTGCCCGAAGACAACCTGCTCGACGAGGAACATCTCGAAGAACTGGCCGCGCTCGATCTGCTCGACGAATCGTTCATCAACGGTATCGAGCAGATCCGCACGCTCGTGACGCAGCTCGTGGCGAGCACCGCGGCCGTCGACCTCAAGGCGACGCACGTGGCCTTGCATGCGCTGCTCGGCGTCAGCGGCAACATCGGCGCAAAGGCGCTGCATGGTTATGCGCGGCAGATCTATCCGCGCGTGATCGCGGGCGAGTGGCCGCTCGAAACCGACTGGCTCGCGCAAATCCGCGTGCTGAGCACGCGTTCGGCCGATGCGCTGCAGCGCCACCATGCAGCGGCGAACGCGCGGCACGATCATCGCGATGCGATGAGCGATTGAGCGTGCCCGAGGGTGAGCGGCGCGTGATGGTGCGCGATGGTGCGTGACGCGTGCGTAGCGTTGCCGGGTTGTGCCCAGCTCAACCCGGCACACCCCCCGCTCATTTCAATCGCCCGCGCCCTCGGCACGGCTCGTCAGGCTGGCAAAGCCGAGGTTCGGAAAGCCCATCGTGACCGTGGTGCCCTCTCCGACCGTCGATTCGACGCCGAGCCGCCCGCCGAACGACTGCATGATGCGATTGCAGAAGATCATCCCCATGCCATGCCCGCCGGCTCCAGCATAGGTCGTCACCGGGTCCTGCAGCAGCCGCGCCTTGACCTCGGGCGCGATCCCGGGGCCGTTGTCGCGCAGGCGGATCTCGGGCTCCGGATTCTCGACCACTTCGAGCCACAGCGACGGTGCGGCCGTGTCGCCGAGCGCGCGCAACGCATTCGACATCAGCGACGACAGCACGAGCGCGACGCAATTGGGCATCGCGCGCACGACGAAATCGCCCTGCACGTCGACCCGAATCCAGTCGCGCTGCGTGCCGACGAACGGGTAGGTGTCGAGCAGCGACGCGATCAGCCGGGTCGCCTTGATCTCGCGCCCGCCCGTCTCCGAGGCCGACGGCTGGCCGCCGCTCTTGTGCACGGTCGCCCAGAACGACGAGATCAGCGTGAGGCAATACTGCGCGTTGTCGAGCATCGAGCGCGCCGCGTCGCCGATCTCCTTCTGCCGGTCGGGATCGTACTGCTCGGCGACGTCGTTCTCGACCGAGCGCGCGAACAGCGAAATCGCCGCGAGCGGCGTGTTCAGTTCATGGGCGAGGAAGGCCAGCGTTTCGTCCATCGCGAGCAGACGCTGTTGCCGCGTTTCGCGTTCCGCGTAGCGCGCGATCGCCAGTTGCAGCACCTCGCGCACCTTCTCCGTGCGCAGCGGCTTTTCGAGAATGCGGAAGACGTCGCCGGTATTGACCGTTTGCAGCAGCATGTCCTTGTCCGCATAGGCGGTCACGAGGATGCGGATGATCTGCGGATACTCCTGCGCGACCTGGCGCAGCAGGTCGTCGCCGTCGCGGCCCGGCATCCGGTAGTCGGTCACGAGCACGGCGATCTCGGCGCCGTGCGTGCCGAGCAGCTCGATCGCCTCGTCCGCGCTCTGCGCGACGTGCACGCAGTAATCGGCACGAATCGCACGGGAGAAATGGTTGCGCGACATCTCCTCGTCGTCGACGAACAGAACGGAAAACGGTGGCTGCGTCGTGTCACTCATTGCTTTCCCAACGAATAGCGGTTGTTGCCGCCGATTATTGAACAGGTGTCCCCGCGAGGATCATATACAAAGCGGCGGCGCGGCGTGAACCCATGCGTGCCGTGCGAATCGCCCCTCTATGCGAGGCGCATCGATGCCTGGTGCAATGGCACCAGGGGCCGCCGCCCGTTGGCCCTTAGGCATCCCCATTGGCAGTAGTGGCTTCATGCATATCGTCGAATTACGATATATAATTCGTCCAGTAGCGATGCAATCGCGCGGGCGCCCTTCGGCGTTCCGTGTGCCGGTTGTCGAATCAGCTTGAAAACGATCCAGATGACGCCCGATTTCGACGCGATCCACAAAGCGCTGGCCAATCCGGTCCGCCGGGAGATTCTCGGCTGGCTGCGCGAGCCGGGCGTGCATTTCGCCGATCAGGAGTTCCCGCTCGAGCACGGCGTGTGCGCGGGCATGATCGACGAACGTTGCGGACTGTCGCAGTCCACCGTGTCGGCGCACCTCGCCGCGCTGCAGCGCGCGGGGCTCGTCACGTCGAAACGGGTCGGCCAATGGGTGTTTTTCAAGCGCAACGAGCCCGTCATTCAGGCGTTCCTCGAACACATGAACGCGCAGCTCTGAGCAGCGTATTCGCATCGCCGCGCTTCCTTTTTCACGCAGTCTTTCAAGGCGCCGGGCCCGGCCCGCCGCCAAAGGTGAACTCTCATGCCGACTCTTTTCGATCCGCTGCAAATTGGCGACCTTACGCTGTCGAACCGCATCATCATGGCGCCGCTCACGCGTCAGCGCGCCGAGGAAATCCGCGTGCCGAACGCGCTGATGGCGCGCCACTACGCCGAGCGCGCGAGCGCCGGCCTGATCCTCAGCGAAGCGACCTCGGTGACGCCGCAGGGCGTCGGCTACGCGGAAACGCCGGGCATCTGGTCGCAGGAACAGGTCGAAGGCTGGAAGCTCGTCACGCAGGCCGTGCACGATGCGGGCGGCAAGATCTTCCTGCAGCTGTGGCACGTCGGCCGCATTTCGGACCCGGTGTTCCTGAACGGCGAACTGCCGGTCGCGCCGAGCGCGATCGCGGCCGGCGGCCACGTGAGCCTCGTGCGCCCCGAGCGTCCGTTCGTGACGCCGCGCGCGCTCGAACTCGACGAAATCGCCGGCGTGGTCGAAGCGTTCCGCAAGGGCGCTGAAAACGCCAAGGCCGCCGGCTTCGACGGCGTCGAAATACATGGCGCGAACGGCTATCTGCTCGACCAGTTCCTGCAGGACAGCACCAACAAGCGCACCGACGCTTACGGCGGCCCGATCGAAAACCGCGCGCGGCTGCTGCTCGAAATCACCGACGCGTGCATCGGCGTGTGGGGCGCAAACCGCGTCGGCGTGCATCTGGCGCCGCGCCGCGATTCGCACACGATGGGCGATTCGGACCCGGCCGCGACGTTCGGCTATGTCGCGCGCGAACTCGGCAAGCGCAAGATTGCGTTCATCGCCGCGCGCGAAGCGCTCGGCGAGGACCGCCTCGGCCCGCAATTGAAGAAGGCATTCGGCGGCCCGTACATCGCGAACGAAAAGTTCACGAAAGAAACCGCGCAGCAGGTGCTCGACGCCGGTGAAGCGGATGCGGTGGCGTGGGGTCAGCTGTTTATCGCGAACCCGGACCTCGTGCGCCGCTTCGAGACCGACGCGCCGCTGAACAAGCCGAATCCGGCCACGTTCTACGCGCGCGGCGAAGTCGGCTATACCGACTATCCGACGCTGGAAGAAGTGCAGTAAGCAGCAGGTGGCATCAGCGGCAGCGCGGGCCGACCGCCGCTGCCGTCAAACCCGTATGGCAGGCGTGACCGGAGATCGCTTCGGTCACGCCCGCCGTTTTTTTGCGCCGGCAACACGCGCCCTCCAACGCGCCCGCCCCAACATGGCCGCGCGCGAGGCTACACTCGTGGCATCCCGCCACCTACCTCGCCGCTGCCGCCGATGAACCTGATGAACGCCTTGCAGATCGCGCTGCACCTCGACCAGCACCTGAGCACGCTGATCCTGCAATTCGGCTCCGCGGTTTATGCGCTGCTGTTCGTCGTCGTATTCGTCGAGTACGGTTTTCTGCCGCTGTTCTTCCTGCCTGGCGATCCGCTGATTTTCATCTGCGGCGCGCTGGCGGCCACCGGCGCGCTCAACGTCTGGATCGTCGCGCCCGTGCTGTTCGTCGCGACGGTGGGCGGCAGCATCGTCGGCTATGGGCTGGGCCGCGCGGTCGGCGAGAGGGTCTATACCTCGAACTACGCATGGCTGAACCGCGCCGCGCTGCAACGCGCGCACGCGTTCAGCGAAGCGCGCGGCCGCCTGACCTTCCTGCTGTCGCCGTACATCGCCGTGGTGCGCACGTTCGCGCCGTTCGCCGCCGGCGTCTCGCACATGACCTTCGCGCGCTTCGCGACCTATGTCACCGCCGGCGCCGCGCTATGGGTCGTCTCGCTGATCGCGGCCGGCTATCTGTTCGGCAACGTGCCGGTGGTCCACGAGCATCTGAGCACGCTGGTGCTGCTCGGCATCGTGCTCGGCGCCGCCATGCTGGCCGGCGGCGCGCTCTGGCGTTTTCTCGGCCGCCGCGCACGTGCCCGCTGATGTTGCTTGCTGAAGTCTCCCGCTCGCGTCGCCATGAGACTCGCCGGCCGGGTCATGCTCATCGCCCCTGGCTTGACCCGAACAAGATGTGAAGGTAACCTTCATAGTTAACCTTCACCTCATCTCGCCGCATGAGCACTCCCCCCTCGCCGGTAACACCGGAAGCGCTGCATGCGCTGGCCGAAGACCTGCGCGTGCTGAACAGCAAGCTGCGCCGGCGTCTGCGCGAAGAAGCCCACGTGGGCGACTTCACGCCGTCGCAGGTACAGGTGCTGACGCAGCTCGAACGCGAAGGCCCGGCGACCGTCAGCGCGCTCGCGCGTGCGCACGGCATGCGTCCGCAGTCGATGGGAGAAACGCTCGCGGCGCTGAAAGCCGCCGGGCTCGTGAGCGGCACGCCCGATCCCAACGACGGGCGGCAGACGGTTCTCTCGCTCACGCCGAGTTTTCGCAGGAAGGTCAAGGCAAGCCGCGCGGCGCGCGAAGACTGGCTGTATCGCACGATACAGACGCACTTCTCGCCGGCCGAGCAGCAACAACTCGCGACGGGCGTCGATCTGCTCAAACGCCTCGTCGATTCATAACGCGCGACCCGCATTCGCGCTCACCCTATTCGCCACTCGCAGGAGCACTCCATGGCACTCACCACTCTCGACGCCAGAACCGCACTGGTCGTCGTCGATCTGCAGCGCGGCGTCGTCGCGCTGCCCACCGCGCATCCGGCTGGCGAAATCGTCGAGCGTTCGGTCACGCTGCTCGACGCGTTCCGCCGCCACGGCCTGCCCGTCGTGCTCGTGAACGTCACGGCCGGCGCCCCGGGGCGCACCGAACAGGGCCGTCCCCCCGGCGATTTCCCGGCCGGTTTCGCGGACCTGCTGCCCGAGCTGAAGCAGCAGCCGTCGGACCACGTCGTGACCAAGCGCACCTGGGGCGCGTTCACGAACACGGACCTCGCCGCGTATCTGGACGGCCAGGGCGTCACGCAGGTGGTGCTCACCGGCATCGCGACCAGCATCGGCGTCGAATCGACCGCGCGCTTCGCGAGCGAACTCGGCCTGAACGTGACGCTCGTCGTCGACGCAATGACCGACCTCAACGCCGACGCGCACGTCAACAGCATCACGCGCATCTTCCCCCGCCTCGGCGAAACCGGCACGACGCAGGAAGTGCTCGCCCTGCTCGAAAGCTCACGCGCCTGAGCGGGGATCATCGAGCGGGTCAGCAGGCAGCTGTCGTAAGCAAGAGTCAGTCGTAAGCAGGTGCCGTAAGCAGGAGTCGTAAGCGGGCGCCATGAGCCCGTGCCATGAACAGCCGTCAGCGGCGGCCGTTCATGGCTCACATGTATGCACGCATGCGCGCCCACCATCCGGCGCCAAGGAAACCTTGCCGTGAGCTCCACGTTCCGTTCGCTGCGCAATTTCAACTACCGCGTCTGGGCGAGCGGCGCCATCGTCTCGAACGTCGGCACATGGATGCAGCGCACGGCGCAGGACTGGCTCGTGCTCACCGAACTCACGCATCACAACGCGACGGCGGTCGGCATCGTCATGTCGCTGCAGTTCGGCCCGCAGATGCTGTTGCTGCCGCTCACCGGCTATGCGGCCGATCACTTCGACCGCCGCAAGCTGCTGTTCGCGACCCAGGCGGCGATGGGCACGCTGGCGCTCGTGCTCGGTCTGCTCACCGTGACCGGGCTCGCGCAGTTGTGGCAGGTCTATCTGTTCGCGGGACTGCTCGGCTGCGTGACCGCCTTCGATTCCCCC
This sequence comes from Burkholderia sp. Ax-1724, assembly GCF_011752995.1. GTDB lineage: Bacteria > Pseudomonadota > Gammaproteobacteria > Burkholderiales > Burkholderiaceae > Paraburkholderia. Next base: position 38,321 of record NZ_VWWL01000034.1, read on the forward strand.
GCGCGTCAAACCTTCGTCTCCGACCTGGTCGGCGAGGCCGATCTCGCCAATGCGGTCGGGCTCAACTCGACCTCGTTCAACGCCGCGCGCATGATCGGGCCGGCCGTCGCGGGCCTGCTGATCGCCTCGGTCGGCACCGGCTGGGTGTTCCTGATCAACGCGCTGTCGTTCGTCGCCGTGCTCGGCGCGCTGCGCATGCTGCGCCTGCACGAACTGCACAGCAAGCCGCTCGCGGTGCGCACGCGCGGCAGCTTCGTCGAAGGCTTCAAATACGTCTGGAAGCGCCCCGATCTGAAGGCGGCGCTGCTGATGCTGTTCCTGATCGGCACCTTCGGCCTGAACTTCCCGATCTTCATCTCGACGATGGCGGTCACCGCGTTTCATGCGGGCGCGGGCGAGTACGGCGTGCTCAGCTCGACGATGGCGATCGGCTCGGTCACGGGCGCGCTGCTCGCGGCGCGCCGCGCGCGGCCGCGCATGGCGCTGCTGCTCGGCGCCGCCTCGGTGTTCGGCGCCGGCTGCACGGCGGCTGCGCTGATGCCGAACTACGTGCTGTTCGGCCTCGTGCTCATCATCATCGGCGTCTCGACGCAAACCTTCACGACCTCGACCAACAGCCTCGTACAACTGACCACCGAGCCCGCGATGCGCGGCCGCGTGATCGCGATCCTGCTGGCGCTTTCGCTCGGCGGCACGCCGCTCGGCGCGCCGGTGGTCGGCTGGGTCGCCGATCATTTCGGGCCGCGCTGGGCGCTCGGCGTGGGCGCGGCCTCGGGCTTCAGCGCGGCGCTGGTCGGCCTCGCCTATCTGATGCGGCATCGCGGGCTGCGCTTTTACCTGGCAGGCGGGCGCCTGCGTTACAGCATCGACGACCCGCGCCCGGTCGCCGCCGCGGTCATGACGGATGCCGTGGCGACGGTGCAGCGCGGCACGCTCGACGCAGCCGAAGAGGATGCGGCTTCGAGCGTGTAAAACGCGCCGCGCCATGCAGTGGCCGAACCTCGGCGCTTCGACGCCTCAGAACCCGCCCACGCCGCGCGTGACGAGCGCATAAGGTCGCTCGTCAACTGCTCCCTGAGAAACTCGATGCACACCTGAATCCGCGCCGACGACGACAACCGCTCGGCCGTCACGGCCCACACGTCGGCCGGCTGCAGATACGCCGGCAGAATCCGCACGAGTTCGCCCGAGCGCAGGCTTTCGGCGACGTCCCAGATCGACACCATCACGATCCCGTAACCGTCCCGCGCCCATTGCACGACGATGTCGCTCAGATTCGACGCGACCGTGCCCGTCACCTTCACGCTCTTCTCGCCATGCGGCCCGGCGAGACGCCACACGCCGAAGCGGTCGTCGCGGCCGCGAAACAGCAGGCAGTCGTGCTGCGCGAGGTCGGCGGGGTCGAGCGGCACGCCGCGCCGCTCCAGATAAGCCGGCGAGGCGCACAGAATGCGCGCGCTCTCCACCATCTTGTGCGCGATCAGATGCGGCTCCTGCACTTCGCCGACGCGCACGTCGATGTCGAAGTTCTCGCCGACCACATCGGCGCGCCGGTCCAGCAGTTCGAGCCAGATTTCGAGGTTCGGGTGGCGCTCGCGCAGCATCGTGAGAATCGGCGAGACGTGCTTGCGGCCGAGCCGCAGGCTCGTGCTGATGCGCAGCACGCCGCGCAGCTCCGTGCGGCGATCGGCGAACGCGTCGGTCATGCCCTGCACGTCGTCGAGAATTTTCTGCGCCCACTGCAAAGCGGTTTCGCCATCGCTCGTCACGCTCACGCTGCGCGTGGTGCGCTGAAACAGCTTCACGCCGAGACCGGCCTCGAGCATCGCGATGCGCTTGCTCACATGCGACGGCGACAGGCCCATTTCCGTCGACGCCGCGACGAAGCTGCCGCGCCGCGCGATATGGCAAAACAGCTGCAGATCGCGCAGGAAGGATTCATTCGTGGCTGTGAGCGCATTCTGATTTGACATCTGGTCGCATTGTGTCAGGACGGAACTCTATTACCCTAGTCGTAACGGCTGAGTTGAGCAAGCGCCGGTCGGCAAGCCCAGGCGATTCATGCCGCACCGCGGCAACGCCCACCAGGAAAGTCCTGGCTTGCGAAGTCCTGCATTACAGGCGCCAATGATCCAGCCATAGAAGCTGACAAAAACACACTCTGATCAGGAGACGATATGGAAACGAACGCATCGGCAAGCGGCGGGCACGGCTCGCAGGCTCGCAAGGCAACCGCCAGCGGCTGGATCGGCTCGGCGCTCGAGTACTACGACTTCTTCATCTACGCTCAGGCCGCGGCCCTGATCTTCCCTCAGTTGTTCTTCCCTTCCGGCAATCCGAAGATCGCGATCGTCGCCTCGCTCGCCACCTACGGCGTCGGCTACGTGGCGCGGCCGATCGGCGCGCTCTTTCTCGGGCACTGGGGCGACACGCACGGCCGCAAGAACGTGCTGCTCCTCTGCATGTTCCTGATGGGGCTCTCGACGATGGCGGTCGGCCTGCTGCCGACCTATCACCAGATCGGCTTCCTCGCGCCGGTGCTGCTCGTCGTGCTGCGCCTGATCCAGGGCTTCGCGGTCGCCGGGGAAATCTCGGGCGCCAGTTCGATGATTCTCGAACACGCGCCATTCGGGCGGCGCGGCTACTACGCAAGCTTCACGCTGCAAGGCGTGCAGGCCGGGCAGATTCTCGCCGCCGCGGTGTTCCTGCCGCTCGCCTATTACATGGACGACAGCTCGTTCAACTCGTGGGGCTGGCGCATCCCGTTCCTGCTCAGCTCGGTCGTGCTGATCGCCGGCTACATCATCCGCCGCGAAGTCGAGGAAACTCCGGCGTTCGAGAAGGAAGACGCGAGCGGCGGCGTGCCGCGCTCGCCGATCGTCGAGGCATTCAAGTACAACTGGGCCGACATGCTGCGCGTGGTGCTGTGCTCGCTGATGAACGTGATCCCGGTGGTCGCGACGATTTTCGGCGCGGCCTATGCGGTGCAGGCGTCGTACGGGATCGGCTTTTCGAAGAGCGTGTACCTGTGGATTCCGGTGGTCGGCAACATCGTCGCGGTGCTCGTGATTCCGTACGTCGGCAATCTGTCCGACCGTATCGGGCGGCGTCTGCCGATCATCGTCGGCGCGCTCGGCTCCGGGCTGCTCGCCTTCGGCTACCTCTACGCGATCAGCATCCGCAACGTGCCGCTCGCGATGGTGATGTCGATCCTGATGTGGGGCGTCATCTACCAGGGCTACAACGCGATCTTCCCGAGCTTCTATCCGGAACTGTTCCCGACCCGCTCGCGCGTCTCGGCGATGGCGATCGGCCAGAACGTCGGCACGACGATCACCGCGCTGCTGCCCGCGCTGTTCGCCTACGTCGCGCCGCCGGGATCGAACAACGTGCCGCTCACGATCGGCGCGATCACGTTCGGCATCACGATCGTCTGCGCGATCACCGCGTGGAACACCCGCGAAAACTTCCGCGTGAAGCTCAGCGACCTCGGCGAGAAAGACGCGGTGCCGATCGACAAGCAGAGCTACGAGACGATGCGCGCACAAAGCATGGCCGACGCGAAAAAGGCCGTTGCCTGAGCCCCGGCTTGAACCTGAACTCGAGCCCGAGCTTGAACCTGAACCTGGGCTCGAACGGATTTTTTTAAACCCACTTCATTGCACCGACTTCAGAGGAACCGCTTCATGAACAGCACCCGGATCGCCGTGGCCGGCGCGGGCTACATCGGCCGCGCGCATATGGCCGTCGCGCAACGCAGCGCCACCGGCATGCTCTCGGCGATCGTCGACCCCTCACCCGCCGCCGCCGCGATCGCGGCCGAGGCCGGCGTGCCGCTCTACCGCACGCTCGACGAACTGCTCGAACGCGACCGTCCCGACGGCGTGATTCTGGCGACGCCGAACCAGTTGCACGTCGAGCACGCCTCGCGCTGTCTCGCGGCCCGGGTGCCGACGCTGCTCGAAAAGCCGATTGCGCCGAGCGTCGAGGAAGCCGAGGCGCTCGTGGCCGAAGCGGACGCGAGCGGCGTGCCGCTGCTGATCGGCCATCATCGCGCGCACAGCCCGATCATGGCGCGCGCGCGGCAGCTGATCGACGAAGGCCGGCTCGGCCAGCTCGTCGCGGTCATGGGCAGCGCGGTGTTCTTCAAGCCCGACGAGTATTTCGCCGACGCCGAATGGCGGCGCCAGCCGGGCGGCGGCCCGATTCTGCTGAACATGATTCACGAGGTGCACAACCTGCGCATGCTGTGCGGCGATATCGTCGCGGTGCAGGCTTTCTCGTCGCATGCGACGCGCGGCTTTCCGGTCGAAGACACGGTGGCGATCAACCTGCGCTTCGCCAACGGCGCGCTCGGCAGCTTCATGCTGTCCGACACGGCCGCGAGCGCGCGCAGCTGGGAGCAGACCTCGCAGGAAAACAAGGCGTACCCGTCGTATGCCGATGAAGACTGCTACGTGATCGCCGGCACGTTCGGCTCGCTCTCGGTGCCGACGATGCGCCTGAAAACCTACGGCAAGGCCGAGGACCGTTCGTGGTGGAAGCCGTTCGACGTCAGCGTTGCCGAAATGACGCGCGACGATCCGCTCAAGCTGCAGCTCGAACACTTCGTGCGCGTGATTCGTCGCGAGGAACCGCCGCTCGTCAGCGCGCGCGACGGCTTGCAGAATCTGCGCATTACCGAGGCGATCGTCGAGGCGGCCAGAACGGGCTCGGTCGTCGAAACGGTGTCCACGGCGGCGGCCGCGCATTAAAATGCGCAGGCAGGCTGCAACCCTTCAATTCACCATTCAGATACGCTAAAGCTAAATGAAAACCTTCGTGATGTTGCACGGTATCAACCACAACATGTTCGGCAAGCGCGACCCCGCGCAATACGGCACGATCACGCTCGCCGAAATCGACGAGCGTCTGCGCGTCCTCGGCGACGAACTCGGCGTGCGCGTCGAGAGCTTTCAGACCAATAGCGAAGCCGAGATGTGCGAGCGCATCCACAAGGCGTTCCTCGACAACGCCGACGGCGTGATGATCAATGCGGGCGCGTGGACCCATTACAGCTACGGCATTCGCGACGCGCTCGCGATCCTGACGGTGCCAGTGGTCGAGATCCACATGTCGAACATTCATGCGCGCGAGCCGTTCCGCCATCTGTCGGTGTTCGCAGAGATCGCCAAGGGACAGATTTGCGGGTTCGGCGTGGACAGCTATCTGCTCGGGCTGCGCGCGGCGGTGTCGGCGGCGGCCTGACGTTGCACGGTCGCGCGGTTGCCCTGAGCAAGTTGCACTGAGCGGCCGCACAAGCCTACGGACGGGTTGACTCCACGCTTAACGCCACGCTTCGGTCAGCTCGTTCGCCAGCACCATTTTTTCGCGGACCGCTTCCACGAAGCTCGCGTCGATACCACCCTGCGCCTTCAGGAATTTCAGCGCGGCCGAATGCACGACCCGCATCGCCCCACCGTCGATGCCTTTCATCCGTGCCGCGCCGCGCCGCGTTTCTTCGACCAGATCGCGCGCACTCGTGAAATCGGGCGCCAAACCGCATTGCGCGTCGAAGCCGGCGCGCAAGCTCGCCGCGTATTCGCGCGACTGGCCGAGCCGGTCCATGTCGATCAGCAGATCGACACCCTCCCCCATGCGCAACGCGCAAAGCATCCACAACGCGACGAAGGCGCGATACGCGTTCTCGCCTTCCACCGTGCGCGCGTATTGCTCGCAGGCCATCGCATAGGCGTCGTCCGGCATCGACGCCATGAGCGGCGGCAGACTCGCGCCGCAGAGCCCGAGCACCTCTTTCACGAGCGGGTCCGACTGATTCAGTCCGAGCACGCGAAACGGCGCCGCGACGAAAAACGGATTGCTCCACTGCTGCCTGAGCAGCCAACCCGACGCGAATTGCGATGCGGGATTGCGCAGCACGCCCACGTGCATGGCGTCGGCAAACGCCTGCCTGAACCACGGCAGGCGTCCGCCCGAGCGACAAAACTTGAAGACCGGCACGCGCCGCTGTTCGGCGGTGCGCTCGCACAGATTGCGCAGATACGTGTGCAGGGCCGGAAATTGCGCATCGGGCGCGTGGCCGAAACGGTCGAGACTGAAGCGCCGGTCGTAGCCGGCCACGCCGCGCGCGTTCTCACGCAGAAACGGGCGGTATTCGTCGAAGTATGGCGTCGAGAGCGGCGGATGCCCCGAGGTCAGCGTGGGGCGCGACGCCGCGACGTCGGCGAGACTCAGTTCGGCCAGCACGTTGCTGAGCGGTTCGTAGAAGCCGGTCGCGCGCTCGAGTTCGCGCAAGCGCGACCAGACCCACGTTCCCGCGCTGCGCCAGCCCGTGTGCAGAAATACCGCCTGTTTCAGCGGGTTTTGTTGCGGCGTGGCGTCGTTGATCGATGAGTTCATCGTCGAATTCGTCGATGACGTAGCGGGCAATTCAGAAGGCAACTCGGGAGGCAACGACATGGGACTTCTCTTCCGGAAATCGAATGAAAGCGGCGACGCATCGGCGCAAATGCAGAACCAACGCGGCAGAAGCCGCCACTTTACCTCGTACGGCAGTAGCGTCGATTAGAAACGCGATGACGACCGGTACCGCGTGGGCAGCGACTCAACCGTACAGTACCGTCACTCGTCCTCTTCCGACAAACCGGCGAGCAGGTCGTCCACCGCGCGATACACGCGCTCGACGATCTCCGGCCCCACCTTGCGTTCGAGTTCGCGATAGTGCGCCTCGAGGTCCTTCGAAATCACGCGCACGAGTTCGACGCTCGTATCGGTCAGCGACACGAGCACGCGGCGCTGATCTTCGGCAAAACGCTCCTTGGTAATGAGCTCCATGCTCTCCATGCGCGCGAGCACGCCGGCCATGCTCGGGCTCGAAATCGTGCAGATATCGGAGATATGGCGCGGCTCCATCGGACCATGCTCGTTGAGTGCGCGTATCACCCGCCATTGCTGTTCGGTCAGCCCATGCGCGGTGATCAGCGGACGAAAGCGCTGCATCATTTTTTCGCGGGCGCGTAGCAGCAGCATCGGCAGATTGCGGTGCAAAACTCGGATGGACGCAGCGGACATATTGACGAGGAATTGAGAGCGGTTCTCGAAGCTTAAGGGAAAACCCGCGATCAACCAACAGCCTATTGACCGTGCATCATATCAAGCACGATACTGCTAACATATTAGTGTTTTCGTCGAACGACCGCCAGAACGTTCGCCGGGATTTCTTCCACGAGGCCGCGCATTCATGTTTGCCCTTGCCGATCATCTGCTGCATCCCGAAGGCGACGCGCTGCCTCGCGAGATGGACGCCCACGCCGCAGCCGCGCTGCTCGCGCGTGGCATCACATGCCGCGCGCCGGTGGGCGGCGCCGTCTACGGCACGCTGCTGAACGACCGCGCCGCGCTCGCGGCGCTCGGCGATGCGGTGAACGCCGCGCCTTACAAGGCGCCGCCCCAAGCGCCGGTGCTCTATCTGAAACCGCGCAACACGTTCGCCGGTCATCGCGCGCGCGTCGTCGTGCCGGACGATGCGCCCGGCGTCGAAGTCGGCGCGTCGCTCGGCATCGTGATCGGCCGCACCGCGACGCGCGTGAGCGCCGAACACGCGGCGGACTATATCGCCGGCTACACATTGATCGGCGATCTGAGCGTGCCGCATACCAACGTGTACCGCCCGAACGTGCGCCTGCGCGCCCGCGACGGCTTCTGCGTGATCGGCCCGGCGCTCGTTGCCGCACGCCACGTCGCAACGCCCGATGCGCTCGAGATCAGCGTGTCGCTCAACGATGCGAAGCCGCCGTTCACCGCGAACACTGCGTCGTCGCTACGCAACGTCGCGCAACTGCTCGCCGACGTCACCGACTTCATGACGCTCGATGCGGGCGACGTCATCACGCTCGGCGTGCCCCACGGCTCGCCGGTCGCGCGCAGCGGCGACACGGCCACCTTGTCGATCGGCACGCTGCCGCCGCTCGTCGTCTCGTTCGTCGGCGCGCATCGTCACAACGGAGAACCGTCATGATGCGCGGCCGGGTTGCCTACGCGGGAGCGATTCACCAAGCCTATCCGTATGAACATGGCGTGCGTCTCGCCGACGGCCGCGTGCGCCGCGAAGACGAAGTGGTCTGGCTCGCGCCGATCGAAGTCGGCACGATCTTCGCGCTCGGCCTCAACTACGCCGAGCACGCGAAGGAATTGCAGTTCGGCAAGCAGGAAGAGCCACTCGTGTTTCTGAAGGGACCGGGCACGGTGCTCGGCCATCGCGGCGTCACGCGCCGTCCCGCCGACGTCGCGTTCATGCACTACGAGTGCGAACTCGCGGTCGTGATCGGCCAAACCGTGCGCAACGTCGAGCGTGAAAACGCCATGCAGCACGTGGCCGGCTACATGATCGCGAACGACTACGCGATTCGCGATTACCTCGAAAACTACTATCGCCCGAACCTGCGCGTGAAGAATCGCGACGGCGGCACCGTGCTCGGCCCCTGGTTCGTCGACGCGGCCGACATCGCCGACGTCAACCAGCTGGAACTGCGCACCTTCGTGAACGGCACGCGCCAGCAATGCGGCAACACGCGCGATCTCGTCACCGGCATCCCCGCACTGATCGAATATCTGAGCGGCTTCATGACGCTCGCGCCCGGCGACGTGATCCTGACCGGCACGCCCGAAGGCATCGTCAACGTCGACGTGGGCGATGAAGTCGTCTGCGAAATCGACGGCCTCGGCCGTCTCGTGAATACGATCGCATCCGACGCGGACTTCGGCCGCGCGTGATCCGCAGCGAACAGGAAAAGGACAACGCAATGACGATCGACCATCTGATCAACGGCGAAGCGTGCGCCTCGAACGAGTACTTCGAAACCGTCAATCCGGCCACCCAGGATGTGCTCGCCGAAGTCGCACGCGGCGGTGCGAAGGAAGTCGACGCGGCCGTGAGCGCCGCGAAGAACGCGTTCCCCGCGTGGGCCGCGAAGCCCGCCGCCGAGCGCGCGAAGCTGATCCGCAAGCTCGGCGAACTGATTACGCAGCACGTACCGGAAATTTCGAAAACCGAAACGAAGGACACCGGCCAGACGATCTCGCAAACGCGCAAGCAGCTCGTGCCGCGCGCCGCCGACAACTTCAGCTATTTCGCCGAGATGTGCACGCGCGTCGACGGCCATACGTACCCGACCGATTCGCATCTGAATTACACGCTGTTCCATCCGGTCGGCGTGTGCGCGCTGATCTCGCCGTGGAACGTGCCGTTCATGACGGCCACGTGGAAAGTCGCGCCCTGCCTCGCATTCGGCAACACGGCCGTGCTGAAGATGAGCGAACTGTCGCCGCTCACCGCGTCGATGCTCGGCCAGCTCGCGCTCGAAGCGGGCATTCCGAAGGGCGTGCTCAACGTCGTGCACGGCTTCGGCAAGGAAACGGGCGAACCGCTCGTCGCGCATCGCGACGTGCATGCGGTGTCGTTCACGGGTTCGACGGCAACGGGCAATCGCATCGTGCAAACCGCGGGCCTCAAGAAGTTCTCGATGGAACTCGGCGGCAAATCGCCGTTCGTGATCTTCGACGACGCCGACTTCGAGCGCGCGCTCGACGCCGCTGTATTCATGATCTTCTCGAACAATGGCGAGCGCTGCACGGCGGGCTCGCGCATTCTGGTGCAGCGCTCCATTTACGCGCGCTTTGCCGGGCGCTTCATCGAGCGTGCGAAGCGTCTGAGCGTGGGCGATCCGCTTGCCGACAGCACGATCGTCGGCCCGATGATCAGCCAGGGGCATCTCGCGAAAGTGCGCAGCTATATCGAACTCGGCCCGAAAGAAGGCGCAACGCTCGCCTGCGGCGGGCTCGATACGCCCGCTCTGCCCGCCACACTGCGTCAAGGCAATTTCGTCATGCCAACCGTATTCGTCGACGTCGACAATCGCATGCGCATCGCGCAGGAAGAAATCTTCGGACCGGTCGCCTGCCTGATTCCGTTCGACGACGAAGCCGAGGCGATCCGTCTCGCCAACGATATTTCGTATGGCCTGTCGAGCTACATCTGGACCGAGAACACGGGCCGCGCGCTGCGCGTGGCCGCCGCCGTCGAAGCCGGCATGTGCTTCGTCAACAGTCAGAACGTGCGCGATCTGCGCCAGCCGTTCGGCGGCACGAAAGCCTCGGGCGTGGGCCGCGAAGGCGGTACCTGGAGCTACGAAGTGTTTCTCGAACCGAAGAACGTCTGCGTGTCGCTCGGCTCGCATCACATTCCGCGCTGGGGCGTTTGACCACGGCGGCATCCGCGCAGGCACACGCCGCGCGACGCCAGGCCGACAAAGGAGATCGCGATGGGCAAACTCGCGTTGGCAGCAAAAGTCACTCACGTACCGTCGTTGTATTTGTCCGAACTCGACGGTCCGCACAAGGGCTGCCGCCAGGCCGCCATCGACGGTCATCATGAGATCGGCCGGCGCTGTCGCGAACTCGGCGTCGATACGATCGTCGTCTTCGACGTGCACTGGCTCGTGAATAGCGAATACCACATCAATTGCGCGCCGCAATTCGAAGGGGTGTACACGAGCAACGAACTGCCGCACTTCATCAGAAACATGCCGTACGCCTACCCCGGCAATGCCGGGCTCGGCCATCTGATCGCGGACGTCGCCAACGAAATGGGCGTGAAAAGCCGCGCGCACAGCGAGACCACGCTCGAACTCGAATACGGCACGCTGGTGCCGATGCGCTACATGAATAGCGACCAGCACTTCAAGACCGTGTCAGTGGCGGGCTGGTGCATGTGGCACGACCTCGCAACGAGCGCGCGTTTCGGTCTCGCGGTGCGCCGCGCGATCGAGGAGCGTTACGACGGCACGGTCGCGATTCTCGCGAGCGGTTCGCTCTCCCACCACTTCGCGAACAACGGCACGGCCGAACAATTCATGCACAAGGTATGGAGCCCGTTTCTCGAACAGATGGACCGCAGCGTCGTGCGTCTGTGGGAAACCGGCGACTGGAAGACGTTCTGCGACATGCTGCCGCTCTATAACGAAAAATGCTGGGGCGAAGGCGGCATGCACGACACCGCAATGCTGCTCGGCGCGCTCGGCTGGGATCGCTACGACGGCAAGGCCGAGGTCGTCACGCCGTATTTCGGCAGTTCGGGCACGGGGCAGATCAACGCGATCTTCCCGGTTACGCCGCTACCCGTCTGACACTCGCAAAGGAATCGCCATGCCCCATCTGACACTCGAATACAGCGCCAATCTCGCCGACGCACAACGCATCGGCCAGTTATGCAAAGACCTCGCGCAGTGCCTCGATGCGCAGCGCGAGAACGGCGAGCGCGTGTTTCCGCTCGGCGGCATTCGCGTGCGCGCGTTGCGCTGCGAGCAGTACTGCATCGCCGACGGCCGGCCCGACGCCGCGTTCCTGCACGCGAACCTGAAGATTGCCGCGGGCCGTTCGGAAGCGGTCAGGAAGGCGAGCGGCGATGCGCTCTTCGCGCGGATCAAGCAGCACTTCGCCACGGAGTTCGAACAGCACGGGCTCGCGTTGTCGCTCGAAATCAGTGAGTTCAGCGAAGCGGGCACCTGGAAGCATAACAATCTGCACGCGCGGTTGAAGGGTTAGGAGCGGAGTTAAAAGCGCGGGGTTAAACGCAAGAGCTAAAAGCAAAGAGCCGAGAATCTCACCATGCTAGACGAACAGACCATCCGCGATCTCGCGGCGCAACTCGATCGCGCGGAGAAGACCCGCACGCAATTGCGTCATTTTTCCGCGCAATATCCGCAGATGACCGTGCAGGACGGTTATGCGATCCAGCGCGAATGGGTCAGGCTCAAGCTCGCCGAGGGCCGCGTAATCAAGGGCAGAAAAATCGGCCTGACCTCGCGCGCGATGCAGCGCTCGTCGCAGATCGACGAACCCGACTATGCACCGCTGCTCGACAGCATGTTTATCGAAAACGGCCAGGACATTCGCGCGGACCGCTTCATCGCGCCGCGCGTCGAAGTGGAACTCGCGTTCGTGCTGAGCAAGCCGCTGAAAGGCCCCGGCGTCACACTATTCGACGTGCTCGACGCGACCGCTTACGTGAGCCCGGCCGTCGAGATCATCGACGCGCGCATCGAGCAGTTCGATCGCGAGACGCACGCACCGCGCAAGGTCTACGACACGATCTCCGACTTCGCCGCGAACGCGGGCATCGTGCTCGGCGGCCGGCCCGTACGTCCGCTCGACGTCGATCTGCGCTGGGTCGGCGCGCTGCTTTATAAAAACGGTGCGGTCGAGGAAAGCGGACTCGCGGCAGCCGTGCTCAACCATCCGGCCACCGGCGTCGCCTGGCTCGCGAACAAGATTGCTCCGTATGACGAATCATTGAACGCGCACGACGTGATCCTGAGCGGCTCGTTCACGAGCCCGATTCCGGCGCGCGCCGGCGACACGTTTCACGTCGACTATGGTCCGCTCGGCGGCATCGGTTTGAATTTCATCTGAGAGCATCGACATGGTCCTGCCGAACAACCCCTTCAAACGCGCGCTCGCCGAGGGCAAGCCGCAATTCGGCCTGTGGGCCGCGCTCGCCGACGCGTACGTGACCGAATTGCTCGCCACCGCCGGCTTCGACTGGCTGCTGATCGACAACGAGCACGCGCCGAACGACGTGCGCAGCACACTGTCGCAATTGCAGGCGGTGGCCGCGTACCCGTCGCATCCGGTCGTGCGACCGGTGCGCAGCGACGCCGCGCTGATCAAGCAACTGCTCGACATCGGCGCGCAAACGCTGCTGCTGCCGATGATCGACACGACCGCGCAGGCACTCGACGCGGTCGCGGCCACGCGTTATCCGCCGCAGGGCATTCGCGGCGTCGGCAGCGCGCTCGCGCGAGCGTCGCGCTGGAATCGCGTGCCCGATTATCTGCACACCGCGGGCGAGGAATTGTGCGTGATCGTGCAGGCGGAAACCGTGCAGAGCCTCGACAATCTCGCGGAAATCGCGCGTGTGGAGGGTGTCGACGGCGTGTTTTTCGGGCCGTCGGATCTGAGCGCGTCGATGGGTCTACTCGGCAAGCCGGGCGACGCGCGCGTGCGCGACGCGATTCGCCACGGCATCGATACCGTGCGCGGCGCGGGCAAGGCAGCAGGCGTGCTCGCGCCCGACCCGGCGCTTGCCGCCGAATATCTCGCGGCCGGCGCGAGCTTCGTCGCAGTCGGCACCGATACGGGTCTGCTGAGCCGCGCGGCCGCGGATCTCGCGGCGTCGTATAGAAATGCGCCGGCTGTGGCGGCGGCGGTTAAGGGTGGGTATTGAACGGGATATTGCGCAGATACAGAGCGGCTACGGGCAGGCACCCAACGTGGACTTGAGCATGCATCGGGTATCCAAGGCGTTAATCCCGCCCCGGCCACGGCAACCCGCGCGCCGACCAGTCGAGCTCGACACCGATCACACACCGCCCGGCAGCAAGATGCTCGGCCAGCGTCACCGCGATACAGGGCCGTCCCCCGCACGCGAGCGATAGATACGGACTGCTCGTGATCTCCTCGCCCGGCATCAGCACCGCATTGCGGAAGTACGGCCGATGGTCCCAGCGCGCATCGTACGGATTCGCGACCGGCTGCAGCGACGCCATGGCCTCGCTCCATGCCGGCCCGCGCACTTCGTGGCCGATCTGCCGGCCGGTCTCGTCGAGCACGAAGCAACTGATGCTGTGTTCGAGGCGCGCGAGCGCCTCGAACGCGTCGGCCATCGCGGCGCCGGCGAGCAACGCATCGGCGGCGCGCCGCAGTTCGCGCCGGTACGGCTCCACCTCGGATTCGAACAACGCATGCTGATGCGCGCGCCCCTGCGCGATCACGTCGAATGCATCGTCGATCTGCCGGCGCACCGACTCGGGCGACGCAATCTCGCTCGCGGGCCGGCCAAGCAGATAGCCCTGCGCGAAATCGACGTTCGACTCGACCGCGAGAATCAGCTCGTCGGCAGTCTCGACGCCCTCCACGACGACGAGCATGCCCGCCTGATGCAGCAGCGACACGAGCGTCGGCAGGATCGGCTGCTGCGTATGCTGCATGGTCGCGCGGATCAGTTCGCCGTCGAGCTTGACGAGGTCGGGGCGAATCCGCAGCAGCCGGTCGAGATTCGATTGCCCCGCGCCGAAATCGTCGACGGCGATCAGAAAGCCGTGCCGCCGGTACAGCGCGGCCGCGCGCGACATATCGTCGACGCTGCCGCCGTGCGATTCGAGAATTTCGAGGATCACGCGCTCGGGTTCGAGCCCCGCGCCGCGCACGATCTTCGTCAACTGATCGGCGTAGCCGTCGGCGATGAAGGTGGCCGGCAGGATGTTCAGGAACAGCCATGCGCCGCCGGGCAACTGGCGGCATGCGTTGCCGAGGTGTACCGCATGGCTCGCGCGATCGAGCGCGCCTTCGTCGCTCGACGGTTTCGGCGCGAACATCACGACCGGCGGCACGAGCGTGCCGTCGTCCCGCTCGCCGCGCAACAGCGCCTCGAAGCCGACCTGCTTCTGATGCGAGAGGCTGTAGAGCGGCTGGAAGTGCGAGATCAGATGGAAGCCGTCCCAGCGATAGCGCGGCGCCTCGCCACTGCCTTGTTCGCTGCCCTGACTATCTTGCGCACCATCCCGCGCGCCGTCCTGCGCCGAAAGCCCGCCGAACGTCGGCTGCCGCGCGTCGAGCGGCAGGGCACGTTCCGCGCAAACGCGGTTCCTGCCCGAATGCTTCGCACGCAGCAGCGCTTCGTCCGCGCGATCGAGCAGCACCATGAAGCTTTCGCCGCGCCGATATTCGGCAACGCCGAAGCTCGCGGTCAGAAGACCGTCCGGCCGCTCGATCGCGCCAATCGCGCCGCGCAGCCGCTCGGCCAGTTGCAGCGCGCCGACGAGATCGGCGTCGAGCAGCACCGCGAACTCCTCGCCGCCGACGCGGCTCGCGCCGTCGCACGGCGTCACCTGCCCCATCAGCACCTGCCCGACCTCGTGCAACGCCCGGTCGCCGACCGCATGGCCGAAGCGGTCGTTGAGCGACTTGAAGCTGTCGAGGTCGAGAAAGATCGCGCTGATGCGCGCGTCCGGCGCGAGCATCGCAAGCCGCTCCTCGGCGCGCTTGACGAACGCGCGGCGGTTTTGCAGGCCGGTCAGCGGATCGGTTGCGGCGAGCTGCGCCAGTTGGCTCTCGAGCAGAAAGTGATTGCGCCGGAACCGGTAGAAGCCGAAATGAAACACCGCCGCGGTCGGTGCGCCGACCGCGACGACCCATGCCCACACGGCCGCGTCGATGTCGCGCGGATGGCTCTTGCCGAGCAGCAGTAGCGCGACGGCCACCGCATAGAACAATGCGCTGCCGGTGAAAAAATGCACGGGCGTCAGCCACAGCGGCGCCGCGCAGATCGGGATCACGACGAGCGCGGGCAACAGCCACATCAACGGATGCGCGACGCCACTGGCATTGAGCACGAGTCCGCCGATCAGCACCTGCATGTACACGACGCCGATCGCGCCGAATAGCCACGTCGACTTCGTGCCCGGGATCGCCAGCACCAGCAGCGCGAGCACGAGCGCGCAAAGCAGCCGATAGCCGAGCGGCGCGACGGTGCCGCCCGCGAGATCGCGCGCCGCCACCATGCACAGGAACGCGATCACCGTGAAAGCCATCGTCACGGTGGACAGCGGCCGCTGATGTTCGAGCGAGCGCCGATGAAAGCGCTCGCGCAAACCGGGCTCAGGCTGGTGCTGCGTCGGGATGGCAGACATAGAACGGTATCGGACTGGGGTTCGGGTGACTCCGCCAACGGTTAACGGCAAACATCTTACAAATATTTATGGCTCACTTCACGGCGGCGCGCAGCGAGGTGACGATGCGGGCTCGTCCCGCGAGCGGCCGCTCCGCCTACATCGCCTACGCCGCCATCACGCGGTTGCGCCCCGCCGCCTTCGCCGCATAGAGCGCACGATCGGCGCGGCTCATCAGTTGCTCGAGCGATTCGCCGCGCCGGTGCTGGTCCACGCCGACGCTGAACGTATAGCGCAGGCCGCGTGGCAGCGCACCCGGCGCGCTCGCCGCGAGCCGCGCGCGCAGCCGTTCGAGCAGCACGACCGCCTCGGCGACCGAAGTCGCCGGGCACAGCACGCCGAACTCCTCGCCGCCGAGCCGCCCGAACACGTCGCCGACACGCAGCTCGCGCGCGACGAACGCCGAGAAATGACCGAGCACCTCGTCGCCGGCCGCATGACCGTGCGTATCGTTGACCGACTTGAACGAATCGATGTCGACGATCGCGAGCGCGACCGGCGAGCCGCTGCGCAGCGACGCGTTCAGCAGCGCGCCGCCGATCTGCAGGAACGCGCGGCGCGATAGCGCGCCGGTCAGGTCGTCGACGTTGGCGAGCCGTTCGAGCCGCTCGGCGAGACGGTCGTGCGCGAGCATCACGACGCCGATCGACAGGAACGGCGGCGCGAGAACGCCGACCGCGAGAAACACGATATTGGACGGCGTGACCTGCATCAGATCGGTCTGCGCAATCAGGCCGAAGCCGTAGAGGATGCCGCGCGAGGCGTGCCCGGCGCCCAGCAGCAGCGCCACGGTCGCGATGAAGTAATAGCTGTAGCGCGGCCGGTGCTCGGGACGCCCGCCCATCATCAGCACGAACAGTTCCGCATAAAGCACCGCGTGATACACCGACACGACCGTCACGCGCGCGTTGAAATTCGGCGCGACGAAGGTCCAGTAGCCGATGGCGGCGAGCAGCGCCACGAGGCCCGCATAGGCGCACCACGGCCGCGTGTTCCGCCCCAGAAAACGCAACGCGCCTTCGAGCACGAGCAGCAGGGCGAGGGCAAGCAGTCCGTTGGCCGCGACGAAGGTCAGCCAGCGCGACGCGTGCCCCTGCGAGGCAAAGGCGAGCAGCGCGACGATCGCGCACACGTTTGCCACAATCCAGCAACCGACGCCCGGAATCGCCGCGCGCCATAACGAGCCGAGCACGGCCATTGCCATCGCGCCCGACAAGACCGTGACCAGCAGAATCGTAAGTGGATTGAGCATTGCAATCTGTTTGAATCGAACAACGTCGCAAAGCATTCGGCGTGCTTTGCGCTGGCCTCTTTGATCGGCTCGCGCCGATTATTTCCTGCAACGCGTACGGACGATTCATACATCGAGCCTCGAGGCGGCTGTTGGTCCGCGCCTGTCCGCTTTCATGTCGCCCCGCTCGCCCGACGAGCCTGCGGAAAAAAATTCCGCTACCGGCGCATCCCCATGCGCGTGGCCCTATTGTGCCTCATGCCTGTGACAGCGATCGTCGCGCGGCCTGCGCCGGCGCGGCAGACGTTGTTCCGGCGCGACCCCGATACCGCATCCGGCGCGCAATGCGAAGACGCGAAACAGGCCGTCATGGTCGGCCGATATGCCGAAGGCGAATCAGGCACCATGCGGCGTCCAGCGGGAGAAAACGTTTCAATAGAACGTCACAGGCAAAAATTACGCTGTTGCGTCGCCGCCAATCCAGGTCAATCAATGTACAAGCTGACGATTGGAAAGTAGCTAAAAGTCAGTGCCTTCAGTAAACTTCGTCCGAAGTGTGCCGGACAGACTAGACAGCGCGGTAAAAGAGACGTAAGGCACGCAATGCGCGAATTTCCGAAATGCCTTTCAACCTGCCCGACCGTTGTATCCGCTCATGCGGATTGAACGACGATCGCTTCCGGAAAACATGGTCCCAATTCTCGACTACCTGCTGCAACGCCAAATCTCGCCGCAGTGGCGCGGCATGCTGAGCGCGCTCGCCAGCGAATTCGAGGCACAGATCGGGCATGACGAACTGCGCCAGTTGATGCATCGCGTCGGCAGCCGCTTCGCCGCCGCGCATCCGCTGCCCGAATGCGCGTCGACGGTCGAGCTGGAGCAGGCGCTGAATCTCTACTGGCACGAGATGGATTGGGGCTACGTCGAACTCGCCGACGAAGCCGAGGCGCTGCGCATCGTGCACTACTGCGCGCCGCTCCAGGCATTCGGCGACGCGGCGCTCGCCTGGACGCCGGCGTTTCTCGAAGGCGTCTACCAGACGTGGATGTGCGCGTTGGGCGCACAGGGCCTGTCGGTCGCGCAGACGAGCGCGTTCGGCGCGGACAGCGCGCTCGAGTTTCGCCTGGGCCGTCATCCGGCCTGATACGAACGTACGTGCTCGCAGCATCGGTGCTGAGGGGCGCCGGCGAGTACGGGAACACCGCCGCCGAGGCCGTGAGGCCGCGCATGCTAAAACTGCTATTACAAACAACGGCATCATGAGTTCATCGAGCGATATCGAAAAACTGTTCGAGCAGTTTGGCGGCGACGCCAACGCGTATCAGGAAATCAGCCGCGAGAACGATGCGCGCATCGCGCGCACACGCTGGCCGCTGCTCGTGACGCTGGATCTGACGCAACCGGCGATTCCGGAAATCGGACAGCCTCGCGAAGCGGCACCGCAGCAGCCCGTGGCCGCGCAGCGTCGCGATGCCACCCTGAAGGACGACACCGCGGTGACGCGCGCGAATGCGCCGCTCTTCGCCCGGCCGCATCGGCGCGACATTCCACCGGTGGCCGCGGCCGCCGGGAAGCCCGTCATGCCGAGCGACGCGTCGTGGCGCTTCGGCACGCAGGACGAGGCGCTGGCGCGGGCGGAAGCGGAAGGTGCGGGTGCTGGCGCGAGTGGTGCTGGTGCGGCGGGTGCGTCTGCGGCGGCTTCGGTTGCTGTGTCGGCCACGACCCCGGCGCCTGGGTTCGCTGCGGTTACGGCGGCCGCTGTTGCACCGGCTGGTGCTTCGGGAATCGCTTCATCAACCGCGCCGGTTTTCGCCGCCGCTCCGACGGCCGCCCAACCCACGGCGCCCATCCCGCCGGCCGCTACCGTAACACCGCCCCAACCCACTGCCGCGCCGATCCCGCCAGCACCAACGGCACCCGCCTGGTACGCATCGGGAACCACCACCGCGTCGGCAGCACCGAGCGCACCGATCCCGCCCGCGATGCCAGCCGTCACGCCAACTGCGATGCCGCACGCAAGCGCGTCGTCCGCGCCGCAGTTCCGGGCGCCAACTGCGCCGCAACCGATTCCGCCGGCACAATCCGCGCAATCCGTGCAATACCCCGCGCAGCCGGCACAACCCGCACAGCCGGCCGCCCCCGCATGGGCGCACGCCACCGCACCGGCCCAAGCAACACAACCCACGCAACCCGCCCAACCCGCCTCGATCCTCGGCAAACTCTTCACCGCCCCGCAACAACCGGCGGTGGCCGCTCACGCGCCCCCGCCGCTGCAATCGGTATTCGACCGTCTGCGCGGCACGCCCGCGCAAGCCGCCGCGATACCGACACCAACGCCGGCACAAGCGCAAACACCGGCACAGACCCTCGCAGCCAGCCCCGCCGCGCCCGGCGCCCGCCCCTCGTGGCTCAACAACGGTCCGCGTCGCTCATGAAAGTCATTGCGGTGGTGTCCGCCAAAGGCGGGGTCGGCAAGACCACCCTCGCCGCCAATCTCGCCTCGGTGCTCGCGAGCAGCGGCCGGCGCGTGATCGCGCTCGACCTCGACCCGCAGAACGCGCTGCGTCTGCACTTCGGCGTGCCGCTCGACAGCATCGACGGCCTCTCGCGCGCCACGCTCGCCGGCGACCCGTGGCAAACGGTAATGTTCGACGGCGTCGACGGCGTGACCGTGCTGCCCTACGGCGCCGTGCTCGAGGACGACCGCCGCCGCTTCGAGGCCTACATCGACCAGCATCCGCAGTGGCTTGCGCAGTCGCTGCAGAACCTGCGGCTCGAGGCGTCCGACATCGTCATCGTCGACACGCCGCCCGGTTCGTCGGCCTACGTGCGCACCGCGCTCACCGCCGCCACCTTCGCGCTGAACACCGTGCTCGCCGATGCGGCCTCGTACGCGGCGATCCCGCAGATGGAACGGCTCATCGAAGCCTACGCGGCGCCGCGCGCGGAATTCGGCGGCGTCGGCTACGTGGTCAACCAGATCGACCAGTCGCGCCAGTTGACCAAGGACGTGCTCAAGGTGCTGCGCCAGATGCTCGGCCCGCGCGTCTTCCCGGGCGTGATCCATCTCGACGAAGGCGTGGGCGAAGCGCTCGCGTGCGACACCACGCTGATTCACTACGACCCACTGAGCCAGGCCGCCGCGGACTTCCGTTCGTGCGGCACATGGCTCGCGGCGGCGGTCGACGCGATCGCCGCGCCAAGGAGCGTCGCATGAGCCGTCCCGCTGCCTCGCGGGAGCCCGAGGGCAGCGAGCCCTCGCGCTTCGCCCGCTTCATCGACGCGCGCTTCTGGAACAGCCGCATCGTCACCGGGCTCGTCACGCTGTTCGCGCTGTACATGCTGTACTTCGTGTTCACGGTGCCGCTCGGCTTCGCCCAGCAGCTCACCTTCGCGACCTGCTGCTTCCTGCTCGCGCTGCTGTTTCGCCGCCTGCCCGGCCGTTACGCGACGATGGTGATGATCATGCTGTCGCTGGTGGCCTCGGGCCGCTATATGTACTGGCGCCTCACCGAGACCACCTACTGGGAGCATCCGCTCGACGCCGCCTGGGGTCTGCTGCTCGTCACCGCCGAGGTCTATTCGACGCTCGTGCTGATGCTCGGCTATTTCCAGACCGCATGGCCGCTGCAGCGCAAGCCGCTGCCGCTGCCCGCCAACCGCGACGAATGGCCGACTGTCGACGTCTTCATCCCGACCTACAACGAGCCGCTCGGCGTCGTGAAGCCGACCATCTACGCCGCGCTCGCACTCGACTATCCGGTCGAGAAGCTGTCGATCCACGTGCTCGACGACGGCCGCCGCCCCGAGTTCAAGGCGTTCTGCGAGGAAGTCGGCGTGAACTGGACGATCCGCACGCACAACCGCCACGCGAAGGCCGGCAACATCAACGAGGCGCTCAAGATCACGAACGGCGAATACCTCGCGATCTTCGACTGCGATCACATTCCGACCCGCTCGTTCCTGCAGATCGGCCTCGGCTGGTTCCTGCGCGACAAGCTGATGTCGATGCTGCAGACGCCGCACCACTTCTTCTCCGCCGACCCGTTCGAGCGCAACCTCGGCACCTTCCGCAAGGTGCCGAACGAGGGCGAGCTGTTCTACGGCCTGGTGCAGGACGGCAACGACCTGTGGAACGCAACGTTCTTCTGCGGCTCGTGCGCGCTGCTGCGCCGCAGTATGGTCGAGGAGATCGGCGGCATCGCGGTCGAAACCGTCACCGAAGACGCGCACACGGCCTTGAAGCTGCACCGGCTCGGCTACACCACCGCCTATCTGGCGATTCCGCAGGCCGCCGGTCTCGCGACCGAAAGCCTGTCCGGCCACATCGGCCAGCGCATCCGCTGGGCGCGCGGCATGACGCAGATTTTCCGCATCGACAATCCGCTCACCGGCCGCGGGCTGAAGCTCGGCCAGCGGCTCTGCTATCTGAACGGCATGCTGCACTTCTTCTACGGCGTGCCGCGCCTCGTGTTCCTGACCGCGCCGCTGTCGTACCTGTTCTTCGGCGCGCACGTGATCGAGGCCGCCGCCAGCACGATCGCGATCTACGCGATGCCGCACATGATGCACGCGAGCATTACGAACTCGCGCATGCAGCGCCTGTTCCGCCATTCGTTCTGGGCCGAGGTGTACGAGTCGGTGCTCGCCTCGTACATCACCGCGCCGACGCTGCTCGCGCTCATCAACCCGAAGCTCGGCAAGTTCAACGTGACGGCCAAGGGCGGGCAGATCGAGAAGAACTACTTCGACTGGTCGATCTCGCGGCCGTATCTGTTCCTGCTGCTGCTGAACCTGCTCGGCTTCATCGCGGGCCTCGTGCATATCTATCTGAACTGGCACGTGCGCAGCATCGTCGAGACGACGCTGCTCAACCTCGCGTGGACCGGCTACAACATGCTGATTCTCGGCGCGAGCGTGGCCGCCGCGAGCGAGCGCCGGCAGATCCGCGCGGTGCACCGCGTCGCGATGAAGATGCCGGTCATGCTGAAGTTTTCGACCGGCCGCACGCTCGCCTGCGAAACGATCGACTACTCGGAAGGCGGCGTCGGCGTGGCGCTGCCCAACCGCATCGAGGTGCCGATGCACGAGCGCGTGACCGTGTCGCTCTTTCGCGGCGACGAGGAATACGCGTTTCCCGCCACCGTCAGCTTCAGCGAGGCGGGCCGCGTGGGGC
This sequence comes from Burkholderia sp. Ax-1724, assembly GCF_011752995.1. GTDB lineage: Bacteria > Pseudomonadota > Gammaproteobacteria > Burkholderiales > Burkholderiaceae > Paraburkholderia. Next base: position 60,513 of record NZ_VWWL01000034.1, read on the forward strand.
TGCGCTTCTCGTCGCTGTCGCGCGAGCAGGAGTACGAGTTCGTCAAGACCACGTTCGCGCGCGCGGACGCGTGGACCGGCTGGGCCGAGGGCCGCGAGCAGGACACGCCGCTGCGCGGCCTGTCGCACGTGCTGCGCGTCGGCGCGCGCGGCATCGCGGGACTGTTCGAGCATATCTACGACGACCTGCGCAGTTCGCTCAAAAGCCGTCCGGCGGACGTCAAAAAGCTAAAAACCAAAGACTGATCTATGGGCTACAGGATGGCGAAGGACAATCTCGAACGCCCGGCTCACGGGCGCGGCACCACCGGATCATCGCCCTCGCGCTGTTTCGCGCGCCGCGGCACGCGGCGGCTGGGATCGCCCATCGGATCGCCACCCGCGCCGCGCCGCGGATCGCGCTTCGGGTCGCCGCTGATGCGCGGCCTCGCCTGCTGGCTCGCCTTGCAGACCGCGCTCGCCGTGCCGCTCGCGGCGTTCGCGCCGCTGGCCGTGGCCG
>NZ_VWWL01000035.1 GCF_011752995.1 Burkholderia sp. Ax-1724
GCTCAATATAGCCACGTCGATCACTCCGTTCCCCCGCCCGTTGCCGAGCAGGTCAGTGTTCTACGTGGGTCAAGATTCGATGCAAATTACTGCCGAGGGTGGGTCAGGATTCCGTGCAAATCAACAGGAATGGTTCTGATGGAAGCGCCTATGGTCTTCGGTGGTGGCCAGCAAAAGGGGCTGAGCCGATGGTGAAATGGGTCATCTCATCGATGTCGGGGGTAGTCGAGGAAGCGCTTGCCAGAATTCGTGGAATTACCGATGAGGCTAGAGAGGTCGCCAAGTGGTATGAAAAGAACCCGGGGATGCTTTACCTGACGAAAGCGACAGCACACCTGCGGGAGCAACTATGGTTGTCGATGGCCGATATTAACGAGATCCTATTTGCGGGCCCGGTCCATAGTGCGTGCGCTCGGCAGTGGTGTGTGAACCATAACGTTCCCTTCGAAAAGCGGCGCCAAAAGCTCCGTGTTCGGTTTGCAGACCTGGAATCGGCGGTCCTCCGGATGCTACCTGACGGATTCCCCTATCTGCACAAGCCAACTAGGCTTAAATACAGTGAAGCGCTGTTTGTGATTCAGCGCCACGCGCTGCACGCAACGCTCACCCGACTGCGCTGTGTTATCGAGCCAGTCAGCCAAGATAAGATCTATGTTCGTCTGGGAGCTGGTTCGAAACGAAGTGTCAAATCCATTTTCGAGCGTTGCGGACTGTTTGAACCAGACGGTAGCCCCATGCGCGTGACTACCCACCAGTTCCGCCACTACCTCAACACCTTGGCACAATCAGGTGGTATGAGCCAGCTTGACATTGCCAAATGGTCTGGGCGCAAGGATGTCAGGCAGAACAAGTACTACGACCACGAGACAGTTGACACCGTTGTTGCGCGAATCCGGGAGGCGATTGGCGATGACGCGCGTATGTTCGGGCCCTTGGCCAAGGGTTCTCGGTCAGCACTTATCACACGGGACGAATTTTCACGGCTGAAGGTGCCGACGGCGCATACGACGGCCTTTGGATACTGCATTCACGATTTTGTGATGTCTCCGTGTCAGATGCACCGCGACTGCCTCAACTGCAGTGAACAGGTTTGCATAAAGGGCGAGTCGGAGAAGGAGAAGCACATCCGTCAAGCACACCAGGAGATAACTCGATTGGTGGAGATGGCAGAGCGGGCGGAAACCGAGGGCGAACTCGGCGCGAAGCAATAGGCCGAGCACCATCGAGCCCAGCTGGCCCAGATTACGGCGCTGCTCAACATATTGGATAACCCGCTCGTGCCTCGCGGTGCAATTATTCAGCCCGTACCTACAGACATTCCATCCCGGCTCGACCAAGCCAAGCAAGCCCGCGCATCGCTGCCGGTGCCAGTAATTGCAGATTCCTCGCCGACCATTAGGGATGAGACAAAATGACTCGATTGAGAGAAAAAAACCTGGGTGATGAGGTCATTGAAACCATCGTCCAGGTGCTCGATGGCTGGAGCGGCAAGCTAAGTTGGGAGGCCCTCATCGATGCTATCGAGAAGCGCACGGGCCTCAAATACACGCGGCAGGCACTTCATCGCCACGAGCGTATTCGGCTCGCCTTTACCGTAAGAAAAAAACAGTTGTCACGGCAACCGGATGAGCAGTCTCACGAAACGGTTTCACCGGAGTTGCAGGCCGCCCTACAGCGGATTGTACGTCTGGAAGCGGAAAATCAGCGGCTTGCTGCCGAGAACAGCAGTCTGCTCGAGCAGTTCGCCCGTTGGGCCTATAACGCCCAGACCCGGAATCTGACCAAAGAGATCCTGAATTCACCGCTTCCAGCAGTGGATCGGGAGCGGAGTGAGCGCCTCCATTCGCATGGCAGGTCGCGCGTTTCCCAGGGAGATTGACCGTGGTCCGTGATTAATAGACCGCCAGAACTTCGCCCGTGCTACCGACTCCTAGCACTGGAGTCGTCTGCGGCTTGTAGCTTAGTCCCGAGACGAATTCGGCATTGTTCTGATTCGTGGGCTAGCCACGACACATAGGCGTCAAACGTCGTCGGCATTCGAATAGGAATCAAGCAATATATGTTTGGCCCATGTGCTTGGCCGCGTTAACCACGGCGTCACGTCGATCAAGGGCATCCATTGGAGAGACAGGCTGATCTTGATACTCTCCGGTACCCGAGATCCATCCGTTCTCGAAATGAAACCAAGCGGCGATCTTCCACGAGTCGGCTACCATGCCAAGTGCATCCAGGATTTCCTTGATGACCGGCAGTGGCTGGCCAATCGCATCGAACTGGTAGCCGGCGAAATATTCCCTGCCACCGATGAACACGCCGAAGATGCGGCCACGGCGCTTCCAATCGCTCGCCGGCCGCGCCCTGTTGGCAGGCGGCGCAGCCTGGAGCGCATTAATTTGCCGGGCCGTGAGCCAGTCGCCTCGTGCAAGGATTTCGCGGATAGCCTCCCGACGTCGAATGCGCTCCTCGATCAGGGTTGTGGCCGGCGCCGACACGCCAGTGATCGCGGTGGCAAGATCGTCTGCCCGCTTGAGAATCGCTTCCTCGAACGGAGTTTGCGTCAGAACGGTCGCCACTAAATCCTCCAAACCTTGTTTCAAGGAAGATACGATGGCGGGGTCGGTGCCGGCCGGCAGCCGCAGGCTGAGCACAAGATCCGTCGTCGGGAATTCCTTGGTCGAAGGGTGACGGGCTCGAATCATGGCTGTCTTACTTCATTACGTTTGGTCGCTTGTGTCCCGCGGGTAGTCATCCTGCAGCTTTTCTGCCAGCAACTCGCGGACTCGCTTCATGAGCCAGGTAATTTCGGCCGCGGTAATATCCCACTGTCCCGACGACACTTTCCCGGTTACGTCGGATTCGATCTTGAATATTGCATCACGCAGTGACCTCGACTGATTCTCAGCCAGTTTCCTGTGGACATAAAAGGCGAGCTGGCGGGCGAGGTCTTCGCACGCATCGTATCGGGTGGATCGCTCTTCATCGGTCAACCCGGAGATAAGCTTGTCACCGGTCCGGCGGAGCAAAACTTTTGGCTGGTACCCACCGACGGTGCCTTGGGCAGGTTCTCTTGGAAAATCTTCAGGAATGGCTGGAGAAGGCATGGACAAACCTCAATGCAAAAGCTCGCACGTAGCGATGTAGATGCTTGGCTAACCGGCGTGCGACCTTAAGGACGTTACGTAGGCAACAACCCAGCTTGTCGAAATGACGATCTGCACGTCTGGATAGGGCGCGAGGATTTCGTCGAGCAAACTGGCATATCCGAACACCATATGTCCCGGGGGAGAGGCCACGTATGGGCCGATCCCTAGTCGCTGCCAGACGTCTTCCGGATGCAGTACCCCTCGAAATCATGGTACAGGACCTGACCGCCCGTTTGCACGGGCGGCGGCGTTGCCACGGATCACTGATTTACTTGGCGAGAAAATTCTCTCATCTGAGCGCAAAGGGGCCATCAGCAGTCTTGGTGTCACCTGAAAGCGTTAAGTATCTCGGCTGGCAGCAACAACGGTAGCGCTAAAACTCCGCTCGCTTACCAGTTCCGGTGGAGATACAAGACAGCGCCGAATTCGTGTGCACGGTCTCAGCTCACCATGACTGGTCGAATACCATCTCCAAGGTTCGTCGCCTGCGTTTGGCTCGCGCTCTCGCCAAATGCCTGCGACCTGGTAAAGATGGAGGCCGATACCATCAGTGGCGCGATCCAGTACATACACGAGGAAGCTATCTCGCTCGCACTCCGAAACCGCCTCGAGCAAGACTTCGGGGCCAGCCAATAGCCATCCGGCCGGCCGCGATGTATCACCCCGTCGGTGGTGAGATGCGATCACCAGAAAGTTCAGGGGTTCGTCCGTCCACCCCACGCAGTCCCACGCCTGAAAGGGCGTTACAAGCTGCTGTTTGGCCGCATCACGCTCGGCCCACGTCGCATCCGTTACTAACATCCATATTCCTTGAGGTAACTAACTGGCATCCTGTCGGCTTGCCGTCGTGCCGCGACGGCAAGTAGATCTTCGGGTGTTGCCACGAGGTACGCCCCGATAGGTAATTCGTCATCTTCTCCACCTAGATGATCTTGGTGAATGAAGAAGCAAGCGGGAACTATTCGAGGCAGCAGTGCATTGCAGTGGAAGATACGGTTTGACGAGTTGGCGCCATGTCGCCTGGTGGTCTTCCCGGCTCGTTGAGTTGAAAGCATGGAGACGGTGACCGTGTTCGGACGCGATGACTTATTGTCGGAACCGGGGAGAACCGCCTCGGGGACTGGGCGAGGCCTCGCATTTCTGACACCGCTCCGAGTGAAAATGCTAATCTTAGTATGTAGAATCTTAGTATGCAACGACGGACATTTGCAGCATGTCCGTCGCTCCCGCACAATGCCGCCTTGTCACCGTTTTCGCCGAGAATGTTAGGCGGGAACGCATTGCGCTCGGTCTGTCGCAGGAAGCGCTTGCGGAGCGAGCCGGCGTACACCGCACCTATGTGGGTATGCTGGAGCGGGGCGAGAAGAATGTGACGATCTACAACATTGAACGGATAGCAATGGCTCTATGCGTTGAACCGTCGTCGTTACTGCAGGAGCGACCGTAACGAGGCGGTAGTCGACCTCGTTCCCATTGGTGCTGGACTTGGCTAAGGAACTGCGAGCCGTTACGTCCCGGAGCCGGTTAGGATGGCAGTTGGCGCGGTGACACTTCGGATTGCCGTCCCGAACGCGAACACGACAGATTCAGAACGTCAGCTTCTGAAGCAAGTAGTACCCGTTATTTTCGATAACGGTGCACCTTACCGCGTGCAGTCGTATCCGTTCCGCAGCCTTGGCAGAGCGAGTTACGCGAGCTAATACGGAGAGAGGTGGTGCCTATCTTCAAAACATGATGGAAGCGATTCGCTTTAAGCATGGCACTGGACGGACCGCCTTAACGGCTGCTTGTATTGCCCCGATTTTAGTAGGACGACAGATCCGATAGCATTGCGTTTGCGCCGATCGCAGTGGGCGACAGAGTTTTTGAGCGGTTAGGCGACGCAACGCTACGGTTGGCACCATCCTTAATAGCGGCTCTTATAGCGAAGCGAAGATACCTGGAATCACGGGAGATGCTGGGTGCATATTGAATTCGTCGAAATCGCCAACTTTAGAAAGCTGCTGTCGACACGCGTCGACCTGTCGACCACCACGACACTGTTCGTCGGGGCTAACAATAGTGGCAAAACATCGGCGATGCTTGCAATGCGCCGCTTTCTTTCGCCGCGCCGCTGCCACTTTGAAATACACGACTTCACCCTGTCTCACTTGCCCGCGATCGTTGCGCTCGGGACAAGCTGGATTGCTGCGCGCGATGCTGGGGAGGTCGTCGATCTGGTCGTCGCCCCGTGGGTCCGTTTTCTCCCGACGCTTGACCTCTGGCTGCATGTTGAGACTGGCGAGATGCATCGTGTCCGTGACCTGATCCCGACGCTTGATTGGGATGGTGGCAGGCTCGGCGTCCGACTGCGCTACGAGCCCAAGGATCTCGACTTGTTGTTCAAGGACTTTATGGGCGCCGTGGCCGAAGCCGAGGCGATGAGGGCTGCGGCAATTGCCGCAGCGGCGTCGGAGCATCAGGACTCCGATTCCCCGCCAGACCCTCCCAAGCTCACGCTTTGGCCGGATAACCTTGTCGACTTTCTTGGCAAGAAGCTCTCCGCTCATTTCACAATTCGTGCTTATTCACTCGATCCTGCCAAACTCGCGGCACCTGACAAATCCCAGGCGCGACCGCAAGCGCTGCCAGCGGCTTCGCTGCCGATCGAGGGAGATCCCCTGAACGGCCTGATCCGCGTGCACGACATCCCTGCACAACGTGGATTCGGTGAGGAGCAGTCCAGCCGAGATGACGAGGATACTCCGGCCGCGTCGGCGGGCAGCCGTCTGTCGGACCAGTTGAGAAGCTACTACGCCAAACATCTCGATCCGACCAAGGGCCCGGATCCCAAGGACCTTGGGGCGCTCCAGGCGATCGAGGCTGCTCAAGATGCATTCGACAAGCGGCTGACCGAGAGCTTCGAGGTAGCCTTCACCGAGGTCGAGGGGATGGGGTATCCTGGCGTGACCGATCCCCGTCCGTGTGTGTCAACCCGACTGAAGGCGATTGACGGTCTCAACCATAGCGCGGCGATCAGTTTCGAAGTGGATGTGATTACTGAGGATGGTGCGACTATGCCCATCCTCCGATTGCCCGAGGCCAATAACGGGCTCGGCTATCAGAATTTGATCTCAATGATCTTCCGGCTGATGAGTTTCCGCGACGCGTGGATGCGCGTTGGCAAGGCGTCAAAGGGGACGACGAACACCGACATTGAACCGCTCCATCTGGTGCTGGTCGAGGAACCGGAGGCCCATCTCCATGCGCAGGTGCAGCAGGTCTTTATCAAAAAGGCATATGCTGTGCTGCGCGCTCATGAGGATTTGGGCGAGAGTAAGAGGCTGCGTACTCAACTCGTAGTTAGCACCCACTCGAGCCATATGGCGCATGAGACCCCCTTCTCGTGCCTACGCTATTTCCGTCGGCTGCCGGCCGGTATGGCGGCCAACGTGCCGGTCTCGACGGTCGTCAACCTGTCAGAAGTGTTCGGTCCATCAAGTGAGACCGAGCGGTTCGTTACGCGCTATCTGCGTGCGCAGCACGCTGATCTGTTCTTCGCCGATGCTGCCATCTTCGTAGAAGGGCCGGCCGAGCGCATGCTCGTCCCCAATTTCATTCGCGCACACTATGACGAACTCAACCAGTGCTACATCACGCTACTTGAGATCGGCGGCAGCCACGCGCATCGTCTCAAGGCACTGATTGACCATCTGGGGCTGCTGACGCTCATCATCACCGACCTCGATACTCTCGACGGCACCGGCGGCACATCTACACAGCCAGCCAAGGGGGCCAATCAGAAGACGAACAACGCGACGTTGAAAACTTGGGTGCCTGGCATCGAGGATGTCGATGCGCTCATGGATGCAGATGCCGCGGACAAGACGCTGCGCGCAGACGGCGATCCTCTGTTCGCGGTACGCGTTGCCTATCAGACGCCGTTGGCTGTAACTCCACCAGGGGCAGTCGAACCCGAAATAGCCTACCCCTATACCTTCGAGGATGCGCTCGCGTTCGAGAACCTTGCCTATTTCTCGGCGCTTGAGGGAGCAGGTCTGGTACGCAAGTTTCGCGACGCGATTACGACCGGCGGCGGAGCGACCGCGATCGGTGAACGCATGTATCAAGCTCTCAGGAATGGCAAGAAGGCTGAGTTCGCGCTAGACATCCTCGACGTTGAGAAGTTCGACGACATCGCCGTGCCTAGCTATATCGCCGAGGGGCTCGAATGGCTCCTCAAGCAACTGAAGAAGAAGCAGGTCGAGATCTTGGTCCAGGAGGAGCAGGCCGAGCAATCAGAACATGGCGAGCAGGCCGAAACGTGAGTGCCGCCGACGACCAGTTCGATGCAGCGGCCGACGAGACGATCCTCGGTTGTCTGAATCTGGAGAAGCCGAGAAGCTTCTTCTTATACGCGGGCGCGGGCTCTGGCAAGACCCGCTCGCTTGTAGAGGCAATTCGTAGGGTCTGCCATGAGCAAGGCCGTCGGCTCTCGCTTACTGGGCAGAAAATTGGCGTCATTACGTACACCAACGCTGCGTGTGACGAGATCAAACAGCGGCTCGAGTTCGACCCACGCGTCGAAGTGTCAACGATCCATGCGTTTGCCTGGTCGCTGATCGCAGGCCATGACGGGGACATCCGCCAATGGCTCGCCACGAGGCTGCTCCAGGATGTCGCCGAACTAGAGCAAGCGCAGGCGAAGGGGCGTCCGGGCAGCAAGGCCGCCACGGATCGCGCCCGCTCGATCGAGAGCAAGCTACGCCGCCACGCTGGGCTTGATGCGATCGCACGCTTCGTCTACAGCCCGACTGGCGATAACCGGACCCGAGACTCCCTTAGTCATAGCGAAGTCATATCGATGACGGCCGATTTCTTGGCCGTGAAGCCTGGGCTGCGTCGCTTGTTGGTCACCCGCTTTCCGATTCTGCTCATCGACGAGAGCCAAGACACGAACCGCAGGCTCATGGATGTACTGCTAGATGTGGAGGTGGCATATCGTGATGCCTTCTGCCTGGGTCTCTTCGGCGATACGATGCAGCGCATCTATGCTGACGGGAAGGATCGCCTCGCCGAGGCGATTCCCGAGAGCTGGGCACGGCCTCGGAAGCGGATGAATCATCGCTGTCCAACCAGAGTCATCGAGCTGATCAACAGAATTCGCCAGGACGAGGATCGTGAAGAACAGGTGCCGCGCAGCGATGCCAGCACCGGCGTCGTCCGTTTGTTCGTTGTGCCGCAGGGGACCGCCGACAAGACGGCGGCCGAGGCCGCGATCGCCGCCAGAATGGCCGAGATCACGGGCGACCGGAACTGGGCCCAGGGGTCCGAAGCGATCAAGACGCTCGCTCTTGAGCATCTGATGGCGGCTCGTCGCTTCGGGTTTGAGGCATTTTTCGAGCCGCTCTATTCCGTCGAGCGCATCCGGACAAGCTTCCTCCAAGGAACGGGTGCTGGGATCGGGCTGTTCACGCGCGAGATCTTGCCATTGGTGACCGCGCTGCGCGCGTCGGACCGCTTCGCGGCCGCTGCAATCGTTCGCAGAGCCTCACCACTCCTTGAGCGAAAGGCGCTAGAGGAGGCGGGCGACAAGCAGGCCGACATTCTCAGCAAGGCCAACGTGGCCTGCGACGGCCTGTTGGCGCTCGTGTCCGCCGATGAGAAGCCCTCGGCACGCGCGGTGTTGGCCTATATCGCCAAGACCCGTCTTTTCGCGATCCCCGACGTGTTGGTGCCGTTCGCTACTGCCGACAAAGTTGCCATCGCGGGCAATGCCGGCGGAGAGGCTGACAATGAAACCAGTCAGGAAGAAGACCTCGATCTGGCGGGTGAGCTTGGCAACTGGCGCCAAGCGCTTGAAGCACCATTTGATCAGATCGAGAAATACGATCGATATGTTAGGGGCGTCTCGCAGTTCGATACACACCAGGGCGTCAAAGGGCTGGAGTTTCCGCGGGTGATGGTCATTGTGAGCGACGAGGAGGCGCGGGGGTTTACGTTCGCTTACGACAAGCTATTTGGGGGGAAGGGAAAAAGCAAGGCTGACCTCGAAAACGAAGCAACCGGAAAAGAGACCACAATCGACCGGACACGTCGGCTTTTCTATGTGACATGTAGCCGCGCCGAGGAGAGCCTGGCGGTTGTCTACTACGCAGCCGGTCCTGCATCTTCGCGAGATGCCATGATTAGACAGGGATGGTTTAAGTCCGACGAGATCGAACTGTTTGGGCAATGAGTGTTAACCGGGTCAGTTTCTAACGAAGATCAACATGACAGTTTAATCTCTTCTTACTTTATGCATTCCGATCTCCCATTTCCGCAAGATTGGCCGGAGCACCTTGACTTTGGACAGGAGGTCTCGCCGGTTTGGACAGCGCAGCCGACTGACGCCCATGTTCTCAATATCTCAGCGATGAACGACGTGACGTTCGAGCAGTTTTGTTGGTGGTTGCTCAAAAAGGAGAATTCGCTCGTTGGTTGCAAACGGGTTGGTGGCAGTGGGGCGAGCCAGGGGGGAATCGACCTATTAGGATATGAGACCCTGCGGCCTGGGCGGTTAGTCGTCTACGAATGCAAATGCTGGAATGAGCTCACGCCGTCGAAAATGGGGGAGGCAGTCGATCGCTTCTTGGCTGGCGAATGGAAGATGATTGCGCGGAAGTTCGTACTTATCGTTGCTCAAGAAGATCTCGGCGGGCGGCTTTCCCTCCGTTGGGTGACAGAAAAGCAAAAGCTGGAGGACGCCGGAATCGAAGCGGACATATGGAATGGACACGACCTGACGCTGAAGGTGCAACCTTACCCGGATATATTGTCGAAGTTCTTCCCAGGCCACGTCGCTCAGCACTTTGCTAACGAGTGGATGCAGCGGGTGGCGTTTATCGAGCAACTGACCAAGGCCATATTTGACCCTAGGCCTTCAGTGGCCCGGCTCGCGAGGGAGATGCTGGACTCGGTGGGCAAAGCAAAGCCTGACGAGCACGGTTTGCGCATCGACGGCGAGATTCGCAAGGTCGTGAGTTCGGTAGATAGTTGGAGTTTCAACGGCCCCTGGTTTTCGTTGAGCGTGTTTCTACCTGGCGGACGCTTTGGATCCGCCTCTGGCGCCGTTACGTTCAAGCGCGAGGATACCAGCGGCGTCACGATTACGTTCGATCACCGATGGTTGCTCGGTCGTATGCTGTTCGCGCAGGGCGCTCCACTCACCCGGGCCTATCGGGGCTTTGTGGTCGACCGCATCGCGCCCCAGGAAGGCGCGGACTACATTGTTGACCTTCCACACTGTCGGATGACGCTTTCCTATGCGGAGACTCGTGAGCTGGCGACTGTCGTCGACTCCCTGACTGATATAGTCAGAGAATCGCTCATGAAGCTCGAGCGCACTTGGGAGGCCACTGACTTTCCGTTCGTAAAGGGTGCTGGCGGAACACGTGTCGCGATAGCAGCACTGCCTGTAGGCGTCTGGCGAGAAATTGTGCAGTTTGCCTATGCGCACGATTCGAGGAAAGGCAATAGCGCATGGCATATCTTTGATCCGAGTCTGAATGCTTTGAAGCCGTTTTTAACCACGGCGACTGACAACCTCGACGCTGGATATCACGGCATCTTCCACGTCACCGAAGAACTTGACGGTCTTTGTCGCGACAGTGAGGTCGTGGTGCTATGGCAGCCTGAGGAGATGGGGGCACGGAGGGACGTTACACGTCGCGGCTGGTGGTCCTGTGCGTATGCTTTTCAATGGCTCAACGACGAATTGCTGCCGGCGGTCCGGCGTTGGACTTACGAACGCCATTTTGGACGGCCGTTACGCAGCCTGCTTTCGCCTAGGCGAGCTCGTATGTTCGCTGACCGGCTCGAAGAAGTGTTTGTTGCACGCGATTTACGGCAGCGTCCGCTATTCTGTGACGGTACCTTGTGTCAAGGCATCGTCGAAACGTGTGAACGCATCCAAGCGTTTTTTTCGGTGCATAAAGATCCCGAGCCGTTTGTGCAACAGGAAGAGGCCGAGTCCCTATATCGCATAGCTGCGTTGCTGGCGCGTGCCGGGCGGGGTTGGCCCGGGTTCGTGAGTTCTAATTTGAGTTTAGAACGATCGGTTACCGACCATGCTGATCTCGCGCAAGCAATCGGGGAGCACATTCGTTCCCATCGCGTGGTGGCGGGTGCCAGCAACGTTGACTATATCCTGCGTGCCATCCTTGAATTACTCGCTGACGAGGACGATTGGATTTCGAGGTCTGACGGCGATGTGATACGGGCCGCCCTCGCGCCGTTCGCAAAGATCGTCGACCAGGCGGCATTTATCGAGCGCCATGCCCGCTGGAGATAGCGCAGGGTGTTGAGGCGGCCTTGGAACGAAATGTGGCGACGCCCGGGCAAAGCGAGGCGTCATGAGGCCTATTTCGAAGCGCGACGTTGCGCGTACAATCGTCCATAACTATCGCGCGCCAGCGCGCTCCGCCACCCCAGACCCAGGTGCGTGTTCCATGGAAAAGGTTGTCTCCTCCGCCCGTTTAAAGAACGATCCTGTCGGCCGTTTGCTTATTGATGACCTGCAGGCTCATGCTGCCGAACTACAGCTCGAGCGCGCGATTCTCTACTACGATTTTCCGTTGTTTCGGGATTATGAAGAGGAGTTGTATCAGCCGGCGGTCTTCATTCTGCACCCGGAGAAAGGCGCGATTGTCGTCTCCATGCCCGACACCGCGTTTGATGTCGACAAAAGCGATGCGATGCTGGACGAATTCCACAGTCTGCTGTATGCGAAGCTGTTGGCGAGCAAACGTCTCCGTAGCGGTCGCAACGCCCTGAAGCTCAACATCACGACGATCCTCTATCTTCCTCAGGGCGTTAATGCCGGCGAACGCGAGAGTGAAAATGTGATCGTCTCGTCGTTTGAGGGCATCCGGGCTGCGATTGACCAGGCGCAACTCGATGCGCTCAGCGATGCGGAATTCCTCGAGGCGCGTAGCGTCATCGAGGGCGTCAAGGCGCTCTCAAAGAGTGGCGGTCGTGAAGCTGCAATTGACGAATCAAAGCCAAAGGCAATGGTGCTGCGCGCCCTTGAGGACGAGATCGCGAATTTTGATGCGAATCAGCGGCGCGCGGCACTGACCGTGGCGCTCGGTCCGCAGCGCATCCGCGGACTCGCTGGCTCGGGCAAGACGATCATTCTTGCGTGGAAGGCCGCGCACATCCTGCTGACTAACCCCGAAAAGAAGATTCTTTTCACGTTCTATACGCGAAGCCTGTACGAAACGATCCGAAAGCAGATCACGCGCTTCTACCGTCATTTCAGGGATTCGGACCCGAACTGGGAGAATCTGCATGTCCTGCATGCGTGGGGTGGCAAGCGTGAACCGGGCGTCTACTACAACGCCTGCGTCGAGCACATGATTCCGCCGCGCACCTATAGTCCTGCTGCCCCCGTCACGTTCGAAGGGATATGTGCTGAGCTGAACCAGAAAGCGCGCATCGAGCCGAGATACGATGTTGTGCTTGTCGACGAAGCGCAGGATCTGCCGGAAAGCTTCTTCCGGTTGCTATATCGCCTCACCCGTGGCGTGCGTGACGAAAAGACGATCATCTGGGCGTATGACGAGCTTCAATCAATATTCAGCCCGCAGATGCGAACGCCGCGCGAGCTGTTTGGCGTGGACCCTGGCGGGGAGGCGTACGTCGACCTCGATCGCTCTGCCGCCCGCCTTGGTCTGGGCGAGTACGTCAGCAACGATCTGGTTCTGTACAAGTGCTATCGCAACCCTCGCGAGGTGCTCGTGTGCAGTCACGCGATCGGGCTGGGCATATATGGCGACCAGATCGTGCAGATGCTTCAGGACCGTGCACATTGGGAAGATGTGGGATACGTGGTTGAGCAAGGGGATTTCACGACTGGCTCGCCGACCGTCGTAACCCGGCCCGCGGAGAACAGTCCACTGTCCATTCCAGACCTTGAGCCCCGCGAAGAACTGGTCAAACTCTATCGCGCTGAGGGCCTCCGTGAGGAGCTCGACTGGATTGTGGCCGAGGTTACGCACCTGATTGAACAGGGGCTGCGGCCCGACGATATCCTGATCATCTGCCTTGACGACAGGAATGCGAAGACCTACCACGAGGGATTGACACAGCGGCTGTCAGCGTGCGGTATCGGCACGCACGATGTCCTGAACAACCCGTTCTCGGCATCGACCTTCCGGTTTGAAGGGCGCATTACCTTGAGTACCGTGCATCGGGCGAAGGGCAACGAAGCCGCAGCGGTGTTCGTGGCCGGGATCGATGCAGTGGCGGCGGGACTGCGCGGCCGCACTGCCCGTAACCGGCTCTTTACCGCCTTCACTCGCACCAAATGCTGGTTGCGCATCAGCGGCCTGGCTCAATACGCCGGCAACCTGTTTGACGAAATCGACACCGCCCTCGGCAAGGCGCCGACGCTTGAGTTTCCGTGGCCGAACCTCCCTGATGTAGAGATGATCCAGCGGGATCTCAGCCAACGACAGTCACAGGCGCGACGCGCCCGCGAGGACTACCTGCGCAAGATGTCCGACCTCGGCTTCTCGGAGGATGATGCACAGGCGTGGGCGGAGGGGGTGAACAAAAGTGAATGAAAAGGCGTTCACGCTCTCGTTGCGAGATGCGCATGGCTTCTTTTCACGAGAACTTGGACTGGCCGAGCCGTTGGCTGGTCCGACTTCCTTGCCGGCTCGCACGGATTTCAACCGGATCGCGCTGGATACGGAGCGTCCGTATACGGACGTGTTCTTTGCGGGTCTTAAGCTCGGCCAGTATAACTTCGCGCTGACAGACTTCTCCTATTTTCAGTTCTCTTACACGAGCGATGAGGACGTGCGCTATGCGTTCTACCCCTCGCCGTTCACGACGGACGCGCTGGCCTCGATCGCTCAGCTGCAGCAGAGACTTGGTGCGCGCGACGCCGCCGACGTCGAGATGTTGATGACGTTCGCAGAATCTCAGCCCGTCAACTATCGAAGACCGGTCGTCCGGTACGAGTACAACGTTGAGCAGTATGACGCGGGTGTTCATCCGGTATCACACCTTCACATCGGGACGTATGGGGACGATCGATGGGTGCTTCAGCCGCGCCTGACGCCGCTGGCGTTCGCGCTTGTCATCGCGAAGCTTTACTTCCGGCCGCACTGGGAGGCGGTCACGGAAGGGGAGGGAGAAAAAAGATTGAACGAATTTGATCGGCTGCTCGAGAAGGAGCGGGGGGTGTGTGAGCCGACGCCGGGGGATAAATTTGCGCACGAAACCAAAGCTTTCTACATGGCGTAGTCCACGCACGCAGCCTGCATAACGCGCCCGACTGTATGGCCGCATCCAAATACGTCACATCCGAAAAGTTGGCGAGAGTCGGCCGAAAGCGCGGACTTCTTCGCTCGCCTATTGCCGAACCGGCGTGTTAGCGATATAGCTATGTTCTCCATTGACGACAGTCGGCTGAGGGCGGCGAGTTTGGAAAGAACTGCTGGATCAGGCGCGCGATCGCGCGCGACTACACGGCTAGCCACGCACGGCGGCAGCAATTCGACCGGCTGTAGACGATTGGCCACGTGATCAGGCTCTGCCGAGATTGCCCGCACCCAGCGGCACCTGATCGTCGGGGTATAGGATGGCGTCGGCGATCCGGCCGGCCACCCCGTCGAGGTCGGGGAAAAGCACGCCACGGTTGATACCGGCTGTCTGCAGTTGCCCGCGCAGACTGCCAAATGCCTCGGGTGGGACCCGGATATAGCTCAGGCGTTTTTTGTAATCCTTGTTCGTGTCGAGCGACACATACTTCATGTCCAAGCCGTCCTTGATTCCGCGATGTACGCTGAACCAGCCGTCCTGCGCGGCGATGCGTCGGGAGACGTGACGCGGCTTCAGGAGCTTCGTCTGGGTGATTTCCAGCGGGTTCGCGCGCTCACCAGGTTTGATCATGTCGGCGTCGGTCGCAGCCAGCATCCACACTGCTGCCGCTTTCAACTCGCCGTCGTTTCCCTCGACGGCCGGTCGCTTGATCGCAAACCACAACGCGGCCAGCGCGCTTCCAGTCCAGTCGAGCAGGCGCGTCGGCATCGCATGGTGCTGCGCGATCGCGAGCCAGTCTGCGTCCGCCAGTTCGACCGTTGATTCCAGGTGTGGAATCCCGCGCTGCTTGAATTCATTGAGCATGCGCTGCTCAGTGTCAGGCCGCACCCGTTTGGCGTACTGCTTGCGCGCGATGCCAGGCTTGAGTAACCAAGACTCGTCTTCCTGACCGCGAAACAGCGAAATGGTGTAGCCGAGATCTGGAATTCCTTGGGTCCAGCGGTCGACTAGGTTCAGGAAAGTCGCGAGATCTCTCGCCTCTCCAAAGCCCTGTGTGGTGCGTTTTTCGATGGTGACGCTCATGTATGACTCCGGTGATGGATGGATTGAACCGCCGAACAACGGGTGTGCCGCACGCGCTTCGTCTCCGCCCGGACGCGTTGCGCTCAACCGCACGCCGCCGCTCGCGACACCGGCACCGCACTCCGATCGTCCGTCACTGGCACTCTGGCCGTTTCGCATGGCTCGGGCGGGCAATCAGCCAATCACCAGTCGCATGCACGAGCGCGGCGGTCTAACGGCGCGACCGTGTCAAAACTCACCAGCCAAGTCTCCTAACAGTCGCGTGAACCCGTCGTCGCCCATGTCGAGGATCGTCCCCCACAGCGCGTAGCTGACGGCCGAGCGAGCCACTTTCCATGGCCTTTCAAATTCTCTAGGGGGAAACCGGCCGGCCCGCACAGATTCCAATCTCTGCCCGGTGCGCTTGACGAGCATGTCGGCCGCCTGTTGAGCACTGACCGGATACTTCTGCTTGTAGTCGCTGGCCGACATCGCACCTAGATAGGCCATATGGAAGGCTTGGGCAACCGGCAACTCATTGACCAGCGCACGAGTCAGATCAGCCACCTCCTCGGTGTCCCGTGGCTCGGGCCAGCCGCGCTCCTCTGCGAGAAAGTTGAGGTACTCGACAACCTCGCCCCGTGCGATTTCAAGCGCGAGCGGTTGAACTTCCTCGCGCCACGCCTCCGGTATCGTACCGTTCAGGGCGCGCAGACGCTCGATTAGGAACTCGCACGACGGCGAGAGGTGCCACCTGATGCTGTCGAAACGCCATCCTGTAAGTTCCCCGTCCTTGAAGGCGAATGCGTCAATGCTCGTTTTCGGATGGACGGTGACAAGCCCGGTTTCCAGAAGATTAAACAGGATGCGCCGACAACTTACGACCGGGGTGAACGGGATCGCGCTTGCCTTGAAGGGCGGCAGATCGTTATCGCCTGGTTCGGCATTCGCGCATCGAAAGAGCGCAAGCAGCGCCACCGCTGAACGTAGCGAGATGTCGGCTGGTTCAATGCGCCCCTCCACGAGCGCAGGGTAGCGCGACAGTACCCCGCGAATCATCCGCCGTTTGGCCGCATCCACGTCTTCGCACCTCTTTCGGGCGCTTTCAAGCGCGCTTTCGAGCTGTGCCTTGCGCTCCGACGCGCTTGCCGGAAATTGCACAACAAAGCCGGCGATCTCCTCCAAAAATTGCGCGTCGGCGGACGATTTGCAGAGCAGAAGCGAATTGAAAATCGCCGAGCCGTTTTCGGGCTGATTGGCCAGGGTTCGCTGATAGGCCGCTCGAGCTGCCGCATCTTTTTTCATCCACTGGGCGCCTAGTCCGAGATCGAACTGCACGTCGGGCCGATCGTCGCGCTGCGAGACAATATCGATCAACTGATAGAACTCGTTGCGTACCTCTCTCGAACGGAGTTCGTCGAGGACCCCTTCAACCATGTCGTAGCCGCTTGGCGCGGGCACCGGGGTATCTTTGAGCCAGTCTATGATGCCGGCCGCGAAGCGCTGGACCGACTCGGCTTCGCGACGAGCCAGCTCGACTGTCAGCTCCCCGTGAGTCACTGCGTACTTGTCTTGCTTGCCGGCCCATTCTGAGGCGATCCAGTGCCACCCGATCGCGGCCCAGTCAGGATCCGCGCGATGGGCGCGAATGGCAGTGTGCAAGGACAGTAGTCGTCCGCTAAACTCCGCTTCGTAGCCCGCGATGTCACCGAGAATTTCGGCGAGGGCATCCCAGAACGAAGTCGGAAGGTCTGCAACCTCGACGCCCGCATCGGTTTGCTCGTCAATTTTCAAGTTTGCAAGGCAGGCCCGAAAAAAAAGACTGGCGCGCCCATGCGATGCGGTACCGAGCCTCGTGAGAAGCGGCCGTACGTCGCCACATGACCAAGTATTTGCCCACGTATCCCACCCGGCTCCCTCGATTGGCATAGTGTCGTTTGAGAGGTCGTACGCCTCGAAGCTGAGCCCGTAGCCTTGCGCTTGCCGAGCGGCAAGGTAGCGGTCACCAAGTTCACTGACGCGCACCGGGGCAACTCGGCACGCAGCCTCAAGTGCGGCGAGGCACGCAATCACGCGATGTTCACCGTCCAACGACGTGTCACCAAGCAGACGATCGAATCCCGACATCGAGTCGGGCGCATTCTCTGCGGTCGCGACGACGCAACGCGCGAGCTCGATCTGAAAGAGAAGATTGCTCGATGGGGCAACACTGCTGCGCTCGCGCACATCAAGCTGGTTCAGGTACTCGAGCGCCTCGGCCGGTTGCCCTGCGTTCGCCGCGACCTTGGCAGCTTCCCAGAGGTAACGAGGCGCCGGTGACCGATTCGGCATTGCCTTGAGCAATGCGTATTGCTCGACCGCATCGACGTCGTCAATCTGCCTCTCACGCAGGACTGCGAGGCGGATGAACTGATTGGCCGGGTGGAGTTCGAGGAGGCGCTCAACGTCACATCGGCGTTGCTTCCTGTTCTCAGAATCGGTTGGCCAAAATCCTTGGCTTCGGGCGACCGCTGCAATCAGCGGTACCGAATCGGCAGCGATCACCGCCTGCAACCGCGGCCAGATCGCTTCCATGTCAGCGCGTCGCCGCTTGTAGTCGGAATCGACGACGATTAGATTAGATAACAGACCGAGACCGTCTTCCTCGAGATCGTCTCCGAGTTCAAGGAGTCGGGTTCGTGCCTCGTCATGGTTCCCCGTCAGCCACTCGCAGTAGGCCATCTTCGTTGCGATACGCGCATTCGTGAGGTCAAGCTGGCAGTATCCGCAAAGCGCTTCACCATATTGGGCAGAGACTAGGCATGCGTCGGCAGCGCTCTCCAGACCCGCTTCCGGATCTGGCTGTATCTCTCTCTCAAGAAGAGAAGACAGGGTAGAAAATTCTGTGGATTTCATGTGTCCGGAGCGGTGGTTCATGCTTCGCATGTGCAGGGACTCGGCGGTATGACCTCGTCGCATAACGCTTGCTCGCGCGTACGAAAAGATCTCGAGCACAAGGCCTGCGCCAATTCGCCAGAACGGGGAAGCGACCAGTGTGAAATTCTACAAGGTTTGCTCACGCACATTGATGCCACACAGCCGGCGCGATGCGATCTGCAGAGTGCTGCTAGCGAACGGTGGTGATGCGTACAGCATAAGTCCGTAGTCGGCCATTCGACAGCGTCTCGAAGATGGTCGACAATCGCGACAGCGTTAAAGACAATCTAGGCTAGTACCCGTCCTCCCCGTTCTCGTAGCCGTCGCCGCGAGAAGCGTGTAAGGCAGGCGTCTCGCCCCCGCGCAAACGACACGTGCGTCTAGCTTCCCGAAGATGGCTGTAGGAATAAGGACAATAATAGATGTGGCACGACATTGAGGCTGAGATTGACCTACTCAACTTCGGTTTGGTAGCGAATGCAGCAGCAAATCTGATAAAGGACGCGGGCGACACGCCAGTCACTGTCGGAATTTCTGGCGGATGGGGTGCCGGCAAATCTACCCTTGTAAAGCTTGTTCAAGCTCAGCTGCAGCAGGACACGAAGAACGACGAAAAGAACTCCCCCTACATACTCATGGAGTTCAACGCGTGGCTTTATCAGGGGTACGAGGACGCGCGCCAGGCGCTACTCCAAGCGGTTTCAGATCGCCTCGTAGAGGAAGCAACGAAGCGGAAAACGTTTGTCGACAAAGCGACGGACTTCGCCAAGCGTGTCAAACTGCTCAAGTTCGGACGTATCGTCGCGCCAGTTGTTGCGCACGTTGCCGTCGGAACCGTCGCAGCGGGCCCTCTCGGAGCCCTGTTCGGTGCAGTCAGCGGCTTGGTGCAAGGCTTCTCCGACGAAGAAAAACGTGCGGAAAGCATGAAGGCGATTCAGGAAGCCTACGCGGAACTCTCTCCGGAACTCAAGGAAGTCATCGGAGAAAAGAAGGAAACGTCCCTGCCGAAGGAAATTGAGGGGCTGCGCAAAGCGTTCGCTGAGCTATTGGAAAAGCTCGACGTTCGTCTAGTTGTGTTTGTAGATGACTTGGACCGATGCCTCCCTACGACTGCCATTGGAACGTTGGAAGCGATGCGACTATTGCTCCACGTCAAGCGAACTGCTTTCCTGATAGCTGCCGATGAGAGCATGATTCGTGGCGCGGTCCGGGCGCACTTTAAGGGCGTTGACATTGAAGAGGGGCTTGTCACCAGTTACTTCGACAAGCTCATCCAAATTCCCTTGCGCGTCCCTCGTTTGGGCATCAATGAGGTCAAGGCTTACTTGGTACTCCTTTTGACGGAGCTTGCTGCACGAAAAAACCGCCTTTCCGTGGACGTTCAGACGAGGGGGCAAGCCGCGGTTCTCGGACTGCTCAAGAAGTCGTGGGAAAAGGGCATTTCGCGCGAGCTTCTCGACGAGGCGTTCGGTCCCGAGAAATCGCTGGTAGCCAAAGAACTGGACATCGCTGACCAGTTGGCACCGTTGCTGGTTACGTCAGCGGAGATTGCTGGCAATCCTCGGCTCATCAAGCGATTTTTGAACAATCTTATGATTCGGCAAACCATCGCCGAAGCGATGGACATGCCGCTTGCCTTGGAAGAGCTTGTCAAAATTCAGCTCTTCGAACGCTGTGCATCGACTGCGGCATTCGAATTCCTGGTCAAAGCGGTTGCCTCGAATCCGGACGGCAAGGCCGAATTCTTGGACTCGGTGGAGACTGCGGCACAAAAGGCAGAAAAGTACGAGCCGCCTCACGCATCGTGGACGGGCCCATTCTACGAACAATGGGTCAAGCTCGCTCCGCGCTTGGCAGACAAGGATTTGCGGCCGATCTTGCATCTCAGTCGCGACCGCAGTTTGGGCCTGGCTGCCTACGACGAACTGTCTGCTGAAGCGAGAAAAGTGCTCGAAGCAACCATGGAGGCGACTGAGCTATCGAAAATTCTAGTCCAGCAGTTGACGGCCCTAGGGGAAGGAGACGTCTCCCGAATCCTTAACCGAACGATTCGTAAGGCGCGTGAAAGTCAGTGGGAGCTTGACGACATTATGCGATGCCTTAACTGCACAGATGCCCATCCCAATTTGGGGCTTCAACTTGTGCCCGCACTCTTTGAGGTTCCGGGAAGCAAACGCAGCGTGGCGCTCCTCCCCCTGCTCAAGTCGCGGGCCTGGGCCAGCGACTTGTTGCAAGACTGGGCGGATGACCCGGAGACCGACGAAAAATCGCGCAAATACTTGCAGAAGAGGGGAGCCAAGTAATGGGAACCTCCACATCCAGCACGGGCCCGGGCAGTGGAGTGAGCCTCGACCCGCCTTGGCTGGACGACGTCGTGGGCGATATCGGCAAGGGTAGCGCGGTCACCCCAAATGACGCAGTTCCTGCTGACTCTCCTGCAGGTCCAATGGGTAATGCTCCGTCCGCGCGATACGGCGATGCTCGTCGAGAGTTCGGGAAATTCGCCAAGACAGGGAACACCGAACATCTTCGAAAAGCCATCGGGCACTACTCGCATCGGGGTAGCGGCGGCGCGAGTGCGGCGGCCAGCCGCATGCGCGCATCGACCAGTGCTGGCGCCGCACTGTTCTCGTTTCTCAACGCCATTAGCCAAGGAACGTCAGCCGAGGCCCGCCAATGGGTGGATGCGCTACGTGCCACCAACCCTTCGGCGGACGACGTGGTCGACGCCATCATTCGGGAGTTGGCCCCTCCTGGTGGTAGCGCAGACGAAGAATCGTTCCGTGATGCAATGGACTTCGCTTTGTCTGAGTTCATCAAGGAAGACCCAACCATTGACCCCTTGAACATGGGAGTCAACGACATCTGGGAGCTGATGAAAGGCTACCTGGCAACTGAGGCCGCCAACCGGCTTTGCTTTGATTTGGGCCCCATCTTCGAAAGTTCGCAGCTTGACCCACGAACCGCAGTCATGCGAGAACGGGAGATGCGACGTTTTCTGAAGAACGAAATTGGAGCGCATGTCGACCTGCTTCAAGGTAGTAGCGCGAATCCAACGCGGTCTCAGTTGAACGGCATTCTGCAAGAGGCATTGAAGATGACCTTCGAACTCTTCGAGGCCGATCTATGATGAAGATTTTCAGCGCACCCAAAGACCTGATTCCAGACTCCCGTCGTGCTGACACTACGTATGTCTCGATGTACGCACACGATGGGCTGCCTGACGTTAGCACGGTGGGGACGTCCCTCATCGATGAAATTCGTAGGGCAGGCCTCGCCCCGAGCACATCGAGTTGGGACTTCCTGTCGCTTGCACTCGCGGTCAACGCGGCCGACCATGCGGTGGAACGCGGTATTTCAGCCGACGGTTGGACCAGAATTATCGAATTGGAAATAGCCCTGTACGAGCCAGAACCCTTTGAGCGGTTGAAGGACGAAATCGAGCAGGCGCTGCGCTTTTTGACGGGCGATTTCTGGCGCTTGCGCTTCGTCGATGGTGGATACCCCCCACCAATTCCGCGACAACACGTGGTGCACGATGCGGACTGTATAGCGCTCCTGTCAGGTGGTCTTGATAGTCTGATCGGTGCGCTGGACCTCACGGCCCAAGGTCGGCGCCCAATTTTCGTTTCGCATATTGCTAAGGGCGATTCAGAGACGCAAGTGCTGTACGCGAGAACACTCGATGCGGGCGATCGCCATTTGCAGTGGAATCAGAACATCTGGCTGAAGCCGCAGCGAGATGGTGAGGGCTCCACTCGGGCGCGGTCTATCGTATTCTTCGCCTTTGCGGCACTTGCTGCCGACAGCCACGCAACCGCGACCAATACCGAATTTGTCGAGGTGTTCGTGCCAGAGAACGGTCTCATCAGCTTGAATGTGCCGCTGAACGCCGGCCGGGTAGGTAGCTTGAGCACGAAGACTACCCACCCGGTATTCATGCAGCGGTTGCAAGCCCTCTGGACTCAGTTGGGAATACCCGCGACCTTGCGGCTCCCCTACGCTGCCCAAACCAAGGGGGAGATGATGGCCGAGTGTCTTGACCAAACCCGGTTGGCGGATCTGGCCGGAATGTCCACGAGTTGCGGCCGCTTCGCCGTGTTCGGACTGCGGCACTGTGGTCGGTGCGTGCCCTGTATGGTTCGTCGGTCGGCTTTTCTCCGGTCCGGCACCACGGATACCACTGTGAGCTACGTCTACGACGATTTGAAGGCTGCGCAGCCCGATAAGGGCCCGAATGACGTTGCTGCAGTGGCGACTGCCGTGGTAAAGCTCGAGGACGAGGGGATTCGTGCCGTCACCGCTGGCCAGTTCGCTTTTGCGGATTCCTCTCGCCGCGTTGCGTTCGAAGGCGTGGTCGAGCGAGGACTGCGAGAATTGGGTGCCCTACTGCGCTTGCATCGTGTCCTGTGATTGACTTCCATTCCCACCTTGACCTGTATCCCAACGGCTTAGCGCTGGCACGCGAGGTCAACCGCCGCAACGAATTCACCCTCGTCGTTACAACCAGTCCGCGCGCTTATTACGCAACCTCACGAGTATTTAGCGGGTTGCGAAACATCCGCATCGGGCTTGGCCTTCATCCCGAAGTTGCGGAGGCTAAGTCTAATGAACTGGACGCGTTGGTTGCGGGAGTCAAGGATGCAAGATTTATCGGTGAAGTTGGACTCGACGGTTCACCAAGGTTTCGCAAATCCATTGAAGTACAGGAGCGCATTTTTCAAGCGGTCCTCACTGAATGTGGCCGCCAAGGTGGCAAAATCGTCAGCATCCACTCCCGTGGGGCAGCGCAGCGAACTATCGAAGCGTTGGCGAAAGCGCATGACGTAGGCTATCCAGTCCTGCACTGGTTTTCCGGAGGAGTCTCCGAGCTTCGAACGGCAGCACGCCTCGGCTGCTGGTTCAGCGTCGGGCCTGCCATGCTTGCCGGCGAGAAGGGCCGCAGCTTGTTGAGCCACATGCCGCTGGATCGTGTTCTCCCGGAGACTGATGGACCGTTCGCTACGGAGGGTGGTGTTCCTTTGAAACCCTGGGATGCTTGGAACGTCTGCACCACGCTCTCAGACGTATGGGCGATGCCTCGCAGCGCCGTCGAAGAACAGCTTCGGACCAACCTTAAACGTCTACTTGGCAGTCAAACTTGACGCCCAAGAAGCACTTTTTAAGTTATGGAAATCAATATTCGAAAACAGGATTACCTTTGCGGCTAGCCCTCGTGACATGTTGCGCTAACTTGGGGAGCAGGCTTCATCATTTTTTGTACCTCCTGCTACATGTCGCGCCGTTGTTTCAGCCCTCGCCGTCTTTGGCCCTGTTCAGGCGTCAGAGATTTTGCCGATATATCAGAATCTAATCACAGGGCCAGAAACTCACGGTTAAGGGAGAATGTCGAGCACTCGTTTCCTTCGTAGCAGCGGACCTTGGCAATCGTCTAGATGTCCGCTGCAACGAGTTCACGGCGCGCCCCTGGACGGTTGGCAGCCACTTCACGATAGTCTGTAAGTCATCGTCAGCAAGCTCTTTCTTCGTCTTATCACGGGCAAAAGCACATGGAAAAATGGTCGAAACAAAAGAAATGGGAAGAAGAATGGATATCGCTTGAGGGCATCGGCGACGGAGGCCAAGGAGCCACAAGAAAGGTCCGCAATCGCGCCACAAATGCGATTGCTTGTATGAAGACCCTGAACAAACCGAAAAATTCGGAGCGGAGAGCACGGCTGTTTCGTGAAGCTACTGCCTATGCGACATGCGACCACGCTTGCATCCCCAGTCTCGTGCAGAGCAACGCGCAGATGCACGAGGATCAGAGCGTTCAGCTTTTTCTAGTGACCGAATTTATCGAGGGAAAAACGCTGTGGGAGTTCATCGAAGAGACAGGACCTAGGAGTCTGGAGGAAGCAGCAAGCACGACCATTCGTCTTCTCGATGTGGCCGAGTATTTCCACTCGGAGCAATGGGTTCACCGCGACATTAAGCCCGACAACATCATCCTGAGAAATGGCGACCTGTCGGATCCGGTTCTGATCGACTTTGGGCTTGCATACAGGGATGGCGTTACCAAGAAATTTCAAACTGAAGACGGCCAAGGACTCGACAATCGATTCTTGCGTCTGCCGGAGTTATCCGTGAACAGCGTGCAGAAGCAAGATCCACGGACTGATCTTGCGTTCTTCGGAGGCATCCTGTTCTACATGCTCACAGGTGTGATTCCGGGGGCTCTTATACATGGTGACGGAAGGTTGCCGCACCAAAGAGCCGAAGTGCTTGATCGTCTAAGAGAGGTGGGTGGAAAGGCGACGTACCGTCTTTTGGGATTTTTTGACCATACGTTTGCGCAAAAGATCAGCTTGCGTTTCACGTCTGCGATTGAGATGCGAGAAGCGCTGGAAGCGGTGTTAATCGAAAAAAATAGGGAAATCGTGGACAGCACCGACAATGATTTGCAAGCTATAAAGGCTAGGCTTAATGACCAAGCCAACGAGCAGCTCACTCGCAATAAACAGCTGTACGACATCGCTATGGAGGAAGTCGAGGCGATTCATCGATCTGTTCTAGACGAGATCGGATCGGATCGTCTGAAACCGTACCAAACTGGCTATGTGAACTTCGCGGAAAAATTCCAGAAAACCTTAGGATTTTCCCATTTTTCGAGCCTTGATAAACGTTTCACGCTTCACTTCGAGATGACGGTCGAAGGCGAGGAGTTGGTGATTACGGTCGATGATGTCGCCTTTTATCGGGCTGATGTTGAGACACCGACATTCGATGACAGGTTTCGTGCCGCGCTTAGGGAACGTTACATCGCCGGATTACGGAAGCTGATCGACGAAAACTAGCATCGTCATGGCTTACTCATGGAGATAGTCAAATGACCAGCCGCGCCGCGATCATCGACGCCATCGAAACGCTTCGTAAGGCCCGTTGTAACTTCATCTTGGAATACCCTGGTGCCTGTGGATGCGCGCACGCGCACATCACGGGTGAAGACATCGCATCGGCCATCCTCGACGGCGTGAATCTCGCGGCGCGCGTTTCGGGTCTCACGCCAGACGAATATGCCGAATGGGTCGAGCTGAGCGGTCGTGTGCGCTGCACGGCTCGCACCGCCCGCGGGAAGCAATGCCGCCACACCGTCAGCGGCCCAATGATCTCGAACCCGTTCGAATGGAAGACACTACGCGACTCCGCTCCGTATTGCCCTACGCATTGCGGCGACTAGCGTGAGCGATGCCGTATAACCCCATTTTGCCAAGACGGTACGCGGGCGAAAATTGCGGACTCTTTTTTCCCGACCCACTGGAACGCAGACAAGGATGGGTGACGCCGCGGTGCGCTGCGCATTCCGCTGAGAAGTGCCGCGAACGGGAACGCGAGTCCTATTCCGATCCCGAGGCCCGCGACAAAGGACGATGTATGCGTGGTGGTTTTAAACCGCAGTTTCTTCATGTTGCTCCCGTTTTTGGTGGAATCTACCGCCAATGCATGGAAGCCCTACGGCATCTCATGCGGGCACGAAATCCTCGCTCAGTACCTGCTCGATCGTCCATGGGCAGCGATCCGCCCGCGTTTGAACGCTTCGACCAGTGTGTCGCCCCGCATGCGCTTGACGTGGTCATGGTCCGTCAGCAATCTTGCTAAGCTCGTAGTCCTCGACCATGTGGCCGACCTTATGACGGGTTTCGGATGGTCTGGAATTTTCCAAGGCAGGCCGAGGTAGCTGCGAAATCAAACTCGGAAAATCCACGGGTGAAGTAATTCGGTTGTGAAGTCGGCCCTGTGGATAACTTGACCACAGGCTCCCCCTGCACCCCCTAATGCCAATGAGAAATATTTATGGTCGAAAGGTCAAAGGCAACAACAAACCCGCCGTATACATCCGCTACGCGGGGGTTTGCGGGACGATGAAAAGTGTAAACAAGTGATCATCAATGGCGCTACTTGTTTACCTTGTGATCGGTGATGCCGCCTGACATCCGTGCTGAACATATTTGCAGGACTGTTTACACGCGAAAGGTGCTCATAATGGTTCTAAAACCTACTTCGCGTAATTTGTGTTGATTGAAGCCCGTGTGCCTTGAGCACACGGGCTTTTTCTTTACCCACGTGCCAAATTGTGACTGGATGGCGTTTTTACTCAACGACTACGTGAAAGAACGGCCCGCGCATATTCGCGTCACCCGTACTGGCTTGTGTTCGAAGAGATGAGCCGTCTATGTAAATCGCATACGGCTACACTTCTTCGCCCATTGAAAATCGCGTCATATCAAGGGCAGATAGCGTGGTGCTCTTCGAACCGTTAGAAGACTGGAACAACGGCATCGACGTGAATACCAAGGGTGTGCCTCACAGTATTGGCGCCTTCCTCTCCCGCTTTTGTCGAGCACGTTATTTCCCAAAATAATTCGATCAGTCGATCTGGAAAATAATAAAAAATAAAACCCAGAACTCCGCCAATTTCGGACACGGCTGATTCAATTTCAGTGCTGCTGCTGATAAAAAGAATTCCGAATGCGGTGCCGTTCAATCAGGCATCACCATCACAAGATTTTTTCGCGATACAGATCAGGGTTGCACGCAGAGTTGCATTAGAGCGCCGTCCGTTTGACAGCGCAATCCCCGGGTTCATGGGCACGTAGCCATCGCCGGCACGATTGCCAGAAGCGCTTGCACAGGCTAATCCCTGTGACCACATCCGTTCGATGATCGACGCTCGTTACGTCGGCCGCATTCGCAACGAAGATGGCAAGCGCATTCCAATAAAGCTCGCTCAATTAAAAAATGCAGTTATCTGTTTGCCATCTTGACAAAAGGCGAATGTCATTTCTCCTGCAATGAATATATCCCGTAATCGAACGTATAAAATTTATTTCGACAAAAATTTGAACGAAATCATGAACCAACCTTATAACTACACATATCACGCTCCAATCAATTCACCCCTGGATACCGAAGGGCTTCATGTGCTAAACGGCCGGGACGGCCTGGAAGAATTGCTCAGGCAGGCTCACAAAGACGCCGCCGCGCTTCAGGATGCCGTCTTGAGGCTGAGCGGCGAACTGCGCGCGGCGAAGATCGACGGTGAAATTGCCAACCGGAAGATCGAAGTACTCACGAGGCTGCAAGCCGAAGTCGTCGCGCTGCGCGGCGACGGCATCGGCACGGTCTCCGAACATGAACGCACCGATCAGCCCGTGGGCGCGACAGCCCGCCCGACAGCGGGAGGTACGCGAGGAGCGGGTCGCCGGGCGCGGATTCTATGGGGCGGCGTAGCGTTGCTGGTTCTGGCATCCGTCGCGCTGGTCGTTTTGCAGAAAACGAACGGGCCGTTGGTACACGACATGATGGACCGTGCGAAGACTTCGTTTCAGGGCACCGTCGATAAACCCTAGTACGCCAATCGAGCCGAGGTCTGCGTCGGCTCGTGCCGCTGCGTTTCGCGCGAGGCATCGGAAATGTCGCCTCACTTGCGCAGATGGTCGAGCGCTCCTCTGAGCGGCGCGCTCGAAATCATGATCGGCCCTGAAAAGGGCGTATCCAGATCGACGATCACGTAGATCGACGAAGCAATCGACACCGCCCCCAGCGTGATCGTGACGAGCGCGAGCGCATTACGCGGCGCGATCAGTCCGAAGCTCAGGAAAATCACGCACAGCCAGAACGTGAGCGTCGTGAAGAACGGCTGCGAGATCGAGCTGTGCGCCTCTTCGATGATTCGCCAGCGTGCGTCGACGACGCGCCGGTATTGCGTCAACGCATCCTCCAGCGTGCGTTGCTGCAGCGAATCGCGCGTGCGCAGTTGCCGCAATTGCTGTCCCACTGACGTCAGCATGTCGCCGAGCTGCTCGTTTTCGAGCGTGCCGGCGCTGTCCTGCGTGCCGACGCGCGGATAGTCGCCGCCCGGCGCCGGCTCGCCCGGCCACGTCGAGGCGATCGCCGCCGCCGTGTACTGGCGCAGCAGGCGTCGCGAGTCGTCGGTATCGTGGCCTAGCTCGCGCAGCGTCGTGTCGAATTCGATCAGCTCGGCGGCAAGGGTGCGCAGATCGTTCGCCGCAGTGTCGAAGCCCGATTTTGCCGAGGCCGTCATCAAGCCGAGCACGAGGGCGGCGAACGTCACGAGCATGCCGATCACGAGCTGGATCAGTTGCACGGTCTCGTGCGCCTTGTGCTCCTCAGGCAGCAGCGGCCGTACGCCGACGCCGATGCCGGTCGCGGCCAGCAACAGCACGAACACCAGCACGGCCGAACCGATTTCCGACATACGGAGGACACTCCCGAACAGGAATTGCGTTGCGACACCTTATTGATTTATCTCAAGCCGCACGCGCCAGCAAGCCGGTCGTGCGTTACGGCATCGCCGCATAGTACTTCGCGAGACTTTCGATTTCCTCGGGCGTCATTTGCCGCGCGACGTTGCGCATCTGCTCGTTGATGTCGTTATGCCGGTCGCCCGCCGCGAACGCGTGCAGCTGCGCCGCCAGATAAACCGCCGATTGCCCGCCGAGCCACGGCGCCGCGCCCTTGCGGTCGAGCTGTCCGTGGCAGGCCGCGCAGGGCGCGATATTGCGCTCGGGATCGCCCTGCATCGCGAGCCGCACCGCGTTCGCATCGGGCTCCGCGCCGGCGCGCGAAGTTGACGATGTCGCTTCGGCGCGCGGCAGCGAAGCATAGTAAGCGGCCAGATCGTGCAGATCCTGCTCGCTGCGCGGCGCGATGATCGCCTGCATCACCGCGCTCAGGCGCTGGCCGTTCTGATAGTCGCGCAACTCCTTGTAGATCACGTCGGCGTATTGCCCCGCGAGCGCGGGCGCCGTGACCGGCGGTGTACCGGACACGCCGTGGCACATCGAGCAGTTCTGCGTCGCGATCGTCGCGCCGCGGCCGATCGAATCCGCCGCCGCATGCGTGACTCGCTGCGGCGGCAGCACGACCACTTCACTGGGCACCGTTGCCGGGACGCTCCTGTCGCCGCTGTACCAGCTCGACGGCACGCCCGCCGCGCCGCAGATGCGCGCCCATAGATCGAGGCCGCCGAACGCGGTGCTCGCCGACGGCAGCCAGACGAAGCCGATCAGTATCGCGACGATCGCAATCGCGATCGTGCCGCCCACGCTCCATGTGAACCATGGATTGCGCAAGCTGAAGACGCGTTCCTCGTTCATCGCTGCGCTCCGATGACGACCGCCGGCACCGAAGTCTGCGGCAGCCTGAGCAGTTGCAGGATCGGCACGCTGTAGTTGACGACCGTGAGCCCGATCATCAGCGAGACCCACAGGCCGAAGCCGTTGAGCGCGACCGGCACGCGCTCGACCGGATGCGCGGCGGTCGCGAAACGGAATGCTTGCGGTTCGGTCGCGGGCCCGAACTGCGACTTCGCGAGGATATAGATGAACAGCCCCCCCGAGACGAGCAGGATCAGCCCGCCGACCGCCGACATGCCGACCCAGAACGCCTGCCCCTGCATGCCCGGCATGCTGTAGTCGTAATAGGCCATGCGGCGCGGCGCGCCGAGCAGGCCGACGTAGTGCCACGGCAGTGTCACGACCATCATGCCGATGAACCACAGCCACAACTGCGTGCGTACGAGCTTCGCCGAGCAGATCGCGCGGCCGGTCAATTGCGGCCACAGTTCATACGCGATCGCGAAGTACATGATGACGATCGCGCCGCCGAAGATCAGGTGGAAGTGCCCGGTCACCCACTGCGTGTTGTGCACGGTCGAGTTCAGCTGATAGCTCATGTTGATGAGCCCGCCCGCGCCGCCGAAGCCGAGCATCACGAACGAGAACGCGATCACGAGCATCATCGGATTGCGCCACGGCAACGCCGTGAGCCAGCCGAACGCTCCCTTGCCGCCACGCAGCCGGCCCGCGATTTCGACCGACGCGCAGATCGTGAACACGGTCAGCAGCGTCGGCACCGACACCATGCCGGTGAACACCGCGTGCAGGAACTTGAAGCCCGCGCCGACCTGCGGATCGGCGAACAGATGGTGGATGCCGATCGGCATCGCGAACACGAGGAACAGGATGAACGACACGCGTGCCATCGAGTCGCTGTAGAGCCGTCCGCCGATCGCGCGCGGCACCAGCGTGTAGTACGCGATATACGCCGGGATCAGCCAGAAGTAGACGATCGCATGTAGCGTCCACGAGAACAGGATGCGCGCGAGGCCGGCGTCGATCGTCTTCGTGAGGCCGAAGGCGACCGGCAGGATCTGGAACAGGATTTCGAGCGCCGCGCCGACCGCGGTCCACGCCCACAGATACGCGCCCGCCACGTTGGCGAACATCGCGAGCGGCACCGGCTTGCCCGGATTGGCGCGCTTCCAGATGCGCAGGTTCACGTGCATCAGCGCGACCCAGATCCACGAGCCGATCACCACGAGCACCACGCCGAGGTAGTAGAACGGACTGCCGATCATCGGCGGATAGAACGTGTAGAGCACCGAGGCCTCGCCGAGCGCGACCGGCACCATCGCCATGACCGCGCCGACGAGCAGGATGAAGAACGCGGCCCATGCCCACTTGAGGCCCGCGAGGCGCTGCGCGAGCGCAAGCTCGACGATCGCGTAGCCGAAGCCCATCGCGACGAGCGTCGGCAGCGCGTAGGCCATCACGGTGCCGTGCGCGGTCACCGAGCGGTAGTACAGCTCGGGGTCGCCGACCCACGGCAGGAACGGGCTGCGCGCGAGCATCTGCCAGGCGCCGAGCACGAGCGCGACGAGGAACAGCACGAAGGCGAGCCAGAAATGCGCGAGAACGAGTCGCTTAGCGTGAAACACAGCTGAGTCTCCGTGATTGTCGGGCCTGCTCGAAGAAGGCGGCTTTGTCGATCACTTTCACGTGCGCCCACATGGTCTGATGGCCGAAGCCGCAGAACTCGTGACACGGCATCGCGTGGTCGGCGGGATGGTCGAAATAGGTGTTCAGCGTCGAGACGTAGCCGGGCACGATCATCGTGTTGATGTTGGTGTCGTTCACGAGCAGGCCGTGCACGACGTCGGCGCTCGTCGTGCGGATCGTGACCGGCGTGTCGGCGGGCACGAGCAGGCACTGCGGCGTGAACGAGTACTGCTGCGCGACGAAGCGCACGATCACCGAGCCGTCGGGCTGGACCGCGCTGCCGAGATTGTCCTCGACGAATTCGCCGGACAGTTGCAGCCGCGCGGGATCGATCGTCTCGACGCGCGAGGGCGGCATCATCGCCCAGTGCACGCCGGAGAACACGATCACGGCGAGCAGCAGCACGATCAGCGCGCTGGCGAAGATGGCCCAGCGGCGCTCGGCGCGTAACGCGACCGCATGGCCGCTATGGGGTTGATGGCTCGATTCGGTCGACATGGTCAGTGGATGATGCCGCGCGGCAGGAACACCAGAAAGTAGAAGCCGAACCAGATCGCGATGACGATCAGCGTCGCGACGCCGGCGAGCGCGATCGCGCCATGCGGACCGGCGGCGACGATGCGCTCGACTTCGGCGTCGGTGGGCGGCGCGTCGTGGGTGTCGTTCGCTTCCATCTTGCGGTTTTCTCCGTGTTGTCCGGGGCGGCGCGTCAATGCAGCGGCGCGTTGCGCAACGCGTTGACCTCGCGGGCCGTCACCGGCAGCCCGTGATTGCCCCACGCGGTGCGGATAAAGGTGACGACGGCGGCCGCCTCGGTGTCGTTCAGCTCCTGGCCGAACGGCGGCATGCCGTAGGGCTCCGGATTGCGCTTCGTGCCGGGCGGGAAGCCGCCGTTGAGCACGATGCGGATCGGGTTGACGGCCGAATCCATTTCGATCGACTGGTTGCCCGCGAGCGGCGGATAGTGCGGCAGTTGTCCCTCGCCGTTGGCGCCGTGGCAGAGCGCGCATTTGTCCGCGTAGATCTGCTTGCCGAGCGCGAACACCTGCGCGTCGGGCGTCGCGCTCGGGCCGCTCTTGCGGCCGCGATTGTCGGGCAGCGACTTCAGATAGACGGCCATCGCGCGGATGTCGTCGTCCGACAGATACTGCAGGCTGTGATAGGTGACTTCGGCCATCGGACCGTAGACCGCGCCGCGCTTCGAAATGCCGGCCTGCAGCAGATCGACGATGTCCTCGATGCTCCAGTCGCCGAGGCCGCCGTCCTTGTCGGACGTGAGCGACGGCGCGTACCAGTTCTGCACCGGAATCAGCCCGCCCGCGAACTGCTCGCGCTGCGACGAGCCGCCGAGCATGTTGATGCGCGTATGGCACATCGAGCAGTGTCCGAGCCCTTCGACGAGATACGCGCCCCGGTTCCACTCGACCGACTGGGCCGGATCGGGTTTGAACTCGCCCTCGTGGAAATACAGCGTGCGCCAGCCGTACAGCAGCTCGCGCTGGTTGAACGGAAAGCGCAGCGTGTGCTTGCGGTTCGGTTCGCGCACCGGCTCGACGGTTCTCAGGAATGCGAAGATCGCATCGGAGTCCTCGCGCGTGACCTTCGTGTATTGCGCAATCGGCATGGCCGGATAGATCAGCGTGCCGTCGGGCTTGCGGCCCGTGCGCATCATCTTGAAGAAGGCGTCCTCGCTCCACGTGCCGATGCCGTATTGCGGATCGGGCGTGATGTTCGGCGAATAGAGCGTGCCGAACGGCGTGTCCATCGCGAGGCCGCCCGCGAACAGCTTGCCGCGCGGCGCGGTGTGGCAGGCGATGCAGTCGCCGGCGCGCGCCAGATACTCGCCGCGCTTGACGAGGTCGGAGCGGGGGGCGGCGGTGGGTGTGGTGACCGCGGTGGTTGCGGTTGTCGTTGCGTTGGCGGCGGCGGGCGTGGCTTGCGGCGCCGCGGCATGGGCCGTGGTGATCAACGGCATGGCCGGCAGATCGACAAGCAGGCCAGCGCCGCTCGCGATGAGGCCAGCTGCCAGCGAGCCGGCCGCGAGCGATCTCATTGTGTGGCGCGGCTTGCCAAGGCGCGTGACGAAACGCGGAATGGAACTCGACCCGGAAGAACTCAACCCGGATCTCACACCACGATCCGAGCCGAAGCCCAGCCTCGCACCCAGCGAGCGCAGCCAATCCGGCGAACGACGTATCGGCTTCATTGCGGCTGGCTCCCACAGGCGAGCGGCAGCGGCCCGGCGGCCGTCGGCGCGGGCCGCGGATCGGCCGGACGCGGCTGGCGCGCGAGCCAGCTCGACACCGCGGTGATGTCGCGGTCGCTCAGCTTGACCGCGATCGTATGCATGCAGTCCGGCGCGAGCGCGTGACGCGTGCCCGAGCGCCACGTGCCCATCTGTCCGGCGATATAGCTCGCATGCAGGCCGAGCAGGCCTGGAATGCCCGGCTGCGTGCCGGTCATGCGCGCGCCGTGACAGGCGATGCAGGCCGGTATCTTGCGCGCCGGGTCGCCGTGCCGCACGAGCCGCTCGCCTGCGGCGAGCACCTCGGGCGATACGTTGCCGTGATCGGCCTCGGGATAGGGCGGTTGCAGATCGGCGAAATACTGGCTGATCTTGCGCAGATAGTCGTCGGGCAGAAACGCGAGCAGATAGCCCATCGGCGGATAGGTACGGCCGCCGTCGCGAAACGCGGTGAGCTGGTTGAACAGATAGTCGGCGGGCTTGCCCGCGATGCGCGGAAAGTAGTCGTTGTTCAGGCCCTGGCTCTGCACGCCGTGGCACGAGGTGCAGGCGCGCACGCGCTCGTCCATCGCCGAGGGCATCGCGCCGGGCACCTCGGCGGCCGCGAGCGACGCACCGCTGCCGAGCGCGTACAGCAGAAATAGCAGAACTGAAGATCCGATGGTTCTACGATGCACGCGAGGCCTCGTCAGGGGAACGTTCTTTTCTCACGATCGATTTTTCATACGCGTTCGCGGGCTCTCAGGCGAATCCGGCCGGCGGCGCATGACGGACCATCGTGTGTTTCCTGCCCGTTGTTTTAAGGACTGCTTGAACAGCGAGGCGGAACCGGTTTGTTTGGCATCGCGAAGTATCGATTCGCGATGGCGATGCACTTGCATGGCGACAACGATGATGCACGCTGAATACGCCGAGGACGGCTGCTGCCGCACTGAGCATGAGCAACGCATTCAAACGGCTGCGTGGAGTCGGGCCAGGACAGCGCGCACAGGTTGCAGCAATTCAACAGGAGCGTCAATCGCAACGGCCGACGCTTCGACGGATTCTTGAGCTAGATCAAACCATGCTATGCACGATGCAACGCAATTTCAATGTGCGGGCGCACAGCGTCGCTTGGGCGATGCGGGTTGGTATGCGAATGTGATCGTCCGATGTTGGCGCGTGACGTCTTATGCGAAGAGCCGCATCAGCGCCGTGCGCGCATTGCTGACCCGTTCGCTTTCGCCGGGCCGCCCCGGCAGCAAATGAAACTCGACCGCGGGCAGCGCGGGCAAGCCCGTGTTGGCCGGGCAGGCCACCACGCCGTTGCCGGTCGACGATTCGTTCAGGCACGAGATGCCGAGCCCCGCCTTCAGCGCGAGTTGCAGACCCGCGACGCCCGAGGCCGAATGCGACACCACGTAGGCCACTTTGTGCTCGTCGAGCAGCTTGACGACGAAACGCTGCAACTGGCATGTCGACGGCAGCAGCACGAGGTGAAACGGCGCGGACGGTCGCGGCGCGGCATCGGCGGCGCTGACCCACAGCAGCTTTTCGCGCCTCACGACCGTGCTCGCCGGTGCGCCGCCGCGCGTGCGCGTCTGGCCGGTGACGAGCCGCGCCGACAACCCGATGTCGAACGAGGTGTGATCGTCGGCGCCGCTGTCGATCACCGCGCTCGGCTGCACCGTGACGTGCAGCCTCAGGCGCGGGTGCTGCTCGGAGAAGGCTTTCAGAATGCGCGCGATGTCGTGCGGCCGGTAATAGTCGGTGATCGCGATGCGCAGTTCGCCGTCGAGCGAGCGGCCCTGCAGGTCGTCGAATGCCGCTTCGCTCATTGCGATGATGCGCCGTGCATGATCGAGCAGCCGCTCGCCCGCGGGCGTCGTGCTGACGCCCTGCTTGCTGCGCACGAACAGCGGCTGGCCCGCGCGTTCCTCGAGCTTCTTCAACTGCTCGCTCACCGACGACTGCGACAGGAACACGCGTTCCGCGCCCGCCGACACGCTGCCCGATTCGGCGACGGCGACGAAAGTCCGCAACTGCGTGAGGTCGAATCCGCGCTGGCTCATGATTCGGTATTTCCGATGATGACGATCTGATTTTCCGGCTTTTCCGATGGAAAGCCCAGCCGTAGGATACCTCTGAATTCTTTCGGAGGGTGGAATGGACAACGAATCTGCGGTGCCGCTGGGCGGTGCGG
This sequence comes from Burkholderia sp. Ax-1724, assembly GCF_011752995.1. Taxonomy (GTDB): domain Bacteria; phylum Pseudomonadota; class Gammaproteobacteria; order Burkholderiales; family Burkholderiaceae; genus Paraburkholderia. The sequence continues at coordinate 35,683 of NZ_VWWL01000035.1, forward strand.
TCGAACGCGGCGCGAAGCATCGCTGGAAGGTGCTCGGCGTGGGCTTTGCCGCGAACGCGAGCTTTTCGGCGGCGTTCTCGGGCATTCCGACGACGGCGGTTTTTCTACGCTCGGGCTATCACCTCGGCAACGACGGGCTCGGTCTCGTGCTCGGCATGCTCGGGCTTGGCATTGCGGTCAGCGAGTTGCCGTGGGGGCTGTTGACCGACCGCTGGGGCGACCGCCGCGTGCTGCTGCTCGGCTTGCTGTCGACCGCGGCCGCGCTCGCCGGTCTTGCGCTATTCGTGTCGCCGGGCGGCGCGCAGGTGCCGGGCATGACGCCGCTCGCGCTTGGCCTGCTGCTCGTCGGCCTGCTCGGTGGCAGCGTCAACGGATCGAGCGGCCGCGCCGTGATGGCGTGGTTTCGAGAAGGCGAGCGTGGTCTCGCGATGAGCATCCGGCAGACGGCCGTGCCGGCCGGCGGCGGGCTCGGTGCATTGGTGCTGCCGGTGCTCGTGTCGCGCTGCGGTTTTGCGAGCGCGTATGCGGTGCTGGCGGTGGCGTGCGCGGTGACGGCGTGGTTTGCGTGGTGCTGGCTGCATGAGCCGGCGCATTTGCGCACGGAAGACGGGCAAAGGGCAGACGGCGCGAATGGAGCCAACGCGGCTAACGATGCTGGCGGCGCGGAACGGGCGCGCGGCACCCACGCCGCCCGCCCGGCTTGCCGGCAGGCTGCTGCTGCTGCTGCGGCGGCGGCGGCGCGGCCCAGCGTGCCGGCGGCGGTCTCGCCGCTGCGCGACGTGCGCATCTGGCGCGTCGCGCTGGGCGCGGGCGCATTGTGCGCACCGCAGATCGCCGTCATCACGTTCGGCACCGTGTTTCTGCACGACTTCGGCCGGGCCGGCGTGCTCGCGATCAGCGTAACGATGGCCGCCGTGCAAACGGGGGCCGCGATCGCGCGCGTGTGGAGCGGCACGTGGACCGACCGGCGCGGCAATCGCCGTGCGTATATGCGCGCCTGCAGTCTGCTCACCGCGGTGCTGTTCGCATCGCTCGCGCTTGCGACGGGGATCGCCGGTCTGCATCACGGCGCGCTCGCGGCACTGTTCGCGCTGATGATCGTGCTCGGTGGTGTGAGTGCGTCCGCATGGCACGGCGTCGCGTTCACCGAACTCGCGACGCTCGCCGGCACGAGCCGCGCGGGCACCGCGCTCGCGATCGGCAACACCTGTGTGTTCCTCACGCTGTTTGTGACGCCGCTCGTGATTCCGCCTCTGCTGTCCGTGGGTTCGTGGCCGATGGTGTGGGCGGTCGCGAGCGCATGCGCATTGATCGCGCTGCCGGTGCTGCCGCGCGCGGCCTCGGCACGCGCGATGCCGACGGCGCGCGCCTGCGATGTCGCCGGATCGTGAGACGCCGGAACGCGAGTCTCACGATGTGCTTTTGAAGCGGATTCGGAACGGTCCGATTGTCGCGCGATGGTGGCGATGATCTGATAGCCGATTCGGCACGTTGGCGCGCAGCGGGAAGCGGCCCGACACGCGCGGCGCAACCAGGCGTTTGCCGCGCGAGCCCATCACCGCTACGACATGCGAGGTCCATCGTGACGACTCTCCGAATCATCCTGGCTGACGATCACCCGTTCATTCTGCTCGGCTTGCGCTCCACGCTCGCGATCCGAACGGGTGTCGCGGTCGTCGGCCAGGCGCACACTCCCGCCGCGTTGATCGCGCTGCTGCAAAGCACGCCGTGCGACGTGCTCGTGATCGATCTCTCGATGCCGGAACCCGCCGGCACGCTCGAAGACGGACTCGGCCTCGTGCAGTGCATTCGCCGCGACTGGCCGGCGCTGCGCGTGGTCGTCGCGACCGCGCAAACGGATCTCGACGTGCTGCGCGCACTCGTCTCGGATGACGCGGTGAGTGTGTTTTCCAAAGCGGACCCGCTCGACGAGCTTGCCCAGGCGATTGCGCGCAGCGCGGCCGGCGTGCGCTATCTGGGCCGCTCCGTCGTCGCGGCGCTTGGCCCCGTGCCGGACGACGGGAATGCACCGGCGTTCGCGCCCGAGTCGCAATTGTCGGGATGCCAAAGCGAAATCCTGCGCCGGCTCGTGTGCGGCGAGTCGATCGGCGAGATCGCGGTGGCGCTCGGCTGCCATCGCCGTACGGTCACGCGGCAAAAGCGCGCGGCGATGGAGCGGCTCGGCGTCGCCACCGACCCCGATCTGCTTGCGCATGTGCGCGCTCACGGCATGCCTTGCCTCGAATCGGATCAGCCGGCGTAGATGCGCGAAATCGTTCGCGCCATTTCAGAGCGTTCTTATATGTATCGCCGCCGAAATCCTCAATCATTTCGAAGATGCCGTTCACACGGAATCAGGCATCACGAAACGAACGTAAGAGGGAGCGTGAGACGATGAACTCCATTGCTGCGACAGGCATGCCGGTTCGAACCATTATCGCGGACGACCATCCGCTGGTTCTGCTGGCTATCGAGCACCTGATCGGCAACTATCCGGATCTGCAACTGGTCGGCCGCGCGGCGGACCTCAACGAGCTGTTCCGCCAGGTCGATCGCAGTCCATGCGACCTGGTGCTGATGGACCTCTACATGCCGGGCGCGTTCGACGGCGGCGGTTTCCATGCCGTCAGGCTGTTCAAGGAGCGCTACCCGAATGTCGCGCTCGTGATCCTCACGATGGAAACCGAGGCGTCGACGTTGCGCAGGCTGATGTCGCTCGGCGTCGACGGACTGCTCAGCAAGCGCGACCGGATCGATCTGATTCGCGTGGCGGTGGTGACGGCGCTCGCGCGCGAGTGCTACGTCGGGCCCGCAGTGCGCGCGCTGCTCGCCGACGTCGCCATGAGCCAGCAGCGCGACATCGTGCGCGCCACGCTGTCGCGCCGTGAACTCGAGGTGTTCACCCAATATGCGGCCGGCTCCGGCGTCACCGAGATCGCGGCGCGGCTCGGGCGCAGCGTGAAGACGATCAGCGCGCAGAAACGCATGGCGATGCGCAAGCTGGCTCTCCATAGCGACGCGGAACTGTTCCGCTTTGCGTTCGAGCACGGCGTGGTGTCCGAGTGGCCGGGCCGGGGCTTCGAGTACGGGCCTGGCTATGGCGGCGAATATGGTCACGGATATGGCCACGAATATGTCCATGAGCATGGCACGGTCTACGGTCGCGCCGGCGACCCCGAACCGGACTGGCAGCAGGACGAATACCCCGGCGACCGGCAGGGCGACGGGCAGGAGCGCTGAGCGGCGGCGATGTGCCGCGCAGCCGCGCGGCACTGGCATCACTATCGGCATGACCCGGGGAGCACGTTGCGTGCGGGCGTGCCGATGACAACACAACAACGGATGGCAAACAAGATCCAAATTGTCGTGGCGGACGATCACGACTGCATTCGCGCAGGCGTCAGACATCTGCTGCACACGCGACCCAATCTCGAAATCGTCGGTGAAGCGGCCGATGCCGACGCGCTCGAAAAACTGCTCGACACTTGCGCGTGCGATGTCGTCGTCTCGGACATCGGCATGCCGGGGCTCGACGGCAGTGGCAACGCCGTGCCGCTGTTGCGCCGTGTGCTGAGGCGCAAGCGGCATCCGCGCGTCGTCGTGCTGACGATGGTGAACCGCGCGCCGATGCTGATGGGCCTGCGCAGAATCGGCGTGACCGGCATCGTCGACAAACGCGATGCCGCGGCGACCTTGATCGATGCGATCGAAGCGGTCGCCGCGGGGCGGATTCATCTGTCGCAGCAGGTGCGCGCGGTGCTCGAAGCGGCGCAGCCGGACTTGCAGCTGGATTCGGGCACGCTCAGCGCGCGCGAGTGGGAAGTGTTCCAGCTCTACGCGCATGGACTCTCGGTGCATGAAATTGCCAGGCGCTTGCGGCGCAGCGGCAAGACCATCAGCACGCAGAAACGCAGCGCGATGCGCAAGCTCGGTCTCGAAACCGAAGGCGATCTCGTCAACTACGCGAGTCAGATCGGATTGATTTGACGATGTTTGACGTATGCGCGCAGCGTCTCGTGACAGCCCAATTCAGATTGCTCCTGGTTTTAAGAATATTCTGATTGGTCGTGGGTAGGCACCATTCAATAATGTCGAACCCGTCACGGTGTTATTCACGACTCGTCAAGCGTTGTGAGTAGCGCGGCGTTTATTTCGCCATCCTGATAGAAGGCGGTGAGGGATATCAATGCAGAGGTTTTCGTGCTGTCCGGCGGCGCCCTCTGCCCTGTATCGACACGAATGGGAGAGGGAATGGTCGCGCTAGGTAAGCGTCTGTGGGCCGAAAGCGTGGGCACCGCATGGCTCGTGTTCGTCGGGTGCGGGAGCGCCGTGCTCGATCCGGGCGGGGTGCTGCAAGGCAGTGGCGCGCTGGAAATGTCGCTGGCGTTCGGGCTTGCTTTTGCGACCGCGAGCTATGTGTTTCGCGAGACTTCGGGCGCGCATTTCAACCCCGCGGTCACGATCGGCTTCACGGTCGCGCAACGCTTTCCGGTGCGCGACCTGCTGCCGTATATCGCCGCGCAACTCGTGGGGGCGACGCTTGCGGCGGCTTTTCTCGTCTACGTCGCGAGCGGCCGGCCCGGCTTCGAAATCGCCGCGAGCGACTTCGCGGCGAACGGCTTCGGCGCGCATTCGCCGGCGGACTATCCCTTGCATTCGGCGCTCGTCATCGAGTTCGCGCTGTCTTTCGTGTTCGTCATCGCTTGCCTGCTCGTCGTCGACCGGAAAGAGCTGGCGCCGGTCGCGCCGCTCGTGACGGGCGCCTGTTTGATGCTTGCCTATCTCGTGTCGATTCCGGTCACCAACGGCGCGGTCAATCCGGCGCGTTCGACGGCGCAGGCGTTGTTCGTCGGTGCCTGGGCGCTGGATCAGCTCTGGTTGTTCTGGGCCGCGCCACTTTCGGGCGCGGTCGCGGCCGGCGTTCTGTTCTCGTTGATGCACGGCAACGCCGATCCGTCCGCTAAGTTGGCCGATGAGCGGGGTGACGTCGCGTGAGCGGTTGTCGAGGGCAGGCGGCGTCGTTGCGCGTGGGCTTGCGTCATGCGGTTGCGCGTTACGCGAATGTGCGCCACGTCATGCCGGCAACGTGCGGGGCGCGTCGCTCGTTGTGGCGGCTGCTCGCGATATGTGTCGCGGCGTTGGTGTTTGCGACCGGCATCGCCAGGCCGTCTCACGGCGCGTTGCAGGCTCCCCGCGCATCGGCGTTGCCTCTCGCTTCCTTCACCACCGATTTCGCCGCGCATTCCACGAACTTCCCCGCCAGGCTGACCGTCGGTGTGCTCGCCGAAGGCTGGCCGCCGTTCGATATCGAGCAGGGCGGCCGGCTCACGGGGGTGAGCGGCGATCTGTTGCGCGCGCTTGTCGGGCCGAACGTCGTCATCGAGGCGAAGACGTTTCCCGATATGGCGCAATTGCTCGCGGCGGCGTGCGCCGGCGACGTCGATCTGCTGATCAGCGTTGCCCGCACGCCCGAGCGCGAGCGCTGCCTCAGTTTTACGGCGCCCTATTTCCGCGCGTTCGCCTCGGCGGTCGTGCGGCGCGACGACGACCGCTATACCAATCTGGCCGGACTCGCCGGCGCGCGGATTGCGATAGAGCACGGGTTCGCCCGCGAGCGTCTGCTGCGCGAGGGGTTTCCGCACGCGGCGCTCGTTCCGTTCACGACCACGCGCGAGGCACTGGCGGCGGTTCTGCGCGGCGACGCCGATCTCTACATCGGCTTCACGCCGGTCGTGCAGTTCGAACTGGCGACCGACGAGTTTCGCGGCCTGCGCGTGGCGTTCGAGCAGGGCGGCAAGGCACTCGACTTGCGCTTCGGCGTGCCGCTCGACCGCATTGCGTTGCGCGATCGTCTGAACCACGCAATCGCGTCGATGAATCCCGCCGAGGCCGCCGCGATTCGCGCGCGCTGGCTTTCCGGCAACTTCGGCGCCGCGCCCGAGCCGGCCGAGCCCGGCTTCACGCTGACGTCGCAGGAGAAGAACTGGCTGCGCTCGCTGCCGCCGTTGCAGGTCGGTTTCGACGGCGACTGGCCGCCGTTCAGCTATATCGACGACGCGGGCCGACCCGTCGGTCTCACCGCCGACTACCTCGCCTATCTGAGCAGCACGCTGGGTGTCGTATTCAACCGCGCGCGCATGACCGACTGGCCGTCCACCGTCGAAGCGTTCCAGCGCGGCGACCTCGCGATTCTCTCGACGGCGTCGCGCCATGGCCCGCTTCTCGAAGGCGCCGAGCATAGCTGCGTCTACGAGCGCGATCCGCTCGTGATCGTCGGACGCAGCGGTGCGCCACCCGCGTGTTCGTTCGGCGATTTCGCTTCATGCCGCATCGTCATTCCCTCGCATGTGGCCGGCTCGCTGCCGCTCGCGTTCGCAGCCGTACCGGCCGGACACATCGCCGTCGCGGCGAGTCTCGGCGATGCGTTGCGCAAGGTCGCGAGCGGCGAGGCCGACATCCTCGTCGGCAATGCGGCCGCCATCAATGCGCAACTCCAGCAGCGCTATGCGGGCGTGCTCGCGGTGCTCGGCACGCTCGGCGAAGCCGATTCGCTGTATTTCGCGGTGCGTCAGGACTTGAGTCCGCTCGTCAAACTGATCGACCGCGCATTGCAGGCGATGCCCGCTGCCGAAAAGCAGCGTATCCGGCAGAAGTGGGTGAGCCCCGTTGCCGCCAACGAGAGAGTCTGGAGCGTGACCGCAATGCGCTTGCTGCCGGTGCTGATCGGTATCGGCGTCGTGCTGCTGGTCACGTTGCGCGCCTATCTGCTGCTGCAACGCGAAGTCAGGTTGCGCAAGCAGACCGAGCGCGAACTCGCGCTGCAACTGAACTTTCAGGAGACGATGATGAAGACGGTGCCCTATCCGCTCATCGCGAAAGACTTGGATGGGCGCTATATCGCGATCAACGAGGCCTATGAAAAAGCGTGCGGGAAGCGCCGCGACGCGGTACTCGGGCGCACCACGGCGGAAGTGGGAACCTGGGGCGGAGAGAACAGCCGCAAGCTCGACGAGATGACGCGCGAGATTCTCCGCGGCGGCAGTCTCGCGAAGGTCGAACTGCAGTTCGAAGACGAGGCAGGCGAGACGCGGCACGGCTTCTTCTGGACGAGCGTTTGCCGCGGCAGCGACGGCCAGCCGGTCTGCGTGCTCGGCACGATGGTCGACGTCACCGACATCCGCCGCGCCGAAATGCTTGCGCGCGAAACCGAACGGCGCCTGTTCGACGTGACGCGCTCGTTGCCGGCCGTCGTGTTCCAACTGCGGCGCAGTCCGGCCGGTGCGTATTCGTTTCCGTATGTCGGCGGCGACACGCGGCATCTGCTCGGCGACGGCGAGGTGTCGCCGGGGCCGCATGGCTGGGGTGATTTTCAGCGTGTGTCGGCGCAAGACCGGCCGCTCGTGCTGGCCGAACTCGAGCGCTCGGCGCGGTGCGAAACGCCGGTGCACACCGAGTTTCGCCTCGATAGCGGTGGCCAGCCCAAGTGGGTGCGCGCCGAACTGGTGCCGCGCCGCGAAGCGGACGGCGGTGTCGTCTGGAGTGGCTACTGGGTCGATGCGAGCCTCGAGCACGCGCGCTCGGAGGAACTCGCGCGGGCGCGCGATCTGGCCGAGGCGGCCGCGCGCGCGAAAGACAGCTTCTTCGCGATGATGAGCCACGAAATCCGTACGCCGATGAACGGTGTGCTCGGTCTCGTCGAGGTGCTGGAGCGCACGCCGCTCAGCACGGACCAGAGCGAAATGCTCGGCATGATCCACGAGTCGGCGGGCGCACTGCTGCAGATTCTCGACGATCTGCTCGACTATTCGAAAATCGAAGCGGGGCGGCTGACGCTCGAAGCGGAGCCGATCGATCTGCGCGAACTCGTCGATAACGCGGTCGGCCTGCTTGCGGGACGAGCCCATGAAAAAGGGCTCAAGGTGCGCGTGGAAATCGCCGCCGAGGTTGCCGCGACGTTGCGCGGCGACAGCGTGCGCCTGCGGCAGATTCTCTTCAATCTGCTCGGCAATGCGATCAAGTTCACGACGAAGGGCGAGGTCGGCGTGAGCGTGTCGGTCGCCGCGCACGGCGGCGGGTCACGTCCATTGTCGCGCCCATTCGCGGAGACATCTGCGCAAACGCTCGAAATAAGCGTGCACGACACCGGCATCGGCATCGCGCCGGACGTGCAGGCCAGTCTGTTCGAGCCGTTCGTGCAGGCCGAATCGTCCACCACGCGGCGCTTCGGCGGCACGGGTCTGGGGCTGACGATCTGCCGCAAGCTGATCGAACTGATGAACGGTACGCTTGCGCTGCGCAGCGAACCCGGTCGCGGCACGAACATGATCGTGCGGCTCACGCTATCCGTCGTCGCGCAACGCTATTCGGTCAACGGTTTGCGTGGCAAGCGCGGCGTCGTGATTGCCGGCGACCCGCGTGTCGGCCTTGCCTTGACGCATTTCGGCAAGGCGCTCGGGCTCGAGTTGCATGCCATCGTGCCCGAAGCGGCACGGTTGCGCGCGCCTGCCGCGCTGGCCGGCGTGGACCTGCTGTTCGTCGGCGAGGACGTGGTGCTGCCGGCGGCTATCGGCGCGAATACGCGCATCGTCACGCTGACCGAAAAGTCGAAGCCGACGGGCTACCGCATTCTCGACGACAAGGTGCGCGTGAGCATCAATCCGATTTCGTGGCGCGGTCTCGGCGCTGCGTGCGCCGCTGCGCTGACCGGACTCGCCGCGCTCGTGCCGCGCACAGCCGGTGTGGCGCATGCGCCCGAAGGCGTCGCGACGCCACCCGATCGCGCGCGGGCCATCGCGAACGGAAGGCTGATCCTTGTCGCGGAAGATCACCCCGTCAATCAGGAATTGATTCGCCATCAACTGGCTTTGCTCGGGTTCGCCTGCGACGTCGTGAACGACGGCGCGGAAGCGCTCGTCGCGCTCGAACACACGCGCTATGGCTGCCTGCTCACGGATTGCCATATGCCGAATCTCTCCGGCTACGAGCTGACGCGGCGCATCCGCGAAGCGGAGGTGGCGCGCGGCGGCGCGCATCGTCTGCCGATTCTGGGCATCACGGCGAACACCGCACCCGACGACCTCGACCTGTGCCGCGAGGCCGGCATGGACGACAGCCTCATCAAGCCGACCCGGCTCGCCACCTTGCGCGACTATCTGAGCCGCTGGTTCGGCACCGACAGTGCGTGGCAGGGGCAGGCCGCGCCGGCCGACGCGGTTGTGGTCACAGGGGCGACAGCGGAAGCGGTAGAGGCCCCCGAAGGCCCGACGGTTCAACCGGGCCTTCGACGACAGGAGCCGTTCGTACCGGTCGACCTCGCACACATGATCCAGCTGTGGGGAAGCGAATCGACGGTGAAGGCGTTGCTCGACTCGTTTGTTTCGTCCACGCGCGACGATCTGCAATCGCTCGCGTTGCTGCTCGAACGTGCCGAGGTCGCGCGCGTGCGGCAATGGCTGCATCGGGTGGAGGGCGCGGCGAGCGTGTTGCAGTATCCGCCGCTGATGCAGCTGCTCGAAACATATCGTCACGGCATTGACATAAAGACGTCCGAGCGTTTGCGCGACGAGGGTTTTGCGTTGATCCGCGAGTGCGAGGCGCTCATGGACGGGATCGAACAGCAGGCGGCGTTGCTCGCGTAGCGTTTTGTCTCGTAAAAACGCGCGAATCAAACGCTATGGACGAAAAAAAACGCGGCCGAAGCCGCGTTAAAGATTTGGAGACGTCCTTCGATGAAGGAGTCACTTCTCGCAGGCAGAAGCATAACCGCTGTAGTCTCATTTATTCATTACAAATTGCACAATTAATTGTTTGAATAAATCGCTTAAAACAGTGGTGTCGCGCATTTGAGTCCCTTTTTCAGGGCTTTTTTGTCGAACGTGTGTACGTATTGCGTACTTTTCATCGCAACGAATAACGATGAACCGCGACGAACCGGCGTCCGGCGTAGCTCGATCTGCGCTTGCCGGAACACCCGAGCACGTCCACCGAGGCCCGCCGATTTGCACTAGTATGTGGGAGCTCCGCGCGGCCCGAAACGACACCGCGGCGGCGCGTCAAAGTCCGGAGAAAACTATGATTACGCTGCGAAAATTGAATCTGGCCGTGGTGATGTGGGCGTTGGCGTCGGGTGTGGCGCTTGCGGATACGGTGGCATTGAAAGCGGACCTCGAACCGTCGAGCGAGGTGCCGCCGCGTGTGAGTCAGGGGCACGGCATGCTGAACGCGACCTTCGACACGTCGACCCAATCGCTGCAATGGACCGTCACCTATGAAGGCTTGAGCGGCCCGGCGAGCGCCGCGCATTTTCATGGTCCCGCGCCGGTCGGCCAGAACGCGAAGGTCCAGGTGCCGATCGACAAGAACGCGCTGGCGAGCCCGATCAAAGGATCGGCGAAGCTGACCGAGCAGCAGGTCACGGATCTGATGGCGGGGCAGTGGTACTTCAACGTGCACACCGCGCAGAACCCGATGGGCGAGATTCGCGGGCAGGTCCTGCCGGCCAACTAGGTCCAGCGTCGGCGCGGGCTCGCTGCGGAGGCTGCGGTCCCGGTTGCGGCTTGAGCATGAGTTCAAGCCCAAGCGCCCGGACATGGACGCTCAACGACCCAGCCCCACCAAACCTCAGCAGGCAACCCGCGATTAGAACCCGCCATCCACCGGCATCGCGGCCAACGCACGTACCATGACGGGACATCATTGAAGGAGCATGTCCCGATGAGTTGGCAAAATGCGCTCGCATGCTGGTATTTGCGCAGGCACTTCCGGCCGGAAACGCTCAAGCCGCATATCGACGTCGAACGGGCGCGCGCGCTGACCTCGAAGCGCGTCTGGACGCCTCGCGTGCCGCGCGGCTGGCATCTGCGAGAAACGTACGGCGAGCACGATGCGCCATTGCGCGGCGAATGGCTCGAGCGCGCGAACGGCACGCCGGCCGGCGCCGCGGAACCGGTCGTGCTCTACTGCCACGGCGGCGGCTACTACTTCTGCTCGCCGGACACGCATCGCTCGCTGACGTTCGCGCTCGCGCCGCGCGTCAACGCGCGGCTCTTTTCCCTCGATTACCGTCTCGCGCCCGAGCATCGCTTCCCGGCCGCGTTCGACGACGCGATCGCCGCCTATCGCCAGTTGCTCGTCATGGGTATCGCGCCCAGCTCGATCGTGATTGCCGGCGATTCAGCCGGTGGTGGCCTCGCGCTCGCCACGCTGGTCGCATTGCGCGACGCCGGCGACCCGCTGCCCGCGGGCGGACTGCTGTTCTCGCCGTGGACCGATCTCGCGACGACCGGCGCGAGCCTTCTCGACAACGACAGCGCCGACCCGATGTTCTGCGGCGCGTCGATCGCGCGCGCGGCGAGCGTCTATCTCGGCGATGCGCCGGCCACGCATCCGTATGCGTCGCCGCTCTATGCGGACCTGCGCGGTCTGCCGCCGCTCTACATGATGGTGGGCAGCACCGAAGTGCTGCTCGACGACGCGCGGCGCGTCGCCGACAAGGCGCGCGCGGCCGGCGTCGATTGCGAATGCGAGGTGTGGAAGAACGTGCCGCACGTCTGGCCGATGTTCGCGCCGTTCATGCCCGAGGCGAACCGTGCGCTCGACCGCGCGGCCGCGTTCGTGCGGCGCGCGACGAGCCGCGCCGCGAGCGCCGCCCGCGTCGCCGATGCCGCTCAGTTATCGGGCGTGACGTCGAGCGTCTGATACGCGGCCTCGATCGCTGCCTGGCCATACTCGCGTTCGAGCCGCCGCACCGTGAAGTGCCCGTGCGCGACCTGCTGGAAGTGGTCGATAAACACCGTATTGACCATCGCGCCGAGCACCGCGCCGATCGCCGGAATCGACTTCGCGGCGATCTGTTCGCTGACCTGCACCGAGAAGCGCGCGGCGATCGCGTTGAGCAGCCGCAGCAGCGCCGCCGAGCCGTGCGTCGTGAAGCCCTTGCTCGCGATTTCCGACGACGCCTTCGACACCGCCTGCGCGAGCGCGCCGCGCATGAAGAAATAGCCGAGGTCGGCGTCGTCGTCCTCGCTCGACGTGCCGCCCATGCCGAGCACCGTCAGGCATTGCAGCTGCGTTTCGATCGAGCTCAGGTCTTCGCCTTCGCTGCGCGCGATATCGCAGATCGAGCGGAACATCAGCGTGGTCGTGACCGGCAGCTCGACCGGCAGCGCGACGAGGCCGAACGCCCCGCCGGCCGCGCCGGTGGTCGCCACCGCGAACTTGTGCAGCAGATTGTTCGGCTTGTCGGGCGCGAGCAGCTTGGCCGCGTCGCGCCGGCCGAGCGTGCGCAGCGCGATCGACAGACATTTGCGCAGCGCGGCCTGGGTCGCATCGGCGACCTTTTCGTTGGCGAACGCCGGAATGCGCGAGAGCAGCTTCTCGATCGGCGCGCCGACGATGCTCGCGAGCTTCATCGCGAGTGCGGGGCTTTCGAGCTGATGTTTCGCGCGCCGCAGCGCGCTCAGGTCCTGCTCCGATAAAGACGGTGTTGCGAGCGAACTCGGCTGCATGAGCCTCCCTGGCGTGGTCGTGTTCATGTTCATGGATCCGATGGGTCGGCTTGCCGGTGTGAGGTGTTGCGCCGGCACGTCACGCTTAGAGCCCCTGGCCGTGGTATGATTCCCTATTCTTTGACAAGTCAACTTTTGCTCTATCAAAAATGGCTGTCCATACCGCCGCCCACCATTCGAGTGGGCAAGTTTTACCGTTCCGTGAATCCCTGCTGGCGATGCTCGGCATTTCCTTCGTCACGATGCTGGTCGCGCTCGACCAGACCGTGGTCGGCACCGCGCTGCCCACCATCGTGTCCGAGCTCCGGGGCTTCGAGCTATACGCGTGGGTCGCCACCTCGTATCTGCTGACCTCGGTCATCACCGTGCCGATTTTCGGGCGCCTCGGCGATTACTACGGGCGCAAGCCGTTCGTGATCGCGTCGATCGTCGTGTTCACCGGCGCGTCGGTGCTGTGCGGCGCCGCCAACAGCATGCTGTTTCTCGTGCTCGCGCGCGGCCTGCAAGGCATCGGCGGCGGCATGCTGGTCGGCACCGCGTTCGCGTGCATTCCCGATCTGTTTCCCGACTCGGTCGTGCGGCTGCGCTGGCAGGTGCTGATGAGTTCGGCGTTCGGCATCGCCAACGCGGTCGGGCCGTCGCTCGGCGGCTTTCTTACGCAGTACTACGGCTGGCGCTCGGTTTTCTATGTGAATCTGCCGGTCGGGCTGCTGTCGTTGTTTTTCGTGTGGCGGTTCCTGCCGCATCTGCGGCAGGTCGAGCACGAGGGCAAGATGCGGCTCGACTGGCCCGGCGCGGTGCTGATCGCGGTCTCACTCGGCTCGTTGCAACTGTTCGTCGAATTGCTGCCGAAGCATGGCGTCACGCTGAGCGCGTTCGCGCTGCTCGCGCTGAGCATCGCCTCGGCGGTGGGATTGTGGCAGTGGGAAAAGCGCTGCCCGACCGCGATCCTGCCGGTCGACATGTTCCGTAACCGCAGCCTGTCCGCGCTCTTTACGCTGGCGGTGCTCGGCGGCTTCTCGATGTTCTCGCTGCTGTTCTACGCGCCGCTGCTGTTCCAGGGCGGTTTCGGGATGTCGCCGAAAGACGCGGGGCTGGTTATCACGCCGCTCGTCGTGTTCATCACGATCGGCAGTATTGCGAACGGGCGGGTCGTGTCGCGCGTGAAGAATCCGAACCTGATGCTGTACGTCGGCTTCGCGCTGGTTGCGGTGGCCTGCCTCGGCGTCGTCGTCGCGACCCGTTCGATGCCGCAGTGGGCGCTGATGTCGTTCATGGTCGCGGGCGGCCTCGGGCTCGGCTTCGTAATGCCGAACCTGACGATCTTCGCGCAGCAGACAGCCGGCCGCGAGCACCTCGGTATCGCAACGGCGCTGCTGCAGTCGCTGCGGATGATCGGCGGGATGATCGGCACGGCGCTGACCGGCACGCTCGTCACCCACATGTACAAGAGTGGCGTGCGCAGCGCGCTCGACAGCGCGGGCGCGTCGCACTGGTTCGGCGATCTCGGCGATCCGCAGATTCTCATCAACCGCGAGGCGCAGACCACGCTCGTCGCCCAGTTGACGCACGCGGGCCACAACGGCGCGGTGCTGCTCGAAGGCGCGCGCGAGGCGCTGGTCTCGGCGATCCATCTGGGTCTCGCGATGGCCGCGGTGATTGCCGTGGTGTCGGTGTGGCAAAGCCGCCGCGTGCCGCCGATCAAGCTGCAGCGCAAGCTCGAGCCCGTGATGCACGTGGACTGATTTTTGGACTTGGCGTTTGACGGACAGACTATGGAAGAACAGGACCGCGTCGCCGTGATGCAGCAATTCGGCCGCACGTATCGGACGTTCATGTCCGCTTTCGAGGCGCAGGTGGGGCATCCGTTGCCGCGCTGGCGTATTCTGCTCGCGCTGCACGAGCAGGCCGGCGAGTCGTCGCAGAAGCGGCTCGTCGAGCGGCTGCGCGTCGATCCGGGCGCGCTCACGCGGCAGTTGAAGGTGCTCGAAGGGATGGGCTGGATCGCGCGTAGCATGGATACGCGCGACAACCGCGTGACCAACGTGCGCCTGACCGACGCGGGGCAGGCCGCGACCGAGGCGAGCCTGCCGCGCCGCAATGCGTTTCTGCACGACACGATGGCGGGGTTGCCGGACGATGCGCTCGGGGCGCTGTCGAGCGCGTTGAAGATACTGGAGACGCGCATCGGCGAAGTAGCAGCCGCACCGGGCATGGCGGACGCTACTGTCGCGGCGGTGCCGGAAACGGCCGGCGACGAGGCGGCGCAGCGTATCTGAAGCGCGCCACGCGTTCACAGGTTCACTACGCGTTCGCCGTGCAATAAAAAAGGCTGTGGACCTCAGGGTCCACAGCCTTCGTTTTTTGGGCCGTCGCCGCAAGCAACGGCGCCGCGCGCTCGAATTCGAATCAGAAGAACGTTTCGATTACTTCCTTCACGCGATACTGCGGATCGACGACGAGTACCTGACGCCACTTGTCGAACGTCAGGCATGGGTGCGAAATGTCGAACGCGATCATGTCGCCGACTTTCAGATCGGCGCCGGCGGGAATCCGCAGATACGCGTGCTGGTCCATCATGCCGAAGATTTCCCAGCCTTCGCTCGCGGCGATGTCGCGCGGCGCCTCGCTGCCCGGGCGATAGTGGCGCGCCGGTTCCGGCATGCCCGCGTCGAACGCCGAGTCGCGCTTGCCGAGACCGATGATCGCGCGATCGGGCTCGGGAATCGACTGCACGTAAGCCCACAGTTGCAGCGCCGGCAGCAGCCCTTCGCCCATTTTCTTCGCGACCGGATTGCGCGCGAAGATGTCGGTCTGCGCCTTGCGGTAGACGCCGACGTCATGCGTCAGATAGCAGCCGGGACGCAGCACGACCTCGACCTTGCCCGATTCGGTGGCTTGCGCGAACTCTTCGGCGACCACGTCGTACCACGCCGACCCCGCGCCCGACAGCACCGCCGGCGCGCGCGCGAAACGGCCCTGTGCGACGAGCTCGCGCGTGACGGCAACTGCGCTTTGCAGGAACGCGCGCACTTCATGCTCTTCCTTCAGCACGCCTTCGTACAGTTCGACGCCCGCGAGCTTCAGCACGTCCGGATAGCGCGCGATCGCATCGAGCACCGCGTTGCGCTGCGCTTCATCGCGCACGCCGGTGCGCCCGCCCGGCACGCCGAGTTCGAGCAGCACCTGCAGCGGCTTCTTCACCGACGTGAAGAATTGGCCGAGCTGCTCGACGCCTTCGGCCGAATCGACGAGACAGAAGAATTCGAAATCCGGATTGCTGAGCAATTCGGCGATCATCATCATGTTGTGACGGCCGACCAGCTGATTCGCCATCAGCACGCGCGACACGCCGCCGTGGTAGGCGGCGCGCACCTGGTGGGCGGTGGCGAGCGTGATGCCCCATGCGCCGGTTTCGAGCTGGCGGCGAAACAGTTGCGGCGCCATCGTGGTCTTGCCGTGCGGCGCGAGCTTGACGCCGTATTCGGCGACGAACGCCTGCATCCACTTCAGGTTGTGTTCGACGCGATCGGCATACAGCACGGCGGCCGGCAGGCTCACGTCCTCGTCGAGCAGATTCCATTCGAGGCGCGCGGCGTCGGTGAGCTGGATGCTGGTGCCCGGAACGATGCCCAAGCCCTTGCTATAAGGATCTATCGTCGCGCCTTGATAGTTTGTAACTTTCATGTCTCCGTGCTCCATCGGCCAGTTAAATTGAAACGGATTTGACTTTAGTATGTTACCGAAAGTAGGATGTCCGGAGAAATGTTATTTAGTACCACGCGAGTGCCACGCTCACGCCGGCCGCCGGAAAGGCCCGCGCAGGACGTGCCGCGAACCCCACTGCCTGCCATGAACAGTAGCGCCGAACCGCTCGCTTTCGACATCGTCGCGCGCATCGCCGAATGCGCGCCGGAGTTGCGCTCGGCCGAACGCAAGGTCGCCGCGCTGATTCTCGACGATCTGACCGGCGCGTCGCGCGCGAGCATCGGCGCACTCGCGCAGCAGGCCGAGGTCAGCGTCGCGACCGTCACGCGCTTCGCCAAGGCGGTCGGCTGCCGAGACGTGCGCGAACTGAAGCTGCGGCTCGCGCAGGCGGCCGCGGTCGGTCAGCGCTTCCTGCAAGCGGGGGCCACCGGCGATGCCCCCGAGCCGATTGCCACGCGCGTTTTCGACGAACTGCAAACGGCGCTCGCGCACAATCATCAGTTGCTGCGCCAGGCGCCGCTCGCCGAAGCGGCGGCCGCGCTGCGCGACGCGCGCATGATCTACGTGTTCGGCATGGGCGGCGGCTCGACCGCGCTCGCCGACGAAATGCGTTTCCGCCTCGTGCGCCTCGGCCGGCCGGTCGCGACCTATCAGGACGGGCTGTTGCAGCGCATGGTCGCGAGCACGGTGTCGCGCGAGTGCGTGGTGATCGCGCTGTCCACCACGGGGCGCGTGCCGGAGGTGGTCGAGAACTGCCGGATTGCGCGCAGCTACGGCGCGACCGTGATCGCGCTGACCGCGCCCGCGTCGCCGCTCGCGAAGCTCGCCGACTGGCTGATTCCGATCGTCGCGTTCGAAACCGACTTTATTTACAAGCCGTCGTCATCCCGTTACGCGATGATGATGGCGCTCGATGTGCTCGTCACCGAACTTGCCGTCAGTCAGGGCGACGAGAGCCGGGAACTGCTGCGCCGCATGAAGCACGCGCTCGACGCGCACCGCGGCGGCGGCGATCGACAACCCTTAGGGGACTGATAGGAGACTGATCCATGCATTCGCACCCCGAAGCCGCCGACACGCTGATCGTCGGCGCGCAACTGTACGACGGCACGGGCGCGCCGCCCGTCGAGCGCGACGTGGCGATCCGCGACGGACGCATCGCCGCGATCGGCAATCTGTCGAACTGGCTCGCCGAAGAGGTGATCGAGGCCGACGGCCGGGCGCTCGCGCCGGGCTTCATCGACGTGCATACGCACGACGACACGCACGTGATCCGCTCGCCGCAGATGCTGCCGAAGATCACCCAGGGCGTGACGACGGTGATCGTCGGCAATTGCGGGATCAGCGCGTCGCCGGTGTCGCTGAAGGGCGATCCGCCCGACCCGATGAACCTGCTCGGCGAGCGCGACGCGTTCCAGTACCCGACCTTCGCCGACTACGTAAGCGCGGTGAACGCCGCGCGGCCGGCCGTGAACGTCGGCGCGCTGATCGGCCACACGGCGCTGCGCAACAACCAGATGGACCGGCTCGATCGCGCGGCGACGCGAGAGGAAATCGAAGGCATGCGCGCGCAGCTCGAGGAAGCGCTCGCGCATGGCGCGCTCGGCTTGAGTTCGGGGCTTGCGTACGGTTCGGCGTTCGCCGCGCCGACCGAGGAAGTGATGGCGCTCGCCGAACCGCTCGCCGCGGCGGGCGCGCTCTACACGACGCATATGCGCACCGAGTTCGACGCGATTCTTGACGCGATGGACGAGGCCTACCGCGTCGGCCGCCATGCGCGCGTGCCGGTCATCATCTCGCATCTGAAATGCGCGGGGCCGTCGAACTGGGGGCGCAGCGTCGAGGTGTTGAAGTCGCTCGAAGGTGCGCGCGGCCGGCAACTGGTCGGCTGCGACTGCTATCCGTACAACCGCAGTTCGTCGACGCTCGATCTGAAGCAGGTCACGGGCGATATCGACATCACGATCACGTGGTCCGAGCCGCATCCGGAGATGGCCGGCAAGCTCATCAAGGAAGTCGCGGCAGAGTGGGGCGTCTCGCAGCAGGAAGCGGGCAAGCGCCTGCAACCGGCGGGCGCGGTCTATCACAACATGTCCGAAGACGACGTGCGGCGCATCCTCTCGCATCCGGCGACGATGGTCGGCTCGGACGGCCTGCCGAACGATCCGCTGCCGCATCCGCGGCTGTGGGGCGCGTTTCCGCGCGTGCTCGGCCACTATGCGCGCGATGCCGCGCTGCTGCCGCTCGAAGAAGCGGTACGCAAGATGACGAGCCTGTCCGCGCGCCGCTTCGGTCTCGCGGAACGCGGCGAAGTACATGTCGGCTATCACGCCGACCTCGTGCTGTTCGACCCGGCGAAAGTGCAGGACACGGCGACGTTCGAGCAGCCGCAGCAGGCGGCCGCCGGTATCGACGCGGTGTGGGTCAACGGCGTGCTGTCGTATCGCGACGGCGCGGCGACGGGCGAGCGGGCCGGCCGGTTCGTCACGCGCGGCGCGCCGTCGCAGGGCGATGCGCAGGGCGCGTTCTAAATTTTTCGATTGATGGCGGCATGCGCAGCGAGGGCGCCGCGCATGCCCGACTTTTTTTAAGGAGTATGACGATGAAGCGATATGGCGTGGAAGGCGGAAAAGGAACGGGTGGTCAGCATATGCCGTTCGCCCGTGCGGTCGAAGCGGACGGGTGGCTGTTCGTATCGGGGCAGACGCCAATGGAAAACGGCGAGGTGATCAACGGCGGCATCGTCGAGCAATCGCACAAGGCGATCCAGAACGTGTTCGCCATCCTCGAGGAAGCGGGTTACGGTGCCGAGCACGTCGTGCGTTGCGGCGTGTGGCTCGACGATCCGCGCGACTTCGCTTCGTTCAACAAGGTGTTTCGCGAGTACTTCGGCGAGAATCCGCCGGCGCGTGCGTGCGTGGTGTCGTCGATGGTGATCGACTGCAAGGTCGAGGTGGATTGCGTGGCTTATAAGAAGCCGGCGGCCTGATCTGGCACCCGACTGAAGGCCTCAAATATGACGAGGGCGCGGCAGGCTGTGATGGCGCTGCTGCGCCCTCGTCGCGTTGACCTGCCGCCGCGTTTTGCCGTGCGCGCGCGTTGGCGTTATTGCCGCGCGAGCCGCATGTTGTCCGGCATCGGCAGGTTGTAGTTGGTGCGGAACGGGTTGATGTCGAGCCCGCCGCGCCGCGTATAGCGCGCATACACCGCGAGCTTCAGCGGTTTGCACATCTTCATGATGTCGACGAAGATCCGCTCGACGCACTGCTCGTGAAAGCCCGTGTGATTGCGGTACGAAATGATGTAGCGCAACAGGCTCGCATGATCGATCTGCGGGCCGGCGTAGTGAATCTGCACGCTGCCCCAGTCGGGCTGGCCGGTCACCGGGCAGTTCGACTTCAGCAGGTTCGAGAACAGCGTTTCCTCGACCGGCGCCTCGTCGTGCGCCGCGCTCAACAGCGACGCGTCCGGCTGATAGACGCTCGCTTCGAGATCGAGCCGATCGAGCGACAGGCCGTCGAATTCTTCCATTTTCAGCTTGCCGAATTCGTGCGGCGTGTGCAGATGCACCGACACCGTCGCGCCGCACGATGCGGACACGTCGCGCCTGATCGTGTCGCGCACACTTTCGGCCGAGTCGAACGCGGTCTGCGCGAACGAGCCGAGATAGAGCTTGAACGATTTCGACTCGACGATGTTCGGCGAGTCGGCCGGCACGAAGAACGTCGCGACCGCGATCTGCGGCTTGCCGCGTGTGTTGAGCCACGACAGCTCGTAGGCGTTCCAGATGTCGGTGCCGAAAAACGGCAGTCGCGCGGTAATGCCGATCGCCTCGCGCGCATGGCTGCGCGCAATCGGAAACAGCAGCGTCGGATCGTATTGTTCGGTGTAAGTCGAGGACTTGCCGAGCGGAGATTGTTCGGGTGTCATGATGCGTTCACGATGCCACTCATCACATGCCCGGTCGCCGTTACGACGCGGGCCGATTCGCAGTGGCCGATCTGGTCGTCGAAGAAAAAGTCGGGCTCGAATTCGCGCAGGAAGGCGCTTTTATCGAGGCCGCCGAGGAACATCGCTTCGTCGATTTCGATGTTCCATGCCATCAGGGTGCGGATCGCGCGCTCGTGCGCGGGCGCCGAGCGCGCCGTGACCAGCGCCGTGCGAATACGCATCGGCGCGGCCGCGTCCGCGAGTTTCTGCAGCCGGTGTAGCGCTTCGAGCAGCGGCTTGAGCGGACCGTCCGCGAGCGGCAGGTGCTTGTTGTCGATCTCGTGACCGACGAATGCGCGCAGGCCGTCCTGCTGGAAGATGCGCTCGGCCTCGTCGGAAAACAGCACCGCGTCGCCGTCGAACGCAATGCGGATTTCATCCGGGTACTTGCTCGCCATTTTCGCCGATTCCGGCAACACGCGCGCGGCCGGAAAACCCGCGGCGAGCGCATCGCGCACGTCCTGCTGATTCGCCGACAGGAACAGCGACGCGTTCAGCGGCTTCAGATAACCGAACGGCGCGCGCCCGCGCGTGAACACGCCGCGCTCGATCGCGAGCCCATGTTCGCGGCAGGAGTGAAACGCGCGCAGTCCGCTGATCGGATCGCTGCGCGACAGGATCACGACTTCGACGCGATGGCCGCCCGCGTTCAACGCGAGCAGCTTGCGGATCAGCGGAAACGCCACGCCCGGTTTGGCGGGCACGTTCAGACGCTCGCGCTGCAATGCTTCGTAGGCCTTCAGGTCGCCGGCCTCGTAGATGTGGTTCTCTTCCTCGAAGTCGAACAGCGCGCGCGACGAGATGGCGACCACGAGTTTGTCGGCGAGTGACAGCGCCATCGGTGCGTTCCGGTTCAGAGAGGTCAGGCGAGGAAGAGGCGATAGACCGGGTTTTTCGTTTCTTCCCAGCACGGATAGCCGAGCGTTTCGATGAAGCGCTCGAACGCGGCGTGGTCGCTCTCGGGCACCTGGATACCGACCAGGATCGAACTGTAGTCCGCGCCCTGGTTGCGATAGTGGAACAGGCTGATGTTCCAGTTCGGCGCCATCGACGAGAGGAATTTCATCAGCGCGCCCGGGCGCTCCGGGAATTCGAAGCGGAACAGGCGTTCATCGAGAGC
>NZ_VWWL01000036.1 GCF_011752995.1 Burkholderia sp. Ax-1724
ATCAGGACGAGGTACGGAGCGGCAAAGCTCCACTCCTCGTCCGATACATCTGTTGGGTACGGTTTGCGTTCTGGCATTGCGCCAGGTTACCAGGTTTGGCACAAAGTGCCTAACACGCTCTAGATTTCAGATGAATAATTCAACAATTAATTGCCGGTCGAGGAGGGCAGGGAGTGGCATTGCATGGAAAATTTATTATCTATAACGAACCTTTGAGGCGCGCACTCCTGCACACGTTCACCATCCCTGCTCGTAATTCAGGGATTCGCGCATATGGAACCATCGAGGTAATAGCGAATGGTGCCACTTGTCCGTAGATTTTTTAAGGTGGTGTTGTTTATCGGATTGTTTCTTCTCTCTGTTCGCTATGTTCACACCTACCCATTGCCGATGACTGAGAGCCAGTTGGATTTCTGGTTCTCCGTTTCTGAGCGGTTTGGTATTCGTGACCCTGAGGACCTCTATGTCCCGGTTATGGTGATTATTGAATTAATCGTTACGATTTTCGCGTATATCATCATTATCAGGCTCTGGCGGCATTACTGGGCAAAGCGGGCCTGATTCAGCCCAAAACGGCGCTGCCGCAAACGAACAAAAGCCGCCGCGCCACCCCCATCTGCAACCAGGAGCGAACGCAGCGGCATAACAGCCAACCGCGCACCCAACCGCGCATGAAACGAAATCACACCAAACGAAACCACACCGTCCGAAATTACGCCGGCGTCTGCCCGATCTCGTGATTCGCGAGCACTTCGAGCGCACGCACCATCGCCGAGTGGTCCCACGCCTTGCCGCCGTGCGCAACGCATGCGTTGAAGAGCGCCTGGCAGGTCGCCGTGTTCGGCAGCGACACGCCGAGCGCCTGCGCGGTCGATAGCGCGAGGTTCAGGTCCTTCTGGTGCAGCTCGATGCGGAAGCCCGGATCGAAGGTGCGCTTCGTCATGCGCTCGCCATGCACTTCGAGAATACGCGACGACGCGAAGCCGCCCATCAGCGCCTCGCGCACGCGCGCCGGATCGACGCCGGCCTTCGACGCGAGCAGCAGCGCCTCGCCCACGGCCTCGATGGTCGCCGCGACGATCACCTGGTTCGCGACCTTGCACACCTGGCCCGCGCCGACCGCGCCGATCAGCGTGACGTTCTTGCCCATCATGTCGAAGAGCGGCTTGACGGTGTCGAACGTGCTCTGCTCGCCGCCGACCATGATCGTCAGCGAACCGGCCTTCGCGCCCACTTCGCCGCCCGAGACCGGCGCGTCGAGGTAGTCGGCGCCGCGCTCGCGCACGCGTGCCGCGAAATCGCGCGTCGCCATCGGCGAGATCGAGCTCATGTCGACCACGATCTGGCCCGCACGCAGCCCGTTAGCGAGCCCCTGTTCGCCGAACAGCACGCGTTCGACGTCGGGCGTGTCCGGCACCATCACGAAGATCACGTCGGCCTGCGCGGCCACCGCGGCCGGGCTGTCGCACGCGACGGCGCCGGCCTGGGTCAGCTCGCCGGGCACGCCGCTGCGCGTGAACGCGGCGAGCGGCACGCCGTTCTTCAGAAGGTTGGCGGCCATGGGCTTGCCCATGATGCCGAGTCCGATAAAGCCTGCTTTTTTCATGGAATGCTCCGGAGATGTCGTGGCGGCGGCGCTCAAGCCTGCCCCGCCGGTTTCTGCATGAAGTGCTTCTGAACCGACTGCGCGGCGCTCTTGAGCAGCCCGAGGTCCGCGCAGACCGCGATGATGCGCGCGCCCATCGACAGATAGCGTTCCGCATCCACCTGCACGGGCGCGAGGATGCCGCTCGATTTGCCGGCCGCCTGCGCGCGCTCGAATACGTGCGCGATGGCCTGCTGCACGTCGGGGTGGTTCGCGTTGCCGAGATGGCCGTACGAGGCCGCGAGATCGGACGGGCCGACGAAGACCGCGTCGATGCCGTCCACGGCGAGAATGCGGTCGATCGCCTCGACCGACTTGCGGCTTTCGATCTGCGGGATCACGCAGACGTTCTCGTTGGCGATGGCGAAATAATCGGCGACCGTGCCGTAGCGGTTGCCGCGGTGGCCGACCGACACGCCGCGGATGCCCTGCGGCGGGTAGCGCGTCGAGGCGACGGCGCGCGCGGCGTCGTCGGCGCTGTCGACGAACGGCACGAGGAAGTTCGAGAAGCCGCTGTCGAGAAAGCGCTTGATGATGACGCTGTCGTTGGCCGGCGGCCGCACGACCGGCGCGCTGCCGCTGTCCTTGAGCGCCATCAGCTGCGGAATCAGCGTGAGCACGTCGTTGGGGGCGTGCTCGGCATCCAGCAGCATCCAGTCGAAGCCGACCGTGCCCAGCAGTTCGGTGGCGATCGGGCTGGCGAGCGACGCCCAGCAGCCGATCTGGGTTTCTCCGCCGCGCACCGCGTGTCGGAAGCGGTTGGGCAGGGACTGATAAGGCGTGACGGCGGACATGCGGTATCTCCTCGAACTGCGATGGATCGGGAAAAAGCGGCGACGATGCGGGCGGCGCGCCGGGAAGCGCACCGGAAAACACGGCCACGACGGCGAAACGCGAAGTTATAAGTCGTCGTACATCTTTGGGAAGATTAGCACCGCTATCTGTTCTTGTAACGGCCACGTAAACCCGAATACCCCGTCCAACAGGCGATTCGGGTTGCGTGTAGCCCCTGCAATGTTGTAGGATGACCTATATCTTTAGTCGTCATTTAAGGAAAACCCAAATGCCTATTACCGGTGAAATGCTGATCGGTCGCCAAGCCGTGCGCGGCAGCGAAAAAGCGCTGCGCGCATTCAATCCCGCCACGGGTTCCGAGATTGCCGAGCCGGTGTTCGGCAGCGGCACCGTGGCGAACGTCGACGCCGCGTGCGAACTCGCGCGCGCGGCGTTCGACGCCTACCGTCAATTGCCGCTGACGGTGCGCGCCGAGTTTCTCGAGCGTATCGCCGATGGCATCACCGCGCTCGGCGACGAGCTGATCGAGCGCGCGATGGCTGAATCGGGCCTGCCGAAGGCGCGTCTCGAAGGCGAACGCGGTCGCACCACGGGCCAGCTCAAGCTGTTCGCGCAGACCGTGCGCGCGGGCCAGTGGCTCACCGCCACGCTCGACTCGCCGCTGCCGGAGCGCAAGCCGCTGCCGCGCTCGGATCTGCGCATGCAGAAGATCGCGCTCGGCCCGGTCGCCGTGTTCGGCGCGAGCAACTTCCCGCTCGCATTCTCGGTGGCCGGCGGCGACACCGCCGCGGCACTGGCCGCCGGCTGCCCGGTCGTCGTCAAGGCGCACCGCGCGCACCTCGGCACGTCGGAGCTGGTCGGCCGCGTGATCCAGCGCGTCGCGCAGGAAATGGACCTGCCGGAAGGCGTGTTCTCGATGATCGTCGGCGCGGGTAACTCGGTCGGCGAGGCGCTGGTCGCGCATCCGGCCATCAAGGCGGTCGGCTTCACCGGTTCGCGCGCGGGCGGCACCTCGCTGATGCGCGTCGCGGCGGCGCGCCCCGAGCCGATCCCGGTCTATGCCGAAATGAGCAGCATCAACCCGGTGTTCCTGATGCCGAGCGCGCTGGCCGCACGCGGCGACAGCATCGCGCGCGGTTTCGTCGACTCGCTCGTGCTCGGCGCGGGCCAGTTCTGCACGAACCCGGGCCTCGCAATCGCGATCGACAGCGACGCGCTGAAAAGCTTCGTCGCCACCGCGTCGGAAGCGCTCGCCGCCAAGCCGGCGCAGACCATGCTGACCTCGGGCATCCACGCCGCGTACGAAGACGGCGAAAGCAAGCTGGCTGCAACCCGGGGTGTCGAAGTCGTGGCGCGCGGCGTCGCGGCAACCGGCCCGACCCAGGCTTGTGCGGCGCTGTTCGTGACCGACGCGCAGACGTTCCTGTCGAACCCGGCGCTCGAAGACGAAGTGTTCGGCCCGGTGTCGACGATCATCCGCTGCAAGGACGAGCAGGAACTGCTGCAGGTGGCTGAGCACTTCGCGGGTCAGCTGACCGCGACGCTGCAAATGGACAGCGCCGACGTGGCGGCGGCAAAGAAGCTTGTGCCGATCCTCGAACGCAAGGCCGGCCGGATTCTGGTCAACGGTTTCCCGACCGGTGTCGAAGTGTGTCACGCGATGGTGCACGGCGGCCCGTTCCCGGCAACTTCGGACAGCCGCGCGACGTCGGTAGGTACGACGTCTATCGACCGCTTCCTGCGCCCGGTGTGCTACCAGGACTTCCCGGCCGAACTGTTGCCGCAAACGCTGGCCGACGGCAATCCGCTGGAGCTGTGGCGCCGTCGCGATGGCGAGCTCACGCGCGGTTGAGTGCGTGAGGTTGGCCCGAGTTGCTGATCTGACTGGCCTCTGATGTGCCTGCCTGGGCGGACTCCGCCTGGGCAGGGCGCCGAATGGGGCGAGAGTGAGGAAAGAATCGGGCGAGAACCGGGCGAGTCGCGGCAGCAAACAGCGCGGCAGCAGGCGGAACGCAAAAGCAGGCGGAACGCAAAAGCAGGACGAAAAAAATGGCCGGGAAAATCCCGGCCATTTTTTTCGCCTACGGCGTCAGAACCCGCAACGTCAGCTATTCGCGTCGCTCACTTCGTTCGCGCGACGCAGCCGCTCGCGGCTATTCGACAGATGCATGCGCATCGCCGCGCGCGCCCCTTCCGCGTCGTGCCGCGAGATCGCTTCGAGAATGCTCTCGTGTTCGAGATTGACGAGCGACAGGTACGAATCCGGATCGGCGCGCGCAATGCCGGCCGAGTCGAGCCGGTTGCGCGGAATCAGCGCGCTGCCCATCTGCGAGAGGATGTCGACGAAATAGCGGTTGCCCGTCGCGCGTGCCACCGAGATATGGAATTGCAGATCGGCGTCGACGCTGTCGAGCCCGTTGTGACGCGTCGCTTCGATCGCGTCGAGCGCGGCGCGCATGCGCGCGAGGTCGTCCGGATTGGCGCGTTGCGCCGCGAGACCCGCGCATTCGGTTTCGAGGCTGATGCGCAGTTCGAGAATGGAGAGCACGTCGCGCAGCGTCGTGGCGGGCACCATGTCGATGCCGAGCTTTTCGCGCGGCGGCTCGAGCACGAAGCTGCCGATGCCGTGGCGCGTCTCGATGATCTTGCCCGCCTGCAGGCGTGAAATGGCCTCGCGAATCACGGTGCGGCTCACGCTGAGCGTGCTCATCAGCTGCGATTCGGTCGGGAGTTTGTCGCCGGGCTTCAGTGCGTTGGTCGCAATCTGCTCGGTAACATAATTGACGACGAACTCGGCAAGATTGCGAGCGCGTCGTGGCGGTGCCGCGGATGCCAGTGGTGTAGCCATCGAAAACGCCCCCTGATCGGAAAGTTGCAATTTAATTATACCGTCGTCTGACGACTGATTATATAAGCGCCGGATCGGTTTCGGCGAAGTTGTCGTCGATATCGGCGACGTCTGCCGATCGATCGGCGCACGCCGCGCCCGGATACGGGGCAGGGCGCCGCCCGCCGGGCGGGCGGAAGTACGATAACTGCTGTAAACGCGGCGGAGGCCGTTGCGCCGAGGCCCGAAAACCCCAGCCGCAAGACGACCGCCGCGCGCGGTGCCGGCTTTTGCGTGCCGTTCAGGCCGCCGTGTGCAGCTCGACGCGCCGGATGTCCTTCACGATCACGAGGTAGCTGAACACCGTCAGCAGCGCGTTCGCGCCGACGAACACCAGCGCGCCGTTGAACGAGCCAGTGCGCGCGACGAGGTAGCCGATCACGATCGGCGTGACGATGCCCGCGACGTTGCCGAACATGTTGAAGATCGCGCCCGACAGGCCGAGCGCTTCCTTCGGCGACGTATCGGCGACCACGGCCCAGCCGAGCGCGCCGATGCCCTTGCCGAAGAACGCGAGCGACATCAGCGCGACCACGATCCAGTCGGTCGAGACATAGTTGCAGCCGATGATGCAGGTCGACAGCAGCATGCCGCCGACGATCGGCACCTTGCGTGCGACCGTGAGCGAACAGCCGCGCCGGATCAGCCCGTCCGAGATGACGCCGCCGAGCACGCCGCCCGAAAAGCCGCAGATTGCCGGCAGCGAGGCGACGAGCCCCGCGTGCAGGATCGTCATGCCGCGCGCCTGCACGAGGTAGATCGGAAACCAGGTCAGGAAGAAGTAGGTCAGCACGTTGATGCAGTACTGCGCGAGGTAGACGCCGAGCAGCATGCGGTTGCCGAGCAGCTGGCGCACGAGCGCGAGGCCGCCGGACGGCGCGACGTCTGCGGGGCTTGCCTTGCGTGCGCCGTTGACGAGGCCGCCGCCTTGCTCGATGTATTCGAGCTCGGCACGCGACACGCGCGGATGGTCGGCGGGATTCTTCATGAACTTCAGCCACGTCAGCGCGAGCAGCAGCCCGATCACGCCCATCACGACGTAGACCGCCTGCCAGCCGAACACGTGGGTGAGCCAGGCCATCAGCGGCGTGAACACGACCGCGGCAAAGTATTGCGCAGCGTTAAAAATGGCCGAGGCGGTGCCGCGCTCGTTGGTCGGAAACCAGCTTGCGACGACCTTGGCGTTGGCCGGAAACGCCGGCGATTCCGCCGCACCCATCACGAAGCGCAGCACGAACAGCGCGGAAACTGCCGCGCCGGCGCTGCCGAGCAGGCCGATCGAGCTTTGCAGCAGCGTGAACAGCGACCACGAAAAAATGCTCGCCGCGTACACGCGGCGCGCGCCGAAGCGGTCGAGCAGCCAGCCGGCCGGCAGTTGCGACAGCACATAGGCCCAGCTGAACGCGGAGAAGATGTAGCCCATGCGGATCGCGTCGAGGCTGAACGCGGCGCGCATCGCGGAGCCGGTGATGGACAGCGTCGCGCGGTCGGCGTAATTGAGCGTGGTGATCAGAAAGATCAGCAGCAGGATCGCGTAGCGGACTTTCGTGCGCGCCGCGGTGCTGGCGGGGTTGGCGGGACTGGCCGCGCGGCTCGTGTTCATGGTCGTCTCCTGAATTGTTTCCGGCCTGCGGGCGGCCTTCGGGTGCGCTGGCTTACCGGTAGCCAGAAACAGAAGCGCCCGGCGACGTTGCCGTGCCGGGCGCTCGTGACGGGAGCGCGGCGAGCGCTCCCTGTCGTACGGCCGCGAACGTTGCGCAAGCCGTGAGGCCGGTGCCTTACTGCGGTCCGAGCTTCTTGATCAGCGCGTCGAGCTGTTCCATTTCTTCCGGCGTCAGATCGGTCAGCGGTGCGCGCACCGGACCCGCGCTGTGGCCGACCAGCTTCGCGCCCGCCTTGACGATGCTGACTGCGTAGCCGGCGCGGCGGTTGCGGATCTTCAGGTACGGCAGGAAGAATTCGTCGATCAGCTTGCCGACCGTGGCGTGGTCGTCGGCGGCGATCGCGCGGTAGAACTCCATTGCCGTCTTCGGGATGAAGTTGAACACGGCCGACGAGTAGACCGGCACGCCGAGCGCCTTGTAGGCGGCAGCGTAGACTTCAGCGGTCGGCAGGCCGCCGAGGTACGAGAAGCGCTCGCCGAGGCGGCGGCGGATCGTCACCATGTTTTCGATCTCGCCCACGCCGTCCTTGAAGCCGATCAGGTTCGGGCAGCTGTCGGCGAGGCGCTCGAGCATGTCGGCGTTGAGCTTCGAATTCGCGCGGTTGTAGATGATCACGCCCATGTTCGGCACGGCCTTGCAGACTTCCTCGGCGTGCGCCGCGATGCCTTCCTGGCTCGCTTCGGTCAGGTAGTGCGGCATCAGCAGGATGCCGTGCGCGCCGTGGCGCTCGGCTTCCTGCGCGTAGGCGATCGCCACGCGGGTCGGGCCGCCCGCACCGGCGAGGATCGGCACCTTGCCCTTGCAGACTTCGGTGGCGGTGCGCACGACCTTCGAGTAGTCGTCGTGCGTCAGCGAGAAGAATTCACCGGTGCCGCCGGCCACGAACAGCGCCGACGCGCCGTACGGCGCGAGCCATTCGAGGCGCTCGGCGTAAGTGTCGGCGCGGAATTCGCCCTGTTCGTCGAAGTCGGTGACCGGGAAGGAGAGAAGGCCTTCCGAAACGATCTGCTTGAGTTCCTGCGGTGTCGTCATTTGAGTATCCAGGCGTCGGGATGAGTCGATCGGTAGTCGGGTCGGTCAGCGGACCCGGACCCGTGCTTGTAGAAATTCATTGGAACGTCGATTTCTTATACGTCATCGTACAACAACAAATCCGGTAACTCAACGGGGTTTTCACGGCATAATGCACGCCATAGGGTAAATACGGAACATTCAGGCAAAGTTTCATGTTGTAGGATGACGTATGAATGGCTGGCGCAGCAGGCCGACGGCGCCTGGACGGCGCCTGAATAACGCCTAAAGGATCGATGCAATGGAACAAACTCCGCTCTACATACGCGTTCACCCCAACGACAACGTCGCGATCGTCGTCAACGACGGCGGCCTGGGCGAGGGCGCGGTATTCCCCGATGGCCTCAAGCTGCTCGAGCGCGTGCCGCAGGGCCACAAGGTCGCGCTGGCCGATCTGGCCGAGGGCGCCGAGGTGGTCCGCTACAACGTGGTGATCGGCTATGCGCTGAAGCCGCTGCCGAAGGGCAGCTGGATCAACGAGCACGTGATCCGCATGCCGAGCCCGCCGGGGCTCGAAGACCTGCCGATCGCCACGACCAAAGCGCCGGACATGCCGCCGCTCGACGGCTACACGTTCGAGGGCTACCGCAACGCGGACGGTTCGGTCGGCACGCGCAACATCCTCGCGATCACGACCACCGTGCAGTGCGTGGCCGACGTGGTACAGCACGCGGTCACGCGCATCAAGGCCGAGCTGCTGCCGAAATACCCGAACGTCGACGACGTGGTGAGCCTCGGCCACACCTACGGCTGCGGCGTCGCGATCGACGCGCCCGACGCGATGGTGCCGATCCGCACCGTGCGCAATATCGCGCTGAACCCGAACTTCGGTGGCGAAGTGATGATGGTGAGCCTCGGCTGCGAAAAGCTGCAGCCCGAGCGCCTGATGCCGCCGGGCACGATTCCGATCGCGGCGGCCGCGGTGGTGGATGACGTGGCCGACGTCGGCGACGTCGCGCTCGACCAGAACGGCGACGTCGTGGTGCTGCAGGACGAGTCGCACGTCGGCTTCCAGTCGATGATCGAGTCGATCATGCGCATGGCCGAGGGCCACCTGAAGCGCCTGAACAACCGCCGCCGCGAAACCTGCCCGGCCTCCGATCTCGTGATCGGCGTGCAGTGCGGCGGCAGCGACGCGTTCTCGGGCCTGACCGCGAACCCGGCCGTCGGTTTCGCGACCGACCTGCTGGTGCGCGCCGGCGCGACCGTGATGTTCTCCGAAGTCACCGAGGTGCGCGACGGCGTCGATCAGCTGACCGCGCGCGCGGCCAACGCGGACGTCGCCGCGGCGATCATCCGCGAAATGCAGTGGTACGACGATTACCTGAAGCGCGGCGGCGCCGACCGCAGCGCGAACACCACGCCCGGCAACAAGAAGGGCGGCCTGTCGAACATCGTCGAAAAGGCGATGGGCTCGATCATCAAGTCGGGCAATTCGGCCATCTCCGGCGTGCTGTCGCCGGGCGAGAAGGTGCGCCAGAAGGGCCTGATCTACGCGGCGACGCCGGCCAGCGACTTCATCTGCGGCACGCTGCAGGTCGCCTCGGGCATCACGCTGCACGTCTTCACGACCGGCCGCGGCACGCCGTACAGCCTCGCCGAAGTGCCGGTCATCAAGGTCGCGACGCGCTCGGACCTCGCGCGCCGCTGGCATGACCTGATGGACATCAACGCCGGCACGATCGCCACCGGCGCCTCGACCATCGAAGAGGTGGGCTGGGAACTGTTCCGTCTGATGCTCGAAGTCGCGAGCGGGCGCAAGGAGACCTGCGCGGAGAAGCTCGGGCTGCACAATGCGTTGACGCTGTTCAACCCGGCGCCGGTGACCTGATAATCCGCTTACCCGCTGGCTTCGTCGGGGGGGCGCCGGTTGCGCCGGCCTTCCCCTGTCTCCAGTTCAACCGATTCGCTCGCATCCCACGGGCTGATCTGATCGCACTCACACCAACAAAAAGACATGACCGATTCGAACGTTGACCGCTCCGCGGCAAAGAAACCCTTCCGCCGTCTGCTCCTCACCGGCGCCGCGGGCAATCTCGGCAAGCAGCTGCGTCCCGCGCTCGCCGAATGGGCCGACATCGTGCGCGTGTCCGACATCGCGCCGCTCGGCGAAGTCGCCGCCCACGAGGAAGCCGCCGTCGTCGACCTCGCCGACAAAGCCGCGGTTCACGCGCTGCTCGAAGGCGTGGACGCGGTCGTGCATCTCGGCGGCATTTCCGTCGAAGCGCCGTTCGAGGACCTGATCGAAGCGAACATCCGCGGCCTGTACAACCTCTACTCGGCCGCGCAGAAGCACGGCGTGAAGCGCGTCATCTACGCCAGCTCGAACCATGCGGTGGGCTTCCATCCGGTGACCTCGGTCGTCGACCTCGACGCGCCGCTGCGTCCGGACGGCATGTACGGCGTGACCAAGTGCTTCGGCGAAGCGCTGTCGCGCTACTACTTCGACCGCTTCGGCCTCGAAACCGTCTGCCTGCGCATCGGCTCGTCGTTCGAGCAGCCGAAGAACGCGCGCATGCTCGTCACCTACCTGAGCTACCGCGACTTCATCGAACTCGTGCGCTGCTCGCTGTTCACGAACCGCGTCGGCCATGCGATCGCCTATGGCGTGTCGAACAACCGCATCTCGTGGGTGGACAACACCAAGGCCGCGTTCCTCGGCTTCCGTCCGCAGGACAGCTCGCAGCAGTTCGAGCACCTGTTCCCGGCCGGCGCGCCCGACACTCGCTTCGACGATCCGACCCAGCAGTTCCAGGGCGGTCCGTTCGTGCTGGCCGGACCGATGGAGCCGAAGGGCGAGGCGCAATAATGAGCGCGACGGCCAATCCGAAGGTGGAGCGGCTCGAAGCCGCCGGGCCGCTGCCCGCGGCGACGGGCGAAAGCCCGGTCTGGCGCGCGGCGGAGCAGGCGCTCTACTGGGTCGACATTCCGGCGAAGAAGATCGTGCGGGCGCGCGTCGAGACCGGCGAGCGCAACGAATGGCTGATGCCGGAGCAGGCCGCCTGTATCGCGTTCGACCGTGACGGCACGGTGCTCGCCGGCTGCGAGACGGGGCTGTTCGCGGTGACGCTGGGCGATGCGCCGGCGGTATCGGCCACGCCGGGCGGCGAGCCGCTGACGGCGACGCTCCGCAAGCTCGCGGCGCCGGTATTTCCGCGCGCCGGCATGCGTTTCAACGACGGCCGCTGCGATCGGCAAGGGCGCTTCTGGTCCGGCACGATGGTCATGGACATGGCCGCGGCGATTCCGGACGGCGCGCTGTACCGCTTCGACGCGGACGGCGTGCTGTCCGCGCCGGTCGTCGACGCGCTGATTACGCAGAACGGCCTCGCATGGTCGCCGGACGGCACGACGATGTATCTGTCGGATTCGCATCCGCTGCGCCGGCTGATCTGGGCGTTCGACTACGACGTCGAGACGGGCGAGCCGCGCAACCGGCGCGTGTTCGCCGATCTGAACCACCATACGGGCCGTCCCGACGGCGCGGCGGTGGACGCCGACGGCTGCTACTGGATCTGCGCCAACGACGCCGGCCTGCTGCTGCGTTTCACGCCGCAAGGCAAGCTCGACCGGCAGATCGCGGTGCCGGCCGTCAAGCCGGCCATGTGCGCGTTCGGCGGCCGCGAGCTCGACACGCTGTTCGTCACGTCGATTCGCCCCGGCACCGGCGCGACCGAGCACGACGGCCATGTGTTCGCGGTGCGGCCCGGCGTGAGCGGGCTGCCCGAGCCGGAATTCGCGGGCCGGCTGTAATCAGGCTTGCACGCAGAAAGCGCCGGGACGAAGTGCTTCTCCCGGCGCTTTTTATTTGAAGAGTTGTTTGTCCTGCCTTTTATTTGTCACTCATCGTACAACATGTGGCGTGGAGACCACGCAGCTCCCCGTGTTTCGTCCATAAAAAAACCAGCGCTTCGCGAGACCCCCGCCGATCCTGCCTCCGCACCGTGCCATCTGGCACGGACCTCGGTGCCATACCGCACCGGTCATTGCTACCGCATCGCTTATTTGTGCGGGTAAATACCGTCTGTACAAGTCAAAAACGCTTTTATAGACTTCGTATGTCGTCGTACAACATATAAGCCCAAACAAATGGCTTTCTACGAAAGCCGGGCTGTCGTACTCAACACGGCGGCTTTCGGGTGAACAGCAGCCTGGTTCGCGCAAGTTCGAAAGCGTGCCGACGCGATGGAAGCAAGGAAGTCGAGTTGTCAATGGAGTGCTGGGCCACCTGTGCCGGGGATCGTTGCACAGCCAGTACGGCAGGCGCCCGCATCTGCGAGGGGCGAGCGCATAGCCGGAGACGCATTAAAACCATGTCACATCCGCATTCGATGGGATGGTCAATTTTTAAGGAATGTCACGATGAACAAGAAGTTTGCCTCTTCCCGTGTTCCGATGATCGTCGCCGCCGCGGCGCTGGCGTTCAGCACGATGTCGGCTGAAGCGCGCGTGTTCCGCTCGGCGGACGTGCACGGCGACACCTTCCCGACCAACATGGCCGTGAAGTATATGGGCGACGAGATCAGCAAGGCGACCAACGGCAAGGACTCGATCAAGGTCTTCGGCAACAGCGCACTCGGTTCCGAAAACGACACGGTCGACCAGCTCCGCATCGGCGCGCTCGACATGGCGCGTATCAACGGCGCGGCGTTCAACGAAATCGTGCCGGAATCGATGATTCCGTCGCTGCCGTTCCTGTTCCGCGACATCGACCATTTCCGCAAGGTGATGTACGGCCCGGAAGGCCAGAAGATTCTCGACGCGTTCGCGGCGAAGGGCATGATCGCGCTGACGTTCTATGAAAGCGGCGCACGCTCGATGTACGCGAAGAAGCCGATCAAGTCGCCGGCCGACATGAAGGGCGTGAAGGTGCGCGTGCAGCCGTCGGACCTGATGGTCGACGAAATCAAGGCAATGGGCGGCACGCCGACCCCGATGCCGTTCGCCGAAGTCTATACGGGCCTGAAGACCGGCCTCGTCGACGGCGCGGAAAACAACCTGCCGTCGTACGAAGAAACCAAGCACTACGAAGTGGCGAACGTCTTCTCGGAGACCGAGCACTCGATGACGCCGGAAGTGGTGGTGTTCTCGAAGAAGGTGTGGGACACGCTGAGCCCGCAGGAACAGCAGATCATCAAGAAGGCGGCGGTCGACTCGGTGCCTTACTACGTGAAGCTGTGGACCGCGCGTGAAGCCGACGCACAGAAGACGGTCACGCAAGGCGGCGCGACGATCATCCCCGCTTCGCAGATCGACCGCGCGGCTTTCGTGAAGGCGATGCAGCCGGTGTGGGCGAAGTACGAGAAGACCCCGCAAATGAAGCAGATCGTCGACGAAATCCAGGCCATCAAGTAAGTCTCGCGTCCCGGACGCAACCCGTATCGGCAACGTTTATGGCAGGGCGGCGTGAAGCGTCCCGCGGGAGAGCCCGCGGGCTTTGCGCCGCGCTGTGTCTGGCGC
Source organism: Burkholderia sp. Ax-1724 (assembly GCF_011752995.1). Lineage (GTDB taxonomy): Bacteria > Pseudomonadota > Gammaproteobacteria > Burkholderiales > Burkholderiaceae > Paraburkholderia. The sequence continues at coordinate 13,523 of NZ_VWWL01000036.1, forward strand.
GTGCCGTGCACGGCGGTTGCGGCCGCAGACGTCTGCTGCATTTTCAAGACAGATTGGTCGTAAGAAGGACAGGGTCAATGAGTTTTCTAAAACGCCCAAATGATTTTCTTTTCCACGTGCTGCAGGCAGTAGCGTCGCTCGCGCTCGCCTCGCTGTGTCTGCTCGTGATTTATGGCGTGGTAATGCGCTACGTCTTTGCCGACGCGCCGGATTTCGTCGAGCCGATCGCGCTGCTGCTCGTCATCGTGATTGCGATGTTCGGCGCCGCGCTCAAGGTGCGCGACGGCGGCCACATCGGACTCGACTCGTTCGTGCGGCGCTTGCCGCCGAAAGGCCAGGCGATCGTGACGGGCATCCAGCATCTTTGCCTGATCGCTTTCGCCGTGGCTGTTTTTTTCGGTTGTCTGGAAATGGCGGAAACCACGATGCAAGACCGCATTCCGATTATCGGCTTGCCAGAAGGGCTGCGTTACTGCATTCCGGTTGTCGCGAGCGTCTGCATCGCGATGTTCTCGGCCGAGCACCTGCTCGAGCTCTTCGCCAGGAAGCAAAAGTAGAACAATCATGGAACTTACCCTTCTTACCGTTAGTTTTCTCGTTTTCCTCTTTCTCGGGGTTCCGGTTTCGTTTGCACTGGGGCTGTCGTGCGTGCTGACGTACCTGTATGAAGGTCTGCCGGCGGCGACCGCGATGCAGGGCATGATCTCGGGGATGAACGCGTTCTCGTTCCTCGCCGTGCCGTTCTTCATCTTCTCGGGCGAGCTGATGCTGCACGGTGGTATCGCCGACCGCATCCTGCGCTTCGCGCAAGCCACCGTCGGTCATTTCCGCGGCGGTCTCGGCATGGCCAACGTGGTCGCCTGCACGCTGTTCGGCGGCGTGTCGGGTTCGCCGACCGCGGACACCTCCGCGATGGGCGGCGTGGTCATTCCGATGATGAAGCGCGAAGGTTATAGCGCGGCTTACGCGGTCAACGTGACGACGCACTCGTCGCTGGCCGGCGCGTTGATGCCGACCTCGACCAACATGATCATCTACGCGTTCGCGGCGCAAGGCGTGAGCGGCGTGCTGCACGGGCAGCGCATGAGCGGCGTGTCGATCGGCGATCTGCTGTTCTCGGGTCTGTTGCCGGTGCTGTGGGTGATGGGCCTCGTGCTGATCGCCGCGTACTGGCAGGCCGTCAAGTACGGCTATCCGCGCCGCCCCGACGGCTCGACTGAACTGCAGCGCTTCCCGGGCTGGATGGCGGTGCTGCGCACCTTCATCGGCGCGGTGCCGGGTCTGATGGTGATCGCGATCATCCTGTTCTGCGTGGCGCGCGGTATCGCCACCGCGACGGAAGCCGCCGCGATTGCCGTCGGGTACTCGCTTGTGCTGACCATCGTCGTGTACCGCTCGATGACGCTCAGCAAGCTCGCTCACGCGCTCGGCAAGGCCGCGAAGACGACGGGCGTGGTGCTGCTGCTGATCGGCGTGTCGAACATGCTGCGCTTCCAGATGGCCTATCTGGAGATTCCGGATGCGATCGAGCGCATGCTCGACGGCGCGACCTCGCTGCCGTGGCTGATGCTGCTGTACATCAACGTGATCCAGGTGTTCCTCGGGACCTTCGTCGACATGGCGGCGCACATCCTGATCACGACGCCGCTGTTCCTGCCGATGGCGATGCACAACGGCGTGGGTCCGGTGCAGTTCGGCATCATGATCCTGTTGAACTGCGCATTGGGTCTCGTGCATCCGCCGATCGGCTCGGTGCAGTTCATCGGATGCGCGATTGGCAATGTGTCGATTGGTGAAACTACTAAGGTGGCGTGGCCGTATTACCTCGCTATCTTCTCGGCCATCAATATCGTTACCTACGTTCCCTGGTTCTCGACCTGGTTGCCAAGTCTGATCAATGGCCACCCGGTGTTCTGATCAAAACAATCCGCTTTTCCACACTCAGCGGCGCTTGGCCCAGGCCGCACAAGAAAGTTTCTAACAGAGGAGTAAAAATGAAGAAGGCACTCGTCACTTCGGCCTTGGGGTTGGTCGCCCTGGGTGCGCATGCTCAAAGCAGCGTAACGTTGTACGGTATCGTCGATACGGGGTTGGGCTGGCAGAACAGTTCCACGACGCTGAGTTCCGGCGCGAAGCCGTCGCCGGGTGGCCGTTCGCAAGTCAAGATGATCAACGGCATCTGGGCCGGCAGCCGTTTCGGCCTGAAGGGTTCGGAAGATCTGGGCGGCGGCACCAAGGCCATTTTCCAGTTGGAAGAAGGCTTTAACAGCGCAACCGGCGCAGAAAGCACGTCGGGCCTGATGTTCAGCCGCCAGGCATGGGTCGGTATGACGAACGCTCAGTTCGGTACGCTGACGGCTGGTCGCCAGTACACGTCGTACTACACGCTGCTGTCGACGTACAGCCCGACCAACTGGCTGACGGGCGCATACGGCGCGCACCCGGGTGATATCGACTCTCTGGATACGCTGTACCGCGCGAACAACTCGCTCGTCTACACGTCGCCGAACTTCTCGGGCCTGACGGTCAGCGGTTCGTACTCGCTGGGCGGCAATCCGGGCAGCTTCGCCGCAGGTCAGACCTGGAGCGTGGCGGCACAGTACCTGCATGGCCCGTTCGGTATCGCAGCCGGTATCCAGCGCATCGACAACGCGGCAACCGTCGCGAACCCGGCGTGGAACTCCACGATGTCGAACAACGGCGCGCAAACGGCCGTGTCGGCGATCAACAACGGCTTCCAGTCGGCAGCGAAGCAGCAGCGCGTTGCAGTGACGGGCGGCTACGCATTCAACTCGCAGTGGGACGTGTCGTTCGCTTACTCGAACGTTCAATACGCTGCGGGTCAGGCGTCGCTGTTCCACGGCACGCAGATCTGGAACACCGGTGGCGCAGTGCTGCACTGGAAGCCGATCTCGGTGCTGGACCTGGGCGCTGGCTATAGCTACACCCGTGCAACGTCGTCGAACGGCATCTCGAACACGGCCAGCTACAACCAGTTCAACCTGTCGCAGTACTACACGCTGTCGAAGCGTACGGGTCTGTACGCGCTGGAAGCTTATCAGCGTGCTAACGGCCAGACGCTGGCAGGCAACGGCAAGACGATCATCGACGCAACCGCAAGCATCGGCGACGCTCAGAACGGTGCTCCGGCATCGTCGCGCAGCCAGGTTGCTGTTGGCGTCGGCATGGTTCACCGTTTCTAAGTAGTTACTGAAAACGTGGCGGCGATGTTGTTTTGCCGCCACGGTAAGCGTGTTTTTTAACGCCTTACCAGACCATGTTGCTGCGCGCCTTTGGCGCGCAGTTTTTTTTGCGCGGCCGGTTTTTTTCCCGGATTTTTCCTGTTGGTGCGCGCGCGGGTCTAGCTGGTCCTGGCTGGCTTCGCTTTCGCGCTTCAATTCGGCGACGTCGCGCCTTCGGCGTGACGCCATCGCTTCCAGGCTGCTCAGGCCTCGGTCTCCGACCACAAACGTCCCCCCGTTGCCCAGTTTTCGCGCTTCACTTCGGTGAGGATGATGTCGACCGAGTTCGGCTCGACGCCGAGCGATTCGCAGGTCGCCTGGGTGATCGCTTCGACGAACTGGCGTTTCTGTTCCAGCGTGCGGCCTTCGAAGAGTTCGATATGAAACGTGGGCATGGCATGACTCCGTTGGGAAAGGTGGTCGAGAGTGAAATGAAGCAGGTGGTGCGCATCCGCTCGTGCATCCGGCCGCGCCGCTAGTCGCGATAGCCGCGATCGAGCCGGTCGAGCTTGCGCAGCAGCGCGGGCCATTCGAGTGCGCCTTCGATCGCGCCGCCGTCGTAGAGCTGCTCCGCCGTGCGCGCGGCGATCGCCTCGTTCGGCACCACCAGCGGCGCGCCGCCTGTTTGCGCCTGCAGCTGGATCTCGCAGGCCTTGATGAGCGTCGCCATCAGCACATAGGCTTCGGCGACCGTACGGCCGAGCGTCAGCGTGCCGTGATTGCGCAGCAGCATCGCGGGTTTGTCGGCGAGATGCGCGACGAGACGCTCGCCTTCGGCGGGCGTGAACGCGAGCCCTTCGTAGTCGTGGTAAGCGAGCTGCCCGTAAAAACGCAGCGCGTGTTGCGACGCCGGCAGCAGGCCGGCCGGTTGCGCCGATACCGCGACGCCCGCGGTGTTGTGCAGATGCATGACGCAGAACGCCTCGGCGCGCGCCGCGTGTACGGCAGCATGCAGCGCGAAGCCGGTCGCATTCACCGGATGCTCGCTTGCGCCGACGATATTGCCCGCGATATCGATCTTCACGAGATTCGACGCGCACACCTCATCGAATGCGAGCCCGAACGGATTGATCAGGAAGTGGCCAGGCTCGCCGGGCACGCTCGCGGAAATATGCGTGTAGATCAGATCGTCCCAGCCGTTGAGGGCGGCAAGCCGGTAGGCGGCGGCAAGATCGACGCGGGTCTGCTGTTCCGCCAGCGAGAGCGGGCCGGATTCGGCGATGCGGCCGGCGGGGGAGTGGGTGAACGACATGGCTGACTCCGATCCCTCGCGGGAGGGGGCTGAAATGCGCGGCCGCGGCATGCGCGAACCGGCTTGCGATGCTACCGCACAATGCCGGCTTGTGGCGATGCGCGGCAATGCGCGGGGCGGGCGCGGCGCGTGTTCTCGCCCCTGCGCCGATAACGGCTCTCACGGCGATGTGCGGGCGAGACCGCGCTTGAGCCACTGAACGCTCCACGTCGCGAGCACGAACGGCGCCGTCATGACCGGCCAGCCGGCATGCGCGGCCGCCGCTTGCAGCAGCACCGACATCGCGACGCCGCCGAGCATCGGCGCGAAGCCGGCATCGCACAGCGCGAGTGCGGTGAGTATGCCGTTGAAGCCCGACAGGCCGGCGTCGAATGAAGCGGCGTCGGTGCCGGGCAGCAGAGGTGCGGCGCTCGCGAAGCCCGCGCCGACGAGCGCATACAGCGCGTGCCGGCGTGAAGCGGCGGCGATGCCGAGCAGCACGCACACACCCGCCAATGCACCCGACGCAAAACCGGTTTGCGCGAAACCGGCGAGCACGCCGGTGCAGAAACGCAGTGCATCGAGGGGATGAACGGGCGGCGGGCTCGCGTGCCGCGTGCCGTCCGCGATAAACGGCAGCCATAGCCATGTGACGATCAGGCACGGGCTCGACAAGCAGCCGAGCCCCCGCGCGCGCAGCCATCGCGACCACGGTTGCGAAAGCCACGCGGTGCCGGTCGCGGCAAGAATCGCAACCGCCGCCGCAGTTGCCGGATCGGCGATGAAACTGAAAGCGGCGAGCCCCGCGAGTGCGCCATTGAAGCCATGCAGGCCGGCGCTCGTGTCGGGTGCGGGATGGCCGGCGAGCACGGCGCTCACGTTGGCCGCGCTTGCACCTAGCAGCGCCGCGCATGCGAGGCGCGGGTCCGCCAGCAGCCACGCGGCGATCAGGCAGGCGCCGGTGAACGCATTCGCTTGCAGCACGATCTGCCCGAAGCTGCGCAGCAGCGTGCGCAGCGGGGCGCCGAACGAAGGAGATGGCGCGACGGTATGCATCGGGGACGGGCGTGGTTGAGGAATCACGGCAAACCGCGAGTATAGTCCGGCGACCCCGCATGAGGCATCGCTGTGCGTTGATAGTGGCTATTTGTGCGCGAGGCTTTCCACGTCGTGCCCGATCCGCTTTCGCGCTACGATAAACAACCGGCGCGCGCCGCGCCGTTTCGCGAGGAGACAGGCGATGCGTGAACTACGGTGGGCCTCGGAAGAGGGCGACGGCATCGAACATCTGATGTTCGATGCGCGCGACGACGGCTTCGCGGTCGAGAGTGTCGTCGTCGGGCAGCGCTACGGCAAGACGTATGGGCTGCATTACAGGGTGCGCTGCGATACGCAGTGGCGCACGCGCCATGCGTGGCTGAAGATCGTCGGCGGCGGCGAACTGGAATTGCACGGCGACGGCGCGGGGCGCTGGCACGACGGACATGGTCTGACGTTGGGCGCGCTCGAAGGCTGCATCGACATCGATATTGCCGCGACGCCGTTGACGAACACGCTGCCGATTCGCCGGCTCAAACTGGCCAAAGGCGAGCGCCGGCCGATCGAGGTCGCGTATGTCTCGACGCCGGAGTTGCAGGTCACGCGCGCCGAGCAGGCGTATACGTGCATCGAGCCGGATCGCGAGTATCGCTATGAAGGCCTATTCCGCGACTTCACCGCGGATATGCGGGTCGATCGCGATGGCCTCGTGATCGACTATCCGACGTTGTTTACGCGCTTGCCGCGCGCGCGTTGAGCGTTGTGCCGGCTGTCGTTGTGCTTGTAGTTGTGGCTGCCGTTGCGATTATGCTTGCGGCGTTTTCATCCGCCGCCTGTATTGGCCGTGCGTCGACAAACCGCGCGACATGCGCCGCGATCAATGCGGGATCGCGCAGCACGACCCAGTGGCTCGCGTCGATCTCGGTGCGTTCGTAGGCGCCGAGCCATCCTTCGAGTCCCAGCGATAACGCCGGTCCGACATAGCGGTCGCGCAGCGGCACGATGAACTGTACCGGCGCATGCGCGTGACGTGCGCGCGGCCGCAGCAGTGTGTCGATGAAATTCGCGCGATAAAGATTGAGGCCGTTGATCGCGTTGCGCTTCTGCGCGGGATCGCGAGCCGTGCGTACGTGCTCGGTCGCACGCAGCCATAGCGGCCACGCGTATGCGCCGCCCATGCGCCACACGAGTTCCGGCAGCCACGGCAGATGAAAGAAGAAGATGTACCAGGATTTCAGCGCTTGCCGCACGCCGCTGCCGAACGGGCGCCGCGTTTTGCGCTCTGCCGTTGCGTGCGTTGCGTGCGTTGCGTGCGTTGCGTGCGTTGCGCGTGCCGTACGCTCCGCGCCACCGCCGCGCAAATCGAGCGAGGCGTGATCGAGGCACGGTCCCGAGATCGATGTATACGATGCAATACGGCCCTTGAACGCCGGATCGGTGACCGCTTCCCAGCTTTGAATCGACCCCCAGTCGTGACCGACGAGGTGAAACGGCTGAGCACCGCAGGTTGCATCGGCAACCGCGGCGAGATCGGCGGCAAGACGTTCGAGCCGGTACGCAGCGCGCGTGGCGGGGGTGCCGGACGCGCCTGCGCCGCGCACGTCGTAGGCGATCACCCGATAGCGCGCCTCGAGTTGCGCGCGCACCGGTTCCCACACCGCGGCCGAATCGGGATAGCCGTGCACGAGCACGATCGGCGTGGCGTTGCGCGGTCCGCTGACGTAGACCGCGAGCTGCACGTCGCCGGCATCGACCGACAGCGTCTCGCGTATCACGCGGCCGCCCGCACGCCGCGGCGCGGCGCATTACGCCTGACCGGCGAGTGCGCGTTGGTCGCTTCGACGGCGGCGACGAGCCCGTCGATCCGCGCGAGTTGCGAGCGGTTGTCGTGATCCCACGGATGGAAGCCGGGCCGGAAAAAGCTCAGCCATTCGCCGGCGATGCGTGCAAACACGCCATGGCGCGGACCGTACAGGTACTTCGTGAGACGCCACATGCCGCGCAGGTGTCCGCCGCGCTTGCGATCGGCGACGATGAGCCGCACGTTGTAGTCGAACACGATGAGCCAGAACGTCAGCGTGGTGGCGAGCATCGTGCCGGTGCGCAGCAGGTAGCGCCCGAGGCCGGGTTTGAGCACCGTATTCCAGACGTCGTACGAAACGGACTTGTGCTCGGTTTCCTCGAGCGCGTGCCAGGTCCACATCTGCGTATAGCCTTCGACCGAGCCGGCGATGCGCGTCGAGTCTTCGAGCAGCAGACCGGCCAGCATCGCCGTGTAGTGTTCGAGGCAGACCGTGATCGCGAGCTGATACGAATCGGGCAGTACCTTGCGGAATAGATTGAGCAGCCACCACAGCCGCTTGTCGAGCTTGTGCGCGGGCAGTCCCGCCTGTTGCAGCAGGTCGTTGTACTCGATGTGCTCGCGCGTATGCATCGCTTCCTGGCCGATGAAGCCGAGCACCTGCTTCTTCAGCTTGGGGTCGTCGATCCGGTCGCGATAGTTGCGCACGGAATCCATGAAGAAGCGCTCGCCGGCCGGAAACAGCAGCGAAAGCGCATTGAAAAAGTGCGTGACGTGCGAGCCTTGCGCGTGCCAATCGCACGCGCGTTCCGGCGGCAGATTGAAACGCAGGTCGCGGCGAACTGGCATCATGGCCTGTCTCCCTTGTGATCGCCGGCACGATGACGTGCCCGGTCTTGCCGATTGAGCGCGGCGTGACTAACTCGGTATCGTTGAGCGTATGACATCGCGGACCTCACGCGCGCTTGCCGTCGAGCTGCGCGGCGCGGCGCGCGCGTTTTTCGGCGACGCGCTTGAGCCGGCGCGTCTGCATCACGACGAGCGCCTGATAGGCGGCGGGCAGCGTGCGCGCGAGCCAGTCGGCCGCGCGCGCGTCGCGGCCGATCAGCACGCGCCGTCTGTTTTTGCGCACGCCGTCGAGAATCACGCGCGCGGCATCGTCGGCGCTCGTGATGAAAAATTTCTCGAAGTCGTCCTTACCTTGCTGTTCGTTCTCGACCATGAAGCCGACCATGTTCTGCGCAATCCGGCTCGCTTGCGCGATGTTGGTTCGAATGCCGCCCGGATGCACGCAGGTCGCCGAGACGCCGCATTTCATGAGGTCGAGCTCCTGACGCAACGACTCGGTGAAGCCGCGCACCGCGAACTTGGTCGCGTTGTAGCCGCTCATGCCGGGCTGCGAAAAGAGCCCGAACACGCTCGACGTATTGACGATATGCCCCTCGCCCGAACTCTTCAGATACGGCAGGAACGCTTTCGTGCCATGCACGACGCCCCAGAAGTTGATGCCGACGATCCATTCGAGATCGGCGTACTCCATGCCGTCGATCGTGCTCGACAACGCGACGCCGGCGTTGTTGAACACGAGATTGACGCGCTCGTGTTCGAGCGCGGTGGCGGCGGCCCACTCGAACATCGCCGCGCGATCGGCGACGTCGAGCACGCGCGTCGTGATCCGCAGCGGCGCGCCGACCACGTGCGGCGCGGCGGCCTGCGCGAGCTGAGCGGTGTCGGCGAGGCTGGCCGGATTGCGGTCGGCGAGCGCGAGATGACAACCCTCGCGCGCGAGCCGGATCGCGAGCGAGCGGCCCATGCCCGAGCCCGCGCCGGTGATCGCGGCCACTTTATCGGTGAAGTGCTTCATTGGCTCCTGTCCTCCCTGATTGCTGCGCTGCCGTCGTTATCCGTTCAGGTCGCTTCCGCCGACGTCACCGCGGCGTTGCCGTGCGCAGGCGCGGGTTGCTGCATCTGCGCTGTGGCGCTCGCGGGATGAGTCGACTGCCTGATCGCCTGCATGCCCGCCTGTACGCCCGCCTGCGGCGCGGGCGCAAGCGCGAAGTAATCGTTCATGCGGAACGTGCTGGTGGCCTGGCGGAACTTGTATGCGAAGCCCGGCCACAACGTGGTGTTCTTGCCGGTCTTCGGATCGAGATACCAGCTCTCGCAGCCGCCCGTCGACCAGATCGCGTGATCGAGCTTGCGCTGGATGCGCTCGTTGTAGTCGCGCTCGACCTGCGGACGCACTTCGATCGCGGCGGCCCGTTCGGTCTTCATCGTCCGCAGCGCCTGCAGGACGTATTCGACCTGCGACTCGATCATGAACACCATCGAGTTGTGGCCGAGACCGGTGTTCGGGCCGACGATCATGAAAAAATTCGGATAGCCAGGCAAGGTCGTACCGAGGTACGCATGCGCGCCGTCGCGCCACGTCTCGACGATATCGACGCCGCCGCGACCGCGCACGACACCGGGTGGAAACGGATCGGCGACCTGGAAGCCGGTGCCGAAGATCAGGCAGTCGGCCGGATGACGCACGCCATCGGTCGTGACGACCGCGTCTTCCTCGATGCGCGCGATGCCGGTGGTCTTCACCGAGACGTTCGCTTGCGCTACGGCCGGGAAATAGTCGTTCGAGATCAGGATGCGCTTGCAGCCCATCGTGTAGTTCGGCGTGAGCGTCGCGCGCAGTTGCGCATCGGGCACCTGGCGGCGCAGATGACGCTCCGCGACTTTCTGCGCGGTCTTCATCAGCGAAGGATGAATCGCGAAGCCGACCGCGCGCGATTCGAGTATGCAGTACAGCGCCGAGCGCATGATCTTCTGCGTGAACGGCAGACGTTTGAACAGCCACTGTTCGAGCGGCTTCACCGGCCGGTCGGCCTTCGGCATGATCCACGGCGGCGTGCGCTGGAACAGATCGAGATGCGCGACGCGCGGCTGGATTTGCGGCACGAACTGGATCGCGCTCGCGCCGGTGCCGATCACGGCGACGCGTTTGCCTTCGAGCGCATAGTCGTGATCCCAGTGCTGCGAATGAAACGCCTTGCCCTTGAAGTTTTCGATGCCGGGAATATCGGGCAGCGCCGCGCGCGACAGGCCGCCCATGCCCGAGATCAGCACGCGCGCCGACCATTGCTGGCCGTTTGCGAAAGTCAGCTGCCAGCGGTGGCGCGTTTCGTCGTAGATCGCGCTCGCGAGTTCATGGCCGAAGCGCAGATGACGCTCGACGCCGAAGCGCCGCGTGCAGTCTTCGAGGTACGCGCGAATTTCGGGCTGGCGCGCGAACATGCGGCTCCAGCGCGGATTCGGCGCGAACGAAAACGAATAGACGTGCGATTGGACGTCGCACGCGCAGCCGGGGTAGTGGTTGTCGCGCCAGGTGCCGCCGACCGAGCCGGCCTTCTCGGCGATGACGAAATCGATGATGCCGGCCTGGCGCAGGCGGATCGCCATGCCGAGGCCCGCGAAGCCGGAGCCGATGATCGCGATGTCCGTGTGGACCAGCGCTGTATCGAGAGGCGCGCGTGGTTCGGGCGGCGCGTCGTCGTGGGACATCGTGCGGGCGTTCATCCGATCCGTCTCCTTTTTACGCTATTAACTGTTACATTGATTGATGTAACAATAAGGGCTGAGAACGAAGGATGCAAGATGCCGGTTAGACGGCGGGCTCTAGGGTGGGGGGGCGGGCGAGATGCGCCCGGCGTAGGCGGCGAGGCGCGTGACGGTGTGGGGTGGCGTTGGCCGGTGCCGGACCTGGATTGCGGTTGCGGCGGGACTGAGTTGCGCCTCGCCAATGCTGGAAGCCGGCGAGGCCGTTTCGCAAAGCGGTGTGGGTGCCCGGCTTACTTCTTCGTCTTACTTTTTTTCTGCGCCGCGCGTTTTGCCGTTTCGCCGTCCGCGGAGTGGCCGAGCTTCTTTTCCATGATTGCGGCGACGCGGTCGCCGAGATAATCGCCGGAAGCTTCTTCGAGCGCGCGGTTCATTTCGCTTTCGACGAGCACGCTCGCCAGCGGCCGCAAGCGCCAGATCGCGTCGACGAGCGCGGGTACGTCGGCGGGCGGCGGCAGCGCATCGGCTTCATAGCGGTCGAGCTGACGCACGACCAGATCGACCAGCGCTTTCGCGACTGCGTTGAAATGCGGCCGCGCGATGCTCACCGCGTCGAGCAGGTCGGTGAGCGGGATGCCTTCCTTCGCCATCGTCGCGCCCGCGGCGAGCGCGGTCGGATTGGCCGAGACGAAAGACAGGCCATTGCGTTCGAGCAGCCCGAGCTCGACCGCTTTCGCGAGCGCGCTCGGCGAGGCTTTGTCGCCGAACATCTGCACCAGCTCGATCAGCGAATATTTTTTCGGCCGCTCGCGCGACCAGCGTCCGCCAATGGCGGTTTCGAGCCCGAGGATCGAGCGCAGGTCGTGACCCTCGTCGACGGCCTTGATGAGGTCCTGGATGTTCGCAAGCGTGTAGCCGCGCGCGAGCAGATGGTTGATGAGCTTCAGACGCGAGACGTGCGTGTCGTCGTACACGCCGACGCGGCCGCGCTTTTCCGGCGGCGCGAGCAGACCGCGATCCTGATAGGCGCGCACGTTGCGCACGGTCGTGTCGCTGACGCGCGCGAGTTCGTCGACGGTGTATTCGTTGCGCGGCGACGCGCTTGCCGGATGGCTGGAACCGGCGGGCGCGGGTGGGGCGGAAGGCGGCGTGTTCGGCATGCCCGGATTTTAACGCGGCAGCGCCGCGCGCCACCAGCGCGCGGGCCAGGTAGCGCGGCTCGCCTCATGGGTTCGCCCCGGAGGCTCGCATCAGCCGCTGATCGCCTCGTCGGGGGCGCTCGAAGCGCCGCGGCCGAGCGTGCGCTGCATCAGCGTCGTATCGAGCCAGCGGCCGTGTTTGTAGCCGACCGCCTTCAGCGTGCCGGTCAACTCGAAGCCGAGCTGGCTGTGTAAAGACCGGGAGCCGCCGCTGCCGCCATCGGCGATTACCGCGATCATCTGGCGCCACGGCCCGCTTTCGCAGCGTTCGATCAGCGCCTGCAGCAGCACGCGTCCGAGGCCGCGTCCGCGATAGGCGTCGCTCACGTAGATCGAGTCCTCGATCGTGTTGCGATAGGCGGCGCGCGGGCGATACAGCGTCGCGTAGCAATAGCCGGCCACCTCGCCGTCGAGTTCCGCGGCCATGTACGGCAGGCCGTGACCGCGCACCGACGCGAGCCGCATGCGCAGTTCGTCGACCGACGGCGGCGTTTCCTCGAACGAAGCGACGCCGGTCAGCACGTGGTGCGCGTAGATGGCCTGGATCGCGGGGAGATCGGCCTCGGTGGCGTCGCGAATCCGTGGCGTGCCGGGTGAGCCCGGGTTGGCAGGGGTGGGCGGGGACGTGGATCGGGTCGGGCTCATGAGCGTTCCTGGCGTGTTGCCGGCAAAGATTTCGACTATGCCTGCCGCGCGCGCGGATTTGAAGCGGGTCAAAAATCCCCGCTATGCGTGGGAGCGTACGAGAGCCGAGGCCTCAAAGATCGAACTGATCGAATTCGCTCTGCAATTCGCGGTTGCGCGCGACGCGCTCGTCGATGGCCGGCCCGAGCCGCTCCACCACGGCCGAGATCAGCAGATTGAACAGGCACGTGAGCGGTGCGAGCGAATCCCAGAACTGGCCGACGTCGGTCTTCACCTGCAGAAGATCGCCCTCGAAATCGCGCGCCCACGGGCAGTAAATGTCGGTGACGAGCGCGAAGGGCAGGCCGCGGCGCGAGGCGGCTTCGCAATAGCGGCGCGCGATGGCCGAGTACGCGCGCGTATCGGTGACGATCAGATACGGTGCGTTGAATTCCGAGTTCAGCGAATCGACGTAGGAGCCCGACATGCCGTCGGAATAGAACACGCGCGGGCGGATGTATTCGAGGTAGCTGTAGAACGCATTGCCGATGCCGCGCGTCGACTGGATGCCGAGAATGTAAATGGCCTCGGCATGCGCGATGCGTTCGGCGACGCGCGCGAACACCGGCGAGCGCGCGAGTTCGTACACATGCTGGATCGCGCCGATTTCGAGTTCGAGCGATTGCGCGAGCGTCGCGTCGCGCGCAGACGAAGCGCCGGCATCGCCGGCGGCGGGCGTGCCGCCTTGCGCGTGAGCGGCTTCGTGCGTGCCGCGGCGGAACGCATCGAGCCGGTCGGTGATGAGCCACGGACGTTGCTGTGTGGTGCCGCGCAGTTCGCGCTTGAGATCGTCGAGATTGCGGTAGCCGATGCTGCGCAGAAAGCGGCCGACGGAGATGCCGCTCGTGCCGGCTTGCTGCGCGATCTGGTCAGCGGTCTCGAGGCCGAGCCGGTCGAGGTTCGCGAGCATGTAGCTGGCGACGCGTTTCGAAGTCGGCGTGAGTTCGGCAAAACGGGCTTCGACGGTTTGGGCAAAGGCGGTCGGCATCGGCGGTCGCGGCGCGGGGGTTGAGCTATCGTCGGCATGATGACATATCGACCCGCGGGCCGCGCGATTCGATCCCGAAAAAGGCCGTGATCGTGCTGCGCTGGTGCGCCGGACAGCGCGTCAGGCGGCGCGCCGCGCCGGCGCCGCGCGCGAGAAACGCCGCGCGAAGGCCACGCAGGCGACCACGACGACGGTGACGAGAATCATCGACGGCGGCACCTGTTCGTGCAGCAGCAGTCCCGCGAGCAGCAGGCCGAAGAACGGCTGCAACAGCTGCAACTGTCCGACCGCTGCGATGCCGCCGAGCGCGAGCCCTCGATACCAGAACACGAAGCCGATCAGCATGCTGAAGAGCGACACGTAGGCGAGGCCCCACAGTGCCGCCGCGCCGATGCCCGCGAACGAGGCGGGCCGCGTCCACCACGCGAGCGGCAGCATCAGCGGCAGCGACAGCACGAGCGCCCACGAGATCACCTGCCAGCCGCCGAGATGGCGCGAGAGGCGCGCGCCTTCCGCATAGCCGAGCCCGCAGACGACGATGGCAGCGAGCATCAGCGCGTCGCCGAGCGGCGAAGCGTCGACGCCGTGCCGCAACGCGAACGCGACGACCGCGCCGCTGCCGAGCGCCGAAAACAGCCAGAACGCGGGTTGCGGCCGCTCGCCGCCGCGCAGCACGCCGAAGATCGCGGTCGCGAGCGGCAGCAGGCCGATAAACACGACCGCATGCGCGGCGCTCACGTGACGCAGCGCGAGCGCCGTCAGGAGCGGAAAACCGACTACGACGCCGAGCGCGACCACGACGAGCGGCAGCACGTCGCGCCGCACGGGCCGCGTCTCGCGAAACGCGAGCAATAGTAGCAGGCCGAGGAGACCCGCGATCGTCGCGCGCGCGACGGTCAGAAACACTGGGTCGAGCCCTTGCACGGCAAGACGCGTGGCCGGCAGCGAACCGCTGAAAATCAGCACGCCGGCGAGACCGCTGAGCCAGCCGTTGGTTGTCTTGTCCATTGAAGTTATCCCACCTATCGAGGAAGCACCATGATGCGCTCCGGTACCGGAAACGGTAAGCTACAGATCAGTACACTTTGCACAAACTGTATTGAACATGGAGCAGTACAGATGACGGAAAACGGGAACAGCGGGGCGCCTTCGGGCACCCGGGTCGAGCGCGTGATGAACAGCCTGCGCGAGCGCATCGCGAGCCGTTCGCTGATGCCGGGCTCGCGCGTGCCGTCGATCCGCGCGATGACCGGCACGCTCGGCGTGTCGAAGTCGACGGTGGTGGAAGCCTACGATCGTCTGGTCGCCGAAGGGGTGATCGTCGCGCGGCGCGGCTCCGGTTTCTTCGTGTCAGGCCATGCGCCGCCGTTCGCGCTCGCCGATCTCGGGCCGCGCCTCGATCGCGAGGTCGATCCGCTGTGGCTCACGCGGCAGTCGCTGGAAACGGACTCGAAAGTGCTGAAACCGGGCTGCGGCTGGATGCCGGCGTCGTGGCTGCCCGAAGACGGCGTGCGCCGCGCGCTGCGCGCGGTCGCGCGCGACCCGCAGGCATCGCTTGCCGACTACGCGAGTCCGGCCGGCTGGCCGGCGCTGCGTCAGCAGCTTGCATGGCGGCTCGCGCAGCATGGCGTCGATGCGCCGCCCGAGCAGATCATGCTGACCGACGGCGCCACGCATGCGCTCGACCTCGTGTGCCGCTTCCTGCTCGAACCGGGCGATACGGTGCTGATCGACGATCCGTGCTACTTCAATTTCCAGGCCTTGCTGCGCGCGCACCGCGTGCGGATCGAGAGCGTGCCGTATACGCCGCAAGGACCGGATCTCGCGGCATTCGAGCGCGCGCTGATCGAGCATCGTCCGCGCCTCTACGTGACCAACTCGGCGATTCACAATCCGACCGGCGCGACGCTCGCGCCGGCCGTCGCGCATCGGCTGCTCAAGCTCGCGGGCGAGCACGATCTGCTGATCGTCGAGGACGACATCTTCGCCGACTTCGAGGACGAAGCCGCGCCGCGTCTTGCCGCGTTCGACGGGCTCGCGCGCGTGGTGTCGATCGGCAGCCTGTCGAAGACGCTGTCGGCGGCGGTGCGCTGCGGCTATATCGCCGCGCGCGCCGAATGGATCGAGCCGCTGATCGATCTGAAGCTCGCGACGTCGTTCGGCAACGGCCAGCTCGCGGCGGGCGTCGTGCATCGCATGCTCGTGGACGGCACCTATCGGCGCCATCTCGAAGCGATGCGCGCGAAGCTTGCCGATGCGATGGGCGAGACGATCCGGCGTCTCGGCTATGCGGGCCTCGATATCTGGACGCGGCCGCGCGCGGGGTTGTTCGTGTGGGCGCGTCTACCCGATGGGCTCGATGGCGCCGAGATCGCGCGTCATGCGTTGTCGGCCGGCGTGGTGTTCGCGCCGGGCAACGTGTTCAGCGCATCGCGGGCGGCCGCAGGCTTTCTGCGCTTTAACGTATCGCAATGCAATCGCCCGAAGGTCTACGAGGCATTGCAGCGGGCGATGGAAGCGAGTGCCGTGGCGGGTGCGACGCAGCGCGAGCGCGTTTGAACGCTCGCGTTTTTGCCCTACCGGCAAGCGCTATTTGCACAGCAGAAGCAGGCGCTCCTGGTCCGTGCAGGGCGTGCGCGGTTTCTGCGCGGCCTGGGTGGGCTGAGTGGTTTGAGCCGCCGCCGCGTTTATCGCCGCGCCGCGGTTCGCGATGCAGGCGCGCAGATGTTTTTCGACGGGACCGTAGTACTTCCATCCGCGCACGAGCGTCGGCAGTTCGAGCTTCACCTGCTTCCATTTCGGATGGCCGTGCTCCTGCAGATTGTCGAAGTTCGCGCACAGCGAGTCGGCGAAATGATTCAGATTGCTGACGGTATCGCGCAGACCGTAGTCGTAGGTCACGAGAAACGCCTTCACGGTCAGGCCGGGCACGTCTTCCTTGAGCCAGCCCGGATAGCTGCTCTGACGGATCGTGGTCGGGAAGTAGGTCTGCTTCGCGCGGTTCGTTTCCGGCGCATTGGGGTCGGCGCGCAGCAGGCGCAACTGTTGCAGCAGGTCGGGACTCATGTCGTTGAAGAGCTTGGCGGGCTGCCCGACCACGATGATCGCGACGTCGATCTTCTTCACGATCAATGCGGCGAGCGCATCCTCGTTGCTCAGGTGCTGGATGTTCTGCTCGGGAATCGGCTGGCCGAACATCAGGCGATAAAGCGTCGTTGCCGACTGCGCGGTGCCGCTGCCGAGCAGGCCGACGCTGATGGTTTTGTCCTTGATGTCGGCCAGCGTTTTCAGCGGCGAATCCGCGCGCACGACGACGTTGATCTCCTCGTCGTAGAGCGGCATGATGAGCCGCAATGGCCGGATCGTCGTGCCCGCTTCGGGGTTGCCCGAGTTCGCCATGTCGACGAATGCCTGGTACACGTCGGACTGCACGAGCGCGAGCTTTACGCCGGGCTCGAAGCGCATGCGCTGCACGTTTTCGGCCGAGCCTTTCGAGGCGACCACTTCCAGATCGATGCCGACCGGTTGCGCCACCCATTTCGCCAGATCGTTGCCGAACTGGATATACGTGCCGCGCTCGGGCCCCGTGACGATCTTGTAGTGAGCCGGTTCCGCGCTTGCCAGCGAACCCACGACCAGCGCCGCCAGCCCCAGCCATCCCGCGAGAAGTCTCTTCAGCATGGTCTCTACCTATCGGTCAGGTTTATCGAGCTTCCCGCGTCGGCGCGCGCGAAGCGCCAGTAATCCGGCTGTGATGTCATGTTCGAGGTGCCGCGATGCCTGGGTCCGTCTGTTTCCGCTCAGAGAAAGCACGATAAGGTGTGCGTTGGTATGGAGCATGGCAATTTATTCGGTATCCAGATAAAAAATTGCATGCCGGAAGGCGGCGAGACGATTTCCTGCCTTTCGAGCGTGCGTGCGAGTGTGCGCGTTGTTGCCGATCTGCTGTCGTTCTCCTGCTAATCGCGTCGAGGCGTCGGCGTTTGCAGTTGCGTTTGCGCGATCGGCTTGCCTTGTGCCGCGCCGGTGGTCGACGCGTGCGGATTGAGCGGCGCCCAGCCGGTCTCGCGAATCACACGTTCGAGAATGTTCTTCGCCATGTCGTTGCCACTGTCGATCGCCAGCGCCTCGTTCGCGTGCTGACGCGCGCACGGCCACGACTGTTGCGCGACGCAAGCCTGCGCGGCCTGCAACGCGCTGTCGCGGCGCTCGGTGAGGGGACGTAGCTGCGCGGCCAGATCTTTCGCGTCGGCGTTGCCCGGTTGTAACGTTTGCGCGGCGGCAAGCGCGGCTTGTGCCTTGGACAGATCATTGCCGCGCAACGCGAGACGCGCAGCATCGAGTGCCCGCGTCGCGTCGCGGAACTGCATCGGCGGTTTCGCGGGCGCGGCGAGAACCGGTGGCGCGACAGGTGCGACAGGCGTAACCGGAACGACTGGCGTCGTGGGCCTGACCGCGGCCGGTGAATTCGCGGTCAGCGATTGCGTGACGGAAGGCGCCGACGCTAGTGGCGCGATCGTGCCGGTCGTCATTCTGGTATCCTGATTAATTGAATCGGCACTTTCATCCTCGTTGTCGGCGCCATCGCTAAAGAGGGTATAGCCGACATACGCCAGGGCAATGGCGACAAGCGCGCCGAGCACATACAGCACGCGTCGAATCGTCCGCGTTGTATTACGCGGCACATACACAGGTTCTTCTTCGAGCAGCGGATCCGGCGTATCGGGCGAGACGAGCGCCGTGCGCATGGCCGGCTTGCGGGGCCAGACTTCGTCATGGCGCGCCGGATGGGCGACGAGGCTTCTCTCGTCCTGCGGGTCCGATGCGTTCAGCCCGGTTTCGAAACTCTGTAAGGGCTTATGCATCGTGCTCGCGCGACTGCCCGGTATTTCGGTGCGTGTGTGAGGATGCAGGGCGGGGGCCGCATCCGCATCGAAGGGATGCGCGGCGCCGCAATACGGGCAGCGCGCAACCTGCCGGTACAGCGCGCCGCCGCAGCGTCTGCAGGGCATCGGAAAGCTATGGCCGGTTGCGGTCTGTATGGACATGCCGTGGACCCACCTGTGGAAAACGATGCCGTAAAGGCATGCTCCGGATCGTGTTGAGGCTGGAAGCTGGTCCGCGGAATCACGATCCACATGCGCCGGAGAGTCTCGCAGACGTAGGCCGCGCCTACGTTGCCGCTATTTCCAATATGTGGCGTTTCGCCGGGAACGTCAATCTGCTTTCATACCCGACCTGTGTGCGCTAGCACACATTCGGAAGCAGGACGAAACAGTGCTCATGCGTTGAGAACGAATGGACGTATGGCTTTTTGCACGTCGTTTGCGAGTGAACGCATCGCGCGAGTAGAGAAGAGCGGGATGGGCAATGAAACGGGCAATGAAATGAAGCGAGGCCGACGCGTTTTGCGTACGGCCTCGCGAGAGCGTCATCGTTAAGTGCTTGCATCAGGATGCAGGCACGTCGGGATTATTGCTTGCGCAGCGGATGATCCTTCAGCAGCCACGCGAGTGCGAAAGCGAGCACCACGACGCACGCGGCCGACAGATACACCGTGTGCAGCGCACCGGAAAACGCATGCAGATAATCGTTGCGCAATGCTTCGGGCAACTGTTGAATCGCGGCAGGGCCCAGGGCGTGCGGCAGTTCGGTATCGGCGGGAATCAGCTTTTCGAGGCGCGCGGCGAGGCCGTTCGAAAACACCGCGCCGAAGCTGGCGACGCCGATCGAGCCGCCGATCGAGCGGAACAGCGTCACGCCCGACGTCGAGACGCCCATATGCCGGAACTCGACGGTGTTCTGCACGGCGAGAACCAGCACCTGCATCACCATGCCGAGACCGAAGCCGAGCAGGCCCATGTACAGATACATCACATGGATCGGCGTGTCGATCTGTAGGCGCGCGAGTAGCAGCATCGCGATCGATACGAGACACGTACCCATGATCGGGAACATGCGGTACTTGCCGATCTTGCTGATGACACGGCCGGTCACCATCGACATGATGAAGAGCCCGCCCATCATCGGTAGCATCTGCATGCCGGCCTCAGATGGCGTGGAGCCTTTCACCACTTGCAGGTAGAGCGGGATGAACGTTACCGAGCCGAACAGCGACACGCCGATGATGAAGCTGATGAGACTGCTCAGCACGAACGTGCGGTCTCTGAACAGTTCGAGCGGCATGATCGGTTCGACCGCGCTGCGTTCTTCGTGGATGAAGCCCCAGATCGACACGAGCCCCATGCCGAGCGTGAACCACAGTTGCGGCGACGACCACGGCAGGATCGTGCCGCCCTGGCTCGTGAACAGGATGATGCAGGTTAGCGCGCCGGCGAGAAACGCGGCGCCCATATAGTCGATCGTATGCTTCACGTGACGAACGTGCGGCCGGAAAACCGCGCCGATCACGACGAGCGAAACGATGCCGAGCGGCAGGTTGATATAGAAAATCCAGCGCCACGTCAGGTGTTCGACGAGAAAGCCGCCGAGCAGCGGGCCGATGACCGTGGCAAGACCGAACACGCCGCCGAACACACCTTGATAGCGGCCGCGTTCGGCGGGCGGAATCACGTCGGCGATCGCGGCCATCGTCACGACGAGCAGGCCGCCGCCGCCGAGCCCTTGCAGCGCGCGCAACACGATCAGCTGGCCCATGTTCTGCGCGATGCCGCACAGCGCGGAGCCGACGAGGAACACGACGATCGCGGTTTGCAGCACGATCTTGCGGCCGAACAGGTCGCCGAATTTGCCATACAGCGGTACGACGATCGTCGAGGTGAGCAGGTAGGCGGTCACGACCCACGACAGGTTGTTGAGCCCGCCGAGTTCGCCGACGATGGTCGGTAGTGCGGTCGAGACGATCGTTTGATCGAGCGCGGCGAGCAGCATGACCAGCAGCAGCGCCGGAAACAGCAACCGGATCGGCGGATGGTCGGCGGCCGAAGCAGACCGCGAATCCGGCGGCGCGGATTCGACCGGCTGGGTCGTGGCGGGTTGTTCCATGGCGGAGACGCATTGAAATTAATTAATTGAGAGATTAATATATTCGACATTGTCTCTCACGTCAAATTGAATGCAATGGCAAGGATCTCGTCAGATGGCTCCGCGGTTGATAACCCCACGGTGAACGTTGCATCGTCGCCGCGTGCGCGGGGTAGCGCTCAGGAGCGTAATGCCGAGCGCGGTTCGTCGAAGCGCGGCACCGTCAAGGCAGCACAAGCTACGGCACACGCGGATACTGCAACCGATGCGGCAACTGATACAGCAACCGACACGAGCGCCGCATCGCCCGCTGCCCGCCGTCCGGGCCGGCCGACCGGCGCCGCACGCGGTCCCGAGCAACGCGCCCGTTTGCTCGATGCGGCGCTCCGGCTATTCGCGAAGCAGGGCATCGTAGAGACTTCGCTCGGCGAGATCGCGCGCGAAGCCGGCTTCACGCCCGCGATGGTGCATTACTACTTCAAGACACGCGATCAGTTGCTCGACGTGCTGATCGATGAATGTTTCGCACCGTTACGCGCGAGCTTCGGCGTGCCGTTCCAGGAGAATCCCGACGATCCGGTCGCGGCGATCACGCAGCTCGCACGGCGGCTCGTGCAGGTCGCGGACGACTATCCGTGGTTTGCGTCGTTATGGGTGCGCGAAGTCATCAGCGACGGCGGGCTGCTGCGCCAGCGCATGCACGAGCGCTTCGGCAATGCGAATCAGAAGGCTTCGCTATCGGCCATCGCGCGCTGGCAGAAAGAGGGGCGTCTGAACGCGGCGCTCGAACCCGCGCTCGTGTTCGTCACGTTGCTGGGCATGACGATCCTGCCGCTCGCGACCTCGAAGCTGTGGGGCAACGATCCGATGCGGCGCAACATCGGCGGCGAGGAGATCGCGCGCCACGCGGTCGCGTTGCTGATGCACGGCATCGGCGCGAAGAAGGGCAAGTGAAGTTCAAGTGAGGCTCGCTCAAGACGACTCTCGCGAACGCCCTTCAGACGCCCGTCCAATTCCGCGTTTCTTTTTCCCGTCCTCGAACGTCGCTTTTGTCGCTTCCTTTGTCCCTTCATTCGGCGCTTCGTTCGGCGGATCAATCCCGGGCGGCGCCGCATCGCCGCAAACCCATTCGATGAGCAAGGCTTCGAGCCGGCCCTGCCAGGCCGCGGTTTGCGCAAGGTCGGCCGTTCAAGCCTAAGCTTCTGCAAAATGCGCCAGGCGCGGCAAGCGCACACTAGCGCGCCCATGATGACAGCGCCGCTGCCGGTCTTATCGGCTGCGTACCGACGGCTTCTCGTGCGAACGCGTTTCGCGCGCCGCGAAGCACTGCGGCAAGGCACGTGACGTGCTATTCATGGAGACCGAGGCGGGATAAACGCGGCCGCCGCGCGTAACCCGCGTGCAACAAACGAGGGCGTCGCAGCCGCGCAAGCAATTCGACGGGCAGAAAAGAAACGAGACAATGCCGAGTGGCGCGGCCCATGCGAGCGGGGTTGGGCACGAGCCGCGCCGGTAAATCGGTTGCCGGCAATCGGCGAACCGTGGCAATACTGGGGAAGACGGGCAGGCGAAGCGCGGTGAATACCGGCGGCCGTTTTTTCATCAGCGTGCAATTTTGGCGCGTTACCGTGCGCACGCGTTGTACTCGGGAAGGTGATGAGCTCGATGTTTTACAATCGCGAACCTGTCTGCAACTCGGCGTGCGAAATCGAGTCGGAACCATGGACAGCAACACCGTAGCCGCGCAGATCGGCGGCAAGCAGCAGAGTGAAACATTGGCCGGTTCGGACGGCCTAACCGCTTTTCCAGAGCAACAACAGAAGATGAACGGAGCAATGAGGCTCGATCACGCCACGATCGTGCTGGTAGAGGACGACCCGGACAGCCGGGAGTCGCTGACCTTGTTACTCGAGGCGGAGGGCGCGAAGGTTTGCGCCGTGGCGGATGCGGAAGAGGGCGTGGAAGCGGCAATGCGCCTGTTGCCCGATGCGGTCGTCTGCGATCTCGATCTGCCGACGATGGACGGCTTCTATCTGATCCAGCGGCTGCGCGACCACGAGATTTGCGGCGGTCATTCGCCGGCGGTGGCCGTGGCCCTCACCGGCCATACCGACGACGCCTACCGTCTGCGCAGCATCGGCGAAGGCTTTCAGCATTTCATGACCAAACCCGCCTTGCCCGACGATCTGGTGACGCTGCTGCACGACGCGATCGACGCACGCGCGGCCGGTTGAGCGTCGCGGCGAATCCCGGCTGGAGTGCGCGGCAAGGCGCTGCCGCGCGATTGGCGCAACCTGCGCACCGGGTGCGCCAGCCGCGCCTGACCTGGCGCCGGCGCATGCTTGAGCCGCGATGATTACTTCGCCGCGGCCACCCGCGTTGCGGCACCTTCCGCCTGTTGCGCCTGGCAGGCGGAACACAATCCCTTCAACTCGATTTCATCGCTCGCGAGGCGGTAGCCCGCGTCTTCGATCTGCGCGACGAGCGACTGGCGCAGCTTCGGCTGGTGCAACTCGGTGACACTACCGCATTGCTGGCAGACCACGAGAATGCCGTGCTGGCACTGCGTCAGGTCGTGGCACACGGTGAAGGCGTTGATCGATTCGATCCGATGCACGAGGCCGGCCGAGAGCAGGAAGTCGAGCGCGCGGTAGACGGTCGGCGGCGCCGAGCCGGGATGGATCTGGCGCATTTCGTCGAGCAGCGAATACGCCTTGGTCGCGCGCCCCGAATTCAGCAGCAGTTCGAGCACCTTACGCCGGATCGGCGTGAGCTTTTCGCCGCGCTCGCGGCAATATTCCTCGGCGAGCGCGAGGGCGGCTTCCTGCGAGGCGCCATGCGTGTGCGCGGCCTCATGATGCGCATGATGGCCGTGAGCATCGGCGGAATGGGCGGGAGTGGCCTGAGGGCCGGTTGCGGCGGGCTTGGCGACGGGCTTGGCGATCTTCATGCGTCGATTATAGAGGTCTCCACGCGATGCCGTGCCCGGCCGTGACCGAGCGCCAGCTCCGGACGCCACTTCAAGTTAGCGGAAAGTCGACGTATTTCCTGAAGCCCGAGCGCGTGGCGATGCGCGAATACCAACGCTCGAGATTCGGCAGCGGCGGCCGCTCGATGCCGTCGAGCCCGAACCAGCGCTTCGCATATGCGCCGATCACGATGTCGGCCAGCGTGAACTTCTCGCCTTCGAGAAAGAAGCGTCCTTGCAGATGCGTGTCGAGCAGGCGCCACAACTGGCCGACGGCGGCGGCATCGGTGGCGAGCCGGGCCATGTCGCGCTGCTCTGCCGGCGTGCGCACGAGCGTCCAGAACACTGGGCGCTCGGCGGGCTGCAGCGTCGACAGCGACCAGTCGAGCCAGCGGTCGACGCTCGCGCGCAGCTTCGGCTCGGCCGGATACAGCAGGCTCGATTCGCCGTATTGCATCGCGAGATAGCGCAGGATCGAGTTGGATTCCCACAGCACGAAGTCGTCGTCGACCAGCGTCGGAATCTTGCCGGTCGGATTCATCGCGAGATAGTCGGGTTCGTTGTTGCGGCCGAATTGCAGACCGGCGTCGATGCGCTCGAACGGCAGCACGAGTTCGTCGCAGCACCACAAGACTTTCTGGACGTTGACCGAATTGGTGCGTCCCCAGATCGTAATCATCCGGCGAATCCTTTTCTTTTACGGTGGGTAAGCCGCGCCTCGCGCGCGGCGTTCGCCGGTAACGATACACGATGCGCGCGCGAGTGCGGGCGTGGCTCTGCTGCGTGCGACGGCGTTGCGTACAATGGCCGCACACCGGATCGCGCGTCCTGGCGCATGCATCTGCGCATCTGAACCACGCACTTCATCCACACGCTTCTCCCATTGAGGCACTGCATGGCCCGTATTGTTCCCGACGACTGGAAGAGCCTCGAAGCGACCGGCGCGGCCGCGCGCGAACGCGAAACGCTGGCGCTGCTCGAAAAGGCGCTGCCGGCCGACTACACGGTCTACCACGGCGTGCACTGGACGCGCCTGAACCAGAACTTCTCGGTGTTCGGCGAGGCCGATTTCGTGATCGTGAGCCCGGCGGGGCGCGTGATGATCGTCGAACAGAAAACGGGTTTTCTGCGCGAAACGCCGAAAGGGCTCGTCAAGGTCTATCTGCAGACCGAGCGCAATGTCGCGATCGCGCTCGCGCATACGATCGAGGGGCTGCATCGGCGCTTCACCGCGGCGTTCGGCGCCGGCACGTATTTCATCGAGGAGCTGCTGTACTGTCCCGATCACATCGTCAAGGATGCGGCGATTGCCGGCGTGAACCCGGCGCGCATCGTCGACGCGAACCGGCGCGACCGGCTCGCGGCCGTGATTCGCGAAGCGCTGCCGGCCGACGAGCCGCGCCTTGCCTGCGCCTCGAAAATCCACCACTTTCTCGCCGACGAACTCGCGCTCACGCCCGATACGAGCGCGCTCGTCGGGCAGGCAGGCACGCTCGTCACGCGTCTCGCGGGCGGGCTCGCGACGTGGGCGCGGCGGCTCGAATTCGCGCCGTTCCGGCTGCGCGTGATCGGCACGGCGGGCTCGGGCAAGACCCAGCTCGCCGTGCAGGTGATGAAGGATGCGGTCGCGCGCGGCCAGCGTCCGCTCTATGTGTGCTTCAATCGGCCGCTCGCCGATCACATCGTACGGGTCGCGCCGCCCGAGGCGAAGGTCGCGAACTATCACCAGTTGTGCGACTGGGTCGCGCGCGATGCGGGCCGCACGCCTGATTTCCAGTCGGCTCAGGTGTTCGATCGGCTGGAAGCGGTGTTCGCCGATACGCCGATCGAACCGCGCTGGCAATTCGACGTGTTGATCGTCGACGAAGGGCAGGACTTCCAGCAGCCGTGGGTGGCCGCCCTCGAGCGGCTGCTGCGCCCGGGCGGCGCGTGGTGGTGGCTCGAAGACCCGCTGCAGAACCTCTATATGCGCGAGCCGGTCACGCTGCCGGGCTGGACCACGTTGAAGGAAACCACCAACTACCGGAGCCCGCGCGACATTCTGGACTATCTGCGCGAGGTGCTCGGCGCGTCGGTGCCGCTCGCCGCGACGCTCGCCTCGGGCAGTCCGTTCGACGGCTCCGAGGTTTCGCTGTCGGTCTACGACGAGGCGCAGGGCGCCGACGGCGTCATTGACGCGACCAAGCGCGCGATCACGCAGGCGTTGTCGCTCGGTTTTCGCAAGCAGGACATCGCCGTGCTGTCGTTTCGCGGCCGCGAGGGTTCGGCGATGAGCGCTCTCGATCAGCTCGGGCCGCATCGGCTGCGCAGTTTCACCGGCAAATACGATCTGTTCGGCAACCCCGAGTATCGCGAAGGGGATGTGCTGTTCGAGTCGATTTATCGCTTCAAGGGCCAGGCCGCGCCGTGTGTGATTTTCACCGAGATCGACTTCGACGCATTCGACGAGCGCAGCGCGCGCAAGCTGTTCGTCGGCGCGACGCGTGCGACCATGAAGCTGATCGTCGTAGCGTCGCAGCGGGCCACGCGGCATTTGCAGCCGCGCGAGGGGAAGGAGATGTAGCGCGACGGTTCGCGAGATTCAGAGAAACCCCGCGAAATTCAGCGCAGCCCGCTCAGCTCCACGCCCGCGCGCCGACCAGCATCCCCGTGCGCGTCAGCGCATCCCACCAGATCACGCGCAAAAGCGGCGCCTGCTGCGCGATCAGCAGCGCCTGCACCGGATCGCTTTCGACAAAATGCGTGACGCCCGCGCGCAGCGCCGCGCCCGCCTTGTGTGCGGCCGCGCCGGCGGGGCTCTCGTCGTGCCGGCCGGGCGCGCGCATCACCAGTTGCAGATGCGCGAAGCCGTGCCGCGCGAGCCATGCCTCGGTGCGCGCGCGATCCATCTCCGGGCGGCCGGTGATGATCGCGCGAACGCGCCGCAGATCGATGCCGGGCAGCACCTCGAACGGCGGCAGCGCGTCGCGTTCGGCGAGCGCGGCGGCGAGGTCTTCGTCGTAGCGCGCGAGCGGCACGTCGGGCAGCAGGATGCCGTCGAGGTCGATCGCGTAGGCCGCGTACTCGTGGTCGTCGGCCATGGCGGACGCGGCGCCGGCCTCGACGCGCGCCCAGTCGTCGCGATAACGCTCGGTGTACGCCTGGCGCTCCCACGGAAACAGTGCGAAATAGCCGCGCGCGTCGATCGCGTAGTCGGGCTGCGTGCGGCTCAGATCGTCGACGGCGCCGGTCAGCGTTTTCACTTCGAGCCCTTCCGCCTGCAGGAACGCGATGCAATCGACGAGCGTGAAGCCGCGCCCGGCGATGTCCTCGCACAGCAGCACCTTCGAGCCGCGAGGCGGAACCGGCAGCGTCGAATCCCACGCGACCTCGCGCGCGCCGCGGTCGTAGCGCAGGAACGCGACCGGCGTGCCGACCGCGTGCGACACCATCAGCGCGAGCGGCGCGCCGCCGCGTAGAATGCCGAGCGCCATCGTGAAGCGCTCGGCGAGCAAGGCGGGTTGCAGCGATTCGATCCAGTGATCGAGCTGTTCGTAGGTGAGGGGCAGGACCGGCTTGTTCATGGCTGTCGAAGCGCCGCGTGGCGCGTGGCGGGCGAGTGTCTCGGCAGGCACGGGAAGCTCGCCGGCGTGGCGCGGCGGTCCCCGTTTTTGCGACACTGGATTTTGGCGATATTATGCATGCGGGTCAAAGATAGCGTGTCGGGGGTGACACGCGTTCGGCGGCGCGGCACGACGTATCGCATGAGATCGCGGCGGTCGCGGCGGGTAGCGCGAGCGCCGTCTCCACCCTGTTGACGCAGGGGCGGCGATCCACGAGGGCGGGGCAAGGGAGCAAGGGGAGTGGGGAAAGCGTCGCGCGCCATCCCGGCGGAGTCGCGCCGCGGGCCGATCCCGCGGATCAACGAAAAACGGATAAGAAAGTCGATGGCCAAAGTCATTGCAACACTGCGCGGCGCAATCAGCGCAAGCGGCGCGCTCGGACCGGTGCGCTGGATGATGGCGTTCGCCTTCGCGCTGGCCGCCTGCTGCGCGCAAGCGCAGGAGTCTGCGCAGGCGCCGCCGCTCACGCTCGACGTGTGGGGCAAGATCAGCAACACGAACGACGCGGCGCATCGCGTCTATCATTTCAGCGAAGCCCAGCTGCTTGCGCTGCCCGTTCATTCGATCACGACCGGGACCACCTGGACGCCGCGCTCGACCTTCACGGGTCCGCTGCTCGCCGACGTTCTGAAGACGGTCGGCGCAACCGGCCGCGAGATCGAATTCCGCACCTTCGACGACTACACCTACTCCGTGCCGGTCTCGGACGCCGAGCGCTACGGCGTGATCGTCGCGTACAGCATGAACGGCCAGCGCCTGAAAATCAGCGACTTCGGGCCGCTGTTCCTCATCTACCCGCGCGACGAGTTTCCCGATGAACTGACGGGCGCGCTCGGCGACTCGAAATTCGTATGGCAGATCAAGGCTCTCATCGTCAAATAGTGCGCAGTCCGTGGCGCCGCGTGTTCCACGTGCTGATCTGGCTCACCGCGCTGGCGGCACCGGCCGGCGCGATCGGCTATCTGCTCTATGCGAATCTGCTGAACCCGCGCGTGACCGAGCAGTTGACCGGCACCTATGACGGTTTCTATTGGGACGCCGCGCAGTTGCAGATCGCGTACGGGCGCTTCGAGAGCCAGCTGCTGCTGTATCAGTCCGGTGTCGACGACGACTATCAGCGGCTGCAACTGCGTTTCCAGCTGCTGCAATCGAAGCTGCGCGTAATCGACGGCTCGACGCACCGGCTCGCCGCGCAGCTCGCGCTGCTGCAGCGTCAGCTCGACGAGATCGGGGCGCTCGAACAGGTGCTCGACGATATCCAGCCCGAGGTCGACGCGCTGCCGCGAGACCGCGGCGGCGCCGCGCAGATCGTCTCCAAACTGCGCCAGCACTGGAACGAGGTCAACGATCTCGCGCTCTCGCGCCGTTTCGCCGACGTCGCCGACCGCGAGGCGATGAACCGCGATTTCATCGACAAGCGCCGCATGCTGTTCGCGGGCGGGCTGTTGCTGCTGTTGCTGTCGGCGGCGGCGACGCTGCTGCTCGTGCTGAACGGCCGGCGCCGCGCGCGGCTCATGCATCAGCAGCGCGCGGCGCTCGACGCCGAGCATCAGGCAAGCCGCGCGGCGCGCGAGGCGAGTCTCGCGAAGGACGCGTTTCTCGGCATGATCAGCCATGAGTTGCGCACGCCCTTGCATGCGATCGTGTCGTCGGTCGAACTGCTCGGCTTCAACTATCACTCGGAGGCCGACCGCAAGGTGATCCAGCGGCTCGAAACCGCGGCGCGCCATCTCGAAGCGCAGATGAAGGACCTGACCGACTACGCACGCCTCGGTGCCGGCAAGCTCGAATTGCGGCACGAGCATTTCGAGCCGCGCGAGCTGCTCGCGTCGATCGTCGACGAACACACGATGTCGGCCGAAGCGCGCGGGCTCAAGCTCGACAGCGAGGCGAGCGGCGTGAGCGGGCTCGTCGAGTCGGACCCGCACCGCATCCGCCAGATCGTCAGCAACCTCGTCACGAATGCGATCCGCTATACCGAAACCGGCACCGTGCGCGTACGGTTGCTGCAGCGGCCGGCGCTGCTGAGCTTCGTCGTCAGCGATACGGGGCCGGGCGTGCCGAACGCGCAGATTCCGCTGATCTTCCAGGAGTTCACGCAACTCGACGCCTCGCGCACGCGCCGCTACGAAGGCGCGGGGATGGGACTCACGATCGTGCAGGGGCTCGTGAAGCTGTTCGGCGGCACGGTCGACGTCGCGAGCACGCTCGGCGAGGGCACGACCTTCACGGTGACGATTCCGGTCGTGCCGGTCTCGACGGTCGAGCCGACCGGTGTCGCGGCGCAGGCCGAGCCGGGCGGCGCGCGGCCGTGCGTGCTGATCGTCGACGACAACCGGCTGATCCGCGAGTCGTTCAGCGAAATGGTCGCGCACATGGGCTATGACGCGCATGCGCTCGGCAATGCCGACGACGCGCTTGCGTGGCTCGACACGCACCGCTGCGATGTGGTGCTGCTCGATCTGCACATGCCGGAGCGCGACGGCTATACGTTTCTCGCGGAGTTCGCGACGCGCGGCGGGCCGTCGGCGGGCGTGCCGGTAATCGTGGTCAGCGCCTATGCGCCGGAGGTCGTGCGGGAAGGAGAAGGCGGCTCGCCGGAATTCTTCGAGGCGTTATTAAAGCCGGTACATTACGGTGATTTGCGCAATGCGCTGCAGCGGGCGTTAGCGGCGCGGCATGCGCTGTGAGGCGCGCGGCGCTTCAGCGCCGCCGCGTCACGGCCGGTTCAGGCGCTTCGACAGATCCGCGACGAGAATCGCCATGCGCGCGGGCTTCTCGTAACACGCGACGTCGTAGTTGCGGATCACCTGGCTGATCTCCGATTCGCTCGCCTTGCCGGTGAGCAGCTCGCCCGTCAGCACGAAGATCGGCGCGTCCGGATTCTCCGAGCCGCGCACCGCGCCGATCGCGGCAGCCGAAGTCTGCGCGCCGAACAGCCAGTCGATGATCACGCCGTCGAACACCTGGCTCTGCAACTGCTCGGTGAAGGCCGCGAGTCCGTAGATCGCCACCGCCGCGAAACCGCTGCGTTCGAGGTAGTCGCGCAGGTTGTCGGCGCTTGCCTGATCGTCGTCGACGACGGCGATGGTCGGCTTGTCGGTCTCGGCGCGGCGCGGATAGATCTCGATCTTGTGGACTTCGTAGGCGCTCTGGTACAGCGTGCCGTCATGGCGCGCGACGCGCCATTGGCCGAGCCGCGCATACGCGACGAACTCGGGGCGGCTGCCCGCTTCGAGCGCGGCGCCGACCCAGGCGGTGCAGGCAAGCTCGGTCGAGCCGATGCAGAACACCGCTTCCTGGGCGACCGCGCCGACCACGCCCGGATCGAGCGATTGCGCGCCGAACAGCTGCGCCGCCGGTTCGTCGAACACTTCGGCGACTTTCTTGATCTGCGAGAGGGTCCAGGGGCTATTGCCGCGCAGCTTGCGGTGTCCCTGGGAAAAACTCAGATCGAGGATGCGGCATAGTTCCGTGGTTTGCTGGCGTTTGCCGATTCCATGCCGGCTCATCAACTCGCGCACGCGCTCGGCAACCGCGATGGAGTCGGGTGAGTTTGTTTCGTTGGCCATACTGCGTAAGAATCCGCCGTCTTAAAAGGTACAGAAAAGGTACAGGAAAAGCGCGGTGCGAGAGACACTGCGCAGCCGCGCGCAGTCAATACACATACCGCGCCGGCGCGGGGGACAGCAAATGTACCGTAAAAAAATTCACAATTTATGATTTTGTCGGGCCATCAGCCGACGCCGGCCCTGCGAAGGACGCAACGGGCATGCCCGCCATTTTTGATGTATTTCGCATCAAAACGAATTTTACCGATGAAACGATGACGTATCTGTAGGGTATGCCGCGCATGAGTTCCGCGCGAGCCTAGCTTGCCGGCATCTTTTCGAGCCTCGCCGCCGAGCTTTTCAGGCCTTTGAAAATCCGCTCCGCGACCTTGCCCGGAAACCGCTCGGGCAGCCGTGCCGCGACCCGCTCGATCACCGCGGGCGTCTGTTCGATGAGGCGCGCGATCAGCGGCTCGGCGTCGGCGCCGTAGGAGCATTTCAGCGCCATCGCGTTGAAGTGGCGCCGCTGCACGTCGCGAAACGCATCGTGCTTGCTGCGCGACCACAGGCCCATCGCGAGCCGTGCCTTGTACCACGACCACTGGTTCGGGCCGTTGCCCTCCACCGGCCAGATCGACATCACGTCGTAGAGCGGCGTGAGCCGGAAGTAGCCGCCCGCGAGCAGGCGGATGCTGAAATTCTTCGCGTGGCCGTCCGGCGCCGCGAGCATCCAGAACAGGATCTGGCTGGCGAGCAGCGTTTCGAGGTCCTGCCGCGCGTCGACCGATTGCTGGAGAATCCGCGCAAGATCGCGCAGGCCCGGGCCGCCTTCGTTTTCGTACTTGCGATGCGACGGCACGCCGTACACCTGGCAGAAGTCTTCCTGCGGCAGACGCAGCAGCCATTGGCCGCTCGAATGCATCTGCCGGTCGAAGCGCTCGACGGCGAGCACGCGCTGCTTGCCGAATCTCAGCACCTCGGCGTTCGCGGCCGGCAGGCCGTACTCGCGCAGAATCTGCAGACACAACCATTCGTTTTCGACCGACGTGCTGAGATCGGCGAGCCGGTTGCCGACGAGCCCGAGCGGCAGCTTGAAAATATGCGTGGTGGGCGTGGCGCCGTGCGGCCGCTGCCATTTGCCGTCGTGCCAGAGCAATGCGGTTTTCTCCTGGGCGCCCGCGAGCGAGATGCGGAAGTCGTCGGTTTCGTCGGGTGCGCCGAGCGCCGGGCCGCCGACCGTTTGCGCGAGCAGCGCCTCGATCTCGTCGTCCGTGAGCGGGGTGCCCTCGATGCGGCCGACGCCGTCGGGCCTGTCGTCTTCGCCGAGCAGTTGGACCGCGCCGACGCAGTCGCGGCCGATCGCCCGCAGCAGATCGAATGCGTCGAGCGTTTCGGTCTGGTAGCGTTGCGCGATGCGTTTTCTGATGACGTCGCTATCGGGCAGCAGGTTGTCGAAGTAGTTGAGCACGCGCGGCCCTTTGTGCGGCCAGTTGCCGGGCGTGAACGGCAGCGATAGCGACAGCGGCCGGCCCGCGGCCGAGGCGATCCACGGGAGATCGTAGGAGAATTCCATCGGGCCGCGCGAGGGCAGGCGCCAGATGCCGACGCGCTCACCGTTGGCCCAGACCGACAATGCCCGTGCGTGAGTCGCGCGCCCCATCTCACCACTCGATGATCGGCGCCGGTTCGGCAACCGGCTGGTTTTTGTCGAGCATCTGCAACTGCAGGCCGTAGGCGCCGCACAGCGCGAGCAACTGGGCGAGCGTAAGCGCGCTCGCGTCGGTTTCGAGCGACGAAACGCGGCTCTGGCTGACGCCGATGCGCGCGGCCGCCTCGGTTTGCGTGAGGCCGGCCTGCCGCCGGCTGGCGGCGAGCAGTTGGGCCATCTGGTCTGCCTGAGCGATGAGATGAAGCATGGCAAAATATCTGCGAAACGAATATTTGCAATATATTCGCCAAACGAATATTTGTCAAATATGCGTGTGGCGAATAATGTGCGAATGCCCGGGAAATTCGCTGAGCGCCAGTCCTGGCGGGCTTCCCGCCCGGATCGCCGGTCCGCGCATTGCGGACAACTCGCGCGCCTGCGAAGATGACGTCCACGTTCAGGACCGTTCGCCCGCTGGTTGCGGCTCGATGAACATCACGCTATGCCCCCGACCCGATAACCGCGATTCAATGACCACGACTTACCCGCTGCATTCGCACTTCACCCGCGCCGATCAAGCGTTTCCCACCCATGCCGACGTCGTGATCGCCGGGGCCGGCATCATGGGTTGCGCGGCCGCCTACTACCTCGCGCGCCGCGGCCTCTCGGTCGTGGTGCTCGACAAGTCGCGCATTGCCGGGCAGCAGTCGTCGCGCGCATGGGGTTTCGTGCGCCAGCAGGGCCGCGAAGCCGCCGAGGTGCCGCTGATGATGGCGAGCATCCCGTTGTGGAAAGAACTCGAGCGCGAGCTGAGTTTCGATCTGGAATGGCGCCAGGGCGGCTGCCTCTACGTCGCGACCGATGAAGAAGACTGGGTGGCGTTCCAGCAATGGATGGACGTCGCGCGCCAGCACGGGCTCGACACGCGCACGCTCGAGCGCCGCCAGATCGATACGGTCGTGAGCGGCATGCAAGGTCCGTCGCTCGGCGGCCTCTACACGCCGAGCGACGGCCAGGCCGAACCGCGCCGAGCTGCGGCGGCGTTCGCGGCACGCGCGGCCGAAGCCGGCGCGCTGTTTTTCGAAGGCTGCGGCGTGCTGGGCGTCGAGCGCGCGGGCGGCGCGATCGCCGGCGTCGTCACCGAGCGCGGGATGCTGCGCACCTCGCGCTTCGTCTGCGCGGCCGGCGCGAGCAGCTGGAAACTGCTCGGCACGCTCGGCCTCGAATTGCCGCAGCAGGCAGTGCGCGGCACCTGCATGCGCACCAATCCGCTGCCGGCCATCACCGCGTCGACGTTCTGGGGGCACGGCCTCGGCATCCGCCAGCGCGCGAACGGCGCGATCAATCTCGCCGACGACATGCAGGTCGATGTCGACATGACGCTCGGCCATTTCCGCGCGCTCAAGTGGTTCCTGCCCGAGCTGTGGAAGCAGCGCGAGAAGTTCAGCTTCCACCTGAACGGCGCGTGTCTGCGCGACTTGCGCGAGCGTCTGGCGGGCGGCGCGCTCGACGAAGCGCGCGTGCTGTATCCGCGCGATCCGCAGCCGCAGCCGAACGCGGGCCACGCGCCGCGCGCGCTTGCCAAACTGCGCGCGCTGTTTCCGGCGCTCAAGGACGCGCAGGTGGTCGAAGCGTGGGCCGGTCTGATCGACGTGCTGCCCGACGGCATTCCGGTGATCGACGCGCCGTCGCAGGTGCCGGGCCTTACGATCGCCACCGGCTTTTGCGGCCACGGTTTCGCGATGGGGCCGATCGTCGGCAAGCTGCTCGCGGAACTCAACGATGGCGGCCGCCCGTCGCTCGATCTGTCCGCGTTCCGTCTGGGGCGTTTCTTCGACGGCACGATGCAGCGGCCGCGCAGCATGCTGTAAAGCTTTTCGTTTTCCACGAGACCCGCCGATACGATTGTGCATGACCGTGAATAATCGCGAATCGCCGCTACGACCGATGATCGAACCCGCACTGCGCCACACCGGCGTTCCGTACTACACGCAATGGGGCAGCCCCGCATGGGTGCGCGACATCGTCGAGCGGCAATGCGATCCGTGCGACGACCCGCACTGGCGGCGCAGCGGTTTCGCCGATCCCGAGCGCTACCGCTTCTGGGCCAAACGGCTCTGCGGACTCACCTGCCTCGAATCGGCACTCGACTACTGGCGCATCGGCCATCCGCCGCGCGCGGCGTTGCTCGACGCAGCGCTGCGGCATGGCGTGTACCGGCTGCGCGACGACGGCGGCGTCGACGGCCTGATCTACCGGCCGTTTGCCGAGTGGGCGGGCGCTGCGTTCGGCATCGAGGTCGACGTGCTGCCGCAGGTGTCGCTCGAAGAGATCGCCGCGCGCCTCGCGGCCGACACGCTCGCGATCGTTTCGGTGAGCCCCGAAATCCGCTATCCCGAACGGCCGAACCAGCGGCAGGGCGGTCATCTGATCCTGCTGCACGGCCGCGATCGCGAGGGCGCGTGGTTTCACAATCCATCGGGCGTCGCGCCGCATCAGGCCGACGTGTATCTGCCGTTCGCGACGATGGCGCGGTTCTATGCCGGACGCGGGATGACGCTGACGTTCGGCGCACGGTAGCGGCGGCGTGCGGTGTTCGGCAACGGCAGGACGGCAGTGTGGCAGGGCGGCGACAAGGGCGCGTGGTAGTAAGCGGTTGGCAATGCGGGGCTGGCGATACGAGGCTGGCGACGCGCCAGGTGACCGGTAAAGCGGGGCGGCACCTGGGCGCGCAAGCACGAACGCGGGCATGATCCGCGCGGCTGGTCATTTTCGCCGCGCTCGGTTACGGTGATGCCCATGCCCATGCCCATGCCCATGCCCATGCCCATGCCCATGTCTGTGCCTGTGCGGTAGCCCCGCCCGCTCGCAAGCCACGGAGCCACCATCAGGCCTCACCGGCGCATCCGGCCCGCGCGGTCCTGCCCACCGAACACCACCCCTCACCAGGATTGGAACGCCCCGCCCATGATCCGTCCGCCCACGCCGATCTTCGACGCCGCCGCGACCGCGCGGCTGATGCCATACGCCGCGCTCGTCGAGGCGCTCGAACACGCGAGCCTCGACTATGCGCAGCAGCGCATCGCGAGCCCCGAACGGCTCGTGGTGCCGCTCAACGCGGGCGGCATCATGCTGTCGATGCCCGCGACCGCGCCCGATCTCGCGGTCCACAAGCTCGTCAACGTGTGCGCGAGCAACCGCGCGCGCGATCTGCCGACGATCCATGGCCAGGTCATGGCCTTCGACGCCGATACCGGCGAGACGCTGTTCGTGCTCGACGGCCCGACCGTGACGGGCCGCCGTACCGCGGCGATGTCGATGCTCGGCGTCGCGACGTTCATGCCCGCCGCGCCGCGCGAGTTCCTGCTGATCGGCACCGGCACGCAGGCGCTCCATCATCTCGAAGCGATCGGCGAGCTTTACCCCGAGGCGCGCGTATGGGTGCAGGGCAGCGCGCCCGAGCGTGCCGAGGCGTTCTGCGCCGCGCAGCGCGGCAAGGCGCGCGAACTGCGGATGCTGATGCAGCCGGCCCAACCCGCGCGAGGCGCCGCCGCGGCCTCTGCTTCCATCCCCGCTTCCACCCCGGTTTCCATTCCCGCCTCGATCGACGTCGTGATCGCGCTGACCACGAGCCGCCAGCCGGTCTATGACGAAGCGGCGCGTGCCGGACGGCTCGTGATCGGCGTGGGCGCGTTTACGCCGCAGATGGTCGAGATCGGCGCGAACACGCTCGCGGGCAGCGCCCTGTTCGTTGACGATCCCGCCGGCGCGAAGCACGAAGCCGGCGATTTCATCCAGGCGCGCGTGGACTGGGCGCGCGTCGCCGGCCTTGCCACGGTGCTCGGCGATGCCGGGCCGCGGCCGGGCGGTCCCGTGATGTTCAAGAGCGTGGGCTGCGCGGCCTGGGACCTCGCCGCGTGCCGGGTCGCGCGCGCGGCGTTGTCGTCGAAAACACCCTGAAAACAGGACGCTTTCGCGCCCGCTTGGCATCTTGCCCCAACCTGGGGCAGATGTTGCCGTGCAAACTATTGCAAAACGTTGCACCATAGACGTTTGCCGGAAAAAAACGCCCGCGGATTTCCGCTGCCGGACCCGCGGGCTGCCGATTTCTGATCGACGCCTTTTCTCTTACGACGCTGCGACCGTGCCATGACGACCCAACAAGCCTCTGCCACACCCGAACTGCCGCTCGACATGATCATCTTCGGCGGGACCGGCGACCTGTCGTTCCGCAAGCTGCTGCCCGCACTTTACATGGCGCATCTGCACGGCAATCTGCCATCCGATACCCGCATCCTCACGATCGGCCGCAAGCCGTGGTCGCGCGAGCAGTACATCGGCGAATTCATGGAGCAGAAGGCGAAGCCCTTCATCGAGAAGAAGGCGTTCGACGCAGCGGCGTGGGACAAATTTCTCGCGATCTTCGAATACGTGCGCATGGACGTCGATTCGCCCGGCGATTACCTGCGCCTGAAGGAAGCCTCGCGCGAAGACGTGCGCCGCGTGTTCTATCTCGCGACCTCGCCGGACCTGTTCATGCACATCTGCGACAACCTTTCCGCGGCGGCGCTCGTCGACGGCAATTCGCGCGTCGTGCTCGAAAAGCCGCTCGGCCACGATCTCGCTTCCGCGCAGGAGATCAACATCGCGGTCGGCAAGCACTTTAGCGAAGCGCAGATCTACCGGATCGACCACTACCTCGGCAAGGAAACCGTGCAG
The DNA here is from genome assembly GCF_011752995.1 of Burkholderia sp. Ax-1724. GTDB lineage: Bacteria > Pseudomonadota > Gammaproteobacteria > Burkholderiales > Burkholderiaceae > Paraburkholderia. Next base: position 50,727 of record NZ_VWWL01000036.1, read on the forward strand.
AACCTGATGGTGCTGCGCTTCGGCAATCCGATCTTCGGGCCGCTGTGGCAGGCGCCGTACATCAAGAGCGTGCAGATCACCGTGGCCGAAACGGTCGGCGTGGGCAGCCGCGCGGGGTTCTACGACAAGACCGGCGCGCTGCGTGACATGGTGCAGAACCACCTGCTGCAACTGCTGTGCATCGTCGCGATGGAGCCGCCCGTGTCGCTCGATCCCGACGCGGTGCGCGACGAAAAGCTCAAGGTATTGCGCTCGCTGCGCCCGATGACGCCCGAGGACATCGCGCGCGACACGGTGCGCGGCCAGTACACCGCCGGCGCGGTCGACGGCGAGGCGGTCAAGGGCTACCTCGAGGAAGACAACGTGCCGGCCGGCAGCCGCGCCGAAACCTTCGTTGCGTTGCGCGCGCATATCAACAACTGGCGCTGGGCCAACGTGCCGTTTTTCCTGCGTACCGGCAAGCGCATGCAGAAGAAGCTCTCGGAAATCGTCATCGAGTTTTCCGATCTGCCGTTCTCGATTTTTCCGAGCGGTGGCCGCAACTATGGCAACCGGCTCGTGATCCAGTTGCAGCCGGAAGAGTCGATCCAGTTGCAGATGCTCGCGAAGGAACCGGGCAGCGGCATGCATATGCTGCCGGTGAGCCTGAATCTGGACCTGCAGCAGGCTTTCACCGAGCGTCGTGCCGAAGCGTACGAGCGACTGCTGATCGACGTGGTGCGCGGGCGTCTCACGCACTTCATGCGCCGCGACGAACTCGAAGCGGCCTGGGCATGGGCCGAGCCGATTCTCGACGGCTGGGCGAAGTCGGGCGAGCGGCCGCGCTCGTATACGGCGGGCACGTTCGGGCCGGCCGCGTCGACTGCGTTGATGGCGCGCGAGAACGCGGTGTGGGCTGAAGAATCGCAGTAAGCGTTGCCGATGGGCGCCGCCGTGGTGTGGTGGCGCGATCGACGTGCCCGGCCCTATCACCGCAACCGCCGGATTCAACGGGTGGTTCGATCCTGAAGCGGCGCAAACGGCGCTGCGTTTGCCGATCAGACAGAAGTGATTCCGCTCGACTTGACGGACAGCGAGTTCGTGACGAGCCGCATCCCCGCGTGCGTGCGCATTGCCGCGTAGCAGGTTCGCGCTTCATGCGGGATGCAGCCCGCGCAGCAACTGGCGTACGCGCGACAGATCCTGCTCGACGTGGCCGTTCTTCTCGAACAGCTCGGCGAGCCAATCGACGAACGCGCGCACGCGCGGCGACACGCGACGGTTTTTCACATACGCGATCGAAACCGGCATCGGCACCGGTTTCCATTGCGGCAGCACTTCGCGCAGCAATCCCGCATCGAGGTAGGGCTGCGCGGCGACGCGCGCGGGCTGAATGAGACCGAGCCCCTGCAGGCCGCAGGTCAGGTAAGCCTGCTCGTCGGTGACTCTGACGAAGCCATCGAGCTTGACCGTGAGCGCTTCGCCGTCCACTTCGAAATCGAAATCACACTCGCGGCCGTTATGCGGCGACACGCAATTGACGGCGACGTGCGCATGCAGATCGTCGAGATCGACGGGCGTGCCGTGGCGGGCGAGATAAGCCGGACTCGCGCAGGTCACGTGTTCGAGCGTGCCGAGTTGCCGCGCGACGAGGCTCGAATCGGGCAATTCGCCGAGCTGGATGCTGCAATCGATTGCTTCGGATACCAGATCGACGGTGCGGATGCTCACGCCGATCGCGAGATCGAGATTCGGGTAGAGCGCGTGAAACTCGTCGAGAGCGGGCAACACGATTGCGGTTGCAACGGAGTTCGGCATTTCGATACGCAGACGGCCGGTCAGATTGTCGGTCGAATTACGGATGCTGGCTTCCATCTCGTCGATATCGGCGAGGATTTGCGCGCAGCGTTCGTAGTAGGCAGCGCCTTCCGGCGTGACGCTTAGACGCCGTGTCGTGCGGATCAATAGCGCGGTGCCCAGCAGGGCTTCCAGGTTCTGGACGATCGTTGTTGCTGTTGCTCTGGGGATGTTTAATGACTCCGCTGCGCGGGTGAAGCTGTTGGTGTCCACGATTCGGATGAATGTGCGCATGGCGGTTATTCGGTCAATCATGGAGTGTGCTCCTGGTAAAGGGTTTTGCCTGCGGCGGTTTTTTGTCGTTGTTCTGACTTTGTTGGCCTTTCCTTGTGTTCATGTCGGTCTATTGGCGTTGCCCCTGTGCGGGGCGGCACCTACTTTCTTTGCGGCTGCAAAGAAAGTAGGCAAAGAAAGCAGCTTCACACCGCCAGTTCTTAAGCGGGTCCCCTGGCTTGGAGGGGGCAGTGGTGCATCTGGAATCGGTGTCCTCGCACATTCAATGCAGGTGACAAAGCCATCATCCGTTCCCACTCCGCACTGCGTGCGTCGCGGACGGGGCTGCCAGGAGAACCAGCGGGTTCGTTCGCAAGCGAGGGCCATCGACTACGCCTCGGCGACACGCCGAAACAACCGATGGTTTTTGAGCTGGGGTTCGGCGCGCGCAGCGCCGCCGGGGGAGTGTCAGAATTTCCGTGTTCAAGGCGGGTTGAAATTCACACGGATGGTCGAACGAATCGATCCTCATAAAGAATCGCGAACTGGTTCATGGCCGACTTCCAATCATGAGCGGCGCGTCCCCA
>NZ_VWWL01000037.1 GCF_011752995.1 Burkholderia sp. Ax-1724
GCCGTCCGCGCTCGCGCAGGCGCCGTCGATCCCGGCCGGCGAGGGCGGTTCGCGCCTGCCGAGCCACGCGTCGCCGTCGGTGCGCAAGTTCGCGCGCGAACTCGGCGTCGACGTCGGCCAGGTGAAGGGCTCGGGTCCGAAGGGCCGCATCACCCAGGCCGACGTGACCGCGTTCGTGAAGGGCGTGATGACGGGCCAGCGCGCGGCGCCGGCTGGCGCGACCGCGCCGGCGAGCGGCGGCGAGCTGAACCTGCTGCCGTGGCCGAAGGTCGACTTCACGAAGTTCGGCCCGGTCGATCCGAAGCCGCTCTCGCGCATCAAGAAGATTTCGGGCGCGAACCTGCATCGCAACTGGGTCATGATTCCGCACGTCACGAATAACGACGAAGCGGACATCACCGAGCTCGAAGCGCTGCGCGTGAAGCTGAACAAGGAGAACGAAAAGGCGGGCGTCAAGTTCACGATGCTCGCGTTCGTGATCAAGGCCTGCGTGGCGGCCCTGAAGAAATTCCCGACGTTCAACGCGAGCCTCGACGGCGACAACCTGGTGTTCAAGCAGTACTACCACATCGGTTTCGCCGCGGACACGCCGAACGGCCTCGTCGTTCCGGTGATTCGCGACGCGGACAAGAAGGGTCTCGTCGACATCGCGAAGGAAATGGCCGATCTGTCGAAGGCCGCGCGCGAAGGCAAGCTGAAGCCGGACCAGATGCAGGGCGGCTGCTTCTCGATCTCGTCGCTGGGCGGCATTGGCGGTACGCATTTCACGCCGATCATCAATGCGCCTGAAGTCGCGATTCTCGGTCTGTCGCGCAGCGCGATGAAGCCGGTGTGGGACGGCAAGCAGTTCGTGCCGCGCCTGACCATGCCGCTGTCGCTGTCGTACGACCATCGCGTGATCGACGGAGCGGAAGCCGCGCGCTTCAACGCGTACCTGGGTTCGATTCTTGCCGATTTCCGGCGTGTGATTCTTTGATGTGGTGAGGTGCGCGGGGCGCGGGCGTGTTGTCTGTGATCCGCGTCTCTCGTTGAACTTGCTTTCATGACGGTCTATTGGCGTCGCCCCTGTGCGGGGCGGCACCTACTTTTCTTTGTCTTCCAAAGAAAAGTAGGCAAAAGAAAGGCGCGTCCTTGGGCGGACGGCAAAGGATGATTCTGTCCGTGCTTGTGGCGCCTGTCCGACCGAATGTTGCGAGTTCTCCGCTCATCACGATCAACAGGAGAAGGGGACACTATGAGTCTCGTCGAAGTAAAAGTGCCGGACATCGGTGACTTCAAGGACGTCGACGTCATCGAAGTCAATATCAAACCGGGCGACGTCATCGAGCAGGAGCAGTCGCTGCTGACGCTCGAATCCGACAAGGCGTCGATGGAAGTGCCGAGCGACACCGCCGGCACCGTCAAGGAAGTGCGCATCAAGCCGGGCGACAAGGTTTCGCAGGGTACGGTGATCGCGCTGGTCGAGGCGGCAGCAGGCGGCGCGACCGCCGCGGCTCCGGCGCCGGCTCCCGCCGCCGCGCCTGCACCCGCTGCCGCACCGAAGGCCGCCACACCCGCGCCGCAGGCCGGCAGCTATGCCGGCGGCGCCGACATCGAGTGCGACATGCTCGTGCTCGGCTCGGGCCCGGGCGGCTATTCGGCGGCGTTCCGTTCCGCCGACCTCGGTATGAAGACCGTGCTGGTCGAGCGTTATTCGACGCTCGGCGGCGTGTGTCTGAACGTCGGCTGCATTCCGTCGAAGGCGCTGCTGCACACCGCGCTCGTCATCGACGAAGCGGCTGATCTCGCCTCGCACGGCATCACGTTCGGCAAGCCGCAGATCGATCTCGACAAGCTGCGCGACTTCAAGTCGGGCGTCGTCAAGAAGCTGACCGGCGGTCTCGCCGGCATGGCGAAGGCGCGCAAGGTCGAAGTCGTGACGGGCACCGGCGCGTTCGTCGATCCGTACCACATGGAAGTGCAGACCGAGGGCGGCAAGAAGGTCGTCAAGTTCAGGCAGGCGATCATCGCCGCGGGTTCGGAAGCGGTGAAGCTGCCGTTCATTCCGGAAGACCCGCGGGTGGTCGATTCGACCGGCGCGCTCGAACTGCGCCAGATTCCGCAGCGCATGCTCGTGATCGGCGGCGGCATCATCGGTCTGGAAATGGCGACCGTGTACTCGACGCTCGGCGCGCAGATCGACGTGGTCGAAATGCTCGACGGCCTGATGGCCGGCGCGGACCGCGATCTCGTCAAGGTCTGGGAGAAGTACAACAGCAAGCGTTTCGCGAACGTGATGCTGAAGACCAAGACCACCGCCGCCGAGGCGAAGGACGACGGCATCTACGTGTCGTTCGAAGGCGAGAAGGCGCCGGCCGGGCCGCAGCGCTACGACCTCGTGCTGGTGGCCGTCGGCCGTACGCCGAACGGCAAGCGCATCGGCGCGGAGAAGGCTGGCGTGGCGGTGACGGAGCGCGGCTTCATCGAAGTCGACCAGCAGCAGCGCACCAACGTGCCGCACATCTTCGCGATCGGCGATATCGTCGGTCAGCCGATGCTCGCGCACAAGGCGGTGCACGAGGGTCACGTGGCAGCTGAGGTCGCGCATGGCGAGAAGGCGTACTTCGACGCGATGCAGATTCCGTCAGTGGCTTACACCGATCCGGAAGTGGCATGGGCCGGCAAGACGGAAGACCAGCTCAAGGCCGCCGGCGTCAAGTTCGGCAAGGCGGTGTTCCCGTGGGCCGCGTCGGGCCGCGCGATCGCCAACGGCCGCGACGAAGGCTTTACGAAGCTGCTGTTCGATGAAGAGACGCATCGCGTGATCGGCGGCGGTATCGTCGGTCTCAATGCGGGAGATCTGATCAGCGAAGTGTGCCTCGCGATCGAGATGGGCGCGGACGCGACGGATATCGGCAAGACGATCCATCCGCATCCGACGCTCGGCGAATCGGTCGGCATGGCTGCGGAGTTGTATGAAGGCGTCTGTACCGATCTGCCGCCGGTGAAGAAGAAGTAAGACGGTTCGGCCTGCCTCGTCGCGATCGCGCGAGGCGGGTCGAAGCGGTCAATAAAAAAAGCGCACCCCTTGCGGAGTGCGCTTTTTTTCATGGCTGGGGAATGTGGCAGAGCAGGGCGCAAGCGTTGCAGTGAACTGCACGCATGCATCGTTTTCCGCATTCACCCGGCGGCGACGGCGGGAAAAAAAATCCCGGCAGTTGCGCCGGGCAAACGATACGTCATTTCAACGTATCGGAGCGTTCGGCCAATCAAACCGTGTGAGCGGCAACGGCACGACGCTGTTGCTTGCAAGAACGCCGGCGCAGCGGGAACGCTGGGCCGGCGTGAAAGCGACGCCCCGACGAATGCGGGGCGTGGACGGATGTGAAACTTAGACCGTCTTCTTGGCTGCGCGCGAAGCTTGCGCGGCGGCTTGCGAAGCTGCCTTCGACGCGGCCGTTGCAGCTGCGTTGAAGTTGCTTTCAGCGATTTCGACAGCCTGGCGGGTTGCCTTGTGGACCGTTTCGTACGTCGTGTTGGCAGCGGTGATCGCCGACTTCATCACGGCGACAGCGGTTTCCGAACCAGCCGGTGCGTTCTTCGCAACGTTTTCGACGAGTGCCTGGACCTTGCGGTTTTGTTCTTCGAATTGGGCTTCAGCGACGCGGGTGAATTCGCCTTGCGTTGCCGAGACGATTTCGTACACGTGACGGCCATACGACAGCGCCTTTTCAGCCACCGGCTGCGCGAGGCTCGCTTGCAGGGCCAGCAGTTCTTGTGCGTCCTTCACCGACAGCGCGCGCTGGGTGTTTTCCTGGCTTTCCGCGAGCGTCGACTTCACGACTTGCAGGTTCAGTTCAACCAGCTTTTCGACGCCTTCGAATGCTTTGGTCGTCAGGCCGAACAGGGTTTCGAAATTGGCTTTCTGGGCTGCGGCGAATTGCTCGGGGGTCAGCAGAGTCATGGTTTACGCTCCTGGATCGCGGTCTGTCTGTGCGGACCGCATTGGGTTAGTGGCGAGACGCAGGTGATCGTCTGCCTGGACCGCGATGTATTGTGCATCGCAGCAATGGTTCCCATTTTAAGATCGCTTCAAAGATTGTCAAGTATTTTTTGTGCGTCGCACAATATTAAGAAAGTGCTGATAAAACAATACGTTATGCGGTAGGCATGTCATACATGTGACGCAGAACGATTTGATCGTTGCACCGCGTCGATGCGAGATAAAGCACTCCATGCTCTCGTTTCGCGGAATTATTTTTCCTGCGGCCGGTGACGATACTGGTGGGGGAGCGAGCATGCGCCCGCAAAAACCGGCAAAATTGCGTTCGATGTAAACCACAAACTGCTACGGAACGTTAAGCGTTCATGACAGTCGAACGCGCGTTGTCGGCTTCGGCAGATGCTTAAGAAATATCTGTCGCCAAGCCACAACGCCCTCGCGGCACGGCGCTGCGGTACGTGCCGATGCCTGACCGTATTTCCCCGGATCAAGGTTGTCTCGAAATTGTCGTTATGCTGCAAGAATCTCCTCGATTCTTGCGCATGGCCGCAATGGCGGGACATGGCTAGCGACGATCGTTTTTTTCGATCGAGTCGCGGCACTTATTTGCGTTTTCGCGATCGGAGCTTACAAGCCGGTTTAAGGAGCGCGTATAAGTGCTTCAAATTGCTAATTTTTCGTTGCTTTACTACACTTGCGGAAACCTCTCGCCGCTCCCTATCGAACACCCATGAAAACCGACATGTTTTCGTCGCTGAAAGTGATCCACGGCGCGGCGCGCAGCACCGCTCTGTCGGTGGCCGTCTCCCTGGCCGTCGCAACGGCGTTTGCCGCGCCTGTCAACACTTTTGCAGCCACGACTGCCGCAACCGCAAAAACTTCCAAACACGTCAAAACGGCTAAAACCGCCAAAAAGCCGGCCCCGGCAGCCGCCACCGCGAAGGTGTCGAGCCGCTCGGTCAAGGCAGGCAAGGGTGCGGTCGTCAAGGCGGCCGCCGCCGAGGACGAAGCACCGCGCGCGGGCGCGCGCCGCAAGCGCGTGACGTTCGCGGCGAACGGCCGCCATCACTCGGCCGTGCGGCGCGTCGCGTATGAGCCGCGTTCGCCTTCGGTCGGGCAGGCTTTCGGTCTGCACGAAACGCCCGACGCGCTGATGCTGCGCTCGAGCGTCGCCTACGTGATCGACCAGAATAGCGGCGAGCCGCTCTTCGACAAGAACTCGCGGGCCGTTGTGCCGATCGCATCGATCAGCAAGCTGATGACCGCGATGGTCGTGCTCGATTCGAAAGAGCCGATGACCGATCAGATCGAAGTCACCGACGAAGACCGCGACTACGTGAAGAACACCGGCTCGCGTCTGTCGGTGGGCTCGGTGCTGTCGCGCGAAGACATGCTGCATATCGCGCTGATGGCGTCGGAAAACCGTGCCGCGGCCGCGCTGTCGCGCTATTACCCGGGCGGCCGCCCGGCGTTCCTCGCCGCGATGAACGCGAAGGCGAAGCAGCTCGGCATGACCGACACGCATTTCGAGAGCCCGACCGGCCTGACGAGCATGAATGTGTCGACCGCGCGCGATCTCGTGAAGATGGTCAACGCGGCGTATCAGTACCCGCTGATCCGCAAGTTCTCGACCGATCACAGCTACGAGGTGTACACGGGCAAGCGCACGCTCGCCTACAACAGCACGAACGCGCTCGTGCGCAACCCGACGTGGGACATCGGTCTGCAGAAGACCGGTTTCATCAACGAGGCGGGTGAGTGCCTCGTGATGCAGGCGACCATTCATGGCCGTCCGATGGTGATGGTACTGCTCGACTCGTCGGGCAAATACTCGCGTTTCGCGGACGCGGCACGTCTGCGCACGTGGATCGACAACGGCGGCGGCGAGCAGCCGCGCATTACGAGCGCCGATGCCGGCGGTTCGGGTATCTGATGTCTGAACGATTGCCGTAGCCGGTTTTCGGACCGGCAGCGCGTACCGGCAGCGGTGATCCTGCAAGAAAAAAGCCTCGCGAATGCGAGGCTTTTTGCATGGCGCCGGGAAAGGTGCCGCGGACGGCGCGGCCGCGTTTCGTCGACTCCCGCTACGTATGCTGGCCGTGCGAGTGCGAATGACCCTGCTGCGCGTGCGGCCGATAACCCAGCGCTTCCGAAATCATCAGTGCGGTCTGACTCAGTTGCCCGAGCCACGAGTCCTGCAGGCGATCCGCCGGCGCCGATAGCGACAGCCCCGCGACGAGCTTGCCGGTATCGTCGTAAATGCCGGCTGCGATGCAGCGCACGCCGAGCTCCAGCTCCTCGTTATCGCGCGCGCAGGCCTGCTGGCGCACATGCGACAACTCGCGTTCGAGTTTCGCCAGATCGGTGATGCTGTTCTGCGTATGGCCGGAGAGGCCGGTACGCGTGGCATACGCGCGCACGCGGGTCGCTTCGTCGGCGGCGAGGAACAGCTTGCCGACCGAGGTCAGATGCAGCGGCGCGCGTCCGCCGATGGCCCGCACCACCTGCATGCCCGAACGTTCCGAATACGCACGCTCGATATAGACGATCTCGTCGCCCTGACGCACCGACAGGTTCACGGTCTGCCCGGTCTGCCGATGCAGTTCGCGCATCGGCGTGAGCGCCGCGTCGCGCACCGAGAGGCGCGCCTTCACCAGATTGCCCAGTTCGAGCAGGCGCATGCCGAGGCGGTAGGTGCCGGGGTCCGACCGGTCGACGAGGCGGCACATCACCATGTCGTTCAGGATGCGGTGCGCCGTGGACGGGTGCAACTCCGTGCGGATGGCGAGTTCTTTCAGGCTGACCGGGTCGCTATGCGCTGCGAGTGCATCGAGCAGGCGCATCATGCGTTCGATCACCTGGATCGAAGTTTTGGGATCCGGGTTCGTATCGCTCATATGAGAATCGGTAGATGCGTCAAACAGCGAAAGCCGATTGTATCTCGTATGGTGAAAAAAGCGAACGCGCTTCGAAGCGCTCCTCGAATCCGCCGCGCGCCGCGTCCTATGCCTTCTGGCCGTTGGTGTTGCGCGGCAAACAGCGGATAATCAGGGACGTTTCCCCGAAGGAGGGTCCATGCGAGTCGGATTGTTCGTCACCTGTCTGATCGACCTGATGCGTCCCGAAATCGGTTTTTCGGTCATCAAGCTGATCGAAGGCGCCGGTTTCGAGGTCGCGGTGCCGCCCGCGCAAACCTGCTGCGGCCAGCCCGCGTATAACTCGGGCGACCGCCGTCTCGCGCGCGATCTCGCCGAGAAGACCCTGCGCGAATTCGAGCAGTTCGACTACGTGGTGGTGCCGTCGGGCTCGTGCGGCGGCATGATCCGCGCGCACTACGGCGACCTGTTCGGCGACGATCCCGAACTGATGAACCGCTTCGGCCGGCTGCGTGCGAAGGTGTTCGAGCTGACCGATTTTCTCGTCAACGTGGCGAAGGTGCAGTTGCAGCCGGGCCGGTTCGAGGGGCAGGTGACCTATCACGACTCGTGCTCGGGCCTGCGCGAACTCGGCGTGAAAGCGCAGCCGCGCGAGCTGCTCGCGCAGGTGGGCGTCGCGGTGACGGAGATGCAGGGCTGCGAACATTGCTGCGGCTTCGGCGGCACCTTCGCGGTCAAGTACGGCGACATCTCGACGGCGATCGTCGACGAAAAATGCGCGAACATCGCCGCGAGCGGCGCAGGCACCGTGGTGCTCGGCGACCTCGGCTGCATGCTCAATATCGAAGGGCGCCTGCGTCGCAACGGGGATTCGACGACGCGCGTGCTGCATATCGCGCAGGTGCTGGCCGGCGACGTGCAATGAGCCGCGGGCCGCGGCGCGCCGCCCGCCATGTGCCGCTTACGCTTCTTTTTGGCGCGCGTGTTTGAGGCGTGCGCCTCGCTCCGATTCCGTCCAAGGCTGCCATGCAAGTTCAATCGATGCAGTTCAAGGTTCGCGCCGGTCAGAAACTTGCCGACCAGCGCCTGCAGCAGAACCTGACCAAGCTGTCCACGAAGTTCGTGTCGGCGCGCGCCAGCGCGATGACCGAGATCGACTTTTCCTCGACCCGCGCCGCGCTCAAGGAGCGCCGCAATCGCGCGCTCGATAATCTCGACGTGTGGCTCGAAACCTTCGAGCGCGAGGCGGCCCGCCGCGGCGTGACGGTGCTGTTCGCCGAGACGACACAGGAGGCCGCGCGGCTCGTCGGAGATATCGCGCGCCAGCATGACGTGAAGAAGGTGATCAAGACCAAGTCGATGGTCACAGAAGAAATGCGCCTGAACGAAGTGCTCGGGCAGATGGGCGTGCAGTCGATCGAAACCGATCTCGGCGAATACATCCTGCAGATCAACGACAACGAGCCGCCGAGCCACATCATCGCGCCGGTCGTCCACAAGGATAAGGACGAGATCGCCGACCTGTTCGCGAAAACGCACGGCCGCCCGCGTCTGACCGAGATTCCCGACATGACGCGCGAAGCGCGCGAGATGCTGCGCCCGCACTTCCTGAGCGCGGACATGGGCGTGACGGGCGGCAACTTTATCGTCGCCGAAACGGGCTCGGTCGTCGTCGTCACGAACGAGGGCAACGAAGGCATGTGCACGGTGATGCCGCGCGTGCATGTGGCCGTCACCGGTATCGAAAAAGTGCTGCCGACGCTCGAAGACCTGGCGACCGCGATGCGTCTGCTGCCGCGCTCGGCGACGGGGCAAACCACGTCGAACTATTTTTCGATGCTGACGGGGCCGCGCGCCGCAGGCGACCAGGACGGACCCGAGCATATGTACGTGGTGCTTGTCGACGGCGGGCGCACAGGGCTCATCGGCGGCGACTTTCAGGAGATGCTCCGCTGCATCCGCTGCGGGGCGTGCATGAACCATTGCCCGGTTTATCAGAAGGTCGGCGGCCATGCCTATGGCTGGGTCTATCCGGGGCCGATGGGCTCGGTATTGACGCCGAGCTATGTGGGCATCGACAAGGCGCTCGATTTGCCGCAGGCGGCGACGCTATGCGGGGAGTGCAATAGCGTGTGCCCGGTCGGCATTCCGCTCTCCGACCTGCTGCGCAAGTTGCGCGAGAAACAGACGGAGCGGCGTCTGCGGCCGTGGAAGGAGCGCGCGGGGCTGGCCGTGTGGGGTTGGCTGGCGTTGCATCCCGATGTCTATGCGCTCGTCACCAAGCTTGCGGTGCGCGTGCTCGAACGCATGGGTGGACGCAAGCGCTCGATTGCCAAACTGCCGCTCGGTGGCGCGGGCTGGACCGATACGCGCGATATGCCGGCGCCGGTGGGACGTACGTTCAGGGAGTTGTATGCGGCGCAGCGCAGCCATATCGGCTGAGCGGGCTGTCGTGATGGGCCGGGAGTCTGCCTGACGCTTGTTCTGTTCTGGCCGTTCAGCCGTTGCGGCGGCGCTGGCGCGCATAAGCGCCAGCCGCCGGCCTGACCTTCAGTGGTCGTTCATCTGCCCGGAGTGACGCGGGGAGTTTCTGCTCCACGAGCCGCCGCCATGTCCGCCGCCGTTGCCGCCTTGCTGCTGGGCTTGCGGTTGCCCCGGCGGCGGGCCGCCCGCGCCCGGACGGGGGCCATTCCATCCACCTGGTCCGCCGTGCGGCTGGCCCGGGCCGCCACCATGGTCGCCATGATCGCCATGGTGCCAGTCGTTGTCGTTCGGTCGGCCTCGGTCCGGATATCCGTGATAGCCCGGGCCCGGCCCATAGTAGCGTTCCGGTCCCGGGTAATTGCCATATCCCATGTAGACATTGGTTTGCGGCACGACGGCTGCGCCGGGCGCGTAGCCGTCATAGCCTTCGTAGCCGCTATAGCCGTATCCGTTGCCGTACATCGGCGTGCCGTCCGGATAGACCGCGCAGCCGCCGAGCAGGGCGGCCACCACGAGGCCGGCGAGAGGTGCAAGACGTTTCATTGGTTGGATCACGTGCAAGGTACCAGGAAATGCTGATGTAAGAATGAGACCCGTATTATCGCCGCCTGTCACGCGAGCTTTGTATGTATTTGTAAGGTCTTCTTTTTCATGCCTTTATGTTCGATCGTGGGGCGAAAGAACCAGCAACTGACTGTTCTATTTCAAGCAACGATCTATCTCGCCAGATCCGGTTTTTCCCGATTGTGAATTTCTATAGCATTTGGGCTGGGAATAGTGGGTCACGAGCCCATGTGTCCCTTAATCGGAAAACGACATCATGAAAAAGACAATATCGGTGTACTGGCCCCTCGTCATTGTTGTGTCTCTCGCCGCGCTCGCCTATCTGCACATTTGCAGCAACGCCGCCTCGCGTGCGTCGCAGTCTCCGCTCGATGCGAACCACCTGACGGCGGAACTCGCGCGCGCGGTTTCGTACGGCATGATCGACGCTGCGTCGGCGTTGCCGGTCAAGCCTGTGCCTGCCGCGACGGCGATACCGCTCTCCGAGGCATCGTAAGCGCGCACCGTCGCAAGCGCTGCGGCTCGCAGCAGGGCGCATGGCTTGCATGGCACGTATCACGCCCGGCGCGATTGTGTCGAGGTTTGTATAATCGCGACGCAATTTGCTCAACGCTATCGGCCCCGCGCGTGGCGCCGTCGCACTTGAATATCCGCAGATGAAAACTGTGTCCGTGTGTTTCGTTTGTCTCGGCAATATCTGCCGTTCGCCGACGGCGGAAGGCGTGATGCGCCACCTCGTCGACGAAATGAAGCTCGCGGACCGGATCCTGGTCGACTCGGCCGGCACCGGCGACTGGCATATCGGCGAGGCGCCCGACGAACGCGCTCAGCAGGCAGCGCGCCAGCGTGGCTACGAGTTGGCGACATTGCGCGGCCGGCAGATCACGGTCGCGGACTTCGAGCGCTTCGATCTGCTGATCGCCATGGACGAGCGCAACGTCGCCGCGCTGCATCAGCTTTGTCCCCCGGCGCAGCGCGACAAAATCCGTCTGCTGCTGGAATTCGTGCCGCAGACCGAGAGCCGCTGGGCCGGCGCGCGCGAAGTCGTCGATCCCTACTTCGGTGGCGCGGCAGGTTTCGAGCAGGTGCTCGATCAGTGCGAGGCGGCCTGCCGCGGCTTGATCGCCGCGCTGCGCCCGCAACTGCTCGCCTAGGAATTGCCAGCGTAAGTCGGGCAGCGCCCGCCGCGCACCTTGGCGCAAGCCGGCAAAGACCGCACCGGGCGGCAAAAAATACGTCGCTCAATTAAGCAAACGACACAAATCGCGTCAGCCATACTTGACTAAATCGCTCATGTATTTATACTTGACAAAACTTGTCGAGAATTGCGGTTCCCACATCATATGAGACTCACCACGAAAGGCCGTTTCGCCGTCACGGCGATGATCGACCTGGCGTTGCGCCAGGAGCAGGGCCCGGTGACGCTTGCGGGTATCAGCCAGCGCCAGCACATCTCCCTGTCTTATCTCGAGCAGCTGTTTGGCAAGCTGCGCCGTCACGAAATCGTCGAGTCCGTGCGCGGGCCGGGCGGCGGCTACAATCTCGCGCGCCGTGCCGAAAACGTCACGGTGGCCGACATCATCATCGCGGTCGACGAACCGCTCGACGCCACCCAGTGCGGCGGCAAGGGCACGTGCGAAGGCACCAAGCAGCACGACGGCCATTGCATGACGCATGAGCTGTGGTCGACGCTGAACCAGAAAATGGTCGAGTACCTCGATTCGGTTTCGCTGAAGGATCTGGTCGACCAGCAGCGCTCGCGCGAAGGCGCGCCGGCGGTGCTGCGCGACAGGCGTACCGATGCGCCGGCGGTCGAGCCGGTCCGCGTGGCGCCGAAAGGGCCTAATTCCGTTTTCAACATGGCCGGTTCCTGACGGCGCGGCAGCGAAATACGACACCCGCCGTCCCATAGAGAACCCAGAAGCCAGAGCACATGACGTCCCCGGAGCAATTGATGAACAACGACTCTCTCCATCTGCCCATTTACATGGACTACAGCGCCACGACGCCGATCGATCCGCGCGTCGTGGACAAGATGATTCCGTATCTGCGCGAGCAGTTCGGCAACCCGGCATCGCGCAGCCACGCGTACGGCTGGGACGCGGAGCGTGCGGTCGAGGAAGCGCGCGAGCAGGTCGCCGCGCTCGTGAACGCCGACCCGCGCGAGATCATCTGGACCTCGGGCGCGACGGAGTCGGACAACCTCGCGATCAAGGGTGCCGCGCACTTCTACAAGAGCAAGGGCAAGCACATCATCACGGTGAAGACCGAGCACAAGGCCGTGCTCGACACCTGCCGCGAACTCGAGCGCGAAGGCTTCGAAGTCACGTATCTGGACGTGAAGCCCGACGGTCTGATCGACCTCGACGTGTTCAAGGCCGCGCTGCGCCCGGACACGATTCTCGTCTCGGTGATGTCGGTGAACAACGAGATCGGCGTGGTCCAGGACGTCGAGGCGATCGGTGAGATCACGCGCGAGAAGGGCATCATTTTCCACGTCGACGCGGCGCAGGCCACCGGCAAGATCGAGATCGACCTGCAAAAGCTCAAGATCGATCTGATGTCGTTCTCGGCGCACAAGACGTACGGCCCGAAGGGCATCGGCGCGCTCTACGTGCGCCGCAAGCCGCGCGTGCGCATCGAGGCGCAGATCCACGGCGGCGGCCACGAGCGCGGCATGCGCTCGGGCACGCTCGCGCCGCACCAGATCGTCGGCATGGGCGAGGCGTTCCGTCTCGCGCGCGAAGAGATGGCGACCGAAAACGAGCGCGTGCGCATGCTGCGCGACCGGCTGCTGAAAGGCCTCTCGGAAATCGAGGAAGTGTATGTGAACGGCGACATGGAAAAGCGTGTGGCGCACAACCTGAACATCAGCTTCAATTTCGTCGAAGGCGAATCGCTGATCATGGCGGTGAAGGACGTCGCGGTGTCGTCGGGTTCGGCGTGCACGTCGGCTTCGCTGGAACCGTCGTACGTGCTGCGCGCGCTCGGCCGCAACGACGAACTCGCGCACAGCTCGATCCGCTTCACGGTGGGCCGCTTCACGACCGAGCAGGATGTCGACTACGTGATCAACCTGCTGAAGACGAAGATTTCCAAGCTGCGTGACCTGTCGCCGCTGTGGGAAATGCACAAGGACGGGATCGATCTGTCGACCATTCAATGGGCCGCGCACTGACGCGCCAGTTGGGCGATGTGGGATACCCCGTTCATCGGATTGCAGGTTGAAACGAATCAAGGAGTGTAATCATGGCTTATAGCGACAAGGTCCTCGACCACTACGAAAACCCGCGCAACGTCGGTTCCTTCGCGAAGGACGACGACGCGGTCGGTACCGGCATGGTCGGCGCGCCGGCCTGCGGCGACGTAATGAAGCTGCAGATTCGCGTCGGCGCGGACGGCATCATCGAAGACGCGAAGTTCAAGACCTACGGCTGCGGCTCGGCAATCGCATCGAGCTCGCTCGTCACCGAATGGGTGAAGGGCAAGACGCTCGATCAGGCCATGTCGATCAAGAACACGCAGATCGCCGAAGAACTGGCGCTGCCGCCGGTGAAGATCCACTGCTCGATCCTCGCGGAAGACGCGATCAAGGCCGCGGTCGCCGACTACAAGCAGCGTCACGGCGAAGCAGCGGTTGCCGAAGACGGCAAGGCCGCCTGAGCCTCGCGAGAGTCGTTGAACCGCTGAGTCACCGGGTAACCGTCAGGCGCGCGTTGCATGCGCGCCTGACACACGGTGCGCGCGGCGCGGCACCCGCGTCGCGCACGCATTGCGCAATTGAGAAACGCTATGGCAATTACGTTGACCGAAAAGGCAGCACAGCACGTCCAGAAGTATCTGATCCGGCGCGGTAAGGGCATCGGGTTGCGCGTCGGCGTGCGCACGACCGGTTGCTCGGGCCTCGCCTACAAGCTCGAGTACGTGGACGAACTCGCGCCCGAAGATCAGGTGTTCGAGACGAGCGGCGTGAAGGTCGTGGTCGACCCGAAGAGCCTCGCCTATATCGACGGCACCGAACTCGACTTCGCGCGCGAAGGGCTGAACGAAGGCTTCAGGTTCAACAACCCGAACGTGAAGGACGAATGCGGTTGCGGCGAGTCGTTCCGCGTGTAGGTTCGGCGGTTTTCCGCGTGCAGCGGATGAAAGGCGGCGCGGGCCGCCTTTTTAGTTTGATCCGCGTACTTCCCGAGCGTGTTTTCAGATCGCACTCCGGTGCGCTTTCATCAACGGACTTTTAATCCGATGGCCTCGCTGAACGACAGCCACTTCGACCTGTTCGATCTGCCCGCGCAATTCGCGCTCGATGCCGCCGCGCTCGATCACGCGTATCGCACCGTGCAGGCGCAGGTGCATCCGGACCGCTTCGCGGCGGCCGGCGACGCGCAAAAGCGCATCGCCATGCAATGGGCGACTCGCACGAACGAGGCGTATCAGACGCTGCGTGATCCGCTTAAGCGCGCGACTTATCTGCTGTCGCTGCGCGGCATCGACGTCGGCGCGGAGAACAACACGGCGATGGAGCCGGCCTTCCTGATGCAGCAGATGGAATGGCGCGAGAACATCGAGGACGCGGCCGCGGCGAAGAACGTCGACGCGCTCGACGCGCTGCTCGCCGAGCTGCGCGACGAAGAGCGCCGGCGCCTCGACAAGCTCGGCGCGTCGCTCGACAGCGGCGCCAATCAGGCGGCGGGCGAAGCCGTGCGGCAGTTGATGTTCATCGAGCGCGTCGCGTCGGAAATCGGCGCGCAGATCGAGCGGCTCGAGGGATAGCGCGGTTTCGCGCACCACAGAAAAACCAGAGCGGCCGCGAGCCGCGGTATCACACCCCAGCAACGCGAAATTCAGGACGGGGCACCACGTCCCCGAGAAGATCCAGATGGCCTTACTGCAAATCTCCGAACCCGGCATGGCGCCGGCGCCCCACCAGCGGCGTCTCGCAGTCGGTATCGATCTCGGCACCACCAACTCCCTCGTCGCCGCTGTGCGCAGCGGCGTGCCCGATGTGCTGCCCGACGAAGACGGGCATGCGCTGCTGCCCTCGGTGGTGCGCTATCTCGAACAGGGCGGCCGTCGCATCGGCCGCAAGGCGAAGGCCGAGGCGGCGAGCGATCCGCGCAACACGATCGTCTCGGTCAAGCGCTTCATGGGCCGCGGCAAAGCGGAAGTGGAGGGCGCCGAAAACGCGCCGTACGATTTCGTCGACGCACCCGGCATGGTGCAGATCCGCACCGTCGACGGCGTGAAGAGCCCGGTCGAAGTGTCGGCCGAAATTCTCGCGACGCTGCGCCAGCGCGCCGAAGACACGCTCGGCGACGAGCTGGTCGGCGCGGTCATCACGGTGCCCGCGTATTTCGACGACGCGCAGCGCCAGGCCACCAAGGACGCTGCGCGTCTCGCGGGCCTGAACGTGCTGCGGCTGCTCAACGAGCCGACCGCGGCCGCGATCGCCTACGGTCTCGACAACGGCTCCGAAGGCCTCTACGCCGTGTACGACCTCGGCGGCGGCACCTTCGACCTGTCGATCCTCAAGCTCACGAAAGGCGTGTTCGAAGTGCTCGCGGCCGGCGGCGATTCCGCGCTCGGCGGCGACGATTTCGACCACGCGCTCTATCGTCACGTGCTCGCGCAGGCGGGCATTGCGCCGCAAACGCTCGCGCCGCAGGACGTGCGTCTGCTGCTCGACGGCGTGCGCGACGCCAAGGAGGCGTTGTCGAGCGCGCCGCAGGCCAGCCTCAAGGCAACGCTTGCGAACGGCACCGCGCTCGATCTGACGATCGACGAGGCCATCTTCGAGACGATCACGCAGGAGCTGGTTCAGCGCACCTTCGGTCCGACGAAGAAGGCGCTGCGCGACGCGAAGGTTGCGACGAAAGACATCAAGGGCGTCGTGCTGGTCGGCGGCGCGACGCGCATGCCGGTGATCCGCCGCGCGGTCGAAGCGTTCTTCGGCCAGCCGCCGCTCGTCAATCTCGACCCGGACCAGGTCGTCGCGCTCGGCGCGGCGATCCAGGCCGATCTGCTGGCCGGCAATCGCGGCGCGGAAGGCGACGAGTGGCTGCTGCTCGACGTGATTCCGCTGTCGCTCGGCGTCGAGACGATGGGCGGCCTGACCGAGAAGATCATCCCGCGCAACTCGACGATTCCGGTCGCGCGCGCGCAGGATTTCACGACCTTCAAGGATGGACAGACCGCGATGGCGATTCACGTCGTGCAAGGCGAGCGCGAACTCGTGAGCGACTGCCGTTCGCTCGCGCGCTTCGAATTGCGCGGCATTCCGCCGATGGCGGCCGGTGCGGCGCGCATTCGCGTCACGTATCAGGTCGATGCGGACGGCCTCCTGTCCGTGTTCGCGCGCGAGCAGACCTCGGGCGTGGAGGCATCGGTCGTGGTCAAGCCATCCTACGGTCTCGCCGATGACGACATCGCGCGCATGCTCGAAGACAGCTTCTCGACCGCCGAGGTCGACATGCGCGCGCGCGCGTTGCGCGAGGCGCAGGTCGAAGCGCAGCGTCTTGTCGAGGCGACCGACGCGGCGCTTGCCGCCGACGCCGAACTGCTCGACGACAGCGAACGTGCGGCGCTCGACGCGCTGCTCGCCGCCTTGCGCAACGTCGCGCAAAGCGACGACGTGAATGTGGTCGAAGCGGCCACCAAGGCGCTCGCCGAAGGCACGGACGAATTCGCCGCGCGCCGCATGAACAAGGGCATCCGCCGCGCACTGTCGGGTCGCAAGCTCGACGAGATCTGAGCGCGGCGTGAGCGGTGGCATGCGGCGGGCCGGGCCCGTCAAGCGCCGCGCCCGCTAAGTCCCGTGGAACCATCCTCGGGCGACTGGAACAACCGAAGCGCGCCTTGCGGACTTAAAAAGTCCGCAAGGCGCCAGTAGAATGGCACGGAGCCTGTACGGCATCGCTGGCAGCCACCGTGCCTCAGACCCAAACGGAAACCGTATGCCTCAAATCGTTGTGCTGCCTCACGTCGAACTGTGTCCGGATGGCGCCGTGATCGACGCCGTTCCCGGCAAGAGCATCTGCGACAACCTGCTCGATCACGGCATCGAAATCGAGCACGCGTGCGAGAAGTCCTGCGCGTGCACGACCTGTCACGTGATCGTGCGTGAGGGTTTCGCCGCCTTGACGCCGTCCGAGGAAGACGAGGACGATCTGCTGGACAAGGCGTGGGGGCTCGAACCGGCTTCGCGTCTGTCGTGCCAGGCGATCGTGCCGGACGAGCAGGATCTGGTCGTCGAAATTCCGCGTTACTCGATCAATCACGCGAAGGAAAACCACTAACAGGAGGACGCAGCCATGAAGTGGACCGATACGCAAGACATCGCGATGGCCCTGACGGACAAGCACCAGGACGTCGATCCTCAGCAGGTGCGCTTCACCGATCTGCACCGCTGGGTGACCGAGCTCGAAGGCTTCGACGACGATCCGAACCGTTCGAACGAAAAGATTCTCGAGGCGATCCAGGCGGCATGGATCGAAGACGCGGATTATTGAGCGCGTTGAATGCGTTAAGTGCTTGTGAGGGGGCGCGGTTCCGTACCCGCTTCCGTGCACTGTGGCGATGATGTTGCGATTAGCCGAAAAAGGCGATTCCAGTCGGAATCGCCTTTTTCGTTGCCGCGGCGGAAAAATAGCCTCGAACCCTGGCTGCGGCCATCAGCCCGCGACCAGCGCGCCGTTTTCGATTCGCACGCGTTGACCTTGCTGGAACGGCGGCGCTTCGTGATACGTGAAGTAGCGCGTCTTGCCGTTCTCCATCCGCACGCGCACCGAATACGCGGTCGAGCTGCGCAGATGCTTTTCGACCGAGTTGCCCGCGAACCCGCCACCGAGCGCGCCGAGCACCGTCATCGCGGCGCGGCCACCGCCGGCGCCGAACTGGTTGCCGATCACGCCACCGGCCACCGCGCCGCCGACCGCGCCGATCCCGGTGCCATGGCCCTCATGACGAACGGCCGAAATTGCGACGACCGTGCCGCAGGTCGAGCAATAGGCGGGCTGCGGCGCCGGCTGCTGGGCGTACTGTGGCGCGGCCTGCGCCTGCTGCGGCTGCGCATATTGCGGCTGCTGTGCCGGGACGGCCGGCACAGGCTGCGGGATCTGTGCGGCCTGAGGCGCTTGTCGTTGAGCCGGCGCGTCGACTGGCGCCGCCGAATCGACGATACCCGGCTGCTGCGCGTCCTGTTGCGCCTGCTGTTGAGCTTGTGCTGTGACCTGCGCGGCTTGCGTCTGATCGCTCTGCGCGCCGTTGCTCGACGCTTTCGGGAATACGCCGGTAATCGCCGCCGTGGCGACCAGACTTGCGACGAGCACCGCGCCCGCGGCGGTCGCAATCAGCGGATGAAGACGACGCGGTTGCGTCGGTTGCGTCGGTTGAGTGGGGTTGTCCATATTGGCCTCCGTTTCTGACAGAGCCGGCTTTTCTTGATGCTCGCTCTCTGGTGCTTTCGTTGCTGCGCTTGATGAGATCGAGTGTCAGGCAATTCGAGCGGGGTGGCGTTTCAATTTGTAACCCGGGCGGCGCGGGCAGCGCGCGAGGGCAAGTGGCTGGCGCACGGCGGGCCTTGGGCTGCGCAAGTTTCGAAACCCGGCCTCGCCCGAACCGCCGGGGCGGCATCGCGCAGCTTTTACTACTGGTTACAAACCATCGGTAGCAGAAAACGGTCCTGTTCCCTTTCGAGCGGATGCGAGTGAGTAATACAAAACGCCCGGCAGGGCCGGGCGTTTTCGGAGACGTCTGCGCGGGTCGCATGCCACGAACGGCAACGACCCGCAACCCGCAACGGCGATCAGTCCTCGCGGCGCAGATGCGGGAACAGGATCACGTCGCGGATGCTCGGGCTGTCCGTCAGCATCATCACGAGACGGTCGATGCCGATACCGCAGCCGCCGGTCGGCGGCATGCCGTATTCGAGCGCGCGGATGTAGTCGGCGTCGTAGTACATCGCTTCCTCGTCGCCGGCGTCTTTCTGGTCGACCTGCTTCCTGAAGCGCGCGGCCTGGTCTTCCGGATCGTTCAGTTCCGAGAAGCCGTTGGCGATCTCGCGGCCGGTGATGAACAGCTCGAAACGCTCGGTGATGCCTTCCACCTTGTCCGACGCGCGCGCGAGCGGCGACACCTCGATCGGGTAGTCGATGATGTAGGTCGGTTCCCACAGTTGCGACTCGGCGGTCTCTTCGAACAGCGCCAGTTGCAACGCGCCGACGCCCGCATTGAGGAACTGCGGCTGCGACGCGTCGACGCCGAACTTCTTCAGCTCGGTGCGCAGGAACGCGCTGTCGGCGAGTTGCTCGCTCGTGTATTGCGGCGCGTATTTCTGGATCGCCTGCGTGATCGTGAGCCGATGAAACGGCTTGCTCAGATCGAGCTCGCGGCCCTGATACGTGATCGTGGCCGTGCCGAGCGCGTCGATCGCGGCCTGGCGGATCAGGCGTTCGGTGAAGTCCATCAGCCACGTGTAGTCGGTGTAGGCCGCGTAGAACTCGATCATCGTGAATTCCGGGTTGTGGCGCACGGAGACGCCCTCGTTGCGGAAATTACGGTTGATCTCGAACACGCGCTCGAAGCCGCCGACCACGAGCCGCTTCAGATACAGCTCGGGCGCGATGCGCAGGAACATCTGCATGTCGAGCGCGTTGTGGTGCGTCGAGAACGGCTTGGCCGCCGCGCCGCCCGGAATCGGGTGCAGCATCGGCGTTTCGACTTCCATGAAGTTCGCGTCGGCCATGTACTTGCGGATCGACGCAATCGCCCTGGTGCGCGCGATGAAGGTCTTGCGCGTTTCCGGCGTGACGATCAGATCGACGTAGCGCTGGCGGTACTTCATTTCCTGGTCGGCGAGACCGTGGAATTTGTCGGGCAGCGGACGCAGCGACTTCGACAGCAGACGCAGCTCCGTGCAGCGCACCGACAGCTCGCCCTTGTTGGTGCGAAACAGCACGCCGCGCGCGGCGACGATGTCGCCCATGTCCCACTTCTTGAACGCGTCGTAGGTCTCCTGGCCGACGTCGGCCGGGGTGATGAAGAACTGGATCTGACCCGAGCCGTCGCGCACGGTCGCGAAGCTCGCCTTGCCCATCACGCGCTTGAGCATCATGCGGCCGGCGATCGCGACTTCGAGCGGATTCGCTTCGAGCGCGTCCTTGTCGCTGTGCTCGTATTGCCGCTGCAGGTCGTCGGCGTGATGGGTGGGGCGGAAGTCGTTCGGATAGGCGACGCCGTGCTCACGCAGCTCGCGCAGCTTTTCGCGGCGCTCGGCGATGATCTTGTTGTCGTCCACCTCGGGCGCGGTGTTCGGCTGGGCCGAATTAGGCTGGGTCGGTTCGGTCATGATGATGTGGTGTTCGGTGGCCCGCGGCGGAGTGCTCCGCGCGGGAGGCCAGTCAGTGTAAAAACCTCAGGCGGTACTGGGAAAACGGGGCAAGCAAACGGACTGCGAGCAAAGACGGCAATCGGGGACCGCAGGCCGGCGGCGAGCCAGCGGCGCAGGCCATGCCATGCCGCGCCGCCCGCGCTTAGACGCCCTGTTTCAGGCTCGCGCTGATGAACGGATCGAGGTCGCCGTCGAGCACGCTCTTCGTGTTGCTGATTTCGACGTTGGTGCGCAAATCCTTGATGCGGCTGTTGTCGAGCACGTACGAGCGGATCTGATGACCCCAGCCCACATCGGTCTTACCGGCTTCGAGCTTGTCCTGCTCGGCCTGACGCTTGCGGATTTCCGCTTCGTACAGGCGCGATTTCAGCATCGCCATCGCTTCGGCGCGGTTGCGGTGCTGCGAGCGGTCGTTCTGGCATTGCACGACGATGCCCGACGGCATGTGCGTGATCCGCACCGCGGAGTCGGTCTTGTTGATGTGCTGACCGCCCGCGCCCGAGGCGCGATACGTGTCGATGCGCAGATCGGCCGGGTTGATGTCGACTTCGATCGAGTCGTCGATTTCCGGATACACGAACACCGACGAGAACGACGTATGGCGGCCGCCCGACGAGTCGAACGGCGACTTGCGCACGAGCCGGTGCACGCCGGTTTCGGTGCGCAGGAAGCCGTAGGCGTATTCGCCCTCGATCTTGATCGTCGCGTTCTTGATGCCGGCCACGTCGCCTTCGGTTTGCTCGAGCACCTCGGTCTTGAAGCCCTTGCGCTCGCAGTAGCGCAGATACTGGCGCAGCAGCATCGAAGCCCAGTCGCACGCCTCGGTACCGCCGGCGCCGGCCTGGATGTCGAGAAACGCGTTGTTGGGGTCAGCCGGGTTCGCGAACATCCGGCGAAATTCCATGTCGGCGACGCGCGCCTCGATGGCCTGGGCATCGCCCTCGCAGGCGGCGAGCGTGTCGTCGTCGCCTTCCTCGCGCGCCATCTCGAACAGGTCCTGGGCGTCGCGCACGTCGTTCGTGATCGACGTGAGCTTGCCGACCGTGTCGTCGAGCAGCTTCTTTTCCTTACCGAGTGCCTGGGCGTGCTTCGAGTCGTTCCAGACGTCCGGGTCTTCGAGTTCGCGGTTGACTTCGATTAGACGCAGTGCTTTGTCGTCGTAGTCAAAGATACCCCCGTAGGTCGTCCGCGCGCTTGCGCAGGTCGGCCAGAGAGGCTTCGATCGCGTTGAGACGTTCCGCTTCCATGTCGATCTTTTATAGCTTCGTAAAAAAGGTGAAATTATAGCCGATCGGCACGCCGCGCCGGAGCCTTCGGGGCAATCCGGCGCGTGTTCGCAGTTGATTTTGCGGAGATTTTTCGCGGTTTCGCGAAGGACGGCGTGATCTGCCGGGGCGAGCGCGCCATGGGCGGCGGTGGCCGGCGTGCGCTGGCGGCGTCAGCTTGCCGCATGCTCGACGATCAGCTGCACGCGCGACACGCCGTTCCACGTATCGCTTGCGAGCCGGTAGGCGACGGTCGTGCGCGCGGGCAGCGTATCGGTATGGTTGAACCAGATCGCGTTGAAGCGCTGGCGGCCGCGCAACAGCTGCAGCTTCAGGTGCTTGTCCTTCACGAGCGCCTGCGAGGCGACCTCGAACTCGCCCGAAAACACCGGCGCCGGGAAGCCCTGGCCCCACACGGCCGCGTCGAGCATCTCGACGAATTGCGGCGTGAAGTACGCGTCTTCGAGCTCGCCGTCGGTTTCGACGGTGCGCGCGAGCGCCTCTTCGGACAGCCATTCGCGGCCGACCGCTTCGAACGCGGCCGTGAAGCGCGGCACGTCGGCGGCGGCGAGCGTCAGGCCCGCGGCCATCGCGTGGCCGCCGAACTTGACGAGCAGGTCCGGCTCGCGCTTCGAGATCAGATCGAGCGCGTCGCGCAGGTGAAAGCCCGCGATCGAGCGGCCCGAGCCCTTGACGGTGAGGCCGCTGTCGTCGGCGGGCGCGAACGTGAACGAGGGGCGGTGGAACTTCTCCTTGAGCCGCCCCGCGACGATGCCGATCACGCCCTGATGCCAGCCCGGATTGAACAGCGTGATCGTGGCCGTGCCCTCGGGGTTGACCGTCGAGAGATCGTCGAGCGCCTGCTGCTGCATGCCGGCTTCGATCTCGCGGCGCTCGCGGTTCATCGTGTCGAGTTGCTGGGCGAGTTCCCAGGCGCGGCCGACGTCGTCGGTGGTCAGGCATTCGATGCCGAGCGACATGTCCGACAGCCGGCCCGCCGCGTTCAGGCGAGGGCCGAGCGCGAAGCCGAGGTCGAAGCCCGAGGCGCTGCGCGCATCGCGCGCGGCGGCGCGAAAGAGCGCCGCGATGCCGGGCTGCATGCGGCTTTTGCGGATGCGCTGCAAACCCTGCGCGACCAGCACGCGGTTGTTGCCGTCGAGCTTCACGACGTCGGCGACGGTGCCGAGCGCGACCAGATCGAGCAGGCCGTCGAGGCGCGGTTCGGGCAATGCCTCGCCGAACGCACCGCGGCGGCGCAACTCCGCGCGCAGCGCGAGCAGCACGTAGAACATCACGCCGACGCCGGCAAGGCACTTGCTCGGGAACGTGCAGCCCGGCTGGTTCGGATTGACGATCGCGCGTGCGGCGGGCAGTTCGTCGCCGGGTAGGTGGTGGTCGGTGACGAGCACGTCGATGCCGAGCGCGTTGGCGGCCGCGACGCCGTCGACGCTCGCGATGCCGTTGTCGACCGTGATCAGCAGATCGGGCTTGCCGGCCGCGCCGCACGTTGCCAGATCGACGATCTCCGGCGTGAGTCCGTAGCCGTGCTCCATGCGGTTCGGCACGAGATAGTCGATGCGGCCGCCGAACATGCGCAGCCCGCGCACCGCGACCGCGCAGGCGGTTGCGCCGTCGCAGTCGTAATCGGCGACGACGAGCATGCGGCGCTGTTGCTGGATCGCGTCGGCGAGCAGCGCGGCGGCTGCCTCGCAGCCCTTCAGTTCGGCAGGCGGCACGAGCCGCGCGAGGCCGGTTTCGACGTCCTCGGGCAGGCATACGCCGCGTGACGCGTAGAGGCGCGCGAGCACCGGATGCAGGCCGTGGCGGGTGAGGACTTCGGCGTCGACGGGAGAGCAGGCGCGCGTAACGATTCGGGTCATGCGAAAGGGCCGTAGGGGATTCGAAGGGGCTGGCGGTGGCGCATGGCATGGCTCATGCGTTGGCTCACTCGATAAACAGCGAGGCCAGCACGCGCCGTCGCCAGAATTTGCGCAGATCGCCACGCGTGACCGTCAGCGTCACGGAGCCGGTGTCGCCGCACAGCGTGAGGCCGAGTTCGGCGAGTTCGCCCGCCTGCAAGGCCGCGAGCGCGGGCTCGAACCAGTCGGTCTGCAGCGCGGCGAAGGCCTGGTTCCAGCGCGCCCAGTCCTGTTCGATGTAGGGCGCGGAGAACGGATCGAGTTCGACGAGCGTGGCGCCTTGGCCCGGGCTGCCGGTGCCGCCGACTTTGTCGTTGGCGCTGGCGCCGCCATCATTGCCAGGATTGCCGCCTGAACCGCCTGAACCGCCTGAACCGCCGGTCGACGCGGCGTCAGCGGCGTTTGCCATGTCCGCATGCTTGCCTCTCGTCGCACCGCACCGCGCCGCCGTCAATTCGCCGAACGAAGCGGGCGGTGTGCCCGTCGCCGCGCCCGCGCTTAGCGCGAGGCCGCGCGTGGCCGTGGCATCGGACAACACCTGCGCGAACGGACTGCGCACCGGCCGCGCCGCGCCCTGCGCGTGAAACCAGATCGAATTGACGGCCGGCAGCCCGCGCACCTCGCGCGCTTCGTTGACCGGATGCTCGAACCATGCCATCTGCACTTCGTTCTGCAGCTTCATCCACGCGCGCGAGCGCTCGCCCGAATGCGCTTCGTGCGGCAGCCAGATTTCGATGTTGCGGCCGCTCGCGCGCAGCGGCGAGGCGCCCGCGAGCGTACCGAACGCGTCGCTCGACAGATACCAGCGCGCCGGCTTCGGCGCCTCGATGCGCACGCCGAGTTCCTCGATCAGTGGACGCGCGACCGCGAGCAGCGCGCTCGCTTCGTCGTCGGACAGGTCGAGCGAAGCGGGATCGATCAGCACGAGGTGGTCATGCGCGATGCGCACGTGCACCGGCTGCACGCAGGCCCATGTCGCGTTGCCGGGTTCGCCGCCGTCGGCGCGCAGCATGTAGGGCGCGAGCGGCGCTTCATCGGCGGCGGACGTCGCGCCGTCGGGCAGCGCGCCGAATTGCCGGGCGACCCAGCGCTCGTGCGGCAGCGTGCGCTGAAAATCCTCGCCGACCACGCGTTCGACGAGCGTCGCGCGCGCGATCAGCTTGTCGAGCGCCGGGCAGCGGATGTCGTGGAGGGCGGTGGAGGCGTCGGCCGCGGCGGGCAGCGCGAACGGCAGCAGAAGGTGGAAGCGGTCGGCAGGCATGATGTTGCGCATTGTAGGGTAAAGAGTGCGAATATTTCGACCGGAACGCTCACCGCGAGGCGGCCACGGGGCAGGTTGTAAGGCAGGACGATGCCGGATCGGATCGATATCGGACGGGCATGCCGGACGCACATAAGCGGGGTCGGTCAGCCGGGCGGATGGGAGCGGGCAGTCCGAGCGCCTCGCGTGAGCCGGGCGAACCGGAGCGAACCCCGGCCCGCCCGTGCCGCGCTTGCAGGACTAGCAGGACAGGCGCGCGCCATACGGTTCTGCGCCACGGGACACGACCGGCACGGCCGTTGCGGGCCGTTGCATTATCCGGCGCCATTTGTATGGCAAACTTCGCGCTTGATCGCAGAAGGCGGTGGCCGCGCTTCGCACCCCACGCGGAACGATCCGCGCCGCCGCGAGCCCAACGATCACGACGCCCGGGCCGCACGGCGGGCGCCACGCGCCGGTGGTGCACCGCACTCAGTCGAAGAACGCAGAAAAGGATTCGCTTGAAATTTCCCTACGAATGGCAGATTGGCTGGCGCTACACGCGCGCCGGCAAACGCACGACCGGTAACGGCTTCATCTCGTTCATCGCGCTGGTGTCGATGTCGGGCATTGCGCTCGGCGTCGCGGCGCTGATCGTCGTGTTGTCGGTGATGAACGGCTTTCAGAAAGAGGTGCGCGACCGCATGCTGTCGGTGCTCGCGCACGTCGAGATCTTTTCGCCGACCGGCTCGATGCCCGACTGGCAACTGACCGCGAAGGAAGCGCGGCAGAACAAGGAAGTGATCGGCGCGGCGCCGTACGTCGAGGCGCAGGCGCTGCTCACGCGCCAGGACGCGGTGAGCGGCGTCGCGCTGCGCGGCGTCGAGCCGACGCTCGAACCGGAAGTGTCCGACATCGGCAAGGAAATGAAAGGCGGCAAGCTGACCGACCTCGTGCCGGGCGACTTCGGCATCGTGCTCGGCGCGGACCTCGCCGCCAATCTCGGCGTGCAGGTCAACGACAAGATCACGCTGGTCGCGCCCGAGGGCACGATCACGCCGGCCGGCATGCTGCCGCGCCTGAAGCAGTTCACGGTGGTCGGCATCTTCGAGTCGGGGCATTACGAATACGACAGCACGCTCGCGCTGATCAACATCAAGGACGCGCAGGCGCTGTTCCGGCTACCCGCGCCGAGCGGCGTGCGGCTGCGCCTGACCGACATGCAGCGCGCGCCCGAGGTCGCGCATCAGCTCGCGCGCACCCTGTCGGGCGATCTCTACATTCGCGACTGGACGCAGCAGAACAAGACCTGGTTCTCGGCCGTGCAGATCGAAAAGCGCATGATGTTCATCATCCTCACGCTGATCATCGCGGTCGCGGCGTTCAACCTCGTGTCGTCGCTCGTGATGACCGTGACCAACAAGCAGGCCGACATCGCGATCCTGCGCACGCTCGGCGCGCAGCCCCGCTCGATCATGAAGATTTTCGTCGTGCAGGGCGTGACGATCGGCTTCATCGGCACGGCGACCGGCGTCGCGCTCGGCTGCCTGATCGCGTGGAGCATTCCGTGGCTCGTGCCGATGATCGAGCATCTGTTCGGCGTGCAGTTCCTGCCGCCGTCGGTGTACTTCATCAGCGAGCTGCCGTCCGAGCTGATTCCGGCCGACGTCGCGCGCATCGGCATCATCGCGTTCGTGCTCTCGGCGCTGGCCACGCTCTACCCGAGCTGGCGCGGCGCGAAGGTCCGTCCGGCGGAGGCGCTGCGCTATGAATGACCGCCTTGCCCATTCTTCAACCGAATCGTCCATGACCGCTCAGGCCCCCGCGTCGTATCCGTACGTGCTCGAAGCAACCGGCATTTCCAAATCGTTCGTGCAGGGCGGGCTGAACGTGCGGGTGCTCGACAATACGCAGCTTTCCGTGCGGCGCGGCGAGAAGCTCGCGATCGTCGGCGCGTCGGGCTCCGGCAAGAGCACGCTGCTGCACGTGCTCGGCGGTCTCGACGATCCGAGCGCGGGCCAGGTGTCGGTGCTCGGCAAGCCGTTCACGAAGCTCTCCGAGCGCGAGCGCAACGATCTGCGCAATCGCGCGCTTGGCTTTGTCTATCAGTTTCACCATCTGCTGCCGGAATTTTCCGCGCTCGACAATGTCGCGATGCCGCTGCGGATTCGCCGCGAGACGACCGAGGCCGCGCGCCGCGAGGCGCTTGCCGTGCTCGAACAGGTCGGCATGGGGCATCGTGCGAAGCATCGGCCGGGCGAGCTGTCGGGCGGCGAGCGCCAGCGCGTCGCGATCGCGCGGGCGCTGGTCACGAAGCCCGCCTGCGTGCTCGCCGACGAGCCGACCGGCAACCTCGACGGCGGTACCGCCGACACGGTCTTCAACCTGATGCTCGAACTGTCGCGCACGCTCGAAACGAGCTTCGTGATCGTCACGCACGACCCGGAACTGGCCGGGCGCTGCGACCGCATCATGCGGCTGCGCGACGGCGTGCTGCACGAGGAGCCGCCGGTACCGGTTTGAGTGCGCGGGGGCGCGCCCGCCGCTTGCGAGACGACTCATGTGGATCGATACGCACTGCCATCTCGATGCTGCCGAATTCGACGCCGATCGCGACGCGGTCGCGGCGGCCGCGCGCGGCGCGGGCGTCTCGCGCATCGTGATTCCGACGATCGGGCGGCAGAATTTCGCGGCGGTGCGCGAACTCGCGCATCGCGTCGAGGGCGGGGCGTACGCGCTCGGCATTCATCCGCTCTTCACGCCCGGCGCCGACGATGCCGACCTCGACCTGCTGCGCATGGAGATCGAGGCGAGTCTCGACGATCCGCGCTTCGTCGGCATCGGCGAGATCGGGCTCGACTATTTCGTCGAAGGTCTCGACGACGCGCGCCAGCAATTCTTCTACAACGGCCAGTTGCAGCTCGCGCGCGAATTCGATCTGCCGGTGATCTGCCACGTGCGCAAATCGCAGGATCAGGTCATCAAGGGGCTGCGGCGGCATCAGATCCATCGTGGCATCGCCCACGCATTCAACGGCAGTTTCCAGCAGGCTCAGGCGTATCTCGACCAGGGGCTGCATCTCGGCTTCGGCGGCAATCTGACGTTCGAGCGCGCGCGGCAAATCCGGCGTCTCGCCGAGCAACTGCCGTTCGATGCGCTCGTCGTCGAGACCGACGCGCCGGACATCGCGCCGTCGTGGATGTACAGGCAGCGCAACTCGCCCGAGCAGATTCCGGCAATCGGCGCGAGCCTCGCGCAGCTCCGCCATGTCACACCCGACTCAGCCGCCCTAAGCACAACGGCTAACGCGCTCGCCGCGCTGCCGCGACTCGCGCTTTCCTCTGCATAATCGATTCCATTGATCGAAGGGTTCGCGCCGGGCGACACCCCCGCCCGGTGGGCTTGCTGTCGCCTGTTCGCCGCGCGTGGGTTCGCCTCGCGTGGGGCGGCGCGGAGGGCGGATGCGAGCAGTGTGGTGCGGTTTTGCGTTGGGTGTGATCGGCTTGCAGCGGCAGGCGGCATTGCCGCGGACGGCCGGCTGGTGGACGCTGGTTTTGCTGGGTGGCGCGGCGCTGGGTGTGGCGATTTGGGGCTTGCGGGAACGCGCCGCGACGCCCCTTGCGTACAGGTGCGCGTTGCCGGATTCGCTGGCGTGGCGGTTGGCGTGTCGCCTGTGCCGCATGTACCGTAAGGCGAGCGTGCGGCGGATGATCGGCTGGAGCGCCGTGTGGTGCGCGGCAATCTGCGCGGGCTTTGGTTATGCCGCCGTGCGCGCGCATACGCGGCTCGTGGTGAGCTTGCCGCACGCGTGGGAAGGGCGCGATATCGAGGTCGCCGGCAGCATCAAGGGTTTGCCGTCGCATGACGAGAAAGGCGCGCGATTTCTGTTCGAAGTCGAGACGAACGATGCCGGGCTCGCCGCTTTTCCGCAGGTGATTCAACTCTCGTGGATCGCTCGCGACACACCGGCGCCGCCGCTCGAACCCGGTCAACGCTGGCGTCTGCCCGTGCGGTTGAAGCGTCCGCACGGCAATGCGAATTTCGGCGTGCGCGATGCCGAAGCGAGTCTGCTCGCGCGCAACGTGCGGGCGGTTGGTTACGTGAGCGCGGCGGATCGCGCGGTGCGTTTGCCGGGCTATGCGCGCGGGCTTGCGGTGTGGGTCGACCGTTCGCGTGCCGCGTTGCGTGCGCGGATCGACACGGTGCTCGCCGATGCGCCGCATCGCGGGATCGTCGTCGCGCTCGCGACCGGCGCGCAGGACGAAGTGAGCACCGCCGACTGGCAATTGATGCGCGGCACCGGCACGAGTCATCTGGTGGCGATTTCGGGGCTGCATATCGGCTTCGTCGCGGGACTGGCCGGCTGGCTGGCGGCCGCGGTATGGCGGCGCTCGGGCTGGCTCGGGCGCGGCTGGCCGTTGCGGCTGCCCGCGCAGATCGTCGGCGTGACGGCCGGTGCGCTGTTTGCCGCCCTGCATGCGGCGCTCGCAGGCTTCAACGTGCCGGCGCAGCGCACGCTGTGGATGGCGGCGGTCGTCGCGCTGGCATTCGTCGGCGGGCGCAATCTGGCGCGCTCGACGGTGCTTGCGTGGGCGCTCGGGCTCGTGCTGCTGATCGATCCGTGGGCGGTCGTGTCGGCGGGATTCTGGCTGTCGTTCTGCGCGGTCGGCGCGATTCTGTTTGCGATGTCGGGGCGGCCGCGCGTGCGCAGTCGTCTGCGCGGGCGGGGCGATGAACGTTGGGGCGAACGCGGCGATGAATGCGGCGGTGAATGCAACGAGGCCGCCCCCGGAACCGGCCTGCGGGCGCTGCGCGCCGCTTCGAGTCGGCGTTTGCGCGCGCTCGTCGAACGCCTGCGCGGCGCCGCGCACGTGCAGATCGCGGTGACACTCGCGCTCGCGCCGCTCACCGTCTACTGGTTCGCGCAGATTCCGCTCGTCGGGCCGCTGGCGAACGCGTTCGCGATTCCGTGGGTGAGTCTGCTCGTCACGCCGGCGGTGCTCACGGGCGTTGCGTTGCCCGCGCCGCTCGACGCATTCGCGTGGCACGTCGCCCATACGTTGCTCGACGTGCTCGCGCTCGGCCTGCAGGGGTTGACGGGGCCGCGCTGGACGCTCTGGTGGTTGCCGCAACCCGCTGCATGGGCGCTTGCCGCGGCGGCGGTCGGCGTGCTCTGGTGCCTCGCGCCACGCGGCTGGCCGCTGCGCTGGGCCGCGCCGCTGACGTGGCTGCCGTTGCTGATGCCCAGCGCGGACGGCGCGCTTGCCGCGCCGGCGGGCGCGTTCCGTCTGACGGCGCTCGACGTGGGGCAGGGCGCGTCGATCCTCGTGCAAACCGCGCATCACGCATTGCTGTTCGATGCCGGGCCGGGCGCGGAATCGACGCACGCGGGCGAGCGCGTGGTCGTGCCGTTCCTGCAGGCGCAGGGCGTGACGACGCTCGACACGCTGATCGTCAGCCACGCCGATTCCGATCATGCGGGCGGCGTGCCTGCCGTGCTCGATGCGATCGAGGTGCGTCAGATGGTGGGCTCGCTCGCGCCGGACAATGCGCTGTGGCCGTACGCGCAGCGGCACGGCGCGCGGACGCTGCCGTGCGCGGCGGGGCAGCGCTGGCAATGGGACGGCGTCGAATTCGCGATACTGTGGCCGGATGCCGGGCCCGCGAGCGGCAAGAACAACGATCGTTGCTGCGTGCTCAGGGTCAGCACGTTGCCGCGCGCGGGGCTCGCCGCGACATCGCGCGCTCGCACAGAGACGACGCGTTTCGCGGCCCTGCTGACCGCCGACATCGAGGCGCCGGTCGAGCGCACGCTGCTCGCGCGCGATCGCGGCGCCTTGCGCGCCCAGGTGCTGATGGCGCCGCATCATGGCAGCAGGACCTCGTCGACCGAGCCGTTCCTCGACTCTATCGAGCCGTCCATCGCGCTATTTCAGGTAGGCTACGAAAATCGTTTTCATCATCCGAATGCGGGCGTGTTCGAGCGCTACGAGGCACGCCATATCGAACTCGGGCGCAGCGATCGGGACGGCGCGGTGCGGGTGGACGTCGATCCCGGCGCGGACGGCCCCGCGCTCACGCTCGAGCGCTATCGCGAGACGCGGCGGCGCTACTGGATGGCGCGTTGAGCGCGCGAGACGCCTGTCAAAGGCGCACGCAAAAAACAGAAACGGAGATAGCCGCAGTTGAAAAACATCATTCATTTCTCTCATGCGAACGGCTTTCCGGCTTCCACCTACCGGACGATCTTCGCCGAACTTTCCGACGACTACGAGGTGCGCTTCATCGAGCGCATCGGCCATGACACGCGCTTTCCGGTCACGCAGGACTGGCCGCATCTGGTCGAGCAGTTGCTCGAAGACATCGGCCGCGCGTACGAGCAGCCGGTATGGCTCGTCGGACATTCGCTGGGCGGCTATCTGTCGCTGATGGCCGCACTGAAAAAGCCGCAGTGGGTGAGGGGCGTGGTGATGCTCGACTCGCCGGTGATCGCCGGTTGGCGCAGCAGCATGCTACGTGTCTCGCAATGGACCGGGCTCGACGAACGGCTCTCGCCGGCCGCCGCGACGCGCACCCGGCGCACGCAGTGGGCAAGCCGCGACGAAGCGTGGCGGCACTTCCATTCGAAGCCGGCGTTCGCGCGCTGGGACGAGCGCATGCTGTCCGACTACATCGACTTTGGCATTCCGCAGAGCGCGCCGGACGGCACGCGCGCGCTCGCATTCGACCGCCGCACCGAATACCGGATTTACCGCACGCTGCCGCACACGCTCGGCGCGCGGCTCGCGCACGGCGCGCCGGTGCCGGTCGGTTTCATCGCCGGCACGCGCTCGAAGGAAATCCGCCAGGCCGGTCTCGATGCGACGCGCCGCGCGACCGGCGGCCACCTTGAGTGGATCGAAGGCAGCCATCTGTATCCGATGGAGCGGCCGATCGAAACGGCGCGCGCGGTGCAGCGGATGTTGCGCGAACTGGAGCGGCTTGCCTGAGGCGCTGCGCGTGCGACTTGCGTGGCAAATGGCGGCGCCGGGTTGCACGCGAGGAGGGGGCGGCGCGCGCCGGGCCGGTCGTTTTTTGCTGGGTCGGGACCATCCTTTACGGTATAATCCGTTTTTCCCGCGAGCATCCAGCGATGACCAAATATGTTTTCGTCACCGGCGGCGTAGTTTCTTCCCTCGGCAAGGGTATTGCCGCCGCTTCCCTCGCCGCGATCCTCGAATCGCGCGGTCTCAAAGTCACCCTCCTCAAACTCGATCCGTACATCAACGTCGACCCCGGCACGATGAGCCCGTTTCAGCACGGCGAAGTGTTCGTGACGGAAGACGGAGCGGAAACCGACCTCGACCTCGGCCACTACGAGCGCTTCATCAGCACGAAGATGCGCAAGGCCAACAACTTCACCACGGGCCAGATTTACGAATCGGTGATCCGCAAGGAACGCCGCGGCGATTATCTCGGCAAGACGGTGCAGGTCATCCCGCACATCACGAACGAAATCCAGGCATTCGTCGAGCGCGGCGCGGCTTCCGCGACGTGCGGCGAGCCCGATGTCGCGATCGTCGAAGTGGGCGGCACGGTGGGCGACATCGAATCGCTGCCGTTCCTCGAAGCCGCGCGTCAGATGAGCTTGCGCCTCGGCCGCAACAGCGCGTGCTTCGTGCACCTGACGCTCGTGCCCTGGGTTGCCACGGCCGGCGAACTGAAGACCAAGCCCACCCAGCACAGCGTGCAGAAGCTGCGCGAAATCGGCATCTCGCCGCACGTGCTGCTGTGTCGCGCCGACCGGCCGATTCCGGACGACGAGCGCGCGAAGATCTCGCTGTTCTCGAACGTGCCCGAAGACGCGGTGATTTCGGTGTGGGACGCGGACAGCATCTACAAGATTCCGCAGATGCTGCACGACCAGGGGCTCGACGCGATCATCTGCGAAGAGCTCAGGCTCACGCCGAAGGCCGCGGACCTCGCGATGTGGTCCGACCTCGTCGAGAAGCTGCAGAATCCGAAGCACGAAGTGACGATCGGCATGGTCGGCAAGTACGTCGATCTGACCGAGTCGTACAAGTCGCTGATCGAAGCGCTGCGCCATGCGTCGATGCACACGTCGACGCGCGTGAACATTGAGTACATCGACTCCGAAGAGATCGAGACGCAAGGCGTCGAGAGCCTCAGGCATCTCGACGCGGTGCTCGTGCCGGGCGGCTTCGGCCGGCGCGGCACCGAGGGCAAGATCGCCGCGATCCGCTATGCGCGCGAAGCGAAGGTGCCGTATCTCGGCATCTGCCTCGGCATGCAGCTTGCCGTGATCGAATTCGCCCGCGACGTGGTCGGCCTGAAGGACGCGAACAGCACCGAGTTCGATCAGGAAACGAAGAACCGCGTGGTCGCGCTGATCACCGAGTGGTACGACCGCGAAGGCCGCGTCGAGAAGCGCACCGAAGAGTCGGACCTCGGCGGCACGATGCGCCTCGGTTCGCAGCGCTGCCCGATCAAGCCCGGCACGATGGCCGAGGAAATCTACGGCCGCGACGTGAACGAGCGCCATCGCCACCGTTATGAAGTCAATAACCGTTTCGTGCCCCAACTCGAAGCCGGCGGCCTCATCATTAGCGCCCGTACGCCGAGCGAGGACCTGCCGGAAATGATGGAACTGCCGCGCAGCATGCACCCGTGGTTCGTCGGCGTGCAGTTCCACCCGGAATTCACGTCCACGCCGCGCGATGGCCACCCGCTGTTCAAGTCGTTCGTCGAGGCGGCGCTGGCGCATCAGCAGTCGCGCACCGCGAACGCAGTCAGGGAGAAAGCATGAAGCTGGGCGATTTCGAAATCGGTCTCGACAAGCCGTTTTTCCTGATCGCCGGTACCTGTGTCGTCGAATCGGAACAGATGACGATCGACACGGCCGGCCGCCTCAAGGAAATCTGCGCGAAGCTGAACATTCCGTTCATCTATAAATCGTCGTACGACAAGGCCAACCGCAGCAGCGGCAAGTCGTTCCGCGGTCTGGGCATGGACGAAGGTTTGCGCATCCTGTCGGAAGTGAAGCGTCAGCTCGGCCTGCCGGTGCTGACCGACGTTCACGCCGAACACGAAATCGAACAGGTCGCGTCGGTTGTCGACGTGCTGCAAACGCCGGCGTTCCTGTGCCGGCAAACGGACTTCATTCACGCCTGCGCGCGCTCGGGCAAGCCGGTCAATATCAAGAAGGGCCAGTTTCTCGCGCCGCACGACATGAAGAACGTGATCGACAAGGCGCGCGACGCCGCGCGCGAAGCGGGTCTGTCGGAAGACCGCTTCATGGCGTGCGAGCGCGGCGTGTCGTTCGGCTATAACAACCTCGTGTCGGACATGCGTTCGCTCGCGATCATGCGCGAGACCAACGCGCCGGTCGTGTTCGACGCGACGCACTCGGTGCAGTTGCCGGGCGGCCAGGGCACGAGCTCGGGCGGCCAGCGCGAATTCGTGCCGGTGCTCGCGCGTGCCGCGGTCGCGGTGGGCGTTGCGGGTCTCTTCATGGAAACGCATCCGAACCCGGCGCAGGCGAAGTCGGACGGGCCGAACGCGGTGCCGCTCAAGCGCATGGCCGATCTGCTCGAGACGCTCGTCACGCTCGACCAGGCCGTCAAGCGCGGGCCGTTCCTCGAAAGCGATTTCAACTGATTCAGGCATGCACCGCGTGTCGCGATTTTCACGATCCACCTCGATAATCGGCGCGCGGCGTTTTCGCATAATGGCCGTCGAACGTATCGGCGCGCGAGTTGTCTGTCGGGGAGACCGGCGGGTGCTTTGCAGGGGACGGGAGTCGGCACTTAAGCGCCAACTCCGGATCGGCAGCGCGATACAGTGTCACAGTAAAGAATTCAACGTCATTTCTTTGAGGAAACCATGAGTGCTATCGTAGACATCATCGGTCGAGAGATTCTCGATTCGCGAGGCAACCCCACCGTCGAATGCGACGTGCTGCTTGAATCGGGCACGATGGGCCGCGCAGCGGTGCCGTCGGGCGCGTCGACCGGCTCGCGCGAAGCGATCGAACTGCGCGACGGCGAAGCCGGCCGTTACGGCGGCAAGGGCGTGCTGAAGGCCGTCGAGCACATCAACACTGAAATCTCCGAAGCGATCATGGGCCTCGACGCTTCCGAACAGGCTTTCCTCGACAAGACGCTGCTCGAACTCGACGGCACCGACAACAAGTCGCGCCTCGGCGCGAACGCGATGCTGGCCGTGTCGATGGCCGTCGCGAAGGCCGCCGCTGAAGAAGCCGGCCTGCCGCTGTATCGCTACTTCGGCGGCTCGGGCGCGATGCAACTGCCGGTGCCGATGATGAACATCGTCAACGGCGGCGCGCACGCGAACAACAGCCTCGACATCCAGGAATTCATGATCGTGCCGGTCAGCCAGCCGACCTTCCGCGAAGCACTGCGCTGCGGCGCCGAAGTGTTCCACGCGCTGAAGAAGATCCTGTCGGATCGCGGCATGAGCACGGCCGTCGGCGACGAAGGCGGCTTCGCACCGAACTTCGGCAGTAACGAGGAATGCTTGTCCACGATCCTGCAGGCGATCGAGAAAGCAGGCTATCGCGCCGGTGAAGACGTGCTGCTCGCGCTCGACTGCGCGGCGAGCGAGTTCTACCACGACGGCAAGTACCAGCTGGCGGGCGAAGGCCTGCAACTGTCGTCGACGGAATTCGCGGACTACCTCGCGAACCTCGCCGACAAGTTCCCGATCGTGTCGATCGAAGACGGCATGCACGAAGGCGACTGGGAAGGCTGGAAGGTGCTGACCGACAAGCTCGGCAAGAAGGTGCAACTGGTCGGCGACGACCTGTTCGTGACCAACACGCGCATCCTTAAGGAAGGCATCGAGAAGGGCATCGCGAATTCGATCCTCATCAAGATCAACCAGATCGGCACGCTGACGGAAACCTTTGCGGCGATCGAGATGGCGAAGCGCGCGGGCTACACGGCCGTGATCTCGCACCGCTCGGGCGAAACCGAAGATTCGACGATCGCCGATATCGCGGTGGGTCTCAACGCGGGCCAGATCAAGACCGGTTCGCTGTCGCGTTCGGACCGTATCTCGAAGTACAACCAGCTGCTGCGCATCGAGGAAGATCTCGGCGATATCGCGAGCTACCCGGGCAAGTCGGCGTTCTACAATCTGCGCTAAACAGCAGCTTGTTCGCGCTGATCGATGAGACGGTTATCCTTCGTTTCTGATTGACCTCGCCGCCCTGCGTATAGCGCAGGGCGGCGCGTATTTATTGTGCTTACTTCATGCGGCTTGTCACTGCTGTCCTGATCGTTCTGCTGGCGCTGATCCAGTACCCGCTCTGGTGGGGGCATGGCGGCTGGCTGCGCGTGCATGAGTTGCAAGGGCAACTCGCGCAGCAACTGCAAAAGAATGCCGACGCGAAGGTGCGCAACGAGCGCATTCAGGGCGAGGTGCAGGATCTGCAGAACGGCACGGCCGCGGTCGAAGAGCGGGCGCGCTACGAGATGGGCATGGTCAAGGACGGCGAGGTGTTCGTGCAGTTCGTGTCGCCGAACCAGCCGTTGCCGGCGTCGAACGGTCCGTCGGTGAATACGTCGACGCGCGGCGAGGTATCGGCCGCGCCGCTGCACGTGGTGCCGAATCCGGAGTCGCGCGCGAAGCCGGATCGCAAGCGTGGCGGGAAGACGGTAGCGAAGGAGAAGAAGCCGGCGCATTGAAGTTGGATGCGTTGTCCCGGCCTGGTGGGCTCTCAACGGGCTCAATGGGCTCGGCTGAGTCAGTCACGAAGGACGCAAAAAAAGCGCGGTTCATTTTGAACCGCGCTTTTTTATTGCCCTGTTCCTTTGTACTTTGTACTGTCGCCGTCGATCCTACCAACCCCAGTACGGCCCGAAGCCGACGCCAATGCCTGTGCCCCATCCGCGCCGTCCCCAACTGCCGGTCGAAAAGCCGCCGGTCACGGTGATGGGCGGCGCTGGCGAGCCATAGCGCGACCACGCCTGAGCGGCGGCTTCTGCGGCCATCGACTGATTCTGCTCGTACATGACCTGGCGATCGATCGCGTCATAGCGCGCACGCTCTTCCGGTGTCAGCGTTTGACCGGTGCCGGCCGCTGGGGCCTGATCGGACGGCAGGCGGCTCAGAATCGGCATTGGGCCAGGCGGGTCGATCGTGCAGCCGGCGAGTGCGGCGCTACCCGCGACCACGGCCAGTACGGTCAACGTGCGCGCATGACGTATCAGCAAAAGAGGGGGCTTCATGTTCGAATCTCCATCGGTTCGACGCGTTGGCGGGCGAGGCCGACATGTGCCGTGAGCGGCGCGAATGGTTCAACGCACATTCACCACGGCGATCAGGCTCGGCGGTCAGAAAGGCCGCGGCCGGAGAAAGCCAGTGCGCCGCCCGAGCCATGACGGCAGTGGGCGGCGCGGTGGCGGCTGCCGTTATGAAAAGCGACGAAGCACCTATCACGCACGGCAGCCAGGGCAAGCTCGGACGTTCACGCAACCTGCCCAGGCACGCGCTGCAGCCTCAGTGCCGCTGATCGGTAGCCGGCGTCACGCCTTGTGAAAGTCCGCTTGCCACGAAAAGTTGCGCGACGTCGACCGGGTCGAACTCGTAGCGCTGGTTGCAGAACTCGCAGTGAATCTCGACGTGGCCGCGTTCTTCGATCACGCCGTCCACTTCGTCGCGGCCGAGCATCTTCAGCATCGCGCCGACCTTTTCGCGCGAGCACGTGCATTCGAAGCGCGTCGTGACCGGCTCGAAATGCAGCACGTTTTCCTGCCAGAAGAGCCGGCGGAAAACCGTCTCCGGTTCTTCCTTCAGCAGTTCGTCCTGCGACAGCGTGCCGCCGAGCGTGCAGACGCGCTCCCACGTGTCCGCATCGAGCTGGCCCGGATGCGGGACGATGCCGCCGTCGCCGGGCAGCTTCTGCAACAGCATGCCGACCGCGCGCTCGGTGTTCGCCGCGAGCCACATGCGCGTGTCGAGCTGCTCCGAGTGATGCATGTAGTGTTCGAGCACCTCGGCGATCGACTTGAGCGGCCCGTCGACGCCCGAGAGCGGCACGATGCTCTGGTACGGCTGCTGGCCGGGCTGTTTGTCGGCCGGGTCGAGCGTGATGACGCAGCGGCCGTGGCCGCTCGCGTTGACGAGATCGACGAGCGAGGTCGTGTCTTCGAGCGCCGGGCCGTTCTCGCCCGAGA
This sequence comes from Burkholderia sp. Ax-1724, assembly GCF_011752995.1. Lineage (GTDB taxonomy): Bacteria > Pseudomonadota > Gammaproteobacteria > Burkholderiales > Burkholderiaceae > Paraburkholderia. The sequence continues at coordinate 37,917 of NZ_VWWL01000037.1, forward strand.
GCTTCGCGGTGGCGCGCATCGTCAGGTTCGAACTGCACTGCACGACCAGCATCTTGACCGGGCCATCGCCGAAAATCTGCATGACGAGCGTGCCGTCGAACTTCAGGTTCGCCGACAGCAGCGCGCACGCGGCCATCATTTCGCCCAGGATCGTTCGCACGGGCGCCGGATAATCGCGCCGCGTCAATACTTCCTGCCACGTATTGCGCAACGAAACGATCTCGCCGCGCACCGGCGCCGCGCTGAACATGAATTTTTGCAACTGGTCGCTCACAACTTTTCCTCGATGGAGTGACGCGGCGCGATGCCGCGTCATTGCGCACCGCGCGCGCCGGCCGTCTAGCCGATGCGCACGAGCTGCGCCTTGAAATACTCGCGGCGCTCGACATAACTTGCCGCGCCGCGCCGCATGTTGGCGATATCCGCTTCCGTCAGTTCGCGCACGACCTTGGCGGGCGCGCCGAGAATCAGCGTATTGTCGGGAAACACCTTGCCCTCGGTGACGACGGCACCCGCTCCGACCAGACAGTTGCGGCCGATCACCGCGCCATTCAAGACCACGGCCTGAATGCCGATCAGCGAACCTTCCTTGATCGTGCAGCCGTGCAGCATGACCTGGTGGCCGATCGTCACGTTCGGCTCGACCGTCAGCGGATAGCCGGGGTCGGTGTGCAGCACCGCGCTTTCCTGCACGTTGCTGCCGGCGCCGATCGTGATCGGCTCGTTGTCGCCGCGCAGCGTCGCGCCGAACCACACGCTCGCGTTTTCCTCGAGCGTCACGTTGCCGATGATGTTCGCCGAATCCGCGACGAACACGCTTTCATGGATGTTCGGGGCGGCTTCGCCCAGCTTGTAAATCGTCACAATGTCTCCTGTTGATCGGTCGCCGCATGCGGCGCCTGGCCGCTGTCGCGCGTTGCCGGCCTGACTTCGCGGGCCTGACGGACGCGCCCGCAGGCGCGCCGGATGGTCGAATCGGGTATTGTAAACGGTTGTGTGGCCGGGCCGCTCGGCGCGCGCGCCAAGGTGCGCGCTTGCGATTTCGCGGTGATTGCCGGCGAGAACGTGAGAGAAGCGGCGCCGTGGTGTCCGGTTCGTCGCCGCATGGGCTTGTTGTGCGTAGCGGTTACGCATGGCCACTCGTCGCGTGGGCCGCATGCCGTGGCGCTTCTGCGCGTTTTGTCGCGCGTTGGCGGTACGAGCGGGGCTCGACTTGGCCACGTTTACCGCAGCGTCTCCGGCCGCTTTATCCGTTGCCTCAGTTGATTTCGTTGCCGATCCGCTTCCCATGACGTCCGCCGCTTCGCCTGTTTCATCCATGTCCTGCGCATCGGATTCCCGCGACGAGCCTTCGTGCGCGCGCCGTGCCGCGCTCGCCGCCTTGCGCGACAGCGATCCGGCCATCAAGGCGGATGCGGCTCGCGCACTGTATGCCGCCGTGCTCGACGGTCGCGCCGTCTGTCACGCCGATCTCGAACTGGCCGAGCCGGCCGGCCTGCCGGGCCGTCCCGTGCGGCCCGAACTCGTCGAGCCGCGCCAGCTCGGCCGGCGCAGCATGCAGTCGCCGCAGGGCCGCGCGGTATTGCTGCATGCGCTCGCGCACATCGAGTTCAACGCGATCAATCTCGCGCTCGACGCCGTATGGCGCTTCTCCGGCATGCCCGCCGGGTTCTATGCCGACTGGCTCAAGGTCGCCGCCGAAGAGGCCTATCACTACTCGCTGCTCGCCGCGCGGCTCGCCGAATACGGCCATGCCTACGGCGACTTCCCGGCGCACGGCGGCCTGTGGGACATGTGCGAGCGCACCCGCGGCGACGTGCTCGCGCGCATGGCGCTGGTGCCGCGCACGCTCGAAGCGCGCGGCCTCGACGCCTCGCCGCCGATTCGCGCGCGTTTGCAGCAGGCGGGCGATCAGGCGTCGGCGGCGATTCTCGACGTGATCTTGCGCGACGAGATCGGCCACGTGCTGATCGGCAACCGCTGGTTCCGCCACCTGTGCGGGGCGCACGGGCTCGATCCGCACGAGACCTATCAGCGTCTCGCCGATCAATACCACGCGCCGAAGTTACGCGGTCCGTTCAATTTCGAAGCACGTCGCGACGCCGGTTTCGACGAAGCCGAACTCGCCGCGCTCGCGGGGCTCGACGCGCAGCCGCAACCGCAACCGCAACCGCAACCGCAACCGCAACCGCAACCGCAACCGCAACCGCAACCGCAACCGCAGGGGCCGACGCCGGACCCGACCGACGCGGACGACCGAACACCGCTTCGATAATCGCTCTCCCCGTATCAGCCGGCGGTCTCTATAATCGAACGATCATTCTTTTTTGTGGGTGCGCCGCTCATGAATACTTCCCGCTCCGAGTTCGTCGCCGTGCGCGGCGTCCGTCTGCACGTGCGGCGTTGGGGCCGTCCCGACGCGCCGATCCTGTTCATGCTGCATGGCTGGATGGACGTGGGGGCCTCGTTCCAGTTCGTCGTCGAGGCGCTCGGCGGCGACTGGCAGGTGATCGCGCCCGACATGCGCGGCTTCGGCCTGTCTGACTGGCCGGTTGCCGAGCGCGGCGGCGGCAGCTACTGGATTCAGGACTATCTCGGCGATCTCGACGCGCTCGTCGACCACTACGCGCCAAAAGGCGAGGTCAATCTGGTCGGCCACAGCATGGGCGCGAACATCGTGTGCGTGTACGCGGGCGTGCGGCCGGAGCGGGTGCGGCGCGTGGTCGATCTCGAGGGCTTTGGGCTCGCGCCGTCGCATCCGGCGCAGGCGCCCAGGCGCTTGCTCAACTGGCTCGACGAATTGCGCGATCCGCCGCAGCTGAGGCGCTATGCGTCGCTCGACGAGGTGGCCGCGCGCCTCACCAAAACCAATCCGCGGCTCGATCCGCGGCGCGCGAAGTTTCTCGCGCGGCACTGGTCGAAGCCGGATGGCGAAGGGCGCTTCATGCTGCTCGCCGACCCCGCGCACAAGGTGCGCGGGCCGACGCTGTATCGCCTCGACGAGGTGATGGCCGTATGGCGCAAGGTGAGGGCGAGGGTGCTGCACGTCGAGGCCGCCGGGTCGCCGACGCTCGCGCAGATCGCCGGCGAGATTCCGCTCGACGAATTCAAGGCGCGTTTTCAGGCGTTTCCCGACTGGCGCGAGAAGATCATCGACGAGGCCGGGCACATGGTGCATCACGACCAGCCGGAGCAGATCGCGGCGCTGATCGAGGGGTGTTGCGCTTAGGCGGCTTTATTAGGCGGCTTCATTGCGAAGGTCTGGAGAGGTTTTAGGGGGGCGGCGTTTGTTGCCAGTGTTGGGCCGTCTGCGCGCAGGCGCGCTTGCCTGTATTCGAGCTTCTATCCGCGCCCGCAACCGAGCCCGCGGCCCGTATCCGCCGTGACGCGGCGCGGCACGCGTCCGGCGCCGGCGCATGCAGCAAGTGCCGGCAGCAAGCGTGCACAGCAAGCGCCCGCAGCCGCCACCGCAAGATAGCCCTGCGGGCCCTTACTGCGTTGCAGTAAAATGGCTGGAGAATCTCTCCAGGACCACGATGAACGCCGATCTTCACTGCCACTCCACCGTTTCCGACGGCCAGTTCGCGCCGGCCGACGTCGCGCGCCGTGCGCACGCGAACGGCGTGACGCTGTGGGCGCTCACCGATCACGACGAAGTCGGCGGTCAGCACGAAGCGCGCGCCACCTCCGAAGCGCTCGGTATGCGCTATCTGAGCGGCGTCGAGATTTCGGTCACATGGGCGGGGCGCACCGTGCATATCGTCGGGCTCGGTATCGATCCGACCAGCCGGATTCTGATCGACGGTCTCGCGCGCACGCGCGACGGCCGTGCCGCGCGCGCCGAGGCGATCGGCGAGCAACTGGCCGCGCTCGGCATTCCCGGCGCGTACGAGGGCGCGCTCGAATACGTCTCGAATCCCGACATGATGTCGCGCACGCACTTCGCGCGCTTCATGGTCGAGCACGGCCACTGCGGCACTACGCAGGAAGTGTTCGACCGCTATCTCGGCGACGGCAAGCCGGCCTACGTCGCGCACCGCTGGGCGAAACTCGCCGACGCGGTGGGCTGGATCCAGGCCGCGGGCGGCGAGGCGATCGTCGCGCATCCGGGTCGCTACGCGTATTCACCGCTCGAATTCGACGCGTTTTTCGGCGAATTCATCGACCTCGGCGGCAAGGCGATCGAGGTGGTGACGGGCAGCCACACGCCCGACCAGTATCGCGAATACGCAGACGTCGCGCGCCGCTTCGGCTTCGAGGCCTCGCGCGGGTCCGATTTCCACGCGCCCGGCGAGGGCCGCATCGAACTCGGCGCGCTGCCGCCGCTGCCCGCCGATCTCAAGCCCGTCTGGGAACGCTGGCTGTGACCGCGCGCCGTGCCATGACGGCACGTCACGCGCGCGGGCTGGCCCGATCAGGCGAGCGCGTGCGCACCAGCCCCCTGGCGGCGCCGTGCCATGCGGATGCCTCTTCGAGGCATTGCATTCCGCGGGCCAGCCGTCCTCCATTCGCAGGGCACGTGCGATCCGTTTGCCGCATGCCAGCCGCAGCCGTTCATCCGCCGTCATCGTGAACCACCATGTCCCAATACTTCCGGCTTCATCCCGACAATCCGCAGCCGCGCCTCGTCAAGCAGGCCGTGCAGATCATCAACGACGGCGGCGTGGTCGCGTTGCCGACCGATTCGACCTATGCGCTCGCCTGCCATCTCGACGACAAGGATGCGGTCGAGCGTCTGCGGCGCATTCGCGGGCTCGATGAAAAGCAGCTGCTGTCGCTGCTCGTGCGCGATCTGTCGGAGCTCGCCAATTTCGCGATGGTGGACAACCGGCAGTACCGGCTGCTCAAATCGGTGACGCCGGGCCCGTACGTGTTCGTGCTGCAGGCGACGAAGGAAGTGCCGCGGCGCGTCTCGCATCCGTCGCGCAAGACGATCGGCCTGCGCGTGCCGGATCATGCGATCACGCTCGCGATTCTCGAGGAACTCGGTCAGCCGCTGCTCGGCTCGACGCTGATCATGCCCGACGAAACCGAGCCGCTGAACGATCCCGAGGACATTCGCGCGCGGCTCGAAAAGCAGCTTGATCTCGTGATCGACGGCGGCCCTTGCGTATGCGAGCCGTCCACCGTGATCGACCTGACCGGCGCGGAGCCCGTACTGGTGCGGGCAGGGCGGGGTTCGCTCGCGCCGTTCGGCCTCGCGGAAGCGGCATGAGCGAAAGCGGGCAGACGCGCGCAAGCGCATTGTTACAATAACGGCATATGGATTCTTCCCTGATACAGACCGTCGCGGTCTACGCGCTTCCGGTTATTTTCGCGATCACGCTGCACGAAGCGGCGCACGGCTACGTCGCGCGCTGGCTCGGCGACAACACCGCCTACGTGCTCGGCCGCGTGTCGCTGAACCCGATGCGCCATATCGATCCGCTCGGCACGATCGCGATTCCGCTCCTGCTCTATTTCGCGACGAGCGGCGCGTTCATGTTCGGCTACGCGAAGCCGGTGCCGGTCGCGTTCGGCAATCTGCGCAATCCGCGCTGGGGCAGCCTGTGGGTCGCGGCGGCCGGTCCCGTGTGCAACTTCATCCAGGCGCTGGCGTGGGGCGTGTTCGGCGTCGTGCTCGCGGTGCTCAATATCGACGAACCGTTTTTCACGCGCATGGCCGGCGCGGGCGTCGGCGTGAATCTGGTGCTCGGCGTGCTGAACCTCTTTCCGCTGCCGCCGCTCGACGGCGGCCGCGTGCTGATGGCGCTGTTGCCGCCGAAGCAGGCGATTTCGCTCGCGCGGCTCGAACCGTACGGCTTTTTCATCGTCATGGCGCTCGTCATGACGGGCACGCTCACGCGTTTCTGGTTAAAGCCGCTCGTCACGCTCGGCTATAGCGCGATTACCGCAATTCTGACTCCACTTGTTTCGCTTTTCTAAATAACCATGTTCCCAGACCGTATCTTCTCCGGCATGCGGCCCACCGGGTCGCTGCACCTCGGCCACTATCACGGCGTACTGAAAAACTGGGTGCGGCTGCAGTCCGAGTACCCGTGCTTCTTCTGCGTGGTCGACTGGCACGCACTGACGACGCACTACGAAACGCCCGAAGTGATCGAAAAGAACGTTTGGGACGTGCTGGTCGACTGGCTCGCTTCCGGCATCGATCCGGCCCAGGCAACGCTGTTCATCCAGAGCAAGGTGCCCGAGCATGCCGAGCTCGCGCTGCTGCTCGGCATGAGCACGCCACTCGGCTGGCTCGAACGCGTGCCGACCTACAAGGAGCAGATGGAAAAGCTCAAGGACAAGGACCTGTCCACCTACGGCTTCCTTGGCTACCCGGTGCTGATGGCGGCCGACATCCTGCTGTATCGCGGCTCGCTCGTGCCGGTCGGCGAAGACCAGGTGCCGCACGTCGAAATGACGCGCGAAATCGCGCGCCGCTTCAACTACCTGTACGGCCGCGAGCCGGGTTTCGAGGAAAAGGCCAACGAGGCCGCGAAGAAGCTCGGCGGCAAGCGCTCGAAGCTCTATCACGAGTTGCGCAACGCGTATCAGCAGGAAGGCGACGACGAGGCGCTCGAACGCGCGCGGGCGCTGCTGCAGGAATCGCAGAGCCTGTCGATGAGCGATCGAGAGCGTCTGTTCGGCTATCTCGAAGGCTCGCGCAAGATCATCCTCGTCGAGCCGCAGGCCATGCTGACCGAAGCGTCGCGCATGCCGGGTCTCGACGGCCAGAAGATGTCGAAGTCGTACGGCAACACGATCGGCCTGCGCGAAGACGCGGAAACGATCACGAAGAAAGTCCGCACGATGCCGACCGACCCGGCGCGCGTGCGCCGCACCGATCCAGGCGATCCGGACAAATGCCCGGTGTGGCAACTGCACCAGGTCTACACCGACGAAGCGACGCACGAGTGGGTGCAGAAGGGCTGCCGCTCGGCGGGCATCGGCTGTCTCGACTGCAAGCAGCCGGTTATCGAAGGCATTCTGCGCGAGCAGCAGCCGATGCTCGAGCGTGCGCAGAAGTACATGGACGACCCCTCGCTGCTGCGCGCGATCGTCGCCGACGGTTGCGACAAGGCGCGCCGCTTCGCGACGGAAACGATGCGCGACGTCCGCGAGGCGATGGGGCTGTCGTACAACTGATGGGCCATCGAGCTACCGCCGCGCAGCAATGAGCACACCCACTGCCGCCGGCATGCACGGCCTCGGTGAAGCGTCGCGCTGGGTGCGCGACTGGGCGCATCTGGTCGCGCCGGGTGGCGCGGTGCTCGACGTCGCCTCGGGCGCGGGGCGTCATGCGCGGTTTTTCGCGTCGCGCGGGCATCCGGTGACGGCGCTCGACCGCGACGCGGCCGCGCTCGGCATGTTGCGCGCCGCGCCGCTCGTCACCCCGCTCGTGGCCGACCTCGAAGGCGCGCCGTGGCCGCTTGCCGACACCGCCGGATTTGCTGCGGTCGTCGTGACGAACTATCTGCACCGGCCGCTTTTCCCATCCCTTCTGCGCGCGCTCGCGCCGGGCGGCGTACTGGTTTACGAGACCTTCGCGCAAGGCAACGAAAGCGTCGGCAAACCGTCCAACCCGGCGTTTCTACTGGCGCCGGGCGAGCTTCTCGAGAGGGTGCGCGGCCAGTTGCGGGTAGTCGCATTTCAGGATGGATTTCTCGCGGAACCGCGCCCGGCCTACGTTCAGCGCATCTGCGCGATTCGCGAGCCGGCGCCCGCGCATGATCCCCCCAGGCAACAGCCCCGCCTTGTTACGAGTTGGCGGGCTAATCCGCTACAATCGCGGTTTACCTGATCATATTCATGGCTTTTCATGACTAACGGCAACCAGAGCGGCGCCAACGGCGGCGTGCAGATTCGCGGCAGCATTCCTGCCATCATCACCCCGATGTTCGAAGACGGCAGCCTCGATCTGCCGGCGTTCCGAAAACTGGTCGACTGGCACGTCGCGGAAGGGACGGACGCGCTCGTCGTGGTCGGCACGAGCGGCGAATCGGCCACACTGTCGGTCGAAGAGCACGTGCTCATGGTCAAGACCGCGGTCGAGCACTGCGCGGGCCGTATTCCGGTGATCGCTGGCGCGGGTGCCAATTCGACGTCCGAGGCGATCGAACTGACGCGGCATGCGAAGGACGTCGGTGCCGACGCGACGCTGCAGGTCGTGCCGTATTACAACAAGCCGACGCAGGAAGGCATCTACCGCCATTTCGCGAAGATCGCCGAAACCGTCGATCTGCCGGTGATCCTCTACAACGTGCCGGGCCGCACCGTTGCCGACATGAGCAACGAGACCATCCTGCGCTGTGCGCAGGTGCCGGGCATCGTCGGCGTGAAGGAAGCGACCGGCAACATCGACCGCGCCGCGCATCTGATCAAGGCGGCGCCGGCCCACTTCGGCATCTATAGCGGCGACGATCCCACCGCGATCGCGCTGATGCTGCTCGGCGGCCACGGCAATATCTCGGTCACGGCCAACGTCGCGCCGCGCGCCATGAGCGATCTGTGCAAGGCCGCGCTCGCCGCGGATGCGAAGACCGCGCGCGAAATTCATCTGAAACTGCTGTCGCTGCACAAGTACCTGTTCGCCGAGGCGAATCCGATTCCGACGAAATGGGCGCTGCAGCAACTCGGGCGTGTGCAGGGCGGTATCCGTTTGCCGCTTACGCCGCTCGACGCGCAATACCACGATGTGGTGCGCGGCGCGCTGCGCGAAGCGGGCCTGCTAGGTTAAGCGGGCCGGCCCGACAGTTCGCCCGTATCTACGCCAGGCCGCCACCGGCATTTCCTTAACCGACGTCGCTTCAGCCCACGTTCCCGGCAGATCGAACGAGGCATCGCGTTCCAGCATCACGAAGGACCTCATGAAACGTTCCGCACTTTCCCTCCACGCAACCCGCATGGCGGCGCTGGCGCTTGCCCTGACGACGCTCGCCGGCTGTGACACGCTGAACGACTGGTTCGCTTCCGATCGCGTCAACTACAAGACGACGTCGAGTGCGCCGCCGCTCGCCGTGCCGAGCGATCTGAGCAGCACGCCGACCGACCAGCGCTATGTGGCGCCGCCCGCCAATCTGGCGCTGGGCGGTGCGACCGCACGCGCGGTGACGGCGGCTGGCAATACGACCGAAGGCCAGCCGAATGCGCAGGACCCGCTCGGCATGCACATCGAGCGCGACGGCGACCGCCGCTGGCTGGTCGTCGACGGCCGCTCGCCGGAGCAGCTGTGGCCGCAACTGCAGGAGTTCTGGCAGGAAAACGGCTTCGTGCTGAAGACCGACGCACCGGCAACCGGCATCATGGCGACCGACTGGGCTGAAAACCGCGCAAACATTCCCGACGACTGGTTCCGCCGCACGGTGGGCAAGGTCATCGACTTCGCGTATTCGTCGGGCACCCGCGACAGCTTCCGTACGCTCGTCTCGCGCGGGCCGGGCGGTGCCACCGATATCTCGATCACGCATAGCGCGATGGAAGAAGTGCTGACGGGGCAGGACAAGACGTCGTCGCGCTGGGAAGAGCGTCCGCGCGATCCGGCGCTCGAAGCGATGTTTCTCGCCAAGCTGATGCAGAAGTTCGGCCTGACCGAGGCGCAGTCGAAGCAACTGCTGACCGACGCGCACCCGGCCGTGGCGCCGGCTACGATCGAGCAGAGCGCGGGCGCGTCGACGCTCGATCTGCAGGAGTCGTTCGACCGTGCATGGTTGCGCGTGGGCCTGGCGCTCGACCGCACCAACTTCACCGTCGACAACCGCGATCGCGAAAAGGGCATCTACTACGTGCGCTACGCGGATTCGATGCAGGAGCTGAAGCGGGAAGGGCTGTTCGGCAAGCTGTTCTATAGCGGCAATTCGGCGCGCAAGCCGGGTCAGGAATTCCTCGTCAACGTGCGCGCGAAGGGCGATACGGTGACGCAGGTCGCGGTGGTGGACGCGAACGGGCAGATCGACACCTCGTCGGACGCGCAGCGCATCGTGTCGCTGCTGCACGCGCAGTTGAACTAGGCGGGCCGTGCGGTTCGCCAGTCTTGGCAGCGGCAGTGAGGGCAACGCGCTGCTGGTGGAAGCGCAAAGCGGCGTGACCACTACGCGCGTGTTGCTCGATTGCGGTTTTTCCGCGCGTGAAGTCGAACGGCGTCTGACGCGGCTCGGTGCGAGCGTCGAAGGTCTCGACGCGATTCTTATCACGCATGAGCATAGCGACCATATCGGCAGCGCGCTGACGCTGGCCCGCAAGTGGTCGATTCCGTTGTACATGAGCTGGGGCACCGCGCGCGCGGTCGGTGCCGACGAAGCCGATGTCGATCTGCAGGTGCTGTGGGGCGACGAGGCGGTGACGATCGGCGACCTCAGCGTTCTTCCTTATACCGTTCCTCACGACGCCCGCGAGCCGCTGCAATACGTGTTCTCGAATGGTGCGAGCCGGCTCGGCGTGCTGACCGACGTCGGGACGTCCACGCCGCATATCAGCGCGGTGCTGAGCGGCTGCGACGCGCTCGTGCTCGAATGCAATCACGATGTGCAGATGCTGGCGGGCAGCCGCTACCCGGCGTCACTGAAGGCGCGTATCGGCGGCAATCATGGGCATCTGAACAATGACGCGGCGGCCGATATCCTGGCCTCGCTCGATCGTTCCCGCCTGCGGCACCTCGTTGCCGCGCACCTGAGTCAGCAGAACAATCTGCCGGAGTTGGCGCAGGCCGCGCTGGCTGGCGTGCTCGGCGCGGTGTCCACTGACGTGGTCGTCGCTTCGCAAAGTGATGGCTTTGCGTGGCTTTCGGTTTGACGCGATTCCGTTTGCCTTGACGCGTACATTTATTGTCGCGTGCGACGCAATGAAAAAAGCCCATAACGAGCAAACGTCATGGGCTTTTCTTTTGAGCGCGGCACCTGAAGAGCGCGCCGCGCGATCAGTCGGACTTAATTGCGGTTGCCGCCGAAAATGCCGAGCAGCGCGAGCAGGTTGACGAACACGTTGTACAGATCCAGGTAGATCGCGAGCGTGGCGGTGATGTAGTTCGTTTCGCCGCCGTTCACGACGCGCTGCACGTCGAACATGATGTAGGCGGAGAAGATCACGATGGCCATGACCGAAACCGTCAGCATCAGCGCCGGCAGTTGCAGGAACATGTTCGCGACCGACGCGAGCAGGATCACGATCACGCCCATGAAGAGCCACTTGCCGAGCCCGGAGAAGTCGCGCTTGCTGACTGTGGCGATGGTTGCCATCGCCGCGAAGATCACACCAGTGCCACCGAACGCGAGCATGATCAGCGACGGGCCGTTCGAGAAACCGAGCACGAACGCGAGGATGCGCGACAGCATCAGGCCCATGAAGAACGTGAAGCCGAGCAGCACGAACACGCCGACGGCGCTGTCCTTGGTGCGCTGGATCGCGAACATGAAGCCGAAGGCAATCGCGAAGAACGCCAGCATGCTCATCGCGGGGCTGGTGGCGGCGAACAGCGAGAAGCCCGTGGCGAGACCGACCCATGCGCCGAGTACGGTCGGAATCATCGACAGCGCGAGCAGCCAGTAGGTGTTCCGTAGCACGCGGTTGCGCGTTTCGGCCGTGGTCACCGCGCCGTTGCGGCCAAACATATACGGATGTTCGTTCATGGTCTCTCCTTACCTCAGAAGCGTGTTGCGTAATGGGCGATGCGGGATGATGCGGCAATTCGCGAAGCGCCGGCGGACATCCGTTGCGCGCGGCGCGCCGCATTCATTCCTAAGATTAGCGCGGCGGCCGGGAGTTTCAATACCCCGGACTTCGCGCACAGGCTTACGCTACCAGTATTTTGAACCCTTCGGGTGGATTCTTTCAATACTGTAAGGGTTCAATCGCAATCATACACGGGAACATGCTACAATAGCGGATTCATTTAAATCTGTAACCTCTTAATTTTTTGGAGTTTTTATGGCGATCGAACGCACCCTGTCGATTATCAAGCCGGACGCAGTGGCGAAGAACGTGATCGGTCAGATCTACACCCGCTTCGAAAACGCTGGTTTGAAGATCGTGGCATCGCGCATGGTTCATCTGTCGCGTGCCGACGCCGAGAAGTTCTACGCCGTGCATGCCGCACGTCCGTTCTTCAAGGATCTCGTCGAGTTCATGATTTCGGGCCCGGTCGTCGTGCAAGCGCTGGAAGGCGAAAATGCGATCCTGAAGCATCGCGATCTGATGGGTGCAACGGACCCGAAGAAGGCGGAAAAGGGTACGATCCGCGCCGACTTCGCCGACAGCATCGACGCTAACGCAGTGCACGGTTCGGACGCAGCGGAAACGGCTGCTGTCGAAATCGCATTCTTCTTCCCGCAAGTCAACGTCTACTCGCGTTAAGCGCCGCGCGCTCGAGCTAGGTGTTCGCTTCGGGCGTCCAGGCGCGAACGGGCGCCTGCAGGCGTGTTTGAAGCGGTTTCTCGCGTCGCGCGGTTCGTGCAGCCGAACAGTTTTATCGCACGAATCGCACGCGGGGCCCGGCAAAGTAGTAAGGTAAAAGCAGCAGGAATGGGCGCGAACGGCATTGCGTTCATGCAGCTTGTTGCATGAACGCAGTCTCGCACTGAAATGGCAGGATTCGATATGACGAGCAGTCCCACCGTCAACCTTCTCGACCTCGACGCCCAAGGGCTTGTCGCCTATTGCGACAGCCTGGGCGAGAAACCGTTTCGCGCCAAACAGTTGCAGCGCTGGATTCATCAATACAACGCTGCCGACTTCGACGGCATGACCGATCTGGCGAAGTCCTTGCGCGAAAAGCTCAAGGGGCGCGCCACGATCTCGATGCCCGGCATCGTCAGCGACCATGTTTCGACCGATGGCACACGCAAGTGGCTCATCGACGTCGGCAACGGCAATGCCGTTGAAACCGTGTATATCCCCGAAGAAACGCGCGGCACGCTGTGTGTGTCGTCGCAAGCCGGGTGCGCGGTCAACTGCCGGTTCTGCTCGACCGGCAAGCAGGGGTTCTCCCGCAATCTCACCACCGGCGAAATCATCGGCCAGTTGCGCATGGCCGAGTTTGCGCTGCGCGCGTCGCGCGGCGATGCGGCCGGTCGCGCAATGGGCGGCGACAGCAAGGGCGAGCGTGTCGTCACGAACGTCGTGATGATGGGCATGGGCGAGCCGCTGCTCAATTACGAAGCGGTCGTGCCGGCCATGCGCCTGATGCTCGACGACAACGCATACGGCCTGTCGCGCCGGCGCGTGACGCTGTCCACTTCGGGCGTCGTGCCGATGATGGACAGGCTCGGCGCCGATCTGCCGGTGGCGCTCGCGGTGTCGCTGCACGCGCCCAACGATCCGTTGCGCGACATGCTGGTGCCGCTGAACAAAAAGTATCCGTTGCGCGAATTGATGGCGGCGTGCGAACGCTATCTGAAGGTCGCGCCGCGCGATTTCATTACGTTCGAATATTGCATGCTCGACGGCGTGAACGACAGCGAGGCGCATGCACGCGAATTGCTGGCGGTTACGCGCAACGTGCCGTGCAAATTCAATCTGATCCCGTTCAATCCGTTCCCCGAATCGGGCCTCGTTCGCTCGAAGCCGGAACAGATCAAGCGGTTTGCGCAAGTGTTGATGGACGCGGGTGTCGTCACGACAGTGCGCAAGACTCGCGGCGACGATATCGATGCTGCCTGCGGTCAGCTGGCCGGTGCGGTGAAGGACCGCACGCGTCTTGCTGAGCGTTCCGGGAAGGCGGCGAAGGTGATCGAGGTTCGCGCCGTGTAAGCATCCGGGGCGGAATGGCGCCGGCGTTCGCGCGGAAACCCCTGCGAGCGAGGAAAGGCCCCCATGCCGCCCTCGGCTGAAAAGAAAGTTTGCAGAATCGATCGGAAGCGGCGCACGAAGCCGCGCATTTTGTTATAAACGGTCTGCGATTTGGACGTGAGGCTCGAGCCCGTCCGGTTGCACGAGTAAAAAGAATCGACGCGAAAGGATTTGGGATGAGTGAGCCGCAGCACCCGCAGCCGCACGAAACAGACACGAACGAAGGCCACCCGGCACCTGTTGCGCGGGCGGCGGTGCAGCCCGCCGTGCAACCGGCGCTCGATTCGTTGGCGGCCGTTGGCGCGCGCTTGACCCAATTGCGTGAATCGAAGGGCTGGACGATCGAAGACGTGTCGGCGCGGCTGAAAGTGTCGGTCGTCAAGCTCGGCGCGCTCGAAGCGGGCGACATCAGCCATTTGCCGGACACGACGTTCGCGCTCGGCGTGGTGCGCAGCTATGCGAAGATGCTCGGCGCCGATCCGGCGCCGTTCACGGCGGCGCTGCGTCGCGAGAAGGGTGTGCCGGCGCCGAATCTGTCGATGCCGGCGTCCTCGGGCAAGGACCTGCCGCGCGGCAAGGTTTCGTTAACACTGGGTGACAGTGGTCACAAGAGCCGTTCATGGCTGTGGGGAATCGCGGCGATCGTCGTTGCGGTCATCGCGCTGGGCATGTGGCGCACCAACGTCGGCGATTCGTCCGCGTGGCTCGCGCGTCTGAAAGCGAGCGCGAGCGGTTCAGCGAGTAACGAGACCGGCGCATCGGACGCTGTGGCGCAAGGCCAGGTGCCCGCGCAGGACGCCGCGTCGGCGCCGGAAGCGGCCGCCACCGCCGAAAACCCGGCGAGTGCCGACAATGCGGCTTCGGGTACGCCGATGCCCGCGCCGCTCGCCACCGGTACGACGCCGTCTTCGGCGCCGGCCGTGACGGCGGCGACGGCTGCCGCGCCGGCGGCGGGTTCGCAGGCGGCACCGGCTGCCGCAACGGGCGCAAGCGCGCCG
>NZ_VWWL01000038.1 GCF_011752995.1 Burkholderia sp. Ax-1724
GGGTGCGCCGTCGGGCGCATCGGCGGCCGTGGCTCGCGACGCAGCGTTGCAGGTTGGCCGGCGCGCCTCCGGCGAGCAGCGCCCGATCGGCTCCAGTGCGGCTTTGGCGGCAACGGCCGCCGCCGCATCCGGCGTGTCGGCCAGAGCCGCGCAGGCGATGGCGGTACGCTCTGCGCCGGGCGGCGGCATGGCGGGGGAATCGATCCATGCTTCGACGCGCGGCAGCCGCGCGGCGTCGCTGCAACGTGCGGCGGATGCGGCGGGTTCGTTCAACCGGACAACGACATCGCGTCAGCCGCTCTCAACCGCGACGCGCACCGGCGGCGTCACGCCGCCGTCCGGTACGCGCAGGCCCGCGCCGGGTTTCGCGCACTCGGCGACGAACTCGCAGAACGTTGCCGAGCCCGCGAGCGTCGAGGAAACACTGCGCAGCATCGCGGAAAACACCGCGCGCTGGACCGATATGGCCGGCGTGAGCCTCGCGCGCAGCCGTGGCGTGGATGGCGTCAAGCCTGGCGATGTCGCGCAGGCGGCGATGCCGGTCGAGGCGCCCAGGCCGGCCAGCGAGGCGCCGGGTAGCGATCCGGTCCAGGCGGTTTCGGCCGGGTCTGTCGCGCAGGCATCTGCGGAGCCGGTGGTCGGGCGTGCGCCGGCGGTAACGCCGGCCGAGCCGTCGGTCGAAACAGCGCCGGTTGCATTGCCAGCCGCTGCTGCCGTGGCTGAGGAAACGGCGATAGCCGCTTCCGATGCACCCGTCGAGGACAGCAACGCGCCTGTCGCGCAATGGCCGACCGAGCCGCCAGTTATTCATGTGCCGGGAGCCGTTGCGTCACAGGTCATGGAGACTGCCGAGCCGGTGGCCGACGCCAACACGACCGAAACTCCGGCGGCCGTGCAAAACGCAAGCGCGACGAGTGGAGAGGCGGTGCATGCGTCGGCGGTATCGGCGGCGGCTTTGGTGGAGTCCGCGGCTGTCCAAGCCGCGCCTGTCGTGGCTATGTCCGCTGCGGCTGTTCGCGCCGAATCCGCGCCTCGCGAGTCGGCGCCGATCGAAACGCCACCGCTCTCGTCCGCGCCGCAATATCCGGCGTCAATCGGCGGCGCGTCGACATCGTTTCAGCGTTTTGCTGCACAGCTGGAGGACAATGCCTCACAGGAAGACGCAGCGCCCGTCGCTAACGATGCGACACACTCGGCGACGCGGGACAGCAGTCACACGGCACCAGCCGATGCAGCGATCAAACCGGTCAGCGGACCTAGCGCGGAATCTCTCGCCGCTGCGCAGACCGTAGTCGCCGCCGCGAGCACAGTCGCCCCAGCGCCGCGAAAGGAAGAACCCGCGCCAACCGTCGATTCAGCCACCACCGCAACCGCGGCACCGACGCTGCCGGCGGCTCCCGCAGCCGAAATCGTGGTCGACAAAACGCTCGTGCCTTGGGAGAGCAAGCTCGGGGCCGTGGCGGCTCAACGCCCCGTGTCGCCGTCGGGTTCGTCGCAACCCGATGCGTCGCAATCCGGGGCGGTCGCATCGCCCGGTGCGGTTGCGCAGTCTTCTCCCGCCACGCTGTCGTCTCCCGTTGCAAGCGCGACTATGGGTACGGGCGCGCAGGCAAGCGAACCTGCAACATCGTCCTCGACGACGGCCGCACGCTCCCCTGCCCTGCCCACGGCGACCGAACCCGCGAGCACACCGCCGACGCCTGACGCAACGCACACGGCGACGACCGCAACCGCGGCAGCGGCAACCCACGCTGCGCCCCCCGCCACGCCCACCCCGGCGCAAAGCGTCGCTTCGAACGTCGTGCGCTTCCCGGGTTTCGGCGCGACGGCACCCAGCGTCGGGCCGTCGCTCGGCGCGCATGAAACCGCCACCGGCAACACCCCGGCCGCTGTCCCGCCGATCGCCACAACACCCGCAGCGGCACCGGCCACTCCCGCACCGTCGTTCGGGCCAACCGTACCGGCCTCGTCCGCAGTCGAGCCGAGCACGCTGACCGCACCGACGCCAACGCCGGTCACATCGTCATTGGCGCCCATCGCGCCGGCTACGCCAGGCGCACTCGCCACCGCGCTCCCCACGCAGGTTGCCGGAACCACCGTTCCCACCGCGACACCTGCCGCACCGGCAACGGCCACAACACCCGCCGCACCCGGCGCATTCGCGGCGAACTCACCATCCACCGCATCGGGCCCGACGCCTGCACCCGCCTCGCCGATCGCCGACACGCCCCCCACGGCAAACGGCGCAAACAGCGCAGACAGCGCAGCCGCCCCCGCCGAGGCCGCCGCCCAGCGCCCGCCGCTGCGCGGCCACGCTCCGGTCAACGGCTTCGAATTCCACGCACCGGCCGCGTCGATGGTCGAACTGCCACCGCTCGATCTGCTCGCGCGCGCGGACGCCGGTGTCGAGCCAATCTCGGACGAAAAGCTCCGCGAGACCGGCCAACTGATCGAGCAGCGCCTGCAGGAATTCAAGGTGCCCGTGACCGTGGTCGGCGCATCGGCGGGGCCGGTCATCACGCGCTTCGAGATCGAGCCGGCGCTCGGCGTGCGCGGCAGCCAGATCGTCGGTCTCATGAAGGACCTCTCGCGCGGTCTCGGCCTCACGTCGATCCGCGTGGTCGAGACGATCCCCGGCAAGACCTGCATGGGCCTCGAACTGCCGAACGCGAAGCGACAGACGATCCGCCTCTCGGAAATCCTCGAAGCGAGCGTCTACCAGAATTCGCATTCGCAACTGACGCTCGCGATGGGCAAGGACATCACCGGCCACCCGGTCATCGCCGATCTCGCCAAGGCGCCACACATGCTGGTCGCGGGCACGACCGGTTCGGGCAAGTCGGTCGCGATCAACGCGATGATCTGCTCGCTGCTGTTCAAGGCGACGCCCGAGGAAGTGCGCCTCATCATGATCGATCCGAAGATGCTGGAGTTATCGGTCTACGAAGGCATTCCGCATCTGCTCGCGCCGGTCGTCACCGACATGAAGCTCGCGGCCAATGCGCTGAACTGGTGCGTCGGCGAAATGGAGAAGCGCTACCGGCTCATGTCGGCGGTCGGCGTGCGCAACCTCGCGGGTTTCAACCAGAAGATCCGCGACACCGAAGCCAAGGGCAAAAAGCTCGGCAACCCGTTCTCGCTGACGCCCGACGCGCCCGAGCCGCTCGCGCCGCTGCCGCTGATCGTCGTCGTGATCGACGAACTCGCCGACCTGATGATGGTCGCCGGCAAGAAGATCGAGGAGCTGATCGCGCGGCTCGCGCAGAAGGCGCGCGCGGCCGGCATCCACCTGATTCTGGCGACGCAGCGGCCCTCGGTCGACGTCATCACCGGCCTCATCAAGGCGAACATTCCGACGCGCGTGGCGTTCCAGGTGTCGTCGAAGATCGACTCGCGCACGATTCTCGACCAGATGGGCGCCGAGTCGCTGCTCGGCCAGGGCGACATGCTGTTCCTGCCGCCGGGCACCGGCTACCCGCAGCGCGTGCACGGCGCGTTCGTCGCCGACGAGGAAGTGCATGCGATCGTCGAGTATCTGAAGCAGTTCGGCGAGCCGCAGTACGAGGAAGGCATTCTCGACGGCCCCGCCACCGACGGCGGCGCGGCCCAGGACCTGTTCGGCGAAACGCCGGATGCGGAAGCCGATCCGCTCTACGACGAAGCGGTCACGTTCGTCGTGCGCACGCGGCGCGCGTCGATCTCGTCGGTGCAGCGGCAATTGCGCATCGGCTACAACCGCGCGGCGCGGCTCGTCGAGCAGATGGAAACGGCGGGGCTCGTATCGGCGATGAGCATCAACGGCAGCCGCGAAGTGCTGGCGCCGGGGCCGGCGGAGTAACGCCCGGCGGCATCGGCAGAACGGATCGCAGCATGAAACCGGACAGCGAGCGATCGGCCTGCGATTCGCAGCCATGCTGCGACCCAGGAAGACCAGGAAAAGTCGGCTGAGCAATAAAAAAACGGACCGTCTCACAGGGCTTGTGAGCGGTCCGTTTTCTTATTGCACGCGCTCCGTCGAATCACGCGCGTGCATCCCTCATCACGACGGCGACGCGAACTTGAAATCCACCGGCGAACCCAGCTCGAAATGCTGCTTCGGCGTCGGATCGAGAAAACCGGTCCGGGGATCGCGCCTGAACACGTACACGGTATCGCTCAACTGATTGCCGACGATCAGCCAGTTGCCGCTCGGATCGATCGCGAACTCGCGCGGCGATTTGCCGAGGCTCGACTGATGGCCGATCGGCTTCAGATGCCCGTTGGCCGGATCGACGGCGAAGATCACGATCTCGTTCGCGTCGCCGCGATTCGATGCATAGACGAAGCGCCCGTCCGGCGACAGATGGATCGCCGCGGCGCCCACCGCGCCCTTGAAGCCGGGCTGGCTCAGCGAGAGCGTCTGCGCGAGCGTGAGCCGGCCGTCGCGATAGTCGAACGTGCTGACCGTGCCGGCCAGTTCGCTCGTCAGATACGCATGCTTGCCGTCCGCGCCGAACACCAGATGGCGCGGGCCCGTGCCGGCCTTCTGCTGCGCGTAGCTCCAGTCGGCCGGCGCGAACGGGCCGGGGCTGCCCTGCGGCGTGTAGCGGTACGCGTACAGCTTGTCGGCACCGAGGTCCTGCGCAAACATGAAGCGGCCGTCCGGCGAGAACACGGTCGAATGCACGTGCGAGTCGTCCTGCCGCCCTTTCACCGGTCCGCCGCCCTCGTGGTGCACGGTCTGCACCGACGCGCCGACCTGGCCGTCGGACTGCAACGGAAACACCGCGAAGCTGCCGCCCGGGTCGGGCGCGACCGAGTAGTTCGCGGTCAGCAGAAACTTCTGGTCGGGCGAAAAGCTCAGGTAGCACGGATCGTTGCCATCCGAGGACACCTTGTTGAGAAACCTCAGTTGCCCGCGCGCGGCATCGAAGCCGAATGCGCTGATGCCGCCGCGCTGGGTGGCTGGACCGTTATCGCCGGGCAGTTCGTTGACCGCGTAGACGAAGCGGCGGTCGCGGCTCACGACGAGGAACGACGGATTGACCGTCTTCGCGACCGACACCTGGGTCGCCGCGCCCGTCTTCGTGTCGAAACGATAGACGTAGATGCCCTCGCTTCTGCCGCCGGTATAAGTGCCGACCAGCAGATTGTAGACGCCGTCGGCGGGGACCGGGCCGGAATCTTGCGCGTACGCTGGCGAAGCAGCAATCGAGACCATAAGCACGAAACCTTTTATCATCGAACGGGCGGCGTGGCGTGGCACGGGCCACGTTGCACGCCATGAAGCCGCCTTGGCGGCGCGGTCCGCGCGAGGGGGGACGGCCGGAGCGGGAGCACAGGCTGAAGCGCAAACACGAGGCATCACGCGGCGTATGACACTACGCGCGGCGGCACGGCAACGGCGAAGCATGGAACCTCCTCGACATCGGTCGGCGGGTAAGAACGGTGATAGCAGTAATCGCGGTGTCTGGTCTGCCTCGTCTGCCGCGCGCGGGGTCGAGCGTCGTTCTGCGTTGTTCTTGCCAAAGCCAGTATAAGAGCGTCCGGTCGGATCATGCAGCGAATGCAGCCAGCCATGCGGCCTAGGCAAGACCGGGGGGAGACCTGAGCGAGACCGATCCCAGGTAAAGACAAACTCATGCGAAGCCATTTTCGCCGACAATCACCGTCCCGCACCACGGGACATTTTTCAATTTCCAATCGCGTATCACGCGTCTCACCCTGGGAGTCTTCATGAACGTCACACTGAGCCTCGGTCCGCTCGTTTCGCTGATCGCCGGCATTCTGATTCTGGTCATGCCGCGCCTGTTGAGCTACATCGTCGCGCTCTATCTGATCATCATCGGCATTATCGGCATCTTCGGCGTGGGGTCGTCGCACCTGTGAGCGGCGCGTAACGCGAGATCGGGAGCGCGGCTTGCGTCCGGCAGCGGAACGCTTCGCGCGCCACGAAGTGCGCGGTGGAGAAGTTGCGGCGGCGTAGCGCAAGTGCGGCTGCAACAACGCCGCGGAGCCTGTCGCCGCGCATCGCACTGCGTCTCGCACAGTGCCTCTTACCGCGCATGTCGCTGCGCAGCATGAACATGGCAATGACAATAGCGCGCAACGAAGCACGCACTCCCGGCGGTACATGCCACGGACTATGGGCTACGGGCAACACGCGCAAAGCGGCCCAAAGCAACCACGCGAGCGCGCCACCCACGCTTGCGCACTCCGTGTCGGTCGTGAGCGGAACGATAGAACCCGATTCAGATAAAGCAGCGCGTCAAACCGCGTGCGTACGCAGTGCCGCTCAACCGTTCGAAAGCTGGTCGAGACGCAAACGCCCCTGCAGCGACAAGGCGCCAACGGCATAATGACCGTCGTCTTCCTGATAGCGCCGGAAGCAGGCCCGCTCGACCAGAAACGCCGCGGTCGCGAGCATGCAGTTGCGGCTCAGGCCAAGGTGGCCATGATCGAGTGGCAGCATCGAGTCGTCGGCAAGTTGGCTGGCGGCCGAGAGAATCGTGATGCAATCGGATTTCGACGGGTTCAGCATGGCTTTCGTCCTCGGAAACGGCGTCTCGATGCGCCATGAGCAAGGCCGATTCGCAGCCCGGTATGCACCGGACATCGGCATGAGGTTCAATTCTAAGCATGGATTTGACAATTTACCAATCGCGTTTTGCCGCACCACGCGATGAACCAACCCAGTTCATGCAGGTCCGGTAATAACCGGCTTTCGAGGCGCGGCACTCGCGGTACCCACCCGCAGTACCGTTTCCGGCCGTCCGCCATCACGACACGTTTTCCGACATGCCCGCACTCATCGAAGACTATGCACTCATCGGCGACGGCCACACGGCCGCGCTCGTCTCCCGCGAAGGTTCCGTCGACTGGCTCTGCTGGCCGCGCTTCGACTCCGGCGCCTGTTTCGCCGCGCTGCTCGGCACGCCCGACAACGGCCGATGGCTGATCGCGCCCGACACGTCGGCCAACGATGCCGCGCCCACCGTCACGCGCCGTTATCGCGGCGAAACGCTGATCCTCGAAACCGACTTCGAAACGCCCGAGGGCGCCGTCACGCTGATCGACTTCATGCCGCCCGGCAACGGCTGGTCGGAAATGATCCGCATCGTCGTCGGCAAGCGCGGCACCGTGCGCATGAAAATGGAGCTCGTGCTGCGCTTCGACTACGGCTTCTCGATTCCGTGGGTCGACCGGCTCGAACAGGACAGCGGCATCAAGGCAATCGTCGGCCCGGACAACGCGGTGCTGCGCACGCCGGTCGAGCTGCGCGGCGAAGACATGAAAACCGTCGCCGAATTCACCGTGACCGAAGGCGAGCGCGTGCCGTTCTCGCTCGCCTATGCGCCGTCGCATCTGCGTATTCCGCCCGCGCGCGACCCGCATACGGCGCTCGCGCGCACCGAGAATCACTGGCTCGAATGGTCGGCGCGCGGCACCGTCGAGGGGCGCTGGGCCGAACCGATCCGCCGCTCGCTGATTACGCTGAAGGCGCTCGCCTACGAACCGACCGGCGGCATCGTCGCCGCGCCCACGACCTCGCTGCCGGAGCAGCTCGGCGGCTCGCGCAACTGGGACTACCGCTACTGCTGGCTGCGCGACGCGACCATCACGCTGCTCGCGATGATGCGCGGCGGCTACTACGACGAAGCGCGCGCGTGGCGCAGCTGGCTCGGCCGCGTGATGGCAGGCGCGCCGGATCAGTTGCAGATCATGTACGGCATCGCCGGCGAGCGGCGCCTGCCCGAATTCGAAATCGACTGGCTGCCGGGCTACCAGGGCGCGAAGCCGGTGCGCATCGGCAACAACGCGGTCGGCCAGCGCCAGCTCGACGTCTACGGCGAAGTCATGAACGCGCTGCATCTCGCGCGGGTCGGCGGCCTGCAGGCGGACGCCACCGCCTGGAACGTGCAATGCGCGATGCTCGGGCACCTCGCGACGATCTGGCGCGAGCCCGACGAAGGCATCTGGGAAACGCGCGGCGGACGCCGGCACTTCACGTTCTCGAAGGTGATGGCGTGGGTCGCGTTCGATCGCGCGATCCGCTCGGCCGACATGTTCGCGCTCGACGGCCCGCTCGACGAATGGCGCGCGACGCGCGACGAAATTCACGCGGAAGTCTGCGAGAAAGCCTGGAATCCCGAGCGCAATGCGTTCGTGCAGCACTACGGCAGCGACCAGCTCGACGCGAGCGTGCTGCTGATGCCGCTGGTCGCCTTCCTGCCGCCGCGCGATCCGCGCATCAAGGGCACCGTCGAGGCGATCGAGAAGGACCTGATGCACGGCGGCTTCGTGATGCGCTACCGCACCACCGAATACGACGACGGCCTGCCGCCCGGCGAAGGCACCTTTCTTGCGTGCTCGTTCTGGATGGTCGACAACCTCGCGCTGCAGGGCCGCGTGAGCGAAGCGATCGAGATGTACGAGCGCCTGCTCGCGCTGTGCAACGACGTCGGTCTGCTCGCCGAGGAATACGACCCGGCCGCGAAGCGGCTCGTCGGCAATTTCCCCCAGGCGTTTTCGCATGTGGCGCTCGTGCACACCGGGCTGAACCTGATGAAACACGAGCAGGAAATGGCCCAGGCGACCGGCCAGCCGCCGCATAACGGCGCGCGCGAGATGGCCCTCGAGGGTGAGGCAAGCCCTGATAGCGGCGCAGCAGCATCGCCACTAGCATGATCCAGTGACAGTTTGCGTACCGTGTGTGCGCGAATTGTTGCGTTGCACAAATTTACATAGTTCGATATCATCGATCCGACTGTCGGCCAAAAACAATGCGCCCACAACCAAAATGGCCCGCCGCAACGCCTCACGCGTGTTTGCGAAGCCCAATGCGAACCGCCTAAAACGGAGCACCCATGCTCTATCAACTGCACGAATTCCAGCGGGCGATGTTGAGCCCCCTCACCGCCTGGGCCCAGGCCGCGTCGAAATCATTCGCGAATCCTGCCAGTCCCTTAGCCTACGTGCCGGGCGCCACGCGCCTCTCAGCCGGTTACGAACTGCTGTACCGGCTCGGCAAGGATTACGAAAAGCCCGAGTTCAACATCCACCAGATTGTCAAAGACGGTCATAACATCCCGATCGTCGAGCAGACCATCATCGAGAAGCCGTTCTGCCGCCTGATGCGCTTCAAGCGCTATGCGGACGACAGCGATGCCGTCAATCAATTGAAAGACGAGCCGGCCGTGCTGGTCTGCGCGCCGTTGTCGGGACACCACGCCACGCTGCTGCGCGATACCGTGCGCACGTTGCTGCAAGACCACAAGGTCTACATCACCGACTGGATCGACGCGCGCATGGTGCCGCTCGAAGCCGGCCAATTCCGCCTCGACGACTACGTCGCGTATATCCAGGAATTCATCCGCCACATCGGCGCGAAGAATCTGCACGTGATCTCCGTGTGCCAGCCGACCGTGCCGGTGCTCGCCGCCATTGCGCTGCTGGCGAGCCGCGGCGAAGACACGCCGCGCACCATGACGATGATGGGCGGCCCGATCGACGCGCGCAAGAGCCCGACCTCGGTCAACTCGCTCGCCACGCAGCATTCGTACGAGTGGTTCGAAAACAACGTGATTTTCACGGTGCCGCCGAATTATCCGGGCGTGGGCCGCAAGGTGTATCCGGGCTTCCTGCAGCACACCGGTTTCGTCGCAATGAATCCGGAGCGCCACGCGGCCTCGCACTGGGACTACTACCAGAGCCTGCTGCGCGGCGACGAAGACGACGCCGAAGCGCATCGCCGCTTCTACGACGAATACAACGCCGTGCTCGACATGGATGCCGACTATTACCTCGACACGATCCGCGTCGTGTTCCAGGAGTTCCGTCTTGCCGAGGGCACGTGGGATGTCGGCGGCGAACGCGTGCGGCCGCAGGACATCAAGACGACCGCGCTGTTTACGATCGAAGGCGAGCTGGACGATATTTCCGGCGACGGACAGACCTACGCCGCGCATGATCTGTGCTCGGGCATTCCCGCGAAGCACAAACGGCACTTCACTGCGGAAAAATGCGGCCACTACGGCATTTTCTCGGGACGCCGCTGGCGCACGATCATCTATCCGCAACTGCGCGACTTCATTCTCGCGCACAACAGCAAGACCACCAGGACGACGAAAGAGAAAGTCGAAGCCTAAGCATTAAACGTGCAATAGCATTGAAAAAGCCAACGGCCTCTACTGAGGCCGTTGGCTTTTCTATTGAGCTGGCTTCTCAACCCGGTGCTTCTCAACCTGGTTCGTGATACTGATTTTTGTTCGCTTTTTGCGTGGCCGGTTGCGAGCGCCCAAAACTCCGCTGCGATAGCCGTTCGCGGCGCGCACCGCCTCGGATCGCCTCGCCCCACCCGGCTACTTGCGCAACAGGTACGCGAGCAGCAACTCGGTATTCATCTGGATCACTTCGCTGCGTTCGGCGGCGCTGCTGAAATCGCGGCCGAGCGTTGCTTCGATCGTGAAGCGGTTCGACACAATGTAGTAGCCCATGCCCGAAAGCGTCACGTAAAAGCGCAGCGGATCGACGTTCGTGCGAAACAGCCCTGCTCGCTGACCGCGTTCGAGAATGCCGCCGAGCGTCGCGACGATCGGCGAGATCATTTCGCGGATGCGCGTCGACTTCTGCATATAGCGTGCTTCGTGCAGATTCTCGTTGTTGATGAGACGCAGCAGTTCGGGATGATCGCGATAGTAGTCCCAAACGAAATGCGCAAGACGCGTAACGGCCTCGACGGGTGCGACGCCGTTGAGTTCGAGCGTGCGCTCCGCTTCGTTGAGCGCGCTGAACGCATGCTCGAGTACCGCGGTAAACAGCTGCTCCTTGCTACCGAAGTAGTAATAGAGCATGCGTTCATTGGTTTCCGCGCGGCGGGCAATCTGGTCGACGCGTGCGCCGAACAGCCCACCATTTGCAAACTCTTCGGCTGCCGCAAGCAAAATGCGCCGCCGCGTGCCTTCAGGATCTCTTTTGATTTTCGGCTGATTCATGGTGGCATCGTCTTCGTGAGCCGCGTTATCCGGATCGCGCTGCCAGCCTCTCTCCTCGGACTTCGCGCTGGCGGCGTTGAGCGGGCGCGTTATGGTTGGGGAACACACCCTTTTCTGCGGTCTTTCGAAAAAGCGCTTCGATTATGGCACATGGATTGCGAATGGCAATCGGGGAAATCGGCGATAATGTGCTATTTAGTTCAGGCTGTGCGCACGCACACCCAACCCCCACGCCGCAACCGTGACAGACGTCAAAACACTCGCGGATCGCATCGAGGATCTGCTGCCCCAAACGCAATGCACGAAGTGCGGTTATCCCGCATGCCGCCCCTATGCCGAAGCCGTCGCAAGCGGCGCCGCGCACTATAACCAGTGCCCGCCCGGCGGCGCCGAAGGCATCGCGCGCCTCGCCGCGCTGCTCGGCAAACCGGTGCTTCCGCTCAATTCCGCCAATGGCGTCGAACGCGCACGGCCGCTGGCGGTTATCGACGAACAGGTTTGCATCGGCTGCACGCTTTGCATGCAAGCATGTCCAGTCGATGCAATAGTTGGTGCACCGAAACAGATGCACACGGTCGTCGCCGAACTGTGCACCGGTTGCGATCTATGCGTGCCGCCCTGCCCGGTCGACTGCATCGCGATGCTGCCCGTCACCGGCGAGGCGACCGGCTGGGATGCGTGGAGCCAAGGCCAGGCCGATGCCGCGCGCGAGCGGCATCACCGTCACGAAACGCGTCTTGCGCGCGAACGCGACGCCGCCGAAGCGCGTGCTGCGGCGCGGCGAGCTGGCAGCGCCGGCGCCGCGGTGAGTCCGGCAAGCGTAGCGGCCGCGGCGTCAGCCGAGGGTGGCGCGGCAGCGCCTGCCGCCCCGGTTACGGCTACCGCCGCCGACGCCGAAGCGAAGAAACGCGCAATCATCCAGGCCGCGCTCGAACGCGCCCGCAAGAAGAAGGAAGAAATGACCGCGACAGGCCAGGGACCGCTCAACACCGAGAACGTCAGCGCCGACGTGCAGGCCCAGATCGACGCCGCCGAAGCGCGCCGCCACCGTCTCGGCCTCGGCACGGCGCCCGGGAACGGCAAGCCGCCCAAACCGTCCGAGCCGCGCTGAGCGCATGCGAAACCGCGCACATTCGCCCGGTTAGCCGAGCCGCCCCCCACCCACCGACACGCTCCGCATGAACGCGAACAAACGCCGCGCTATCTACGAAACGCTTCAGAGCCTGAATCCGCATCCAACCACCGAGCTCGAGTACACGACGCCGTTCGAACTGCTGATCGCGGTGCTACTGTCCGCGCAAGCAACGGACGTGTCGGTCAACAAGGCGATGCGCAAGATGTTTCCGGTCGCGAATACGCCGCAGAAGATCTTCGATCTCGGCGAAGCAGGCGTCGCGGACTACATCAAGACGATCGGCCTGTATCGCACGAAGGCGAAGAACGTCATCGCGACCTGCCGCATCCTGCTCGACCAGTACGGCGGCGAGGTCCCCGAGGATCGCGAGGCGCTCGAAAGTCTGCCCGGCGTCGGCCGGAAAACGGCCAACGTGATCCTCAACACGGCGTTCGGCCATCCGACCATCGCCGTCGATACGCACATCTTCCGCGTCGCCAACCGCACCGGGCTCGCGCCGGGCAAGGACGTGCGCGCGGTCGAGACGGCGCTCGAAAAATTCACGCCCGCCGAGTTCAGGCAGGATGCGCATCACTGGCTGATCCTGCATGGGCGTTACGTGTGCAAGGCGCGCCGGCCCGAATGCTGGCATTGCGCGATCGAGCCGCTGTGCGAGTTCCGCCCGAAGACGCCGCCGCCCGATCTGTGAGCGGTTTGCGGTTTGCGGTTTGAAAGGCGATGCGGCGTGGCGCAAACAACGGTGCGGCGCCCGCGCGACGCGGCTCGGCCGCGCTCCGTCGGAAGCACCGCCAGCGCCCACCCGCACCCCATCGCACCCGGCGTAAAATAACGGGTTCGCGCACGCGACGCGCCCACTCCCACGCACCGGTTCCACGATGTTCAATCCCAGCCGCGACGAAGTCCGCCTCTTTTTCACCGATACCTGGCGCAAGCAGCGTCAGGGGGAAATCCTGACGCCGCTCGAGGCCATCGCCGCCGACTGGATCGTCGAGCATCCGGAATATCACGCCGATCTGAGCGACGGCGCCGCCGCCCAGGCGCAGGACTATTCACCCGAGCGCGGGCAAACCAACCCGTTCCTGCATCTGTCGATGCATCTGGCGATCTCCGAGCAACTGTCGATCGACCAGCCGCCCGGCATCCGCGCGGCGCACGACCGGCTCGCCGCCCGCCTCGGCTCGACGCACGACGCGCAGCACGCGATCATGGACTGCCTCGGCGAGACCATCTGGGAAGCACAGCGCACCGGCACGCCGCCGGACACCGACGCGTATCTGCAACGGATCGAACGGCGCGCGACGCGCGACTGAGCCCACGTTGCACCTGCCGAGCATGACTGCGCGCAAGACGCCGGCCCGGGCTCGTTCATCGACACGCAACACACCTCAGGTACGCGCCCGACAGCAAGCCAAAGCCTGGCCCCCAAAGCAAAACACCCCGCCAAGGCGGGGTGTTTTTCGTTCTCCGTTCGCGCAATCACACGATTGCACGACGAATCTCGCGGGAGCAAGCGCCGGCCACCCGGCGCCCACGTCGACCTGACTTCAGGCGGGCTTACTTCTTCTGCACGAGATCGCCGTCGAGCGATTCGACATAGGCCGCGATGTCCTTCATGTCGCTGAGCGACAGGCTTTGCACCTGCGCCTGCATGATCGCGTTGTTGCGGCCGAAATGCGGATTGCCGGTGCCCATCTGATACTGACGCAGCGCCCAGTAGACGTAGTCGCTATGCTGACCGGCCAGCTTCGGATACTCCGGGCTGACGGGCTTGTTCAGGTTGACGCCGTGGCAGGCCGCGCAGTTGTGGCTGTCGGCCAGCACCTTGCCGTTGGACGCGTCGGCCGCGTGCGCGGCGTTCGCTGCAACCAGACCGATCACTGCCGCCGACGCGCATGCAGCCTTGAACACCGTGTGGAGTGCCTGTTGGGGCTTAATCATGAGATCTCCTATCCCGCGAATTTGATTAGCTGGTGACCCACGCCTAACGACGCCGATCACTTGTCGGGATTGTTTTGCGAAGCGGCAGTTTGCGCGGCGTAGTAAGCGGCGATGTCGGCAATGTCCTGATCCGACAGCGAGGCCGCGATGGCGTGCATCGTGTCGAAATGGCGGTCGCCCTTCTTGTAGGCATGCAGCGCGTTTTCGAGGTAGGCCTGATTCTGGCCGCCCAGCTTCGGCACGCGGAACACTTCCGGATATGCCGTGCGGTATTCGGGAATACCGTGGCAGCCGATACACATCGCGACCTTGTCCTGGCCCGCTTTCGCATTGCCGACGACATCCGCTGCCTGCGCGCTGGCCGCATAGCCCGCGAGCACCGACAACGCTGCGATCACGACGTGTTTGCCGACGAATTTGTTCATAGCATGTAACCTGGCTTGAGGGGAAACGGGCGCCCAGAAAGGCAACGGCCCGCGCCGTTCTTTTTGTAGGGTAGCCACGCAGGCAAAAAATCGGGCCCATTGTACCGCGACGCCGCGCCGAACGTCCACAGACGCCGAAGCGCCGCGCCACCTGCCCGCGCGCCTTGTCCAGCATGCCGCGCAGGCGCTTCTGCGGCCGTCCGCACGCGCCCACGCAACGCGGCACACGGCGGGGCCCGATACCGCCCGACACCTTACGCGAGCCGGTTTCAGGGCAACAGGTCTTCTGACTTATACTGGGTTTTTTCCCGAACACGAGCATCTCGCCATGCGTTTCGAAGGCTCATCGCAGTACGTCGCCACCGACGACCTCAAGCTCGCGGTCAACGCCGCGATGACGCTCAAGCGTCCGCTGCTCATCAAGGGCGAGCCGGGCACCGGCAAGACCATGCTCGCCGAGGAAGTCGCCGCCGCGCTCGGCATGCCGCTCCTGCAATGGCACATCAAGTCGACCACCAAGGCCCAGCAGGGCCTGTACGAATACGATGCGGTCTCGCGCCTGCGCGATTCGCAGCTCGGCGACGAGCGCGTCAAGGACATCCGCAACTACATCGTCAAGGGCGTGCTGTGGCAGGCGTTCGAGTCCGACGAGCAGAGCGTGCTGCTGATCGACGAGATCGACAAGGCCGACATCGAATTCCCGAACGACCTGCTGCGCGAACTCGACCGCATGGAGTTCTACGTCTACGAGACGCACGAGCTGGTACGCGCGAAGCATCGCCCGCTCGTCATCATCACGTCGAATAACGAGAAGGAGCTGCCCGACGCGTTCCTGCGCCGCTGCTTTTTCCACTACATCAGGTTTCCGGACGCGACAACGATGCAGCAGATCGTCGAGGTGCACTACCCCGGCATCAAGAAGGAACTGCTCGCCGCGGCGCTGCAGAGCTTCTTCGAACTGCGCAACGTCGCGGGGCTCAAGAAGAAACCGTCCACCTCGGAGCTGCTCGACTGGCTCAAGCTGCTGCTCGCAGAGGACATCCCGCCCGAAGCGCTGCGTTCGGCCGACCAGAAGCAGATCATTCCGCCGCTGCATGGCGCGCTGCTGAAGAACGAGCAGGACGTGAACCTGTTCGAGCGGCTGCTCTTCATGAACCGCAACAACCGCTAACCCGCGTCGCGTGGGCGCTGCCGATCGCCACCGGGCCCTTTCGAGCCCGCCCGGCCGCAGCGCCGCCCGACCTTCCGCCGCCGCAGGACACCCAGCATGCTGATCGACTTCTTCTACTCGCTGCGCGCCGCCAGGCTGCCGGTCTCGGTGAAGGAATACCTGACGCTGCTCGAAGCGCTGAAGGCCAACGTGATCGCGCCGTCGCTCGACGAGTTCTACTACCTCGCGCGCATCACGCTCGTGAAGGACGAACAGTACTTCGACAAGTTCGACCAGGCGTTCGGCGCCTATTTCAACGGCGTCGCGGCCACCTCGGAACTCGCCTTCGACATTCCACTCGACTGGCTCAAGAAGAAGCTGCAACGCGATCTGTCGCCCGAGGAAAAGGCGCAGATCGAGGCGATGGGCGGCCTCGACAAGCTGATGGAGCGCCTCAAGGAACTGTTCGACGAGCAGCAGGAGCGCCACGAAGGCGGCAGCAAATGGATCGGCACGGGCGGCACGTCGCCGTTCGGCAACGGCGGCTATAACCCGGAAGGCGTGCGCATCGGCGGCGACGCGGCCGGCAACCGCACGGCGGTCAAGGTCTGGGAAGCACGCGCCTATCGCGACTACGACGACCAGGTCGAAATCGGCACGCGCAACATCAAGGTTGCGCTGCGGCGGCTGCGCCGCTTCGCGCGCGAAGGCGCGGCCGAGGAACTCGATCTGCCCGACACGATCCGCAGCACGGCGGCGAACGCCGGCTGGCTCGATCTGAAGATGGTGCCCGAGCGGCACAACAACGTGAAGGTGCTGATGCTGCTCGACGTCGGCGGCTCGATGGACGACCACGTCAAGCGCACCGAGGAGCTGTTTTCCGCCGCCAAGGCCGAGTTCAAGCACCTCGAGTTCTACTATTTCCACAACTGCGTGTACGACTTCCTGTGGAAGAACAACCGGCGCCGCCATGCCGAGCGCACGCCGACGTGGGACGTGCTGCACAAGTTCACGCCCGACTACAAGCTGATCTTCGTCGGCGACGCGACCATGAGCCCGTACGAGGTTTTGCAGCCGGGCGGCTCGGTCGAGTACAACAACGCCGAAGCCGGCGCGGTGTGGCTGCGCCGCCTCGCCGATCATTTCCCACACTTCGCGTGGCTCAATCCCGAGCCGGAAGCGCTATGGCCGTACCGGCAGTCGGTTAGCGCGATCCGCGAGGTGCTCGGGCATCGCATGTATCCGCTCACGCTCGCGGGGCTCGAGACGGCCATGCGCGTGTTGAGCAAATGACACCCTGGGCGCAGGCCACCCGCCTCCGCGTGGCCGACGTCGCCCACGCAGCAGAATCACGCCGCTTTAACTTCGACAACAAGAAAGTATTCGCATGAGTTCGCGCATGAGTTCGCCTCCTTCACCCCAGCTGTCCCCCGCCACCACGCCGCCCGGGCGTCTCAATCCGCTCGCCGATACGTCGCTGTCCGCGATCGTCGCCGGCTTCGTCGCGGCGATGACCGGCTACACCAGTTCGCTCGTGCTGATGTTCCAGGCGGGCCGGGCCGCGCATCTGAGCGACGCGCAGATTTCCTCGTGGATCTGGGCGCTCTCGATCGGCATGGCGCTGTGCACGATCGGCCTGTCGCTGCGCTTTCGCGCGCCGATCGTGATCGCGTGGTCGACGCCGGGCGCAGCGCTGCTGATATCGTCGCTGCCGAATGTCGACTACGCGCAGGCAATCGGCGCCTTTATCGTTTGCGCGGCGCTGCTCACGCTGGTCGGCCTGACCGGCTGGTTCGACACGCTCATGAAGAAGATTCCGGCCGGCATCGCGGCGGCGCTGCTCGCGGGCATCCTGTTCGAGATCGGCATCGAGATTTTCCGCGCCGCGCAGTTCCAGACCGCGCTCGTGCTGACGATGTTCTTCACCTACCTGATCGTCAAACGCTTCGCGCCGCGTTACGCGATCGTCATGACGCTCGTGGCCGGCACGATCGCCGCCGGCGCCCTCGGGCTGCTCGATTTCAGCCACTTTCACATCGCGCTTGCGCATCCGGTGTTCACGATGCCGGCGTTCTCGGTGGCGGCGAGCGTGAGCATCGGCATTCCGCTGTTCGTGGTCGCGATGGCCTCGCAGAACGTGCCCGGCATCGCGGTGCTGCGCGCGGACGGCTACACGACGCCGTCCGCGCCGCTGATCGCGACGACCGGCATCGCCTCGCTACTACTCGCGCCGTTCGGCTCGCACGGCATCAATCTCGCGGCGATCACGGCAGCGATCTGCACCGGCCCCGAAGCCCACGAGAATCCCGCCAAGCGTTACACGGCGGCGGTCTGGGGCGGCATTTTCTATCTGCTCGCGGGCATCTTCGGCGCGACGATCGCCGCGCTGTTCGCCGCGTTGCCGAAGGCGCTGGTCGTGTCGGTCGCGGCGCTCGCGCTGTTCGGCTCGATCATGAGCGGCCTCGCCAACGCGATGCAGGACGCGAGGCAGCGCGAAGCCGCGCTCGTCACGTTCATGGTGACCGCCTCGGGACTCACGCTGCTGTCGATCGGCTCGGCGTTCTGGGGGCTGGTCGCGGGCGTGGTGACGCAAGTGGTGTTGAACGCGCGGCGCGCCTGAAGCGCCCAGGCACGGCCTATGCGCGCGAACGGATCGCAAAGGCCCGCCGTTTATGCCGTCCTCGGCGATCCGCCATAGAATAGATGCATCCGGCAGCGCGTCCCAGCCCTATCATGGGACGCGCTGCGGCGTGACCCGCGGCCGCCGGCACCGGCTCTTCCTGCCGGTACGGCGGCAATCTCATTTCTCCTGAACCACGGCGCACGCGCGCCCAGAAGGCTCGAACATGACAACCGCACTCGATCAACTCAAGCAATACACCACCGTCGTGGCCGACACCGGCGACTTCCAGCAGCTTGCGCAATACAAGCCGCGGGACGCGACCACCAATCCGTCGCTGATTCTGAAGGCCGTGCAGAAGGACGATTACCGGCCGCTGCTCGAAAAGACCGTCAAGGCGCATGCGT
Organism: Burkholderia sp. Ax-1724; assembly: GCF_011752995.1. Taxonomy (GTDB): domain Bacteria; phylum Pseudomonadota; class Gammaproteobacteria; order Burkholderiales; family Burkholderiaceae; genus Paraburkholderia. The sequence goes on from NZ_VWWL01000038.1 coordinate 18,649, forward strand.
CGAAGCCGGTCGGCGCGATCATCGACCAGTTGCTGATCGCGTTCGGCACCGAAATCCTCAAGATCATCCCGGGCCGCGTGTCGACCGAAGTCGACGCGCGCCTGTCGTTCGACATCGAAGGCTCGATCGCCAAGGGCCGCGAGCTGATCGCGCTGTACAAGGACCACGGCATCGGCCGCGAGCGCGTGCTCATCAAGCTCGCGTCCACCTGGGAAGGCGTGCGCGCGGCCGAGGTGCTGCAGAAAGAAGGCATCCACTGCAACATGACGCTGCTGTTCTCGCTGGCCCAGGCCGCCGCCTGCGCGGAAGCGGGCGCGCAACTGATTTCGCCGTTCGTCGGCCGCATCTACGACTGGTACAAGAAGAACGCCGGCAGCGCGTGGGACGAAGCGAAAGACGGCGGCGCCAACGATCCGGGCGTCAAGTCGGTGCGCCGCATCTACGCGTACTACAAGAAGTTCGGCTACAAGACCGAGGTGATGGGCGCGAGCTTCCGCACGACCTCGCAGATTCTCGAACTGGCCGGCTGCGATCTGCTGACCATCAGCCCGGAATTGCTGCAAAAGCTGCAGGAGAGCGGCGACCCGGTCGAGCGCAAGCTGTCGGCGCAAATGTCGGGCGACGCGGACATCGAGCGCGTGCCGGTCGACGAAAAATCGTTTCGCTTCCTCGTCAACGACGACGCGATGGCGACCGAGAAGCTCGCCGAAGGCATCCGCGCGTTTGCGGCGGACGCGGTGAAGCTGGAGAAGCTGATCGACGCGCTGCGTTGATGCGCGGAGCGTAGCCGCGGTTGCGGTGGCCCGTCGGCTCTGCCGCTCTGCCGCTCTGCCGCTCTGCCGCTCTGCCGCTCTGCCGCTCTGCCGCTCTGCAGTATGAAGCGGCCAGTCGCGCGGCGGCCAGCGGCAACGCAAGGCATCATCACAGGACGGCCCTGAACCTCGCGGTTCAGGGCCGTTTCGTTTGCCTCTCGCCGTTTGCCGTTTGTGCAGCCCAAGCCGATACCCAACTCGCAAGGCACCCGACGTCCGCACGCTCCCACACCACGCCGCCTACTCCTGCGCCTCACCGTCACAAACCACGCACGGCAGACGACTACAATCGACCCCACACCCGCCCCGTCTCGCCGTCACGCGCGGAGAAACGGCGGCAGTCGGCCCACGCCTGATCTTTCAAGGAGACGATCATGTACGTTCAGCCTTACGTGTTTTTCAACGGCCGTTGCGAGGAAGCGCTCGACTACTACAGCGAAAAGCTCGGCGCTCAGGTGATCTTCAAGATGCACTTCAGGGATGCGCCGCCCGACCCGAACAACCCGCCGCGCCCCGAACTCGCGGACAAGATCATGCACGCCAACGTGCAGCTCGGCACGACCTTCTGGATGGCCTCCGACGGCGCCTGCGATCCCGCAGCCGGTTCGTTCAACGGCTTCAGTCTGTCGCTGACCGTCGAAGACAGCGCCATCGCCGAAAAAAGCTTCAACGCACTCGCCGATGGCGGTCAGGTCGTGATGCCGTTCCAGAAGACGTTCTGGAGCGAAGGGTTCGGCATCGTGGAAGACCGCTTCGGCCTGAAGTGGATGGTTACGCTGCCGCCGCAGGTTTGAGCGGCGCACCGCGGCAGTCATACGGCGAACGCACCGCGCGGGCACCATCCGGCCCAGCGCCGGGCGTCACGGTAGGCGGTCACGGCCGGGGCACCGGCCAGAGGCCAAAACCAAAGCCAAAGCCAAGCCCTGGTGACGCACCATGAACGCGTCGCAAAACGACTCCGCCACCCCGCCACGAAGCGCCACACAAACAGCAACGCCCGCAAACTTTCGTCTGCGGGCGTTGCGTTTTCAGCATGCCATCAAAATCCGGAACCGCTCCGGAACGACGGAAGCCGCAAATCCATCAGCTTTCGGCCATGTCCAGATAGTCTTCCGGACTCGTGCGGTCCTCGCCGCCCTGCATGCCGACCACGCGCACGAGCAGGCTCACCACGACGGCCACCACGAGGTTCACGATCAGCGACCACACCGCCGCATAGCCCGGAATCGCCATGCCGAACAGGTGGATCGTGAAGATCGAACCGGCGAGCTTCAGCGAAATCGCCATCCACGTGCCGGTCGCGATGCCTGCTGCCCAGCCGATCAGCAGGCCCCGGTAGTCGAGCACGCGCGTGTAGAGACCGAGCACGATCGCCGGCAGCGTCTGGATGATCCAGATACCGCCGAGCAGTTGCAGCTGGATCGCGTACGTGAGCGGCAGGCCGAGAATGAACGCGACCGCGCCGACCTTGACGATCAGCGAGACCAGCTTCGCGACGTTGGTCTCCTGCTCGTGCGTCATGTTGCGGTTGATGAACTCCTTGTGCACGTTACGCGTGTACAGGTTCGCCGCCGCGATCGACATGATCGCCGCCGGCACCAGCGCGCCGATACCGATCGCCGCGAACGCCACGCCGACGAACCACGACGGGAAGAAGTGCAGGAACAGCGCCGGCACCGCGAAGTTCGGGCCGAATGCCTTGAAATACGGCACGAATTCCGGCATGTCCTTCACGCCGGCCGCGAGCGCCATGAAGCCGAGCAGCGCGAGCAGACCGAGCACGAGCGAATAGGCCGGCAAGAGCGCCATGTTGCGGCGGATCGTGTTGCCCGACTTCGACGACAGCACCGCCGTGATCGAGTGCGGATACAGGAACAGCGCGAGCGCCGAGCCGACCGCGAGCGTCGCGTAGGCGCTATAGCCGTTCAGATTCGAGACGTCCGGCGACTTCAGCAGCAGCTTGGCCGGCGGCACCGCGCCGAAGATATGGCCGAAGCCGCCCAGTTGCGGCGGAATCACGATGATCGCGGCGAAGATCGTCACGTAGATCAGGATGTCCTTGACCACCGCGATCATCGCCGGCGCGCGCAGGCCCGAGGTGTACGTGTAGGCCGCGAGGATCGCGAACGCGATGATGAGCGGCAGATCGCCGACGAAGCCGGTCGTGTCGAAACCGAGCGCGCCGATCACCACTTCGATACCGACCAGTTGCAGCGCGATGTACGGCATCGTCGCGACGATGCCGGTCACGGCGATCGCGAGCGCCAGCATGCGGCTGCCGTAACGCGCCGAGACGAAGTCGGCCGAGGTCACGTAGCCGTGGCGCTTGGCGACGCTCCACAACTTCGGGAACACGACGAACGCGAACGGATAGATCAGGATCGTGTACGGCAGCGCGAAGAAACCGGTTGCGCCCGCACCGAACACGAGCGCCGGCACCGCGACGAACGTGTAGGCGGTATAAAGGTCGCCGCCGAGCAGGAACCACGTGACGATCGTGCCGAAGCGCCGGCCGCCGAGCCCCCACTCTTCGAGATGGGCCAGATCGCCGCGCCGCCAGTGCGCCGCGACGAAACCGAGAATCGTGACGCCGATAAAAAACAGAACGAAGACGAACGTTGCAATGGGGTTCATTGTTGTGCGCCCCCTTGCGAGCGGCCCGTATAGCGGGATTTGGTCTTGTTGTAGACGAACGCGGTAATGACCGCGCTGATCAGCACCCAGAGAAGCTGATACCAATAAAAGAACGGGAAATCGAACAGCTGCGGCTCGACCTTGTTGTAGGACGGCACCCAGATCATCGCGATCCAGGGCAGCAGCAACAGCCAGAGCCAGTGCTTGCTGGCCTTCTTCACGTCGGCGTCGTGAGCCATGACGTCTCCTCTTTCCTATTTGAATTGTTTGCCCGTGGTCGACGGGAGGTGGAATCACAGCGGGTGGTCGTCCCGCGGTCGGCCACGGACGCCCCGAAAGCTTCGAAAGAGTATAGGAGCCCCGAACGCCCGGTCAAGCAGGGACGACCCGAGGCGCAACGGCGCGCGGCAAGGCACATATCGTAGCGGTATGTATCGGCATGCCGGGGCACGTAGCGGCACGTGAGGCCATGCGGCGGCAACGCGCCGCCGCGATGCGGCTCGCCGGCCGGCTTACCTCAGCCAGCCGCTACGGCGATCAGATCGCAAACGAAGCGCCGCTCTGCCCCGTCGATTCGCGCAGCCCCCTGATCCACTTGCGCGCCGGCAAGCCGAGTTGCGCTTCGATCAGCTTCGCGCGGGTTTCGAGCCTCGCGAACGGCACCTCGAGCGCCGGGCCCGAGAATGCGATCGCGATGCGATTGCCGTCGTGCACTTCGGGCAGCGCAACCACGCGGCCGTCGAATGCCTCGTTAAGACGCTTCATGTTGCGCACGAAGCTCGGATGGTCGCCGAACAGGTTCACCGTGACGATGCCCGCGTCGCTCAGACACGCACGCGCCGCACGATAGAAGGCGACGCTGTCGAGCACCGGGCCGCGCGCGGTCGCGTCGTAGACGTCGATCTGCAGCGCGCCGATCGTACCGTGGTTAGCGCCGTCGTTGACGAAGTCCCAGGCATCGGCTTCGCGCACGGTCAGGCGCGCGTCGTCGTGCGGCAACTCGAACATCGTGCGCGCGGCCACGACGACCGCCGGATTCACTTCGATCGCCTCGACCTTGGCGCGCTTCAGGAAGCGGTGCGCGAATTTGGTCAGCGAGGCCGCGCCGAGACCGAGCTGCACGATGCGCTTCGGCGTTTCGAGGAACAGCAGCCAGGCCATCATCTGCTGCGCGTATTCGAGTTCGATGTGATCGGGCTTGCGCAGACGCATCGCGCCTTGCACCCATTCCGTGCCGAAATGCAGGTAGCGCACGCCGCCCTCTTCCGAGAACGTCACCGGCGCGAAACGCGGCTTGCGCGGGGCTTCGATTTGCGGCGCGTCGCGCAGGTCGCTCGGGTCGCGCAGGTCGTTATCGGCGCCGTTCGTGCGGCCCGCGCCGCGGGAAGTACTGCGGGCATTACGGGCGATTTTCTGCTTGCCGCCAACGGCATCGGCGTCGGCATCGCGGTTACGGAAAGCACGCGCCTCGGCCGAAGCGCGCTTGATCAGTTTCGTCATGTGAGGATGTCGCGCCACGGGCGCAATTTTTGGTCGAACGAGAGCATAGCATTCGACGGGGCAACACTCGGCGTCAATCGCAGACAAGCTGCCGCCCTACTTCGAACTGGCGCGCATGGGGAACGCAAGCATGCGCGGGGTGGCTCGATGGCAGACGCAGAAGCCGGTATCGATCGACTACACGGCTAGCGAAACTGCCATCGCGACGCGCCTTGGCAGCGACGTCCCGTAGACCGATACGATGCTCCCGAAGCGTCTGTCGCCGCGCTCAGGCGTCCTGCCAGTTGCGATACGTTGCGGCCTGCCCCCGATAAACGCCTTCGCTATCGAGCAGATTCCAGACCGTGACGTCCTCGATCCAGAATCGTCTTCCCGAACTCGAGATGCGCAGGCCGCGATAACCGGTCGCGAACCCGTGCAATCGCACCGATTCGAGCAACCTGTCGCGCTCGTCCCGATTCGGGTGTTCGGCCGAAAGCCTCGAACGCAAGGCCGTCATGCCGTCCCAGTCGTATTCGAAGCAGCGTTGAGCCGCTTCGTTCGCGTAGATGAAACGGGGGTCGGCGTCGGTGTTGTGCGCGAGCACGCAGAACGGCGCGCTTTCGTAGAGCCAGCGGGCCGCGTCGGCGCCGGAGATTCCGCCCTCGACCAGCGGCGTGCCGACAAGCCGCAAATGGTTATCCGCCAGCAGATTGAAGAAGTCGAGGTCGCTGCTCAGAGATGCCGTCATCGTATCGGTTACCGTTGTCATTGAATGCGGGCGATTCTATCAAGGGGCCAACTCCGCCGCTCCCAACTCCGCAGGCCTGACCGACAGTACCGTCGTTCAACCGTACGGCCAAAGCGGCCAAATCGTTGCTCGCATGGCCAATCGCTCACCAATCAAGATTCAACGTTTTTATGTGGGCTAAAATGCGCATAATTCACCCACATAAGGAGCAACGCCATGCGTCATCCAGCCGCCGATGTGACTCCTCGTCGGGCCACGAACATTAGCCTGCCCGAAGACGTCTACAAGGATGCCAAGGCACTCGGTATCAATTTCTCGCAAACTTGCGAGCGGGCACTGCGTCAAGCCGTTCAAGTGGAAAAGGATCGCCAGTGGGCCATCAAGTACGCCGGTTTTATCGAGGCCTATAACGAGATGGTTGAGCGCGATGGCCTGCCGCTCGCTCAATACCGGGCGTTCTGATGGCCCGTTTCGACGTATTTCCCAATCCGGGCCAACGTCCAGCGGTGCCTTATGTTGTTGATGTCCAAGGCAACCATTTATCCGGTCTGGCGACACGCGTGGTTATCCCGTTGCGACGATTGGACAGCTTTGCCCCAGTTCCTCTTCCGCCTGACCTGATACCTGTTTTCACGATCGAAGGCATCGAGTGCATGCTGGATACGCCGACACTGAGCGCGATTCCACGCACTGAATTAAGCCAATCCGTTACGTCGCTGCATCACCGGCAAGACGAGATTATTTCAGCGCTAGACCGATTGTTTGGCCGTTGGTAACCACCAGACACGCCAGGATTCCCGCTGACGCGAGACCACGTTCGGACGCGTCAATTCGATTCCCGCAGTTGCCGCCAAACGGCCAACTTTTCTGCGTATGGGACTGTGGCATAGGCGGGACTGCTTGATGGCAGGCGGAGCAGTCTATATTGCCCACCGCGCTCGCCAAGCGCATTCATGCCGATTTTGGCTGCGGTCCCGCCATTGAAGGCGATGGTGACCAGATTCGGCAATGTATCGACAAGAGCGACCAGGTCATTGCTCGCATGGTCGCGTATGCGGCTATCGAGACTCCCGATACGACGGGCCTCTGCAACGACGTCCCATAAACCGATGCGGTATTCGAGCAGCTTATCGAGACGAGTTGCATAGTCCATACCGACCAGATTTTGCTCTATTGCCTCCCCAACAAGCGCCCAGAACTTGTTCTGCTTATGCGCATAGTACTGCCCATGCGCCAACGACATCTCGCCCGGCAAGCTGCCCAGAATCAGCACCCGCGTATGGGCATCGACGACCGGCGGAAAGCAGCGTTTGAGCGTCATGAGCGATGGCCTTCGTCACGGCATCGCGCGAGCGGGCGGCCGTGTTCGCGCTGGTGGGCATAGGCCGTATGCGCGGCGTGCACGGTATCCCCGCGTGCAGCAACACCGCCGTCTTCACCCGAAGCCCCTGAAGCCCCTGAAGCCCCAGAAACACTCAACGCCCCCACACACGCCCACAGCGCCGGCAGCATACACTCCGTCACCATCAAAGGCGCGCCATGCCGCTCGAACACCGAGCGGCGCGCGACCAGCACATGCGGCGCGCGCGCCACGCCCGCGCCGATTTCCCGCGCCGCCAGCGCATACAGCGGATGACGCGCCCCCACCCTGCGGCTCACCAGCGACGAGCGTGCGACGCTGCTGTCGCTATACAGCAATTCGGCGAGCGGCCGCGTGCGCAGCCGCCGCGTCGCCTGCCACACGCCGACGCTCGCCGCGCGCGGCGTCACGCTATGCGCGGCGACGAACGGCACACCCTCGACCGACAGCACGACCTCGCGCACCCATACCGGCGCGCGCGGCGCGAGTCCGAGCGCGGCGGCTTCGTCGGCCCATGGTAGCGCGACCGCTTCGCGCGTCACGCGCACCGCGACCGCGCCGAGCGCACGCAGATGAGCAGTCAGGGAACCGCCGCGAGTCAGCCAGTCTTTCTGCGCGGCGCTGAAGGTGGGCAAAGGTGCGACACGCCAGTGCGCGTCGGCGGGATCGAAACGGATAGGCATGGTGTCGGATTATAGCGGCGCGGTCTTGCAGCCCTCTTCATCGCGGCAGTTCACGGCGCCACTTCTGCAATCTGACGCATAACGCAAATGCAAACGCACCAGTGCATGCGAAAAACGCGTCAGACAAAAACCAGCCAAGCGAAACAACTCACCGCACCCGTTCGCCTCATCGGTCGCAAAACCTCGGGTACAAAACTCCGGGCGCAAAACCTCGGGCGCAAAAAAATGCGCTGCCAAAGCAGCGCATTTTCTCAACCAGGGAGCGTCAATCCAGCAACGACATCAACGCCCCCGACTCACGTTCAACCCGCGCGCGACAGCAGCAACGCATTGGTGCGCTTCACGAAGCTCGCCGGGTCTTCGAGCGAGCCGCCTTCCGCGAGCAGCGCCTGATCGAACAGCAGATGGCACCAGTCGTCGAAATTCGCGCTATCGGCATGCAGGCCCTTCACGAGCGCGTGCTCCGGATTCACTTCGAGAATCGGATGGAACGACGGCGCATCCTGGCCCGCGGCCTTCAGCATGCGCTGCAGGTAGCCGCTCATTTCGCCGTCGTCGGCAACGAGGCACGACGGCGAATCGGTCAGGCGGAACGTCAGACGCACGTCCTTCGCCTTGTCCTTCAGCGCGTCCTTCATCTTCTCGACGAGCGGCTTGAACTCCTCGCCGACCTTCTCCTGCGCCGCCTTTTCCTCGTCGTTCAGCGCGCCGAGATCGAGGTCGCCGCGCGCGACGCTTTGCAGCGGCTTGCCGTCGAATTCGTTGAGGAACGACAGCATCCATTCGTCGACGCGATCGGTCAGCAGCAGCACTTCGACGCCCTTCTTGCGGAACACTTCGAGGTGCGGGCTATGCGCGGCGGCCTGCCAGGTATCGGCGGTCACGTAGTAGATCTTGCTCTGCTCGGGCTTCATGCGCGCGACGTAGTCGGCCAGCGCCACGGTCTGTTCGGCCGTGCCCGTATGCGTCGTCGCAAAACGCACGAGCTTCGCGATGCGCTCGCGATTGGCGAAATCCTCGCCGATGCCTTCCTTCAGCACCTGGCCGAATTCCTTCCAGAAGCCCGCGTACTTTTCCTTGTCGGCGTCGTTGTCCGAATTGGCAAGTTCTTCGAGCATCGACAGCGCGCGCTTCGTCACGCCTTCGCGAATCGCCTTCACGTCGCGGCTTTCCTGCAGGATTTCGCGCGATACGTTGAGCGGCAGATCGGCCGAATCGACCACGCCCTTCACGAAGCGCAGATACGTGGGCAGCAGTTGCTCGGCGTCGTCCATGATGAACACGCGCTTCACGTACAGCTTCAGGCCGCCGCGCTGCTCGCGGTTCCACAGGTCGAACGGCGCGTGCGCCGGCACGTACAGCAGTTGCGTGTATTCGCTGCGGCCTTCGACGCGGTTATGCGTCCACGTGAGCGGGTCCTGATGATCGTGCGAGATGTGCTGATAGAACTGCCTGTACTGCTCGTCGCTGATGTCATTCTTCGAGCGGGTCCACAGCGCACTCGCCTGGTTGACGGTCTCGTCCTCGTCCTTCGTGACCATCTCGCTCTTTTCCGCGTCCCACTCTTCCTTCTGCATCAGGATCGGCAGCGCGACGTGGTCCGAGTACTTCTGGATGATCGACTTCAGGCGATGCGACGACAGCAGTTCGTCCTCGTCGGCACGCAGATGCAGCGTGATGGTCGTGCCGCGCGCGGCGCGCTCGATCTGCTCGACCGCGAAATCGCCCTCGCCCGCGCTTTCCCAGCGAACGCCTTCGGCGGCCGGCAAACCGGCGCGGCGCGTCTCGACCGTGATCCTGTCGGCAACGATAAAGCCCGAGTAGAAGCCCACGCCGAACTGGCCGATCAGCGCCGCATCCTTCTGCTGGTCGCCCGACAGCTTGCCGAAGAACTCCTTGGTGCCCGAGCGCGCGATCGTGCCGAGGTTCGCGATCGCTTCGTCGCGGCTCATGCCGATGCCGTTGTCGTCGATCGTGACGGTGCGCGCAGCCTTGTCGTACGAGACGCGAATCCGCAGGTTCGGATCGTTTTCGTACAGCGCGCTGTTTTCGATCGCTTCGAAGCGCAGCTTGTCGGCCGCGTCGGACGCGTTCGAGATCAGCTCGCGCAGAAAGATTTCCTTGTTGCTGTACAGCGAATGGATCATCAGTTGCAGAAGCTGCTTCACTTCTGCCTGAAAGCTCATGGTTTCTTGGGCCATGGTCGGACTTCCTCTCTGTTGCGAATCAGGTTTCGGGCGATGGGGTGCCGGGCGACAAGGTATCGAACCGCGGCGAACCGGGGTTCGAACCCGCGTCCGGGTCCCGCGGGCGGGCCGAGGCTCACATCAAAGTGCGAGCGAGGCCGCGCCGGATCGTTCGCGCAAATGGGGACGCCCCGGCGCGGTTTCAAGGGGGGCCGGACAGTTCAGGCCGGGCGGCGCGCGACGCCGTCGAGATAGCGGCTCAGAAACGCCGGCAATTCCGGATCGCCGCAATTGGCGATATTGAAGCGCATCCACGTGCTCGGCGACTGCTGCGGCGAAAACAGCCCGCCCGGCGTCAGCAGGAAGCCGGCCTCGTGCCCGGCCGCGGCGAGCGCGCCCGCGTCGACGCCGGTGTCGGCCCACAGGAACATGCCGGCCGTCGGCGTCAGAAACAGTTTCAGGCCGGTCTTTTCGAGTACCCGCACGGCTTTGTCGCGCACGCCGTCGAGCCGCGCGCGCACGCGCTCGACGTGCCGCCGGTAGTGGCCTTCGGTCAGAATCTTGTAGATCACGCGCTCGTTGAGTTCGGGGCTTGTCATGCCGACCAGCATCTTCTGGTTGCTGACCACCCGCGCGACGTCCGGCCCGCACGCGATAAAGCCGACGCGCAGATTCGGTGCGAGCGTCTTCGAAAAGCTGCCGAGGTAGATCACGCGCTTCAGCTGATCGAGGCTCGCGAGCCGCGTGCCCGGGTAGCCGGGCGGGCACAGGTCGCCGTAGATGTCGTCCTCGACGACGATGAAGTCGTACGCCTCGGCGAGGCGCAGGATGCGGAACGCCTGGGCGGCGGAGAGCGACGTGCCGGTCGGGTTCTGCAGCACCGAGTTGATGACGAGCATTTTCGGCCGCCATTCCTGCACGAGCGCTTCGAGCGCGTCGAGATCGGGGCCGTCCGGCGTGTACGGCATGCCGACGAGCCGCGCGCCCTGCGCGGCGAAACAGGCGAACATCTGGAACCACGCCGGATCGCCGACGATCACCGCATCGCCCGGCTTCACGTAAATGCGCGAAATCAGGTCGATCGCCTGCGTGACACCCGACACCATCACGATCTGCTCGGGCGACGCGCCGATCTCCAGTTCCTCGAGCCGCGTCTGCAATTGCTGGCGCAGCGGCAGAAAACCCTGCGCGGTGCCGATGCCGAGCATCTGCGCGCCGCTTTGCCGGCCAAGCGTGCGCAGCGCATTGGTAATCAGGTCGCCGTCGAGCCAGCGCGCCGGCAGGTAGCCGAGGCCGGGGCTGCGCTCGGGCCGCGCGCCGGTGTGGAGCATGTTGCGCAGCAGCCAGACGACGTCGATATTCGCCGGCGCGGGTAAGGTTTCGGCGCGCGGGGGCAGTTCGCTGAACGTCGCGCTGCTCTGCCGCTCGCGCACGTAGAAGCCGGAGCCGCGCCGCGATTCCAGATAGCCTTGCGCGACCAGCCGCTCGTACGCCTCGACCACCGTGAAGCGCGACACGCCCTTGTCGAGCGCGAGCTTGCGGATCGACGGCATGCGCATGCCGGGGCGGAACACGCGCTCCTCGATGCGGCGGCACGCCCACTGGACGAGCTGCTCGACCAGCGTCAGCGACGCCGTGTCGTGTGGGGCGGGAATCTGGGCAAGCGGGACGGACATGACGGGCTCCAACTGTACCGAATAGTATCGCGTCGATTGTACCGTTACTGTGCCGGTCGCGGCCGTTACATTGAAGCGTCACGAAGCGTGATGGCGCGGCGCGCAGACCTCGCAAATACGTTGCAAGCGCGCCGCAGCGGACTGCCTACCACGCTCCGCCAGCCATCCGCATGGCCCGCCGATCCGGCAAACGGTTATGCTTACGGCCCCGGCAGCGCCGCCTGTACACCTCGCGCGCTGCGGCCTCGTTGCCAGCCCCCCGTTTTCGCCGCTCCGCGTCGCTTAGCCATGACAGCTCATTCGCTCAGTCTCGATCACCTCGTGATTTCCGCCCGCACCCTCGACGAGGGTGTCCAGTACGTCGCCGCGAGACTCGGCGTCGCGCCGGCGGGCGGCGTCGCGCATCCGCTGATGCGCACGCACAACCGCCTGCTGAGCCTGTGGGGCGGCGTCTATCTGGAAGTGATTGCGCTCGATCCGCATGCGCCGGCGGAGGCCGGGAGCGGCACGCCGCGCCCGCGCTTCTTCGCGCTCGACGACCCGGCGACGCACGCGCGGCTCGAAAACGGGCCGTATCTGTCGCACTGGGTCGCGCGCGTCGAGCGGCCGAGGCATCTCGCGACCTGGCAAGCGCAGTATCCGCAGCGCATTGCGCCGGTCGTGCCGATGACGCGCGGCGATTTCACATGGGGCCTGACCGTGCCCGACGACGGCGCGTTCCCGGCCTGGCAAGGTGCCGGCGACGGCGTGCTGCCCTCGCTGATCCAGTGGGAGACGACGCGGCAGCCGTCGCAGGTGCTGGCGCCGGCGAATCTCGCGTTGAAGACGCTGAGAGCCGTGCATCCGCAGGCCAAACTGATCGGCGAGCAATTGCGCTGGCTCGGCGCCGCGCATCTGCTCGACGTGCAGCCTAGCGACGGCGCCGCGGCGCTCGTCGCCGAATTCGAAACACCCGAGGGCCCGCGGACCCTCGCATAAAGCAGCGCGTGCGACCCTGCGGTTTCGTGCCCGGTGGCCTGCTCCAGCGGCGCTCCCCGCCGAGTCGCGCGATAATCGATAATTTGACCGGTTCCAGAAATACCAAGCAGAGGAGAGCATGGACCAAAGCGACCTGAAAGCCCCGACGTGGCAATTGTCCGAACGCGCGCGCAAGCTCACGAGCTCCGCGATTCGGGAGATCCTGAAGGTAACGGAGCGGCCCGAGGTCATTTCGTTCGCAGGCGGCCTGCCCGCGCCGGCCACCTTCCCGGCCGAGCGCATGCGCGAAGCCGCCGACCGCATCCTGCGCGACACGCCCGCCGCCGCGCTGCAATACAGCGCGACCGAAGGCTATCTGCCGCTGCGCGAATGGATCGCGCAGCGCTATTCGAGCAACGGGGTGCAGATCCGAGCGTCGCAGGTGCTGATTACGACCGGCTCACAGCAGGCGCTCGATCTGCTCGGCAAGGTGCTGGTCTGCCCGGATAGCCCGGTGCTGGTCGAAACGCCGACCTACCTCGGCGCGCTGCAATCGTTCTCGATGTACGAGCCGCGCTACGTGCAGGTGCCGACCGACGAGCAAGGGCTGATCCCCGCAGGCCTGAAGCCGGAACTGACCCAGGGCGCGCGCCTGCTCTACGCGCAGCCGAACTTCCAGAATCCGACCGGCCGCCGCCTGCCGGTCGAGCGCCGCCGCGCGCTCGCCGAATTCGCCAAGACCGCGCCGTTCCCGGTGATCGAGGACGACCCCTACGGCGCGCTCGACTACGCGGGCGAACCGCTGCCGACGATGCTGTCGATGGCGCCCGATCACATCGTCTACCTCGGCTCGTTCTCGAAGGTGCTTGCACCGGGTCTGCGGGTCGGCTTCATCATTGCGCCCGAAGAGCTGATCTTCAAGCTCGTGCAGGCCAAGCAGGCCACCGACCTGCACACGCCGAGCTTCACGCAGCGCATCGTCCACGAAGTCATCAAGGACGGCTTTCTCGACACGCACGTGCCGACCATCCGCGAGCTGTATCGCAACCAGTGCGAGGCGATGCTCGCCGCGCTCGCGCGCTGCATGCCTGAGGGCGTGAGCTGGAACCGTCCGGAAGGCGGCATGTTCATCTGGGTCGATCTGCCCGCGCAGATCGACAGCATGAAGCTGCTCGAGGAAGCGGTCGCGCAGAACGTCGCGTTCGTGCCGGGCGGCCCGTTCTTTGCGAACGAGGCCCAGCACAATACGCTGCGCCTGTCGTTCGTCACGGTGCCGCCGGCTAAAATCGACGAAGGTGTCGCGCGTCTCGCCGCGCTCGTGCGCGCGAAGCTCTGAACGCCCGCCCAGGCGGCATCGGGGCGAAGCCGGCGCGCTGTACGCGCAAACTTCGCCCCGTCTTCATTAACGCAATCTCACTGAATCGAGGACTCAACATGGCTCAATCGAACGTGTACGACAAGCTCAAGGAACTGGGCATCGAACTGCCGTCGGCGGGCGCGCCGGCCGCCGCCTATGTGATGAGCGCGCAAAGCGGCAACACGGTTTACCTGTCCGGCCACATCGCCAAAAAGGACGGCAAGGTGTGGGCCGGCAAGCTCGGTGCGACGCTCGATACCGAAGAAGGCAAGGCTGCGGCGCGCTCGATCGCGATCGATCTGCTCGCCACGCTGCATGCGCACGTCGGCGATCTGAACCGCGTCAAGCGCATCGTCAAGCTGATGAGCCTCGTCAATTCGACGCTCGAATTTACCGAGCAGCATCTGGTCACGAACGGCGCGTCCGAACTGATCGCCGACGTGTTCGGCGAGCGCGGCAAGCATGCGCGCTCGGCGTTCGGCGTCGCGCAGATTCCGCTCGGCGCATGCGTCGAGATCGAGATGATCGCCGAGGTCGAATAAGGCATCGCGCATCGACGGGTCGTGCGGATTCGCGCGGAGCGTGACATGGCACGGCGATACCGTCGGCATCGGCCCGCCGTCGCAAACAATTAACGAACCGTTCACGCGCAATTCACCGCGCATGGCATTTGAAACGCGCCGCAGAGTGTGAGCCACCTGCGGCGCGTTTGGCTTATCGAGCGAACTGGATCGGCAGCGCGGACACGGATAGAATCCGCGAACGCCCTTCACGCCGGATGCGCCGAATCATGCCGATGCCCGCTCACACCGTCCGTTTCAAACAGGTCGACGTCTTCACGTCGACGCCGTTCAAAGGAAACCCGCTGGCCGTCGTATTCGATGCCGACGCGCTCGATACGAAGCAGATGCAGGCCATCGCGCGCTGGACCAATCTGTCCGAAACCACCTTTCTCTCGACGCCCACCGATCCGGCCGCCGACTATCGCGTGCGCATCTTCACGCCGGGCGGCGAATTGCCGTTCGCGGGCCATCCGACGCTCGGCACCGCGCATGCGCTGCTCGAAAGCGGTTATCGGCCGAAGCAGGACGGCAAGCTGATCCAGCAGTGCGGCGTCGGGCTCATCGAACTCGAAGCCTTGCATGACGCCGACGGCACACGCAACGCATGGGCCTTCGCTGCGCCGCCCGCGCGCGTCACGCCGCTGGCCGAACGCCATTACGAAACACTTGCGGCGGCTTTACGTAGCAATGCGATCGATTTCAGCGCCACCCCGTGCGCGGTCGACAACGGTGCGCCGTGGCTCGTCGTGCGGGTCGATTCGGCGCGCAGCTGTCTCGCGCTCGAACCCGACGCGGCCGCGCTCGCCGACCTCGTGCACGCGGCCGACACGCATGGGCTCGCGGTCTACGGTCCGCACGACGCCGAGGGTCCCGCGACGTTCGAAGTCCGCTGCCTGATGGCGGGCCGCGCTTTCGGCGTCGGCGAAGACCCGGTGACGGGCAGCGCCAACGCCGCGCTCGCGGGTCTGCTGAACGCGCAGCAACGGCGGCCCGGCCCGCGCTACACGGTGCGTCAAGGCACCGTGCTCGGGCGCGCGGGCGAGGTGTCGGTTCTTTACGACGATGCGCGCGGCAAGATCTGGATCGGCGGGCCTTCGGTGACGATCGTCGACGGTACGTGCCGGCTGACGTGAATGGCCCGATAAGCGGCCCGATGAGCGACGCCGCAAGCAACGCACGTTGCATAGCGACATCACTCGGGCAAGGCGCAGGCACGCTCGGGCGGCATCACCTGACGCCCTATCTTGCCGCGCCGAACCACAAAAGGCCGCATCGTAAGGCATGGCAATTGCAACCCATGCATATTGAATGACCGATGCGCGACCGGAAAACCCACGCAGGTCCATGCCGTTCGAGAAAACCTATTCGAGAAATCACGCATGTATTGCGGCATAAACATTGCCGGCATGCAGGGCCAATCCGGTTCAAGGCAAGTGCGCGCCGCGCCAGCGTATACCCCATGCCCTGACGCTTCCTTAATCCAACCTCATTCAGTAATATCGGAAGGAATTCGATGATCTGTGGACTGTCAGGCACGGCGCCACGCCCGCCCCTTCTGCGCAGCAGCTTTGGCACCCTCTCGGTCACCATGCAGCCATCCATGAAATCAGCGCAGTCGATGCCCGGGCATTCATGCCGAGCCCATACCCGGCAACGGGCCTCACGATGAGTCAGTCCCGCTTCTCCGACCCGCGCGAAGCCAGGCCGCGCCGCGACCCGGCATTCACGCGCCGGCGGGCGTTGCTCGTCATTCCCGCGCTCGGCGTGCTGGTCCTGATCCTGCTTTGGACCGTGATTTTCGCGCGGCTGTCGGTGGAAAAAGAAGCGACTTACCGCGAGGCCATGGCCTCTTCCGCGATTCTTTCCGCGGCACTCGAACAGCATACGATCAAGGCGATTCACCAGGTCGATCAGATCACGCGCTTCGTCAAATACGAGTTTGAAAAAACGCCGAATCATTTCGATCTCGCGAGCACCGTCGAAAAAGGCGTCGTGCAAAGCGAAACACTCGTCCAGGTCTCGCTGATCGACGAACACGGCAAGCTGATCGCCAATACGGCCGAACTCAACCCGAAGCACATCGATCTGTCCGACCGCGAGCACTTCAAGGTCCACGAACACGAGAACGACGACCAGCTGTACATCAGCAAGCCGGTGCTCGGCCGCGTGTCGGGTCACTGGACCTTGCAGATGACGCGCCGCCTCAATCATCCAGACGGCTCGTTCGCGGGCGTCGTCGTGGTCTCGGAAGACCCCGGCTATTTCACGTCCGACTTCTACAACAACGCCGCCATCGGCCGCGAAGGCGTGATCGCGGTGATCTCGGACAACGGCACCGTGCTCGCGCGGCGCACCGGCCGCACCAACGATGCGAGCGGCACCTTCACCGCGAGCGGCACGTATCCGACTTCGGAACACGTGTCGGGCACCTACGTCGATTCGATCGACGGCGTCACGCGCATCGTCTCGTACCGGCATATCGACGGCTATCCGCTCGGCGTGCTGGTCGGTCTTTCGCAAGCCGAAGAATTCGCCGACTACAACCACACGCGCAACGTCTATCTGCTGATGGCGGGCTTCATCTCGCTCGCGATGCTGAGCTTCTTCGCGGTCGCGACCGGACTGATCGGCAAGCTGCTCGGCCGCGAGCGCGAGATGACGCACCTCGTCGAATACGATCTGCTGACCGGCCTGCGCAACCGCTACGCGACGCTGCAGGCGCTGCGCCACGACGTCGCGCAGCCGTCCAATCTCGGGCGTCTCGCGATCCTCTTCATCGATCTCGACAACTTCAAGACCGTCAACGACACACTCGGCCACAATGCCGGCGACATCGTGCTGCAGATGACCGCCTCGCGCCTCGCCGCGGCGGTCGGCGAAGGCGGCGCGCTCTCGCGCATCGGCGGCGACGAGTTCGTCGTCGTGCTCAAGGGCGACGACGTCGAGAAGCGCGCGGTCGCGCTCGCCGAAGCGGCCGGCGAAGCGTTCTCGAAACCGTTCGAGGTCCGCGGCAGCTCGTTCGTACTGCATGCGAGCATCGGCATCGCGCTGTACTCGGTCGCGAACGAAAACGAAATCGACCTGCTCAAGAAAGCCGACCTCGCGATGTACAGCGCGAAAGACGCCGGCAAGAACTGCTACCAGTTCTATTCGCCGCATCTGTCGCATCGCGCGGACCATCTGATGAAGTGGGAACAGCAATTGCGCGTCGCGCTCAGCGAAGGCCAGCTGTTCCTCGCCTATCAGCCGAAGATCGATCTGACGCAGCGCTGCATTACCGGCTTCGAAGCGCTGGTGCGCTGGAATCATCCGCAGCACGGGCTGATTCCGGCCAACGAGTTCATTCCGGTTGCGGAATCGACCGGCCTCATCGTGCCGATCGGCGACTTCGTGATCGAAACCGCCTGCCGGCAACTCGCGCAGTGGCAGCAACAGGGCTACGACACGCTGTCGCTCGCGGTGAACATTTCGGCCGTGCAGTTCTGGCGCGGCGACCTGTACGAAACGATCTCGCACGCGATCGAGGAAACCGGCATCTCGGCGCGCCGCCTCGAACTCGAGATCACCGAGACGACGATGATGGAATATCCCGAAGTCGTCTCCGAAAAAATCTTCGCGCTCAAGCGTCTCGGCGTGCGCATCGCGCTCGACGATTTCGGCACCGGCTATTCGTCGCTCTCGTATCTGAACCGCTTCTCGGTCGATACGCTCAAGGTGGACCGCTCGTTCGTCCAGGCCATCCCGGGCGACCGCAGCGTCTGCGTGATGGTCACGGCGATCGTCAATCTCGCGCGCTCGCTCGGGCTCACGGTGGTGGTCGAGGGCACGGAAACCGAAGAGCAGATTGCATGGCTCGCGGCGCTCGGCCATATCGAGGCGCAGGGCTTCCTGTTCTCGCGGCCGGTGCCGGTGGAGGCGATCCCGGCACTGCTCGAACGCTTCGGCGTATGCGGCCTCGGCAACGCGGGCGACCGCCACGCCACGCGGGAAACCGACAACACGAGCAGCGTGTCGAGCACCAACCCTTAAGGACGGGGCCCGCGCACGGGCTCCCGTGGCGCCATGCAGACCGTCACGAACGAAGATGCCGCCGGACGCCGGCAGCCGGAGCCGCTAGGGACGCTGTTCCGGGTCGTGTTCGGCCTGTCGGCGCTCTCGTGGGGCGGCCTCGCGCTGATGGCGCAGCTCGAACATCACTACGTCGAACGCGAGGGGCGGCTCTCGCGCGTCGCCTTCGCGGACCTGATCGCGCTCGCGTGGATGGTGCCCGGGCCGGTCGGCTGCAACGTCGCCGTGCAACTCGGCCACGCGCTGCGCGGACGCGCCGGCGCCTGGGTCGCGGGCATCGCTAGCGTGCTGCCCTTCTTCACGCTGATGACGCTGTTCGCGATCTTCTACCGCACCCCGCTCATCCACGCGATCGCCTCGCAAACGCTGTTGCAGCACTTCAGCGTCGTGCTCGCGACGCTGATCGCGGTAACCTGGTACAAGCAGACGCGCGCGCTCGTGCGCGGCAAGCTCGAATGGAGCGCGGCGGTGCTCGGCTGTGTCGCGCTCTTCTATGCGCACAATGCGGCGGCCTACGTCGTGATGCTCGGCGCGGCGTTCGGCACCGGCTGGTTCGCGAGCCGCGAGCGCGACACGCGGCTCGCGGTGTCGCTCGCACGCGGCGACTACCGGCTGCTCGCCGCGCTCAGTCTGCTGCTCGTGCTGTTCGCGCTGCCCGTGCCGCATCGCTACGAACTCGCGCTGCTGTGGCCGCGCCTCGCGGGCGCGGGCATGACGCTGTTCGGCGGCGGCTTCTCCGCGTTACCGGTGTTGAAGATCCTGTTCGTGACGCCCGCGATCGGCGTATCGGATAACGATTTCACGCTGGCGTTCTCTCTGTCGCCGTTGTCGCCCGGGCCGCTATTGAACGTGGTGCCGTTCCTCGGTTATCTCATCGGCGGCTGGCCCGGCGCGCTGATCGCGACGCTCGCGCTGTTCCTGCCGTCGGGCTGCCTCGTCGTGCTGGCGCAGCGGCATCTGCATCAGTTGAAGACGAACCCGCGCTTCGAGCATGGCATGAAGATTTTGCGCGCGGTCACAACCGCGTTTCTCGCGATGGCGGTGCTGCGCATCGCCGCGCATGTGCCGTTGAAGCCGATCTATCTGCTGACCGCGCTGTTCTCCGCGACCTGCTTCGCGAAGCTCAAGGTACCGGTGTATGCCGTGTATGGGACCGTGGCGGTCATGTGCGGACTGTGGCTCGCGTTCGGCGCGCCGAGCGGGTAGACGGCTTGGCGCGCCTTCGCCATTGTCTGTTTGGAGCGATGGAGCCGCCCGGGCTCACATGAAGCTCAGAACCCGCGCGACAGCACCGCGACGCCGATCGTCACCACGCCGAGCACGATATTGATCAGCACGAGACGCCGGACCGTGCCGACCGCCCGCGCGCCGTCGGGCCACTTCTGCGCCTGCACGGCACGGCGGATGCGCGGAAACACCGCGAAGCGGATATGCCCGAAGATCAGCATCATGACGATGCCGAGGCCGGCCATCGCATGCAAAGGCCAGGTGGCATGACCGCCGCCGAATTGCATCAGCAGGAAGCCACCGCTGATCAGAATCACCAGCACCGAGACGCCGACCCAGTTGAAGAAGCGGCCGAACACCGATTCCCATAGCGGCAAACGCAATTGGGGCGAGAGATCGCCGAGCGCCGGACGCAGGCAGAAATGCGCGAACACCATGCCGCCAACCCACACCGCCACGCCGAGCAGATGCAGAAAGAGCGCCGCCTCGATAGCCTTGTTCATTTAGTTTTCCTCTCCCACGACGCCATACCGTTTAGGACACTTGATCTTGCTCAGCCGCCACTGAGCGCGTTCGACCATGCGTGATGCGGGCAGTTCCGGGGGCCTGCGAATAATTGTGCCGTATTGCTTCGTTATATTGCTTCGCCGTATTGCTACGTTGCATTGCTTCATTTCTGTCGCGGCGCCGGCGGGCCGCCGCGACACCATCGCTGTGCGTTCGCTTGCGACAGTCTGCTGCCACGTCCCGCACGAACTTTTTTGCGATAACCCGCGAGCGCCCCGCATGCTAGCAGGCGCGCACCGGTTTCTCATGTCAAAGTTTGTTAAACGGGCTTGGCGGCTCTTTCAGTGGCGCCCTCATCGGCTTCGTGAGTCAGGCCGGCAACACCGGACGCATGCCGTCGAGCTTCATCTTGCTCCCGGGCGCGCGGCCCTTGCGCGCGCGCTTGCCGACGTGCGCCGCAAGCTCGGCGCCGGCCAGCTTCTCTTCGTCGACGCGGCCGCCGCGACGCGTGCCGATCAGCACCAGACCGGCCTTGTCGATCGCGAGCGCCTGCACGAGCGCCTCGTTGTCGTCGAGCGCCATCAGCGTGACGCCACGCCCGCCGCCCGAGAGCGTCTTCATCTCGTCGAGACCGAACACGAGCAGACGTCCCCCCGAAGACAGACACGCGACCTGCACCGCATAGGGCAGCATCGGCATCGGCGCGAGCGGCGCGGCGCCCGCGTCGATCGTCATGAACGCCTTGCCGGCCTTCACGCGGCTCACCATGTCGCCGACCTTCGCGATAAAGCCGAAGCCGTTGCTCGACGCGAGCAGCAGCGCCTGATCCGCCGACGCCGCGTAGTAGTGCATCAGATGGCTGCCCGATTCGAGTTCGATCAGCGACGTGACCGGCACACCGTCGCCGCGCCCGCCCGGCAGTTGCGCGACCGCGACCGAATAGACGCGGCCGTTGCTGCCCCACGCGATCAAGGTGTCGGGCGTGCGGCACTGGAACGCCGCATAGAGGCCGTCGCCGGCCTTGAAGCTGAAGCCCGCCGCGTCGAGCCCGTGGCCCTTCAGCGCGCGCACCCAGCCCTTCTGCGACACCACGACCGTGACTGGCTCGTCGACCACGCGCGCTTCGAAGGTCGCGCGCTTTTCCTGCTGGATCAGCGTGCGGCGCTCGTCGCCGTACTGCTTCGCGTCGGCTTCGATTTCCTTGATGAGTTGACGCTTCATCGCCGATTCGCTGCCGAGCAGTTCTTCGAGCTTCGCTTTCTCGTCGCGCAACTCGGCCAGTTCCTTCTCGATCTTGATCTTCTCGAGCCGCGCCAACTGACGCAGCCGGATTTCGAGGATATCTTCGGCCTGGCGGTCCGTGAGCCCGAACGCGGCCATCAATGCGCTCTTCGGCTCGTCCGATTCGCGGATGATGCGGATCACTTCGTCGATATTCAGGAAGACGATCATCCGGCCTTCGAGAATATGAATCCGGTCGTCGACCTTCGACAGACGATGCTGCGTGCGGCGCGTGACCGTCGCGAAGCGGAACGCGATCCACTCGTGCAGGATTTCGCTCAAGCCCTTCTGACGCGGCCGGCCGTCGCCGCCGACCATCACCATGTTGAGCGGCGCGTTCGATTCGAGGCTCGTATGCGCGAGCAGCGTGTTGACGAACTCGGTCTGGTCGATGCGGCTCGACTTCGGCTCGAACACGAGACGCACCGGCGCATCCTTGCCCGATTCGTCGCGCACCGCGTCGACGAGCGCGAGCAGCGTCTGTTTGGTCTGCAACTGCTCGGGCGTGAGCGCCTTCTTGCCGAGCTTGATCTTCGGGTTGGTCTGTTCTTCGATCTCTTCGAGCACCTTCTGCGCGGCCGTGTTCGGCGGCAGTTCGGTGATGACGAGTTGCCACTGGCCGCGCGCGAGGTCTTCGATCTTCCAGCGCGCCCGCACCTTCAGGCTGCCGCGGCCGGTCTCATAAGCAGCGGCGATTTCCGCCTCGCTCGAAATGATCTGGCCGCCGCCCGGAAAGTCCGGGCCCGGCACGTGCTGCATCAACTCCGCATGCGAGAGCTTCGGATTGCGGATCAGCGCGACCGCCGCGCCCGCGACCTCACGCAGGTTGTGCGAGGGGATTTCGGTTGCGAGACCAACCGCGATGCCCGATGCGCCGTTCAGCAGCACGAACGGCAGACGCGCCGGCAGCACCCTCGGCTCGTCGAACGAGCCGTCGTAGTTCGGCATGAAGTCGACCGTGCCTTGGTCGATTTCGCTGAGCAGCAGCTTCGCGATCGGCGTGAGGCGCGCTTCGGTGTAGCGCATCGCCGCCGCGCCGTCGCCGTCGCGCGAGCCGAAGTTGCCCTGGCCGTCGATCAGCGGATAGCGCATCGAAAAGTCCTGCGCGAGACGCACGAGTGCGTCGTACGCGGACTGGTCGCCGTGCGGGTGATATTTACCGAGCACGTCGCCGACCACGCGCGCCGATTTGACCGGCTTCGCGTTGTCGCCGAGGCCCATCTCGTTCATCGCGAACAGGATGCGGCGCTGCACCGGCTTCTGGCCGTCGCAAACGTCCGGCAGCGCGCGGCCCTTGACCACGCTGACCGCATATTCGAGGTAGGCGCGTTCCGCGTAGTTGCCGAGCGTCAGAAAGTCGCCCTCCGGAGGCGGCGGCTCGTTGAAAAGGTCGAGAGTGTTATCGTCGTCCATCTAGATTCCGTATCCGTGTTTGGCTTGAAGTGTCGTATGCGGCGGTGGCGCTGAAGCTGCAACGCGGCGCTCAGATGTCCGCTTCCACTTCGTTGCCCTTCTCTTCGAGCCAACTGCGGCGCGACGCCGCTTCGCCCTTGCCCATCAGCATCGTCATGCGCGCGACGGTCGCGTCGTAGTCGAGTTCGCCGAGCGCGACCGGTTGCAGGCGGCGCGTGTCGGGATTCATGGTCGTGTCCCACAGCTGCTCGGCGCTCATTTCGCCGAGACCCTTGAAGCGGCTGATCGACCACTGGCTCTCGCGCACGCCGTCCTTGCGCAGCTTGTCGAGAATCGCTTCGAGCTCGCCTTCGTCGAGCGCATAGAGCTTCTGCGCGGGCTTCTTGCCGCGCGCGGGTGCGTCGACGCGGAACAGCGGCGGACGCGCTACGCACACGTGGCCGCGCTCGATCAGTTGCGGGAAATGCTTGAAGAACAGCGTAAGCAGCAGCACCTGGATATGCGAACCGTCGACGTCCGCGTCCGACAGAATGCAGATCTTGCCGTAGCGCAGGTTCGACAGATCGACCTTGTCGTCCGGGTTATGCGGATCGACGCCGATCGCCACCGAAATATCGTGCACCTCGTTGTTGGCGAACAGGCGATCGCGCTCGGTCTCCCACGTGTTCAGCACCTTGCCGCGCAGCGGCAGGATCGCCTGGTACTCCTTGTCGCGCCCCATCTTCGCGGAACCGCCGGCCGAGTCGCCCTCGACGAGGAACAATTCGTTGCGCGCGATTTCCGTCGATTCGCAATCGGTCAGCTTGCCTGGCAGAACGGCCACGCCCGAACTCTTGCGCTTCTCGACCTTTTGCCCCGCGCGCGTGCGCGCCTGCGCCTGCTTGATGACGAGGTCCGCGAGCTTCTTGCCGTGCTCGACGTGCTGGTTGAGCCACAGTTCGAGCGCGGGCCGCGCGAACGACGACACGAGCTTGACCGCGTCGCGGCTGTTCAGGCGCTCCTTGATCTGCCCCTGGAACTGCGGGTCCAGCACCTTCGCCGACAGCACGAACGACACGCGCGCGAACACGTCTTCGGCGAGCAGCTTCACGCCCTTCGGCTGCAGGTTATGCAATTCGACGAAGCTCTTGACCGCCTGGTAAAGACCGTCGCGCAAACCCGACTCGTGCGTGCCGCCCGCGGGCGTCGGAATCAGGTTCACGTACGACTCGCGCATGAGCGGGCCTTCCTCGCTCCATGCAACGACCCATGCCGCGCCCTCGCCTTCGGCGAACGTCTCTTCGCTCGAACGCGAGCTTTCCGCGTAGCGCTCGCCCTCGAACAGCGGAATCAGCAGATCGCTGCCGTTCATGCCTTCGAGCAGATAGCCGCGCAGGCCGTCGTCGTATTTCCAGCTTTGCTGTTCGCCGGTTTTTTCGTTAATGAGTGTGACTTCGACGCCCGGCAGCAGCACTGCTTTCGAGCGCAACAGGCGCTGCAATTCGCCGAGCGGCAGGTTCGGCGAGTCGAAGTATTTCGGATTGGCCCATGCGGTCACGCGCGTGCCCGACCTCTTGTCGCCCTTCGCCGCGGCGCGCGTGACGAGCGGCTTCGCAACGTCGCCGTTGGCGAAGCTCAGTTCGGCGACCTTGCCGTCGCGCCACACGGTGACGTCGAGCCGCGTGGACAGCGCGTTCGTGACCGACACGCCGACGCCGTGCAGGCCGCCCGAGAACGTGTAGGCTCCGCCGGCGGCCTTGTCGAACTTGCCGCCCGCGTGCAGGCGCGTAAACACGATTTCGACGACCGGCACGCCCTCTTCGGGATGCATGCCGAATGGAATGCCGCGGCCGTCGTCCTCGACCGAGACCGAATGGTCCGCATGCAGGGTGACCGTGATTTGCCGGCCGTAGCCGCCGAGGGCTTCGTCCGAGGCGTTGTCGATGACTTCCTGAATGATGTGCAGCGGATTCTCGGTGCGGGTGTACATGCCGGGTCGTTGCTTGACCGGCTCCAGACCCTTCAACACCTTGATCGACGCTTCGCTATACGCGGCGTTTGGCTTTTTCGTGGACATGATTGACTCGGTGCGTCTCGGTTCATCGTTGTCCACAGGTCCTGTGGACAGGTCCGTGGACAATACGTTGAGTTTTCAAAAAAAGCGAAACGAAACAACGGGGTTAGGCGAGGTGCCCGCGCTGCGGGCAAGCTGTTTTGTCGCGCGGCTTGCCGCTGGCGCACCCGCTCGCGCGGTCTCGCGCAACCCGGCCGGCGCGCCTGCCGGGGCAGCCTGTTCGCGGGGTATTGTACTGATTTCGATAACGTCGGCAATTGACGGCGCGCGGAATTGGCCGTCCGGACAAGGCCCGCCAGGGCACGGAGACATGCGCGCGGCGACGCGCACGAGGTGCGGAAAAGCGCTGCATGGCGCGGGGCGGCGGGTGCAGGCACGCCCGCCGCCCTGCGCCGAACCGATTACTTGCGCCGGTTTTCCAGCTCGTCCCAGCGTTCGAGCGCAACCAGCAGCTCTTCGTCGATCTCGGCATAACGCTCGGTCAGACGCGCGCCTTCGCGCGCATCCCTCGCGAACACCGAGCCGTCTTCGAGTTGCGCGCCGATCGCTTTCTGCTCGGTTTCGAGGTCGGCGATCATTTGCGGCAGCGCTTCGAGTTCGCGCTGCTCCTTGAACGACAGCTTCACGGTGCGCTGCGCATTGCGGCCCGCGGCGCTGTCCTTCGCCGCGGTGTCCTTCGGCGCTTCCTTGCCCGCGTCCTTCTGCGCGTCGAGCACAAGCTGCTCCGAGCGATCGCGCTGGGTCTGCCAGTCCGTAAAGCCGCCGACGTATTCGCGCCACTTGCCCTCGCCTTCCGAGGCGATCACCGAGGTCACGACGTTGTCGAGGAATGCACGGTCGTGGCTCACGAGCAGCACCGTGCCGTCGTAGTCGATCAGCAGTTCTTCGAGCAGTTCAAGCGTGGGAATGTCGAGGTCGTTGGTCGGCTCGTCGAGCACCAGCACGTTGGCCGGCCGCGCGAACAGACGCGCGAGCAGCAGCCGGTTGCGCTCGCCGCCCGACAGCGACTTGACCGGCGAACGCGCGCGCTCCGGCGCGAACAGGAAGTCGCCGAGATAGCTCATCACGTGCTTCTTCTGGCCGTTGATTTCGACCCACTCGCTGCCGGGGCTGATGGTGTCCGCGAGACTCTTTTCGAGGTCGAGCTGCGCGCGCATCTGGTCGAAATACGCGACCTGCAGATTCGTGCCGGTGCGCACCTTGCCTTCGTCCGGCGCGAGTTCGCCGAGGATCGTCTTGAGCAGCGTGGTCTTGCCCGCGCCGTTCGGACCGACGAAGCCGATCTTGTCGCCGCGCATGACCGTGGCGGTAAAGCGGTCGATCACCGTGCGCGTGCCGTAGCGCTTCGTCACGTCCGTCAGTTCCGCGACGATCTTGCCGGACTTCTCGCCCTGACCGACGTCGAGCTTGACGTTGCCCTGCACGTTACGGCGCTCGGCGCGTTCGTTGCGCATCTGCACGAGCCGTGCGATACGGCCGACGCTGCGCGTGCGGCGCGCCTCGACGCCCTTGCGAATCCACACTTCTTCCTGCGCGAGCAGCTTGTCGAACTTCTCGTTCTCGATGCGCTCGACTTCGAGCTGCTGCGCCTTGCGCGTCTGGTACGCCGAGAAATTGCCCGGATACGACAGGAGCCGCCCGCGATCGAGTTCGACGATGCGCGTCGCGACGCGGTCGAGAAACGCGCGATCGTGCGTGATGAACAGCAGCCCCGCGCGCAGCGACACCAGCAGTTCTTCGAGCCAGCGGATGCCGTCGAAGTCGAGATGGTTGGTCGGTTCGTCGAGCAGCAGCACGTCGGGCTGCACGACGAGCGCGCGCGCCAGCGCGACGCGCTTCTGCATGCCGCCCGACAGCGAGCCGACGCGCGCCTCGCCGTTCAGGCCGATCTGCTGCAGCGTGGTGGCGACGCGCGTGCCCCAGCTCCAGGCGTCCGTCGCGTCGAGCGACGATTGCAGCGTATTCATGCGCGCGAGCAGCGCGTCGTGTTCCGCGCCCTCGGGCGTGTCGGCCAGCTGATGCGCGACCGCGTCGTATTCGTCGAGCAGCGCGCGCGCCTCGGTGAGACCGGCGGCGACCGCGTCGAACACGGTGTCGTCGACGTCGAACTCGGGCTCCTGCGGCACATAGACCGTGCTCAGATGCTGTTGACGCGTGATGAGGCCGTCGTCGGGTTTGGCGAGATCGGCGACGATCTTCAGCAGCGACGACTTGCCCGCGCCGTTGCGCCCGATCAGTCCGACGCGCTCGCCCGCTTCGAGCGAGAAATCCGCGTGATCGAGCAGCGCGACGTGACCGAACGCCAGTTGGGCTCCGGTGATGGTGTAAAGCGACATGGGAATGGGAAAAGACAGCGATGAGCCGAAGCCGCTCATTGTACCGGGTGTGCCGGGTGTGCCGGGTGTGCCGGGTGTGCCGGGTGTGCCGGGTGTGCCGGGCGCGGAGCCGGTCGCCGGGATGTGTCCGGGGGGACACGCGAGGGAAGCGTGGGGAAACGTGAGGAAAGCGCGGGCGAACTCGTACGAGCGACGCGCCATGCAACGCATGGACGAGGCACGAGCACGCGCCACACAAACGGCGCGGGCAGGCAGCGTGCGCGCCTGCCCTGCTTGCCGGAACGGCGGCTTATTTCACGTGCTTGCTCGACGTGCTTATTTCACGTGAACCGTGATCGTCTTGCTCATCTCGGGACCATACGAGCGATGCATGCCGTCGCCGAATTGCAGCGTCAGCGTATGGTCGCCCGACGGCAGCGTCAGATCGGTTTCGGTCTGTCCCTTGCCGAAGTGCAGCGACTTGTCGGTCGCGGGGATAACCTCGCCCTTCGGCAGCGGCTTGCCGTCGATCAGCAGATGGTGGTGCCCCGTGCCTTCCGTCATCGTGCCGGCCGGCGCGATCTTCATGCCGTCGAGACCGAACACGACATGCACCGGATTGCTCACCGTCGCGCCATCGGCCGGCTGCACGAAGTAGACGCTCGCGGCCTGCGCCACACCCGAAACGGCCAGCAGCCCTACCGCTGCGATACCTGCCAACCAACTGTTTTTAAACATCGTTTTCTCCTTTCAGAAAGGACAATCGCGCACGTGGTGACGCCACGCTCGCCTGAGGCGAATCGCCGCAATGCGTGCGAAGCACGCGGCGCGCCTGTCGAATGAAATAGCTGCGGATCAAGCATACACGCTGCGTATGACGAGGCCCGTCCATGATAGCGAAGGCGCGTTGCACGAGGCGTAGCCCGGGCCGTTCGAGGCCGGGGTGACGAATTCCGGTAATATTGCGGGTCGCCGCGCCGCCCCAAAAAGGGGCGGACCAAGCCGGCCATTGCATTGAAAGAGAGAGTACGTCGTGAGTGAAGTAATCGAAGTGACTGAATACAAGAGCTGGGTCTGCCTGATTTGCGGCTGGATTTACAACGAAGAAGAAGGCCTGCCCGAGGAAGGCATCGCGCCCGGCACGCGCTTCGCCGATATCGCCGAAGACTGGCGCTGCCCGCTGTGCGATGTCGGCAAGGCAGAGTTCGCAGTGGTGGAGTTTTGAGGCAGGCGGGTTGAATTGCACGGCGGCGCGGCACGCTTGGGCGTGTGAATAAGCGCCGCGCGGTTGGCCCGGAGAAAGGCCATGCGGCCCGGCAGACGATGTCTGCCGGGCTGTTTGTTTTTGCGGGGTCGTGGGCAGGCGCTCCTTTTGCCGGAGCGGGTTTGATATACTCTGCCCTCGCTGGCGAATTTGGACTTCATGTCCTCGCGGATATCAGCTATATCCGCTTCGGTCCTCTCTCCCTGTAGTTCAATGGATAGAACAAGTGCCTCCTAAGCGCTAGATACAGGTTCGATTCCTGTCAGGGGGACCAGATAGCTTCCCAGCGTCTCCCAAGATTGCCCAGAAAAGCCCCGTGTGCTTTGCGCTGCGGGGCTTTTTGCTGCCATCATTGACCAAGGTATTCCCAATACAAGCCAGATTGTTTGGGGATATCTCCGAATACCCCCAAAATCGATACCCCCAAAACCATGCCCAAGCAGATTGCCCCGCTGACCGAGCTTCAAATCCGCAAGGCCAAGCCAGCTGAACAGCCCTACCGCTTGGCCGATGGCAAGGGGCTCTACCTTCAGGTGATGCCAAACGGCTCGCGCTACTGGCGGATGAAGTACCGGTTTGACGACAAGGAAAAACTGGCCTCGTTCGGCGTTTATCCTGAGGTAAGTCTCGCAGACGCCAGAAAGGCATGCCTAGTCGCTCGGCAACTATTGACCGCGGGCACTAATCCGTCGGAGCAGAAGAAGGAAGTGAAGCGTGCGCGGGCACTGGAATCCGAAACCACCGCAACGTATGAAGAAGCGAGCCACTGCAAAAAACCGATAGTGATTGCGAGAATCGTGATTCGGAGGTCATCAATTATCGTATTTAGCCGGCGCTTCCCGCCGAGCACCGGAATCGCCGACAGGACGACTCGTAAGCAACCGTAATCAGCGGTCACAATTCCTCGCGAACTAAGGCCGTGAGTGCCCTTTCTTACAAGGAAGAAAGGAGCACATCATGATTAGAATCGCGTTGGTAGTGGGGTTGTTGGCTGCACTCTCGGGTTGCGCCGCATACCCTGCGGGATATGGATACAACGACCCTGGATACGCTTACGGTCCTGGCTATGCGCCCGGCTACGGCTATGGTGGCGTCAACGTATGGGTAGGCGGTGGAGGTGGTTACCACCGTGGCGACTACCGTCATAGAGACTGGAATCACGGCCACGGGCGCTGGGAAGGCGGTCGCGGCGGCCATGGCGGTGGACATGGCGGCGGAGGTCACGGCGGCGGCCATGGACATTGAGCAATGTCCTGGCTAGCGCTAAAGGCCCTCTTTGAACGACTTGACCTCTCGCCCGCTACGGCTTGAGGTATACGCGCCACTCGGGAAACTGCCCGAAGAAGCTTTCGCTCACGGAAACCTGATAGAGCGTGTGCGTCCCCCAAGGTTTCCCGGAGAAAAAACCGTACGCCTTGCACTGGGGAGTGTCAGAATTTCCGTGTTCAAGGCGGGTTGAAATTCACACGGATGGTCGAACGAATCGATCCTCATAAAGAATCGCGAACTGGTTCATGGCCGACTTCCAATCATGAGCGGCGCGTCCCCA
>NZ_VWWL01000039.1 GCF_011752995.1 Burkholderia sp. Ax-1724
CACCGCGGCGACGCCGCCCACATTGCCGCCCAGCGGCGCGGCCGCGCGAGCAGGCGCCGGCGCCGACGCCGACGCCGACGCCGCAACCACCGGGCCGCGCATGCCGGCTTTCGGGTCCAGCACGAATTGCACGTCGATCGGCGCATGCCAGAAATCGCGGGCCATATCCGCGATGCGGCCGGAGAACTGGCTCTTGACCCAGTCGAGCTTGAAGCGGTTCGGCGCGGCGATGGAGAGCGTGTTCGCATCGGCGTCGAAGGCGACCGGGGCCAAGGGTTTGATCCACGTCACGTACTGCTGGGGCGTAAGCTCACGCTCCAGCAATGCGGAACAGTGTTGCCAGAATTCGTTCATCGAGTTGCTGTCGTTATGGTGTGCACGGCGGTCGCCGCTGCCCCTGTCGCGCGCGCGCAACAAAGCCCTGTGCAGCCAGGCGTAACAGCCCCAGGCGCTTGTGCCACAAGGGTTTGCGGAGCAAGCGAGCCGGGGCGGCGTGCAGCATTTTTGGGAAGTAAGGCGAGATTCTAACGCCAAAACGGAGCCGAAAGGGAGTTATCCACAGGGACGGATCAACTGGCCGGATGAGCAGGAAGCGCTGCCGGACCGGGCTAAACTATTGACTGTCAACGGAAAACCGGTTTAAATAGCGGGTTCCGCGAAAACCAATTTCAGCAAACCACCGGCCATTGCGCTTTCAGCGATGATCGCGCGGTTTTTTTCGATCAAGTGAGAGCAACATGAAACGTACTTACCAACCTTCCGTTACCCGTCGCAAGCGCACCCACGGCTTTCGCGTTCGCATGAAGACCGCAGGTGGCCGCAAGGTCATCAACGCACGTCGCGCGAAGGGCCGCAAGCGTCTCGCCATCTAAGGCGAGCGGATTGCGCGCTGTGACCGAAGCCCGCGGCGAAGCGGGAGCGGCCGGGGCGCAGCAACCGGGCTCGGTTCCGTTGCGAGCGCAAGCCGCCTTCCCCAAAGCCGCAAGGCTGCTAAAAACGGATGAATTTTCATCCGTTTTTCGTTTGCGGCCGTGGCGCCGTACCGCGCACTTCGTCGTGTACGGCCGGCCCACCGGCAACGAGGCGCGTCTTGGCCTCGTGATCGGCAAGAAGTATGCGCCGCGCGCGGCCACGCGCAATCTGGTGCGCCGGATCGCACGCGAGGCCTTCCGGTTGCGCCGCGCGGAATTCGGCGGTTGGGATGTGCTGCTGCGCCTGCATACGCGTTTCGACAAAAAGGCTTTGCCGAGCGCGTCGTCGCCGCCGTTGAAGGCGCTGTGCCGCAGCGAAATCGAAGCGTTGCTCGACAAGGCCGCGCGCGAAATTACCCGTCGCCAGGCGCCGCCCGCGGAGGCGCCGAAGACGGAATGACGCGGCGACCGCCCGCCCTCGGCCACTGCAACCGGCGTTGCGCCGGCTGCTCCGCGGCGCGGGCGTCGCCCGGTATCCACGTTGCGCGGCGCCGTCCGGCCGCATCTGCCATGCAAACGGTACTCTTCGCTTTATTGCGTTTTTACAAGCTTGCCGTGAGCCCCATGCTCGGCAACCGGTGCCGTTTTTACCCTTCCTGTTCTGATTACGCGCGCGAGGCAATCCAGTATCATGGCGCCGCGCGCGGGACTTATCTCGCCGTGAGGCGTGTTTGCCGCTGTCACCCGTTTTCCGCGGGTGGCATCGATCTCGTCCCGCCACCCACTTCTGAAAAGCGCTGACGCGCCGTTCCATCGACACTGAGACAACGCATGGATATCAAACGCACCGTCCTATGGGTCATCTTTTTCATGTCAGCGGTCATGCTGTTCGACAACTGGCAACGCGACCACGGACGCCCGTCGATGTTCTTCCCGAGCCCGACGGCGACGAAAACCGCCGATGGCGCAGCTCCGGGGACCACGACGCCGGGAACCAGTCCGGCCGACCTGCCGGCCACTAACGCAGCCGCGCCCGGCAACGCGCCGGCGGCCACGCAATCGCAACTCGTCAAGTTCAGCACCGACGTCTACAGCGGCGAAATCGACACGCGCGGCGGCACGCTGTCGCGGCTTGCGCTCGTGAAGCAGGGCGACGGCAAGCAGCCGGACCTCGTCATCACGCTGTTCGACAAAACGAACAACCACACGTATCTGGCACGCACCGGCCTGCTCGGCGGCGACTTCCCGAATCACAACGACGTCTTCACGCTGATGCCGAATCAGCCGACCCAGTTGGCCGACGGTCAGAATTCGTTCCAGATGAGCTTCGAATCGCCGGAAAAGGGCGGCCTGAAGGTCATCAAGACCTACACGTTCACGCGCGGCAGCTATGTGATCGGCGTCGAGACGAAGATCCAGAACGTCGGCACCACGGCCGTGACGCCGCAGGTCTACATGGAACTCGTGCGCGACGACCAGCCGGTCGATACGCCGCGCTTCTCGCACACGTTCATCGGACCGGCTGTCTACACCGACGAACATCACTTCCAGAAGATGACGTTCAGCGATCTCGACAAGAACAAGCAGGATTACGCGCATTCGGCCGACAACGGCTGGGTCGCGATGGTCCAGCACTACTTCGCGTCGGCGTGGATTCCGCAGCAGGGCGCGAAGCGCGAGTTCTACGCGGAGAAAATCGATCCGTCGCTCTATCGCGTCGGCGTGAAGCAGCCGCTGCCGACCATTGCGCCGGGCCAAACGGTCAGCGTGTCGGCACGCCTGTTCGCCGGTCCGGAAGAAGAGAAGATGCTCGCCGGCATCGCGCCGGGCCTCGATCTGGTCAAGGACTACGGCTGGGTCACGATCATCGCGAAGCCGCTGTTCTGGCTGCTCTCGAAGATCCATAGCTATGTCGGCAACTGGGGCTGGTCGATCGTGCTGCTCACGCTGCTGATCAAGGCGGTGTTCTTCCCGCTGTCGGCCGCGAGCTACAAGTCGATGGCGCGCATGAAGACGATCACGCCGCGCATGCAGGCGCTGCGCGAGCGCTTCAAGGGCGATCCGCAGAAGATGAACGCCGCGCTGATGGAGCTGTACAAGACCGAGAAGGTCAATCCGTTCGGCGGCTGTCTGCCGGTCGTGATCCAGATTCCGGTGTTCATCTCGCTGTACTGGGTGCTGCTGTCGTCGGTGGAAATGCGCGGCGCGCCGTGGATTCTCTGGATTCGCGACCTCTCGCAACAGGACCCGTACTTCATCCTGCCGATCCTGATGGCCGTCTCGATGTTCCTGCAGACCCGCCTGAACCCGACGCCGCCGGACCCGGTCCAGGCCAAGATGATGATGTTCATGCCGATCGCGTTCTCGGTCATGTTCTTCTTCTTCCCGGCGGGTCTCGTGCTGTACTACGTCGTGAACAACGTGCTGTCGATCGCGCAGCAGTACTACATCACGCGCATGATGGGCAAGTCGAAGGCGAAGCCGGCCTGACGCCTGCTCGCGACGGGCGGGCGGCACTCTCCGCCCCCGCCGTTGCGCAGAAACGAAAAAGCCGCCCGGTGCAAACCGGGCGGCTTTTTTTCATGGTCTCGCGGACAGCTGAAAAGCGGCTGGCGACTGGCCACGCGCTTATTCTTCCTCGATGTCCTCGCCATAAAAGCGCACGATCATTTCCTCGACCAGATGCCGGTCTTGCGGCATGAGCGAGGCGATCTTCGACGCGAGTTCGATCGTCTCGGGCGTGGGCGGGTACTTTTCTCCGCGTGACATCGGTCTCGCACTCGCGCCGGGCGGCGGACCGTAATGGAGCCAATGCTCGCTGACGTTCAACCATTCGGCGAGCGTGCGCAACTTGTCCGGCTTCGGAATCGTCGTGCCCGAGATCCATTTGTGCGCGGTCTGCGTCGAAACGGGGCGCTCGCCGTGATAGCGTAGATTGAACTGCCTGGAGAGGTCACTCCCGCCACGGATTTTCAGAGGCTCGAGCAGGTCTTTCAGTCTCTTGGCGAAAGCGGTTTTTTGTTTGTTGGTCGGCATGGGCCAGATTGTGCAATCCGGCGCCAAACCTGTTGACAACCAGTCAGGCTCATGCTTTTCTTATTTGAGATAATTTTAGCTTGTAAGGCACACGGGCAAAGCGTTCGAAGAGATTGCATTTTCTCTATCTTTTTATTATCCAGCGGGACTTTGCGGGCGATACCCGTCTCATGTTTTTAAGATTGTTCTCAAATGGTGCAGTAGAAGTTGTAGCTTGTTTAAGATAAATCTGAATTCGCGATCTCGCATAGCAGGCCGAATCCAACGCCACCCCATCCGCTCCGGACCCGAATCACGATGCCCACGCCGATTGCGCCGATCATGCAGCCGTATTACATCGCGCGGAAACGGGCAAATCGAGGACAAAACCGGCCCAACACCTGTCCGCCGCGGGCAGCGATCTCAGCCCCGCCACCGCGCAGAAACAAAAAAAGCCGCCTGGTGCATACCAGGCGGCTTTTCTCATAATCTCGCGGGCGCTTGAAAAAGCGCTGGCGACGAACCGCGCACTTACTCGTCCTCGACGTCCTCACCGTAGAAGCGCACGATCATTTCCTCGACCAGATTCCGGTCTTTCGGCGTGAGCGATGCGATCTTCGAAGCGAGTTCGATCGTCTCGGGTGTTGCCGGATATTTCTCGCCGCGTGCCATCGGTCTCGCGTTCGTACCGGGCGGCGGGCCGTAGTGAAGCCAATGCTCGTTGACGCTCAACCATTCGGCAAGCGTGCGTAGCTTGTCCGGCTTTGGAATCGTCGTACCCGTGAGCCATTTGTGCGCGGTCTGCGGCGTAACGGGACGCTCGCCGTGATAGCGTAGATTGAACTGCTCGGCGAGCTTGGTCCCGCCGCGGATTTTCAGCGGCTCGAGCAGATCTCTCAGCCTTTTGGCGAAAGCGGCTTTTTCTTTGTCGGTTGGCATGGGCCAGATTGTGCAATTCGGCACCAAACCAGTTGACAACCAGATAAGCTTATGTTTTGCCTATTTGAGATAGATTTAGCTTGTAGGGCGCGCTGGACAAAGCGCTCCACGAAATCGCATTTTTCTATCTTTTTATTATCCTGCCTGCCTTTGCGAGCGATGGTCATCTTATATTTTTAAGATTATTCTCAAGCAGCATGATAGAAATCGTAGCTTATCCAAGATAAATCCTAATTTGAGGGATCGAACGGGGAGCGATGGCGCCGTCCGCGACGCCGCACGGCCGCCCGATGCGCCCGCGTTACAATGCCTCGCGCCGCATCGGCCCACATCTGCCGACATTGGCCCGCCGCGATTCGTACCGATCCGCTCTCCTCTCCTGTTTTCTGCCCGCTCTCCCATGCTCACGACCGACTCCGATCCCATCGTCGCCATTGCTACCGCGCCCGGCCGGGGGGGCATCGGCGTCGTGCGGATTTCGTTCGGCCGCGCGGGCGAAGCGGCCGCCCTGCCGCTGATGCAGGCACTCACCGGTCAAACGCTTGCGCCGCGCCACGCGAGCTACGTGCCGTTTCTCGACGCCAGCGGCAATCCGCTCGACCGCGGCATTGCCCTCTACTTCCCGGCGCCACACTCCTACACCGGCGAGCACGTGCTCGAACTGCAAGGCCACGGTGGCCCGGTCGTGCTGCAACTGGTGCTGCAACGCTGCATCGACGCCGGCCGCGCGGTCGGCCTGCGACTCGCCGAACCGGGCGAATTCACGCGCCGCGCCTTTCTGAACGACAAGCTCGATCTCGCGCAGGCCGAGGCCGTCGCGGATCTGATCGAGGCCAGTACCGAGGCCGCTGCCCGCTCGGCGGGCCGTTCGCTCGACGGCGCGTTTTCGCGCGACATTCACGCGCTCGTCGAAGACGTGATTACGCTGCGCATGCTGGTCGAAGCGACGCTGGACTTCCCCGAGGAAGAAATCGACTTCCTCGAAGCCGCCGACGCGCGCGGCAAGCTCGCCCGCATTCGCGAGCGCCTCGCGCACGTGCTGAGCGAAGCGCGCCAGGGCGCGTTGCTGCGCGAGGGGCTGTCGGTCGTGCTCGCGGGACAGCCGAATGTCGGCAAGTCGTCGCTGCTGAACGCGCTGGCCGGCGCGGAACTCGCGATCGTCACGCCGATCGCCGGCACGACGCGCGACAAGGTCGCGCAGACGATCCAGATCGAAGGCATTCCGCTGCATGTGATCGACACGGCCGGCCTGCGCGAGACCGAGGACGAAGTGGAAAAGATCGGCATCGCGCGCACGTGGGGCGAAATCGAGCGCGCGGACGTGGTGCTGCATCTGCTCGACGCACGCACCGGCATGACGGCCGAGGACGAAACGATCGCGGGGCGCTTCCCGAGCGGCGTGCCGGTCGTGCGCGTGCTGAACAAGACCGACCTGACGGGCCTCGCGCCCGCGACGCAGGCGCTCGACGCCGATCTCGAACTGAGCGAGGTGCGGCTGTCGGCGAAACAGGGCGACGGCGTCGCGTTGCTGCGCGACGAGTTGCTGCGGATCGCCGGCTGGCAGGCTGGCGCGGAAAGCGTGTACCTCGCGCGCGAGCGGCATCTGATTGCGCTGCGCGCGGCCGAAGAGCATCTGGCGACGGCTGCCGCGCATGCCGAACAGAACGCGCAGGCGCTCGATCTGTTCGCCGAGGAACTGCGGCTGGCACAGGATCAGTTGAATTCGATTACTGGTGAATTCAGTTCGGACGATCTACTTGGAGTGATTTTCAGCAGATTCTGTATCGGCAAGTAAAAGCGATGGGGAAATTCCGTTATATTCATTCTCCAATAAGGGGTTTGGCGTCATTTTCTCGCCCTCGTCGTAGGCAGAAAATCCAGCTTGCCTACCCATAATCGGATAAATCTTTGGTACACAACCAGCATACGGTTTAGAATCACCGCACCTCGTGCATCAACCGCATCAACGTCCCGACGCGCATGCCTCGCCTCGCCACGCCCCTCACCGAATCCCAGATCCGCGCGCTCGAACCGCGCGCGACCCGCTACTGCGTCGCCGACGGCAACGGTCTCGTCATCGAAGTCATGACGACCGGCAGCAAGATCTGGCGTTTCCGCTACACGCTGAACGGCAAACGCCAGCCGCTCGCCACGATCGGCGACTACCGGATGATTTCGCTGCGCGTCGCGCGCGCCAAGGCGCAGAAGTACGCGGAAATGGTCGCGCAGGGCATCTCGCCGGTCGCGACCGCGCGGCGCGACCGCGGCGCCGAAAGCAAGGCTGACGTGCTGCGCGAAGCCGCCGAGCTGTATCTCGCCACCGCGATGGCCGGCAAGTCGGACGAATATCGCCGCACGACGCGGCGCGCGCTCGAAAAGGACGTGCTGCCCGCGATCGGCAACAAGCCGATCGGTGCCGTGAGCGCCGACGACATCCTCGCGATCTGCGAGCGCATCAAGAGCCGTGGCTCGCCGAAGATGGCGCTGCATACGCGCAACGTGGTCAAGCGCCTGTACGCGTACCTGATCGCGCGGCAACTCGCGTCCGGCAATCCCGCCGAAGTCGTGCCGGCGCGCGCGCTCGCCACGCTCGACACCCGTACGCGCGTGCTGTCCGGCGCCGAGATCGGCGCGACGCTGCAGGCCGTCGACACGTCGAACATCCGCCGTCCGCTGAAGCTCGCGCTGCATCTGCTCGTGCTGACGATGGTGCGCAAATCGGACCTCGTGGAATCAATGTGGGCCGAATTCGATCTCGACCACGCGCGCTGGACGATTCCGGCCACGCGTCTGAATGCGCATGCGGATCGCGTCGTGTATCTGCCGCGCCAGGCCGTCGCGATGCTGCGCGAGTTGCAGCGCGCACGGGCGAGCCAGAATTTCGTCTTCCCGAGCGTCCGGGGCGACGATCGACCGATCGCGAAAAGCACGTTAAATCAGGCGGTCAAGGCCTTGGGGATCGAAATGGAGCATTTCGTGCTGCATGATTTTCGCCGCACCGCGACGATGCATCTGCGCGAAATCTCGCCGCAACCGGACGCGCACGGCGACGCCATGCGGGACCCCGCACCCACTGCAACGGACAACCGCACACACGACCAGGCGCACGGCGAAGCGCACAACGAAGCCGAGCGGCAACGTCAGCGACTCCAGAGCTGGGCGGACTTCGTCGATATCCAGATCGAAGCCGCGCGGCAGGCGCGCAGCGGGATGGCCTGATGACGGCATTGCCAAGGGTTGGGCGGCGTAGGGAGTTTCCCTCGATGCGCCGCAACCGATGGTACACAGGCGTCCATCAACCCCTATCAATTAGCTGAAAACAAAGAAAAAGAACCGGTGAAATCCGGTTTCATATCGGCCTTCGAAACACCCCGCCAGCGTCGCGCAACCGCTTCAGATCGTCGTTCTTTCCCCGCTTCCATCGCCTACACTGAGAGTTGGATGCAAGCCGATACGGAGGTTCCGATGTCTGAATCGCTGCTCGCCTATCTGATGGGGCCCACCGTCATGCTGCTGGTCGGCTTTGCCATCTGGATGGCGTCCCGTCATCACCGCGACCCGTCAAAGCCGCCCAGAATCGAGCGCTGGCTCGATACGCATTACGCGGAGTGGCTGCACCACAAACACTGAGACTGAGCGGTGTATGCATCGATTACAAAAAAGGCCGTCGCATCGGGCGACGGCCTTTCTGTCTGCGTAGAGCACGCGCACGATGTGAGCGCACACCTTCACGCGATCACCACCCCGGCTGCGGCTGCGCATATCCGTACTGTCCGGGCGGCGGCGCACCGCACGCGACATACGCGCGCTGGTACTGGTCGTAGCAATATCCCGGCGGCGGGCCGGCATAGGCCGGCGCCGGCTGATACACCGGCTGCTGCGCATAGACCGGCTGCGGATACGCGACCACCGGCGCCGGATTCAACGCCGCACCGAGCACCGCGCCGCCGATCAGCGCCCCCACCACATCGCCGCCATGTCCGTGCGCGGAGGCTTGCCCCGCCACGCTCAAACTGCCCGCCATCACCAACGCTACTGCGATCTTTTTCATGTGAGCCTCCCGCCCGTTCAGGCATGGAATGGATTGTCGTGCGGATGCGCGGAAATAGATGCTGCAAGTGGTAACGGAACATTAACCCTGTAACAGCCGTTCGATCCGGCACCTGCCGGTGCACGGGCGGGCACCGTACTGCAATCCCGCGTTTTGTGCCGTGTTTCCCCCTCTAATCCGCCCAAAACACGCCTCCGATCAATGTAGAATTCGCCGCATGAACCGTCGGACAAATCCGATAGACAGTAAAACTGTCCGGTCCGTCGATCCGACCCGCAACGGGTCGATACGCGGAATCGAACAGAAACAAAGGTAGGGGGGCCTGCGCGTGAAACAATGGACCATCCGGCAACGGATTCTTTGCAGCTTCGGAATCGTTCTGATCGTGATGCTCGCCATGGCAATCGTCACTTTCGGGCAGCTCGGCGGCATAGACCGCGACGCGAAAAGCCAGCAGCAGGACTCGATGCCGGGCCTCTACTACGCGACCGCGATACGGGCGACCTGGTTCGAAAACTATTCGATCACGCAGCGCCTGATCTTCGTCGACGCGGACGCCGATTCCACGAAGCGCGACCTCGCGAGCCTGCAGGACTCGCAGCAGTCGCTGCAGAAACAGCTCAACGACTACGGCGCGACGGTTTTCCGCAGCGACGACCGGGACCTCTTCAACGAATTCCGGCAATACCACACGCAGTACACGGCGGCGCAAACGGCGCTGCTCAATAGCCTCGCCGCCTCGAAAGACAACGCCGCGCGCATCTTCAACGCGCAGCTCACGCCGGTCTGGGAAAGCGGCCGGCTGACGGCGCGCAAGCTCGTCGACGACAACAGGAGCTACGCGGACCAGTCCACCGCGAGCATCCGCACGTCGGTCGAGACGACGCGCATCGTGCTGCTCGTGATGCTGGCGCTCGCCTTGATCGTCGCGGTGCTGGCCGGCTACTGGCTGCTGCGCGCGGTCACGGTGCCGATGGCGAAGGTGCTGCGAGTCGTCGACGTGATCCGCACCGGCGATCTGACGCAACGCCTGCAACTGCATCGCCAGGACGAAATCGGCGCGCTCGAAGCGGGCTTCAACCGCATGACCGACGAACTCACCGCGCTGGTCGGCCAGGCGCAGAAGTCGGCGGTGCAGGTCACGACCTCGGTCACGGAAATCGCCGCGACCTCGCGCGAACAGCAGGCCACCGCGAACGAGACCGCGGCCACGTCCACGGAAATCGGCGCGACCTCGCGCGAGATTTTCGCGACCTCGCGCGATCTGCTGCGCACGATGAACGAAGTCTCCGAGGTGGCAAGCCAGTCGGCCGCGCTCGCAGGCACCGGCCACAGCGGCCTCACGCGCATGGAAGAAACCATGCGCCATGTGATGGAAGCGGCCGGCTCGGTCAACGCCAAGCTCGCGATCCTCAACGAGAAGGCCAGCAACATCAACCAGGTCGTCGCGACGATCACGAAGGTCGCGGACCAGACCAACCTGCTCTCGCTGAACGCGGCGATCGAAGCCGAAAAAGCCGGCGAATACGGCCGCGGCTTCGCGGTCGTGGCGACCGAAATCCGCCGCCTCGCCGATCAGACCGCCGTCGCGACCTACGACATCGAACAGATGGTCAAGGAGATCCAGTCGGCGGTGGCCGCCGGCGTGATGGGCATGGACAAGTTCTCCGAGGAAGTGCGCCGCGGCATGCTCGACGTGCAGAACGTCGGCGGTCATCTGACGCAGATCATCGAGCAGGTGCAGCAGCTCGCGCCGCGTTTCTCGATGGTCAACGAGGGCATGCAGACCCAGGCGACCGGCGCCGAGCAGATCACCCAGGCGCTGACGCAGCTGTCCGAGGCCGCGCAGCAGACCGCGGAATCGCTGCGTCAGTCGACCCAGGCGATCGACGATCTGACGCACGTTGCCAACAGCCTGCGCACCGGCGTGTCGCGCTTCAAGGTCGTGGCCTGAGATCGCCCAGGCGATCCGCCCTGACCCGCGCCCGCCCCGCTCACGCTTCCCGTCCACGCCGATGCTCTTCATCCTCTTCACGCTCGACAGCGAACGCTACGTGATCGACGCGACGCAGGTCGAGCGCATGATGCCGCTCGATCCGCGCGCGCCGCCGAAGACGATCCCCGGCGCGCCGGCGTGGGTCGCGGGCGTGCTCGAACACGACGGTGCGCCGCTGCCGGTCATCGATCTGCCGGCGCTCGCGCTCGGCCGCCGCGCCGAGCCACTGATGTCGACGCGCGTCGTGCTGGTGCACTATCCGCATGCGGGCGGCCAGCGCCTGCTGGCGTTGCTGCTCGAAGGCGCGACCCGCACGATTCGTCTGGAACCCGAAGCATTTCGCGCGACCGGCATCGACACGCCGCACGCGCGCTATCTCGGTCCGGTCGCGAGCGAAGCGGGCGGGCTCGTGCAGTGGATTCGCGTCGAGGCACTGCTGACCGACGACGTGAAGGCGCTGCTCTTTCCCGAGGCGCACGCATGAACGCGCATCACAACAACGCGCCGCTTTACCGGCGCTTCGCCGAACTGCTGCATCGGACGATGGGGCTCGACGCGACCTCGCTCGGTCATCGGGCCATCGAGCGCGCGGTCGATCAGCAGGCCGCCGCGTGGCGCGCGGACGGCCATGCCGAAGCGACGCTCGCCGATTACTGGAACGCGGCGCAGGTGTCGCCCGAGCTATGGCAGGCGCTGATCGAAGCGTTGACGGTGCCGGAAACCTGGTTCTATCGCGACGCCGAGGCATTCCGCACGCTCGCGCGGCTCGCGCAGGAACGCTTGCGGGAGCGCGCTCACGCGGCCGGCGGCACGCTGCCGCTGCGGATTCTGAGCCTGCCCTGCTCGACCGGCGAAGAGCCGTACACGATCGCGATGACCCTGCTCGACGCGGGCCTCGACGCCGCGCAATTCCGCATCGACGCGATGGATATCAACGAGCGCTCGCTGGCCGCGGCGCAGCGAGCGGTCTATGGGCGCAACTCGTTTCGCAGCAGCACGCTCGCGTTTCGCGACGCGCACTTCAGCCCGGCCGGAGACGGTTGGCGTCTCGCGCCGCGCATCGTCGAGACGGTGCGCTTCTCGCACGCGAACCTGATGCAGCTCGACACGCCCGCGCTCGGCCTCTACGACTTCGTGTTCTGCCGCAACGTGCTGATCTATTTCGACCGTGACACGCAGCAGATCGCGTTGCAGGCGCTCAATAGCGTGCTGGCCGAAAACGGCACGCTGTTCGTCGGTCCGGCCGAGACCGGCCTGCTGATGCGCTACGGCATGCAATCCGCGAAGATTCCGCTCGCGTTCGCGTTTTATCGCGCCTCGGCCCAGAGCATGCAGGCCAGCCACTGGCACGCCGCGCCGCTCGCGACCGCCGCCGCCCTGGCGATGACGCCGCCGCCCGCGCGCGTGCCCGCTCCCGCGCCGGTGTTTTCGGCCGAGCCCTTTGCGTGGCCCGATCCGGTTGCGCGCGCCTCGTTCGACGGCGCGGCGCGGGTTGCAGTGTTCGGTGCCGGCGCGTCGCCGTGGACGAGGCCGCTGACGCCGGCACGCACGGCCACGCCCACGACGCGCACGACACCGGCATGGCAGCCACAGCCGGCGCAAGCCCAGCAGATGAATGGGCACGCCAACGTCCCCCTTGAAACACCGTTCGGCACGCAGATCAAGGCCCCCTTCGGCACCCCAGGCGCTACCCAAGGCAAGGCGGCCCCCACGACCGTCGAGCGCGACACGCTGCAAGCCGCGCGCGAACTCGCCGACGCCGGCCGTCTCGCGGACGCCGCCGCGGCCATCCACGCGTATCTCGAACAGCACGCCCCGCACGCGGAAGCGTTCTACCTGCTCGGCGTTCTGGCCGACGCCAACGGCGACAGCAACGTCGCGCGCGCCCAGTATCGCAAGGCGATCTATCTCGATCCGCAGCACCCGGAAGCGCTCGCGCATCTGGCGACGCTGCTCGACCTCGAAGGCGATCGCGACGGCGCGCGCCTGCTGATGCAACGCGCGGCGCGCGCGCAAGGATCGTCCCGTGCGTGAGTTCCGCGACATCCGCATCGACGATTGCTGGAACCGCATCGGCGTGCGCGGCGATTCGTCGTGCGAGCGGCTCGCCGAATACGTGCGCTGCCTCAATTGCCCGGTGTTCGAGGTAGCCGCGGCACGGCTGCTCGATCAGCCCGCGCCGCTCGCTGCCTTGCCGCAGCAGGACGCGGCGCCGCAAGCGCTGCCCGACGGCCATGACGCATCGCGTTCGCGGGAGACCGGCGAATCGCTGCTCGTGTTTCGCATCGGCCGCGAATGGCTGGCGCTGCCCACGCGGATTTTCAAAAGCATCGTGCAGACGCGCACCGTGCATACGCTGCCGCATCGGCAGCATCGCGCGGTGCTCGGGGTCGTCAACGTGCAGGGCGAGTTGCTCGTGTGCCTGTCGCTCGCGCATCTGCTCGGCTTCGAGCCCGACACCGCCGCCGCCCGCGACGACCGCACGCGCCTCGATCTGCCGCGCCTGCTCGTGATCGCGCGCGACGAAGAGCACGCGGTGCTGCCGGTCGATCAGGTCGACGGCGTGCACCGCTTCGCGCCGTCGACGTTCCGCGCGCCGCCCGCCACCCTGTCGGAGACCGCCGCCACGCACACGCGGGCGGTCGCGCCGTGGCGCGGCATCAGCGTCGGCCTGCTCGACGCCGACGCGCTGTTCGACACACTGAACCGGAGTCTCGGATGACGGACGACCCGCGCCGCCCGTCGTTGATCGATCTGTTCCGCGAAGAAGCGCGCAACCAGGCTCGCGTGCTCGACGACGGCCTGCTCGTGCTCGACCGCACGCCCGGCGACGCCGCCGCGCTCGAAGCCTGCATGCGCGCCGCGCATTCGCTGAAGGGCGCGGCGCGCATCGTCGGCGTGCAGGCCGGCGTCGAACTCGCGCATGCGATGGAAGACTGCTTCGTCGCCGCCCAGGAAGGGCGCGCGCTGCTCGACGCCGCGTGGATCGACGTGCTGTTGCGCGGCGTCGATATCGTCGCGCGCATCGGCAACGACGAGGACGAAGCGGCGCGCGACGAGGTCGGCGCGTGCGTCGCCGCCTTGCAGGCCCGGATGGCCGGGGTGGCACCGCATGGTGGCAGTACACCGCTTGCCGACGCGGCGCCGCCCGCGCCAACGCCTCTAGCGGCGCCCAGTCCCGGCGCCGCGTTCGAGCGCCCCGCGCTGCGCAGCGAGCCCGGCGCGCCGGCAACCGCGAACCCGCACGACGCGTTCGATCAGCTCGCCAGCGCGCTGCGCGCCGAAGCCGCCGCGTCCGCACCCGCATTCGCGCCCGCAGCAACGGCCACGTCGGCTGCTTCCACCGCAGCCGCCATCGCTACGCCGGCGGCCTCGCCCGCAAGCGCGCCGGTCCCGCCTGGCCCGGTCAACGGCACCGTTGGCACCGGGAGCACCACCGGCACCGCTGGCATCACCACGCTGGGCGAATCCGGCCGCATGCTCCGCGTGCGCGCCGACAACCTCGACCGCCTGCTGTCGCTATCGGGCGAATCGCTGGTCGAGTCGCGCTGGCTCAAGCCGTTCGCGCAATCGATGCTGCGCGCCAAACGCGTGCAGCGCGACAGCGCCCGCGCGCTCGATCAGCTGCACGCCACGCTCGCGGATTTGCCGCTCGATCCGGCCGCGCTGAGCACGCTCGAAGAACTGCGGCGCCTGACCGCCGAAGCGCAGCAACTGCTCGGCGAACGTCTCGCCGAGCTGGAAAGTTTCGACCG
This sequence comes from Burkholderia sp. Ax-1724, assembly GCF_011752995.1. Taxonomy (GTDB): domain Bacteria; phylum Pseudomonadota; class Gammaproteobacteria; order Burkholderiales; family Burkholderiaceae; genus Paraburkholderia. The sequence goes on from NZ_VWWL01000039.1 coordinate 14,668, forward strand.
CCGCTCGACGCATCTGTCACAGCAGCTTTACGACGCCGCGCTGCAATGCCGCATGCGCCCGTTCGGCGACGGCACCGGTGGACTCGCGCGCATGGTGCGCGACGTCGCGCGTTCGCTCGGCAAGAAAGTGCGCTGGCAACTGATCGGCGGATCGACCCAGGTGGACCGCGACATTCTCGACCTGCTCGAAGCGCCGCTCGGCCACATGCTGCGCAACGCGCTCGATCACGGCATCGAGGCCCCCGCCGTGCGGCTCGCGCGCGGCAAGCCCGAGGAAGGCTCGCTCACGCTGGAAGCGCGCCACAGCGCCGGCGCGTTGCAGATCACCGTCTCCGACGACGGCGCCGGCATCGATCTCGATGCCCTGCGCGCGTCGATCGCGCGCAAGAAACTCGCCAGCGAGGAAACCGCCGCGCGGCTCTCGGAAGCCGAACTGCTCGACTTCCTGTTCCTGCCCGGCTTCTCGCTGCGCGACCAGGTGACCGACGTGTCGGGCCGCGGCGTCGGACTCGACGCGGTGCACGACGTCGTCAAGCGCGTGCGCGGCACCGTGCGCATCAGCCAGGAGCCCGGTGTCGGCACGCGCGTGCAGATGCAGTTGCCGCTCACGCTCTCGGTGATCCGCAGCCTGCTCGTCGAAGTCGCGGGCGAACCGTACGCAGTGCCGCTCGCGCACGTGAACCGCACGCTGCACGCGAGCCGCGCGGACATCGAACTGCTCGAAGGCCATCAGCACATCGCGTTCGGCGGGCAGCGCATCGGCGTCGTCACCGCGCACCAGATTCTCGAGACCGCGCCGCCTGTCAACGCAAGCGGCACGGTCTGCATGGTCGTGATCGGCGACGGGCCGCAGACCTACGGCGTGGTGGTCGACCGTTTTCTCGGCGAACGCATGCTGGTCGTGCAGCCGCTCGACGCGCGGCTCGGCAAGATCCGCAACATCACGGCCGGCGCGTTGATGGAAAACGGCGACCCGGTGCTGATCGCCGACGTCGACGACTGGCTGCGCTCGGTCGAGCGGCTCGTGACGGGCGGCACGCTGAGCCATGCCCAGCACGGCGGCGTCGAAACCGCGCGGCGCGCGACACGGCGCGTGCTCGTGGTCGACGATTCGCTGACCGTGCGCGAACTCGAACGCAAGCTGCTCGCGACGCGCGGCTACGACGTGACGATCGCCGTCGACGGCATGGACGGCTGGAACGCGGTGCGCAGCGAGCGCTTCGATCTCGTCATCACCGACATCGACATGCCACGCATGGACGGTATCGAACTCGTCACGCTCATCAAGCGCGACCCGCAGCTGCAGGCGCTGCCGGTCATGATCGTGTCGTACAAGGACCGCGAGGAGGACCGCCGCGCCGGTCTCGATGCGGGTGCGGACTATTATCTGGCCAAGGGCAGCTTCCACGACGAAGCGCTGCTCGACGCCGTGCGCGATCTGATTGGCGAAGCCTACGGATAAGACAGATGAAGATCGGAATCGTCAACGACATGCCGCTCGCCGTCGAGGCACTGCGGCGCGCACTCGCGGCGCGCGAGGACTACGAAGTCCTGTGGGTCGCGCAGGACGGCCAGCAGGCCGTCGATTTCTGCGTCACGCAGCGGCCCGATATCGTGCTGATGGATCTCGTGATGCCCAACGTCGACGGCATCGAGGCGACGCGCCGCATCATGGCGCGCGCGCCGTGCGCGATCCTGATCGTCACCGTCGACGTCGGCGCGAACGCCTGGCGCGTCTACGAAGCGATGGGCGCGGGCGCGCTCGACGCGGTCGATACGCCGTCGCTCTCGGGCCCCGACGCGCACAAGAGCATCGCCATGCTGATCGCCAAGGTCGACAGCGTGGCCGCGCTCGTGAAGGAGCGCCACGCGCCGCGCGCGGCCGCGCCCGCGGATGGCGCGAGTGCGCGCAGCCGCGTGCCGCCGCTCGTCGCGATCGGCGCCTCGGCGGGCGGGCCGGCCGCGCTCGCGACCCTGCTCGGCGGTCTGCCGAAGGACTTCGGCGCCGCGCTCGTGATCGTGCAGCACGTGGACGCCGCGTTCGCCGCGGGCATGGCGGACTGGCTCAACCAGCAGTCGGCGCTGCCGGTGCGCATCGCGCGCGAAGGCGACCGGCCGCAGGCAGGCGTCGTGCTGCTCGCCGCCACCGACGACCATCTGCATCTGAAGCTGCCGAACATGCTCGGCTACACGCGCGTGCCCGAGGAAACGCCGTACCGCCCTTCCGTCGACGTGTTCTTTCACAGCGTGGTGGCGCGCTGGCCCGCGCGCGCGGTCGGCGTGCTGCTGACCGGCATGGGCCGCGACGGCGCGATCGGCCTGAAGGCGATGCGCACCAAGGGTCATTACACGATCGCGCAGAACGAGGCCACGAGCGCCGTGTACGGCATGCCGAAGGCGGCCGCCGCGCTCGACGCCGCCGCCGCGATCCTGCCGTTGCCGCGCATCGCCGACGCGCTCGTGGCCGCCATCGGCGAGCGCGAGGCCCCCTTTGCACATTGACGTGGATTTCCCGATATTCATTCTGGCTGAACGACATGGACACGCCTAAACCGCCCCAGAACGCCGCTGCGCAGCATGCCGCAGACGAAGCGAACACACCGGCACAGGCACCGGCACACGCGCTCGACGTGGAAGATGCGCCCAGCCTCGCCATCGACGACGCGCTCGCGCGCATCCTCGCCAACCCGCCCGCGGCCGAGTGCCCGATCATGGTGCTGCTCGTCGACGACCAGGCGATCATCGCCGAGGCGGTGCGCCTCGCGCTCGCCGGCGAGCCCGGCGTCGACTTTCACTACTGCGCGTCGCCGGAAGAGGCGGTGCAGTGCGCCGAGACCACCCGCGCCACGGTGATCCTGCAGGATCTCGTGATGCCGGGCACGGACGGTCTCACGCTGGTACGGCAGTACCGGCAGAATCCGGCCACGCGCGACATGCCGATCATCGTGCTGTCGACCAAGGAGGAGCCGCTCGTGAAAAGCGCGGCGTTCGCGGCCGGCGCCAACGATTACCTCGTGAAACTGCCGGATCGCATCGAGCTGATCGCGCGTATCCGCTATCACTCGCGCTCGTATCTGAACCTGCTGCAACGCGACGAGGCGTATCGCGCGCTGCGGCAGTCGCAGCAGCAGTTGCTCGCGACCAATCTGGAACTGCAGCGGCTCACGCATTCGGACGGCCTGACGGGGCTGTCGAACCGGCGCTATCTCGATCAGTACCTCACCGCCGAATGGCGCCGCGGCGCGCGCGACAAAACCGGCCTCGGCTTCCTGATGATCGACGTCGACAACTTCAAGGCCTACAACGACACCTACGGGCACGTCGCCGGCGACGAAGTGCTCAAGAGCGTCGCGCATACGATCGAATCGTGCCTCGGCCGCGCGTCCGATCTCGCGGCGCGCTTCGGCGGCGAAGAGTTCGCGGTGGTGGTGCCGGGCACGTCCGCCGGCGGCTTGCGGCTGCTCGCGGAAAAAATCCGCATCGCGATCGAAGACCTCGCGATTACCCATGCGGGCTCCGCGACGAGCGTCGTGACGATCAGCATCGGCGTGGCGAGCCTCGTGCCGTCGATCGTGCAACCGGTGACGACGCTGATCGAAGCCGCCGACGTCGGCCTGTATCGCGCCAAACGCGACGGCAAGAACCAGGTGGCGACGAGCGGTTGAGCCGGTTTCTCGCCGTCAAGGCGATAGCGTAACAATCGCGGCGGACAATCGACGGAGAACGGGCAAGACCGCGTAAGGAACGCGGCGCCGAAAGCGACGCCCAAAACGGCGCAAAAAAACGCGGCGGCCCCGTTACTATCGACCGGTAACCCCACCCAGTCCAACGAGGAAAGGAAACGCGATGAGCTACGACGACAGCAACCCGTTCGCGAAAATTCTGCGCGGCGAATTACCGTGCATCAAGGTGGCCGAAAGCGACCGTGCTCTGGCCTTTATGGACCTGATGCCGCAGGCCGACGGTCATCTGCTCGTCGTGCCGAAGGAAGCGGTCGCGGAAATTTTCGATCTGTCGGACGCCTCGCTGGTCGCGTCGATGCGCATGGCGCAGAAGCTCGCGATTGCCGTGCGCGCGGCCTTGCGCCCGGACGGCGTGTTCATCGGCCAGTTCAATGGCGCGGCGGCCGGACAAACCGTGCCGCATGTGCATTTCCACGTGATTCCGCGCTGGGAAGGCCATCCGCTGAAAATGCATGCGCGCGAACCCGCCGACGCGGACACGCTCGAAGCGCTGGCCAAACGGATTCGCGCGCATTGGCGCGCCGATTGAGGCCGGGCGTGCCCGGCCGGTTAGCCGCCGACGCCATTTGCCGCCCAGACCTGAAGTTGCCACTTAAGTCACATGGGCCATGCAGGTCATGCGCCGTAACATCTGTAAAAGCCGTTGAAACCACCAATAGGCGCAGCGCCGCTAGACTGTCTACTGCCTTGTAACTCAAGGCATTGAGTGTGGATCTCTTTTTTAGCCTGCCTGAGCGGCAGGCTTTTTTTCGGGCGCGCCGGGCAATAGCATGCCCTGGACTTCACGTCCGCTTCATGGTCGATCCACCGCCCAACCTCACAGCCGATGATCGCGCGAACGGCGCAGCGGATGGCGCCAGTCGATGCGCCTCGGCCGCGCATGCAACGGTCGCCCTTCGTGCAGATGACGGTGTTCCTGCCACAGTTCGTCTGAGAAAAGAAACGCGACGATCAGCAGCGGAACCACCAGAAAGATTCCCAATATCAGGTGCTCGCTCACGATAGCCTCCATCACAGGAGCATGATTTCATTGTAGAGCACCGCTTATGCCCGTCAGGCGTCTCGCCGCGCATAAACGCTCGATGCTGGCGGCCGCTGGCGAAACACCGCGCTGCCCTCGCCTGTTCGCGCGGCTTTGCGCCTGGCGCATGCTTTACCGCACGCGGGGCAACGACGCCTTGCATGCGCCCGGCGCCCAGCGCCCGCCGCGAACTCGCCCTCGTTACACGTAGACTAACCGGCATCGACGTGAAAAAAAGACCGCGTTACATGCGCTGCATGCAACGCCGGGATCCGAACCGCTGGCTCTCAAGGGGAATGCCATGACCATCGAACGTAGCCGCGAACTGAGCCTGCGCCCGCTCGAACGCACCGATCTGCGCTTCGTCCACGACGTGAACAACGACGCCAAGATCATGCGGTACTGGTTCGAAGAGCCTTATGAAGCCTTCTCCGAACTGAGCCAGCTCTACGACGAGCACGTGCACGATCTGCGCGAGCGGCGCTTCGTCGCGATCGACAACAAGGGTGCGACGGTCGGGCTCGTCGAGCTGATCGAGCTGGACTACATCCATCGGCGCGGCGAGTTTCAGATCATCATCGCGCCGCATGCGCAGGGTCGCGGCTACGCGAGCGTCGCGACCCGCCTCGCGATCGACTATGCGTTTTCGGTTCTGAACATGCGCAAGCTCTACCTGATCGTCGATAAATCGAATGCGGCGGCGATTCACGTTTACGAGAAATGCGGCTTCAGGCACGAGGCCGAATTGATCGAGGAATTTTTCAGCAACGGCCAGTATCACAATGCGCTGCGCATGTGCCTGTTTCAGGCGGATTTCTTCAAATCCGACACGCGTTCGGAGTGATTTAGCGAGTGCGGCCAGGCGAGCCGTTGCGCACCTGGCATCGTTTATCTTCTGCACATACACCGTTATTTCGCATGACTGGCTTTGCCCGCCCGATGACTTTGTGTGCGTCGCACAAAATCCGCGCATTCATTTTATTAAATCGCTTAATTGATGCTGCGCGTTTACGCGAATACGCCGTGCAATGCATTACCTGTTAAAGGCGTGCGCGCCGTCGATCTTTTAGTTATCCGTTTCATTCCGGCTCGTTCAGGCACCTGCTCAAGGATTAATCAGATGCGGCATGAGGTGCGACAATCCGCCACTGTTGCGACCGCACACAAAATGTGCTTGTCCTTCTTTCCCGTTCTCCTAAAGTGCAAGTTGCGGGTCCGCCGTTAAAGTTAAATACATAGCTAACCTGAGCATTCTGACCTGCACCGGAGGAAAAAAATGAAAACTCGAATCGCCGTTGTTTTCGCCATGGCGGGTTTGGCTGCCGCAAGCGTTCAGGCGCAAGACGTCATGATCAAGCCGCAGCAAACGATTCAGTTCAAGGCCAATGCGTATGGCTGCGTGTCGAAGGATAAGCTCGATGCCGCCGACCAGCATGCGCAAGCCGGCGAACAGCAGCAGATGCAGGAATTCTTCTCCGGATTTCAATGCGTATCGACGCCGCAGGATTCCAGTTTCCGGGTCGTGCGCGTGGTCGGCCACGACGTCGAGTTCGTGAATTCCAGCAATAGCGACACCGAAGGACTCTGGGCAAACGACCGGTTTATCAGGCAATAGTCAAAACCCCTGCAATAGGGAGTACCGTTTTTCCGGCAAAAGCCGGAATGCGGATTGACGTGTGCAACTGCCGGTTTTGAAAGCGGGCAGCATGAACACGTGAGCCAAGAAGCGGCCCGGCATCGTGATGCCCGGCCGTTTTTTTATTGCCCTTTGCCTACCGAGGATGCAATACGGCGATGCAATAAAAAAGCCGATGCGGATTAGCAATCCGCATCGGCAGCACGCCTTCTCGCAAGCGCAGGAAAAACCGGCAAAGAGCGGGGCAAGCGGGCGTCAGTGCACGCGCTTGCTGCGGCGGAACTGGTCGAACAGCACCGCGAGCAGCAGAATGCCGCCGCGAATCAGGTACTGGTAAAACGTCGGCACGTTCAGCAGGCTCATCGCGTCCTGCACCGAGCCCATGATCAGCACGCCGACCAGCACGCCCGAAATCGTCGCGACACCGCCTGTCAGCGACACGCCGCCGAGAACGCAGGCCGAAATCACGCCGAGTTCGAGCCCGACCGACGTCTTCGGATCGCCGAGGCTCATGCGCGACGCGAGCATCACGCCCGCGAAGCCGGTCACGAGACCTTGCAGCACGAACACGGTGATCTTGATGCGCGTGACCGGCAGCCCCGCGAGCACGGCCGCTTCGCTATTGCCGCCGACGGCCAGCACGTTCTTGCCGAACACGGTTTTCTTCAACAGAAAGCCGAACAGCACGAAGCCGACGATGTTGCTCCAGATCGGATACGAGATGCCGAGGAACGAACCGCCGCCGAGATCGAAGAAGCGCTCTTCGGAAATCATCACCGCGTCGCCGTTCGACGTGATGTAGGCGAGGCCGCGCACGACTTCCATCATCGCGAGCGTGACGATCAGCGAGTTGATCTTGTAGCGCGCGACGAGCGTGCCGTTCACGAGCCCGACCGCGCCGCCCGCGAGCACGCCGGCCACGATGCCGATGAACACGCTATGCGTCGCGGTAATCAGCACGGACGCCACCACGCCCGAAAACGCGACGATCGACGCGACCGACAGATCCACCTCGCCGAGCGCGAGCACGAACATCATCGTGACGGAGATCGAGCCGATCAGCGTGACCGAGAGCAGCAGGCCCTGGATGTTGCGCGTGCTCAGAAAGTCGGGAACCGTGAACGACAGCACCGCGAACAGGATGATGAACACCATCACGATGCCGGATTTGTTGATGAGGTCCCAGGTGCGCGCGGCTCGCGCGGTGAGACCCGTGGCGGCGACGGCGGGGGTCGAGGAATCGGTTGAAGGTGTATTCATGGTGTCTGTTCCGTTTTAATGCCGTTTTAATGCCGTTTTTCATGCGGTTTTTCGTGCCGTTTTGGCTGCGGTAGTGCGCTTGCAACGGCGCGTTCCGGTTGCGTTCACCGAGTTGGCGAGCGAGCGGGCAAGCAGGGCGTGAAGCAAAGTGAGCCCAGCGCGATCGGCCCGACGCTCAGCGCGGCAACGCGAGCTTGATCAGCGCATCGGGCGTGGCCTGCGCTTTCGGCAAATCGCCGACGATGCGTCCTTCCTTCATCACGATCACGCGATCGGTCACGCCGATCACTTCGGCAAGATCACTCGACACGACGATGACCGTGCGGCCCGCTTCGGCAAGCCCGTACAGCAGCCCGTAAATCTCGCTACGCGCGCCGACGTCGATGCCGCGCGTGGGCTCGTCCATCAGGAACACGTCGATCTCTTCCGCGAGCCAGCGCGACAGGATCACCTTCTGCTGATTGCCGCCCGACAGCGTGCCGATCGGCGTGTCGCCGTTGCGCGTCTTGATCGCGAGCTTGCCGATGAACTCGCGCGTGGTCTGCGCTTCCTTGCGGCCGTTGAGCACGTGAAAGCGGCTGAAGTGGCGGCGGCAACTGATGTTGAGGTTGTCCGATACCGACGCGATCGAGACGATGCCTTCCTGCTTGCGATCCTCGGGACACAGCGCAACACCGGCGCGCACCGCGTCGCGCGGCGTCGCGAACTGCACGCGCCGGCCCTTCAGCGCAATCTCGCCGGCGCTCGGTTTCACCGCGCCGTAGATCAGCTTCATCAACTCGGAGCGGCCCGCGCCGACGAGCCCGAAGAAGCCGACGATCTCGCCCTTGCGCGCGGCGAACGAAGCCGGCTCGCGCAGCCCCGGTCCTAGCAGCGCCTTCACGTCGAGTTGCACGTCGCCGAGGTTGCGCGTGCGATAGCCATACACGTCGGTAATCGAGCGGCCGACCATGCAGCTGATCAGCCGGTCGCGATCGAGTTCCGCGCCGGCCTCGAACGTGTCGATGCGGCGGCCGTCGCGAAACACGGTGACGCGATCGCACAGTTCGTACACCTCGTCCATCCGGTGCGTGACGTAGATGATCGCGCGGCCTTCGGCCTTCAGCGCGCGGATGATGCGGAACAGCTGCGTCGTTTCGCGCGACGACAACGAACTGGTCGGCTCGTCGAAGGCGATCACGCGCGCGTCGCGCATCAGCGCCTTGCCGATCTCGATCATCTGCCGCTGGCCGATCGACAGATGCTTGACCTGCTGCGACGGGTCGATCTTTTCGCCGAGCCGTTCGAGCTCGCGCATCGCGCGTGCGACGAGCGCCTTTTCGTCGAGGATACCGAAGCGATTCGGCAACGCGCCGAGCATCAGGTTTTCGGCGACGGTCAGCTCCGGCACCAGATGCAGTTCCTGATAGATGATCGCGATGCCCGCCGCGATCGCCGCTTTGGTCGTCGCAAACTGCTGCTCGACGCCGTCGAGCGACAGCGTGCCCGCGACCGGATGATTGACGCCGGACAGCACCTTCAGCAGCGTCGATTTGCCCGCGCCGTTTTCGCCCATCAGGCCATGCACTTCGCCGCGCCGTACTTCGAGCGAGACCTGGTCGAGCGCGAGCACGCCCGGAAAGCGCACGGTGATGCCGTCGAGTTGCAGATAAGGGTCGCCGGAAGCGGGCGAGGGCGCGAGCGCCGCCGCGCCGTCGTGGGACCCGGTGGAGAAGGACGTCATCGAGAAACCTCAAACAGGTGGAACCTGCGCGGGCCACCTCGCGCTCGTGCGGCTAAACACATGAACGCATGAACATACGAGCGCGATGCGGCCCGCCACGGCGGCGAGAAACCTCGCTTAAATGCCGGTGAAATACTGCGAGCCCAATGCCGCGGGTTAAATGCCGCGCCTCAAATACCAAGCTCCTTGCGCACGTCCAGCCAGTTGTCGCGCACCATCAGCTTGCCGGTGGTCTGCGTGTCGGCGGGCGGCTGCTTGCCGTCCTTGATCCACTCGACGAGGTTCTCGGTGCTCTCCTTGCCGTGGTTCGTCGAACTCACGGCGATCGTGCCGTAGAAGCCGGTCGGCTCCTTCTTCTGGAACTCGGCGAATGCTTCGCCCGCACCGTTGATGCCGACGCCGATCACGTCCGCGGCCGGAATATGCAGCTGCTCGGTCGCGCGCACGCCGCCGAGCACGCTTTCCTCGTTGAGCGCGAAGATCACCCACTTCTTGATGTTCGGATGCTGTGCGAGCACCGGCGATACCGCGTTGAAGCCGCCTTCGTCGTCGGTCGTTTTCTGCGGCGCGTCGAAAATGTTTTCCTTCCTGAAGCCGCCCGCGAGCAGCGACTGCGTCGCGCCGTCGGTGCGCAGTTTCGCGGTCGGCAGTTCATAGTCGGTGATGCGCAGCGCGCCGACTTCCTCGGGCTTCCAGCCGCGGCGCTTCATTTCGTCGCTGATCGCCTGGCCCACCTGATTGCCGATCTTGAACGCGGACATGCCGAGGTGCGGCACGTTCGCGAGCGGCTTGCCGGTCGAGTCGACCAGTTGATCGTCGACGGTCACGAACTTCATGTTGTAGCGCTTCGCGCGCGCCTGGATCGCCGGTCCGAGACGCACGTCGGGCGCGCAGATCACGAAGCCCTTGGCGCCCTGCGCGCCGAGGTTGTCGATCGCGGCCAGCACTTTTTCGCCGTCCGGCGTGCCGATGTTGACGACCGAGAAGCCGTCCTTCTGACCGAGCGCGGTCGCGGCCTTCTGTTCGTTGATGAACCACGCCTGTTCCGGCATCTTCACGAGGAAGCCGACCTTGAGCGGCTCATCGGCGCGTGCGGACAGTTGCGCGGCAAACGGCGCGGCGAGGGCCGCTGCGGCCATCGCGGTCAGGGTCAAACGGCGAAGCTTGCTGGTCATCTTTGTCTCCTGAGGTTGAAAAGCTGCATTGATGTCGTGTAATTGCAGCAGGGCAGTGCGCGGCGGCCTCAGCCGTCGCGCGAATCCGGGTGAATTTGCGGGTGAGGTTGCGGACGAAAGCGCGAGCAGCACATGAAGCGCCGCGTGAGCCGATGCGCGCAACCGGTAGCGAATGCGTGAGCGCGGCTCATGGCGCTCAGCCCGCCACGTAGGCCGTTTTCACGGCCGTCCAGAACGCCGCGTCGGTCGCGCCATAGGCCGAGGCCTTGCGCCCGCCGCCGGGTCCGTGATGCTCGACGGCGGTGGTCGGCAGATTGATCGTCACGAGCCCGCTCTGCACATGGCGGCGAAAATGCCGCGCGCGTTCGAGCGAGCGCGTGCAGATGCCGGCGCACAAACCATAGGCGGTGTCGTTCGCGAGATAGAGCGCGTGCTCGTAGTCGTCGGCGCGCAGCACGACCGCGAGCGGCCCGAAAATCTCGTCGCGGGCGATGCGGTGCTCCGCCTCGCCGATAAACAGCGCGGGTTCGAAGAAATAGCCGCGCGTCGCGCGCTCCAGAGGCCGGCCGCCGTGCAGCAGTTGCGCGCCTTCCTGCTCGCCGATGCGCACGTAGTCGAGATTGCGTTCGAGCTGCGCCGCGTTCGCGACCGGACCGATGTCGGTGCCGTGCTTCAGCGCGTGATCGACGGTGAGTCTGGCGAGCTTCGCCTGCAACGCGTCGACGAACGGCGCGAACACCGCGCGCTCGACGATGAGCCGCGCCGACGCCGTGCCACGCTGGCCCGTCGCGCTATAGGCGCCGGTCAGCGCCGCCTCGACCGCGCCGTCGAGATCGGCGTCGGCGAGCACGACGAACGGATTCTTGCCGCCCATTTCGAGCTGCACGCGTGCCTGGCGCGCGGCGGCCGCCTGCAGCACGCGCGTGCCGGTTTCGGTCGAGCCCGTGAAGCTGATCGCCGCGACGAGCGGATGCCCGACGATGCGCGCGCCGACCTTGCGGCCGCTGCCCATCACGAGGTTGAACACGCCGGCCGGCAAACCCGCGCGGCTGATGATCGAGGCCAAGGCCGCCGCGCAGGCCGGCGCCGATTCGGCCGGCTTGTAGACGACGCAGTTGCCGTGCGCGAGCGCGGCGCCGATCTTGGCCGCGGCGATCGCGAGCGGCGCGCTCCACGGCGCGATGATGCCGACCACGCCGAGCGGCTCACGCGTCATGTCGATCTCGACGCCGGCGCGCGCCGACGCGAGCGGCTCGGCGAATGCTCGCAAGGCCTCGGCCGCGAACAGCTTGAAGAGCTGGCCCGCGCGCGTCGCTTCGGCGAGCGCTTCGGGCAACACCTTGCCGATTTCGCGCGCCAGCAGCCGCCCCAGTTCGTCGCGGCGCGCGAGCATTTCGCTGCCGATCGCGTCGAGCGCGTCCGCGCGGCGCTGCGCCGACGCGAGCGACCAGTCGCGAAACGCCGCGTGGGCGGCCTCGATCGCACTGTCGGTCTGCCGCACGTCGGCCCGCGCGTATTCGCCGACCGGGTCGCCCAGGTCCGACGGATTGAACGACATGCCCGCGGTCGCGCCGGTCTCCCATCCACCATTGATGTAATGGCGAAACGGGCTGGCAACGAGCGGGACGAGCGGATCGCGGTTCATCGACGGAAACGGCGTGGCATGGAAAAAGGCGGCAAGCGCGGGCGAAGCTCACAAAGTCCACGAATGGTATGAGCGGCCGTCATAACTTTCCAATCCCTTTTTAGGTCTCTCCGATATCAGTTTCGATATGGCATCATGGCGCCCTGAAGCGCGGCGACCGGCCGCCGTCACCACGACGGGCGGTTCGGGGCAGCAAGCCGCGCGCCGAAAACGGAAGGAGACAACGCGATGACGCGTAGCTATTCGAACTGGTTCGTGCGAGCGCGGCTCAAGACGCGCCAGCTGCTGCTGCTCGCGGCAATGGAGGAAGAGGGCAACGTGCGGCGCGCGGCCGACGTGCTCGGCATGACGCAGCCGGCCGCGTCGCGGCTGCTCAAGGAACTCGAGGACATGCTCGAAGTGAGCCTGTTCGACCGCACGCCGCACGGCATGCACGCAACGCTCTACGGCGAGGTGATGATCCGCCACGCGCGCATGGTGCTGTCGAACCTGAGCCAGGCGCACGACGAAATCTCGGCGCTGCGCTCGGGGCTCGCGGGCCAGGTGCGCATCGGCGTGATCGCGGCCGCCGCCGCGGCGATGGTGCCGCGTGCGATCGCGAACGTGAAGGAGCGCTATCCGCAATTGCAGATCTGGGCCGACATCGAGACCTCGGACGTGATGCTGCCGCGCCTCGCCGAAGGCGATCTCGACATCATGGTCGGCCGCGTGCTCGAACGGCAGAACCAGCTCAAGACCGACGTGCGCTACGAGCCGCTCGCCGACGAACCGCTCTGCGTGGTCGCCCGGCCCGGCCATCCTCTCGAAAATGAGACAGGTTTGACATTGCGCGGAATCGTCAACGCGAGCTGGGTTCTGCATCCGCCGGGCAGCGTGCTGCGCCACCGCTTCGATCTGATGTTTTCGCAGATCGGCCTGAATCCGCCGCAAAATGTCGTCAATACGAACAATTTTCTGGCTATTTCGAGCCTGCTCCTGCAAAGCGACATGTTGGCGGTTTTACCTGAGGAAGTGGCGCGTCAATACCAACAGTACGGCGTATTGAAACGGGTACCGATCGATTTACCGTACAGGATGGATACATTCGGTATCATCACGCGCCAGTCGCATCTGCTGGCGCCGGCCGCCGTGATCGTACTCGACGCCTTGCGCGACGCGGCTCGCGAGGTCTACGGCGCGCCGCTGGAGCCCGTGGTGGCCCGATAAATGCTCCTTCCGTCGTCATAGGCACCGGCTGACGGCGCGGGAGGAACACGCGATGCATGGCAAATACGACAGACGGCAACGCGCCGTCGACGATTCTTTTTCCGTTCGCTCCGGTGGAGCGAGCGCCTGGTTCAGCAACGGCATGGCTCTCAAATCGACGATTTACAAGGCGGAACTACAGATCGCGGACATGGACCGGCACTATTACGCCGACCATTCGCTGACGATCGCCCGTCACCCCTCGGAAACCGACGACCGGATGATGGTCCGCGTCGCGGCGTTCGCGCTGTTCGCGCAGGAACGGCTCGAGTTCTGCAAAGGCTTGTCGGATGTCGACGAGCCGGACTTGTGGCAGAAAGACCTCACCGGCGCGATCGAAACGTGGATCGAGGTCGGCCAGCCCGACGAGCGGCGCATCGCGAAGGCGAGCGGCCGCGCCAATCACGTAGTCGTGATCGCGTACGGCGGGCGGACCTCGGACATCTGGTGGCAGGGCGTGCGCAACAAGGTCGAGCGTCTGCGCAACGTGACGGTGTGGACGCTCGGCGAGGACGTCGCCGCATCGCTCGGCTCGCTTGCCGAACGCACGATGCGGCTGCAATGCACGGTACAGGATGGTGAAGCGTGGCTCGGCAGCGCCGAGGCCGACGCGGTGAAAATCGACTGGACGGTGTTGAAGGCGCCCGCCGACGCCTGAGTTCTACGCGAAGCCGGCGCCGGCCTGACCGGCCAACGTCGCTCGCGGCGGCCCGAGCGCCCCCTGGCCGAAGCTCAGAGCGACGTCACCCGCGCCGCGTCCGGCGGCCCCTTCAGTTCGACCATATTGCCTTCCGGGTCGAACAGATACAGCGACGGCCCAAAGCCGTCCGCGCCATAACGCACGCCCTGTTCGCCGATCCGCGCGCCATGCGCGGCCAGATGCGCCGTGAGCGCTGCGACGTCGAACGATTCGATGCGCAGGCACAGGTGATCCAGATTGCGTCCCGTGCCCGGCATACCGTTTTCCGCGCGATCGAGCTTTGCGCCGACCTGCAGCAGATCGATCAGCGAACGTCCCGCGCGCAATTGCGTAAGACCCAGCTCGCGCTGCTCCTTTTCGAGACTGCAGCCGAGCACGTCGCAGTAAAAACGCGCGAGCGTCTCGACGTTCGTCGCCCGGATCACGACGTGGTCGATCTCGCGAATATGGATTTTCATCTCGGACACCCTCTTGCCGGTTCGGAGAACCAATGAGCGAAGTGTAGGAGAAAGGACCGCGCGGCGGGATCGAGGGAGGGGAAGGGAAAAACGACGGGCAAAAAAAAGCCCGCTCGATTGGAGCGGGCTGAATCCATATCAGGAGGAGACATGGAGGAGACAGGTACTAATATACACATCGGGTTGATGCGACGCAATAACTTTTTAAGGGAAAACCCGGTATCGGGCCAAATTGTCGCGATTTGAGGCAAAACGCCCGCCTGGAGCGGGTTTACAGGTGAGTTGAAAGCGTCTGAAAGGAGATTCGGCGGGTTTTGACCCCGTTACGAGTAGGGAAAAGCGGGCTGCAATGACAGAGCAAGAACCGGAGCGTAGTGTGTCGCCATCGGACCTACATTGATGAGCATCGACATTGCCTGCCCATCAGGGACCACGGAACGATCATGAACGCCAACCGCCATTCCGCCGCAATCCGCACCGCCACCGGCGAGGAATCCAACGCCACCCGCTGGCTCACCGACGACGACCGCTGGGCCGCCGTCACCCGTCGCGAGCGCGAAGCCGACGGCGTCTTCTTCTACGCGGTCAGGACGACCGGCGTGTTCTGCCGGCCGTCGTGCGCGTCGCGCCAGCCACGTCGCGAGAACGTCGCCTTCTTCACCGATGCCGCCGCCGCGCGCGCCGCGGGCTTCCGCGATTGCAAGCGCTGCCAGCCCGGCGGCCTGCCGCGCGAACTCGACATCGTGAATCGCGCGTGCGCCGCGCTCGACGCGGATCCGCAGCAGCGCCTCACGCTCGCGCAACTGAGTGACGCCGTGCACGTGAGCCCGTTCCACCTGCAACGCCTCTTCAAGCGCGTGGTCGGCGTGTCGCCGCGCCAGTACCAGGCCGCGCAGCGCGGGGCCGCGTTGCGCGATGCGCTGAAGGGCGGCGCCGACGTCACGCGCGCGACGCTCGACGCCGGCTTCGGCTCGCCGTCTCGGATGTACGACAGCGCGCCGGCCGAACTCGGCATGGCGCCGTCCGCGTATCGCCGCAAGGGCGCGGGGCTCACGGTCCGCTACGCGAGCGCGCCGACCCCGCTTGGCTTCGTGCTCGTCGCCGCGACCGACAAAGGCATCTGCAAGATCGGTTTCGGCGACGACCCCGCGCCGCTCATCGACGAACTGCGCGGCGAATTCGCCAACGCGGCGCTCTGCGAAGACGCCGCCGGGCTCGCGCCGTTCGTCGCGCAGATCGACGCGTATCTGCGCGGCACCCGCCAGGACGTCGACCTGCCGCTCGACATCGCCTCGACCGCGTTCAAGCAGCGCGTGTGGGACGCGCTGCGGCGCATTCCGTACGGCGAAACGCGCAGCTATTCGCAAATCGCCGAGGCGGTCGGCTCGCCACGCGCCGTGCGCGCGGTGGCAAGCGCGTGCGCGACGAATCCGGTCGCGCTCGCGATTCCCTGCCATCGCGTCGTGCAGAAGGGCGGGGCGCTCGCCGGCTATCGCTGGGGGCTGCCGCGCAAGGCCGCCTTGCTCGACAACGAGGCGCAGCACGCCGGCGACGCGGCGCACGGCGCCAGCGAGGCGGGCCGCCGCAAAACCGGCCGCGACGACGCGAGCCCGAACCCCGCCAAGACAACAACATCCCGACTGGACCACGCCGCGTGACTACGCATAACGACGTCGCAACCCTCGAACTGCCCTTCAAACCACCCTTCGACTGGCCGCGCCTGCTGCGCTTTTTCGGCGGCCGCGCGACGCCGGGCGTCGAAGCCGTCGAAGACGGCGCGTATCGCCGCGCGATCGACTGGAACGGCGACGGCGGCACGCTCAGCGTGCGTCTGCATCCGCGCAAGCGCTGCATCGTCGCGAGTATCGACGGGCCCGCGAGCCGTCACGCCGACGCGCTCGCCGCGCCGATCGCGAAGATGTTCGACCTGCGCGCCGATCCGAAGCAGATTGCCGCGGGCTTCGCCGCCGATCCGTGGCTCGCGCCGCTCGTCGAGGCGGTGCCCGGCCTGCGCGTGCCGGGCGCATGGTCCGGCTTCGAGCTCGTGGTGCGCGCGATCGTCGGCCAGCAGGTCAGCGTGAAGGCCGCGACGACGATCATCGGACGGCTCGTGCAGCGCGCGGGCGAGCGCATCGAAGCTCATCCGCATGAGAACACCGCGTGGCGTTTCCCGACGCCCGCCGCGCTGGCCGAGGTCGACCTCGCGCAGATCGGCATGCCGGGCAAACGCGTCGCCGCCTTGCAAGGCTTCGCGCGCGCGGTCGCGAGCGGCGAGGTGCCGCTCGACAGCGACACCGTCGACGCCACGAGCCTGCGAGGCGCCTTGCTCGCGCTCGCGGGCATCGGCCCGTGGACCGTCGAGTACGTCGCGATGCGCGCCTGGCGCGACCCCGACGCGTGGCCCGCGTCGGACCTCGTGCTGATGCAGGCAATCTGCGCGCGCGATCCGTCGCTCGTGCGCCCCGCGCAGCAGCGCAGCCGCACCGATGCGTGGCGGCCATATCGCGCGTACGCGGCGATGCATCTGTGGAACGAGATCGCGGATCGAGCAGGCGCGGCCCGTGGCGGTTGAGTCGACGGCCGTCATGTCGACGGCCAGGTGAGGCGAGGCGACCCGCCGTACGCGGTTTGCGATCGCTGCACGAATAGCGTCACGCAACATGCAGCAGCGAGTTGCGTCGCCGGAACAGCAGATGCGGCGCGCCGGCAAGCAGCGCGCGCATCCCGCCGAAGTGGCCGCAAGCAGCCGTTCTGGCGAGATGTTAAAGTGCCCGCTACTGAAAATTCCGCCGAACGTTGTCGCCGCACCGTCCCGCCGTATCGCCAGCGAAACATCAGGTGATAATCAGGCCAGGCGGTACGCTGCGGCGGCAACGCGCGACTCGCATCAATGCCAAACACGAAACCTTCCCGCACGACCGATGCGTTCTCGCACCGCCTGTCCGTGCTGACCTCGAGCCCGCAACGCGAGGCGCTGATACGCGGCCTGCGCGGCATCGAAAAGGAAAGCCTGCGCGTCACGCACGACGGCCAGCTCGCGATGACGCAGCATCCGCGCGCTCTCGGCTCGGCGCTCACGCATCCTTCGCTGACCACGGACTACTCCGAAGCGCTGCTCGAACTGATTACGCCGGCCGAACAGGACGTTGCCGACACGCTCGCAAAACTCGACACGCTGCATCGTTTCGTCTATGCCGAACTCGGCGGCGAGATCCTCTGGAACAACTCGATGCCGGGCCTCCTGCCCGCCGCCGACGAGGGCATTCCGATCGCGCACTACGGCAGCTCGAACATCGGCAGGCTCAAGTACGTGTATCGCGTCGGCCTCGCGCTGCGGTATGGCCGCGCGATGCAGTGCATCGCAGGCATCCACTACAACTATTCGCTGAACGAAGAAGTATGGCGGCAGCTGCATGCGGATCAGCAGTCCACCGCGAACGCCGTCGATTTCCAGTCCGAGCGCTACCTCGCGCTGATCCGCAATTTCCGCCGCACGAACTGGCTGCTGATGTATCTGTTCGGCGCGTCGCCGGCGCTCGATCGCCGCTTCCTGCGCGATCGCCCGCACGCGCTCGACAGCTTCGACGCCGACACGCTGTATCGCCCGTACGCAACAAGCCTGCGCATGAGCGATCTCGGCTATTCGAACACCACCGCGCAAGCCGCGCTGCACGCCGACTACGACACGCTGCCCGGCTATCTCGACGCGCTCGCGAAGGCGGTGAGCCAGCCCTATCCGGCCTACGAGCAGATCGGCACGCAACGCGACGGCGAGTGGGTGCAGATCAACACCAACGTGCTGCAGATCGAAAACGAGTTCTATTCGACGATTCGTCCGAAACGCGTCACGTATCCGGGCGAGCGGCCGCTGCACGCGCTCGCCGCGCGCGGCGTGCAATACGTCGAAGTGCGTTGCATGGATATCGATCCGTTCGAGCCGACCGGTATTTCATTGGAGACCTCGCGCTTTCTCGACGCCTATCTGCTCGTCTGTGCACTCGAGGACAGCGCGCCGTTGCCGCCGCCCGCCTATGCCGAAGCGAACCAGAACTTCGGCCGCGTGACGATGGAAGGCCGCAAGCCCGGCCTCGAACTGATCCGCGACGGCAAGACCGTTGCGATGACCGATTGGGCCGACGAACTGCTCGCGAAGATCGACGCGGCCGCGGCCGCGCTCGACACGCTGCAGGGCGGCGACGCGCATGCGCGCGCCGTGGCCGCGCAACGCGCGAAACTCGCGGACGCGTCGCTGACGCCGTCGGCGCGCGTGCTGCAAACGATGCGCGACAGGCAGCAGAGCTTTATCGCGTTCGGTCTCGAACAGAGCGAGGCACATGCCGCGTATTTCCGCTCGCGTCCGCTCGATGCCGCGAAGGCGAAAGAGTTCGCCGACCTCGCGGTACAATCGCTCGACGAACAGGCGAAGCTCGAACGCGAAGAAGTCGGTTCGTTCGATGCGTTCGTCGCTGCTTATCGGGCGTATACGCTCAATCGTTTTAGCGTCTGAACGACGCGCAACTGATGTGAAGAAAGAGAAAGCGGCCCACGTGGCCGCTTTTTTGTTCGCCGCGCCATTCGACCCAGGGCATCGTGCAAATGAGCCGCGGGTAGGCTACGAGTAGGCAGCTGGTAGGCTTTACGCACGACACTTGCGGTTCGCGCCACCGATCGGCAAATTCTCCGCGCGCGCCAACGATTCTCCGAGGCGCATGAAACACCGCCCCGGCGTTGCGGTCCAAAGTGGTATGACACGCTCCGCAGCGGGAGGTACCAACGTGATGAGCAAATGTCTGTGGGCCGCGCTGTGTCTGGTGGCGACGGCAGGGTGTTCGACGCAGGGCCAGGTCGATCCGGACGTCATGCAGATCGCGACCACACCGTTGACGTGTTCGAGCCGGACCGAATGCGATCTCTGGTGGCAACGTGCGCAGTCATGGGTAGCGAGTCATTCGAAGTACAAGATCGAAACCGCAACCGATTCGCTGATCCAGACCACCGGCCCCGATGGCGGCAAGCGCGCACTCGCGTATCAGATCACGCGCACCGAGAATCCGGATGGCACCGCGACCATCGGCTTCTCCGCGCATTGCGACGGCGCATTGGGATGCAAGCCGAACCCGTGGCAAGCGGGCGCCGATTTCAAGCAGTACGTGAGAGGCGCGAGTGCTGAAGCGCCGCAGGGTGGAGCAAAGCCCGCGCAATCGCCGGAGCCTGCCGCGATGCATCCGGAAGCAATGCCGGAAAAGCCGCCGGCGACGCCGAACGGCGAGGCGATGTCGCAGTAGTGCGCGGGGCGTGCGTCGCAGTGATCGCACAGGTACGCCCCACGCATCAACAACACGTTACGCCGATGCGAACGACACGCGGCGCTCGAGCGTCGGCATGCGCGCTCGCCGCATCGGCGTGCAACGGCTCAATGCCCCATCGAAGGCCCCACGCCCTTGCGCGGCTTCGTGATCCACACCAGCACCGCCAGCACGAGAAACGCCGCGCAGGAAATGCGGAAGAAATCGTTGGTGGCCATCATGTACGCCTGCGAGGTCACCACCTGGTTCAACTGAGCAGTGAGGCTGTCGCCGGAAAGCCCGACGCCCGCGAGCGCATTCGTATAGGCATTGGTATTCGGCGAATACACGTTGACCGTATCGGCGAGCATCGCATGGTGATAGATCGTGTCGTTCTCCCAGAACGTCGTGCTGATGGCCGTGCCGATCGCGCCCGACAACGTGCGGAAGAAATTCGACAGACCCGACGCGCTCGCGAGCCGTTCGTCGGACACGCTGGAGAGCGTGATCGTCGTCATCGGCACGAAGAAGCACGCCACGCCGATGCCCTGCACGAGCCGCGGCAGAATCACGCCACCGAACGACACGTCGAGCGTAAACGTCGAGTTCCAGAACGACACGATCGCGAACACGATAAACGCGAAGCTCGCGACCATGCGCAGATTCAGCCGATGCATGTTCTTGCCGATCATCGGCGAGAGGAACAGCGCGAGCAATCCGACGGGTGCCGTGGCGAGGCCCGCGAGGCCGGCCGTGTAGCCCATTACCGTTTGGAGCCACAGCGGGAAGATCACCACCGAGCCGAAGAACGCCATGAAGCCGAATGAGATGATGACGACGCCGAGCGCGAAGTTGCGATCCTTGAAGAGTGACAGATCGACGATCGGCTCCTCCTCCGTCAACTCCCATACGAGCAGGAACGCGATCGACACGAGCGCGATCACCGCGAGCGTCACGATGAACGTCGAATTGAACCAGTCGCGGTCCTTGCCGAGGTCGAGCATCATCTGCAGGCACGACACGCCGGTCACGAGCAGCGCGAGGCCGATCACGTCGATGCGCTGCTGCGTCGTCTTCGTCTCGCGGCCGCGCAGCAGCAGGTACGCGCAAATCGCCGAGAACAGGCCGATCGGCACGTTGATGTAGAAAATCCACGGCCACGTGAAGTTGTCGGTAATGTAGCCGCCCATCACGGGACCGAAGATCGGCGCGCAGATCACGGTCATCGCCCAGAGGCCGAGGGCGAGTCCGCGCTTCGCGGGCGGATAGGAGCGCATCAGGATCGTTTGCGAGAGCGGCACCATCGGCCCGGACACGAGCCCTTGCACGAGCCGGAACACGATCAGCGATTCGAAGTTGTGCGCGAAGCCGCAGGCCGCCGACGCGAGCGTAAAGAGCAGCACCGACAGCGTGAACAGCCGCACTTCGCCGACGCGTCGCGCGAGCCAGCCGGTCAGCGGCACGGCAATCGCCGAGGCGACCGAATACGACGAGATCACCCAGGTGCCCTGGCTGGAGGCAACGCCGAGGCTGCCGGAAATGGTCGGCACCGCGACGTTCGCGATCGAGGTGTCGAGCACCTCCATGAAGGTGCCGAGCGCAAGGCCGACGGTCAGCAGGGCAAGCGTGCCGCCCTGTAGCTGGGCGGGTTCGTCGGCAAGCGGCGTAGCATCGGAAGCCGTGGCATCCATAGGTTGTTCTCCTCAGCCGGGAAAGCTTGTCACAGCAGCTTTATCGCGCGCTTCAAACGCGCCGCTTTCATGCCGCATCATCCTCTGCCCAGACAGCTTTCTTCAGGCAATGGCGCCTGGGGAAGCGCCTCGTTGCCTTGTTGTTGCGCGCCACCGCCTTGCGGCGATGGGTCTTCAGATCACGCGTCCGGCACATCCGGCTGCGCGGTCAATCCACAACATCCGCCGCCCCCTCCGTCCGGCCCGTTCGCAATGAAGCGGCTGAGCAGATGAATCAGCGTGGCGTGTTCGTCGGCGCTGAAACCGCGCAGCTGCTCGTTGAGCACCGCGACGCCGAGGCCCGGCAATTGCCGCGCGGCGTCATGGCCCTGCGGCGTCAGTTCCAGCTTCACCATGCGCCGGTCGTCGCTGCTGCGCGTGCGCACCACAAAACCTTTCTTTTCAAGACGATCCAGCAGACGCGTCATCGAACCGCTGTCGTACGACATGGCGCGCGACAGCTCGAACGGCGTGCTCGCGCGCCGCGACGACAGCATCAGGATCACGCCGATCTGCTGCGCGGTCAGCCCCAGCGGCTTGACCGCGCGGTCCGTGCGCTCGACCAGCACGTTGCGCGCTTTCGTCAGGTAATAGCCGAGACTCGTCGTGAGATCGGTCTCGTCCGCGTGGTAAGGGCCATCAGCCATGGTGTATCCGCAACATCGACAGGCAGAGGGAAGTTTAGCTGCCTAAGCAGGCAAGTCAAATCGCATTTTCAAACGACTGACCGGCAGAAAAACAACACTCCGGTCGTTCAAGGAGTGCAGTATGTTGAAAACTAATTGCATAGTCAATATTATGTTAAGCAATGAGTTTCGCGCGATACGCGCCTTTCGAGACCATGTTCTGACCGATCGTCCGCACGCCGCGGCTCCGCGACGCGCAAAAACAGGATTTCCCCGATGCTGTACCTCAAAAACACGCTTGGCGGCCTGAGCCGCTCACTGACCGATTCCGCACACAGGAACTTCCAAGGTCCGCACCGCTGGTGGAAGCTCGCGCTGTTCGCAGGACTGTTCGTGCTGCCGGGCGGATCGGTCGGCGTCGCGCTGCTCGCGTGGGTGGAGCATCGGCGGGAAACGAAGCGCGCGAAGAACAAGGTAGCGGCCGTGGACAACCCGGCGATCGTGCTGTCCGTGGAAGCCAGCGCGGCTACGGCAAAAGCCATTGCGGCTCCCGCGGCAAACGCCGCCACGGGCTGCCAGGCGCGCGGCGGTAAGCCGTGCCGGGCCGCAGCCGGCAAGCTGGCGCGGCAAAGACAGGCCAAACCGGCGGAAACGAGGGTTTGATCGTCGGCGCGCGTTCAGTGCGCGCGTCCGCCGCGATTCGACGCGCGACTTTGCCCGCTCGCCACACACGCGCCACCCGGCGCCCGCCGCTCCTCGCCTCACGCGGTAACAACGCGTAACCATCTCAATACCGCAAGTAACACACCTGCGCGTAGCCACGCATTACGCTTTCACCTTTCAGTTTCCCGCGCTCGTGCGGGCTCATACGCTAACATTCCGGCAGACCACGATCTCGCCCGGCCGGTGGCGCCGCTCCGGCCGCACCGCGGCGTCCAGAAGGAATCCATTGCATGCAGTCTGATCGAACCTCGCGCGCGCGGCCGCTTGCGCCGCGCGCTCTGACCCTTGCCGTAAGCGCGGCCTGCGCGATGCTCGTGGCCGCCTGCGCGGTCGGCCCCAACTATCAGCGGCCGGCCACCGAGATCCCGGCGTCGTACAAAGAAGCCGCCCCCGGCTGGAAGGTCGCCGAACCGGCCGATCAGTACGATCGTGGCGACTGGTGGGCCATCTACGAAGACCCGAAGCTCAACGAACTCGAAGACAAGCTGAACGCCGCGAACCAGACCATCGCGCAGTTCGCCGCGAGCTACCGGCAGGCGCGCGCGCTGGTCGGCGAGGCGCGTGCCGCGTATTTCCCGACCATCGGCGCGTCGGCGGGCGCGACGCGCTCGGGCAACGGCACGTCGTCGGGCGGTAATTCGACGACGGCGACAAACCGCACCGGCATCAACAACAACTTCAACGTCCAGCTCGACGCCAGCTGGGAGCCGGACCTGTGGGGTTCGGTCACGCGCTCGGTCAACGCGCAGAAGGCCGGCCAGCAGGGCGCCGCCGCCGACCTCGCGAACGCGCGCCTGTCGGCCCAGGCCACGCTCGCGCAAACCTACTTCTCGCTGCGCGCGCTCGACTCCACGCAAAAGCTGCTCGACGACACCGTCGCGGCCTATCAGCGCTCGCTGCAACTCACGCAGAACCAGTACGCGGCCGGCGTCGCCGCGCGCTCGGACGTGATTCAGGCGCAAACGCAGTTGCAATCGGCGCAGGCCGCGGCAATCGACAACGGCATCCAGCGCGCCCAGGACGAGCATGCGATCGCGGTGCTGATCGGCATGCCGGCCTCGATGTTCTCGCTGCCGCCGATGCCGCTCACCGCGACGCCGCCCGCCGTGCCCGCGCAAATGCCGTCGGCGCTGCTCGAACGGCGGCCGGACATCGCCTCGGCCGAGCGCAAGGCCGCGGCCGCAAACGAGCAGATCGGCGTCGCGATCGCGGCGTTCTTCCCGTCGCTGACGGTATCGGCGACCGGCGGCTTCGAGAACTCGGTGTTCTCGCAGTTGCTGACCTTGCCGTCGCGCTTCTGGACGCTCGGCCCGCAACTCGCCGGGACGATCTTCGACGCTGGCCTGCGCAAGGCGCAAACCGACGCCGCGCGCGCCGCCTACGACGCCGACGTCGCCACCTATCGTCAGACGGTGCTGACCGCGTTCCAGGACGTCGAGGACAACCTCGCGTCGCAGCGCATCCTCGAACAGGAAATCGTCGTGCAGCGGCAGGCGGTCGAGTCGGCCCGCCAGGCGCTCGCGATCGTCACCAACGAGTACAAGGCGGGCACGGTCGGCTTCGTCAACGTGCTGACCGCGCAGACCACCGCGTTCACGGCCGAGCAGAAGCTCGAGAGCATCGCGGGGCAGCGGATGGTGTCGTCGGTGGGGCTGGTGAAGGCGCTCGGCGGCGGCTGGGACGCGTCGCAGATGAATCGTGAGACGGGCGAGGTGGCTGCGCCGGCTCCGTTGCCGGCTGCGGCTGCGGCTGCGGTCACGCCGGGCGCGGCAGCCGCGGCAAGCGGCGCTGCCGTGGCGATGGCCGCCACGCCGGTAGCGCGTAGCGAGATGTCAAACACGGCGCAGAACGGCATGGAGGCGCAACCCCAAGTGCCGGGCAAATAAACGCCACGCCGCTCGCGAACCGCTGAAGCATCAACGAAGAATCAATCGCAAAGCGAAGCAAGAGCAAAGCAAAGCAGGACCGCAAAAACAGAAGAGGCATGACCGCGCAACGCGGCCATGCCTCTTTTTTTCATCGCGCCACACGTCCGCAACGCGCACGCATCAGCACACGAAAATCAGTGCACGAAAGCCAGCGCCACCGTATCGGGCCCGCTCGGCCGGCCTAGCAGATTCAGCAGGCCGGCCAGGTTGTCGCGCGCCTCGGGCGCGGCGCTCGCCGTGCCATGAAACGACGTCGAAGCCGCCGACACCGTGCCGCTGCCGTTCAGCATCAGCGGTCCCTTGAGCGTGCTCAGATCGAGCGTCGACGAAGTGCCCTGCGCCTGCAAACGGACCCGATACGAACCGAGCGGCTTGACGAGCGAAATCCGCGAACTGACGTCGGTCAGCGTCATGGTCAGTTGCCCGAACGCTTCGCTATTGAAGCTGCGCCAGTCCGTCCACGAGAGCTGCACGTCGCCCTGCAGATCGAGCGTATTGAACGGCGCGCCGAGCCCGACGAGCAGCGACGCCGGCACCGCGAGCGCGCCCGGCGTGATGGTTGCACCGCGCGGCGTCGCGTCGACCGTGACCGGCTCGGGCATCGCCTCGCTGTGCCGCATGACCATGCGCACGCGTCCCGTGAACAATGGCCAGAACGCCGTATGCCATTCGATCCGGCCAGGCAGCAAGGTGGCCGTGCTCATGTCGGAACCGGCGGCCAGCATCAGCGTGGCCGAGCCGTGCCAAAGTGAGCCTTCCGCGTCGACGAAATTGACGTGGCCATGGGTCTGCCGCGCAAACTGCGGCGTGATCCAGGCGGCCGGCAGCAAGGCCAGCATCACGGCCGCGGCCGACAACAATGCGACCACGAGCCAGGGCAGCGCGATACGTACGCGCCACATCCAGTAATTCATGCGAAATCCTGTAGCGAACGGCTCATTCTTATTTTGCGGTCGACGGCTGCAACGACACCGTCAGGTCCACCTGGCCGTCGTCCTTCAACGCGGTGATGTGCGCCTCGGCGACCTGCACCTTGAACTGCTTGCGCACGTCGTCGACCCATGTCGTCCAGGCCGGAAACGCGACGTTCTTCATCTGCACCTGCACCGCGTTGCCGATGAACTGCACCTGCGTCGCGGTCAATCCGTGATCGCCGAGCGACGCCGTCAACGCATCCTTCAAGGCCGCGCCGGTCGGTGCCACGCCCTGAGCAGCCGCCGACAGCGAGCGCGCCTCGTTCGCCTGTGCGGTCATCTGCGCGAGTTGCCGTTGCAGCGCCGGCAGCGATTCCTTGAGGTGCGAGCGGCCGTCCTGCGCCGGCGCCCACAGCACCGACCACGCGACCACCACCGCGAGCACGCCGCCGCCCCACGTCAGCAGCCCCTTTTCGCGATCGGTGCGCTGGTCCCAGAATCCGGCCCATGTTTGAGCGAGTTCAGCTTTCATTGTCCGTTCCTGATGGTCCACTTGCCGGTGTTGCTGTCGATCGCGCCGGTGAGTCCGTTGCGCTCGAGGCGCTTCGCAAAATCGGGATCGACCTTGATCTCCGGTTTGAACGTCACCTCGAGGCGATGCTCGTGATAGTCGAGCGCGGCGATGCCGTTGACCGGCAGCGGCGACAGCGAGCGCGCGAGGCCATCGGCGAGCGAGAGGAAATCTTCCGGCGACAGTTCGCCCGCCGCGACACGCAACTGCTGCACCTGGCGCGCCATCTGGTCGGGCGCGTCGAGCACGACCGTCGTCTTCGGGAACGTGTTGAGCAGCAGCTCCGTCATCTGCGTGTTGATCGCGTCGCGCTGGCGCGACAGCATCAGCCACTGCACGTTCGCGCCGATGACCGCGACGACGAGCGCCGCGACCGCGAGCAGGATCGGCAGACGCAGACGCCGGAGCGTCGCGCGATCGAGCCGCCACGGCTGCGAGGCGAACTCGAACTGGCACAGATCGAAGCGACATTCGAGCGCGCGCCGCGCAAGCTGTTCGAACGGCAGCGGACTCGCGCCGTGGACGTGCGCGGCGAGCCGCGCGGGACTCGTCGCGGAAGAACCCGGTTCGTTGCCGGGCACCTCGGTCAGCATGTACAGCGACACCGGCGCGGCGCCCGCGAGCGCGGCCAGCGTCGCGTTCACGGCATTGGCCGGCGCCGCGAGCCCTTCGCCTTGCACGCCGCGCGCAATCGCGAGTTCGACGCGCGGCACGCCGCTCTCGACCGCGCCTTCGAGCAGCAGCGCGGGCGCGGTCTGCACGACCGCGCCGAG
>NZ_VWWL01000040.1 GCF_011752995.1 Burkholderia sp. Ax-1724
GCGGCGTTGCCGAGCTTGTCCTTCACGTACGGGTTCTGTGCCGCGCCCCCCGGCCCCATGACATTCTGGCGCGACGTCATCTGTTCGATGTACAGATCGATCATGCCGCGTGCGTAGCCGATGATGAGCCGCTCGCGCTGCGCGATCGTGCCGATGAAGATCGCGAGTTCGAAGTCGGCCTTCGAGACGAACGGCGCGATCAGCTCCAGCCAGAACGCGGCGACGAGGCTGCGGTAGAACGGGTCGGTCGGCAGCGGCAGCGTGAGGCCGCGCTCCAGATGCGACGAGCCGCTCGTCATCACGGGCCGCAGCAGCGAGCCGAGCGCGAGCATCGCGCCGCGCAGGCGCACCGGGTGGCCGCTCGCGAGCAGCATCCGTTCGAGGCCTTCGAGCGTCTGGTGCTCGACGAAGTCGTTGAAGGTGCCGTCGTGCGGGTTGCCCGTGCCGCCCACGTCCACCGGCACCTGGGTTTCGCCGAGCGCCTGCAGCGCGCCGGCCGGTTCATTCGCGCCGAGCAGCGGCTGCATCTGCTGGGCGGCGCGCGACCACAGCCGCGCGAACGCGAGCGGGCTGCGCGCGAGGAAGGCGAGCGGCTGCTCGACTTCGAGCGCCGTGGCGGCGAGAAACGGAAAGCGCCGCGACGACTGATCGTGGCTCGCCACCATGTGCCCCGCGATCGCGAGCTTGCTCTGCGAGCCGAGAAACGCGAAATGCATCGGCTGGGCGTCGCCGTAAACGATCTTCCAGCGAGGGTCGTCGGCGAGCAGTTCCATGGCCTGGGCGATCCAGCGGTCTAGCGTTTGCAGCAACTGCGGATTGTGCGCACTTTTGACGAAGTCGCCGCGCGACGGAATCTTGCCGAAGTACGCGATCTGCGCCTGAACGGACTGCGTCATTGCGCGGTTCCTCCTGTCTGGTTGGGCGTCGTCGCCACGGTGGCGGGTGCCGCGCCGGTGCCGCTCGTAGCTGCGGCCGCAGCCGGGTTGGCCGCGCCGGTGCTGGCGATCGACGAGGGCAACTGCACGCCGCTCAGGCCTTGCTGTTGCGGCGCGCTGGCGCTCGCGGCGGTGGGCTGCGAGCTGCTGACGATGCGCATGCTGACCGACACTGTCACGCTGCCTTGCGTCCACGTGAGGTCGAACGTGCCGTCCGGATGACGCGTGCGTTGCGCCGAGTTGATGAGCTTCTCGAGACCGTAGCGGCCCGGCTCGTTGACGAGCTGGATCGTGCGGCCGTCGAACGTGGTGGCCGACAGCGAGGCGCCCGGCGTGCCCTGCGGATTGGGCCACACGAAGTTGCTCCACTGCGGCGGCGTGTTGCGGTAGCGCATCTGCTGGCCGTCGATGGCGATCGTGTACTCGGTCGTGCCGCTCGATGGCTGCGGCAGGATCTGGAACACGGTCTGCGGTTCGCTCGCGCCGCCTGCGCCCGCGCCCGCCGCGCCGCCCGAGAGCGGCGCCACCCAGCGCGCGAAGCCGCTGGTGAAGTCGGGCGTGAGCGCGAGGCCCATGTCGCCCCAGGTCCGCGCCGAGAGCGTGTCGCCGCGGCGCACGGCGAGCGGCCCGAGCGTCGTGCCGACGAACTTCGAGATCGCGCCGTCCGGCCCGAACATCTGGGCGATTTCGCTGGCGCCGGCCTCGACCTTCGCGGTGCCCGAGAACGGGTACTTGTTGGCAAGCGAAGCCTGGAACGGCTGGTACACCTGCGCGTTCCACACCTTGTTGACTTCCACGCTCGCCGGCTGGATCACGACCGCATAGGCCTGCATGAGCGGCCGCACGAGCAGCGGGCGCAGCGTTTTGCGCTGCGTGTCGGTCAGGCCCGTGAGCATCTGCTCGTCGACGAACTTCAGCGAATCGGCGAGTTCGGAGCCGTTGCCGTCGAGCGTTTGCTGCATCAGCTGACGCGCGCCCGGACCCGGGTCGCCCTGGTTCTTGATGAGGTTCAGCCGCGTGCGCACCTTCGAGAGCGTGTCCATGTAGCCGCCGAGCAGCGACGCGTTGTCGTGCGTGACGACCATGCGGCCGAGCCCCGCGAACGCCTGGCCGATCGGGCCCATCGACGGTTCGACCGGATTGCCGTTGAGGTCGAGGTTGGCCGTGACCGGGCTGCGCGAGAACCACTGCTTGACCCAGCCCATCACGCCGCTTTCCGCGTGCCTGATGCTCACGTGCACGAGCGAGGGGTTGTCCCAGGAGGTCTGGTCGTAGGCGGTTTCGAGGATCTTGCGGATCGGCGAGTCCTGCGGGTCGCCGAGGCGGTTCATCGCGTCGACGGCCTGACCGAACGTGCCGAAGTCCTGCACGGCGATGCCCTGCATGAACTTCTGCCAGTTCTCCGCATATTCGGTCTTGTACATCGCGACGAGCGCCTTCTGGATCTGCTCGGGGCTGCCTTCGAGCGTGAGATCGTCCTGCGCCGAGGTGTTGAGCACCCAGTCCTTCGCCTGCAGCTCCTTCGTCGCGGCGTCGCGGATCGCGGGCTGCACGTACTGGAACCACGCCTCGCGCGTGAAGGTGCCGGAAATCGCGTAGCTGCCCGCGATCAGCGAAGTGTTGGTGTCGCCGACGATGCGCGCGACCGTCATCGGCGCGAAGCGCGTCGAGGCGCGCGCCTTGATCTCCTCGTAGACGCGCTGGCGGGCCGGCATGCCGCGCACCACGTGGCGCAGGTCTTCGCGCGTCTGGTCGACGAGCGCGAGATTCGCGTCGATCATCGGCCAGTCGTCGTCGGAGACGCGCGAGAGGTAGAACGTGATCATGCGCTCGGCGCTCTTGATCATCTCGTCGCGCGGCATGTTGCCGCGATTCGTTTCGAGCCAGCCGCGCCAGAAGCGCGCGATCTGGTCGCTCAGGTGCGCCGCTTCGACATGGCGCTTGTCGGAGAGCATCAGGTAGGTCTTGAGCGCGTTGTAGGCGTCTTCGACGCTGGTGGGCGAGGCGTCGCTATAGAGGCCGCCCTGGTTCGTGGCCGCCATCGCGGTGTGCGCCGAGACGGGCGTCGCGGCCGCATCGGGCGCGCGCGAGAGCGGCGCCAGCAGTTCGGGGTGCGCGTCGACGTCCTTGAGGAACGAGGCGAGATTCTGCGAGACGGGCGTGAGCATGATCTGCTTCACGCCGCTGTAGTACTCCTGCAGCAGATGCTGTTCGAGCCGGTCGCCCTGATAGAGGCCGAGCGAGACCGCGAGCGGCCGGTCGCGGCGGAACTGTTCGAGTTGCTCGATGCGGTCTTCGAGAATGTCCATCGCCTGCAGGCGCGATTGCAGGTCGTTGCGGTTCTGCTGAAGGCGCTCGACGTTGTCGAGATCGGCCTGCACGTTCGCCACGAGCTGCTGGTTGCCGATGGCCGACCACGTCCAGCCGCCGAGCGCGAGCGCGAGCACCGCGACGAAGCCGAAGAACGTGGCATAGCGCAGGCGCGTCTTGGCAGGGCTCGCGAACTGCCGCACCGTTTGCCGGTCCGCGAAGATCACCTTCGAGAACAGATCGCGCAGGAAGAAGCCGTTCTTCGAGAACGCGCTGTGCGGCTTGGGCAGATCGTCCGTGGCAAGCGCGAAGCGGTTCGCGATGCGCTGCGCGGCGGCGCTGTTCGTCTCGCCTTCCTGCAGCGCGCTCGTGAAATAGAAGCCGCGGAAGATCGGCTTGTACTGGAACGGGTTGTTCTCGAACAGCGTGGCGAGGAACGCGCGCAGCGCCGGCTTGATCGCCGAGAATTCGAGCGGGAAGCTCAGTTGCCCCGGCGCAAGCTGCTTGCCGCGGCTGATCGACATCTGCGCGATGCTGATTTCCTTGAGGCCGTCGTAAAGCTCCTCGAAGCGCTCGTCGAACAGCGCGACGATGTCGCGCTTCTCGTCGGGCTCGTAGGGCAGCGTCGCGCCCCACACTCGGTCGTATTCCTGGCGGTCGTTGCCGCTGAAGAACTCGGTGAAGCCGGTGATCAGGTCGGCCTTCGTGAACATCACGTAGACGGGCGCGAACACTTCGAGCTTCTCGGTCAGTTCCTGCACGCGCTGGCGCAGGTTCTTCGCGAGGTTGATCGCGAACTCGGGGCGGTTGCCCGTCAGCTCGGCGATGCTCGCGGTGACGATGATGCCGTTGATCGGCGCTTTCGGACGGTAGCGCTTGAGCAGACCGAGGAAGCCGAGCCATTCGCTGCGGTCTTCCTCGTGGACCGAGTAGCGGCCCGCCGTGTCGAGCAGGATGCCTTCCGTCGTGAAGAACCAGTCGCAGTTGCGCGTGCCGCCGATGCCGTGCACCACGGCGTTGTGCTTGTCGGCGAACGGGAACTGCAGGCCCGAGTTCAGCACGGCACTGCTCTTGCCGGCCGCCGGGTTGCCGATGACGATGTACCACGGCAGCTGATAGAGCGCCGAGCCGCCGGAAAGCTGACCGATCTTCGAGGTCTTGATGGTCTTCACGGCGTCGACGAGCCGGGTGCGCAGCACATCCAGATCCGCCTGCCCGGTGGGCCCGGCGGGGGCGGCCGGGCCGTTCTCGGTCTGCGCCTGCTGTTCGAGCATGTCGCCGAGCTTGCGGTTCGCGCGGCGCACGCGCATGCGCTGCCAGAGCCAGAACAGAAGCCGGATCACGAGCAGCGCGCCGAGCACGACGGCGACCCACACGAGGTCGATCTGTAGTGCGTCGGCGGCGATGATCAGCACGGCAGCGAGCGCGATCACGCCGATGATGGAGAGCGTGCGCTTGTGAGTCAACACGTTGAGGAGGCGTTGCATAAGCCGGTCAGGTCCTGGTGCCTTGGGTGCTGTTTGTCGTGGTGTGCGGGGGCGTCACGTGCGCTGCGCGCTCGGGCAAAGCCGGCCGTGGCAGCCGGGACGCATGGGGGGATTCATGTTCGGCCGGGGCGGGAAGCGGATGGCGCGGCGCCCGATGCGGCGCCGCCAGAGGTGTTGTCGCCGTGATGGGCGGCAAGGTCGGTTTTGTCACCGAGCGGAATGAATGAACGCCCCATAAAACTCCCCATTTATTTCCTGTCGCGCCTCATTTGACATTTGCCGGCGCGCGACCCAGTACGAAGCCGGGTTTGTGATATTCGACGTGGCCCAGATCCATCAATTTCCAACGGCCGCCCCAGGTCAGTCCTACCTGTTCGGCCACCTGGCCATATAACTGATAGCCCCGCATCGCCCAGGGGTCTTTTTCTGAAATGACGAGCTTGCCGTCGCGCAGAAATGCGTTGTCGGCCGCCAGTCCGTATTGGTGATAGCTTTGGAAGGCCGCCGCATTAGTCACATTGCCGCCCATTTGCGCAAGCCGGTTTTGCCGCTCGGGGCTGCGGTAACCTTCCAGCAATGCCATTTCATAACCGTATTGCTCGCGCATGATTTTATAGACGAGCAATAGGCGCGTGCGAAAATCGGCATCCAGCAGATTCCAGTCGCGGCTCGCATCGTGCAGCTCGGGCCGTACCTGCTCGACCTCCTTCGTGGTAAAGGCCTCGGGAGGCAGCGGTGGCGGCGGAATCAGCTGCTCGCCGTTCAGCAGGGCAGCGATTTTTTCGTCCGGTACCCGGGGTGTGTCATCGTATTGAAATAGCTGATGGCCGCGCAATGCAATTGCAATCAGCGGCGGCGTCGCAAGAATACATGCGGTAATGAAAATCGGCAAGCGCCGCCTGATAAGTATATTTTTCAGGCCGGTCATTCGCGAATGGGAAAAACTTGCCGATCTAAAAAGGTGGCTGCGCGCGTGAGTCGCGCTTGTCGACGCGCGACGAATAATTACGCTATGCAATTCGAATAGCGTGCTGAAAACCGTCGCACGCACGGCCGGCAATAGCAATAGCGCGGCGAGCGGCACGGCAATGGCGAAATAGACGACGAGAGCAATGGCGACCAAAAGCGAACCCGCGTGGTGGTAATTGTTTTTTGTAAAGCTTGATTTTAGAATCAGCGCTGCCCGAAGCTGGGCCGCCTCGTATTATTGCGGTGAAACAGGCCCGATTCAATGAGCACGATTCGAAAGAGACAGTAAATGAGTGCGCCGGACAACTCCACCCCCAAAGCTCCGCCCAGCCTGCTGGCCGACAAAGCCGCCGATGCGAACGCGCCCGGCGCGCCGCCTGGCGGCTCACGCATCCTCGCGAATCTCGAGGGCCGCGTCGTGCCGCCAGCCTCACCGCCTCGCGAAGGGCGCTCACGCGCGCCGCTCGCGGTGGCGGCACTGCTGGTGATCGGCGCCGCCGCCTTCGGCGCGTGGCACGTATTCGAGCGTGGCGAGCCTGCGGGCCACGCGACACCCGCGGTCGTCGCCGCCGTGGACAGCGGCGCGAAAGCCCCCGCGGTCGCGGCCAGCTTGCCCGCGGCCGCTTCGGCGCCGCAAGCGGCCACCATCGTGGCCGATGACGATTCCGCCGGCGCGAAACAGGCCGCCAATGAGGCCGCCGATGCCGGTGCGTCGGCGGCGGTCCCGGACGATGCCCGGCTTTCCCGCGCGCTGGCCGACGGCGCGCGCGATGCGGGGGCGAGCGCGCCGTCCGCCGGCGCCGTGCCCACCGTACCTATTGCCAGCGCGTCCGCGAATCCGAACCACAAGCATGCGGCCAAGGCTGCCGAAACCCGGCACGAAGCGAAGGCCGCCGGGCATGCCGCGAACGCCAGGGAGGAAGCTCTCGCGAAGAAGCGGCACGACAAGCGCGCGACCGGCCAGAAGGATGATTCCGATGCCGATCTGCTGGCCGTGCTGGTCGCTCGCACGAAGCCCGCGAACGGCAAGGACGCCGCCGTGCATACGACGAAGGCGAAGGTGCAGACCGGCAAGCCGCTGACGCTGGCGGAACAGGTCAAGGCCTGCGGCGAGCGGGGCTTCTTCGAGGATCAGCTGTGCCGCTGGCGCGTGTGCGACGGGCATTGGGGCAAGGACCCGGCGTGCCCCGAGGCGGCGCGCGTGAGTACCGAGCATTGAGCCGCGCACCTTTGAATGACGCGCTGGCGTTGTTCAGAGGTGCATGTGTGCTGGCACGGTTCAGTGCGAGCCGCGCATCATGAGCCATGCTGCTGCCGCCGTATCCGCGGGAAGCGGCGGCGCGGCATCACGTAGATCGAGCCGGTCAAGCCGGCATCGCTGCCGCGCGCCTGGAGTCTGTTCTTGCGCGCGGCGCGTTTGTCCTGCGCGCCGATCGCCCCAGACTCACAACGTATATTTCAGCAGGGGTCGGCCGTTTAGCGGCTGCGTGTCGCGCGCATTGAACGCATAGTGCTGCCGGAACGCTTCTATGTCCGCACCCGACAGCGAGACCGGTTCGTTCAGCACGTACCATTCGACGTTTTCGGATAGCGGCGGCGTCGTCAGCGAGCCGAGATAGTGGTAGTAGCAGTTCATGCAGTCCGGCACGAGCGCAGCGGCGTCGAACGAGTCGAGCGGCACGCGAACGTCGCGCTGCGCGGCGCGCACGAGCGCGGCGAATTGTTCGTTGCCGGCCCCCTCGCGATATAGCACCGCAATTACCGCAAGCCGGCCGTCCTGCGCCTTGAATACGAAGTGCCCTTCGAGCGGATGGCGTAGGCCGTCGATCGTGTGCTCGGCCGGCGCGTGGAAATGCGCCTGCATCAACCTGAAGTGACGGCCGCGAATCGTCGCGGCGCTCTTCGCCGGCACGATCTGCACGGTGTTGCCGTTATCGACGACGCTCGCGCCTTCGCCCGTCACGTGCATCACGATCGCGTCGTTCTCGTCGGGCGTGCATTCGGCCAAGGTAACGTCCTCGCCGCGGATCTCGATCGGCGACTGCGATTCGCCCGATTCGAGGTGCCATTCTTTCTGATGGCGGTAGTCGAGCGGGTCGTCCTGCGACGGCGAAGCCGCCTCGGCATGTTGCGCGGGAATCGGGCGGATCGGGTTTGACATGCAATTACCTCTCGGGTCGACGATGGTGCATCGGCGCGACGGCGCTGGCCGGCGCACAAGCAAAGCAGCGGCAACGACGGCGGGGTTCGGGCGCGGTTGCCGGGCCACATCCGTTTGCATCTTGTACAACGGCAAAGACAGCGCCATGACATCCCGCGGCCGGGCGGCTGCGCGCTCGACGGGCTGGCTTCACGACAGCAGACGTTCCGCCACGAAGATGCCCAATCCGACCAGTCCGCCGATCAGCGTCCCGTTGATACGGATGAATTGCAGGTCCTTGCCGACTTGCAGTTCGAGCTTGTCGATCAGCGTCGCGGTATCCCAGCGGGCGACCACGCCCGAAATAAAGCCGCCGATCTCGCTGCGGTTCGGCACGATTGCGGTGTAGACAAGCTGCTGCGCCCAGCGATTGACCAGCACGCTGACCTCGGCATGCGTATCGAGCCACTCGCCGGCTGCCGCGAGGCCACGCGCGAGGACTTGCTGCAGCACCCCCTCGCGCGCCGCCAGTTCGACCTGCAGCCTGTCGCCGGCCTCCGTGCCCAGCCATTCGAGGTAGCCGTCCAGCACCGCGCCGTCGAGCACTTCCGCCTTGATCCGCTCGCCCTCTTCGAGCAGTTGCGGGTCGTCGGCGAGACGCGTCATCAAGCCGTCGAGCATGCCGCGGTACTGCCGGCGCCAGACATGCCCGGGGTCCTCACGCGCCGCGTCGATGGTTTTTTGCAACTCGGCGAGGAACGCGTCCGTCACCTTGTCGTCGACCCAGCCCGGCACCCAGCGCGCGCTGCTGCCGGAGACCGCGCGGCGAATGTTGTCCTGATGCGCGTCGATGAAATCCTGCGCCCGGTCCAGTGCGGTGTCGAACGTGGCCTCATGATGTCCTCGCGCCACCAGCACCGACAGCAAGCGGCCGAGCAGCGGCGCCGCGGCAATGGAATCGATGCCTTTGCGCACGAGGCCGAGACTGTAGTCGCGCACTTCGCGACTACCCAGCGAGTCGAGCAGCAAGGGAAACAGATGCTGCAAACGGTCGGCAACCTGCGCGGCATGCTCGGGAGCGCGAATCCAGCGTGCCGCCCAGCCCGCCGCGTCAATCGCTTCGAGGCGGCCCGTCACTTCCGCGGGCGTCAGGAAATTGCTCGCGACAAAAGCGCCGAAACTCTCGCCGATCCGCACCTTGTGCCGCGCGATCACCGCGGTATGCGGCAGCGGTACGCCGAATGGATGACGGAACAGCGCCACGACCGCGAACCAGTCGGCGCAGGCGCCGACCATCGCCGCTTCGGTAAACGCATGGACATAGGCGAGCCAGGGCCAGTGCATCCGCGCTATCGCGATCGAAGTCGCGACGAACAGGATCAGCATCAGAAGCAGCAAGCCGCCCGCCAGCCAGCGCATGCGTCTGAGCTCGATGCGGCGCAGGTTGACCGCGAACCGCGCCGCGGTTGCGTCGGAGCCCCTCGGCGGCTTGCTGACCATTACGCCAGGCCGAAGTCAGGACGCGCGCTTCGCCGGCAACCGGGGCGCAGGCACTTGTAAGCACTGTTGATATGCATGACGAACGGTCTCGCTGTCGTAGATGCGTTCCAGACGCCTGATCGTGAAATGTCCGCGCGCGACACGGTGAAAGTGATCCGCAAAAATGACGTTCAAGGTGGCGCCGCCCACCGCGCCGAGTACCGGCACCATGCTGGCCGCCGACATATCCGCCGCCATCAGGCCAAAACGCCCGACGATTTCGCCGACCAGCTTGGCGACGATCGGCGTCGAGGCATTGACCGCTCCCCGCTCCGAAATGAGCGCGGCCACGTCGACGGTCAGTTTCGTCAACATCAGGCGCGTGGCGTAGTAACCGGCGTTCAGTTCATTGCGTCGGCCCAGCGTATCGTGCGTGCCGAGCGCGAACACCTCGAGACAGGCGAGGCGGGTCTCGAGCCGGCTCAGATCCTCGCCTTCGGCACGCGCAATCTCGGCGATGGCGCGCAGCATCAACGCGGTGGTCAACGGCAATTCCACCGGTAGCGCCATCACCCCGAAAAAGCCGCCGATGCCACCGGCCGCGCCGATCATCAGCTTGCTCATCCATGCGCTGCCCACCGCGTCGGGGCCTTCGTCCAGCGAGTTGATCGCCAGCTCCAGGCAACGGAAAATCGCCGACTGCACGACCTCGCGCATGCGCCGGTTGAGGCCGCCCGGAAAATGCTCGACCAGCGCATTGAGGGGCTGGCCGGCATAATCGGCCAGCCGCGCGGCAAAGTGCGGATGTTCGAGCCTATCCACCGCCGCGCTCAGTTCGCGCCGATGTTGCGAGGTCATGGCGTGGCCGGTCCTGGCCGGTGCGGACGGTTTCATGAGCGGCGCAACGCGGGTCGAATGCCGTTCAGGCTGGCAACGATCGCCGAGCCGTTGCTGATGACGGCCGTGATCTCGGGGCTGACCAGCCCGCCGGGCAGGGCCAGTCCCAGGGCGACCGCGTTCATCGCCGCGACGATTCCATAGTTCTGCTTGATAAGGCCCACCGCGCCACGCGAAATCTCGATGGCCTTGATGAGCTTCCACAGCGAATCTTCCATCAGCACCACGTCGGCCGACTCGTGCGTGATATCCGCGCCGTATTTCATCGCGATGCCGACATCGGCAAAGCTGAGCGCGGGCGAATCATTGATGCCGTCGCCGACCATCGCCACGACGCGCCCTTCCCGCTGCAACTGCAAGATCACCTCGGCCTTGTCGGCGGGCATCATGTTGGCTACCTGACGGGTCAGCCCGACGCGCTCGCCCACCGCGCGCGCGACCACGGCGTTGTCGCCGGTCAGCATGATCGTGTCGCGAATGCCCATGCGGTGCAGCGTCTCGACGATGTCCCGGCTCTCCGGGCGAATCCGGTCTTCGTAGGCGATCAGCCCGGCCAGCTTGCCGTCGATCGCCACGTACAGACTCGAGCAGCCGCGCGCGTCGATCGCCGTGCGCTCGGCCGCGATGTGGTCGACGCGAATTTCGTTCTGGCGCAGGAAGCGCTCGCTGCCGACA
Organism: Burkholderia sp. Ax-1724; assembly: GCF_011752995.1. Taxonomy (GTDB): domain Bacteria; phylum Pseudomonadota; class Gammaproteobacteria; order Burkholderiales; family Burkholderiaceae; genus Paraburkholderia. Next base: position 10,893 of record NZ_VWWL01000040.1, read on the forward strand.
TGCATGTAATAGCCGTTGACCTGGCCTTCCACGCCGAGGCCGATCCGGTATTCGGTCTCATCGCAAGGCGGCGGCAATAGCCGCAGTTCGCGGCTTTTCTCGCGCAGCGCCTCGGCCACCGGGTGCTGCAGATGCGTTTCGGCCGCCACCGCGAGTTCGAGCAGATGCTCTGACGAAATATTCGGCATGAACGATTGCATCTGCACCACATGAGGCGTGCCGACGCTCAGCGTGCCGGTCTTGTCGAATACCACGGTATCGACTTGCGCCAGCTTTTCCATATGGCCGCCACTCTTGATCACGATGCCGGCGCGCGCGGCGTGCGTCATCGACGACAGCACGGCGGTCGGCGCCGCGACGCGAATGCCGGTGCCGAAGTCGACGATCACGAGCGACAGGAAACGGTTGAAATCGCGCGACAGCAGCGCCGTGCCGATCGCGAGGCCAAGCGTCGGCATCACGAGGCGGTCGGCGAAGCGTTCCGCGTGGTTCTGCATGCGCGTGTCGCCGATCGGCGCGGAGTCGACCAGGTGCGCGATCTGACCGGCAGTGGTTTGCGCGCCGACGCGCAGCGCGCGCAGCGTCAGTTGCCCCTCGCGCAGCACCGTGGCCGCGAATACCGCTTCGCCGGCCTTGCGCGACACCGGCAAGCCTTCGCCCGTGATCGTCTTCTGATCGATCATGCCGTGGCCGTGGGTGATTTCGCCGTCGACCGGAATCATCTCCCCCGGATAGACCACCACTGAATCGTCGACCGCGAGTTCGGTCGCCGGAACGGCGACGATTTCGCCGTCGCGCACCACCCAGGCCGTCTTGCTCTGGAATTCGAGCAGCTCGGTCACGGCGCGCTTCGAGCCGGCCGCGGTCAGATCGCGAATCCAGTCGCCAAGGCGGATCAGCCAGGTAATCACGCCGCCCGTCACCATGTTGCCCTGGCCGATCGACACCGAAATCGCCAGCGTATCGAGGAAGTCGACGTTCAGACGCTGCTCGGTACGCCAGACATGCCAGGCACGCCTGAAGATCGGGAATGCGTTGTGCAGCATCAACGGGACGTTGAGCGCGAACAGCACGGGATTCGACGAGAACGCCATGGCCAGCGACAGACTCGGCAACGCCAACGGCCAGCGCGGCCGCTCCGGCACCGTCTGACTGCGCGCGGCACCGACCGCGCGCGCGCCGCCGGTCGGATCGAGGTACTGGAGCAGTTGCCCGAGATCGGCCAGGCTGAAGCCTTCGAGCATTTCGAGCAGCGCATCGACCTCGTCGAGTTTCGCGGGCTCGTAATGAATAATCAGGCTCGCGCAATCGTATTTGATGCAGGCGTCGTCGATGAAATCCTGTTGTTTGAGCCACGACAGCGCGGATTCGGCGAGCGGGGACGGTGCGCACAGCACGGGCACGTGCAGGCGCACGCGACCGGGGATCGCGTGACGGATGGAAAATTCCATGTGGCTTCCGGTTGGCTCAGCGTGCGGCCGAAGACATCGGCGCGGCCGCTGGCGCCGCGTGCCCCTCGTGTTTCAACTCGACAAAATGATTGGCGGCGAACAACGCAAGCGTCACCCACATGGGGGTTGCCGCTTCCGCACCGATTTCGGCGAAGGTCACGACGGCCAGCCCGGCCACGAGAACGATCTTCAGATCGATGGTGTTGCCGCTCAACGACTTGATCTGGTAGTCGAGCTTCCTGATCGTGTCGACCGCCACGCGCACCGTATGGGAGCGCTCGGCCAGGAACTCGGCCTCGGCTTCGATCTTCTTCGCAATCTCGCCGATTTCATCACCGGGCAGCGCGGCGTGCACCGACATGTCGTTCTGCGCACAGTAGTGATGGAAATGCGCCTGGAATTCGCGTTCCCGCTTCAGGTCGTAATGGATCACGATGCTGCCGGTATCGTGCTTGGCCTTGACCTTGGTGATGCCGGGAATCGACATGAAGACGTTCTGGAACATCTCCAGATACGCGGGATTGTGCTTCGCGCCAGGAATACGCATGCGCACGCGTCCCGGCACCTTGTGCTCGATACGGATCACGTGCTTCTTTTTCCTGGCCGGTTCGGCGGCACGGCTCTCCTGCGCCGGCGGCGTCGGTGACGCTTCCGGCCGCGGCTGTGGATCGTTCGTTACCGCAGGCGCGGCGTCATGGTGAGCGGCACCAGAGTGGGGAACTTGACTCATGAAAGATCGACGTGGGGCAGGAGAAAGGGTGCAGTCCTTCCTGCCGGTTGGAACGGCACCCAGGCAACGTGCTGGCGCTGCAAAGCGGCGGAATCAGGCTTTGGCGGGCTCGACGGCCGGCGCGATTCCGTCCGCCGCCGCGGCTTCTTCGGCGTGCACCTCAGCCGCGATATCGCTTACGTGCTCGCGCACCTCGCCGACGGCCGAACGCGCCTTGCGACCGAACTTGTAGGCCCCGCGCACCGTGCTGTTGAACAACGGCTGCACGCGCTCGCCCAGTTTCGGCAGATACTTGGGCGCCAGAACCGCGGCCGCGCCGATCAGAATGCCCGGAATCAGAGCCGCCTCGAACAGCGCGGCGCCCACGACCACCACGCCGACGGTCGCCGCCTTCGACGTGAAATCCTCGCCGTTGCGAACCGGATGGTCTTCTTCGCCGTCAACCATGCGCGCATGCCCGGACATGGTTCCTTCTTCGTCCAAGGCAGCCCCTTCGCCGAGTTTGACTTTGTACTTGCCCATGGTTCGGTGATCCTTTTCTGCAGTTGTTTGGAGAGATCCGGCCTGTCGCCCGTTTTCGGGGCGGGTTGTTCTTTTTAATCGAACCGGGTGACTTGTCCATGACCGCCTTATTTCATATTCCTCATCGATTGATTGCAAAAGCATTTGCAATGCCGACTATGCGGTTACGGATCATCGCCCCGCAGCCTCGTTCACGAACCAGCGGGCCAGCGAAAACAGCGCGGCATCCTCGCCGGCCGCGCCGATGAACTGCAGCCCGAGCGGCAGGTTCTCGTCGCGCAGCGCCGGCAGCGTCAGCGCGGGAACGCCGAGGATCGATGCCGGCACCGCGAAGCCGGGGTTGCCTGTCGACGTGAAGCCGCGTGGCGCGGCGCCGGTCGCGCCGAGCGTCACGACGCCGTCGCAGTTCGCCATCAGCTCGGCGAACGTGTCGCGCAGCCTCGCGCGGCGCGCGAGCGCAGCCGCATAGTCGTGCTGGGTCATCGCCGTGGCATTGGCGAGGCGCCGCAGCAGCGCATGGCTAATCGCGCTCGCGTTGGTCTGAGCGTAGCCTTCGAGCGGCCAGCGCGATTCCCACGCGATGATCGACAGCGTCAGTTCCAGCAGGCCGTCTGCCAGCTCCCGTTCGAATTGTTCGACCACCTCTGCCTGCGCGCGGGTGACGACTTCCACGCCGCGTTCGCGCAGCCAGGCCGCCGCGGCATCGAGCGCCGCACGCGCGCCGGGCGTCGCCGCGCTCAAGCCCGCGGTTTCGAGCAGCACGAGGCGGCGCGGCGCGCGCGTCCGGCAAGCTGTCGGGGCCCATGAGACCCGCATGGCCGGGATCGCCGCCGACCCGCGAGGCGATGGCGCGAGCCGCTGCCCAGACGTCGTCGAGCGTCGTGCCGAGCAGGCCGGCGGCGCTGTGGCTCAGGTGGTCGAAGCTGCCGCTGCGGTTCAGTGCGCCATAGGTCGGCTTGAAGCCGATGCAGCCGCAATAGCTGGCCGGCCGGATCGTCGAACCCACCACCTGGCTGCCGAGGGCGAGCGGCACGAAGCCCGCGCCGACCGCCGCGGCCGATCCGGCGCTCGAACCGCCGGGCGTGCGCTGCGGATCGTGAGGGTTGGCCGTGCTCGAGAACATTTCGGTGGCCGCGAATTCGGCCGTCGAGGTCTTGCCGACGATGATCGCGCCAGCCTGGCGCAACGCCTGCACGCTGGCCGCATCGCGCCGCGTCTGCGTGCCGGTCCACATCGGCGAGCCTTGGGCGGTCGGCAGGTCCGCCGTTTCGATGATGTCCTTGACGCCGATCGCGATGCCGTCGAGCGGCGACAGCGGCTTGCCGTCGAGCCAGCGTTGCGTCGAGCGCTGCGCCTCGGCGCGCGCGCGTTCGAGGGCCAGCGCGACGAACGCGCGAACCTCGTGCTCGCGGGCGTCGAGGCGCGCGAGCCCGGTTTCCAGCAGCGCGAGCGGGCTCGTCGCGCCGCTCCGGAACGCGGCGGCATGGCTGACGTAGGAAGAGGGCGGCGTATAGGCGATCAGCGGGCTCTGCATCGGCGGAAGTCCTTCGGTAGGCGTTTGAGAATGGACCGCAGGGACGGCGGGCGCGGCACCGGGTCGGCGGATGGGGCCGCACTGCATGGATATACCATGACAATCGACGAGCCGACGAGCCTGACTGGCCTGGAAATGCCGGCTTGTGCCGCGGGCGGTTCGTGCCGCGACAAGACAGCGCGGCGACACGGCGTGATTAGCGGGCATCGGGACCCGGACCGCATGCCTGAGCGGAGGCGCAGCTTCCGCCGGATTCCACCCGCCGACTCCATCGCCTTCTTTGGCGGGCCAGCGCACAGAGCGGCCCCTTGCGTGACGATAGTCTTGTTTCAAACGGGACGAAGAATCCGTTGCCCGGAGAATGGCATGTCGTTGGTGACAGGTCGGCTTCCACACCATATCAATAACGAGAACCATCATGCGAGCTGACCATACCGCCGCCGAGACGATCCCATCCCAGCCGTTGGCGAGCACGCCGCTCGACGGCGCCGGCGAAGACATGCCGCAACGGCCGGCGCGGGCGCTGACGCGAGCCGCTTTCTGTTTTGCGTGGCTTTTCGGGCTGGAGCCGTTCCTCGCGGTATCGACGGATGACGCGCGGGGCTCGCGGCTCGATCGTCACCAGGCGTTCGGCGGTGTGTCACGGAGCAGCGCGCATCATCTTCCCGAAGACGGGGGCGAGCCCAGGCACCCGTAGCGCCGACCATAAGCCGGGAGACCGTGGAATCAGGGAAACTCCGTGTGAAAACCACGGCAGTCAGGCCGTTAAATAAAGACGGGAAGGCTTATTGACGTAGGCCATCCGCTTTCAGCACGGGTTTTGTCACGCGACGGTCGGCGTCGCAATTCACCTCCGGGCAACACCCGTGCTGAAGGCTTCTTCGTGCGCGGCACGCAAGCCTTAATCGGCGCGGAAAAACCGCGAACCGAAGCCAGAATCAGAAAAACCGCCGTGAAGGCGGTTTTTTATTGGCAGCCGCGTCTGAACCGGCGGAAGCCGGGAGCATTGAGCAGCGAGGCTGAGCGGGCTTGCCTGCACGCGGCACATAGCCGATACGCAGGTATCCGCATGTAATCGTGAAATAAATGGATTGCGTCTCAATCCATTCGGTAATTTCGACGTCGTGGGTCTTATCGCGAAAATGACAGCATTAACTTTGCTAAGTTCCCGGAATTAAAAAATAAATTTCGCACGCCGCCCAAAACCCTCTCTTCAATCGCCTTTTATTACAAAAAATTAGTCGGCGATATTCACGAATCGTTCCGACCCGATTACGTCACGCGTATTAAAGAGCGTTGCAAACACGCAACTTCGAAGATTGAGATGTTGAAAGTTGATTTTGGCTAAGGCAGCCGAACTCCTGTCATTATTTTGCAATAAACGTCGGAAAAACAACTACTTAACGCCACCTGCCCGAACATTGTTGCGAATTTTGAAAAATCCTGTTGCGCAAACTACCTGCGTCGCTATTAGGGTGTCCACCTACACTCACGCTTCGCTTGAAGGGTGCCCCGTCGATCCGAGCGTTCGGCCGACAAGGCGGCAGCAGATGCGATGCGTCCCGCTGCCGAGGCAAGTCCTGCTCCCCGTGAAAATTTTTCGAATTGGAGTTCCCATGAAAAAGAGTCTTATCGTCGTCGCGGCTGCCGCATCGGTCGCATCGGTCGCTCACGCACAAAGCAGCGTGACCCTGTATGGTGTGCTCGACGCGGGCCTGACGTACACCAGCAACGTTGCTGGCCATTCCAAGTGGGCAGCAGGTAGCGGCGGCATCAGCCAGAGCATGTTCGGCCTGCGCGGTTCGGAAGACCTGGGCAACGGTCTGAAGGCAATCTTCACGTTGGAAAGCGGCTTCGACATCAACAACGGCAAGTTCGCCAACAACAACGGCATGTTCAACCGTCAGGCATTCGTCGGCCTGTCGAGCGCGCAATTCGGTACGGTCACGCTGGGTCGCCAGTACGACGCAGTGCAGGACTACCTCGCGCCGCTGACCGCAACGGGCAGCTGGGGCGGCACGTCGTTCGCGCACCCGTTCAACAACGACAACCTGAACACCAACGGCGGTCTGTCGGTCAACAACTCGATCAAGTACTCGAGCGCTAACTACGCAGGCTTCACGTTCGGCGGCACGTACGGCTTCTCGAACCAGGCTGGCGCATTCGCGAACAACCGCCAGTACAGCCTGGGTGCTGCATACCAGTGGCAAGGCCTGCACCTCGGTGCTGCCTACGCGCAACAGAACAACCCGAACGGCAACGGCGGCGCATCGGACGGCGTGCTGGCGAACACCTCGGGCGTTCTGGAAGGCAACTTCCGTCAGCGTCAGTTCGGCGCGGCAGCTTCGTACGGCTTCGGCCCGGCGCTGGTCGGCGTGGCCTGGACGCAATCGCGCGTCGACAACCTGGTCGGCGCAGCGGACGGTCAGCGTCAAGGCTACACCAACAACTACGAAATCAACGGCAAGTACAACCTGACCCCGGCTCTCGGCCTCGGCATCGCGTACACGTTCACCGACGCACGCGGCTACGGCGTCAACGCCGACGGTAACGACATGAAGACCCGTTACCACCAGATCGGCCTGCAGGCTGACTACTCGCTGTCGCGTCGCACCGACGTCTACGCTCAGGCCGTGTACCAGCACGCAATGGGCGATGGCGGCGTGGCTTCGATCTACAGCGGCGACAACTCGGTTCCGACGTCGTCGTCGAAGAACCAGACGGCTGCTACGGTCGGCCTGCGTCACCGCTTCTAAGCTTCCGCAGAAGCCTGTAGTTCATGCAGTAGAAAAGGGTGCCGTTCGCGGCACCTTTTTTATGTGCGCGTCGCTTGCCGATCCGGCGAGTCGACGCAAAAAACCCGGTATCCGCCACAACGGATACCGGGTTTTTTTATGCCGCGAGAGGGGCCTGCGCGGGCCCCATCCGCGTCAGAAAATCGTTCGCAGACCGAGCGCGATGCCGGTCTGGTTGTTGCGGCCCGGCAGTTCGACCGATGCGGCGCCCGACACCTTGTCGAAGTCAACGGTGCCGTACACCTCGGTGCGCTTCGACAGCGCGTACTCGGCCAACGCCACGAACGTGTAGCGATAGCCGCTGCCCAGTTCGCCGTTGCCGATTGCCGCGTTCGACATATGGTCGTAGTACGCCGCGCCCGTCAGCGTGAGCGCGCGCGTGGCCTGCCACGTGACGCCGGCGAACGGGCCGTTGTCGATGCGCCCCGAGCCCTGGACGATATCGACACCCGGCACGAGCGTCTGCTGCGCGAGCGCGCTGTCGACGAAGCCCGTGTCGTCCTTCGAATGCAGATAGCCGACGTACAGCTTCGCCGCGCTGAACGCATAAACCGCGTTGGCATTGAAGACGGTCTGCTTGCGATTGCCGTTGTCGCTGTTTTGCTGCACGCCGGCCGCGACCGACAGCGGACCCGCCACGTACGACAGCGTGAAGCCGTACATATTGCCGGCGCCGAGATGGCCCGGCACCTGGCCCGAGAAGCCGTCCTCGCCGGTCGAGGTCGAGTTCGTGCCGAACGAGTACATCGCGGCCACCGTCAGGCCCTGGAACGTGCCGCTATATTTGACCGCGTTGTCGGCGTAGAGCCCCGCGCCGAGCGCGCCCGGCAACCACGAGTTCTCGTTGTAGTTGCCGACCGTGAGCGGGTCGTAGGTATCGCCGAGCAGATCGAACAGCGGCGTCTTCTGGCGACCGAGCGTGAGCGTGCCGTACGGGCTGCTCAGGCCCACGTACGCGTTGCGGTTGAAGATGCGATGGCTGTCCGATGCCGAGCCGTCCTGCAGGTTGATGCCGCTTTCCAGATCGAAGATCGCCTTCATGCCGTGACCCAGGTCTTCCGAGCCGCGCAGACCCCAGCGGCTATTGGTGATCGCGCCGTTCGTCATGTACAGGCGGTTGTCGTTCCGGGCGTTCGAGTTCGTCAGATAGCGCACGCTGACGTCGGCGACGCCGTACAGCGTGATCGAACTTTGCGCGCAAGCCTGCTCCGACGTCATGGCGAGGGCGGCTCCGCCCACGACTGCGGCGGTCTTGAGAAAGCAGAGATGTCTCACTGGTTTTCCTGCGTGTGGATGGGTGGATTTTTTCGTTTGGACACGGCGCTCGCGGGCGGGCCGCGGCGCCGGGCGCGCCGATGATAGACCACGACTCGCATTGCACCCTTCATGCGGCGGTGCAATAACTTATTGTGTTTTTTGACAATTGCACTCGCGCGATTAACAAGAATTGACCTTTGCCCAGGCTCGGTTCGAGTAGTCTCAAAAATATTCGCTATAGATATTGTTTCGCAGAGACGCTCGCATACACGTTGTGCGCGAGCGCGCCGCGCTTTTATGCATGAATATTCCTTCTTCCGAACCGCTGACGGCCTGGCCCGCCGTTCAGGAGTTAACCGACGAGCAATGGCTGCGGGTCGAGCCGCTGCTGCCTGAATCGCTGAACGAGGGGCCACGTCGCGGACGTCCGCCGATCGATCTGCGCCGCGTGCTGGATAGCGTGATGTGGGTGTTGCACACGCGCGCGCCGTGGAGCGCGATGCCCGAGCATCATGTGCCGTATCAGACCGCGCATCGCTATTATTTGCGCTGGAAAAAATCCGGTGTGCTGACCGCGATCATGTTCGCGCTGTTCAAGACGGATGCCGTTCTCGAACGGCGCGCGACACGTCGCGGCGGTGTGCACTTGGATTAGCGCGTTCGTTTGCGCTGCGCGGACGTGTCGCGCGGCGTCTCGATATAGACTCGTGGAAAAGCCGTCGCCGGATTATTCCGGCGACGGCTTTTTCAATTCCCGCACAATGGAATGGCGGGCGTGTGAAGTCATGCTGGGGTTTCTTCGAGTGGTCGTCGCGCAAAGTCGGTGGGCGGAGCGCCATTGATCGGCAGCAAACGGCCTGGAAGCCGTACTGGCCGGGCCGGTTCGAGCACGCTACCCTGCTATTTGAATGACGGGCGGTTCACGCTGACAATAGCGAAGCCAGCTCATCAACCAGAACAATCGGCGGCGCGGCTCGCGCCTCAGGAGACGATGCAATGACGAAGCACAGGTTCGACGACGGTCTCGAGCAGCGCGAGGCCAATTATGTCCCGCTCACGCCAATCGACTTCCTCGCGCGCGCCGCGCAGGTGTATGGCGAGCGGCTCGCGATCGTCCACGGGGAGATTCGCCGCAGCTGGAGCGAGACCTACGAACGCGCGCGGCGGCTCGCGAGCGCGCTGCGCGAGGCCGGCATTGGCCGTGGCGATACGGTCGCCGCGCTGCTGCCCAACATTCCGCCGATGATCGAGGCGCACTTCGGCGTGCCGATGGCGGGCGCCGTGCTCAACACGCTCAATACGCGGCTCGACGTCGCCTCGCTGCTGTTCATGCTGCGCCACGGCGAGGCGAAGGTGCTGATCGTCGATACCGAATACGGCGAGCTCGCGCATCGCGCCGCGCTCGAATTTCCCGGGCTGCTCGTGATCAGCGTGGCCGACGCTCAGCCCGCCGACGCCGCGCAGTTTATCCGCGCGACCGACTACGAAGCGTTCCTGCAAGCGGGCGACCTGGCCTTCGAGTGGGCCCGGCCCGCCGACGAATGGGATGCGATTGCGCTCAACTACACGTCGGGCACGACCGGCGATCCGAAGGGCGTGGTTTATCACCATCGCGGCGCGTATCTGAATGCGCTCAGCAATATCCTCGAATGGGACATGCCGAAGCACGCGGTCTATCTATGGACGCTGCCGCTGTTTCACTGCAACGGCTGGTGCTTTCCGTGGACCGTCGCCGCGCGCGCGGGCGTCAACGTCTGCCTGCGCAAGTTCGATGCGAAGACCGTGTTCGAACTGATTCGCCGCGAGCGCATCACGCATTACTGCGGCGCGCCGATCGTGCAGAACGCGCTCGCCAATGCGCCGGCCGAGTGGCGCGAGGGTATCGAGCATCGCGTCTCGACGATGGTCGCGGGCGCGGCACCGCCGCCCGCGGTGATCGCGAAGATGAGGGAGATCGGCTTCGATCTGACGCACGTGTACGGCCTCACCGAAACCTATGGGCCGGCGGCCGTCTGCGCGAAGCAGGACGCGTGGGATGCGCTCGACGAAAACACGCGCGCCGATCTGACCGCGCGCCAGGGCGTGCGTTATCACCTGCAGGCGGCCGTCGCGGTGCTCGACCCGGACACGCTCGAAGCGGTGCCGGACGACGGCGAAACGCTCGGCGAGATCATGTTTCGCGGCAACATCTGCATGAAGGGCTATCTGAAGAACGAACGCGCGACCGAAGCGGCGTTTCGCGGCGGCTGGTTCCATACCGGCGATCTTGGCGTACGCACGCCCGACGGCTATATCCGCATTCGCGACCGCAGCAAGGACATCATCATCTCGGGCGGCGAGAATATTTCGAGCATCGAGGTCGAGGACACGCTGTATCGCCATCCGGCGGTATCGGTCGCGGCGGTGGTCGCGATGGCCGATCCGAAGTGGGGCGAAGTGCCGTGCGCGTTCATCGAGCTGAAGGAAGGCGCGCAGGCGACCGAGGAAGACATCATCGCGCACTGCCGGCTGTTTCTGGCCGGCTACAAATTGCCGAAGGCGGTGCGTTTCGGGGAATTGCCGAAGACGTCGACGGGGAAAATCCAGAAGTTCGAACTGCGGGCGCGCATCAAGGCGGAAGGCAAGGGCTGACGCGCGGGGCGCGCGCTACGAACGGCGCGTGCCCATGCATCGCTCAGATTCCCACCTTGTGCGCGTTCAGAATCAGGCGCAACCCGAGTGCCGTGACGGCGCTCGCGGCGATGCGGTCGATCCACGCCTTCCAGCGCAGATAGATTTCGCGCGGACGCCTGCTCGAAAAGCACAGCGCGACGATCGTGTACCAGCCGGCCTCGATCGCGAAGATCGCGGGCGGCAGCGCGAAGTAGCACCACACCGGCGGATGCTGCGGCAGCAGCGCGGCGAAGATACTGCCGTAGTAGACGGCTGTTTTCGGATTGCTGAGCTGCGTGCTAAGGCCGATCCAGAACGATTTGCGCGGATTGCCGGCGCCGCTTTGCGTGGCGTCGAAGGCGAGCGGCTTCGCGGCGCCGCGCCAGATTTTCGAGGCGAGGTAGACGAGGTAGACGCCCCCGGCGATCTTCAGGCCGACGTACAGCCATGCGACCGTCGCGAGCAGCGTATAGAGGCCGAGCAGCGCGATGCCGCTGAAGAACACGCCACCGATGCCCATGCCGAGCGCCGTCGCCAGACCGTCGCCGCGCGACAGGCCGATCGCATTGCGCGCGACGATGACGAAGCTCGGCCCGGGACTCATCGCGCCCAGCAGCAGTGCGGCGAGAATCGTGAGGACGGCGGTCGAAGCGGGCATGGTCGTGTCTCCTTTGAGGTGGTCCCGTCGCTCGAAGCGCTGGCGTGACGGGCCGAGCGGGGCGGCTTGTGAGGGCCGGGGTGTGGAGTATCGCATTGTCTGGCGGGAACGCGGCTGAAGTCATGCCCGCTGAAAGGGACATAAGGGGACATAGAGACATCAGCCGAACAATCGGCGGCAAAGGCAAGAGTCCTTTGCTACGGGCGAAATAAGCCCAATGCTAGAATGGCCTTCCATACGCCGCCGCTCCCTCGAACCCGTGAGGCGAGGCCGGGGCGTAGTTCGGGGACGCAATTCAAAGGTGTAATTCGAACCGCCCGGCGGCGAATGCGTCCGATCTCCGTGTTCCGGTTCAGGCGCTTCCATCGGCAATCAAACAGGCATGGCTGGCAGATGCGGGTTTTCACGCATCCTTGAAAAGGCTGTGCATTCGGATTACTGAGTGGATTACCCCGCGAATTGCCTTGCTTCCTCTGAATCGAACACGGGCTTCGCGTTGTTTTGCGAAATTCCCGGTTGTCTAACGCCAGCAGGCTGCTGCGATACCAATACGCTATGAAAGAGCAAGAACGGCAACAACGACTGTTCGAACACGATGAGAATGTGCGCGAGCGCATGGTCGCGTGGATTCGCCGACGCATGGACGACTACGACATCACACTCGAAGCGCTGGCCGAATCGCTCGAAGCCGACGAGAAAGCCGCCAGCGCGGTGAAGTACCGCGACGCGTTCGGCAATACGTGGGATGGTCGCGGCGATAAACCCGCCTGGCTCGCGCGCGCGATTTACGCGGGACAAAGCATCGAACATTTCCGTTGCTGAGCGCGCCACCCGGCATCGCGGCAAAAAAGCGAAAGCCAAAAAAAGCCCGCTTAAAGGCGGGCTCAACTCTTACTACTCGGAGTTTCACGATCCAGTCGCTTGACGGATCACGTCGAGTGTAATTGAAAGCGATATGAAAGTGTGAAAAAACCGCTTCACAGATCAAAAAACACGGTTTCCTTATCGCCCTGCATGCGGATGTCGAAGCGGTAGACGTTCGCCGCACCCGGTTCGCGACGCGCGATCAGCGTGTTGCGGCGCTCGGCCGGCACCGACGCCAGCACGGCGTCCTGGCCGTTTGCCTCGGCTTCGTCTTCGAAGTAGATGCGCGTGAACGTGTGCAGCAGCATGCCGCGCATCGTCAGGATCACGTTGATGTGCGGCGCTTCGGTGGGGTTCGCGCGGCCCGGCTTCACCGTCTCGACGATAAAGCGCTTGTGCGGGTCCGTGCCCGTGCCGACGCGCGCAAAGCCGTGAAAACCGGTCTTCAGGATTTCCTCGCGCGATTCCGGATAGTGGCCGTTCGAATCGACCTGCGACATCTCGACCATCGCGTCGCCGACCGCGTTGCCGTCGCCGTCGAACACCTGGCCGACGATCGTGATGTGCTCGCCGGCCGCTTCCATGTCGGCGAGGACGTGCGTGAACAGGCTCTTGTAGTCGAAGTCGTATTGCTGCGGGCAAAGACCGTAGGCGAAGTACGGGCCAACGGTTTGCGAAGGCGTTTGCTTGAGGGTCGTCATGGCTTAGCGCTCCATCGGGGTTTCGTTCGGGCCGCGCAGCACGATGTCGAAATCGTAGCCGAGCGCATAAGCCTCTTGGGTGGTGTCGAGCGAGAACTTCGCGATCATGCGCTCACGGGCATGTTCCGGTGTGCCCTGGTAGATTGGGTCGAACGCGAGCAGCGGGTCGCCGGGGAAGTACATCTGCGTGACGAGACGCGAGCCGAAGTGGTCGCCGAACAGCGAGAAGTGGATGTGCTGCGGACGCCAGGCGTTCGGGTGATTGCCCCACGGATACGCGCCCGGCTTGATGCTCAGGAAGCGGTAGCGGCCTTCGTTGTCGGTGAGGCAGCGGCCCGCGCCGAGGAAGTTCGGGTCGAGCGGCGCGTCGTGCTGGTCGGCCTTGTGCACGTAGCGGCCGGCCGCGTTCGCCTGCCACACTTCGACGAGCGTGTTGCGCACCGGGTGGCCGCCTTCGTCGAGCACGCGGCCCGTCACGATGATGCGCTCGCCGAGCGGCTCGCCGTTGCGCACCGCGTTGCGCGTCAGATCGTGGTCGAGCGCGCCGAGGTCCTCGGTGCCGTAGACTGGCACGCGCTGGTCGCGCAGCTTTTCCTTCAGCGGGATCAGCGGGCGGGTGGGACCGCGTTTGACCGACGAACCGTACTGGGGATAGACGTAAGCGGGATGGGACGCGAACTCGCGCGGGGTGAGGGAAGAATCTTCCATGAAGTGTCTCCGTGGGAGGAATCGTGGGGGGCGACGTTGTGACAGGAACTTTATCCAAAGCCGGCGGTTATGCAAAATGACGTTTTCACCCGTTTCGTATAACCTCACGTTATGCAACGAAGCCTCGCGGATAGCCGCGTCAAATTCCGTCATCTCCAGTGCTTTCTGGCCGTCGCGCAGTTCGGCAGCGTCCAGCGGGCGGCGGACAGTCTGTCCATCACGCAGCCGGCCGTGTCGAAGACGGTCGCCGAGCTGGAGGCGATTCTCGGCGTGAAGCTGTTCGAGCGCGGCCGCCACGGCGCGGTGCCGACCCGCGAGGGACAACTCTTCATGCCGCACGCGAGCGCCTGCGTGAGCGCGCTGCGCCAGGGCGTCGACCTGCTCGCGCGCGCGGAAGGCGCGGCCGCGGCCACGCTCGAAGTCGGCGTGCTGCCGACCGTGGCCGCGGTGCTCGTGCCGCCCGTGCTGCGGCGGTTCGCGGCGCAGTGGCCGCGCGTGATCGTGCGTCTCGCGACCGGCGCGAACCCGGAGCTGCTCGAACGCCTGAAAGCGGGCTCGATCGAATTCGCGATCGGCCGTCTCGCGGACCCGGAACGGATGGTCGGCCTGAGCTTCGAGCAACTGTTCACCGAGCCGCTGATCGCGGTGGTGCGCGCCGGGCATCCGCTCGCTCAGGGGCCCGGCTTGCAGGCGGCGTCGCTGGAAGAGTTTCCGGTCGTGCTGCCGCCGTTCGGCACCTTGATCCGCCAGTCGGCGGAGAGCCTGCTCAGCGCGTGGGGCGTGCCGCCGTTGTCGGCGTTCGTCGAGGTGCTGTCGGTCTCGACGGGGCGGGCATTGGCGCTCGAAAACGGCGCGGTGTGGTTCGTGCCGCTGAGCGCGGTGGAATACGAGCTGGCGCAAGGCATGCTGGTGCGCTTGCCGCTGCCGTTCACGGGCACCAGCGAGCCGGTCGGGCTGATCCGCCGCTCGGATACGCAGCCGTCGGCCGTGGGGCGCGCGTTTATCGAGGCGGTGCGCGAGTTCGCGCGGGAGAGGATGACGGCGATTTCAGGCAAGGCCGCGGGCAAGGAGGCGGCCAGAAACGGGAGCCACGGCGCGGACAAGGCGCGGAGCAGGCGCGCGCGCAAGTCGTCTCGCCGAAGCAGCGGGCCGGGCGATGCGGACGAGGCGCCCCAATGACCGGCCAGTTGGCGCGCAGGGTTGGCGCACTGCGGCGGGTGCAAGCGTCGGCGCCCTGAAGGGCGAGCCAGGATGAACCACAGGACGAACCAGGATGAACCATCCGGTACAAAACGAAGGTTGCGAACGCCCCGCGACCCGGTGTAAAAACACGGTGCAACAGCCGCCGCGATCCGTCCGGGTTGCGGCATGCCACGCGCGCATCATGCATGGCGCACCCCATCGCGAACAGCCGGCACGGTTGCGTCGAATTCCGACCGACCGGCTGCCGCGTCGAAAGACCGTACAAGGAGATTGTCATGCCCAGCGACTTGCCCACTCCAGAGGCCGCGCAGCGCGCCGTGTTGGCGTCTGAGCACAATCCGCTCGGCACGGCCGGCCTCGAATTCGTGGAGTTTGCCGCGCGCGATCCGCACGCGCTCGGCGAGGTTTTCACGCGGCTCGGCTTCAAGGCGATCGCGCGCCATATCAGCAAGGCCGTCACGCTGTACCGGCAGGGCGAGATGAATTTCCTCATCAACGCCGAACCCGACTCGTTTGCCGCGCGTTATGCCGAAGAGTACGGCGTCGGCATCTGCGCAATCGGGATTCGCGTGGCCAATGCGCAGCGCGCGTTCGAACGCGCAGTCGAACTCGGCGCGTGGGAGTTCGAAGGCGAGCGCCTCGGCGTGGGCGAGCTGCTGATTCCGGCGATCCAGGGCATCGGCGATTCGCATATCTATTTCGTCGACCGTTGGCGCGGGCGTGGCGGTCAGCGCGGCGGCCTCGGCGATATCTCGATCTTCGACATCGATTTCCGGCCGATCGAAATCGACACGGCGCAGGCCGATCTCAATCACGCGGGCAGCGGGCTCGTTGCGGTCGATCATCTGACGCAGACGGTCGGCGAAGGCCGCATGCAGGAATGGATCGACTTCTATCGCGATCTGCTCAACTTCCGCGAGATTCACGAACTGCATGCGAACTGGCACGTATCGGCGGAATCGCGCGTGATGGTGTCGCCGTGCGGCGCGATCCGCGTGCCGCTCTATGAAGAAGGCACGCGCCGGACCAACCTGATGCACGACTATCTGCCCGATCATCCGGGCGAGGGCGTGCAGCACATCGCGCTTGCCACCGACGACATCCTCGCGTGCGTCGAGCGCCTGCTCGCGAACGGCGTCGAATTCGTCGAGCCGCCGCCGCGTTACTACGAAGGGCTCGATGCGCGTTTGCCGGGGCACGGGCTCGACGTCGAACGGTTGCGCCGCACGCATGTGCTCGTCGATGGCGAGATCGGCGCGGACGGTGTGCCGCTGCTGTTTTTCCAGACCTTCGTGCGCCGCGGTGCTGGCGAGATCTTCTTCGAGATCGTGCAGCGCAAGGGGCATCATGGTTTCGGCGAGGGCAACCTCGCGGTGCTGGCGCAGGCGCGCGAGGGCAGCTAGTTTTTATGCGTTCATGCGCGCGCGGGCGTTGAATCGCGCGCCGCGCGAACGCCGCCTCGGGCTCGGGGCTCAGGGCGTGCCCAGCGCGCGTTATTTCTTCATCGACTCGACGGTTACCGGCGGCGTTTGCGGCAGGTCCGCGTTCGTCGCCATCCACAACACTTCCGCGTCTTCCTCGCTCGTGGACACCGCCGCATGGCCCGTGCGGCTGTCGAAGTAGAGGCTATCGCCCGCATTCAGATGCGTCGGCGCATACAACTCCGAATAGAGGCACACGCTGCCGCTAATGACGTACAGGAATTCCTCGCCTTCGTGACGGCCCCAGTCGTCGAAGGCATCGAGCGTATGTGCGGAAATGCGGATGCGAAACGGCAGCATCGCTTTGTGCGCGAGATCGGTAGCGAGTAACTCCATCTGGTAGCCGCGATACGCGTGGCGCTGGCCTTCGTTCTTACGGGTCAGCGCGCGCCGGCCGCTTGCGCTCACTTTCGGCGTGGAGCCGAACAGTTCGCCGATTTCGATCTTCAGGCCCAGGACGATTTTTTGCAGCACGTCGAAAGTGGGGGACATCAGGCCGTTTTCGACTTTGGACAGCGTCGAGCGCGATACGCCGCACAGGCGGCTCGCGGTTTCGAGCGTCAGGTCCTGCGCCTGGCGGGCGGCGCGCACGCGCCGCCCGAGGTCGGTGGTGGACGGGTCGGCGGGTTTGGTGAGGTGGGTGTCCATGAGGCTTGCGGCTCGTTCGGGTCCGCGCTTGATCGTGGCGAATGGGGTTTCCGATCATAACATTCGATGCGGCGGCCTGATTCGCCGGGCATGAACAGCGCGGCGGAAGGGGGAGCCGGCATGGGAGAGGCGCAAGGCGCGGGTGCGCTTTTCTCATCGGAAACGTTGGCCGTCGCGAGGCACAGCTTCATCTGCCCGAGCACGAGTTTGTGCCGCAACACGCGCGTCGCAACTCGCGACTCACACGCCGCGATTGAACAACTCGTTGAGCTGCGAGCCGGGCGCCGCGCCCGTGAACTCGAAGCGTCCTTCGGCGAGCGCCCGGGCCGACTGCATGAAGCCGCCCCATGCCGCGCGCGCGAGCCCGCCGCCGACGCTGATGCGCCGCACGCCGAGCGCCGCGACGTCCTGCACCGTAAGCGTCGACGTCGAGCCGATCAGCAGATTGACGGGCTTCGGCGCCACGGCCGCGACCACCGCCTCGATCTGCTCGCGCGTCTGGATGCCGGGTGCGTACAGACAGTCGGCGCCTGCCGCCGCGTAGGCCTTCAGGCGCGCAAGCGCGTCGTCGAGATCGGCCTGGCCGGCGAAGAAGTTTTCCGCGCGGCCGATCAGCAACGTGTCGCCGCCGGTTTCGTCGATCGCGCGTCGTGCCGCGCTGATGCGCTGCACGGCGACGTCGATGGGGAAGAGCGGCGCGGCTGCGTCGCCAGTCGAATCCTCGATAGACAGGCCCGCTACGCCGGTTGCGACCGCGAGCTTCACGCTTTCGGCGACTTCCTGCGGGTCGCGGCCGAAGCCATTTTCGAAGTCGGCGTTGACCGGCAGATCGGTCGCCTCGACGATCGTGCGCAGATGCGCGAGGACCGCTGCGCGCGGGAGCGTGTTGTCGGCGTGGCCGGTGGACCATGCGAAACCCGAGCTCGTCGTGGCCAGCGCCTTGAAGCCGAGCGTTTGCAGATAGCACGCACTGCCCACATCCCAGGGATTGGGCAGCACGAAACAGCCGGACGTATGCAGGGCGCGGAAAGCGGCGCGTTTCTCAGCGGCGGTGCGGGGCATGGCATTCTCCAGGCAATGAAGGAGCCGAAGCGAAGGAGCCGAGGCTCGTGGATCGTGAAAATCGGGATTCAACGCAGCGGGATTCAACACAGGTTGAGTCTATTTTCTTATCGAACGCATTGTTGATGAAATGCATCAACGTGTACCGCACACTCGACATATTGAATCGGTGATGTTCGCATTGATCAATACCTACTGTTCCCGCTTCACGAATCGCCCCGCGTAAATACAAGAAAGCGAGCCATGCCTTGGAAAAGCAGGGCTCGCTTCATATTGCGCGGAGACTGCAAAACCGTACACGCTGTACGAGTGGTGGCGCGAGACGCGAACGCCGCAAAAGCGCTACACGTGCCAAAAGTCAAAAGGCCCTGGAGCGTCTTTTCAGAACATCCGCCCGCGCGATTGCGATACGGTGTGCAGTACGCCTTACTGATCCGCCGGATTCGTCACCATCGGATGCTGCCCGCCCGATTGCGACGTTCCCGTCGCCGGCGTTCCATAGCCGGTGGTGTCGCCCTGGGCCATGGCGTTCTGCGTGGCGACGCGTGCTTCGGCTGCCTGAATATCGGCCGGATAGCTGGCGTCCGTCGATTCGGCCGGGTTGTAGCCCACCTGTTCGAGCTGCTGCAATTGCGCCTTCACTTCCGCGCGCGTGACCGGCTGCTCGGATTGCGCGAACGCCGCGAGCGGCGCGGCGATGACGGCCGCGAATACGGCGGCCTGAATCAGCGATTTCATGATGTTTTCCCTCCGACATTGTCTATCGGTACCGCGACAATCCCGGCACCCATTGACGGAGTCTAGAAAGTGGGCCGCCTTGGGGAAACCACCAGGTCGTTGATTCAGTATTGACGCAAACAACAAGTCGGCGCGTTGTAATGGGGGCGTGGTGCCGTTCGTAAGAGAAACGCGGAAATTAGCGGGACATTCGCTCAAGCGCCCTTGCGCACGTCGACACGATAAGCGGTGATTTGCCGGTAAGTGTCACCGGGCCGCACGATCGCCTGATCCTGTCCGGTCATATTGACCTGGTTCGGAAAGCCGCCGGCTTCGAGGCACAAACCCGCATGCCGTTGATAACGCACTCCGCCGCGGCCGCCGTTGCCGTTCAGTGCATTGCCGGTATAGAACTGCAAGCCGGGCTGATCGGTCGATACGGTCAGCTCGCGTCCGCTGCCCGGATCGTATGCGCATGCAACCTCGCGCACTCGCGGCGGCGTGCTTTCATTCGAGCCGTTCACGCCATTCGCGCCATTCATGCCATTCGCGCCGCTTTCGTCCTCATCGCGCAGTACATAGCAATGATCGAAGCCGCCCGCTCGCGCGAGTTGCGCATGCGGCCAGTCGAGCCGCGCGCCGAGCGGCGCGCTCTGCCGGAAGTCGAATGCATTGCCCGCGACGTCGGCGAGCTTGCACGGAATCATCGTCGCGTCGACTTCGAAAAAACGTTCGGCGTCGATCGACAGTACATGCCCTCGAATATCGGTGCCCGCGCGCCCCGTCAGATTGAAGTACGGATGACTCGTCAGATTGAGCGGCGTCGCCGCGTCGGTGATCGCTTCGTATTCGATCGTCAGCGTGCCGTCGTCGTCGAGCGAATAGCGCACCTGCACGGTCACGTTGCCCGGAAACCCGGCGTCGCCTTCGGGCGATTCGAGGCGCATCAGCAACGCGCCGTCGTCCTCGCTCACGTCCCACAGCGCGCGATGAAAACCGACCGTGCCGCCGTGCAGCAGGTTCGTGCCTTCATTGCGGTCGAGCGTGTACTCGATGTCGTCGAGCATGAAGCGCGCGCCGGCAATACGGTTGGCCCAGCGACCGATCAGTCCGCCCATATAGGTCGTTGCCGCGACGTATTCGGCGGGCGTGTCGTGGCCGAGCAGAATATCGCCGAGACGTCCCGCGCGATCCGGCGCATGCCAGGAGACCAGCGTCGCGCCGAGGTCGCTGATGGCGACCTTCATGCCGTGCGCGTTGCGCAGCGTATAGAGCCGGACGCGATCGCCGCCGTGCAGCGTGCCCCACGGCTCGGAAGAAAGTTTTGCGATGCTGATCATGTGGTCGGTGCAAAGAAAAAATAAAAAGCGCTCAGCCCGCCGTTTGCTCCGGCTTTGAACTCGCGCGCTCCTGGTATTCGCGCGGCGTGCAGCCGAGTTCGCGCCGGAATACCGCGTACATGTATTGCAGCGACGTGAAGCCGCAGCGAATCGCGACCTCCGCGCTCGATGCGTCGCGTTTCGCGAGCAGCGACTTCGCAACGTCGAGCTTGTGGCGCAGGATTTCCTGGTGCACGGTGCATTGCCGTTCGCGCCGGAAGTACTCTTCGAGCGACGAACGCGACACGCCCACATAGTCGGCTACCTGTTCGGTGCGGATGCCCTGGCACGCGTACTGGCGAATGAAGTGCCGCGCGCGCATTACGTAGGGGCTCGCGAGCGGCTGATGCCGCGTCGATTCGAGCACGTTGATGCCGACCGGCGGCACGAGAATGCGGCGCCCCGGAAAACGCGCGCCGTGCAGCATCTGATGCAGGATGTGCGCGGCGGTGCGGCCCATTTCCTCGGTGCCCTGAATCACCGACGAAAGCGGAATGCGTGTGAGCGTACGCGTGAGAGGATCGTTGTCGATGCCGATGATCGCGACTTCCTCGGGCACCGGAATGCCCGCGATCAGGCAGGCCTGCAACAGATGGCGCGCCCGCGCATCGGTCACGGCGATGATGCCGACCGGCTTCGGCAATTGCCGCAGCCACGTCGTGAGCTGTTCGGTCGCCTGGTTCCATGACGGCGCGCTTGTCGACAGGCCGCGATAGATCTCGCTGCCGATCTGCGCGGTGCCGTGTCCGTCCGTGCTGCGCAAATGGGCGAACGCGAGTTCGCGCTGCTGCGCCCAGCGGTTTTCCTGCGCCTGCGGCAGGCTGTAGAGCGCGAAGTTTTCGAGCCCGGCGCCGATCAGATGCGTGTACGCGAGCGATACGAGCTTGCTGTTGTCGGTCGCGATATAGGGTAAGTCCGGGGGATACTGCTCCGGGTCTTCGTACGAGGAGCCCACCGCGACCACCGGCAACGGACAGCCGCGCAGCGCTTCGTACACGGCGGGGTCGTCGAAATCCGCGATGATGCCGTCGCCGTCGAAGCGCTCGATGCCCGCGAGCCGACAGCGAAAGTCTTCTTCGAGGAACAGGTCCCACGCGACCCGCGTCGACAGCAGGTAGTTGCCGATGCCGGTGATGATCTCGCGGTCGTAGACCTTGTTCGCGTTGAACAGCAGCGCGATCCGATGGGTCGTCTGGGGGGCTTGCGGGCGGGTCATGACGGTAAGCGGCGTAGGGCTCGAATGGCCACGGCGCCTTTGTCTCCTGTGTAGTCGAGCGGGCGCCGGCGGGCCGCCCCGTTTTTTAAGCGTCCGGTTATTCTAGGCCCCGAATCGCGCCGCGGTAATCAACAAACGCGCGGGCGGTAAGAAACATCAAGCGTGCTGCGCAATTTCGCAATTGCCGACATATCGTGCAAGCGGCAGCATGGCGTCACTTTGTCGACCGGCGCGGCGCCGTCGCGCGGGTTGCGATGCGGCACAACAAGGAGACGCAGATGCCTTACTTCGAACACATTCCCGAGATCCGTTATGAAGGTCCGCACGCGGATAATCCGCTTGCGTACCGTCACTACGACAGAAACAGGAAAGTGCTCGGCAAGACGCTCGAAGAACATCTGCGCATCGCCGTATGCTACTGGCATACGTTCGTGTGGCCCGGCGTCGATATCTTCGGCCAGGGCACGTTCCATCGTCCATGGCAGCAGCCCGGCGACGCGATGGAGCGGGCCCTGCAGAAAGCCGATGCCGCATTCGAGTTCTTCTCGAAGCTCGGCACGCCGTACTACACGTTCCACGATACCGACGTCGCGCCCGAAGGCACGAGCGTCAAGGACTATAGCGAGAACTTCCTGCGCGTGTCCGACTACCTCGCGCGCAAGCAGCAGGACACCGGCATCAGGCTGCTGTGGGGCACCGCGAACCTGTTCTCGCATCCGCGCTATGCGGGGGGCGCGGCAACCAGTCCGAATCCGGAAATCTTCGCCTTCGCCGCGACCCAGGTGCGTCACGCGCTCGACGCGACGCAGCGCCTCGGCGGCGAAAACTACGTATTGTGGGGCGGCCGCGAGGGCTACGACACGCTGCTCAATACCGACCTCGTGCGCGAACGCGCGCAGCTTGCGCGTTTCCTGCACATGGTGGTCGATCACAAGCACAAGATCGGCTTCAAGGGCGCGCTGCTGATCGAGCCGAAGCCGCAGGAGCCGACCAAGCATCAATACGACTACGACGTCGCGACCGTACACGGCTTCCTGCTGCAATACGGGCTCGACAAGGAAATTCGCGTGAACATCGAGGCGAATCACGCGACGCTCGCGGGGCACTCGTTCCATCACGAGATCGCGACGGCGTTTGCGCTCGGCATTTTCGGCAGCGTCGATGCGAATCGCGGCGATCCGCAAAATGGTTGGGATACCGATCAGTTCCCCAATAGCGTCGAGGAACTGACGCTCGCGTTCTACGAGATTCTGCGTCACGGCGGCTTCACGACCGGCGGCATGAACTTCGACTCGAAGGTGCGCCGGCAGAGCGTCGATGCGGCAGACCTGTTTCACGGCCATATCGGCGCGATCGACAACCTCGCGCTCGGCCTCGAACGCGCGGCGGTGCTGATCGAAAACGATCTCCTCGAACAGTTCAAGCGCCAGCGTTATGCCGGCTGGGACACGGAGTTCGGCCGCAAGATCCTGTCCGGCGACCATTCGCTGGCGACGCTCGCAACGGATACGCTGGCGCGCGATCTGAATCCGCAACACGCGAGTGGACAGCAGGAGCGCATGGAAAACATCGTCAATCAGGCGATCTATAGCGGACGTTGAAGAACGTAAGCGGCACAGCGGAACGTACGGCAAGAAGCACCTTATGAGGCATCGGAAAAAGCCCTACACAAAGATCGCGCGGCCACGCTGATCGCGCGAAACAGGAAGCTGTGGGTTGTCGTTGATCCGGTTCTGCGGCTCGCAGCGCAGGCCGACCCATCCGGTATTCCGGTTATCACAACAAGGAGACAGAAATGAAATTCGCAATGCGTCGTCACGTACTGAGTTCGCTCCTATGCGGAGCGGTGCTCGCCAGCCTGTCGCTTGCCGCACCGCTCGCGCATGCGAGCAAGGATCATCCGGAAATCGGCTTCTGTATCGACGATCTGCGCGTCGAGCGCTGGTCGCGCGATCGCGACTATTTCGTCGCCGCGGCGGAAAAGCTCGGCGCGAAAGTGTCGGTGCAGTCGGCCGACGCGAGCGAGGAGCGGCAGATTTCGCAGATCGAAAACCTCATTTCGCGTGGCGTCGACGTAATCGTGATCGTGCCGTTCAACTCGAAGACGCTCGGCAACGTGGTCGCCGAAGCGAAGAAGGCCGGCATCAAGGTCGTGTCGTATGACCGCCTGATTCTCGATGCCGACATCGATGCCTATATCTCGTTCGACAACGAGAAGGTCGGCGAAATGCAGGCCCAGGGTGTTTATGACGTGCGGCCGAAGGGCAACTACTTCCTGCTTGGCGGCGCGCCGACCGACAACAACGCGAAGATGCTGCGCCAGGGACAACTGAAGGTGCTGCAACCGGCGATCGACAAGGGCGACATCAAGGTGGTCGGCCAGCAGTGGGTGCCGGAGTGGAGCGCATCGACGGCGCTGCGCATCATGGAAGACGCGCTGACCGCGAACAACAACAAGATCGACGCCGTCGTCGCCTCGAACGACGGCACCGCCGGCGGCGCGATCCAGGCGCTCGCCGCGCAGGGCCTCGCGGGCAAGGTACCGATCTCGGGCCAGGACGCCGACCTCGCGGCCGTCAAGCGCGTGGCGGCCGGCACGCAGACGATGACGGTCTACAAGCCGCTCAAGCTGATCGCGGGCGAAGCGGCGAAGCTGTCGGTGGCGCTTGCGAAGGGCGAGAAGCCGGGCTTCAATGCGCAATACGACAACGGCAAGAAGAAGGTCGATACGGTGCTGTTGCAGCCGACCAAGCTGACCAAGGCCAACCTCGACATCGTCGTGAAAGACGGCTTCTACACGCAGGCGCAGCTCGCTAGCCAATAAGGCGGAAGACGGGGACGGAAGACGGGCGCGGCGTGAGCGCCACGCTTCGCGGGCCACGGTGCCCGCGAGCGTGGCCGCCCGCCCACCTTGCAGCGAGGCATAGCGAATGACGCAACCTCTTCTGACGATGCGCGGCATCGTCAAAGCTTTTTCCGGCGTGAAGGCGCTCGACGGCATCGACCTGACCGTCTCGCCGGGCGAATGCGTGGGCCTGTGCGGCGAGAACGGCGCGGGCAAGTCGACGCTGATGAAAGTGCTTTCCGGCGTCTATCCGCACGGTACCTGGGATGGCGAAATACGCTGGGAAGGCGAGTCGCTGAAGGCCACGAGCATTCGCGACACCGAGCGCGCGGGCATCATCATCATTCACCAGGAGCTGATGCTGGTGCCGGAGCTCTCGGTCGCGGAGAACATTTTTCTCGGCAACGAAATCACGCTGCCCGGCGGCCGCATGAACTACGCGGCGATGTATCAGCGCGCCGACGAACTGTTGCGCGAACTCGGCATTAGCGGCATCAATGCCGCGCAGCCGGTGATGAACTACGGCGGCGGCCATCAGCAGCTGATCGAAATCGCGAAGGCGCTCAACAAGCGCGCGAAGCTGCTGATTCTCGATGAACCGTCGTCGTCGCTGACTGCCGCCGAGATCGCGATTCTGCTCGACATCGTGCGCGATCTGAAGCGGCGCGGCATTGCCTGCGTGTACATCTCGCACAAGCTCGACGAAGTCGCGGCGGTTTGCGACACGATCAGCGTGATTCGCGACGGCCGTCATGTCGCGACCGAGCCGATGCACGCGCTGACGACCGACCGCATCATCTCGCTGATGGTGGGCCGCGAGATCAGAAACCTGTTTCCGCGCGAGCCGCATCCGATCGGCGAGGTGGTGTTCGAAGCGCGCCACGTGACCTGCTTCGACGTGACGAATCCGCGCCGCAAGCGTGTGGACGACGTGTCGTTCTCGTTGCGGCGCGGCGAGATTCTCGGCGTCGCGGGACTCGTCGGCGCGGGCCGTACCGAACTGATGCAGGCGATCTTCGGCGCGTACGCGGGCGGGAGCGAAGCGAGCGTCATGCTCGACGGCAAGCCCTTGAAGATTCGCGCGCCGATCGACGCGATTCGCGCCGGCATCGCGATGGTGCCCGAGGATCGCAAGCGTCACGGCATCGTGCCGGGCTTGAGCGTCGGCCATAACATCACGCTCGCGGTGTTGCAGCGTTTCGCATCGGGCGGGCGCATCGATTCCGCCGCCGAACTCGACACGATCAATACGGAAATGAGGCGGCTTTCGGTGCGCGCGGCGAATCCGATGCTGTCGATTGCGAGCCTCTCGGGCGGCAATCAGCAGAAGGCGGTGCTCACGCGCATGCTGCTGACCGATCCGAAAGTGCTGATCCTCGACGAACCGACGCGCGGCGTCGACGTCGGCGCGAAATACGAAATCTACAAGCTGATCTTTCAACTGGCGCAGCGCGGCATGTCGATCATCATGGTGTCGTCCGAATTGCCGGAAGTACTCGGCCTGAGCGACCGCGTGCTCGTGATCGGCGAAGGCGAATTGCGTGGCGACTTCGTCAACGACGGTCTCACCCAGGAAGACATACTCGGCGCCGCGATCCGTCCCGTGCATCCCTCTTCGAACTTAACCGCAGCGAGTGCCGCATGACGCCCGACGTGACTTCCCAACGCACCGACCATGCCGTGCCGCGAGGCGGATTCGGCGGCGCGCAGCGCATTCAGCAACTGTTCGCGCGCTACAAGATTCTCGCCTTGCTGATTGCCGTCGCGGTGATCTGGACGTTCTTCTCGGTGCTCACGCACGGCGCGTTCGTCACGCCGCGCAATATATCGAACCTGCTGCGGCAGATGTCGATTACCGGCATGCTCGCCTGCGGCATGGTGTTCGTCATCATCGCCGGCGAGATCGATCTGTCGGTCGGCTCGCTGCTCGGCCTGCTCGGCGGCGTCGCGGCGATTCTCGACGTGAACCGTCACTGGCCGATCGGCGTGACGATTCCCGTGGTGCTGCTGCTCGGCGTGGCGGTCGGCGTGTTCAACGGATGGTGGTCGACGTACCGGCGCGTGCCGTCGTTCATCGTCGGGCTTGGCGGCATGCTCGCGTATCGCGGCATTCTGCTCGGCGTGACGGGCGGCTCGACCATCGCACCGGTTTCGGATAGCTTCGTATTCGTCGGCCAGGGCTATCTGCCGCGGCTCGCGGGCGACACGCTCGCGATCGTCATGTTCGTGCTGCTCGCCTTCCTGACGATACGGCAGCGCGCGAACCGCCAGCGTTATCAGTTGCGGGTCGTGCCGTTCTGGCAGGACGTCGCGAAGGTGATCGGCGCGGGCGCGATACTGGCGGGCTTCGTGGCCACGCTCGACCGCTACGGCGGCATTCCGGTGCCCGTGCTGCTGCTGCTCGCGCTGCTCGGCATCTTCACGTGGATCGCCACGCAGACCGTGTTCGGCCGCCGCATCTACGCGGTCGGTTCGAACCTCGAAGCGACGCGGCTGTCCGGCGTCAACACCGACCGCGTGAAGCTCGCGATCTTCGCGCTGATGGGGCTCATGTGCGCGTTCGCGGGCATTGTCAACACGGCGCGGCTCGCGGCCGGCTCGCCGTCGGCGGGCACGATGGGCGAGCTCGATGCGATTGCCGCGTGCTTCATCGGCGGCACCTCGATGCGCGGCGGCTCCGGCACCGTGTACGGCGCGCTGATCGGCGCGCTCGTGATGGCGAGCCTCGATAACGGCATGTCGATGCTCGACGTCGACGCGTACTGGCAGATGATCGTGAAGGGCGGCATTCTCGTGCTGGCCGTGTGGATCGATGTGGTGTCGGGTTCGAATCGCCGTTGAAGGGTTTGAGTTGCAGCAATACGCGTGGTGTGCCTGCGGAACCGGCGCACCGCGCGGCATACCTTGCGGCGCACCGCGCGAGATGCGGTTACATGAAACTTCACACAGCGCCCAGGCACTAGCCGCGCGCAGTTAATGAAGCACCCCACGATTTTCCCCCGCCGCCCGCATTCCTCGCACGCCCATACCGCACGGCCACCCGAGCCGCGTGCGCGCATTTAAGTCTCCCGCCGGCCGGTTCGTCTTATTACTATTCGCAAACAACGGCGCGAGCGGAGTCGGGCACGGAGTCGGGCGTCCGCTCGCTTGCGCCGCTTTCCCGTCATCGTGCCAGCCGGTCGAGCCATGCCATCGAGCCATGCCATGTTAACGCGCAGAACCTTCCTGCTCGGCGGCGCCAGCGCGTTGGGCGGTCTGCTGCTCGGCTGGGGCGTGCTGCCGCCGCGGCAGCGCCTGACGACGTCGGCGCCATTGCCGGTGCAAGGCTCGCAGGTCGCGCTCAACGGCTGGGTCAAGATCGCCGACGACGACAGCGTGACGATCATGATGGGCAAGAGCGAAATGGGCCAGGGCATCCACACCGGCCTCGCGATGCTGCTTGCCGAGGAACTCGACGCGGACTGGTCGCGGGTCAGCGTCGAAGCCGCGCCGATCGACCGGATCTACAACGCTGTGCAGAGCATTGTCGACGACCTGCCGTTTCGGCCCGACGACGATAGCCTCGTCAAGCGCGGCGTCGTGTGGATCACGAGCAAGGCGGTGCGCGAATTCGGCACGATGATGACGGGCGGTTCGTCGAGCATGAACGATCTGTGGACACCGATGCGCGAAGCCGGCGCATCGGCGCGCGCGATGCTGATCGGCGCGGCGGCCGAACAGTGGCAGGTGGCGCCCGGCGAATGCCGCGTGGAAAAGGGCTACGTGCTGCACGGGTCGGGCCGGAAGGCGAGCTTCGGCGCATTGGCGACGCTGGCGGCGCGGCAGCCGTTGCCGCGCAAGGTCGACTTGAAGCAGCCCGCCGATTTCAGGCTGATCGGCCAGCCCGTGCGGCGCATCGAGGCCGCGTCGAAAATCGACGGCAGCGCGCGCTTCGGCATCGACGTATTGCCGGGCGGCTTGCTGTACGCGAGCGTCGTGATGTGCCCGACGCTCGGCGGCACCGTCGCGCGGTTCGACGCAACGCCCGTGCGGACCATGCCGGGCTTCGTCAAGGCGTTCGCGGTCGCGCCGTATGCGGGCGGCACCGGCGGCGTGGCCGTGATCGCGGACAATCCGTATCGCGCGATGAATGCGGTCGCCGCGCTCAAGGTGGACTGGCAGGACGGCGCGGCCGCGAAGGTGTCGAGCGCGGAGATCGATCGCCATCTGCTGGACGCGCTCGATGATGCCGGCGGCCATGTGTACTTCCAGCGCGGCAATCTCGACAACGCGATGAGCCGCGCGGCGCGCACGATCGACGCCGTGTACCACGTGCCGTATCTCGCGCATGGCGCGGTCGAGCCGCTGAACTGCACGGTGCGGGTCGCGGACGGCGCGGCGACCGTGTGGGTCTCGACGCAGATGCCGGGGCTCGCGCGGCAGCACGTCGCGCGGGCGCTCGGCATCGATGCCGGGTTCGTCGACGTGCAACCGCAGTTGTTGGGCGGCGCGTTCGGGCGGCGGCTCGAACTCGATTTCATCGCGCAGGCCGCGGTCATTGCGCGCGAAGCCGAGGGCCGTCCGGTGCAAACGATCTGGTCGCGCGCGCAGGATTTCACGCACGACTTTTATCGACCCGCCTGCGCGGCGCGGCTTCGGGCCGGCTTCGACGGTGACGGCAAACTCGTTGCGTGGCACGCGAAATCGGCGGGGCAGGCGATCGTGCCGGAAGCGCTTGCGCGCTACTACGGCGTGCCGCGCATTCCGATCGACAAGACCACTTGCGAAGGCGCATTCGATCAGCCGTACGAGTGGCCGGCCGCGCGCGTGTCGCACGAGATCGTCGAATTGCCGGTGCCGGTCGGCTTTTGGCGCTCGGTCGGCCATTCGCACCAGGCGTTCTTTACCGAGAGCTTCACCGACGAAGCCGCTGTGGCGGCGAAGCAGGACCCGCTCGAATTTCGCGCGGCGCTGCTCGCGCAGCATCCGCGGCATCTTGCGGTGCTCAAGCGTGTCGGGGTGCTGTCGGGCTGGGGGCATCCGCTTGAGCCTGCTAACGACGGCGCGCGCCGTGCGCGCGGCATTGCGCTGCACGAGGCGTTCGGCAGCGTCGTCGCGCAGGTTGCCGAGGTGTCGATCGGACCGCAGAAGCAGATTCGCGTGCATCGCGTGGTGTGCGTGATCGATTGCGGCTTGCCGGTGAATCCGAACCTGATCCGTCAGCAGATGGAAGGCGGCATTGTGTTCGGTTTGTCGAGCGCGTTGCAGAACGAGATCACGATCGTCGACGGCCAGGTGCAGCAGAAGAATTTCGTGGACTTTCCGGTCGTGCGAATGAACGTGTGTCCGGCGATCGAAACCGACATCATGCCGAGCCAGCTGCATCCGCAGGGCGTCGGCGAGCCGGCCGTGCCGCCGGTTGCGCCGGCGGTGGCCAACGCGGTGTTCGCGCTGACCGGGCAGCGTTTGCGCACGTTGCCGCTGAAGCTCGCGTAAGCGTGGGTTCGATCGGGCTCGGCCCTGGTTTCGCGATTCGGGAGAACAACATGGCAATACTGAATATCAACGGACGCGCGGTGAAGGTCGAGGCCGAGCCGGACATGCCGTTGCTCTGGGTGCTGCGCTGCGACCTCGGCATGACGGGCACGAAGTTCGGCTGCGGCGTGGGCATCTGCGGCGCCTGCACGATCAATCTCGACGATGCCGCGTGCTTCGCCTGTCAGACCCCGATGTCGAGCCTGCACACGCAGAAGATCACGACGATCGAAGGCCTTCAGGGACGCGAGGCGCAGGCGTTGAAGGCGGCATGGCTCGAACTCGACGTCGTGCAATGCGGCTATTGCCAGAGCGCGCAACTGATGGCGGCCTGCGCGCTGCTCAAGCACAAGCCGAATCCGAACGATGCGGATATCGATGCGGCGATGACGCCGGTGGTGTGCCGTTGCGGCA
>NZ_VWWL01000003.1 GCF_011752995.1 Burkholderia sp. Ax-1724
TGACGCTGAACGAAGTGGGCCTGTTCTCCGATGGCACGGCGGTCAAGCTCGTCGGCGAGGAAACCTTCCGCCTGTGCAGCGAGTATCTCGACGAAGTGCTGCTCGTGAATACCGATGCACTGTGCGCGGCGATCAAGGACGTGTTCCAGGACACGCGCAGCGTGCTCGAACCGGCCGGTTCCTTGGCGGTGGCCGGTGCCAAGCAGTACGCCGAACGGGAGGGCATCGAAAATCAGACGCTGATCGCGATCACCTCGGGCGCGAACATGAACTTCGACCGCATGCGCTTCGTCGCCGAGCGCGCCGAAGTCGGTGAAGCGCGCGAAGCGGTGTTTGCGGTGACGATTCCCGAAGAACGCGGCAGCTTCAAACGCTTCTGCGAACTGGTCGGCACGCGCAGCGTCACCGAATTCAACTACCGGATCGCGGATGCCAATTCGGCGCACATCTTCGTCGGCGTGCAGATCCGCAACCGCAGCGAGTCGGCGCAGATCGCGAGCGCATTCGAAGCCCACGGTTTTGCCACCGTCGATCTCACACTCGATGAACTCTCGAAGCAGCACATCCGCTACATGGTCGGTGGACGCTCGCCGCTCGCTCTCGATGAACGCCTGTTCCGCTTCGAATTCCCGGAGCGCCCGGGCGCGCTGATGAAATTCCTCTCGTCGATGGCGCCGAACTGGAACATCAGCCTGTTCCACTATCGCAACCAGGGCGCGGACTGTAGCTCGATTCTCGTCGGCATCCAGGTGCCCGCAAGCGAGAACGCGGAGTTCGATCGTTTTCTCGAGACACTCGGCTATCCGTACTGGGAAGAGACACACAACCCCGTGTATCGGCTGTTTCTTGTCTAGTTGAACGCATCGGGGTTTACCTGAGGGGTGCGTCACATCGACGCACCGCGCCGTGAATTCCTGCGCTCGGCGGAAAGCCCCGCCTGGCGTGCGTTTTCGGTCGATGCGAGGGCGCCACGAGCGTCTTCGCCATCAGCCTTCTATCTCCTGAGGCGATACAGCCTATCCAATTTATCGCGTTGCGGGATACCGGTCGTGATCGTCACACTGTGCGCCAATTCATCGCCACATTCAGGAGACACAGCATGCGCACTCAAGTCGGCATCATCGGCGCCGGGCCCGCCGGATTGCTTCTTTCCCACCTGCTTCACCTGCGCGGCATCGAGTCCGTCGTGCTCGAAACGCGTACCCGCGACCAGATCGAATCCACCATCCGCGCCGGCGTGCTCGAACAGGGCACGATGGACCTGCTGACCGAAACCGGCCTCGGCGAACGCATGAAAGCGGAAGGCGCGCTGCATCACGGTTTCGAACTTGCCTTCGAAGGCAAGCGCCGCCGCATCGATCTGATGGACCTCACCGGTAAAGCGATCACCGTCTACGCCCAGCACGAAGTGATCAAGGACCTCGTCGCGGCACGCGTCGCCGCGAATGCCGAGCTGCGTTTCGGCGTGACGGACACGTCGATCCAGGGCATCGACACCGACACGCCGTCGATCCGCTATCGCCACGAGGGCGCCGATCACGAACTGCAATGCGACTTCGTGATCGGCTGCGACGGCTCGCAAGGCGTGTCGCGCGCGGCGATTCCCCAGGCACTCCGCAAGGACTTCGAACGGGTCTATCCGTTCGGCTGGTTCGGCATCCTGAGCGAAGGGCCGCCGTCGTCGGAGGAACTGATCTACGCGCGTCACGAGCGCGGCTTCGCGCTGATCAGCACGCGCTCGCCGAACGTGCAGCGCATGTACTTCCAGTGCGACCCGAAAGACTCGGTCGATAACTGGTCCGACGATCGCATCTGGGCGGAACTGCATGCGCGTGCCGATTCGCACGACGGCCAGCAGATTGTCGACGGCCAGATTTTCCAGAAGAACATCGTCGGCATGCGCAGTTTCGTTTCGACGACGATGCAGCACGGGCGCCTGTTCCTCGCGGGCGACGCCGCGCATATCGTGCCGCCGACCGGCGCGAAGGGCATGAACCTCGCGGTCGCCGACGTGAACGTGCTGAGCCAGGCGCTGAACGCGTTCTACAAGGAAAACCGCACCGATCTGCTCGAGCGCTACAGCGAAACCGCGCTCAAGCGCATCTGGCGCGCCGAGCACTTCTCGTACTGGATGACGAGCATGATGCATCGTATCGAAGGCGCTTCGGCGTTCGAGCAGCAGTTGCAGGTTGCCGAACTCGAGTATGTGACGACCTCGCGCACGGCGGCCACGGTGCTCGCGGAGAACTACGTCGGCGTGGCCGGCGCGCAGATGCAAGGCATGCTATAAGCGATGCGCCTCGCGCGGCGCTCGGGAACCCTAATTGATCGACAGGTCCCGATGCGCCGCCGACTGAAATTCCTTGGGCGTGACGCCGGTCTGCTTACGGAAATAGCGGCTGAAATAAGCGGCATCTTCGAAACCGAGCGCATGCGCGATCTGTTTGATGCTCGATCCCGAGTAGACAAGATCGCGCTGCGCCTCGCGTATCAGTTGATCGTTGACGAGCGACAACGGGGAATGGCCGAGTTCCTCGCGGCAGATGCGGCCCAGTTGCGCCACCGTAACGCCGAGTTTTTCCGCATAGAAATCGATCGGCTGATGTTCGCGCACGTGTGCGGCGATCAGTTCGCGTAGCCGCTTGAGCTGCGCCGCGCGCCGGTCGTTGATCGTCGAGCCGGTCGTCGCGCCGGCGCTCGATACGGCATCGGCCAGGCGCGCTACTTGCACAAAAAGTGCAATCATCAGCGACATGCCCGCGGCGATGTGACCGCGTGCGCTGCCGCGAAATTCCTGCTCCAGCAAACCGAATAACGGCATCAGCGTGTGCTCGCCGATTTCGCGCCGCACGGGAATCAGTGCGGGCCGCTGCAGCACCGGCAACAGTCCCGGCGACACTACCTTCGAAATCGACTCCAGCGCCCGCTGCGCGGCCGTAATCACGAGCCCGTCGATCTCCGGCGAAAACACGAATCCATGCACCGTTTGTGCGGGAAGCAGCACGAGGCAGGGCGGTTCGATCGAGAGCTTTTCGCTTTCGACCAGCACGTGCCCCGTGCCGCTGCGGATATAGAGAATCTGCAGTAACGCATCGTGCCGGTGCGCGGCGATATGCCAGTCGTTCGGCCGGCTACGCTCGACGATCCATTCGAAATTGAACGCGTCGTACCACGGCGGCCGTGCCGACTCGCCGTACAGATCGTAGTTAGGGATATTCCTCATGCCGTTTCGTCTCCTATGTTCGAATTGTCCTGCGATGCGCCGTCTTTGTCCAATTTCCGCGCAAGCCGCGTCGCTATACTTTTTGCCATGAAAGATACGGTGGATAGCGCGGCGCTCAGGCCGCGACAGCGCATCGCCGTCACGATCAGAACCATGGAGATTCGGATGACTAATAACACGGAAACGCAGGCAAAGCCGCACCAGGGAGATGCACACTCACGGCACTGGCTCGGTCTCGAAGGGCGCGTGTGCGTTGTGAGCGGAGCGGCGGGCGGAATCGGCGGCGCGATCGCTCAGGTGCTCGCCGGGGCCGGCGCGCGTCTCGCGCTGCTCGATCGCGATGATGAGAAGTGCCGGGCGCTGGCGCAAACGCTGAACGCAAGCGGCGTCGACGCGCTCGCGTTGACGTGCGATATCGGCGATATCGACAGCGTGCGCGGCGCGGTAACGGCCGTCGAAACTGCCTATGGTGCCGCCGACGTGCTCGTGAACAACGCGGGTCTGCTGCGGCCGGGGGGTATCGAAGAGATCGGACTCGACGTCTGGAACGCGATGCTGCGCGTGAATCTGACTGGCTACATGCTGTGCTCGCAGCAGTTCGGCCACGGCATGCTGAAGCGCGGTTCCGGCGCTATCGTGCACGTCGCCTCGGTGGCCGCGCATCATCCGCAAACCTATAGCGGCGCATACAGCGCGGGCAAAGCGGGCGTGACGCTGCTATCGAAGCAGATCGCGGCGGAGTGGGGGCCGCGTGGCATTCGCAGCAATGCCGTGTGTCCGGGCATGATCCGCACGCCGCTCTCTGCCACGTTCTATGAGCAGGGCGATATCGAACGCCGCCGCAGTGCGATGACGGCCAGTCGCCGCATCGGCGAGCCGAACGATATCGCCGACGTGGTCGCGTTTCTCGCGAGCACGCGCGCCGCCTATGTGAACGGCGCGGAAATCACCGTCGACGGCGGCCTCGAAAGCATGCTGATGGATCTCGTGCCGCGTCCCGGCTTCGAGGCCGTGCAAGCCGCCCGCTAAGTTCTCGCCAAGTTCTCATACAAGGAAGCGATACCATGACCAATGCAACGCAGAGCGCTGCGCTGACCTGCGACGTGCTCGTCATCGGCTCGGGCGCGGGCGGCCTTTCGACGGCCATCACCGCGCGCAAGCATGGGCTCGACGTCGTCGTGATCGAAAAAGCGCCGTTTTTCGGCGGCACGACCGCGTTTTCCGGCGGCGTGCTCTGGATTCCCGGCAACCGTCACGCGCAAAGCAATGGTGTCAGCGATACGCGCGAAGCGGCGCTGACCTATATGCGCAACGAAACCGGCGCGTTCTTCGATGCCGCCGGCGTCGAGGCCTTTCTCGACACGGGCCCGGAAATGCTCGATTTCTTCGAGCGCGAGACCACGGTCAAATTCGTGCCGACGCTATACCCGGACTATCACCCGGACGTGGGCGGCGGTGTCGATATCGGCCGCTCGGTCGTGGCCGCGCCGTTCGATGCGCGCGCGCTCGGCAAGGACATCGCGCGGCTGCGTCCGCCGCTCAAGACGATCACGTTCATCGGCATGATGTTCAACTCGTCGAATGCGGACCTCAAGCACTTCTTCAACGCGACGCGTTCGCTCAAGTCCGCGCTGTACGTCGCGAAGCGTCTCGCGAGCCATCTGAAGGATCTCGCGCTGTACCGGCGCGGCGTGCAAATCACGAGCGGCAATGCGCTCGCCGCGCGTCTCGCGAAATCGGCGCTCGATCTCGGCATTCCGATTCACACGAATACCGCCGCGCGCGAATTGATCGTGACGGACGGGCGCGTCACCGGCGCGCTCGTCAATGGGCCGGACGGCGAGCGGCGCATCGTCGCGCGGCGTGGCGTCGTGCTCGCGTGCGGCGGTTTCTCGCATGACGTGGCGCGTATCGCGCGTGCCTATCCGCATGTGCGGCGGGGCGGCGAACACGTATCGCCGGTGCCGTCGGGCAATACCGGCGATGGGCTCGGCATGGCCGAACGTCTCGGCGCGCGGGTGGCGATACGTTATCCGCAAGCCGCGGCGTGGATGCCGGTGTCGCGCGTGCCGATGAGCGACGGCAGCGTCGGTGTGTTTCCGCATCTTCTCGATCGCTACAAGCCCGGCGTGATCGGCGTGACGCGTGGCGGCAAGCGCTTCACCAACGAAGCGAATTCGTATCACGACGTGGGCGCCGCCATGATCGAAGCGTGCGAGAGCGAACGCGAAACCGCGATGTGGCTCGTCTGCGACCACGCGACGATCCGCAAATACGGGCTCGGTTTTGCCAAGCCCGCACCGGTGCCGCTCGGTCCGCTGCTGCGCAACGGCTATCTGAGCACGGGCCGCACGCTCGCCGAACTCGCGCGCAACGCGGGGCTCGACGGCGCGGCGCTCGAAGCCACGGTGCAGCGCTACAACGTCGACGCGGTGCGCGGCGAAGACCCCGAGTTCGGCCGCGGCACGACCTCGTTCAACCGCTATCTCGCGGACCCCGAGCACAAGCCGAACCCGTGCGTCGCGCCGATCGGCGACGGACCGTATTACGCACTGAAGGTGCTGATGGGCGACCTCGGCACGTTCGACGGCATCGCGACCCAGGTCACCGGCGAAGTGCTCGACGAGGCGGGCGCGCCGATTGCCGGACTGTATGCGGTCGGCAACGATCGCGCGAGCGTGATGGGCGGCAACTATCCGGGCGCGGGCATCACGCTCGGGCCGATCATGACCTTCGGCTACATCACGGGGCGCAATCTCGCGGGTGTGGGCGTAGGCGGCAACGCGGCAAAAGCACAGGACGGCGCGGCCGGGAGCAGCGCGGGCATGCGCGACAACGCGCCGGTCACGGCATTGAGAAGCGGCACCTGAGCA
This sequence comes from Burkholderia sp. Ax-1724, assembly GCF_011752995.1. Taxonomy (GTDB): domain Bacteria; phylum Pseudomonadota; class Gammaproteobacteria; order Burkholderiales; family Burkholderiaceae; genus Paraburkholderia. The sequence goes on from NZ_VWWL01000003.1 coordinate 6,097, forward strand.
GGAACCGTTCATTGGCCGGCCAGCGTAACGGCGCACGATCGGTTTGCACGGTACGCGCATAACCGATCGGCATATCCAGCAGGCTCACGGCTGACGCAAGGCCGGCTCGCGATACCGCGTCAGAAGTAACGAATTGCGCCGGATGATGCGGCTTTCCTGTCTCGGAGAGCCGCATCGGCCCGCGCCGCATGCGACTGGACTCCAATCGACTCGCCGAAACCGGCCTCTGGTTCGGCTCAGGAGTCCGCACTTTCAGTAGTAATCCAAACAATAAAAAAAATCTCGTCATTTCACGGAGACATCGCAATGAACAAGCGCCAACCCTGGCCCTGTAGCGGACCGCAATGCGGTAACGCGCCGGCGCCAACGACCCTGCCGGCAATGGCATCACGCCCGCACGGCGTCGCCACGCCTTTTCGCCTTGAAACGGGAGCATGCAAATGACGCGCTCCGAACGCAATGTGGATGTGCAGGCCTTTATCGACGCGCAGCGCTTTTCGCCATTCCAGTGGACGATTCTCGTGCTGTGCTTTCTTGTCGTCGCGGCGGACGGTTTCGACACGGCTGCGGTCGGCTTTATCGCACCGTCGCTCGTGCAGCAGTGGGGCATTGCGCGCAGCGCGCTCGGCCCGGTGATGAGTGCGGCGCTCGTCGGACTCGGCATCGGCGCGCTCGCGGCCGGTCCGTTCGCGGATCGCATCGGCCGCAAGACGGTGCTCGTGCTGTCGGTCTTTTTCTTCGGACTATGGAGTCTCGCCGCGGCCCGCGCGACCTCGATCGAATCGCTGACCTTACTGCGATTTTTCACCGGCCTCGGTCTCGGTGCGGCGATGCCGAACGCGGTCACGCTGATGTCCGAGTACGCACCCGCTCGCATTCGCGCGGTCGCGGTCAATGCGATGTTCTGCGGCTTTTCATGCGGTCTCGCGATCGGCGGCTTCGCCTCGGCGTGGCTGATTCCGCAATTCGGCTGGCCGAGCGTGCTGGTCGCGGGCGGCGTCGGCCCGATCGTGCTGACCGTGCTGCTGATGGTGCTGCTGCCGGAATCCGCGCAATTTCTCGCCGTGCGCAAGCAGGCCGATCAACGTATCGCGGGAATCCTGCAACGCATTGCGCCGCAGAGCCGCTTCGACGGCTGCCATTTCTTCGCGATCGACGTGCGGCACAGCGCAGGCAACGCGCGTACCAAAGGCGCGCTCTCGATCATTCTGTCGGCACGCTACCGTTTCGGCACGCTGATGCTGTGGCTCGCCTATTTCATGGGGCTGCTGATCTACTACCTGCTCACCAACTGGCTGCCCACGCTGTTCAAGGACACCGGCTTTTCGGGCGAAAAAGCTGCCTTGATGACCTCGCTGTTTCCGCTCGGCGGCGTGCTCGGCAATCTGTGCGTCGGCTGGATCATGGACCGTTTCGCCGGCCATCGCGTGATCGCCTTCACGTTCGTGCTGGTCGGCGCGCTCGTGTTGCTGGTCGGGCAGGGCGTCGGCCATCAGGTGTGGCTCGGTACGCTGATCTTCCTCACGGGTACGGTCGCGACGAGCGCGGTCACGTCGATGTCGGCGCTTGCGGCGAGTTTCTATCCGACGCGTGCGCGTGCAACCGGGGTCGCGTGGATGCTCGGCATCGGCCGCATCGGCGGTGTCGCGGGCGCGCTCGTCGGCGCGGCGCTGATGGGGCTCGGCTGGAAGTTCGGCGCGGTGTTCAGCCTGCTGGCACTGCCGGCCATGGTGTCGGCGAGCGGCGTGTATCTGATGATGCGGCGCGTATTGCACAAAGACGCGCACAAAGACGCGCCCGAGGATGCGCAGGACGATGCGTCCACGGATGAAGCGGCCGGCGCGGTGGCGCTGAAATGAGGGGGGAGATAGCGTTGCCGTGAAAACTCACTATGAACTCACAATGCGCTCACGACGCGCGCAGCAACGCCATCTCGTTGTGCAGCAGTGCAAGCAGATCGTCGTCGGTGGGACGGGTGCCCCAGTGGCGCGCGCCGGCCACCGACGCGATCGCCATCCACGAATGCGGCGGAAACCACTCGCGCAGCAGCATGCCGTCCTGACGCAAACAGAGCTGGCCCGTTTGCTCGCTGTATTCGGCGCAGATCAGCGCGCCGTCGATATGCGCGCTCACGCGCCTGGGATCGTTGTGTAGCACGTCGTCGCTCCTGTCGAAGGGGTGGCGCGAATGCCGGCGTGGCGCGGCGGCAGGACCGCCGCCGGGCATCGTTCAGTGATCGTGATCGTGCCCATGCCCGTGCCAGCCATCGTCGTGATCGTGGCCGCGGCCGTGCCAGCCGTTATCGTGCCGGTCGCCGTGCCATTCTTCGTGATGATGCTCCCACTCGTCCCGCCCCCAATAGCGATGGCCATCGTAGTAGCGATCGCCGTACCAGCCCGGCGCGATCACGACCGCGGGCGGCGGCGCCACGTACACGGGCGCGGGCTGCACATAGACCGGCGGGGGCGGCGCTACCACGACGCCCGGAATGCCGATGTTAACGCCAACGTCGACATGCGCGAACGCGGCCGACGATACGCCGATCGCGAGGGCCGCGACGATCGCCGACGACATCCAGCGGCTGCGAGAGTGACTCATAGTGTGTTCTCTGTTTTGATGAGTGTGGTGAGGTCAGGCGCGTCGGCGCGCGGCTTCACGAATGCCTCATGAAGCGCGCACCATCCGCTCAATAATGATCGTGGTCGTAGTGATGGTCGTGATGATGATCGTCGGGGACCACGATGCAACCGCTCAATGCGCCGCCGAGCGTGGCGGCCAGAATGACGAGTGCGAAAATTTTCTTCATGATGTTGCTCCCTTGGCAAAAGTTGCCATTGTGTTTCGTGTGAACCGAACTCTACTGAGCGGCGCGATTATCGGTGTGTTTGTGTGTAACAGGACGTGTCGATACGCGCGCGCGGCAACGCGGCCATACGGTGACAACGGACGTGACGGAAAAACGGCAAGCCTAACGCGTCGAAATGACAGGGGATTGTTAAGCGGATCGGCAAGCCCTTGAGCGCGCTATGAAAAGAAGCGTAGGCGCGAGCCCTTGAGGTATCGGTATGAAGCGGGCGTTCGATACATCGACGGTTCGCGGGCACGGCGGGGCAGGCCGAATCGTGTTTCGCGTCGGATGTATCGCGCGGATACATTCAGTTGCAGACTGGGGATCCGAGGCCGCATGACGCCTGCGTGCGCATGTCGGATCGATGACATCGCACGTGTTGCGCCATCAGCTTCTCTTAAGCTTCGATCGGATACGAGCACGCGACGTGCGCATCACAGGTGCCGCTGCGGTACTTCATCAAGCACCCCAGGTTCATCGAGCCCATCGTACGCCTTCTATGGCGGCGTCCCCACGGGCTCCGGCGCGCTCGTCTCGCGATAACCGAGCCGCGCTGAAATCGCGAGCCCGGCCTGCTTGAGCAGGGCGACGTAGTGCTGCTTCGTATCGGCGCCGCAGCGCATCGTCGGAAACGAAATCGACAGCCCGGCGATCACGCGGCCGAAGCGGTCGAACACCGGCACCGCGATGCACTGCAGGCCGTCTTCCTGCTCCTCGTTGTCTTCGCCGAAACCCTGCTCGCGCACGCGCGGCAGAATGCTCAGCACCGCTTCGGCGCAGGTCAGCGTTTTCTGTGTCGACTTGCGGAATTCGACGTGCGAGAGCACCTCGCGCGCATCGGCCGGCGCCATCCACGCGAGCAGCACCTTGCCGATCGCCGTGCTGTGCAGCGGATTGCGCCGGCCGATGCGCGACTGCATGCGCAGGCCGTAGTCGGCGTCGATCTTGTGGATGTAGATGATCGCGTCGTCGTCGAATGCGCCGAGGTGAACCGCTTCGCGCGTCATCTGGCCGATGCGGCGCATTTCGGTGTCGGCCTCGCGCACGAGATCGACGCTTTCGAGCGCCTTCGCGCCGAGTTCGAACAGACGGATCGTGAGCCGGTAGCGCTCGGTTTCGATTTCCTGCGTGACGTAGCCGAGCGCCTTTAGCGTTTGAATGACGCGATGCACGGTGGTCTTCGACATGCCGAGCCGTTGAGACAGCTCGCTGATGCCGATCTGTCCGCTGTCGCCGATCGCGCCGAGAATCGCGAAGACTCGACCCACCGACGACGCGGATTCGCCGCGCTCGCCGCCGTCCGCCTCGGGCGATGCGTCGGCAGTGTGCTTGCGCAATTTGCCGCGCGTCTTCTCGTCAGTCCTGCTGACAGCCTTGCTGTTAGTCTCATCCCGCGCTTTATCGCGTCGTGTTTCCGTTGCCGCCATGTCCGTCATTCCCTGTCTGTGCCGAGCCGCGCCGTCGCCTTACCGGGCTAGCGCGCAAGCCAGCCGCCGTCTACCGCGAGTGTATGTCCATGCACGTAGTCCGACGCCAGCGAGGCGGAAACACCACGGGCCCCGCGAGATCGTCCGGGATACCCCAGCGGCCCGCCGGAATGCGGCCGAGACCATATATCGTTCTCCGCTCGCAGGATCGGCGCTGTGCCGCGCCATGTGCCCGAGCACTGTAACGCACAATTTCGATTCCGGAACACTGGTCCGAAAAATATTGCTCTGCGTCATTAAAGCTGGCAAAGGTTTCAGTGCCGTAACGGGTAAACGATAGTCGGCGTTTGCAAAAAGAAACGGAACGATGTTCCTTTTGTGGTGCTATATTGCGCCGGACAGGGAGAGCCCGGCGCAGAACGGGACATGACCCCGGGTAATCCACCCGTCAACGGGACGTGACCGTCCATGGAGGAGGCATGAAGATCAAGAAGGCCATCGACCGCATTCCTGGCGGCCTGATGCTGGTGCCGCTGCTGCTCGGTGCCTGCGTGCACACGTTCGCGCCCGGAGCGGGCAAATACTTCGGCTCGTTCACCAACGGCCTGATTACCGGCACGGTGCCGATTCTCGCGGTGTGGTTCTTCTGCATGGGTGCGACGATCGATCTGCGCGCGACCGGCACCGTGCTGCGCAAATCGGGCACGCTGCTCGCCACCAAAATGGCGGTCGCGTGGATCGTCACGCTGATCGCGGCGCGCTTCATTCCGATCGACGGCATCAAGACCGGGCTCTTCGCGGGGCTCTCGGTGCTCGCGATCACGACCTCGATGGACATGACCAACGGCGGTCTCTACGCAGCCGTGATGCAGCAGTACGGCACGAAGGAGGAGGCGGGCGCGTTCGTGCTGATGTCCGTCGAATCGGGGCCGCTCATCAGCATGATCATTCTCGGCGCGACCGGCGTCGCGTTCTTCGAGCCACGCCTGTTCGTCGGCGCGGTGCTGCCGTTCCTGATCGGCTTCGTGCTCGGCAACCTCGATAGCGAGCTGCGCGACCTGTTCGGCCGCTGCGTGCATCCGCTGATCCCGTTCTTCGGTTTCGCGCTCGGCAACGGCATCGATCTGAACGTGATCGTGACGAGCGGGCTGCCCGGCATCGCGCTCGGCCTCGGCGTGATCGTCGTGACCGGCATTCCGCTGATTCTCGCCGACCGCTGGATCGCGGGCGGCAATGGCGCGGCGGGGCTTGCGGCGTCGTCGACGGCGGGGGCGGCGGTCGCGAATCCGGCGATCATCGCCGACATGATTCCGAGCTTCAAGCCGCTCGTGCCGGCCGCGACCGCGATGGTCGCGACGGCTTGCCTCGTCACCGCGATTCTGGTGCCGATTCTCACGGCGCTGTGGGTGCGCCGGCATCATGCTCGCGACGCGTTGCGCGAGGAGTTCGCGGCGGCCACGCAGGCGCCGCCGCTCAACGAGCGCGACGCGCACGTCTGACGCGCCATTCCGAAGGCGTCGGAAACGAAAAGGCCGGCTCCGCGCGCAAGCGCGGGCCGGCCTGTCTCTTTCTACTAGTGCGTCGTTAAACCGCCATCACCGTCACGGCCTTCGTGACGAGATAGGCTTCCATCGCTTCCGGACCGCCTTCCGAGCCGTAGCCGGAATCCTTGATGCCGCCGAACGGCATTTCCGGCGTCGGCGTGGCCGGCTGGTTGATCCACAGCATGCCGACTTCCATCTGCTGCGACAGCATATGCACGTTGGCGAACGACTTCGTGTACGCGTAGCCCGCGAGGCCGAACGGCAGACGGTTCGCTTCGGCAATCGCTTCTTCGAGCTTGTCGAAGCCGCGGATCGCGGCGATCGGGCCGAACGGCTCGTTGTTGAATACGTCGGCTTCGAGCGGCACGTCGGTCAGCACGGTCGGCGCGAAGAAGTTGCCGGCCGAGCCGACGCGCTCGCCGCCCGTCGCGATCGTCGCGCCGGTCTTGCGCGCGTCGTCGACGACCTTGGCCATTGCGCTCAGACGGCGCGCGTTGGCGAGCGGCCCGAGCGTCGTGCCTTCGGCGAGGCCATCGCCGAGCTTGAGGCTTTCGGCATGCTTGACGAGCGCCGCGGCGAATTCTTCGCGCAGGCTATTGTGCACGAGGAAACGCGTCGGCGAGATGCAGACCTGGCCCGCGTTGCGGAACTTCGCGGCGCCGGCGGCCTTGACCGCGAGCGCGACGTCGGCGTCTTCGGCGACGATCACCGGGGCGTGGCCGCCGAGCTCCATCGTGGCGCGCTTCATGTGCGAACCGGCCAGCGCGGCCAGTTGCTTGCCGACCGGCGTCGAGCCCGTGAACGTGACCTTGCGGATCACCGGATGCGGGATCAGGTAGCTCGAGATTTCAGCCGGATCGCCGAACACGAGGCCGACCACGCCGGCCGGCACGCCGGCTTCGACGAAGGTCTGCAGCAGCGCGGCCGGCGACGCCGGGGTTTCTTCCGGCGCCTTCACGAGGAACGAGCAGCCGCAGGCGAGCGCCGCGGAGAGCTTGCGCACGACCTGGTTGACCGGGAAGTTCCACGGCGTGAACGCGGCGACCGGGCCGATCGGCTCCTTCAGTACCTGCGAGTGCTGGGCGACGTTGCGCGACGGCACGATGCGGCCGTACACGCGGCGGCCTTCGTCCGCGAACCATTCGATGATGTCGGCGGCGGCCAGTACTTCGAGACGCGCTTCGACGAACGGCTTGCCCTGTTCCTGGGTCATCAGGCGGCCGATGTCGGCGGCGCGCTCGCGCACCAGCGCGGCGGCCTTGCGCATGATCGTGGCGCGCTCGTTGGCCGGCACCTTGCGCCAGGCTTCGAAGCCGCGCTGCGCGGCGTCGAGCGCGCGGTCCAGATCGGCGATGCCGGCGTGCGCGACCTTGCCGATAGCCTCGCCGGTCGCGGGATTGACGACGTCGAGGGTCTTGCCGCTGGCGGCATCGCACCACTCGCCGTTGATCAGAAGTCGGGTATCGGTGTAGCTCGGGATAGCCATGCTGGGTTCCTGTGAGTGGGAAAAACGACAGGCCGCGCGGTCGTGAAGCAAGAAGCGACAGGACCTGCGCGGCCATGATTGAACTGCCGATACCAATTATCTTATCTGATTGCGCGCAATCTCACCGGACGCGGGCTTGTGGCGACGTGGATGGCATGCCTCTTGCCGCCGGGGCGTGGCGGGTTCGCGCGAGTCGTCATGCGCCTGCGGATGTATCTGTTGTATCTGTTCATGCGCGGGGTCATGTAGCGCGCCGCGTGAATCACCGCGCTTCGAGCCACGTCTTTCCATTCCGATACCATATCGATGCGACAAGCATCGCATCACACGAAAATCCCCCTGAATCGACCCTCGCGACGCTGCCGCGCGGGGCCGGAACGCAGTATCATGCTTCAGGTTTCCTTCAGCTTTGCTCCGTACTATCTTCGCCACTGCCCGTGGCCTTCGAGGACCGCGGCCGTTGTCATGTGCAGGTCGAACGCATGATCGCTGCGCATGTCCGCGGGCAATGGATCAGATAGATCCCGACCGAAAACCGAAAGCGCCTAAAAAGGCTTGCTGGAGCATCCATGAAAACCCTGTTCTTGCAGGCGCCGTCCTACGATGGCTTTGATGGTGGCGCGGGTTCGCGCTATCAGGCCAAGCGTGAAATCCGTTCATTCTGGTACCCGACGTGGCTCGCTCAGCCGGCCGCGCTGATTGCCGATAGCCGCGTGCTCGACGCGCCCGCCGACGGCCTCTCCGTCGAAGCCACGCTCGATATCGCCGCGCAATACGATCTCGTCGTCATCCATACGAGCACGCCGTCCTTTCCGACCGACGCACTCTTCGCCGAAGACCTGAAAAAGCGCAAGTCGTCGCTCCTGATCGGCATGGTCGGCGCGAAGGTCGCGGTCGATCCGCACAACTCGCTGACCGCGAGCGAGGCCATCGACTTCGTCTGCCGCGAGGAATTCGACTTCACCTGCCAGGAAGTGGCCGAGGGCAAGCCGTTCGCGCAGATCAAGGGCTTGAGCTATCGCGCGCCCGACGGCTCGATCGAGCACAACGAAGCGCGCCCGATCCTCGAAAACATGGACGAGTTGCCGTTCGTCGCGCCGGTCTACAAGCGCGACCTGAAGATCGACAACTATTTCATCGGCTACCTCAAGCATCCGTACGTGTCGATCTACACGGGCCGCGGCTGCCGTTCGAAGTGCACGTTCTGCCTGTGGCCGCAAACCGTGGGCGGGCATCGCTACCGCACGCGCTCGGTCGAGAACGTCCTCGCCGAAGTGAAGTGGATTCGCGACAACATGCCTGAAGTCAAGGAGATCATGTTCGACGACGACACGTTCACCGACTTCAAGCCGCGCGTCGAGGAAATCGCACGCGGTCTCGGCAAGCTCGGCGTCACGTGGTCGTGCAACGCGAAGGCGAACGTGCCGTATTCGACGTTGAAGATCATGAAGGAAAACGGCCTGCGCCTGCTGCTGGTCGGCTACGAATCCGGCGACGACCAGATCCTGCTGAACATCAAGAAGGGGCTGCGCACCGACATCGCGCGCCGCTTCAGCGACGACTGCCGCAAGCTCGGCATCAAGATTCACGGCACCTTCATTCTCGGCTTGCCCGGCGAAACCCAGGAAACGATCCAGAAGACGATCACCTACGCGCAGGAGATCAATCCGCATACGATCCAGGTGTCGCTCGCCGCGCCGTATCCGGGCACGACGCTCTACAACCAGGCGGTCGAAAACGGCTGGCTCGAAGAGAACAAGGTGATCAACCTCGTCAGCAAGGAAGGCGTGCAGCTGGCGGCGATCGGCTATCCGCATCTGTCGCGCGAGGATATCTATCACCAGCTCGAGAACTTCTATAAGCGCTTCTATTTCCGGCCGTCGAAGATCTGGGAGATCGTGCGCGAAATGCTGACGAGCTGGGACATGATGAAACGGCGTCTGCGCGAAGGCGTCGAATTCTTCCGCTTCCTGCGCGCGCACGAGGCGTGAACGCCGCGCATCTCGTCGCGCATTTTGCGGGCCTCGCGCTCGCGTATGCGTGCGCGGCGGCGGCGGTTGTCGGCATCGGCTATACCGTGCTCGCGAGCGCGCTGATCGGGCGCTTCTTCGCGAGGGCGGTGGCCGAGCCCACGAGCTTCCCCCCCGTTACGGTCGTCAAGCCCTTGCATGGCAACGAGTGGGCGCTGCTCGACAATCTGACGAGCTTCTGCGAGCAGGACTATCCGGGGCCGGTGCAGTTCCTGTTCGGCGTGCACGACTCGGCCGACCCCGCGCTGCAAGTCGTCGACGCGTTACGCCAGTTGCATCCGGACGCCGATATGAGCGTGGTGGCCGATGCGCGTCTCTACGGCCCGAACCGCAAGATCAGCAATATCCTCAACATGCTGCCGCAGGCGCGTCACGACGTGCTCGTATTCGCCGACAGCGACGTGGGCGTCGGCGCCGACTATCTGCGCAACGTGATCGGCGAATTGCAGCGGCCCGGCGTCGGGCTCGTCACGTGCGCCTATCGCGGCCAGCCCGATCCGGGCTTCTGGCCGCGGCTCTCGGCGATCGCGACCAACTACCAGTTCCTGCCCGGCGTCGTCACCGGACTCGCGCTCGGGCTCGCACGACCCTGCTTCGGCCAGACCATCGCGATGCGGCGCGACACCTACGAGCGGATCGGCGGCTTCAAGCCGTTCGCGCGGCATCTGGCCGAGGATCACGCGATCGGCGAGGCAGTGCGCGCGATCGGCGAGGACGTCGCGATTCCGCCGTTCGCGATTTCGCATGCGTGCGTCGAATCGAGCGCGGCGAAGTTGATCACGCACGAACTGCGCTGGAGCCGCACGATTCGCCGTATCGATCCACTCGGGCATTTCGGCTCGGCGCTCGTGCATCCGTCCGCGTTTGCGCTGCTCGCGCTGGTGTTTTCGGGCGCGGCGCTCTGGGCGTGGCCGCTCGTGCTCGTCGCGATGGGCGCGCGGCTCGCGTTGAAACTGTCGTCCGATCGCGCGTTGCGCAGGCCGTACCGCGATCTTTGGCTGCTGCCGCTCTGGGATATCGTATCGTTTGCGATTTTCGTCATGAGCTTCCGCTCCTCGCGCGTGATCTGGCGCGGCTTCAGCTTCAAGGTCGACGGCGACGGACTGCTGTCGGCGGCACAGGACGAATGACGAACGAACGGCAGGTTGGGCAGCGAATGATCGACAAGGTTTTCAAGGAAGCAGGCGGGCGCGGTTCGCAACACCGCCTGGTCGCGGCGGCACGCGTGACGAAGCGCCCGGCCGCCATCACCACGGCCTGCGAGGTCGGCGCGCGATGAAGCATCTCGGTCGCGCGGCCGCGCTTGCGGGTCTGCTCATTTCATTGTGGCTCGTGTGGCGCGAGGATCCCAGCGCCGTGCTCGGCGCCTTGCGCGCGGCCGGCGCGGGCCTCGTGCTGGCCGCGCTCGCGCACGTGCTGCCGATGATGGCCAACGCCTGCGACTGGCGCTCGCTGATTCGCGGCGCAAACCGTCCGAGCTTCGGCAGGATGCTGCATCTCGTGTGGGTGCGCGAGTCGGTCAACAGCATGCTGCCGGTCGCGCGGATCGGCGGCGAGCTCGTCTCGTTCCGCATGCTGAGGCGCTGGGGCGTGCGCTCGTCGACGGCGGTCGGCAGCATCGTCGTCGATATGCAGTTGACGGTCATCAGCCAGTTGCTGTTCACGATGGTCGGTATCGGCTTCCTGTTCGCCCACGCACAATCGGGCACGCTGCGGCTCGCCGGACAGCTCGCGTGGGGCGTTGTGGTGCTCACGCCGCTGCTCGTGCTGTTCGCGCTCGTGCAGCACGCGAATCCGTTCGAGCGCATGACGCGTGCGCTCAACCATATGACGAGCGGCAAGCTTGCCGAGCTCGTCGGCCAGTCGGCGCAGATCGACCAGGCGATCAAGCTGATCTGGCGTCGCCGCGCGGTCATACTGCGCTATCTGTTCTTCTGGCAGCCGCTGCAATGCTTCCTGACGTCGCTCGAAATCTGGCTCGCGCTGTATTTTCTCGGCGTGCACGTGACGCTCGTCGAAGCGGTCGTGATCGAGTCGCTGATCCAGGCGATCAGCAGCGCGGCGTTCTTCGTGCCAGGCGGGCTCGGCGTGCAGGAGGGCGGCTTCATTCTGATCGGCGGCGCGCTCGGCATCGATCCGGCGACTTGTCTCGCGCTCGCGGCCGCGCGGCGGATTCGCGACCTGCTGATGTTCGTGCCGGGGTTGATCGCATGGCAGTTCGCCGAGTCGGCCGGCAACCGGCCCGCCCAGACCGTGCCGCATGACATGCGGGCGGAACTGGCCGAGCAGGGTTCGGCGCTCGGCGAAGCGAACCTCGAACGCGGCCGGCGCTGAGCGTTGCGCCGCGCTCGGTGCATCGTGCTTCAGTGCGGCGTGCTTCAGCGCGTCGCCCCGTAAGCCGGAAACGACACCTTCACCGCCAACCCGCGCTCGCCGATACCCGCGCCCAGTTGCAGGCTCGCGCCGAAGTGCTCGGCGATCCGCGCGACGATCGATAGACCCAGCCCGCTGCCCGTCGCCTGATTGCCGGGCGCGCGGAAAAAACGGCTCGTGAGCCGCGCGAGATCGTCGGGCGCGACACCTGGGCCGTCGTCGCGCACGCACACCTGCACACGCTCGTCGGCATGCTGCACGGCCACTTCGACCGTGCCGCCCGCGCGCCCGTACTTGATCGCGTTATCGAGCAGATTGTCGAGCAGAATGCCGATCAGCACCGGCTCCGCGTCGATCTCCGCGAGCAGGTCGCCGGTCAGCATCACGTTGATGTGTTTCTGCTGCGCGTTGCGCAGATTCGCGAGCAGCGTGGTTCTGGCGATCGTCGCGGGCTTGAGTGGCTCGGTCGGCAACTTCTCCTGCGCGTCGAGGCGCGCGAGCAGCAACAACTGCTCGGCAAGCCGCGCGCTGCGATCGACGCCTTGCACGACGCGCTTCATCGCGAGCCGCTGCAAGGCGACGTCCGGTTCGGCGAGCGCGACCTGGGCCTGCACCTTGATCGCGGCAAGCGGCGTCTTCAGTTCGTGCGCGGCATCGGCGGTAAACGCGCGTTCGCGTTCGAGCGAATGGTGCAGCCGCGACAGCATCTGGTTGATCGCGTCGACGAGCGGGCGCACCTCGATCGGCGTGCGGCCGATGCCGACCGGCTCCATGCGGTTGATGTCGCGCGAACGGATCGCCACCGAGAGGATTTTCAGCGGCGCGAGACTGAAGCCGATGCTGATCCACACGAGCAGCGCGAGCACCGGCAGCGCGATCAGCGTGGGCCGCGCGATGCGGCTCGCGACTCCGCTCACGAGGTCGCTGCGCGTATTGGCCGGCTCGAATACGCGCACGCTATGGCCGAGCGTCGTGTCGCGCAGCGTGAACGAGTGATAGAGCTGGCCGCCCAGCACGATGTCCTGCGCGCCGCTCGCGGCGCGCAGCGGCAAGTCCCAGGCGGCGAGCGCGTGTAGTTGCGGGCTGCCCGCGAGAACCTCGCCGTTAGCCTCGCGCACCTGGAAGAGGGCGTCGCGCGGCAGCGTGTCGTCGTCGTCGAGCAGGCTTGCGCCGGGCTCGCCGCCTTTTTCCTCTTCGCGCACGTCGATGCGCGCATTGGCGAGCGTGCTCAGGTTGGTCGAGTCGAGCAGCGCGAGAATCTGCGCCAGTTCCGCGAGACGCGCCTCTTCCCATTCGCCGACTTCGCGCGACGCCTGCCGGTAGCTCGAGACGAGCGCGATGCCCCACACGAGCGCGATGCTCGCGAGCACCAGCAGCACGAGACGCCGGCGAATCGACGGGCCCATCACGGCTTCTCCATCACATAGCCGATATTGCGCACGGTCTTGATGAGGCCCGCGCCGAGTTTCTTGCGCAGGTTCGACACGTGGACCTCGATCGCATTGCTTTCGATTTCTTCCTGCCAGCCGTACAGGCTTTCCTCGAGTTGCGAGCGCGACTGCGGAATGCCGAGATGGGTCAGCAATTGCAGCAGGATGGCCCATTCGCGCGAGGTGAGCGGCACGCGCGTCTCGTCGATCTCCACCGTTTGCGCGGCGGGGTTCACTGTCAGATTCTGGTAACGAATCAGATCGATACTGCGACCTTGTGCGCGGCGCAGCAGGGCCCGGCAACGCGCGATCAGCTCGGTGAGATCGAAGGGCTTGCCGAGATAATCGTCGGCGCCCGCTTCGAGACCGCCGACGCGCTCGATCACGCTGCCTTTCGCGGTCAGCACGAGCACCGGCACGTCGTTGCCGGCGTCGCGCAGCCGCTTGAGCAGCTCCATGCCGCTCACGCGCGGCAGGCCGAGATCGAGGACGATCAATGCATAACGGGTGGTGTCGAGCGCGAGGCTGGCCTTGTGACCGTCGCAGGCCCAGTCGACCGTGAAGCCGGCCTGGCGCAGACCGGCTTCGACACCGCAGCCGATGAGCTCGTCGTCTTCTACGAGGAGTACACGCATGGGGCAGAGATTCCGTTTTTCAGGTTTATTGCATAACTCCCGGCGGCTTGTGCAAGCGCCGGGGCGCGGCATCCTGGTGGGACGATGCCGTTCGTCAGCTACTTCATACCATAGGTTTGCTTAAGGTATCCTTCAGCTTGAATCGATACCATCGACGCGCTATTTATGGATGGTCGCCGCGGGTTGCGAGATGCGCGCGAGGCCATCGGGTTGTCAGATTGTCGAAAACTTATCGCAAGGACTTCGACTGATTGACGCGGTAGATATTTCAGGCCGATCGGGGCGTCGATCAACGTGTTCGAGCAGCCCCCGCCGATGACGCCGCGCATCCGTTCAGGCCGCAAGGCCACGCACAAGGCACGTTATGAAGCCAGCCACCATCGACATGCTGCGAGCCCATCTGCTGGTCGCCTCGGTCACGGCCATGGGCGCCGACACGCTGCTGTGCGTCACGCTGCCGATGCTGCCTGTATCCCACACCTTTTTCGCTTCCATGTCGTTCCGTCTGTTCGCGCTCGCGCTGATCGTCGGCGGCGTGGTGGTCGCACGCGAATTCGCGCAGGTCGCGTTCGAATTCGCGGTGAAGCACGATTACGCGACGGCAGGCCGCCATGTATCGCCGGTTGCGATTGCCGCCGGCTGTCCGCGGCGCTGGCTCGTCGTGCTTCATCTGCGCCTGACCGGGCAGGCGTTCGTGCTGGCCGGGCACTGACGGGCACGGGCGATGGTGGCGCAGGTGCTGAATGCATGCCAATGGGTCCTGCTGGCAGGCTGTATCGGCGCAACGCTGTACACGGTGGTGGCCGCCGTCGCGATGCCGTTTTTCGGCGTGCGGCGCGACGCGGCGCCGAAGTGGTTCGCGCATCGATGGGCCCGTCGATCCGCTGCCCGTGGCGATGATCGAAGCGCGGCCGGCGCGGCGCTTGCTCATGCTGGCGGCACCGATACTGCATACACCGCTCATACCCCGAACAGCTCGTGCGTCGAGCCGCCGCCCCGTCATTTCGCGCAGGTCGGCGTCAGTGTACTGAAGCCGCTGTGCGGCGCCGAACCGCGTCTCTACGAAAATCTGCGCACGTTTTGCGAGCAGCGGCACGGGCATTTTCAGCTGGTGCTCGGCGTGTCGTCGCCGCACGATCCCGCGATTGCGGTCGTGCGCCGCTTGCAGGCCGCTTATCCGCGGCACGACATCGAACTCGCGATCGACACGCGCGTGCATGGCAGCAACCTGAAGGTCAGCAATCTCATCAACATGGCGGAGCGCGCGCGGCACGACGTGATCGTGATCGCCGATAGCGACATCGCCGTCGACGCCGATTATCTCGACAGCGTGGCCGCGCCGCTCGCGGACCCGGGCGTCGGCGTCGTCACCTGTCTTTACGTTGCGCGCGGGGTCGGAGGTTTCTGGCCGCGCGTGGGCGCGCTTTTCATCAACGAGTGGTTCGCGCCGTCGGTGCGCGTCGCGCATGCGTTGGGCTCGCGCCGTTTCGGCTTCGGCGCGACGCTCGCGCTGCGGCGCGCGACGCTCGAACGCATCGGCGGCTTCGACGCGCTGAAGAACTGTCTCGCCGACGACTACTGGCTCGCCGAGCACGTGCGCGCACTCGGTCTGCAAACAGTGCTCTCGCATGTGGTGGTCGCGACCGACGTGATCGAGCCGACCTTCGCCGCGCTCTGGCAACGTGAAACGCGCTGGCTGCGCACGATCCGCTCGGTGAATCCGCCCGGTTTCATGTCGTTGCTGATTACGTTTCCGACGCCGTGGCTCCTGACGAGCGCATGGCTGAGCGCGACGTTTGCCGCCCACGCCTGCGTGCACACGCCGTTCGCATCGCAGTACGCCGTGGTTGCGAGCGCGACGGCGAGCGTGGTCTGCCTGGGGGCGCGTTTGCTGCTGCATCTGCGTGCCGCGCGGCGCGAGCGCACCTTCTGGCGCGATCTGCCGCTCGTGCCGCTGCGCGACACCCTGCTCGCGCTGCAATGGCTCGTCAGCGCGTTCGGCTCGCACGTCGTGTGGCGCGGCGCGCGCATGGGACTCGAAACGCCGGCTGCCGAGCGCGGCGGACGGCTTCCCGCCATGGAGCCCTCGGATGGCGGCTAAGCCACGCGGCCTGATCGTGACCGCCGACGATTTCGGCTTGCACCCGCGCGTGAACTGCGCGGTCGAGCGCGCGCATCGCGACGGTGTGCTGCGCGCGGCGAGCCTGATGGTCGGCGCGCCGGCCGCGAGCGATGCGATCGAGCGTGCGCGCAGATTGCCGCAGTTGCGCGTGGGTCTGCATCTGGTGCTCGCCGACGGCGCCGCGCTCGCGCCGCGCGCGGAGATCGCCGCGTTGCTCGACGAACACGGTCGCTTCGGCAGCAACATGGTGCGCGACGGTGTGCGGTTTTTCTTTCTGCCGCACGTGCGCAGACAACTCGCGCGCGAAATCCGCGCGCAGTTCGAGGCCTTCGCCGCGAGCGGGCTCACGCTCGATCACGTCAACACGCACAAGCATTTTCATCTGCATCCGACCGTGCTCGGCCTGATTCTCGAGATCGGCCGCGACTACGGCATGAAGGCGATGCGCCTGCCGTTCGAGGCCAATGCGCCGCTGTGGCTGCGGCCGTGGATCGCGCAGGTGAAGAGGCGTCTCGAACGAGCCGGCATCGCGCATAACGACTACGTGGTCGGGATCGCGGCGAGCGGCCGGATGGACGAAGCGGCATGGCTTGCCGCGCTCGCCGATCTGCCGCATGGCGTCGGCGAGATCTACTGCCACCCGGCGGTCGAAGGCGAGGCGCTGAGCGCCGGCATGCACGACTACCGTCATGCCGACGAATTGCACGCACTGCTGTCGCCGCGGGTGGCCGCCGCGATTCGTGCGCTTGGCGCGCCGGTCGGCGGCTTTGCGGACGTGCTCGCCTGACGCGTCGATGGGGTGGCGATGAGGTGGCAATGAAGCGTCGTGGCGCGGATTCGATGCGGATGCCGCGCGACTCCGGCGCGATATCAACGCACGGCACGGCAGCAGCCAGGTCAGCAGGTACGGCTCGTAGCACGGCACGCCCGGCACGAATGAACCCGGCGCGCCGCGTCACCCGGCGACACCTCACACCGTCTGCTTCTTCATCAGCAGCCTCAACAGCGCCGGCAACAGCAACAGCACGAGCGGCAACTGCACGATCAGCCCGGAAATGATCGCGACCGCGAGCGGCTGCTGCATCGCCGAGCCTTGCCCCAAGGCAAATGCGAGCGGCAGCAGCGCGAGAATCGCGGCAATCGTCGTCATCGCGATCGGGCGCAGCCGATTGCGACCGGCGCTCTGCAGCGCTTCGTGAAACGGCATCTCCTCGTCGCGCACCAGCGCCTGCAATTCCGACACGTAGAAGATCGCGACCTCGGTGACGATGCCGACGATCATCGTCATCCCCATCATCGCCGAGATGTTCAGCTCGATGCCGGTGACCCACAGGCCGATGAACACCGCGCCCGCCGCGAGCAGCGGCATCGCCAGCACCGCGAGCGCGACGCGCAGGCGCTCGTAGAGAAACAGCAGCAGGCCGAACACGAGCGCGAGCGCGGCGCCGAACACGGTCAGGAGCCCCTTGAACGCGATCTGCTGTTGCTGATACAGGCCGCCCAGTTCGTAGTAGACGCCGGCCGGCAGCAGGTTCGCGTCGCCGAGCGCTTTCTGCACGTCGGCGATCGTCGAGCCGAGATCGCGGCCGTCGATGCGCGCGGTCACCGCGACCATGCGCTTCAGATTCGAGCGGCTGATTTCGGGCTGGCCCGTGACGGTCACGCGATCGGCGACGCGCTTGAGCGCAAACAGATGCCCGTCGGGCGCGCGAATCTGTAACTGGCCCAGTTGCGTATCGGTGAGTTCGCGCGCGCCGCTCACGCGCACCCGCACGCCGACCGTTTTCGGGCCGCTCTGGAACTGCGTCGCGACATTGCCTTCGAGCATGTCGGTGACGGCCTGCGCGATCGCTTGCGGGTCCATGCCCTCGGCCGCCGCGGCAGCGGGCAGGATATGCAGCTCGAGCGCATCGCCGGCCGGGTTGATGCCGTCGTCGACGTCGACGATGCCCTGAATCTGGCCGATACGCGCCGCGACCTTGCGCGCGGTGGTCTGCAGCGTGTTGGTGTCGTCGGAGAAGATCTTGATCTGCACCGGCTGCGGCACGGCCGTCAGGTCGCCGATCAGGTCTTCCATCAGTTGCGCGAGTTCGATGTTGACGCCCGGCACCTGCGTTTCGACCCGCGCGCGGATTTCTTCCATCACGGTCTCGATCGGTTCGCGTTTGCCGGACTTGAGCCGCACGAAGAAGTCGCCCTTGTTCGGTTCGTTCAGATCGCCGCCGAGACCCGCGCCGGTGCGGCGCGAATAGGTCGCGACGTTCGGATTCGCGCGGATGATCTGCTCGATCTGCTTCATGAGCCGGTCCGTTTCGGTGATCGAGGTGCCCGGCTGCGTGTGATAGTCGAGCACGAAGCCGCCTTCGTCCATGCTTGGCATGAAGCCGCTGCCGACGCGCGTGAACGCGAACGCGGCCACCACGACGAGCGGCAGCACGCCGAGCAGCACGAGCGGCGGCCGTGCGATCACGCGCGCGACCAGCGCCGCATAGCGCCGGTTCAGCCACGCGGCGAGGCGTGTTTCCGCATGCTCCTCGGCGTCTTCGGGCTTGAGCCAGTGGTCGCACAGAATCGGCACCGCGAGCCAGGTGACGAGAAACGAAATGAACAGGGCGCTTGCCATCGTCACCGACAGCGCCTTGAAGAACGCGCCCGTCACGCCCGACAGAAACGCGAGCGGCACGAAGATAATCAATGTCGCCGCCGACGAACCCGCGAGCGGCCGCGTGAATTCGAGCGCCGCGGCCATCACGCGGCCATGAAACGCGTGCGCGCCGGCCTCGCGCATGCGCCGCACGATGTGCTCGATCATCACGATGGCGTCGTCGATCACGAGGCCGACCGCGGCGGCCATGCCGCCTAGCGTCATGATGTTGAAGCCCATGCCGAACACGTCGAGCAGCAGGATCGTCGCGGCCATCACGACCGGCACCAGCGCGACCGCGATCGCGGTGATCTTCCCGTTGCGCAGGAAGACGAACAGCGTCAGCGCCGCCAGCACGATGCCGATCAGGATCGCGTCGCGCACGCTGGTGGCCGAGGCGATCACCAGTTCGCTCTGGTCGTACCAGTTCGACAGATGCACGCTCGCGGGCATCTGCGGCCCGAACGCGGCGAGCTTCGCGCGGATCGCGCGCGCCATCGCGACGCTGTTCGCGCCGGGCTGCTGATAGATGTTGAGCAGCACCGCGTCCTGGCCGTCGGCGGTGACGCGCATCCATTGCGGCACGACGCCGGCGCGCACGGTGGCGACGTCGCCGAGGCGGATCTGTGCGCCGTTTGCATTGCCGTTCGCGGAGACCACGACGTTGCGCAGTTCGTCGAGCTGCGTGATCGTCGTGTTGCTGACGACGAGGTAGAGCTTGTCGTGATCCTCGATGCGGCCGTTCGCCATCAACACGTTGCTTGCGCCGATCGCCTTCGAGACGTCCGCGAGCGACAGCTTGTAGGCGGCGAGGCGCACGGGATCGACCGCGACTTCGAATTCGTCCTGCGCGCCGCCGGTCACCTCGACGCGCGCCACGCCTTCCACCGACGACAGCAGCGGACGCATCTGGAACTGCGCGAGATCGCGCAGCGCCGAGAGCGACTGCTGCGTCGAGGTCAGGCTGTACGCGAGCACCGGAAACACGGTCGGGTCCATGCGCCGCACCTGCATCGTCGTGCCGGGCGGCAGCGTCGCGAGAATTTCGCTGATCGCCGATTGCGCCTGCAAGGTCGCCTGCGCCATGTCGGTGCCCCAGTCGAAGTTCAGCGAGATTTCCGCGGCGCCGCGGCTCGTCGTCGAATCGACGTCGCGCACGTTCGGCACGCGCCGCAGCGCTTCCTCGACCGGCATCGTGACGAGCGTCGCCATCTGCTCGGCGGGGCGATCGCCGACATCGAGCGAGACGACCGCGCGCGGAAACGAGACGTTCGGAAACAGCGAGATCGGCAGACGGAACGCGGCGAGCGCACCCGCGATCGCAAGCAGCGCGATCACGAAGAGGAGCGAGCGGCGATGCGTCTGCATCCATTGGCCGAAGTTCATCGCGACGCGTCTCCTCCGGTGCGCACCGCCATGCCGTCCGTCAACTCGTAGTTGCCGCTGACCACGAGCCCGAGCGCGGCATCGAGCGAGCCGTCCACGCCATAATTCGCGCCGTTTTCGACCGCGATCGTCACCGCGACGCGGCGGGCCTTGTGTTGCGGCGTGATCTGGAACACGTACGCGCCGTGGCTATCCTTCAGCACGGCCGCGCGCGGCACGATCCAGTGCGTGCCGGCGCGCGTCGCGACATCGGCGGCGACGCGCGTGCCGGGGATGAACGGCGTCTGCGCGAGCGGCACGTCCGCGCCGATATTGACCAGTTGCGATTGCGGGTCGATCGCGGCGCCGACGAAGACAACGCGGCCCGTGGCCGTGGTCTGCGCGAGCGCGGCGGAGAGGCCGCGCAAGGTCACGGTGTCGCCGGGATGGATCGCGCCCGCGTCGGCGGGTTCGACGCCGAGCGTGAGGTTCGCGCGGGCGGTTTGCCGGGTGGTTTGTGTATCGCCGGCGCGACCGCTCGCGAGTTGCAGGATCGCCGCGCCGGCCTGCACCTGGTCGCCTTGCGCCGCGGATAGTTGCAGCACTACGCCGTCGAACGGCGCGTTCACGGTCTTGTCGCCGCTCGCGACGCCGGTTTGATGCTGCGCGGCGAGCGCCTGCCGCGCGTCGTCGGCGGCTTTGCTCGCGCTCGCGAGTTGCGAGCGCGTGGCAAGCCCCTTGTCGTAGAGCGATTGCGTGCGTGCGAGCTCGCCCTGTGCGAGCGTCAGCGCGCTCGTCGCCTGGGTGGCGGCCAGCACGGCGGCGGGGTCGGCCTGCACGACGAACAGCGGCGTGCCGCGTCTGACGCTCTGGCCGGCCTGCACGCGCATCTGCACGATGCGCGCGAGGTAGGGCAGGTTGATCGTCGTGACGCTCGACGCGGAGGTGGCAACGACGCCGAAGCCGCGCACCGGTTGCGCGATTTCGGCGCGCTGCACGCGCACGGTCTGAACGGCCACCGACGGTTGCGGCTCGGCGGTGCTACTGTCGGCTGCATGAGCCGCAGGCGCGGAGGCGTACCACAGCACGGCGCAGGCGAGCGGCGCCGCGACGGCCACCGTGGCCGCGGTGGCGACGGCGCGCGGCCACGACCGCAACGGTGAAAACAGGCTATTTCGCATGAGTGTCGATGAATGTCTGGGCGGATGAGAAGGCATCGGGAATCGCGCTGCCGAGCAGCGCCTGCAAACCGACACGTTGTTCGGCGAGCGATTCGCGCAGCGTCGCGACGTCGATACGTTTCGTGAGCGCGGCGCTTTGCGCATCGGTGTAGGCACCGAGAGCGAGGTCGTGATCGGCGTAGGCCGCGGCCGCCTGCCGGGCGGCGTGCTCGACGTCGGGCAACGCGGACTCGGTCTGCTGCAACTGCCGCGCGAGAATCGCGCTGTCCTCGCGCAGATGCGCGACGTCCGCGTAGGCCTCGTTCAGGCGCGTCTGGTATTCGTCGCGCAGCCGCGCACGTGTGGCTTTTTCGATTGCGACGTTGCCCTGGTTGCGGTTGAAGATCGGCAGGCTCAGGTTGATCTGGAAGCCGCTCGTGTAGATGTTCGAGGTGTCGCGTGCCCGCACGAAGCCGACCGACAGGCTCGGGAACTGGCTCAGAATCGCCGCGCGATATTTCTGCTCCTGGGCTTCGTAGCCGGCTTGCAGCGCGATCAGATCGGGGCGGCGCTGCGCGAGTCTCGCGAGCGCCGCGTCGAGCGTGTCGTCCGCGAGCGGCGTGATGTCGCTGTCACCTGCTTGCGTTTGCAATTGCACCTGCACGTCGGGCGCGAGGCCGAGCAGCGCGTTCAGGTCGTGATGCGTTTGCGCGGCCGCGCGTTCGGCGTCGGTGTATTGCTTGCGCGCGTCGCCGTAGGCGAGCAGCGCGGCGCTCAGCACGTCGTCGGTCAGATTGCCGTCGCGGCGCGCCTCGGCCATGCGCTCGTAGCGCGTGCGCGCGAGATCGCGCTGTTCGCGCAGCAGCGGCAGCGTGTCCTGCTGGAAACGCGTCTTGATGAACAGCTGCCGTGCCTGCGCGACGACCTGCCACTCCTGCCACAGCAGGCCGAGATCGGTCTTCGCGAGCGTCGCGTCGGCGGACTGTTTATTCGCGCTGCGCAGCACGATCGCCATCACGTCGATGCTCAGGCCATAATTGAACGCGCGCGTGGTGCCGGCCGCACCCGGGTAATCGCTCGATATGCTCAGTTGCGGATCGGGCAGCAGTCCCGCCGAATAGGCCTGTGCGCGCGCGATGCCGAGATCGTCGCGGGCGAGCTTGAGATCGGGATTGTTGGCGACCGCGAGCATCGCGACTTCGTCGATATCGAGCCCGTCCGCGGGATCGAAACGATGCGCGGCCAGTTCGGGCAGCGGCATCGTCGCCGGATCGATGCGGATGCGTTCGAGCGAGCGCGTCGATGTCGAGGTGTCTTGCGGCGCGAGCGGTTCGCGATGGTAGATCGCGCAGCCGCCGAACAGCAGCGCGCACAGCGGCGCGAGCAGGCGCAGCCGGCGCAAGGGGCGAAGGCGAGGGCAGCGGCGGGGCGCCGAAGCTGTCGCCGCCGATGCGGGCGCTGCAAAAGCCGCCGCCGTAGCGTGAAAAACAGGCAAAATCCGGCTCCTGAAAGAGGTCGGGGCCATCACGAACAATCACGAACGGATGCCGCGAAATGGAAGCCGATTCTGCTCAACGGGCGCTTAAGACATGCTTAACGTGCCTCGATGCACGACGTTGCGGGCACCATCGCCATGCGCCGCGGCACGCCGACGATCTCATCGGAGTCCTGTAAGGAACCGTTAAGCTGCTGCATTCGATAATGCCGCGGCCCACACCGCACGAAGGAGAGGCCATGCGCCTGCTATTGGTCGAAGACGACGAGATGATCGCGGAAACGGTGCTCGGCGCGATGCGCCGCGCCGGCTATGCGATCGACTGGGCCGAGGACGGCCGCGCGGCCGAACTGTCGCTGGATAACGGCGTGTACGACCTCGTGCTGCTCGATCTCGGCCTGCCGAAGAAAGACGGCATCGACGTGCTCAACGCCTATCGCCGCAATGGCGGTGCCGCGCCGGTCATCATCCTGACCGCGCGCGACGCGATCGACGAACGCATTCGCGGTCTCGACGCCGGCGCCGACGACTATCTCATCAAGCCGTTCGATCTCGACGAACTGGCCGCGCGCATCCGCGCGCTGCTGCGGCGGCGCACCGGCCAGAAGCAGCCGGTCTATGCGCACGGCGAACTCACGCTCGATCCCGCCGCGCACGAAGTCGCGAAGAACGGCGAGCCGGTGCCGCTCGTGCCGCGCGAATTCGCGCTGCTGCAGGCGCTGATCGAGGAACCCACGCGCGTGTTCACGAAGGCCGAACTCGAAGAAAAGCTCTACGGCTGGGGCGAGGAAGTCGGCAGCAACACGATCGAAGTGCATGTGCACAGCTTGCGGCGCAAGATCGGCGCGGACCAGGTCGTCACCGTGCGGGGCGTCGGCTATCGCCTGAAGCGATGCGCATAACGTCGCGCATGACGTCGATCCGCCGCTGGCTGCTCGGCTGGCTCATCTTCGGCATGGCGGCGACCTCGGTGGTCGCGGCGTTCGCGATCTTTCACACCGCGCGGGGCGAGGCGAGCGAGCTGTTCGACTACGAGCTGCGCACCGTCGCGCTGTCGTTGCCGTCGAACCTGCGCGGCGTCGCGCTCGGCAAGCAGCGCGAACCCGATCTCGGCGATCTCGCCGACGACCGCATCGTCATCGAAATCTGGGAGCACGGCGATCAGCCGGTCTACCACTCCGCGCAGGCGCCGGTGCTCGAACGCCTGCCGCCGGGCTTCAACACCGTTCGGCACGGCGATAACCAGTGGCGCACCTTCGGCGTCGACCAGAACGACCGCTACGTGCAGGTCGCGCAACCGGTTTCGGTACGCGAGGATCTCGCGCTGCAGCTCGCGCTGCACACGCTGTGGCCGCTCGGCGTACTGCTGCCGGTGACGATCGTGCTGGTGCTGCTGGTGGTGGCGCGCGGGCTCGGGCCGATCGGCGGCCTGTCGCGCGCGCTCGCCACGCGCTCGATCGATTCGCTCGAACCGTTGCGTCTGGACGGCAGCGTGCCGGTCGAAATCAGGCCGCTCGTCGAAGCGCTCAACGATCTGCTGCAACGGCTGCATACGGCGTCGCAGGCGCAGCGCACCTTCATCGCCGACGCCGCGCACGAACTGCGCTCGCCGCTCGCGGCGCTGAAGCTGCAATTGCAGGCGGCCTCGCGCGACGGCACCTTGAAGGGCGAAGGCCAGGCGCTCGAGCGCGTCGAGCAGCGCGTGAACCGCATCATTCACCTCGTGCAGCAACTGTTGACGCTCGCGCACGAAGACGCGCAGCCGGTCGCGTCGATGGTGCCGGTCAGCCTGCGGCGCATCGGCGAGCAGGCGGTCAGCGACTTTTCGCTGCTCGCGGAGCTGCACGAGATCGATCTCGGGCTCGAATGCGAAGGCGCACGCACGCCGAACGACGCGTATACGGTGCTCGCCGAGCCGCACGGCATGAGTGTGCTGCTCGGCAACCTGGTCAATAACGCGATCCGCCATACGCCGGCCGGCGGACGCGTCGACGTGATTCTCCGGCGCGCCGGCGAGCAGGTCGGCTGCGAAGTGGTCGATAGTGGCTCGGGCATTCCCGAGGCGGAACTCGAACGCGTGTTCGACCGCTTCTATCGCGGTACGGAATCGAAGGGCGAGGGCAGCGGGCTCGGGCTCGCGATCGTCTCGCGGATCGCCGGTCGCCACCGGCTGTCGCTGTCGCTGCGCAACAATTCCGGGCGGCCCGGTTTGAGCGTCGCGGTGTCGGGTCTGCGCGCGCACGATGCCGAAGCGCCGCTGCCCGCCGCGAGCTGACGGTGCGCCCACTCATGCGCCCATCCATATGCCGCTGAGGGTTGTCACGAGGGCGTTTGCGCACGCTGCTACAATCGCGTTTTTACAGATCGACGGATTGGTTGTGCATTATGGGTTTCGAACAACTCGCTGAACTGAAGAAGCAACTGGCGGCGGCACGTGCGGCCGCCGAGTCGGGCGGCAAGCCCGATCGCAAATCGGCTGCGCGGCCCGCTTCGAAGTCCGCCGCCAAGCCGGATGCGCGGTCCGGTTCGAAGCCGGGCGCCAAGCCCGGTTCCCGTCCGGATGCGAAGCCGGGCGCGCGGCCCGCGCGCCCGCCGCAAGCCCAGCCGCAATCGCGCGGCGCGGCCCAGACGAGGCCGGCGGCGGATGCGAAACCGGTGGACCCGGTGGTCCGCTCGATCGGGCGTCTGCAAAAACGCTTCCCCGTGGCATTCCCGAAGAACCCGGCGCCGAAGTTGCCGCTGAAAATCGGCATTTTCGAAGACCTCGTGGTGCATGCGAAAGACCTGTCGCTGACCGAAGCCGAACTGCGCGACGCGATCAAGACGTGGTGCCGTGGCGGCCGCTACTGGAAGAGCCTCGTCGAAGGCGCCGCGCGCGTCGATCTGACGGGCACCGAGGCCGGCAAGGTCACGGCGCAGGAAGCCGCGGGCGCGCAGCGTCTGCTCGCGCATCGCGCGGCCAAGGGTGCGCAGAAAGCGGCGGCAACCGCGAATGCCGCCGCGGGCACGCAGGATGCGGCGGCCGGCAAGCCGCAGGCCGAAGCAGCGGCGGCGGCTGCAAACGGCGACGCCGTGGCCGAACCGGCGAGCGCGCCGGTCGAGGCCCATGCCGTAGCGGCGGCCGAGGCCGATCAAACCAGCCTGCAAGCCGGTTCGCAGCCTGCCGCGCAAGCCGGCGGTGAGCAAGCCGCGCCGGCAAGCACGCAAGCCGATACCCCGGCGGCACCGCCCTCGGAGGCATAAACCGCGAGGGGCCCGTTGCAGGGCACCGCTTCACGCATGAACGGCAAGGTGCCCATGTCAGGGCACCGCTTCGACGCACTGCCCCCGGCACTTTCAGACTTAAAAGGCTCCCTCAGGCCCCCTCAGGCCTCCATCACGGGCCGCGCCGCCGACAACCGGCTGCGCACGAAGCCCACATGTTCGCGCAGTACGTAAAACGCATCCGCGTACGCCAGCGGCATGCGCAGGCGGTTCAGCGCCGCCTCGATCTGATCGAGGCGCGCGAGAAGATGGGCGCGCTCTTCTTCGGTGGCCCCGGCGAGCGCATGCCGTTCGATCGCGATCAGCACCCCGTAGTAGCGATAGATGCGCGAGCGCACGCGCCAGCGGTAGAGCGCCGGAACCACCCGCATCGCGGGCAGGAGCAGCACCGCGACCGGTAGCAGCAGCACGAGCGTGCGGTCGCCGATGCTGGCGATCCAGAACGGCAGCGTGCGGTACAGGAAGCCCTTGCCGGTCCGGTAGTAGCGTTGCGCGTCGTCGCTGATCTGATACTCGTGCGCGACCGGATTCGGAAACTGCCCCGCGTGCTGCAGGAGCCCCGCCTGGCCATGCACTTCCTGCGCCGCCTCGATAAGCAGATCGGAGATCGCCGGATGCAGCGTGCTGCGCGCGACGAGTTCGACGGTCGGGCTGACCAGATATACGGTCTCGGGCGGAATGCGCCGCTTCAGATCGAGCACGCCGGGCGGCAATTCGATCTGGTCGAGAAACGGGAAGAGGCGCGTATAGGCGGCCGCTTCGTCGAAATTCATCACCGAAATGCCGGGCACCTTGAGCAGGCGCAGCATCAGCCCGCGCGTCGCGGAATCGCCGCTGAGGATCGCCGCGTCGACCTTGCCCGCGACCAGTTGCGTGGCGGCCTGCAGGCCGTCGCTTGGCACCAGCGTGGTCGTGCCGCCGGGTTCGATGCCGTTGGCCGCGAGCAGTTGCAGCGCGAGCAGCCGCGTGCCGCTGCCCTCGCGGCCCACCGCGATCTTTTTGCCTTCGAGCTGCGAGAGCTGCGTCAAACCCGTGCCGCGATAGAACACGACGACCGGGACATAGAACAGGCTGCCGAGCGACACCAGCGACGACGTATCGACGCCCTCGGCGACGCCGCCCTGCACGAACGCGAGATCGACGTGCTGTTTCAGATCGAGCAGCCGTTGCAGGTTCTGCACCGAGCCTTCCGATTCGAGCACGTTCAGGTGGATGCCGTTGCGCGCGAGGATCTTGCGGTACTGGTTCGCGGTGACGATGAACGAGCTGTCGCGCGGGCCGGCGCTGATCGTGATCGTGCGCGGCGGCGCCGGGTTCGCGATCCAGACGATCAGCACGACCACCAGCGTGATCGCGAGCGCCGTCAGGAAGTAGGGCATCACGTGGTGGCGCCATTCGGCACGCGTGGATTCGCGAGGCAGAGGCAAGGGACGCGGGCGCTGCGCTTTCATGAACACTCCGTGCCGGAAGCCGGGATCAGGCATTGTCGCCTGCGCGCGGCGGGTTTGCCGTCGGCAGTTTGCTCTATTGACCGCGCCCGGGCGCGTCGGTGGCGCTTAGGCGACGAGGCCGGCGCGCGGACGAGCCGCGGGGCTTGCATGGCATAATTTCGCGCATCTCGCGGTCTATCGATCGAGGACCGTCACTTCGTCGCCTGGCGCCGCGCACACGTTACCCCGCATGTTGACCCGTTTGCACCGGAAGATCGGCAGTTGGCTTGGATTGCTCGCGATCCTGATGACGACGCTCGCGCCGACGATCTCGCATACGCTCGCGGCCCGCGACGCCGCTGCCGCGCTGTCCGGCGCGCATTGCCGGGCGTCGATGGACGGCATGGAGGCCGACGCGATCGGCGCTAGGGCATCGATGCCGGCCATGCGGATGTCGATGCCGATGCACGACGGCGCGCCCGGCGATGCGCCCGGCAAGCACGCGTGGATGTCGGATGGCGACGCCTGCGGCTATTGCAGTCTGCTCGCGCATCTGCCCGTGATGCCGGGCATCGAGACGCTGTTCGCCGTCGCGATCCCTACGCATCGGCAGCAGGTCGCGGTTCGCTTCGACAGCGTACGCCGTGCCGAGCCGCTCGCCTTCGCGCAACCGCGCGCCCCGCCGTTCGCTTCCTGACTCGCATTTTCGACGACGCGCCGCGCCCAGCCGCGCGCGTCCGCTCGCGCACGCTCATACGCCGACGTGCGCCGGCCCGTCGCAACCGAACAGACAGGATCACACATGCACACTCCAGCAACGCGCGGCGGCTCTGCGCCGCGTGCGGCGCCGCGCACCGCTTTCGCGTTGGCCGCCGCGCCGGCGCGGTGCGGCGCTTCGGCCGCATCAGCTACCGTATCGGTTACCACATCGGTCGCCGCTTTCGCGGCCAGGCTGCCGGGCGCGGCCTTCAATGCGGCCTGCAACGCAACCGTCGGCGCGGCCTCGCTTGCCATGCCGGCGGCCTTGCTCACGGCCTTGATCGCGCTGGGCGCGCCGTCGCTCGCCCATGCCCATGCAATCGCGGGCGACCGCGTCTTTCCCTCGACGCTTGCCGTCGACGACCCCGGCGTCGGCGACGAAGCCGACTTCGAGTACGGCCATCAACGCGTACCGGGCGACAACGGCGACCAGAGCGTCAACACGTTCAGCTTCGAATACGACAAGCTGATTACGCCGCGCCTCGCGGTCTCGGTCGACGGCGGCTACGTCATGCAGAACAACCCGGGCGCGCGCGGCTTCGACAACTTCGGCGTCGGCCTCAAGTACCTGCTGTACGTGAACGAGCCGCACGAACTGATGACCTCGATCGGCGTGAACGCCGAACTCGGCGGCACCGGCAGTCGCGCGATTGCCGACAACTTCTCGACGATCTCGCCGACCGTCTACGTCGGCAAGGGCATGGGCGATCTGCCGGACTCGCTCGCCTATCTGCGGCCCGTCGCGGTAACGGCCGAGGCGGGCCCCGCGTTGACCACCGGCGCGGGTCAGCCGAACGCGTTCGACTACGGCTTCACGGTGCAGTACAGCCTGCCGTATCTGCAGCAGCACGTCCACGACACCGGCCTGCCGCAGCCGTTCGCGAACCTGATTCCGCTCGTGGAAATTCCGCTGTCGCGCAGCCAGGGACAAACGACCGGCACGGTCAATCCGGGCTTCATCTGGATGAATCGCTACGGGCAATTCGGCATCGAAGCGCAGATTCCGCTCAACCGGGCAAGCGGCTCGCACGTCGGCATTCTGGTGCAGGCGCACCTGTTCTTCGACGATATCGCGCCCGCCACGCTCGGCAAACCACTCTTTCAGTAACGCAGGAGAACGATGATGAAACAGAACCTGAAGACTCGCGCATTGCGCGCGGCCGTATTGCTCGCCGGCGCCACGCTCGCGAGCGCCGCATTCGCGCATGTGTTTCCGCAGAAGCAGGAGCCGGGCGCGGGCGCGACGATCGCCTCGCCTGCGCAAGTGCGGATCACGTTCGACGGGCCGCTCGAACCGGCGTTCAGCTCGCTGACCGTCACCGATGCGAGCGGCAAGCAGGTCAACGCGCAGAAATCCGCGGTCGATGCGCAGCAGGCCGCCGTGATGACGGTGCCGTTGCCGATGCTCGCCGCGGGACACTACACCGTGCATTGGGTGGCCGTCGCATCGGATGGACATCGCACGCATGGCGATTATGGGTTCGATGTGAAGTAAATGAAGTCGGGGCAATGAGGTGAAATAAGACTGAGATAGGACTGAGATAGGACGCCGGAAAAAAACGGTAGAAAAACCGGTTAAGAAGCCAGGCCGCGTCATCGGGTTTTTAAAAGCATCGATGGCGCGGCTCATATTTCGCCTGTTCCAGAACATCTATCCCAACGCCGAGTCACCATATAAAAAGCCGAGCCGATTTGCAGTAGTTCGAATCAATCAGACAAGGCTTATTTCCTGAAATCGTTGTACACGTACGACGTATTTTGCAAAGCGTGACAGTTCGCGCCAGCCGGCCACGATAAGGTGGCGATCCGCTGGGCGGCGCGACAGGCATCGCGCGAACGCCTGCCGTTCGCGTCGTCATGCAGCACCGCTGCGAAGCGATCCATTGCTCATCATTCAGATCAGGCGACGTCCGCTGCAAAAGAAACGGACGCTTCGCGAAGCTGTTTATCTGGTCTTTCCATCGGGGTCCATCCTTTGAAAACGTCTATGAAGTTCGGCGTGCTGGCGCTGTTTTCCATCGCCGGCGCCTTGGGCGGTTGTGCAACCGAATCGTCGCAAACCTTGCCGGTGCCGGTGGTCTCCAGTGCGCAAACGCCTTATGCCGGCAAGCCGGTCGAAGTCTCGCTCGGCAAATTCGATAATCGTTCGAGCTATATGCGCGGCATTTTCTCGGACGGTATCGACCGTCTCGGCAGCCAGGCGAAAACAATTCTGATTACGCGTCTGCAACAGACGCATCGCTTCAACGTGCTCGATCGCGACAATCTCGACGAGATCAGGCAGGAAGCCGCGTTCATGAAGAAAGCGCAGAACCTGAAGGGCGCGCGTTTCGTCGTGACCGGCGACGTGACCGAGTTCGGCCGCAAGGAAGTCGGCGATCAGCAACTGTTCGGCATTCTCGGCCGCGGCAAAAATCAGATCGCCTACGCGAAGGTCAACCTCAATATCGTCGACACGACGACGTCCGAAGTCGTGCTGTCGAGCCAGGGCGCGGGCGAATTCAGCCTGTCGAACCGCGAGATCATCGGCTTCGGCGGCACCGCCGGTTACGACTCGACGCTGAACGGCAAGGTGCTCGATCTGGCGATTCAGGAAGCGGTCAATCATCTCGTCGAGCAGGTCGATGCCGGCGCGTTGAATGCCGCCAGATAAGCGCACGCCAGAACGGAACACCTCACAAATAGCGCAATGCGGCGCGGCGCGCGATTCGCTTCACGTCCGAAGCCGCGCTTGAAATCACGCTTGAAATCACACTTCATACCGAATTTCTCCCCACGTTCCGCATCGCGCTGCCCACTCTTTTTTCGACTCACCTCATCGATCCAATGAAAACCACCTTCATGACGAAAGGCGCATGGTTGCCGCTCGTCGCCGCCGCGACACTGCTCGGCGGATGCGCGGCGCAACGGCCCGCGCCGCTGTACCAATGGGACGCCTATCAGCCGCAGGTCTACGAATATTTCAAGGGACAGTCGAGCCCGCAGCAGCAGATCGACGCGCTCGAAAAAGCGCAGCAGACGATCCGCGCCCAAGGCAAGACGCCGCCACCCGGTTTCCATGCGCATCTGGGCATGCTGTACGCGAGCGTCGGCAAGGACCAGGACGCGCAGCAGGAATTCGTGGCCGAGGAGCAGCTGTTCCCCGAATCGTCGACGTACATGGACTTTCTGTTGAAGAAGTCCAAACCACAATAAGAGCTACGCCATGCTGAAACTGATTTCCCTGAAGCTCGTGTCGGCGCTGTCGATTCTCGGCCTGCTGGCCGCGTGCGCGAGCCAGCCGCATCATGCGGATTACACCGCGTTCAAGAAAGCACAGCCGCGCGCGATTCTCGTGTTGCCGCCCGTGAATGAGACGGCGGACGTGAAGGCGTCGTCGAGCGTGTTGTCGCAAATGACGTTGCCGCTCGCGGAAGCCGGCTACTACGTGATTCCGGTCGCGCTGATGGACGAGACCTTCAAACAGAACGGCCTCACGACGCCAAATGACATCGAGCAGGTCGCGCCCGCGAAGCTGCGCGACATCTTCGGCGCGGACGCCGTGCTGTATTCGAAGATCACGCAATACGGCTCGGTCTACCAGATCATCGACAGCACGACGGTCGTCGCCGCGTCGGCGAAACTCGTCGATCTGAAAACCGGCGACGTGCTCTGGCAAGGCCTCGGCAGCGCAACCGGCAAAGAGGTCGGCATGAACGTCAACATAGGAGGCGGGCTCGTCGGGATGCTCGTGCAGGCGGCGGTCAGGCAGGTCGCGCATTCGCTGATGGACGAAGGCCACGAGGTGGCGGGCCTGACGAGCGCGCGTCTGCTGTCGGCAGGGCCGCCGAACGGGCTGCTGTATGGGCCGCGTTCGCCGAAGTACGGCACGGATTGACGAGCCGCGCTTGCCACGCCGCGGCCCCCCGGTTGACCCTCAGTTGACCCTTAGCTCCGCTTGAACAACTGCCGCGCGAGCGCGCACATGAGCGTCGTCGCGGGCGATTCGTCCTGCAGACGGCGGCTCATGATGATCGGCGACGCGGCATTGGCCGACGGAATCTGCCGGTACGCGACGCCATGCGCGCGCAGACCCTCGACGCTCTCCGGCACGAGGCACACGCCCACCTGCGCCGCGACGAGACCGAGCGCGGTCTGCAATTCACGCACTTCATGAATCGCCTTCGGTTCGAGCGCCTGATCGTGCATCGCCGAAAGCTGCTGGTCGGCATAGCTCGGCCGCGGCGTGCTCGGATAGACGATCAGCGTTTCCTGAGCCAGCGCCGCGAGCGTTAACGGCTTCTTTTGCCGCGCGAGCGGATGGTCTTGCGGCAGTGCGGCGATCATGCGTTCCTCGACGAGCACTTCGCGCGCGAGCTGTTCGTCGTCGAAACGCAGACGGCCGAAGCCCACGTCGATACGGCCGCCCTTGAGCGCGGCCAGTTGCTCGATCGTGAACATTTCGATCAGCGAGAGCTCGATATTCGGCGCGGCCTCGCGAAACGCGCGGATCACGGCGGGCAGGGCGCCATAGAGCGTCGACGGCACGAAGCCGATCACGATGCGCTCGGCCAGTTGCGCGAGCCGGCGCGTGAGCGGCGCGAGTTCGTCGGCTTCGTCGACGAGCCGTTTCGCCTGGGTGTAGAAAATACGCCCGGCCTCGGTGAGCCGCAAGGGCCGCGAGCCGCGCTCGAAGAGCGGCAGGCCCACGCTCTCCTCGATCTGCTGGATCTGCCGCGAGAGCGGCGGCTGCGTCATATGCAGACGGTTGGCCGCCCGCGTGATGTTCATTTCCTCTGCGACCGCGATGAAGTAGCGAAGCTGGCGAAATTCCATGCATACCTCTCGTGCGTGCCGGACGGCATGCCGGGTGTGTTTCCTTTTTGTCTGTCTGGGCGTGCCTGCTTGTGCCTGCTTGTGCCTGCTTACGCCTGCTGGTGCCCGAGCACGCTTGAGCATGCCCGCCCGTGCTCCCGGTGCAGCGGTCCGGGACGGCAACGAATGATAGCAATAGCCGTGAAATCGCGAGCGCGGCCGCGCATCGTCTGAAGCGATGCGAAGCAGGTTCGCTAGATGCCCGCCAGATGCCGGACCAAGGCTTTTTCCGCGCGCGGCATCGTATTCAGGTCGCGCATGCAGATCAGCAAACGGCGCGTGGCCCACGGATCGCTCAGTTCGATTGTGCGAATACCCGGTGTGCCACGATAGCGCTTCGCGGCCGTGGCCGGCACGATGCCGATGCCCGCGCCCTGTTCGACCATGCGGCAAACGCCGTCGAAAGTGCGCACGTTCGCGCGGAACGCGAGCGCCTGGCCGGCCAGCAACGCGCGTTCGCCGAGATAGGTTTGCAGCGCGCTGTCCGCGCTCAGGCCGATGAACTCACGCTCCGTCACTTCCGCGAGCGCGACGCGCCGGCGCGCGGCCAGCGCATCGTCGCGGCTCGTGACGAGCACGAGTGTGTCGACCGCGAACGGCAGCGTTTGCAAGGCGCCGTGCTCGACCGCATCGGAAACGATACCGATCTCCGCCGTGCCGCTCAGTACCGCCTTGACCGTCTCGCTGCTCTGGCGCTCCTTCAGATCGACCTGCACGTTCGGATGCTCGCGCAGAAAAACCCCGATCGCGGACGGCAGAAACTCGGTGATCGCCGCGGTATTGGTCCACAGCCGGATGCATGCCTTGCGTCCTTGCTGATGCTCGCCGAGCTCGCCCTGCATTCTGTCGATCTGGCCGAGCACGAGCCGCGCATGATGCGCGAGCGTGTCGCCGGTCGGTGTCGACTCGACGCCACGGCGGCCGCGTTCGAGCAGCGGCATGCCGAGCGTTTCTTCCATGCCGCGCAGCCGAGCGCTCGCCGACGGCAGCGACATATGCGTGCGCGCGGCGCCGTGCGTGATGCTGCCGGTATCGAGAATGTGCAGAAAGAGCCGCAGATCGATGAGGTCGAAGCGCATGGGCGAGGGGGCGGGGCAAGCCGCGAGAGAGGGTGGGTGAAGCTCGAAGTGTTGGGGTGGTTCGATCCGGGGCGCTGGCTTCAGCACGGCATCGCTAAAGCTTCAGCGTTTCAGCTTGAGCTTCTGCCTTAGCCCCAGACTAAGCCACGCTACGTATCTTACGCATTGTGGAGCGCGTTGCGGCGCTTGAAAATCGCCAGCATCGCTTCTTCAACGGAATTCCGCCGATGGCCTCTTCGTTTGCGCCGCTGCTTGCCCTGCCTGTCGTCGCGCGTGTCGGCACCGTGGCCGTCACCTTCGTCGTGGCCGGCTTCGTCAAGGGCGTAACGGGCATGGGGCTGCCGACGGTCGCGATGGGCGTGCTCGGCACGCTGATGCTGCCGGCGCAGGCGGCCGCGCTGCTGCTGTTGCCGTCGTTCGTCACGAACATGTGGCAACTGTTCGCGGGAGCGAGCGTGCGCGCGCTCGCGCAGCGCCTCTGGCCGATGATGGCCGGCATCGTCGTCGGCACGCTCGTGGCCGCGCCGTTCATCGCGGGCGGAGGCGGCGCATGGGCGGTCGCGGGACTCGGCGCCGCCTTGATGCTCTATGCGGCGGCCGGCCTGCTCGCGTGGCGCTTTCCGGTGCCGGCGCGCCACGAGCGCTGGCTCTCGCCCGTGATCGGCGTGGCGACCGGTGTGCTGACCGGTGGAACCGGCGTGTTCGTCGTGCCGGCCGTCCCCTATCTGCAGGGGCTCGACCTGAAAAAAGAGGACCTCGTGCAGGCGCTCGGACTGTCGTTCACGGTGTCGACGCTCGCACTCGCGATCGGACTCGCCGGCGCGCATGCATTCGCGCTCGACGATCTGGGCAACTCGCTTGCCGCCGTGCTGCCGGCGCTCGTCGGCATGTGGCTCGGCCAGCGCGTGCGCGGACGCATCGGCGCGGCGAGTTTCCGGCGCTGGTTCTTCGTCTGTCTGCTCGGCCTCGGCGTTCAATTGACCGCGCGCGCGTTCGTTTGACAAGACAGGAGCGCAGTGGATATCGAAGGAGGGAGATCGTGTGGCCCGTTATTCTGGATACGCTCGGCGCGCTCGCGGTGCTCGCGAGCGTGGCCGTGCAGATTGCGCTCATGCGCAGGCGGTGAGCGGCGGTGTGGTTTGCCGCGCGCCGATGCGCACGTTGCGCATGTTGCGTATCGGCACGCATCGGCACTCGTTGGCATACCCTGGCAATTTCAACCGGCTTCACTTCACCCGCGTTGACTCACCACCGTGGACTCGCCTCACACACGCGTTTCATCAGCCGAATCCCGCGCGGCGTCACGCGGCCCCGCATTGTCAGTTGCATTGCGCCGCTCATCTCCAATCTCGATCCGCTTCACCTCGCCGAGCAGGAACGTGTAGCACAGCACGGCAATGATCGCGAACAGGCTGATGAGCCCGAGCGCCCAGCCGAACGAACCGGTCGCGCGCACGATGAAGCCGATCGCGATCGGCGTCACGATGCCCGACAGGTTGCCCGCGAAATTGACCGCGCCGCCCGTGATGCCGACCATGCCTTCGGGCGCGATGTCGGCGACGAGCGACCACGAGGCCGACGCGACACCCTGCGCGAAGAACGCGAACGACATGATCGCGATCACGATCCAGTTGGTGTCGGTCAGCACCGCGAGCGTCATCGTCGGCACGAGCAGCAGGCCCGTCATGATCGGCGTCTTGCGCGCGGTCGCGACCGAGGCGCCACGCCGCAGCAGCCAGTCCGATAACAGCCCGCCCGCGACCACGCCGACCGACGCCGCGACGAACGGCACCGCGCTCGCGCTGCCGGCCTTCAGGATCGTCATGTGGCGCTCGGAGATCAGATAGGTCGGGAACCACGTCAGGAAGAAATACAGCGACGATAGCGAGGCGAACTTGCCCGCGCAGATCGCGATGATCTGCCGGTTGCGAAACAGCACACCGAGCTTGCGCCACGGAAACGCGTGATGTTGCCGCGTGCCGGTCTGACGGTCGATCAGCGCGCCGCCTTCGCGCAGATAGTCGAGCTCGGCCGCATTGACGCACCGGCTGTGCTCCGGGTCCCGATACATCGCGTACCAGACCGCGGCCCAGACGATGCCGAGCGCGCCCGTGAACAGAAAAATCTCGCGCCATCCGAAGCGATGCGCGATCCAGAACAGCAGCGGCGTGAGCGCCGCCATGCCGACGTACTGCCCGACCAGATAGACACTCGTCGCGAAGCCGCGCTCGTGCTGCGCGAACCAGATCGAGACGACGCGATTGTTGACCGGAAAGGTCGGCGCTTCGGCGACGCCCACGCCGAGGCGCAAACCGAACAACGTCGCGAAACGTCCCGCGAAACCCTGTGCGAACGTGAATGCGGACCAGATGAAGATCGCGCACGCATACATCACGCGCGAGCCGAAACGGTCGACGACCCAGCCGCCCGGAATGTTCGCGATCACGTAGGTCCACGAATACGCGGAGAAGATAAAGCCCAGTTCGACCGGGCCGAGCCCGAACTCGTTTTTCATCAGCGGCGCGGCGACGGCGAGATTCGCGCGGTCGAGATAGTTGACGACGGTGCCGACGAACACCAGCAACAGCATCCAGTAACGCACACGGGTGGGGCGCAAGGCAGACATGACAGGTTCTCGTTCAGAAGACGGCGAGCGCGATGGATTCGATGGGATTCGCCGAATGGCGGCTCGAAGGGATAAGCGTCTTTTGTTTTATATGTGAAACGACGATTTACAGATGGGACGATTATAGAAGCATCGGCTGGACGCGCAAAGCGGAAAACAATGGCCGTAAGGCCCGTGTAAATGACGCGATCCGGCGCAAGCCGGCTGGTCGCCTGGTCGATTGTTCGCCGCAACCGGCGTATCTGTTCGGCTCGATTCGCTTTATCCGGCTCGCCGCGCTACCTACATTGTGTTCAATGACAGCGCCACTGCATTTGCAGCTTCATCGGCGTGGACCCTGCGGTTTCCCGCAGCGGCACGCCGGCGCGAACCCTTCAGAGGACACATCATGAGCAAGCTCACTGGCAAGGTAGCGGTTGTGACGGGCGCATCGAAAGGCATCGGTGTGGCGATTGCGAAGGCATTGGCGGCGCAGGGTGCGTCGGTGGTGGTGAACTACGCGTCGAGCCGCGCGGGCGCCGACAAGGTGGTCGCCGACATCGCCGCGGCGGGCGGCAAGGCGGTCGCCGTCGGCGGCGACGTGTCGAAGGCCGCGGACGCGCAGGGCATCGTCGATGCGGCCGTCGAGACGTATGGCCAGCTCGATATCCTCGTCAACAACTCGGGCGTCTACGAATTCGCGCCGATCGAAGCGATCACCGAGGAGCATTTTCATCGCCACTTCAATATCAACGTGCTCGGTCTGCTGCTCGTGACCCAGGCGGCCGTCAAGCATCTCGGCGAGGGCGCGAGCATCGTCAACGTGGGCTCGATCGTGAGCCGCATCACGCCGTCGGGCAGCGCGGTCTATACGGCGACCAAGAGCGCGGTCGACGGCATCACGGGCGTGCTCGCGAAGGAACTCGGCCCGCGCAGGATTCGCGTCAACGCGGTTAATCCGGGCATGGTCGAGACCGAGGGCGCGCATAGCGCCGGCGTGATCGGCTCCGACCTCGAAACGTGGACGCTCAGCGCAACGCCGCTCGGACGCATCGGCCGGCCCGACGATATCGCCGATGTCGTGACGTTCCTCGCCTCGGACGATTCGCGCTGGTTGACGGGGGAATCGTTGATCGCGAGTGGCGGGCTGCGGTGAGGTGGGGGGGCGGGGTATTGATTTGGCGTTGGTTTGATTGGATGTAACGCTCGTTGCGAGCGGCGTGGCCTGAAGTGGGGAAGGCCGCGCCGTTTGTCGTTGGGTCTGTCGTTTGCCTTGCGTGTTTGCGATATATCAAATTCGCCTTGGCACAGATCAAAAACCAATCGCATTCCTATGCGAAGTTAAAAGTTGTCAAGGCTCGTTGTAGATGTACCGCTGGGTGCCTATGAACTGCTACGATCAGCGTTTCGCCCGAAAGCTGCTGTGCAGCGGAGTCCTCATGTTTTGCCGGAATGACTTTAAAAGAGCAATCGATAACGCTGACAGCATCGCCGGATATGTCACCTACAATGCATAAGCTCTATGCCATTCTTTCGATGCTGATATCGGGATCCGTTTTCGCATGTATGCCTGGCGAGAATTTCGATATCTATTTCCCGCCAGATAGCGCGATTATTCCCGCCGACGAGGTTTTACGACTAGTCAACTGGGTAGCCGATCAAAAGATTACCTACGCGAATCACAAAACCAAAGAAATAACGTGGGTGAGCGGGCATGCTGAGGAACGCGAACGGAATCCAGCGCAATTGGCCCAAGCGCGCCTGATAGCGGGTAGAGCCGTGCTCGATCAATTTGGCTTCTTGCGTGGAACGGTAAAGGCAAGTTCACGAGTCTATTCGAAGAACGATGTCGAAAACGGTCGGCGCGTTGAAATCTCGTTTGAGCCTGACTGCCCTAACAAGTGTTGTACGAGGCAGTAGCGGTTACGTTGAATGTGCGTCAAGCCATGCCAACACTTGCATGGGATACACGAGACCAATATGAGCAAGCAAAGAACCCCCAGTTCGATTGTCGTTCGTTACGATACCGAGCAAAAAATGCTGGTGTGCAATGCTGTCGCCGAGGCTGAGGTACGTCCCCTGTGTGAGGGGAAACTGGATATTCCCGTGCTGCTGGAAGAGTTCGATTTCAACATTGACGACGAATTCGCACGTCGTTTCGGTGCGGCCATTCTGAGCCTGCTGGCTGAATACAAGCCGGAGTTGAAGCAGTTCATTTCGGTCACGCCAGCGCCTTAGCGCGTTTTCTGTTTGTCGTTCGATGTGTTTTCCCTGCTGCCTTGAAAAGGGATTGGTTTGATGGACAAGATAACTCAATTCAACTACTTCCACGACTGGAATATCAGTGCTCTTGCCGTTCGCGACAGGCATAAACTCATTGTCCTGCTGGAAGATGACGGGAAGCGGGCAACCGCCACTTTTAGCGGAACCAGTCGCTGCACCGTTGAACATTTCAGCGTATCCAATAACATTGTCTTCGAGTTAAAGCTTCTCAAGCCGGAGGATACGAATTACGACCTCGCACTTGCCATGCTTTCGAAAAGCGAGCGCTTTTCTGACACGCCGGGGCGCCAGGTCGCGATAATCCTTGCAACGGCCGGCGCGGAGTTGGCTGTCGAGTTCGAGACACTTGAGATTGACGAGTATCGGTAGTTCACCATTCGCATGCCTATCAACGAAAAGCCGACTCTCGCGGGTCGGCTTTTTGCTGTCCGTCTTTCCAGCGCACAGAAATTTTACGAACTATGCGGCACCCGCGTGGAATCGGCCTTAACCGACTCCGGCTCCCCCTCGACCACCCCCGCCAACTCCACCGCAAACAACGCATCGAGCAGATTCGAGCCCGGCCGTTCGGCGAGCCGCGTCAACGACTCGGTCATCTGCACCTGGCAATCCTGTAGCGGCACCATCCGGATGCGCCGCGACTCCTTGAATTCCGCGCGCGCGATCACGCCGACGCCCATGCCTTGCGCGACCGCTTCTTCCAGCGCCTCGCGCCCGTCGACGTAAAGCACCGGCTCGACCTGCAACGACTCGCGCACGAGTTCGATTTCGAGCAGTTGCTGCGTGACCGATTGCGGCTCGCGGAAAATCATCGGCTGCCTGACGAGTTCCGCGTAGCTGAGCCGGCGCTTTTTTGCGACCGCGTAGCCGGCCGGCACCATCGCAACGAGCGGGTCGCGCCGCAACACGCGTGCTTCGAGCCGGCTATGCACCTGCGGCGCAGCGGTGATCGCCGCGTCGACCGCGCTCGACAGCACGCGCTGCATGCACTCGGCCGCATTGGCGACCGACAGCGTCACGACGATGCCCGGGTGCTGCTTGCGAAACGCGCCGATCAGCGCGACCGCGAGATCGGGCGCGTCGGCGACGAGCGACAGCGAGCCCGATTCGAGCCCGCCCGCCGATTCGAGCAATTGCCGCGCGTCGCGCTCGCAGCTGAGCATCTGCCGCGTTACGCTGAAAAGCCGCAAGCCGAGTTCCGTCGTGGCGACGCCGCGCGGCCCGCGCTCGAACAGCTTGACGCCGTAATCCTGTTCGAGCCGCCGCACGTGATCCGACACGGCCGGCTGCGTCAGCGACAGCGCCTGCGCCGCCTTCGAAAACCCGCCGTGTTCCGCGACCGCATGAAACGCCCGTAATTGCGCATATTGCACGTGTGCCTCGCTATCGAATAAGTTTTAGCGATACCTCTATCAATTATATCGATTTTACCGATGGACAGGCTTTCTATACTGTGTCGGCTATCGACATCAGTTCTAGCGGAGTGGCGGACATGGAAAGCGTGATCGGCGGTTCAGCAGCGGCAGCAGCCACGTCGGCACAACCGGCGTCACCGGCAGGCACGACGGCAGCGGCCACGCCGGCAGCGTCTTCGGCCACCCGCGCTCAAAACGTCTGCGCCGCGCCGGCCGGCGGCGAGCCCTATCTGCTGACGCCGGGGCCGCTGACCACGGCGCTCGCGACCAGGCAGGCCATGCTGCGCGACTGGGGCTCGTGGGACGGCGACTTCCGCGCGATGACCGCGCAGTTGCGCGCGAACCTGCTCGAAATCGCCGGCGACACCGCGGGCGAGTACGACTGCGTGCCGCTGCAAGGCAGCGGCAGCTACTGCGTCGAAGCGATGCTCGGCAGCCTGATCCCGCGCGACGGCCACGCGCTCGTGCTCGCGAACGGCGCCTACGGCAAGCGCGCGGCGACGACGCTCGGCTATCTCGGCCGCGCCTGCACGCTGCTCGACAAGGGTGACTATCTGCCGCCGCGCGGCGTCGAAGTGGAGCGCATGCTCGACGCCGATCCGTCGATCACGCACGTCGTCGCGATTCATTGCGAAACCAGTTCGGGCATCCTGAACCCGCTCGAGGAAATCGCAGCCGCCGTCGCGAAGAAGGGCCGCAAGCTGCTGATCGACTCGATGAGCGCCTTCGGCGCGGTGCCGCTCGACGTGCGGCAGATCGTCTGCGAGGCGTTCGTCTCGTCGGCGAACAAGTGCATCGAGGGCGTACCGGGCTTCGGCTTCGTGATCGCGCGCAAGAGCGCGTTGCAGGAAGCGAAGGGCCGCAGCCATTCGCTCGCGCTCGACCTGCACGATCAATGGGACGTGATGAACCGCACGGGCCAATGGCGCTTCACGCCGCCCACGCATACGGTCGCGGCATTTATCGAGGCGCTGCGTCTTTACGCGCTCGAAGGCGGACAGCCGGCGCGGCTCGCACGCTACGAAAACAATCGCGACGTGCTGGTCGCCGGCATGCAGACACTCGGCTTCGAGCCGCTGCTCAATGCGCACTGGCGCTCGCCGATCATCGTGACGTTTTTCTCGCCGGCCCATCCGTCGTTCGAATTCGCCCAGTTTTACGAACTGATGAAGCAGCAGGGCTTCATCATCTATCCGGGCAAGCTGACGGTGGTGGACAGTTTCCGCATCGGCTGCATCGGCCAGGTCGACGCGTCCGTGATGCGCCGCGTCGTCGACGCCTGTGCGCAGGCGCTGCGCACGATGGGCGTGCCGCATGCGGCGCCACCGGCCGCCGCGCTCGAAGAACGCAAGCAACTCGCGCAGGCCGCGTAAACAGGCACAACAGGTGCAACAGGCACTTGTGCGGCACTCGCGCAACACATTCGGATTGCAAAGGATCGGGAAAGATGAAGCACGTTAAAGCGGTGATTTTCGATTGGGCCGGCACAGTGGTCGATTACGGTTCGCGCGCGCCGATGGGTGCATTCGTCGAAACCTTCGCGCAGTTCGGCGTGCCGGTCACGATCGACGAAGCGCGCGGCCCGATGGGCATGGCCAAGCGTCCGCATATCGCGGCGCTGATGGCGCTGCCGCGCGTCGCGCAAGCCTGGGCCGAGCGCTACGGCCACGCGCCGGGCGAGGCCGATATCGATGCCGTGTACGACGTGTTCGTGCCGAAGAACATCGCGGTCGCGGCCAGCTATAGCGCGGTGATTCCCGGCGTCGCCGAAGTCGCGAGCGCATTGCGTCACGACGGCGTGCGCATCGGCACGACCACCGGCTATACGCGCGAGATCATCGACCAAATCGTGCCGGGCGCGGCCGCGCAGGGCTTCTCGCCGGACAGCATCGTCTGCACCGGCGATACGCCGGAAGGGCGGCCGTCGCCGTACATGATCTACAAGACCTTGCCGCAACTGGGCGTATGGCGCGCGCGCGAGGCGATCAAGGTCGACGATACCGAGGTCGGCATCGAAGAGGGCATCAACGGCGGCACGTGGGCGGTCGGCGTCGCGGTGAGCGGCAACGCGTTCGGCATGAGCGAAGCGGAAGTGAAGGCGCTGTCCGCCGACGAGTTCGCCGCGCGCCGTCGCGCCGCGATCGGCAAGCTCAAGGCGGCGGGCGCGCATTACGTGATCGACAGCGTGGCCGATCTGCTGCCGGTCGTGCACGAAATCGACGCGCGGCTCGCGCGTGGCGAGCGGCCCTGAGGTTTTCTCCGCGCTGAACTGGACCTGCTGCGCGTCTACTGAGCAACCAGCGCGCCATCGCGCGCGACCACCTTGCCGTTGGCCATGACGAGCTTGCGCACCGGCCGCGCGACGATCGCATGCGCGAGCGTGTCCGCCTCGACCAGCACGAGGTCGGCGCGCGCACCGGCTTGCAAGCCATACGACTCGAATCCGCACGCCCGCGCGGCCACGCCGCTCACGCAATCGAACGCGAGCGCGAGGTCGTCGTCGCGGCGCAGGCCGTAGCGCATCGCGATCAGCATCGCGCGTTCCAGCATGTCGGGCGAACCGTAGGGCGTCCACGTATCGCGGATGCCGTCGTTGCCGCCGAACAGTGTCACGCCGTGTTCGAGGCACGCCTTGAGCGGTGGCACCGGCACCGACGGTGGAGCGGTGGTCAGCAATGCGACGCGCAGGTCCGCGAGACGCGCGAGCAGGGCATCGCGTTCGCGCTCGGGCAGTGCGCCGAGACAGAACGCGTGACTGACTACCACCTGCCCCTGCATGCCGAGCGCCGCGACGCGATCGAGCAGCAGGCCGAGCGTAAACGCACCGATTTCCCCCGGCTCGTGCAGATGAATGTCGATCGGCTTCTGATGCCGCTGCGCGAGGCCGAACGTCAGGTCGAGCGACTGCACGGGATCGCCGTCGATCAGCGCCGGGTCGAGCGCGCCGAGCACGTCGGCGCCGGCAGCCAGCGCGCGATCGAGCAGCGCGTCGGTGCCCGGCCGGCCGAGCAGCCCCGATTGCGGAAACGCGACGATCTGCAGGTCGAACACGTCGCGCAGGGTCTGACGCGTCGCGAGCACGCCGTCGAGATGACGCAGACCCGCGTCGGTATCGATATCGACGTGCGTGCGCAAACGCGTCGTGCCCGCCTGCATGAACGCGCGCGCGAGCGCAAGCGACTGCGCACCCGCATCGTGGCCGCTTTGCGCGCGCCAGCGCCGTTCGTTCTCGATACGGTCGGTGAGCTTCGGGCCGACCTCGTTGCGATACCAGCGCATGCCCCAGTGGGTCTTGTCCAGATGCGTATGGCCTTCGATGAAACCGGGCAGCAGCAGCGCGCCCGCACCGTCCTCGATCCGCATGCCGGGTTCGCGCGCGAGGCCCGGACCGAGCGCGGCGATGCGGCCGGCGGCAATCGATACGTCGACGCGCGCGCCGTCGGCAAGACGCACGTTGGTGATGAGCGAGGCGTTCGTCGTGAGAGGCGTGGCGGTCGTGGTCATGGCGGCGTCGAGTGGAAGAGGGTGAGGACAGGGACGATGAACGCGGCTGCAAAGCGATTGCACAGCGGTTTCAAGCGCGAGCAACGCAGGCCGCTCGCGACGCGACGGACAGACGGCGATACGGGCCGCGCAAGCCCCCGCCGGCGGGCAAAAACCAAGGCTGAGCGCCTGTTCACGGTATACTCCCGCGAACTTGCCTGATCGCCAGGCTTGCCCGATACTCAGCTATTACCCCCAATCTCCCCGTACGTCGAGTTTAACGCTACTGCTTATGAGCACAATCCTTGAAAGTCTTCCGATCGGCCAGAAGGTCGGTATCGCGTTTTCCGGCGGCCTCGACACCAGCGCCGCGCTGCACTGGATGCGCAAGAAGGGCGCCGTGCCGTATGCCTACACGGCCAACCTCGGTCAGCCCGACGAAGACGACTACGATTCGATCCCGCGTCGCGCCACGCAATACGGCGCCGAAGGCGCGCGCCTGATCGACTGCCGCGCGCAACTGGTCGCGGAAGGCATCGCGGCGCTGCAATGCGGCGCGTTCCATATCTCGACGGCGGGCGTCACCTACTTCAACACGACGCCGATCGGCCGCGCCGTGACGGGCACGATGCTCGTCGCCGCGATGAAGGAAGAC
Source organism: Burkholderia sp. Ax-1724 (assembly GCF_011752995.1). Classification (GTDB taxonomy): domain Bacteria; phylum Pseudomonadota; class Gammaproteobacteria; order Burkholderiales; family Burkholderiaceae; genus Paraburkholderia. The sequence continues at coordinate 50,483 of NZ_VWWL01000003.1, forward strand.
GGCGTCAACATCTGGGGCGACGGCAGCACGTACAAGGGCAACGACATCGAGCGTTTCTACCGCTACGGCCTGCTCGTCAACCCGGACCTGAAAATCTACAAGCCCTGGCTCGACCAGCTGTTTATCGACGAACTCGGCGGCCGCGCGGAAATGTCCGAGTTCATGCGCCAGTCGGGCTTCGACTACAAGATGTCGGCGGAGAAGGCGTATTCGACCGACTCGAACCTGCTCGGCGCGACCCACGAAGCGAAAGACCTCGAAAGCCTCGAATCGGGCATCAAGATCGTCAACCCGATCATGGGCGTCGCATTCTGGCGCGACGACGTGCAGGTCGCGAAGGAAGAAGTGACGGTCCGCTTCGAGGAAGGCCAGCCGGTCGCGCTGAACGGCAAGACGTTCCCGAACGCGGTCGAGCTGCTGCTCGAAGCGAACCGCATCGGCGGCCGTCATGGTCTCGGCATGAGCGACCAGATCGAGAACCGCATCATCGAGGCGAAGAGCCGCGGCATCTACGAAGCTCCGGGCCTCGCGCTTCTGAACATCGCGTACGAGCGTCTCGTTACCGGCATCCATAACGAAGACACGATCGAGCAGTACCGCGAAAACGGCCGCCGTCTCGGCCGTCTGCTGTACCAGGGCCGCTGGTTCGATCCGCAGGCGATCATGCTGCGTGAAACGGCACAGCGCTGGGTCGCGCGCGCGATCACCGGCGAAGTGACGGTCGAATTGCGCCGTGGCAACGACTACTCGATCCTCAGCACGAAGTCGCCGAACCTCACGTATCAGCCCGAGCGTCTGTCGATGGAGAAGGTCGCGTCGACGTTCTCGCCGCGCGACCGCATCGGTCAGTTGACCATGCGCAATCTCGACATCACCGATACGCGCGACAAGCTGCGTATCTACTCGCAGGTGGGTCTGCTGTCGTCGAACGACGTCTCGGCGCTGCCGCAGGTGAAGTCGGATAAAGAGTAACTGCCAGAGTCAATGCGCGAGTCCGTGCGAGAGTAAATCCGGGCGTCAATCCGGAGCAGGCTCGTGAAGAACGGGGAAGGGATGTCCTTCCCCGTTTTCTTTTTTCCGCCGTCCGTTCGTGCTTTTGCCTCCTCGCTGCTGCGTTTTTCCGCCGCCAATTCCTCACCGATCCGCCTGATCGCCGCGACGTCGAAGCGGCTCCGCACGACAGCTTCGTACGACGTATTTGTCTGCTGAATACGGCATGAAATCGCCTCGCAACGAGGCCTGGTTCGCTCAATCACGCCCCCTCGTCATCTTTTCTCGCGATCGCTCGATCGGCGCTCAAGTTTCGCCGGCCTATGCCGTTGACATGAGCTAATCCCATTCTGGAACCTCGCCGTGCAACTCGCTTACAGTAACGACCGCCTGGCCAGCCGGATGCCCATCGAGCCCCCCGCGACCGGCGAAGCCGAGGTGGAGTCTTCGGTCATCGAATGGCTGTTGCATGACGATCAGGTAATGCGCGAATGCTTCACGCACGCGGCGGAGATTCTCAAGAGCGTGACCGGCGCGGCGATCACCGCGATCGTGCTGCTCGACGAAGAGCACGAGCATTACCGCGCCGAAGTCGGCATGGCGATGCCGCTCGTCACGCGCGCCTGCTCGCTCGCCGACTATGCGGTGCGCGACGCCGATCTGTTCGTGATCGAAGACGCGCATCACGACCACCGCTTCCGCGAATGCATGCTCGTGCGGCGTCATCCGTTCGTGCGGTTTTATGCGGCGATTGCGCTACGCGCGCCGAACGGCGAGATCGTCGGTGCGCTGTGCGCGATGGACCCGTCGCCGGGCCGGCTCGATGCCGGGCAACGCGGCGTGTTCTACCATCTGCGCGCGATGATCGAAAACGATCTGAAGATGCGCACCGCCACCGCGATCGATCCGCTCACGCAGCTTTATAACCGCCGCTTCCTGCTCGACAGCATCGCGCGCCGCTGGAAAGAAGCGCAAGAGGGCGACGTAATGGGCTCGGTGGTGGTCGACGTCGACTGGTTCAAGCAGTACAACGACACGTACGGGCATCAGGCCGGCGATCAATGTCTGCGCAAGGTCGCCTCGGTCATGCAGGCCGCCGCCGACAACGAGCGCATCGTCGCCGGACGCATGGGCGGCGAGGAGTTCGGGCTGCTCGTGCTGCAGGCGCGAGCGTTCGAACTCGAAGACACGCTCGAAGCGCTGCGCCGTGGTGTCGCCGACCTCGCGATCGAGCATGGCGCGTCGCCGCTCGGCATCGTGACCGTCAGCGTGGGCGCGTCGCTGACGCGCATCACGGAGTCGTCGCGGCCCGCGCATCGCGATGGTTTCGCGAGTGCGGATCAGGCGTTGTATCGTTCGAAGCATAGCGGCCGCAACCGCGTAACGATGGCGTAAAGCGTAAAACCATAGTACGGCGCGGCGTGCCCGATCATCAGCGATCCTGACGATCGGGCACGCAGTTGGCTTGCCTTGAGCGCTGCCTGCGCTTGCTGTTCGCTGTTTTCCCGTTTCCGGCCGGCGATGCGTACCATGCCTGCCTATCGCAGGCAACGCATTCCCCATTACTTCCCCGTTAATGCGTACGATCAAAATCGTACGCGCAAATTGCCGCTGCACGAACGGTCATAAGGTTTTCTTAAGCTTGCACTGTTGAGATAACCTTATGAATAACGGCTGCGAACAATAACGATGCCCCGTGGACGCAAACCTGGCCGGCAAGCCGAGAAGACGCATTGCCGGTTGCTTTATCTGCTGGAATTGGCGCGCGGCAGTTCGTACGTCGCGAGTACGCTGACGCCGGAAAGCCAGCATGCGGCAATTGCCGAGGTGTTGCGCGAGTTCAGCCAGCAACACGACGCAGACAAGCTGCCGATGTTTCGCGAACTGCTCGCGGAAAGACTCCAGGAGCGAGGCGATCTCGACGCGGCGCAGGCGGTATTGAGTTTCAGATTGCGTCAATAGAGCGCGGGAAAACCGGCGCGGAACAGCGCAGGCGCGCTGCCCGCAAAAAACGCCTCGGCTTGAGGCTTCCAACCTCAAGCCTCAAGTGCCGATCAGCTTCAACCCCGCCGGCAACGACTCGCCGAACACACGACCTTCATCGGCGTTATCGAGCGCGACCGTTTCGCTGACCATCGTGACCCACGCGCGCGGCGCACTCGCCGCTTCGAGCCGCCGCACGACCGTCGCGCGCAGATCGTCAGGCAGATCGCGCGAGCGGTCGCCGGTCATGCGCGCGATCTGCACGGCGGCGAATGCGGCGGGGTCGATCTTCTTCCAATCGAGCTTGAGAATCGCGTCGAGCCATTGCGCGGCGACCGCGGGCGGCACGACGCTATGCGCGCTGCCGTAGAACGGCTGCCGCGCACCGATACGCCCGACCGCCCACCAGCTCTGGTGGTTTTCCGCAGGCTTCTTCAGGCGCGCGAGCACGGCCTCGCCGAGTTCGATCTTGCGCTCGGCCGGAATCCGTTCGAGCGAGGCGGACAGCCGCACCCTATCGGCAAAACCGGTCTTGGCGACATCGAACGGCAGCTTGTGGCGCGCTTGCGCGGCCTTCTCCAGATAGTCCATCGCCTCGAGCACGCGTAGTTGCGCGTCCTCACCGAGGCCGCCCGCCGCGCGGCGCCACAGCGTCCACCATTCGGACCAGACCTGGCTATCGTTGACGTACTGAATGCCGTCGTCGAACAGCGACCACAGCTGCTCGACGCGCCATTCGTCGAGCGGATAGCCGAAGCCCGGCCGCACGCAATAGCCGGCGAGGTTGAGCCAGAGCCGTTCGTGATCGGCCGAGCGCCGTCTGCGGCGCGCGCGTTCCCAGAGCGCGCCGAACAGCTCGCGCAGCAATGCGCTGTTCCAGCTATCGCGCGGTCCGAGCAGTTGTTCGAGTTGCGCGCGCAGCCGTTTGATTTCCTTTGGATCGACGTTTTGCGCGCGCGAGCCGAAACAGCGGTCGATCAGTTCGATCGCGCGATCGAGCGCGGGATGGCGTTCGTGCGCGGCATCCGCCGGCAGATCCACCTGCGCGGCGTAGCGGCGCAACTGGAATTCGAGCCGCCAGCGTTGCGCGGGGTGGTCGAGCGCGAGACAGTGCACGTCGAGCGTGCCGACTTCGGTCAGCGTCGTCGCGATGCGCACGGTGGTCTCGCGCGCATTCTGGCCGTCGCGCGGCTGCACGACGGTCGCGACCGGCGGCAGACGAATGAAGTCGCCGCCCGCGAGATCGACGAGTTCGCCGGGCTGATAAACGGTGTCCGCGCTCGACGACACGAGGTGAAACTGCACCGGATGCCCGAGCCGCAACGCGAAGGTACGCTCCGCGATCAGGATCTCGTGGCCTTCTTCGGTGCCGCGCGGCAGCAGGCAGATGCCGCGCGATGCGGGTGGGGTGTCGTGTGGCGGGTTCGGCGCGCAATCCTGGGTTGAGCCGTGTGCCGAATCCGGCTTGCCCGCGCCGGTTTCGTCGAGCACGAGAAAATAGCTGCGCGCGGAACCGCCGCCGATTTTCGGCGCCAAGCCCGCGCGCGCGAGCGAATAGGCCACCGCGCCGCGCGCCACCGCAACGTCGGGATTGTCGTTGTGCAGGACGTTGAGCGGTGCGCCGCGCCAGTCGCCGAGCGTTTCGGCGAGACGGCGCGACAACGCGTCGGCGCGAAACACGCCGCCGTTGAGCAGCAGCGTGTCGGGCACGGGCAGGGCGGTTGCGTTGCCAGGGCCCGACGCGCTGGCCGTATCCGCCAGCGCATCTGCGTTCGCATCCGCTTCTGCACCCACGGCCAGCGCCTTGCGCGACTGCGCCGCGAAGCGCTCAAGAAACGCCGCGATATGGCGCGTGACGGCCGCGTCGGTTGCATAGGGCAGACCGAATTCGACAATCGCGCCGCGCGGCCGCCCCGGCCGTTCGTGCGCCGCGACCTTCGGAAAGAACCCGTCGACGATGATCTTTTCGACCTCGTCGCGCGTGACCTGCGCGCTGCGCGCCCCGCCGATCAGCTTCGACCCGGCGCCGAGCAGCGTGATCGAGGCCGACTCCGGCGCCTGCGCGCCAAGCAGTTGTTCCTTCGCGCTGCGGCAGCGCTCGACCAATTGCGACAGGCTCGCCGCCGACAAGCGCTGCGGCGCCTGCCTGACGTCACCGGAGCCAGCGGCACCGCCAGCCCCACCCGGCAGCCGCGCCTCGACCAGATGCGCGAGCGCGAGGTCCATGTTGTCGCCGCCGAGCATCAGGTGATTGCCGACGCCGATGCGCGTCAACTGCGGCTCGCCGTCGCCGCGCAACGCGACTTCGATCAGCGTGAGATCGGTCGTGCCGCCGCCGACGTCGCAGATCAGCACGAGCCGTGTCTTCGCGAGTTCGCCGGCCAGGCGCTCGCGATGATGAAACAGCCAGTCGTAGAACGCGGCCTGCGGCTCCTCGAGCAGCCGCAGCGACGGCAGACCCGCGAGCCGCGCCGCTTCGACGGTCAACGCGCGCGCGCCTTCGTCGAACGAAGCCGGCACCGTCAGCACGACGTCCTGCTGTTCGAGCGGCGCGTGGGCGAACTGCTGGTTCCACGCGGCGCGCACGTGCGCGAGGTAGCTCGCGCTTGCCTCGACCGGCGAGACCTTGCGGACCTCGTCGGGCGCGCCCCACGGCAGGATCGGCGCAACGCGATCGACGGAAGCATGCGAGAGCCAGCTTTTCGCGCTCGCGACGAGCCGCCCCGGCACCTGCGCGCCGAGCAGACGCGCGAGCCGGCCCACCACGACCGGCTGCGCGGCGTCCTTGCCGTGGCTTGCGGCGGCGCTCGCAGCGGACCACGGCAGTGGCAGATCGGCCGCGCTCAGCTCGCCCTCGGCCGCGTGATAGCGCACCGACGGCAGCAGCGGACGCGCCGCAACTTCGCCGGGACTCACGAGCTGCTCGATCCCGAACACGCGAATCTCGTGCGATCCGGTTTCCGCGTAGGCGAGCACCGTGTTGCTGGTGCCGAGATCGATGCCGACGCTGTATCGCTTCATCTGCGCAGCCTTCTTACCCGCTCGCTCACGCCTGCGCGCCGCCGCGCACGTCGAACTCGACCTTCCAGCGCTCCTCGGAGCCGCGCGGGATCGCTTCGAGTTCGAGCGTGCCGGCCTCGGTCACGCGCGCATGCAGCTTCACCGGTACGACCTCGCCCGTCGCGCGGCCGGCTGCCGGCAGGGTCGCCTGGATTTCCTCGAGCTCCTGCAATTCCTCGGGGCTCCAGTAATCGAGCAAGGTGCCGACCTGATCCTGACGACGCACCGACGAACCGAAGAAGCGGAAATGCACGGATTCGCCGACCACGAGGCCGAACTCCTGCGCGAGCAGTTCCGCCTCGGTGCCTTCTTCCATGCCGAACGGCGCGACGCACAGCGCCTGCACCGGCGGTTCGAGGCCGGGAACGGCCGGCATCGCCGATTCGATCGCGATGTAGTAGGCGCGCGCGGTGCCGCCGCGAATCCGCACGCCGCGGCCGCGCCGCACGTAGCCGTAGTAGGCCGCGCCGCGCGCGACCGCGAGGTCGAGGTCCGCGCCTTCGAGCAGACGCGCGCTTGCCGCGCCTTCGGCCGCGAGCCAGCCGTTCAGCGTGCCCATCAGGCGCTCGACCAGCAGCGCCGACTTGAACACGCCGCCGTTGAACAGCACCGCGGTCGGATGCAGGAAGCTCGCGTTTTGCGCGGCCGCGTTGGCCCCCTCATTGGCGGCCCCACCGCCGAACCCTGCGAGTTCGGCCAGCGCGCCGACCTGCCTGCCGAGGAACGCCGCCAGATGCCGCGTGATGCCGGCGTCCTGCGCATACGGCAAACCAAGCTGCGTCAGACCGACGCGCGCGCGGTTCACCGGACGCGCCGCGCTATCGACTTGCGGGAAGAAGCCTTCGAGGATCGTCTGCGTCAGTTCGGTGCGCGTCAGTTCGGTGCGGATCGAGCCGCCGATCAGCTTCGAGCCGCGGCTCGGCACGACGAGCGGCACGGTGTCGGTGGCGGGGTCGCTGAGCAGCGTTTCCTTCGCCGAACGGCACGCGTAGGTGAGGGCGCGCAACTGCCACGCGTCGGCCTGGGTGCCTTGCGCGGCGAGCTTGCGTGCGACCACGTGCGCGAGCGCGAGGTCCATGTTGTCGCCGCCGAGCAGGATGTGATCGCCGACCGCGACGCGATGCAGTTCGAGATTGCCGTCGCGCTCGATCACCGCGATCAGCGAGAGGTCGGTCGTGCCGCCGCCGACGTCGACGACGAGGATGATGTCGCCGACCCGCACCTGCTTGCGCCACTGGCCGCCGCTTTTCTCGATCCAGCTATAGAGCGCCGCCTGCGGTTCCTCGAGCAGCGTCATGCGCGTGAAGCCGGCGGCCTGGGCCGCTTCGGCGGTCAGCTCGCGCGCGGCCGGGTCGAACGAGGCGGGAATCGTCACCGTGACGTCCTGGTCGGCGAACGGCGCGTCCGGGTGCGTGTGGTCCCACGCCTCGCGCAGGTGCGTCAGATAGCGCACCGAGCTTTCGAGCGGCGAGACGCGCGCGACTTCGGGCGGCGCATCGTTCGGCAGAATCCCCGCGCGACGGTCGACGCCCGGATGGCACAGCCAGCTTTTCGCGCTCGACACGAGCCGGATCGGCGTGCCGGCGCCGCGGCTGCGCGCGAACTCGCCGACCGCGAATTCGCGCTGGCCGGTCCACGGCAGGTAGAGGTCGCCCGAGGCCAGTTCGTCGGGGTGCGGCAGATAAAGGAACGAGGGCAGCAGCGGCAGATTGTCGATCGCGCCGGGGCCCGTGAGCTGCGCGATCGGCAGTACGTCCTGGGTGGTTTTCTCGCCGTCGCTCGCGTGCGTGTCCACGTAGGACAGCGCGCAGTGCGTGGTGCCGAGGTCGATGCCGATCGAATAGCGAGCGTCGCTCATAGCTCCACCTCGGCCGGGGCGATGACCTTCGCGTTATGGCCGTCCGCGAGCTTCGGCAGACGCACCTCGTCGACGCGCCAGCCGCGATGGCTGATGCTGCCGTTAAACGGCGCGCTGCCGACGACGTTGCCGGTCAGCCGCACCGAACTCGCATCGAAGCCCGCGGGCAGCGTGACGCGGCTGCCCTCGGCTTCGTCGCGCACCGGGCGGATCGTGAAGTGCTCGCGCAGCGTCGCGCGGCAGCCTTCGTGGACGAGGCGCGCGGCCGCGCCAATGTCGGCGTCGCTATAGCCCTTGATGTCTTCCTCGACGAAGTCGATGAAACGCGCATCGCGTTGCAGCAGACCAAGCAGTTGCAGGGCGGCGTCGGGCGTCGCTTCTTTCAGCACCGGGGCCGGTTGCGGCTTCGGCTGCAGAGCAGGCGCCGGCTTCGGCTGCGGAGCAGGCGCCGGCGTCGACGTCGGTGTCGGCGTTGCAGCAGGGGCCGGCGTGGGCGCGGGCGCCGCGCCGACCGGTTCGCCGTTGCGCAGGCGCAGCACGTCGGCCGCGAAGCCGCCATTGCCGAGGATGCTGAAAAACGTGCCGACGGCCAGTGAAATCCGGCCGAGGAAGGATGGGTTCGAATTGCTCATAAATGCTCCTGATGGGCTCTGTCAAAGGACGAGCCGTCCTCGCCGCGCCACGGGCGTCAGAGGCCGCGAAGCCTTGACGGGCCGGGCAGGGCCGTGATGATGCGGATTCGCGCGCCGCAGGAAAAACGCCGTCCGGCCGCCGGGCAGGCCAGCGCCGCAAGGCAGTTCGCGGCACCCCGCGGGGCAATTCGCAATACGCCGACGCGGCGCATACGGCGCGCGCAAAACCCGTATTTTGCCTTGCGGCGCGCCCGACGCGGGCAAAGCCGGCAATTCTAGCGGGCAATGGGGCGGGATTGGCGCGAAGCCGGGGGAAGAACGGGCAAATGCGGGGAAAGCGGGAGCGGCTCAAGCGGCGGGTTGATCAATTGCCGTCTTTCGATTTCGCCGCATCCCAGTTCATGCGATGACGTTTGACGGTTTCCGTATGCCGTGCATCGTCCTCGGTATGCAGATAAAGGCTGGTCGTATTCAGCGAGACATGGCCGAGATTGTCGCGGATCGTGCGCAGATCGACGCCGCCATCGGCCTGATGCGAACCGGCTGTGTGGCGCAGCCAGTGCGCCGACGCGCGTTCGAGCTCATCGGCGCGATCGGCGAATTCCGGACCGCGCGCGCGCAGCCACGTCGCCGCGCCGGCAAAGATGCCCTTGATCGCATCGTGCACCGCCGAGCGCGACAGGCAGCGGCTTCGGCCCTTGAACGGCAGCACGAGCGGCGTTTGCTCGGCGCGCGTGGGCAGGGCGGCGAGACCGTTGAGCGTGCGGTAATTGCGCAGCTCCTGGATCAACTCCACCGATACCGGCACGATCCGCTCCTTGTCGCCCTTGCCGAGCGTTTCGAGCCACCACTGGTCCTGACCGTCGGCGCCGAGCCGTCTGAAGAACTGGCCCATCTGGCCGCCCGCGACTTCCGAAATCCGCATGCCTTGCAGATAGAACAGCGTGGTCAACCAGCGGCAGCGCGCGTAGTAGGCGCGTTGCGCGTCGGTGTCCTGCGGCAGTTGCTCGACGAACAGCTTCACCTCGTCCCATAGCGACGTCGACAGATAGCGCGTGACGCGCGGCGCCGAGCGCTTCGCGCGTTGCCGCAGCAGCGCCATCGGATTGCCGCGCAGATAGCCGGCGTTGACGAGCCACGTGAACATCGCGTTGAGGATGATCAGCGCCTGGCGCTGGCTGGCCGGCGACAGCGGGCCGTTGAACGGCCGCCAGCGTTCGTCGCTGCGGGCGAACTTGCCGCCGCTCGCCGACACCCAGCGCGCGGCGGGCTGCGGATCGGCGATGAACGCCTTGAATAGCAGCAGATCTTCGTGCGTCAGCGACGACAGCGGCTTGCCGAGCTGCACGACGGCCCACAGCAGCAGACGCTCGGCTTCCTTGCGGTAGTTGTCGAAGGTGGTCTTGGTGTCCGCGTAATTGGAGAGCCATGCGCGCACGGCGTCGAGATCGTTGCGCGCCGACAGTTGCGAGTTTTCGCTCGCACCGCGATTGGTGCCGTCGCGGCCATCGAGCAGTTCCGGCACGACGAGCGATTCGACGGGCTGAACGGTGACGAGGTCGGCGTTGGATGCGGCTGTCGGCAAGGCTTTGGACACGATTCGAAGAATTCCTGAGGGCAAACGCCGGTTGTGCAATTGCGCCTATTTTAGTGAGCCGCCAGGGCCGCGGATACCCGCTCGCGCAATGTCGGCAAAACATCGGCGTCAAACCACGGATTGCGCTTGAACCAGGCGATGTTGCGCGGCGAGGGATGCGGCAGCGGTATGATCGCCGGTCCGAATTCGGTCCAGCGGACGAGCGTATCGGTCATGCTGGGTCCATAGGCGGCGCCGAGACTGAAGCGCTGGGCGTACTGTCCGATCAGCAGCGTGAGCCGCACGGCGCTCAGGTGGCCGAGCAGCTCGCGATGCCAGCGCTCGGCGCACGCGGGCAGCGGCGGCAGATCGCCGCTCGGGCCACGCCCCGGAAAACAGAAACTCATCGGCACGATGGCGAATTTCGACGCGTCGTAAAAGGTGCTGTCGTCGACGCCGAGCCACGTGCGCAGGCGCTTGCCGCTCGCATCGCTCCACGGAACGCCGGACGCATGCACACGCGCGCCCGGCGCCTGGCCGACGATCAGAATGCGCGCCTGCTCGGAGGCAGCCAGCACCGGTCGCGGTGCATGCGGCAGCGTCGGCGCGCACAGGGTGCAGGAGCGGATGTCGCGGAGCAGGATTTCGAGCGTTGTGGGTTTCTTGACAGCCATTCTGTGGGGCAAGGTGACGGATGGGCCGGGGTGCCCTGGAACGGCTCAGCCCGGTGACTAAGCCGGATAGATCAACGTGCCGTCGGCTTGCGGTTGCGCGCCCGGCGTCATCGTGGCGGCGCTCGTGTAATGCGCGTCCATGATGTGCAGCACGGTTTCGCGGCGAGCCAGCAGATAGTCCGTGATGATACGCCGGTGGCCGAGCCACAGGACGGGACCAGACGGGTTGCGCTCAGGATAGCGCTGGTTGTCCGCGAACAAAGATCGTTAAATATTTGATGCGTCCCTCGCTGCGGTTTCTGTAGGTGCGGAAAGCGACGACCCATCAGACCGTGGGCCAGCAACTGCACCGACGGTCCTTGAAGACGGTAGCCCCGGCCGTTGGCCCAAAGGTAACCCCGCCCGGGGACTTGACGGCAGGCCCATCCGCGGACCCGACGGTAACCCCGGCCGGGGACCTGACGGCAGGCCCATCCGGGGACCCGAAGGCAATCCCGGCCGAGGACCCGACGGCAAGCCCATCCGGGGACCTGACGGCAGGCCCATCCGGGGACCTGTCGGCAGCCCAATCGGACGCGAGGCCAACCGCGAGCCGTCTGCTTGCGATGATGACGCGAACGACGCGCCCGCACGAGTCAAAGTCTCTAACTGGTCGCGAATCAGAGCGACATTGCCCTTGTTGGTCGCGGACGCGATCGGCAGATCGAACTGCCGTCCGACCCCGACCGCCTGAATGTCACCCAGCAACTCAGGCCTCGCTGCCTGCTGTTGCTTTCCAAGGTTCCTTCGAGCATTGGAAATGAATCGATCGTTCATGGACGACATCGGCTCAAAATTGTCGGTACTCTCACGTTCGATGTCCTCAGCCGACATATCCATGGCTTTATCGAAAAGCTCCTTCGCCTCTGGACTTTTGCCAAGGCGATGCGCCATCTCATCGATTGCGGCAGACACGCGCGGATCATTTGCGGCGGTATGCTGCTGATCGGCTTCGGCCGCGTTTGCGAAGCGGGCGTTCTCCCGCAAGACGGGTGGCCCGTCCAGCCAGCTATCCAGAATGGGATCATGGGGGCGGGCAATGCCATCGTCGTGACGGCTTTCCGCCCAGACATGGTCGAATGGCACGTCCGCCGTGATGACATGCGTGCGCTTTGCCGTTTGTACTTCGCTGTAGCTGGCCGTCACTGCGGCAAACTCGTCGCAGTTGCCACTTTTTCCATACAACGCCGTTGCTGCCGCCACCACATGATTCAGCAAGTCGCTCCTTTCCTCTGCGCTCATGTCCCGCAAGACTTCGCTGAGCATCTGGCGCGGCCAGCAACGGACGAGCGCCGCCGTTTCTTCGCCTGGATTGCACAGCGAGTGACTCAACGCCTTTGCTAACGCACGCGTCGCGTTCGTACGCCGTAGCGCATCCATGTTGCCAGGGCTCCCGGTTCGCGCGATATTGCCCGCTCCGGCTGACAATGCGCGACGCGCCTTGTCCATCGCGTCATTCGCCTTGCGAAGCTGGGTAGTTGACTCGGGATCGAGCGCCTCGCCGACAAGGGTTCTGGCTGCCGCATAGGCGGCCAAAGGCGCCTCGGCGGATGTCAGCAGTTTCTTTGGCCGGGGGCTCAAGCCATTGAGTGCGGGATGACTCCGGGGACTTGCCGAGCTTCCTATCGCACTTGACTCAGGCTTGGCCGTCTCGGAAGACGCCTCGTCAGCAAGGTGTGACGCCGATACGGACCGGTTGCGGAGTCCGTCGATTGTTGGGCTCATGACTCTTTCTTTAGATGCGAATACATCTCGGATGACCGGCTGGACAGTTTCTCGCGTTGAATATCTTTTGGTGTTCCAAAGACGAATAGCCGTGCAATGCGGCGAAGCAGGAAAGTCCAGTGCGGTCGTTTTACTGTTGGCGGCTACCACGTCACACGGATCGCAATCCCGTTCTGTACGTCGCCGCGCCCAGAGATGAGCGAACCGCCGTCGATGCTTTCCCATAAATCTAAACACGACATTATAGTACTAATGTCGTGTTTAAGAGGTGAAAGTGTAGTATTTTTACCGTATTACGTTGTATTATCAATTTATCGTTCATTCCGCAGCCTCAAACACGCCATGACGCTCGAATCCGACATCGAAGCCGCCCGCGAACGCGCATCCGACACTCAGGTGCTATACCGCGAGGTCTGCGCGCTGCTGTTTTTCCGCTACGGTGAAACGCCGACCGCGAACCGGCTTTATCAACTGGTGCGCAAAGGCAGCATGAGCGCGCCGGCCAAGGCCTTGCGCGATTTCTGGGGCGAGGTTCGCGACAAGACTCGCGTCGACGTTGGACGCCCGGACCTGCCGCCCGAGGTCGCCGCAGCGGCAGGCGATCTGGCGGCCCAGCTTTGGCGGCTCTCTAACGACGCCGCGAGCGCCGCGCTGGACGTGTTCAGACAGGACGCGCAGAACGAAATCGCCACGGCACGCGACGAGGCACGGGAACGGGAAACGCAGCGGCTCGACGCGCGCCAGCAGGCGGAACAGGCGGCGCACGACGCCGCCGCGCTGCGTGCGCAGATCGGCGGGCTCGACGCGCGCATCGTCGAGCTGCAAACCGCCAACGCGATGCTGACGGCGCAACTTGCCGCGTCGAAGCAGGAAACTGCGGCGGGCATCGCCGCGCTGGCCGACGCCCGCCGCGATTTCGCCGACGAACTGGCCAAGCTGCGCCGCGCGCACGAACAGAACGAACAACGGCTTGCGGCCGCCGAAAAGCGCGCGTTGCTCGAAATCGAGAGCGAACGGGCCGTGGCGCAGCGGCTGCGCAAGGAGCTTCAGGCCAGCCATGAGCGGGCGGCGACGCTAGAGTCCGAATCGCGCGCGCAGCGTGACGGCTTACGTGACGAACTCGCGGCGACAAAGGCCGAGCTGGCCACATCGAACGCACGGCATGCGCTGAGCGGCGCGCAACTCGCGGAAAAGGACGCACTGCTGGCCGAACGCGCTGCCACGGCCGATCTCTTGCGGCAGCGCATCGAGACGATGTCGCGGAAGCTGGACGCAGCGCGGACGCCGAAAACGTCCACACGCCCTACCCGTCGTTCGCGTGAAAAAAACGCCTCGCAGGGGCGAACGACGACAGACTTTGCAGGCGCGTCATTCGTCAAACGGGGAACGAGTACCAGGAAGTGAGCACAGTGGCAGCAAGGCGAATCGTGGACCTGAAATCCCGGCGCGCCTCACATGACTCATATGATTAAAGAGAATGCGAGCGCATCCGCAAAACGGCTCGCGATTTTCGTCGGGGATTCAAACGACACAGGAATCGAACCTGTAGGGGCGCTGACTATATCGCCAGCCTCGTCGATACACCTGCACCGGCGTGCGCTTGCGCCTCAGCGCAGGCATTGTCGTCAGAACTTCGGATGGCACTCGAAATTGACCGACGATCCATGCTCGGTCATCACGCTCACGCCGCTCACGGTTTCCGCCATTACGCTGCTTTGCATACCGCGGCGCTCGCAATAGTCGCGCGCTTCGTTCAACGCGAGTTCATGCGCGCGGGCCCATGCCATGCGTCCACCGGTTGCGCTTGCCGCGACCGTGTAAGTGCCGGGTTTATCGGTCGCGACGACGTCGGTACTCGATGCACATCCAGCGAGACTCGCGCATGCGAGCACCGCCGCGGCGAAACCACGCACGCGGGCCGCGAGCGGCACCCTCTTCTCTGCCGGCTCGTATGCCGGCTCAGGCTTTCGCGCGCACGAGCCGGGAATACCGTTCGAATTCAGATCACACATTGTGCAGCACCTGCATTTTTTGACCGATTGCCCGGCCTGATTTAGCAAGCCTCGATTATCGGCAATCGATCGCGCGAGATCAGCCGCTCGCGCCGAAAACACTGTTGCGTGTCTTTTAACAATGCAGGTGCCGTGCCACTCAGAAGTTGGCGGCCCCTTGTCCTTGTCCGCCCTGACCTGCCGCATCGGGCGGCACGACGTCGTCGGGCGTGGGCGTCGGCGCGATGGCCGCTGCGCCGCCGCCATGCGTTTCGCCGTCGACGGCATTGCCGGTGGCCGGCGCGGGAGCGGTTCCCGGCGTCGGCAACAACGGCGGCAATTCGCGCGGTTCGGCCAGCGCCGCCGAAGCGCCGGCCGCCGCAGACCCCGGTTGAGCCGGAACAACCGGAATAACCTGAGTAAGCGGAGTAGGCGAACTAACGGACGCCTCCCCGGACGTCCCCGCCGACGCCACCGGCGCCCTGCGCGCCGGCGCATGCACAACCACCTGCTTCTGTGGCGTGCGCGCGAACAGATGCTCGATCCAGTCGCGCAACCGCTCCGCGCGCTCGGCGAACCAGCCGGGCGGTTGCTCGGTATCGAACTTCACGCGCGGATCGACGAGCCGCGAGCGCTGCGCGCGCTGGAAGAAATCGCCGACGATCGGCAGCGCGCTATGCGCCCCTTGCCCCCAGTAATCGCTGCGCAGCGTCACGCGGCTGTCGTTGAAGCCGACCCACGCGCCCGCCACCAGTTGCGGCTGGATCAGGATGAACCAGCCGTCCGCGTTGCCCTGGGTCGTGCCGGTCTTGCCCGCGACGTCGCCGCGCACGCCGAAGCGCGTGCGGATGCTCGCGCCGGTGCCGCGGCTGACCACGTCGCGCATTACGTCGACGAGCGTACGCGCGGTATCGGCGGGCAGCTCGCGTTTCGGCGCGGCCGGTGCGAATTCGGCCAGCACGTTGCCGTTGCGGTCTTCGATGCGGGTGACCATCAGCGGCTCGACGTAATTGCCGAGGTTCGCGATCGTGCCGTACGCCGAGACCATCTCCTTCAGCGTGACGGGGCTCGTGCCGAGCGCGAGCGACGGCACCGGATCGAGCTCGCTGTCGCGCACGCCCATCGCGCGCGCAAGCCTCGCGACCTTGTGCGGTCCGACCGATTCCATCACCTGCGCGGTGATGCGGTTGCGCGAATACGCGAGCGCGTCGCGCAGGCTGATCATGCGGCCGCTCGGTTCGTCCTCGTCGTTCGGCTTCCAGACTTCGCCGCCTGCCAACTGGATTTCGACGGGGTTGTCGGGCAGCTTGTCGTCGGGCTTCGCACCCGCCTCGAACGCCGCCGCGTAGACGAACGGCTTGAAGGTCGAGCCCGGCTGACGGCGTGCCTGCTGCACGTGATCGAACGGGTCCTCGCTGAAGTCGCGGCTACCGACCCACGCCTTGATTTCGCCGGTGCGCGGATCCATCGCGAGGAAGTCGGCCTGCACGCGCGTCTTCGTCTCGCAGACGTTCTGCACGAGCGGGCGGTCGGCGAGCAGATGCTTCAGGGCATCGTCGTCGGACAGGCCCGTGTCTCTGGCGGCGCGAAAGTCGGGCGTTTCGCGCAGAAACGTGCGCAGCAGATCCTTGTCCGCCGAGCAGCCCGTGCGCGTGCCCCATGCCGAGTTCGCGATGCCCTGCAACTGGTTGCCTTGCAGTTTGACGGCCTGTGTCGCCATCGTCTGCAAACGCGAATCGAGCGTCGTGCGCACGACGAGTCCATCGGAATAGATGTTGTAGTCGTTGCGATCGGCCCATGCGACGAGCCACTTGCGCAACTGCTGCGTGAAATGCGGCGCGGGTCCAGGCGGCTCGATCTGGCGCTCGAAATCGAGGCGCAGCGGCTTGCGGCTCAGGATGTCGTACTGCGCGGGCGTCAGCTTGCCGTACTTGACCATCTGCCCGAGCACCGTGTTGCGCCGTTGCAGCGCGCGCTCGGGATTGAGCACCGGGTTGTAGTAGCTGTTGCCCTTCAGCATGCCCGTGAGCGTCGCGCTTTCGAGCACGTTCAGATCGGCCGCCGACTTGTCGAAATAGGTGCGCGCGGCCATCTCGATGCCGTACGCGTTGTAGAGAAACGGCACCGTGTTCAGATAGGTCTCGAGAATCTCGGGCTTCGTATAGAGCATCTCGATCTTGACCGCCGTGATCGCTTCCTTGAGCTTGCGCGTGAGCGTCGGCGCGCGGCCGATTTCGTCGGGATAGAGATTGCGCGCGAGCTGCTGCGTGATCGTCGAGCCGCCCTGGCGCTCGCCCGAAAACGTGTGCAGCGCGGCCGACGCGGTGCGCCGCCAGTCGAGGCCGAAATGCTCGTAGAAGCGGTGGTCCTCGGTCGCGATCAGCGCGTTCACGACGGTCGGCGAGATGTCCTTCAGGCTGACCCACTCGCGGTTCGACGGCTTGAATTCGGCGAGCAGCTTGCCGTCCGCCGAAAGAATCTGCGCGGGCTGCTCGATCTTCGCCTTGCGGATGTCGCCGATGCTCGGCGTGAACGGAATCAGCAGCAGCACGTACAGCACGAACAGCACCGGCAGCGCGGCGAAACCCCAGGCGACGGTACGGCGGGTCGGATGGCGCAGATGCCAGCAGCCCCGCGCGATCAGCGGGTTCGCGAGGGTCAACCCTCGGTCGAGGGCGGCCAGAAATGAGGAGATGAGGCGCTTCACGCTTGCTGTCGTCCGCGGGGAAAGGCGCAATCGTACCAAGATGTGGGGTGGGCGCCGATTTTTGATGCTCGAATGCTCCGTGCCGCTTCAATCGGCTGTTATGTGGGCCGCGCACGGCGGCAATTCTTCCATCCATGCGTTTCGCGCGTGCTCACCGTCTTCCATGTCAGGGATCGCCGTATCGGGACTTCGAGAAATATCGTCGAGCCGACGTGTCCGACGCACGCCAGCCCGAGCGTCGACGACGAGTGGGCGGCGCAACTGGCGAGCCGGCTGCGTGCGGACCGTCATCGCCCGAAGCGAGACCGGCGCACCGCACGGTTCATGTTCGAGGCCATCCGCGATCAAGGCGATCCGAACCGGCCACGGGCGCGTTTTATCTATTCTTACTTGCGCGCCGACAGGTCGTCGACAGCCAGGCTATCGCTGGTAATCTTTCGGCGGTGGGCAATCATCTCCGTATATGGGTCTGCAGCGTGACTGGGATAACGGGCTGATGCGCCGTCCCCGGAATCACCGGAAACGGACCTGCCGGCGCCAGGGACGGCCGCCGTTGTCTTGTCTGCGGCATGTTCTGGAAGAGCTCGTTTGGAGCCGGACCTCGCCAGACCGGTTGTTGTGGGACGACGGGGTGACCGGGATCCTGGGCCCATTGAGGATGATCGGTAACTCGCGGCATTTGCGGCATTTGCGGCGGAATGCGGGAGCGCATGGAAATCTCCGAAAAAGGTGCACGGATTCGGCAAACCGAACATAAAGGATGGTGTCTGTAGTGTCGCGCTCGACTATGCGTGACATATCCGGATACCGAAGATTGGTTGCGGAATGCGAATCACGCTTCGAAACGGCATAGGCCTTTCGCCCGATGGCTCGCACGTCCGCACGTACGGACGGTTCGGTTGAGGCTGCCCGGCGCTGCGCGGAGTGGCAACACGCGCTGCACCGGCGCCGACCCGCCCCCGCGCGAATGCCCGGCCACGGCGGCGGGGCCACTATAATGTCGGCAATTCCGACAAGAGGTGCTTCATGATCATCAAACCGCGTGTGCGTGGCTTCATCTGTGTATCGACCCATCCGACCGGCTGCGAAGCCAACGTCAAGGAGCAGATCGAGTATGTGAAGGCACGCGGCCCCATCGCCAACGGCCCGAAGAAGGTGCTCGTGATCGGCGCGTCGACGGGCTATGGTCTCGCCGCCCGCATCAGCGCCGCGTTCGGCTCGGGCGCGGCGACGCTCGGCGTGTTCTTCGAGCGCGCCGGCAGCGAGACCAAGGCGGGTACGGCCGGCTGGTACAACACCGCCGCGTTCGAGAAGCTCGCCACGGCCGAAGGCCTGTACGCGACCAGCATCAACGGCGATGCGTTCTCCGACGCAGTGAAGGCGCGCACGATCGAAGCCATCAAACGCGATCTCGGCCAGGTCGATCTCGTCGTCTATAGCCTCGCCGCGCCGAAGCGCCAGCATCCGAAGACGGGCGAGGTATTCAGCTCGGTGCTCAAGCCGATCGGCAAGGCAGTGAACCTGCGCGGCATCGACACCGACAAGGAAGTCATCAAGGAAACCGTGCTCGAACCGGCCACGCCGGAAGAAATCGCGCATACGGTCGCGGTGATGGGCGGCGAAGACTGGCAGATGTGGATGGACGCATTGGCCGAAGCCGGCGTGCTCGCCGACGGCGCGAAAACCACCGCGTTCACCTACCTCGGCGAGAAGATCACGCACGACATCTACTGGAACGGCTCGATCGGCGCGGCCAAGAAGGACCTCGACCAGAAGGTGCTCGGCATTCGCGAAAAGCTCGCGGCCAAGGGCGGCGATGCACGCGTCGCGGTGCTGAAGGCGGTCGTCACGCAGGCCAGCTCGGCGATCCCGATGATGCCGCTCTATCTGTCGCTGCTGTTCAAGGTCATGAAGGAAAAAGGCACGCACGAGGGCTGCATCGAGCAGGTCTACGGCCTCTACAAGGACAGCCTCTACGGCAGCCAGCCGCATCTCGACGACGAAGGCCGTCTGCGTGCCGACTACAAGGAACTCGATCCGCAGGTGCAAGGCCGCGTGCAGGAACTGTGGAACCAGGTGACCAACGACAACCTCTACGAACTGACCGATTTCGCCGGCTACAAGAGCGATTTTCTGCGTCTGTTCGGCTTCGAGATGAAGGGCGTCGATTACGACGCGGACGTCAACCCGGACGTGCAGATTCCGAATCTCGTGCAGGTTTGATGGAGCGAGGGCGCGGAGTCGATCTGTCGATTCCGCTCCCGGTGTTGCGTTCCGGTTGGTCTCGTCCCTACTGCGGTTCTTCGCCGCGCTCGCGGTGTGGCTGCATGCGGTGTGGCTGCATGACCCGCTCTGCCACCTCATGCAGTACATCGCGCGCAGCACACCTCATGCAGTACATCGCACGCCGAAAACCCAAGCGTAAAAGCTTGCCAATCAAGGCGTGCCGTTGCGGCAATACGCGCGATAACCGTCCCGCCCGGCCAGCCGCGCCATATACGCGGCCAGCGCCGGAAAATCGTCATGCCGTATCGGCGTGTCGAGCCAGCGATTGGCCGACAACGCGATCGGCACATCCGCGAGCGAAAACGCCGGCCCCGCGATATACGCGCCCGTGCGTTCGAGCTGCTGCTCGACGATCCCCATATGCTTCGCCCAGTTCACGCGCGACAGCTCGATCTGCCGCGGGTCCTGATGCTCGGGCGAGCGCCGCACGAGCGCCAGAAACGCGTAGCTCCACGAACGATTGAGCTCGCTCGCCTGCCAGTCGATCCATTGATCGCAACGCGCGCGCTCGCACGGATCGGCGGGATAAAGCCACGCGCCGCGATAACGGTTGGCGAGGTAGCGGATGATCGAATTCGACTCCCACAGCACGAAGTCGCCGTCGCACAGCACCGGCACCATCGCGTTCGGATTCAGCGCGCGAAATGCGTCGACCTCGGTCGAGCGAAAGCCCGAGCCCCAGTCTTCCTGTTCGAACGCAAGTCCGAGTTCCGCGCAGGTCCACAGCACCTTGCGCACGTTGATCGAGGTGGTCTTGCCGAGTATTCGCAGCATGGGTTGTTATGGGTGGAGTGAGGTTGAGCCGATGGATTCGGATTATCGTCCGTAATTTCGCGACCAGGGAAGAACGAAATCGTCAGGAGGCCGACTATCGCTGCCAGTCTTTTTCGCAACGATAGTCGACGAGCCGTATGTTCACATCGAGCACTGCATGAGTCTGCGTGCAGGGTCCGCGATCTTTTCCGATCGTCAGGCCGGAGTGGTGATGGACAGGCCGTTTGTCCCACTCCCCAACCCGACATCCGATCATGCCCGAAATCCGCACCTCCTCCTCCCGTTTCAGCGATTCCAGCGCAGCCGCCAGCGTGCTCTCATCCGGGCACGACAACGACGTTCAGGACGCGCGACGAACGACGACCCCGACTCCATCCGTCCAGTCCCGAGGATCGCAGGACGATCGTTTCTCGCACCTGCCTGCGCGCAGCACCAGCAGGAAGAACAGTGCGAGGTCGCAAGACCCGGCGCAGGACAAGGCACAGGACTCGGGCGACGCGACGAACTCGGGCCCGAGCTCGAACCCGAGCCTGGCCACCGCCAACAGGCCGCGCGGGTCGTTGCCTCTGTCCGGCCGGGAACGCTCCTCGACGGAGGCCGCGACGCCGGCCGCCACCGGTGCGAGCGCCGGCACGGCGCCCGAGATCGAACTGCGGAATATGTCGACCGGTCAGCTCGCGCGCCTCGGCCATGAAGAAGCGCAAACGATGCTGAGCAACCTCGAGGATCTGTCCAGGACATTGACGGATTCGCTGCGCGACATCGGCAAGATGCACGGCCGTGTGAAGGCGGCGTTGAACAAGGCGGATCGCCCCGTCCCGCACGACACCCAGATCCGGCATCTTGAAGAGGTCCAGCATTGGATATCCATGATGCAGTTGCAAAAACAGGGGCTGGACCACTTGCGCGACCACCTGACCCAGTCCCTGGGGTCCGGCAAGGCCGACACGGCGAAGAGTCGCAGCTGGACCGAATGGCTGAAGTCCACTCCGGTGCAGAAAGCGATCGCCGCCGCGGAAGTTGCCATCGCGATGGGGTTCAAGTTCGGTGCCTGGTACGGCGTGGAGGCCATCCTCCCGGGCAAGGCCAGCGCGTTCGAAACCACCGCCAAAACCGCCTTGCTGGTCACGCAGCGCATCCTGCTATCCCTGACCCTCGCCGGGGTCGGCGAGTACATCCCCGGTACCGATGGGCCGAGGCGCTGGGCCAAAGCCGGCGGAGATATCAAAACGATCCAGGGATTCGGCCAGGCCATCGATCAGCTCATTACACTCGCCGGGCAATTCGGAACCAATGCGGCGAGCGGACAGGCCGCCCCCTCGTTCGGGCAGATCGCCGGCTTCGGGCTGGTTGGGCTGGGCGGCGTGCTGCAGACGGGCGCGCTGAACAAGCCGGTCCTCGGCGCCATCGGCCATCTGCGCGGCGGCAACGATAAGGCCGGACAGCCCATCGAATTCGTCAATACCGACGAGCTGAGAGCGGCCCAAAGCCAGCAGGCACCCGCCGGGGCTCTTCCGATCGAAGCATCCGACATCGACCTGGAAGACGGCCGCGGGCTCGTGACGCAAGGCGGGCGCGGCAATACCGATGTGAATACCCTGATTAATGACTTGTGGACGAGTCAGGTCCCGGCCATGCAGGCGCACATCGTCCGGGCCTTCGACTCCATGTCCGGCGTGCATCGGGCCCTCACCGCCCCGGCCGGATCGGCGCAGGACATCGCCGAGGCGGCGGCAATGGAAACCAGCCGGGCCATGTTGCAGTCCGTCTCGCCCCACGATCACGAGGCGCAGATGGAGAAATTCAAGCAGGACCTCGATTCGATCCGGAAGGCGGCGACTGACGTGAGCAACAGCCTGCCCAAGAACGACGGACTGCGGGCCCAGATCGAGACGGTGTTCCAGGATGCGACAAAGATGGCAGAGGCGGTGACCAAGGCGTCGAAGAACCTCACGACGCACGAGACTGCGTTCCTGCGCGGCATGACCAGCCTGGGCGCGACCGGCCTGCTGCTGAGCTTCATCGGGCCGCCCACCGGCAACCAGTGGCTGTCGAACGTCAACAACCGCGCCGCGATCGCGGGCCTGACGTCCTCTATCGGGCAGAACCTCGCCAACCTCGGCCAGTTCCTCGGCGGCGCGAAACCCGAGGACGGGCGTTTGATGCGTGTTCTGAAAATCGGCCTCGACAGCGAGAACGACAACCCGGTCCTCCAGTTCGCCAAGGACTGGGGACGCAACACCCGGTTCCTGCCCATCGAGTTCGTGCCGCTGACGATCTCGACGACACTCGCCGAAATGGGCAGCAAGCTGAAGGGCCAGATTCCCGAGGCGCCGCTGCGGGCCACCCCGTCAGTCACCACCGACCGGCTCATGATGGAAGCCCTGAGAATGGCGCTCAGCAACGCCTTTATGGTCTTCCGGCTCGGCCACAAGCTGGAGTGGCACCACTACGCCGCGATGGCCTCCACGTTCGCCGGCGCGGCAACGGCCTTGGGGACCGAGTTGCGCGGGTAGTCCGGCCTCGTTGGGCCGCGGGGTTTCGGAAAAAGGACTTCGGAAAACGGCAAACAAGGCACACGAGGCACACGAGGCCATTCCGGGCAGGCTATTTCGAGCGGCAAACGCGGGGCTCATCGGCCTTGCGAGCCGCGCATTCCCCGCTCCTACCTTGGCCCGCGGCCATGCTGCGCGCCAGGGTAGGTCAGGAATTGCCGCCCGGGAAGAGCGCGTGCTAATGTTTGATTAAAGCGTTTGATGAAAGCCGGGGATGGCGCAGCGCCGTCCTCACCGGGAAGCCATTTACCGCAGCGAGCGTCGCCATGAGTGATGTACGCCAACATCTGAGTCCCCGTGACCGCCTCGAGCTGTTGTGCTGGCTCACGTGCGGAAGCCTCGGCGCTTATTATCTGAACGAAGACTGGCCCGACGCGGCGTTTCACGTGCAGTCCGCGCACAAGTGGCTCGATCGCCGCGCACGCGAAGCCGACTGGCTTTCTATCGCGAAGCTGTCGGCCACCGCGGTCGAAATCGCGCGGCGCCACGCGCGCTTCGTCGAGGCCGACTGGGCGCGCGATGCGGTCGAAGAAATTCTCGATACCGACGAAATCGACCCGCAAGCCCGGCTGCTCAAGCAGGTGCTGGCCGACTGCCAGAACGCGCTCGCGGACAAGCGGCTCGCAGACTAGCCTCCCCTGGAAGCGGAGCCCTCGCGGCGGGGCTCCCGGCATCGTTCCCGCGTCCTGCTCCCTCTTCCCGGTTACGGGTTTCAGTCCTGCGGTTTCAGCCCCGCAATCCAGTCCCTGGCCTCAATCCCCGCTTATCAGGGCCTCTTGGGTCGAAGTTCCCTCAAGAGGCCCCTTCATGCACGCTCACGCATGTTCACGCACACTCACCACGCCCAGCGCACGCCAGCGTCGCCGCCGATCACGCGCTGATGCTCGCCACCGAGGTTGGTCAGATAGCTCGCGGTCACGAATACGCTGCCGCGCTTCGTCAGTTGCGCGACGACGCCCACGCCGACCTGCCCCATGGTCTGCCCCACCGGCGTACCCAGCGTCGTCACGCCGCCGAAGGTGGTCTTGTCGTCGGCGCCGAACGAGCGCAGCACGTTCATGCGCAGATACGGCTTCCAGTTGACGCCGTTCGCGTCGAATGCCCATTGCAGGCGCGCGCCGAGGCGGCCGAGGAAGGTGTTGCCGTTATTCCAGTTCACGTCCGAGACGCCGTCGTTGAACCGGCTCAGCGCGAGCCATTGCCACACCAGCTGCGCCTGCGGCTCCAGCGTCACGCCTTGCGCCAGCGCGATCGGCAAGCCCGCTTCGAGCGAACCCGTAAACGCGTTGCCGTCGGTCGAGCCGCCGATGCCGTCGGTCGAATGGGTGCGTACCGTGAGCGCGCTGCCCATCGCGACCGCATCGGTGTACCAGCCGCCCGCGCCGATGTGCGTCCAGTAGGCGCCGAGGTTGTACGAATTGACCTGCAGCGAGCCGGCATCGTAGTCGTACTGCTCCAGCGCGAGGCCGTTCACGCTGCCCACCGCGCGCGCGAAGCCGAGGAAGAAGCCATAGTGATTGCGCGAGCCGTCCGCGCGGGTGTCCGCGTAGAGGTCCTGGCCGACCTGCATGCCCCACACCGAGCCGTCGAACGAGGGCTTCACAGTGCCGCCCTGCGCGATATTGCTGTACGCCCCCCACGCGCGCGCCCATGCAGCGGGAACGCGGCCGTTTTCGGTCAGCAGGCCCTGCTCGCCCTGACGGTCGTGGAAGGTGTCGATCTGCAGGAGACCCAATTGACGCGCCACGCTCGGCGCTTCCGTATAAAGCGGCACCTCGGTGCGGTAGACCGGCGTGCCCTCTTCGGCCTTGTCGACCTCGTCGACGATCGACTCCGGCGTGCCCGGCGCCGTGGTGATCGGCGGCTGGGTGGCTTCCGGAATCGTATTGCGCAGATACCAGTTGTCGCCCGTGCCGGCGCTGACCCCGCCTCTCGCGAGGTAGTACTCGTAGGCCCCCGCCTTGACGGTCCCGCCCGCGAGCGAGAACACGTTCGCGCCGGTGGTCGAGCCGTTCGCGGCCTGCACGACCTCGATGCCGTTGGCGAGCGTCTCGCCACCCGGGCCGCCGACGTTCGTCACGTTCAGCGTGCTCGCGCCGCTTGCCGTGCCGCCGCTGATGACGAGCCGGTCCGAGGGCGCGCCGTCGCCCGCCAGATAGGTGTTCAGTGTGATCGCCCCGTTCTGGCCGACATAGTTGCCCGCCACGGTCAGCGTATTGCCCACGCCGCTGCCGCCGAGCCGCACGAGCCCCGCATTGGTGAGATTGCCGTTGATCTGGAAATTGCCGACGGGGCCGCTCGCGAGACTGGTGATTGCATTCGCCACCGCGATCGTGCCGTTGTTCGTGACGTTGCCGTTCACGCCGCCATAGCCGCCGAGCGTCGCGCCCGCCGCGACTGCGACCGGCCCGCCGCCCGACAGCAGCGCGGCCGCATTGCCCGCGTCTCCCACGACCAGCGTGCCCGCGTCGACCTGGGTGCCGCCTGCGTAGCCGTTGGCGGCGCCATTGAGCGTGAGCGTACCGGTGCCGAGCTTCGTGAGCGAGCCCGCGCCCGTGATGTTCTGCGCGATCGTGGACTGGAACCCCTGGGTGTCGATCGTGCCGTTGTTCGCGGTGATGGACAGCGCGCGGCTGGCCGCCGGATCGAAGCTGGCGCCGAGTTGCAGCGTGCCGCCGTTGAGCGTCAGCGCGCCCGTTGCTGCGCCCAGTGCATTGTCGGCCGCGACGGAGAGCGTGCCCTGAGTGATCGTCGTGCCGCCCGAGTAGGTGTTGCCGCCCGCCGCGGCGGGTGCGAGCGTCAGCGTGCCCGCGCCGGTTTTCTCGACCGCCCCCGTCCCGGAGATGAGCCCGGTGTAGGTGCCGCCGCTGTCCTGCTGGAAGCGCACGAGCCCGTTGTCGGTCACCGAGAGCGGCAGGTTCGCCGCATTCGCCTGCAAGGTCGCGCCGCTATCGACGGTCGCGACGACCGTGGCGGTCGTCGTGCCGAGCGTGCCGGTCAGGTTCAGCGTGCCGCTCTGCACGAGCGCGGTCGCGAACGTGCCGGTGCCGGCCCACGTCCAGTCGGTGCCCGCCATCGTCAGGCTCTGGTAGTTCACGAACGCGTTCGACGCGGTACCGCTGCCTTGCAGCTGCACGGTATTGGCGCCGCCGCCGCCATCGGCCGTGCCGATGATCTGCGAGCCCGTTTGCAGGATCAGCGAGTCGTTGCCGTTGCCGTTCTTGATGGCCGTGCCGCCGCCGCCCTGAATCAGGCCCGCGTTGGTGATCGTCGTATTGCCGTTGGTCGAGCGCACGCCGATACCGTTGTCGCTGATGATCTGGCCGCCCGCCTCGTTCGTGATGGTGGCCGTAAACGAGCTGCCGATCGTGTTCGACACCACCGCGTCGACGTTGCCGCTGCTCGATGCCGTGCCGGTGGTCCGAATCGTGCCGCTGTTGACGAGCGTATCGTTGTTGCCCTGCATGTAGACCGAAGTGCTGTCCCTGCCCGAGGCCGTCAGCGTGCCGCTGTTGTTGATGGTGCCGCTGCCGCCGAGCAATGACGCCGCGCGCGCGTTGCTGCCCGAGGTCGTCACCGAGCCGGTGTTGATGAGCGTATTGCCCGACGCGCCGGTATTGCTTTGCCCCCACGCGGCCGTCATGCCGTACGAGTTCGCGCCGCTCGTGGTAATCGTGCCGTTGTTGACGAGCGTGTTGTTGTCGCCGTTCGCGGCGATGCCGTCGTTGTACGCGCCCGTGGTCGAAATGACGCCGCTCGCGCCGTTGGTAATGGTATTGCCGCTGCTCATGCCGATCAGCATCGCGCCGCGATTCGCGACGCCCGTGCCGTTACCCGACAGCGAAAGATTGCCGTTATTGGTAATCGAACTCGATGTATCGACGGAAAACGGCGTGGCCGTGCTGGAGAGCACATAGCTGCCGCTCGCGGTGCTATCGAGATTGATCGTGACATTGGTGCTGCCCGTCATCGCCACGACGGACGGCACGCTCGCGCCGCTACAGGCGATGGTCGCATTGCTCGACGGCGACGTGTTGGGCGGCGAGCACGCCGCCCACGCGTAGACCGGCATGCCGCCGGCCAGGAACGCGCCACCCCACAGTCCCGCACTCCACACGTTGCGTTTCATTCTTCTTGTCCCTGAAGTTGAATATTTTGGCTTCCGGTTTATAGCATCCACTTACAAGATCGCAGGATGCGTAACGGATTATTCGTAAAATATTTCACCGTTGCAAATTTGTCTCTTTTTTTTGGCTCGCCAATCTGCTAGCTCGATGCCTCGGAGCCGGTGGCGTTCGGTGGGACTGTTTGAAAACCGCTGGCGCGGCCGATCCGGCGGGGCTCGGTGGTTGGGGCGTGAGCGGGCCGTGTCCGGGTTGTCGTTGCGTCTTGACCCCTTAAAAAATCCGGGGCGCATGTGGCGTCGTTCACGGGCTGTTGTATTTCGATTGAAAATCCCGTTTTAGAACCCGGATCTAAAAGGCGAATTCAACATTCGTCGCCCTTTAATCCGCCGCGCCATTCACGGTTCCACGGCGGCCTTCAGCTTCAGCAGCGCCTGATCCCATTGCTGCGAAATCGCGTCGAGCGCGCGCCGCGCCGCATCGAGATGCGCGGACTCGAACGCCCACAGGCGCTCGCGCCCTACCTTCACGTCGCGCACGAGGCCCGCGTCAGCCAGCACCTGCAGATGCTGCGTGACCGACTGCCGTGTGATCTCGGTGCCGGCCGTCAGTTGCGCAATCGACATCGCGCTGCCCGCGCACAGGGCGGCGAGCAAACGCAGACGCGTTTCGTCGCCGAGCGCCGCGAACACCGGCGCGCAGTTGCGCAGCGTCGCGGCCTTGAGGCCCGATCGCGCCGGCGTGGCCTTAGCCTTGGGCGACATGTCGTTCGATATTGCCCATCTGCTGCGTCCAACCGCCGTCGTTCAGACGGAACGCTGCCTCGCGACGCGCGAGCGGCAATCGATCGAAGCCCGATTCGACGACGCGCAGCAGCGTGCCGGAGCCGACCTCGCTCAGATCGAATTCGACCAGCGTGGTCGGCTCGGGGGTATAGTCGACGGCCATATCGACCGCGGCCGGATGCCAGCGCCACGACAGATGATGCTCGGGCTCGACGCGTTCGACGAACACGTCCATGACGAGATACTCGTAGCCCGGATAGGTGATGTGCCCTTGCACGGATTGTCCGGCGACGAACTGCTTGCCGGTCAGATTCACGCCGAACCATTGGCCGAATTCCTCGGCGTTCGAGAGCGCGCGCCAAACGCGCGAGCGCGGCGCATTCAGCAGAATCTGTTTTTCGATGCGATCGGTCGATGAGTTCATATGCAGCCTCCTGACTGCATATTAGAAACACGACCCGCGATATGCAAGTGTTTGGCTGCGCTTTTTTTGAGGCATCGCCATGAGAGCCTGCATCGGAGCAGGCCCTCTCCCGGCGCACGTTTCTCGGCACATTTCTCGGCGCGTTATTCGGCGACGTGCGCGTGCATGACGCCCGTGTGCATCGACCAGGCCATCCACGGCCGGCGCAGCGCGACGATCGCGAGGAACGCGCAGGCGGCCAGCGCGCCGAACGTCGCGAAGCCCATCTGATAGCTGCCCGTGCTTTCCTTGGCGATACCCATCACGACCGGCAGATAGAAGCCGCCGATACCGCCCGCCGCGCCGACGATGCCCGACATCAGGCCCGTGCGGCCCGCCCAGCGATGCGGCACGAGCTGGAACGTCGCGCCGTTGCCGAGCCCGAAAGCGACGTACAGGCACAGCAGCAGCGCGATGCCACCCGCGAGCGACGGCATCGCGGCGGCGAACACGAAGTCGCACACGGCGATGATCGCGAGCAGCACGGTCAGCGCGCGCACGCCGGACACGCGATCGGCGATCAGTCCGCCAAGCGGACGCACCATCGCGCCGGTCGCGGCGAGCAGCGCCATGAACAGACCCGCGTCGATCTTGCTCAGCTGATAGAGGCTCGTCAGCAGCAGCGACACATACGAAGACATGCCGACGAAGCCGCCGAACGTGATGCTGTAGACAAGCATGATGACCCACGTATCGCGCTCGCCGAGCACCGAGCGATAGCGCTTCGGCAGCACCGCGATCGCGAGCAAGGCGCCGATCACCGGCAACAGCAGCACGCCGCTCTTGCCGGCGCCGAACAGCCCCGCTTCGACGAACAGCACGAGCACGATCAGGCCGACGAGCGTTGCCGCGAAGCTGCCGAACGCGCGCAGCACGCTGCCGCTCTTGACGCCCGCGTCGTTGGCCCAGAAATACAGCGTGATCGCGGCGATCGCGAGCAGCGGCAAGGCACCGCCGGCGGCCATCTGCCAGCCATAGCGTGTCGCGAGTTGCGGAAACAGGAAGCCGTCGAGCACCGCGCCGATATTGCCGGCCGCCGCGAGTCCCAGGACGAGCCCCTGCACTTTCGGCGGATAGTTGCTGCCGGCCATCGGCAACGCCACCGCGAAGCTGGCCCCGCCGATGCCGAGGAACACGCCGAGCACGAGCAGCATCTCGTACGACGGCACCGTTTGCAACGACGGCAGCACGAGCGTCGGCACGGCCGAGAGCAGCACGCCCATCAGCGCAATGCGCTTGCCATGCGCGGACTGATAGAGATTGCCGAGCGTCACGCGCAGAATCGCCGCCGAGAGCACCGGCACCGCGACGAGCAGGCCCTGTTGCGCGGGCGTCATCGCGATGCTTTTGCTGATGAACGGCGCGAGCGGTCCATAGAGTACCCAGACGGTAAAGCCGGTGTCGAAATACAGGAAGCAGGCAACGAGTGCGCGCCAGTCTCCGCTTTTAAGAGAGTTCATCACGTTGTTCATCAGAGATCCTTATCAAACTGATTGCCTGTCGTCGAACGATCGGATTCGTTGCAGCGCGCGTCGATATGCGCGAGCTGCTCATTCCGCCGTCGCGCATGGATACGCAAGCCTCATGCCATGTGTGCCGGCGCGCTTGCGTCACGCTTCATGGCGCAGCTCGATCAATACACGTCGCGGGCGTAACGCTTTTCACGCGTGAGGCGGCTCACGTATTCGAGCGCCCTCTCCTCGCTCATGCCGCCGTGCGTCGCGATCACGTCCTTGAGCGCCGCGTCGACGTCGCGCGCCATCCGGTTCGCGTCGCCGCACACGTAGAAATGCGCACCGTCTTCGAGCCATGCCCACAGTTGCGCACCGTGCTCGCGCATGCGGTCCTGCACATAGACCTTGTCGGCCTGATCGCGCGAGAAGGCGACGTCGAGTTGCGTCAGCAGACCGCTCGCGCGCATCGCTTCGAGTTCGTCGCGATAGTAGAAATCGCTTGCGGCATGCTGCTCGCCGAAAAACAGCCAGTTGCGCCCCCGGTCGCCGCGTGCGCGCCGCTCGTGCAGAAAGCCGCGAAACGGTGCGATGCCGGTGCCGGGGCCGACCATGATCGCCGGCGTGCCGGCCTCGCGAGGCGGCCGGAAATGCGCGGATGTCTGCACGAAAACAGGCACGTCGGTCTCGTCGGCGCGGTCCGCGAGAAACGTCGACGACACGCCTTTGCGATGCCGCCGCCCATTGCTGTAGCGCACCGCCGAAACGGTCAGATGCACTTCGCCCGGATGCGCTTTCGGACTCGACGCGATCGAATAGAGCCGCGGCTGCAGGCGTTTGAGCACGCTCGTGAGTTCGGTTGCCGTGAGGCTCACCGGAAACTCGTGCAGCACGTCGGCAAGCTGCTGTCCCCATAGCCATTGCTTGAGATCGGCCTTGCGCGCGGGCGTGAGCAGATCGCGCAGCGCGCCGTCGCGGCTGCGTGCGGCGACAAACGCAAGCGCTTCCGGGCTCGGCCGCGCGATCTCGTAGTGCCTCGCGAGCGCATCGGCGAGCCGCATCTCGCCGAGCCCCGCGACCTGTACCGGCGCTTCCCGCGGCAGGCCGCTCAGCGTCAGCAGTTCGTCGACGAGCTCGGGGCAGTTGCTCGGCCACACGCCGAGCGCATCGCCGGCTTCGTATTCGAGGTTCGCCTCGGCGGTATGCAACGACACGTAGCGCGTGTCCTTCGCGGCGCCCTGCCGGTTCAGGCGCAGATTGCCGACGAGGCGCGAGGCGGCCGGCCGCGCTTTCGTCGGCACGATGCCCGGCACCACCGCGTTGATCATGCCGCCCGGCGGCACCGCATGCAGCGCCGCGTCTTCTTCCTTGATGCGCGCGATCACGCGTTCGAGCCACGCATCGGCCACCTCCTGGTAGTCGGTATCGCAATCGACGCGCGCGGCGAGACGCAGCGCG
The DNA here is from genome assembly GCF_011752995.1 of Burkholderia sp. Ax-1724. Classification (GTDB taxonomy): domain Bacteria; phylum Pseudomonadota; class Gammaproteobacteria; order Burkholderiales; family Burkholderiaceae; genus Paraburkholderia. The sequence goes on from NZ_VWWL01000003.1 coordinate 81,614, forward strand.
CCCTGCGCGGCGAGCCTTTCGTCGAGCCGGCGGCCGTGGCCGCAGAACGGGTCGTAGTTGCGGTCTCCAAGCGCGAGCACCGCGAAGCGCACGCCGTCGAGCCTGGGAGCCGTGTCGGCCTGCAACTGCGTCCAGAAGTCCTGGGCGTTGTCGGGCGCGTCGCCGTCGCCGAATGTGCTTGTCATCAGCAGCACGTATTGCGCCTTCGCGAGCGTCGCGAACGGATAGTCCGCCATGCACGCGGTGCGGATTTCAAAGCCTGATTCCATCAGATGCGTCGCGTAGCGCTCGGTCAGCGATTCGGTGTTGCCGGTTTGCGAGGCCCACAGCAAGGTGACCTTCGGACGCGCGCGGACGATCCGTATATTGGACGCGCCGGCTTCGCGCAGTTCCGCGCCCTGCGTCGCCGGTGCGCTACCGGTCAATGCCGCGGACGAAGCGGTGTTCGTCATGCTGCGGCTATAAAGACCGGCGAGCAAACCGTCGACGTAACATCGCTTCGCGCTGTCGAACGGCGCGCTGCCCGGCAGCACCGGCACGCTCTCGATGCCCTGCGCTTCGGCCGAACGCAAGCCGCTCACGAAGCCGGCCAGATACGCATGCTCGGCCTCGCTGAGCGACGGCGCCGGCTCGGGCCGCAGTTGCAGCAGGCTCGTGAGGGCTTCGATACGGGGCATGGGTAGGTCCTTGGCGCTGGCGGTCGGCGTTGCTGTGTGTGCATCCGCACAGGCTTCGGCAGAAGTCTTAGCAAAGGCCTCGGCGCGGCGCTCGAATGCGTCCGCAACGTCATCGGCGCTGACCGGAACCGTCACCGGACTCAACGCCACCGCGCAGCATTTCAGTTCGGGTTGCTGAGAAATCGGGTCGGTCGCATCGTTCGTAACCGCGTTGATGCAGAGGTCGTCGCCGAATACGTCGTTCCAGTGCATCGGCGCAAAGCACTGGCCCGCGCTGACGCGCTCGGTCACGACGGCCGGCAGGACCGCGCGGCCCCGGCGCGAACGGATCTCGACCGGGTCTTTCGCGCGAATGCCGAGCGCGGCCGCGTCGTCGGGATGAATCTCGACGAACGGACCCGGGTTCAGCTTGTTGAGCATCGCCACCTTGCCGGTCTTCGTCAGCGTGTGCCATTGATGCTGCACGCGGCCCGTGTTGAGGACGATCGGGAATGCGTGGTCCGGCAATTCGGCCGGGGGCGCATAGGTCCGCGCGAAAAACTTCGCCTTGCCGCTCGCGGTCGGAAACGCGAGACGTGGACGGGTGCCATCGGCGGCGAGCCGCAACGTTTGGCTCACACCGTCGTTCAGATAACGAACCGGATTGCGCGAGTCCGAATCTGCGGAAGCCAGCGGCCACTGCAGCGGCGTGTCCTTCAGGCGGCGATGGCTCGCGCCGCGCAGGTCGTAGCCGGTTGCCGGATTCGACGCGCGCGCGATCTCGTCGAATACTGCGTCGGCGCTCGCATAGGTGAACGCATCGGCAAAGCCCATTTCGCAGGCGACGCGCGCGATGATCTGCCAGTCGGGCAAGGCCGCGCCCGGCGGTTCGAGCGCCTTCTGCATCAGCGTCAGATTGCGCTCGGAATTGATCATCACGCCTTCGGCCTCGGCCCACAGCGCGCCGGGCAGCAGCACGTCCGCGTAACGGTTGGTCTCGGTGTCGAGGAACGCGTCCTGCGCGATCACGAGTTCGGCCGCACGCAGACCGGCGATTGCGTTCTGCCGGTTCGCGAGACTCGCCACCGGATTCGTGCAGATGATCCAGCACGCCTTGATCTCTCCCGCCGCCATCCGCGCGAACAGGTCGATCGTGCCCGTGCCCGCGTCGGGTTTCAGCGTGCCCGGCGCAATGTCCCAGAGGTCTTCGACAAACGCGCGGTCCTGCGCGACGAGCGCCGAGCGCTGCCCCGGCAAGCCGGGCCCCATGTAGCCCATTTCGCGGCCGCCCATCGCATTCGGCTGCCCCGTCAGCGAGAACGGTCCGCTGCCGCGCCGGCAGATGCGCCCGGTCGCCAGATGCAGATTGCAGATCGCGTTCGTGTGCCAGGTGCCGTGCGTGCTCTGATTGAGGCCCATGGTCCAGCAGCTCATCCACTCTTGCGCCGCGCCGATCATCTGCGCCGCACGGCGGATGTCGTCGGCCGCGAGGCCCGTGATGCGCGCGACGTTCTCCGGCGTGTAGTCGGCGAGAAACGCGGGCATCGCGTCCCAGCCTTCGGTGAAGGCGTCGATAAACGCGGCATCGGTCGCGCCGTTTTCGTGCAGCAGATGCAGCAGGCCGTTGAGCAGCGCGAGATCGGTGCCGGGCTTGATCCGCAGAAACAGATCGGCTTTCTCGGCGGTCGCATTGCGGCGCGGATCGACGACGATCAGCTTCGCGCCCGCCTTCACGCGATCCATCATGCGCAGAAACAGAATCGGGTGACAGTCGGCCATATTCGCGCCGCTCACGAAGAACAGGTCCGCGTGGTCGATATCGTCGTACGAACCGGGCGGCCCGTCCGCGCCGAGCGACAGCTTGTAGCCGCTGCTCGCGCTCGCCATGCACAAACGCGAGTTCGACTCGATGTTGTTGGTGCCGACAAAGCCCTTCGCGAGCTTGTTGACGAGGTACTGCGCTTCGAGCGACATCTGCCCCGACACGTAAAACGACAACGCATCGGGACCGTGTTCGTCGAGCAGGCGACGCAAGCGCGCCGCGGTGCTGCCAAGCGCCTGCGCCATCGGCAGCGGCACCGGGTCTTCGCCGCGCGCGCGGCGCACGAACGCGCCTTCGAGGCGGCCCGATTGACGCAGCGCGATGTGCGCCGACTGCCCTTTCGTACAGAGGCGGCCGAAGTTGGCCGGATGCTCGCGGTCGCCGGAGATCTTCACGACCTGGCCGTCCTCGACGTGCAGCACCATGCCGCAGCCGACGCCGCAATACGGACACACGGTTTTTACGTTGGTGGCGGACATGCGCGAATTCCGCGTCAAACCGCGACCCACACCTGGCCGTTTTCGACGCGCGCGGCGAAGGCGCTGACCGAATACGACGGCGTCTCGATGCACTCGCCCGTGCGCAGATCGAAGTGGTGCTTGTAGATCGGCGACGCCACGACGATGCGCTCGCCGACACTGCCGACCAGCCCGCGCGACAGCACCGCCGCATGCGAACCCGGATCGAAGTTATCGATCGCGTAGACGGTGCTGTCGTCCGCGCCGTCGTCCACGTGAAAAACCGCGACCTGGGCGCCGTTCACCAGGGCGCAGACGCCGGTGTTCGGCACGATGTCGTCGAGTGGGCAGATCGCGGTCCAGGGGCGCGGCAGGCAGTCGTTTTTCATGGCTCGGGTCCTCGTTGAAAGATCGTCGAACAAGCGGGAAAGCTACGGGCGAACAGCGGGCAAACAGTAGACAAACGGCGGAATAACAACGGAACAGCAGCAGCGGCGCCGTCAAACCGTCTCGGCAACCACCGGAATAACCGGCCTCTCGCCGAGCCGCGTCTGCCGCTCGGCTTGCGTCGCCGGCCGGATCTGGCCGCGTTGCTCGACGAACGCGACATGGCCGTCGGCTTCGCTGCTGTTGACGAAATGGCGAAAGCGCTTGCGCGTCTCGGGATCGGTGACAGCCTTCTTCCATTCGCACTCGTAGGTGTCGATCACGTGCTGCATCTCCGCTTCGAGTTCGGCGGCGACACCGAGGCGATCGTTGACGATTACGTCGATCAGATAGTCGAGCCCGCCTTCGAGGTTGTCGCGCCACACGCTCGTGCGTTGCAGACGGTCGGCGGTGCGCACGTAGAACATCAGGAAGCGGTCGATATAGCGCACGAGCGTCGCGTGATCGAGGTCCGCCGCGAGCAGTTCCGCGTGGCGCGGTTTCATGCCGCCGTTGCCGCACACGTAGAGATTCCAGCCCTTCTCGGTCGCGATCACGCCGACGTCCTTGCCCTGCGCTTCCGCGCATTCGCGCGTGCAGCCCGAGACGCCGAACTTGATCTTGTGCGGCGCGCGCAGTCCCTTGTAGCGATTCTCGAGTTCGACCGCGAGGCCGACCGAATCGCCGACGCCATAGCGGCACCACGTCGAACCGACGCACGACTTCACGGTGCGCAGCGACTTGCCGTACGCATGGCCCGATTCGAAGCCGGCTGCGATCAGCTCTTCCCAGATCGACGGCAACTGCTCGACGCGCGCGCCGAACAGATCGACGCGCTGGCCGCCGGTGATCTTCGTATAGAGGCCGTATTTCTTCGCGACCTGGGCGACCGCGATCAGGCCGTCAGGCGTTACTTCGCCGCCCGCCATGCGCGGCACGACCGAATAGGTGCCGTCGCGCTGGATGTTGGCGAGGTAGTAGTCGTTGGTGTCCTGTAGCGACGCGTGCTCCTTCTTCAGCACGAATTCGTTCCAGCACGACGCGAGAATGCTCGCGACGACCGGCTTGCAGATATCGCAGCCGAGCCCGTGACCGTGCTTCGCAAGCAGCGCGCCGAAACTGCGCAGACCCTCGACGCGCACGAGGTGATAGAGCTCCTGGCGCGAATACGGAAAGTGTTCGCAGAGGTGGTTGTTGACCGCGAGCCCCTGCTTCTTCATCTCGGCTTTCATCACCTGCGTGACGAGCGGCACGCAGCCGCCGCACGACGTGCCCGCGCCGGTCGCGCTTTTCAACGCGCCGATATCGGCCGCGCCCGCGCAAACGGCCGCGCACAACGCGCCCTTCGAGACGTTGTTGCACGAGCAGATTTGCGCGGCAGCCGGCAAGGCCTCGACACCGAGCGCCGGTTTCGCGTTGCCGTCCGCTTGCGGCAGGATCAGGAATTCGGGGGCTTCGGGTAGTTCGATACGGTTCAGCATCATCTGCAGGAGCGTGCCGTATTCGCTCGCGTCGCCGACCATCACCGCGCCGAGCAGATGCTTGCCGCAACCGGACACGACGAGCTTCTTGTAGATCTGTTTGCGTTCGTCGCTGAACTGCCAGGTGCGGCTGTCCGGCGTATTGCCGTGCGCGTCGCCGATGCTCGCGACGTCGACGCCCATCAGCTTCAGTTTGGTGCTCATATCGGCGCCCGCGAAAGCGGCGGCCGTGCCGAGCAATTGCTTCGCGACCACGCGCGCCATCTCGTAGCCGGGCGCGACGAGCCCGAACACCTGGCCGTTCCACAGCGCGCATTCGCCGATCGCATAGACGTGCGGATCGCTCGTGCGGCAGGTATCGTCGATCGCGATGCCGCCACGCGCGCCGAGTTCGAGCCCGCAGGCACGCGCGAGATCGTCGCGCGGACGGATGCCCGCGGAAAACACGATCATGTCGGTGTCGAGATGGCTGCCGTCCGCGAACTGCATGCGATGCGTGCCCGCTTCGCCGTCGACGATCGCCGTGGTGTTCTTCTGCGTGTGCACGGTCACGCCGAGGTCTTCGATCCGGCTGCGCAATACGCGCCCGCCGCCGTCGTCCACCTGCACCGCCATCAGACGCGGCGCGAATTCGACCACGTGCGTTTGCAGGCCCATGTCGCGCAGCGCCTTCGCGCATTCGAGACCGAGCAGGCCGCCGCCGATCACGGTGCCCGTCTTTGCGCGCGCACCGCATTCGCGCATCGCTTCGAGATCGTCGATGGTTCGGTAGACGAAGCAATCGGCGCGCTCGCGGCCCGGCACCGGCGGCACGAACGGATACGAGCCCGTGGCGAACACGAGCCGGTCGTAGGGCAGCGTTTCGCCACCGGCGATCGTCACCGTGCGCGCGGTGCGATCGACCGCGACGACTTGCGCGTCGAGCTTCAGGCGGATGCCGTGGCGCTCGAAGAAACCGGGCTCGACGAGCGAGAGATCGTCGGCGGTCTTGCCCGCGAAAAATTCGGACAGATGCACGCGATCGTAGGCCGCCCGCGATTCCTCGCCGAGCACCGTGATGTCGAGGCCGTGCGCGCCGTTCTGCGCGAGGCATTCGACCAGCTTGTGGCCGACCATCCCGTGACCGATAACGATGATTTTCATGAGCGCGATGTCCTTGGGTAGCTGGCGAGGCTTAACGCAAGGGCTGTGCCAATCGCGCGAAAGGTGCGCTCGGGTTGAGCTCAAGGTGCGCTTGAGCACCGTGCGGTGGGACTTTGCGCCGGATCGTACCTGTCCGGAAGAATGGGCTGAGGCGACGCGTTCCGAGGCGGCAAAGCACAGCGATGGTGCGACGCAGCACTGTGCGCGTGCGCGCTGCGAGCCTGCATGCAGGGAGAATAAGAGCGAGTTCCGGGAGCGAGCATGGGCTTCGGCAGCCCGGCAATCTCGTCGTGATGCGGATCGGTAACGCAGTGGGGAAAAGTAGCGGGCGACCTACCGGCTGCTCGATGGGGCATGCATTGACGCCACGCTCATGCAGTCAACAGCAGTCAGCGGCAGCGGCAGCGACCGCACATGCACATGCAGTTAGAAACACCCAGCCATCCCGCACGGGTTCAACCGGGCAACGCTGATCGCACCGCTCAATCGCCAAACCCCAACTCCGCCTCGATCCGCTGCCCGACCCGCAGCCATGCGCCGCTGCCGCTCGCGACGAGCGCGTTGTTGCCGAACGTGACCGCGCCGTCGAAGCGCGTGCTGCCGCGATAGCCGAGCATCGTATCGGTCGGCTCGTTCGGCCAGTCGGGATCGGGCGCGCCGCGCGCCTGATCGATGGTCGGCATCGGGCAGCGCGTGCATAGCTTGACGAGCCGCAACTCGACGCCCGCTTCGCCGTGCGCCTGCGCCTCGGCGCTTAGCGTCTCCACATAGTCCTCCTCGTAGGCGTCGAGTCCGTCGAGCACGATGTTGGGCCGAAAACGATCGATCCCGATCGACGGCGCGCCCTTGCCGTTCAGGCGCGCATTGAGGTCGTCGAGCGAGGCCTGGCCGACCACCAGCAGCGGAAAGCCATCGGCGAACAAGGTCGTGGCGCCGCCGACGCTCGCGGTGTAACCGCCATCGACGCTGCGCTCGCGCGCCGGATCGAAGCGCAGGAGCCGCGCGGGCTGCCCCAGAAAGTCCGTAAACCACGCGGCGGTTTGCGCGCCGGTGTCGAGGCCGTAGACCGCATCGCGCCACACCACGGTCTCGACCTTCGGCGCGGCGCCAAGCCGCGCGGCATCGAGCGGCGTGCGCAACTCGCTCATGCCGGGCGTGCGAATAATCAGTTCCTGCGCGCCGATCTCGACGCGAATCAGCGCCATGCGCGGATACGCGCGCTGCGTGAGCATCGCGCCGTGCGGGTCGGTGACCATCCAGCCGCGGTCGTATTCGAGGCCCGTCGCGAACAGCCGCGCCGCGTCGAGCGCAATGCCCGCGCAGGATTTGATCGGATAAACAAACAGTTCGCGGATGGTCGGCATGATCGGTACGGCGCGTGAAAAGCGCGTTTTTAAGGTCGAGAGGCGATTGTAAGACGCCGCGCATGCGGGCTTCCAGTAGCGCCGAAGCCGGTGTGCGTCGTGTGCGGGAGGCCGGGGTTGTCGGGCGCGGCGCCGGCGGCTTGCCTCGCGCCCAGGGAAGCCGCCGTATCGCCCCGGCGCGCTTGGACGTAAAATCCCCGGGCATCACGCGCGCGGGAAGGCCGCCGGAAGGCGCCCGGATCGAGACCCGACGCCGCCGAGAGGCCCCCGAGGGCCCACGCCCGGCCCTCATCGCGCGCCTCGGCAACGCCGCCGCCGCGCCGCTCACCGGACAAGAAACCGTTAGACGCTTCCCTACCCTCACCGAGACAGGACAATCATCATGCTGAGCAAAGCCGTATTGAGCGTGGCCGACACGACCCGCATTCTCGACGCCGCCCGCGCGGAAGCCGAGAAAAACAGCTGGGCCGTCGCCATCGTGGTCGCCGACGACGGCGGCCATCCGCTCGCGCTGCTGCGTCTCGACGGCTGCGCGCCGGCGAGCTCCTACATCGCGACCGAGAAAGCGCGCACCGCGGCGCTCGGCCGTCGCGAGACCAAGGTGTATGAGGACATGATCAACAACGGCCGCACCGCGTTTCTGAGCGCACCGCTGCTCGGCACGCTCGAAGGCGGCGTGCCGATCGTCGTCGACGGCCAGGTGATCGGCTCGGTCGGCGTGTCGGGCGTCAAGTCGGAGCAGGACGTGCAGATCGCGAAGGCCGGCATTCAGGCGCTCGCGGTCTGACGCGAGTGCGTAGAGCAATCCCGTAGTGCAATTTTGTCAAGCCCGGACCGGTGCCCCCTCGCCGGTCCCATTCAAACTGATGGAGCAGTCGATGACCCAGATGAACCCGCGCGGCGCAATGCAGGTCGCCGCCAATCTCGACCAGTTCGTCGAAACCGAAGCCCTGCCCGGCACCGGACTCGACAGCGCCGCTTTCTGGTCGGGTTTCGACGCCCTCGTGCACGAGCTGGCGCCCAAAAACCGCGCTCTGCTGGCCGAGCGCGACCGCCTGCAAACCGAACTCGACAACTGGCATCGCGCCAATCCCGGCCCGGTGCGCGATCTGCGCGCGTATCGCGCGTTTCTCGAAAGCATCGGCTATATCGTGCCGGTGCCCGCCCAGGTCAAAGCGACGACCGACCACGTCGATAGCGAAATCGCCGAACAGGCCGGCCCGCAGCTCGTCGTGCCGCTGTCGAACCAGCGCTATGCGCTGAACGCGGCGAACGCGCGCTGGGGCAGCCTCTACGACGCGCTGTACGGCACCGACGCGATTCCCGAGACGAACGGCGCCGAAAAACGCAAGGACTTCAACCCGGTGCGCGGCGCGGCCGTGATCGCCTATGCGCGCAAGTTCCTCGACGAAGCCGCGCCGCTCGCGAACGGCTCGCACGCCGATGCAACGCGTTATGGCGTCGAGAGCGGCCAGCTTGTCGTCACGCTGAAGAACGGCACGAGCGCGCTGAAGACGCCCGGGCAGTTCATCGGCTATCAGGGCGAGGCAAGCGCGCCGTCGTCGGTGCTGCTCAAGCACAACGGCCTGCACTTCGACATCCAGATCGACGCCAACGACGCGATCGGCAAGACCGATGCCGCGCACGTGAAGGACGTCGTGGTCGAGGCCGCGGTCAGCACGATCATCGATTGCGAAGATTCGGTCGCGGCCGTCGATGCCGACGACAAGGTCCAGCTCTATCGCAACTGGCTCGGCCTCATGAACGGCGACCTGACCGAAGAGGTCACGAAGAACGGCAAGACCTTCACGCGCCGCCTGAACGAAGACCGCGTGTACGTCGCCGCGAACGGCGCCGCGCCGGTCGTGCTGCATGGCCGCTCGCTGCTGTTCATTCGCAACGTCGGCCATTTGATGACCAACCCGGCCGTGCTCACGAAAGACGGCCGCGAAATTCCGGAAGGCATTCTCGACGCGGTCATCACGACGCTGTGCGCGCTGCACGACCGTAACAACAAGCTCAATTCGCGCACCGGCTCGATCTATATCGTCAAGCCGAAGATGCACGGCCCGGCCGAAGTCGCGTTCGCGAGCGAGCTGTTCGCGCGCGTCGAAGACCTGCTGAAGCTGCCGCGCAACACGATCAAGATGGGCATCATGGACGAGGAGCGCCGCACCAGCGTGAACCTGCTCGCCTGTATCGCCGAAGCGTCGGAGCGCGTCGCGTTCATCAATACGGGCTTCCTCGATCGCACCGGCGACGAGATGCACACGGCGATGGAAGCGGGCCCGATGATGCGCAAGGGCGACATGAAGTCGAGCCAGTGGATCGCCGCGTACGAGCGCAGCAACGTGCTGGTCGGTTTGAGCGCGGGCCTGCGCGGCCGCTCGCAGATCGGCAAGGGCATGTGGGCGATGCCGGACCTCATGCACGCGATGCTCGAACAGAAGATCGCGCATCCGAAGGCCGGCGCGAACACCGCATGGGTGCCCTCGCCGACCGCCGCCGCGCTGCATGCGCTGCACTATCACCAGGTCGACGTGCAGGCGGTTCAGCAGGAACTCGAACGCACCGACTATGCGAGCGTGCGCGACGAACTGCTCGACGGCCTGCTGACGATTCCGGTCGTCGAAAAGGCGCAGTGGAGCGACGCGGAAATCCGCGCCGAGGTCGACAACAACGCCCAGGGCATTCTCGGCTACGTGGTGCGCTGGATCGACCAGGGCGTCGGCTGCTCGAAGGTGCCGGACATTCACGACGTCGGCCTCATGGAAGACCGCGCGACGCTGCGTATTTCGAGCCAGCACATCGCCAACTGGCTGCATCACGGCGTGATCCAGCGCGAGCTCGTCGAGGAGACGTTCCGGCGCATGGCGAAGGTCGTCGACGGCCAGAACGCGGGCGACCCGCTTTACCAGCCGATGGCGCCGGGCTACGGCACGATCGCGTTCAAGGCCGCGCAGGCGCTCGTGTTCGAGGGACGCCAGCAGCCGAGCGGCTACACGGAGCCGCTGCTGCACAAGTTCCGGCTCGAGGTGAAGCAACAGGGTTGATGCCGTTTCTGCCGGGACGAGGTTCCGGCAGAAGCAGGGCTGAAACGTCGACGGGCGCTGCATGATGCAGCGCCCGTTTTTCATTTCCAGGTTACATTCGACGCGTTTGCGAATCTGCTCTTGGATGTGAATGCACGGCGCTCGTGTATCGACACGGGCGGATTCGCTCATTCAGGAGGCGGTGATTGGATGCACAACGAACGCTGAACGGACAAGGCCTGCACGCTATCCAGGCGGACGGCGCGGCACCTGCGGTACTCGTCGACGGGCGCTCGCCGGGCGACCTCGGGGTGGCAGTCGCGGCACTGCGTTTTGCCGGCGGCGCGCATCTTGCCGGCCACTGCGGCGAACATCTGATCAGCTTCCATATGTCGGCACCGTCGATGCTGCGGTGTGCAATCGCTGGGCGCCGCCTTGAACATCGGGCGGTAGCGGGTTCGCTGTCCATCTGCCCCGCCAACGCGGATTGTGGCGTCGAAGCACCGGACGATATCGATGCCGTATCGCTGGTCCTGTCGTCCGAGTGCTTCGCGATGGAGGCACTACGGGCGGACATCGCCGAACCGCGCCTGGTCGAGCGCCTGCACGGCCGTGACGACCCTCTGTTGCGCCTCGCGCGCCTGCTGCTCGCGGAAACAGCAGCGGGGCTTCCGAACGGCTCACTGTTCTGGAGCAGCGTGTCGGACCAGATCTTCCGGCATGTCGCCACGCATCACGTCGCCGCGCCGCTCGTCCCCGTGCACGGCGCGTTGAGTCGGCGGGCATTGAACATGTTGTCCGACTATGTTCATGCGCATATCGGCGAACCGATCGGAGTGGCCGAACTCGCCGCGGTGGCGGGCTGTAGTCGCTTCCATTTTTCCCGGCTGTTCCGGCACGCGACCGGCATGACACCGCATCGCTACGTGATGCGCCTGCGCGTAACGCATGCCGTGGACTTGCTGCGCGGCAGCGCGCAGCCTCTCTCCGAGGTTGCCGCCGCGACCGGCTTTACCGATCAGAGCCATCTGTCGCGATGGATGCGCCAGGTCCACGGCATGGCGCCGGGGGAACTGAGAAGGGGGAATTGAAAAAGCGGGAACTGAAAAGCAGGCCCCCGTCGCGGCCTGAGCACATCCGTCCAATACAGAATCTGGCGTTACATCCAATATCGGTCGTCTCTATGGAGATGACATGCCCCCTTCTTATCCTGACGATATCCGCGGCAACTGGCGCTACATCGGCCCCGATACATGGACACGTTGCGCGCCATTCCTTTCCGGCGGCGCCCGCTGCTACGACCTCGCGCACCCGATCGACGACACCGCACCGTCGTCGCCGTTCGCGCAACCGCTGTCGTTCGAATTCGGCTCGACACAGGGGATACCCGGAACCCTTCACGCGGGGAATCTCGAAACAGTCACCGGCTCGCTCGGCCAGCAGGGCACGCATATCGACGCGCTCGGTCATTTCGGCGTGTTGAAAGACGTCTGGGACGGGCATGGCCCGCTCCCGGCCGACGAGGTGAGCTATTTCGGCGGCCTGCCGCAACGGGTCGTCAAACCCGATCCGCACGGACGTCTCGCGAGATTGGGAATCGATGAGGTGCCACCGCTCCTGAGCACGGGAATTCTGCTCGATGCAGCGGGCTACCACGGCGTCGACGAACTGCCGCCAGGTTTCGAAATCACCGAGCAGGATCTCACCGCGATGCTGGCGCGTCAGGACCTGCTCGAGCGCGGCATTCTTCCCGGCGATATCGTGTTCATCCACACCGGCTGGGGGCGACGCTGGAGCGACGCCCGATACGGCGCCTACTACACCAGCGGCCCGGGGTTGTCTGCCGCGGGCGCGGCATTCCTCGCTGCGTCCGAACCCGTGGTGGTTGGGCTCGACAACCCGTTCACCGACCCGGTGAACGACGGGCAGCTCCAGGGTGCGAGCGCGCCGCCTGCCGGCATGCGGACCGATGCGCCGTTCGGTACGCATCACTTCAATCTCGTCGAAGCCGGGGTACTGCAAATCCAGAACCTGAAGCTCGACGACCTCGCGCGAGATCGCGTCTGGCTCTTCGCGGCCATCGTCGTCCCGCTCGCGTTGCGCGGCGCGTCGGGTTCGATCGTGCGTCCTGTCGCGATCGGCACGCCCCGGCCAGCGGCCCGTTCCCGTTGACGTATCCCACGCAAAGCGGCGCGGCCAGCGGCTCGCGCCGCTTGCGCACATTCCCCGTGTTCGTTGTCCTTGCGAGATCAAGCCATGCCCCCTGCTTCTCCGTTCCCGAGCCGTATGTTTCGGCAAACCTTTCCCGATGCGCCGATCGCCATACCCGGCGATCCGTCCTATGAGAACGCCGTCGATATCTGGGCGGGAGGCCGCGACCGCCGGCCCGCCGGCGTCTATGTATGCCGTCAGGCCGCCGACGTCCAGACCGCATTGCGTATCGCGCGCGACTGCGGGCTTGCCGTGTCGGTGCGAGGCGGAGGCCACGACTGGGCGCGTCGCGCGCTGTGCGACGGGCTGGTAATCGATCTGACCTCGATGCGCAACGTGCAGCCCCACGACCATGGTCGAACGATCCAGATCGGCGGCGGTGCGCTGGCGTCCGACGTGTTCGCGGCGACTGATCCGCGAGGGATGGCTGTCGTAACCGGCGCATCGGGTGCCGTCGGGATGGCCGGACTGACGCTCGGCGGCGGCTACGGGTCGCTGGTTGGCCGTTTCGGGCTCGCACTCGACAATCTGGTGTCTGCCGAGGTTGTGCTGGCCGATGGTTCCGTCGTCCACACAAGCGACACGCAACACGCGGATCTATTCTGGGCGTTGCGCGGCGGGGGCGGCAATTTTGGTGTCGTCGTTTCGATGGAGCACCGGCTGCATCGACTCGAAACGGTCTACAGCGGTCCGCTCTTCTACCCGATTCAAGCCGCACCTGCCGTGCTGGCGAATTACGCGAGCATCGCCTCGGACCAGCCGGATGCGCTGACAGTCCAGTTCGGTCTGCTCAGTGGGCCCGACGGTTCGCCGGTGCTGCTCGTCGCGCCGACGTGGAGTGGTAAGCCCGGCGACGCCGAGGCGCAGGTCGCGCCACTCCTCGCGGCCGGCGATCCACTCATGTCGATGATCGCGCATCAGCCTTACGGTGCATCGAATACCCTCTTCGACGCACACATCGTGAACGGCCAGCGCGTGCTGATGGACACCCGTTCGCTGCCTGCCCTGTCTCCTGCCGTGATCGAGATCCTGCTCGATGCGTTCGCGCGACGTCCATCCAGCGGCTGCGCGATCGTTACGCACGAGTTCCGCGGTGAAGCCACGCGCATCGCCACCGACGCGACCGCGTTCGCGATGCGCGAGCCCCACCTGTTGATCGAGATCGTCGCCGGCTGGAACGCCGGCAGTGACGACGATGAGGCACGCCACGCCGACTGGGTTGCCCGTCTGTCGAGCGCACTAGCCACGCATGCGTTGCCGGGGTGTTATGCCAATCTGCTGGCGAATGGGGATCCGGCACGTGCGGCGGCAAGCTTCGGCGCGAATGCCGCGCGTATCGTCGAGCTGAAGCGCCGGTTCGATCCGGACAACGCGTTCAGGTCGGCCTTGCCGTTGCCGACGATCGCAGGCGATCAGCCTTCGCGTCATGCCTGACTGACTCAATGAGCGCGATCAATGACCGCAAGAGATGAGGCAGGCGAACCTCGTGCGCAACGAGCACCACGAGACGTTCCGATGTCGCATCGGTGAGCGGCCGCCGCGCACCGCCCTGACGTCCCACAGGCCGGCGATCGGCGGTCCGCCGCCGCTCAGCCCGCCAGCTTCCTGAACGTTTCGAGCACCGCATCGCCCTTGAACGGCTTGACGATCCAGCCCTTCACACCGGCCGCCTTGCCGCGCTCCTTCATCGCCGGGCTGCTTTCGGTCGTGAGCATGATGACGTTGACGGTCTTGTTCGCGAGTTCGCCGCGAATTTTCTCGACCATCGTCAGGCCGTCCATATTCGGCATGTTCACGTCGCTCACGATCAGCCGGATATTTGAATCCGTCCTGAGCTTCGCGAGACCATCCTTGCCGTCGATGGCCGTCGCGACGTCCAGACCGTTTTTGGTCAGAAAGCCCGCGACTTCATCGCGAACGGTGCTCGAATCGTCTACCACCAGAATCTTTGCCATGCCAATGTCCTTGCGTCGCCGACGCGTTGTATCAAAACAGATCGAGCTCGCCCGATTCGACGAGATCGTCGATATCCAGCGTGTTTTCAGAGAAATCTTCGGGTGACCAGCTCAGGTTGAACACGAAGCGCTGGTCGATCGCGACCGATTGGCCGCTCGTCTCGTCGTGCAGCAGATACTGGAAACGCAGTTGCGGATTGTCCGAGCCGAACGAGATGTAGCGATGCTTGTGATTGACCAGCAGCGGCACCTGCACCTGACTCGCTTCGCGCGCACTCTGCGGACCGAGGAAGCGGTCCTTGAAGGCGCCCCAGATCAGATTGGTCAACTCGCCGAGCAGGTTGTTCAGATCGCGAAAGCCCGCTTCCGCCGCGCCCGGGCCGCTCACACCACTTGTACCGCTTGCACCATTTGCACCGCTCCGGCGCGCCGCGCGGTCGCGTTCGATCATCGCGAGCAGCGGGTCCTCCTGCGCCTGCATCAGCATGTAGCCGCGGCACCATGTGCCTTCGAGCGGAATCAGGCTGAACACCTCGCCGAAGATAATGCGATCGCGCACGACGCTGGGTGCGTCGCGGCGCACCGTGACGCCGTCGAATAGCGTCGCGAGCCGCGCTTCCGTGATCTCCGCGATACCGCGCACGAGCGCATTCGGAAAGTCGAGGCTGAAGATGTATTGATCGACAGCCGCGCACAATGCGCTCATGTTCGCGGCATCGAAGCTCGCGCAGGCCGCGTTCTTCAATGCGTGCGGCAACTGTTCGGGCGGCGTGTTGCCGCTCAAGCGCAGAATGACCGGCAGTTCGGGACGCAAAGTATGAATGCGCGCCGCAGCCGCAGCGGCCTCGTCGAGCGAGCCGCCGTAATCGTCCGCGAGCAGCACGCCGCCGAGGTCGATGCTGGTGCTCAATACCGCGCTCAGGCGGCGGCTGTCGCGCACCTTCAGCGCAATGAGATTGTGCTCATCGAAAAAGAGCTTCAGGGCTTCCGCGTGTGCAGGACTGTCGTCGAGCACGAGCACCTTACTGACGGGCTTGCTGAGATTCATCGTATTCAGTGTGCGAATGCAGTGTCGCTAGAAAAGTTCGAGTGCGCCTTCGCTCTCGTCCGCCGTGGCGAGTTCGGCCCTGAAATCGAGCGGCGCCTGGGCGCACAGACATAAGGTGACGCCGAGCCGGACCGCCCCGCCGATCGTCAACTCATACGTCCACACCTGATCGGGCCGCAATTCGTCGAGATACTCGACGCATGCGCTATGCAGTTCATACGGCGTCGACATGCCGAGATCGGGGAAGACGTTCACCAGTTGCTGGTTCATATAGCCGCAACAGAGGTTGCCGAGTTCCATCAGCGTTTCCGGCAGCGAGCGCGTCGTGTCGTCGCCGACGTAATACGCGCGCGTCGCTTCGTCATTGCTGAAATGCAGCACGAACAGCAGCCGGAAGCCGATCGACGAGATCGTCAGGACCGTCGCGCACGGCGCGGCCGGACGATCGCGATTCCACCTCGGCACGGCGGCGATCTCGCACGCATCGCCCGGCGTCGCGGGCAAACGCGCGCGCGCGGCGTGGCAGAAGATGTCCGCGATGCTTTGCTTCGCCTGATCGGTAATCACGCCGCGGCCTGTTCGAGGCGGGATTGAAACTGCGTCGCCAGCGCCTCGACGCCGCCGAGCGAGGCCGTAATCATCTTGCCGCCCGCCTGAATATCCTGAAACGTCGCGGCCGTCGTCAGATCGTTGCGATGCAGGCTCTCGCGATAGCTTTTCGACAGGTCCTGCGAACGCGACGCGAGCGAACGCACTTCGCCCGCGACGATCGAGAAGCCGCGGCCGGCCGTGCCGGCGCGCGCCGCTTCGATCGACGCATTGAGCGAGACGATCAGCACGTGCTGCACGATCGAGGACAGCTCCTGGTTCTTCTTGTGCATGTCGCGGTTCTGCGACATCAGCGAAATCATCTGCTCGTGCCAGCGCTCGAACGTGATGCACAGCGTCTTCAGACGAGCCGCTTCCTGCGCGATTCGCGTAGCATGCTGCAACCATTCGTCACCGTGGGCACGCGCGGCGTCGAGCGAGGTCTGCAAGGCATCGCGCTCGTGCGCGCCCTGCTGTGCCTCGGCGCGCAGATCGGCAAGCCTCGCTTCGAGCGCGGCATGCTCGCGGCTGGCCTCTTCAGCGAGGCCGTGCGCGGCTTCCAGTTGCGCTTCGAGCGCCGCGACGCGCTCGCGCGCGAGGCGCTGCACCTGTTCGCCTGCCTTGAGCTTGCGGCGATAAAAAATTCCCGTGGCCAATGCCGCGACGATGCCGCCCACGCATGCGGCCAGAAGATAATGTTCAAGCACGACCGGCTCCCCTCGCTACACTCAACATACGCTCAACACACGACCCGGCCCGCGGCAGCATCCGCGTCACGCTCGTGCGATTGCGCTGCATCGGCGGATTTGTCGAGACTGTCCACGGCCCAGTTTTCGGGGAAATACACGACGGTCTGGAAGCGGCGATAGTCCGCGCCGCGCCGCTCGTCGGTAAAACGCAATTCGATGCGGCCCTGCTCGCGCCGCACGAAATCGCGCACCGCATCCATGCCGACCCCGCGCCCCGAAATCTCGCTCACGCTTTGCGCGGTCGAGAAGCCGGGACGGAAAATCATCTCCGCAATCGCTTCGTCGCTGAGCGCGGCATCGGCCTCGATCCAGCCGCGTGCGACGGCGGCCGCGCGAATCTTCGCGAGCGCGAGGCCGCGCCCGTCGTCGCTGATCGTGATCTGCAGCGCGTGATGATCGACACCGACTTCCAGATCGATAACGCCGGCCGTCGGCTTGCCGTTCGCAAGACGCTCGACGGCGGCCTCGATCCCGTGATCGACCGAATTGCGCAGCAGATGCGTAAACACGTTGCGCAGCGTGTTGCTCGCCTCGCTGCGCACACGATAGCCGTTACTGTCGATACGCACCGTGGGCGCTTCTTTACCGAGTTCGGCTGCCAGCGACGGCAGCGATTCGATCACGCCCGCGAGTGCCTCGTAGATCGATTCGGTGCCGAGCAGACGCAACTCGCGCTGCAACGATTCGCGCAACGCCGCGAGTTCGCGCTGATCGGCGGGGTCGGCGCTGCCGAGCATGTCGAGCACGTTCAACTGCTTCTGGATCAATTCGCGATCGACCATCAGATAGCGCTCCATCGCGCCGCGCTGGCCCGGTCCCTTGCGGCCGAGGCTCACCTCGTTGATCGTCGCATAGGTTTCGAGCGCCACCTTCACGCGTTGCAGGTCTTCGATCAGCAACTGCTGGTCCCACGTTTCGCTGCTGTTCTCTCGGCGCAACGCGTCATAGCGCTGCTCGGTTTCATGCACGACGCCGGTCAGATGCGCAAAGCTGTAGGTGCGCGCATTGCCCTTGACCGTATGCATGTTGCGGAACAGTTCGGCCACCGCCTCGTGGCTCGGTTCGTGATGCTGACGAATGATGCGCTCGTTCTCGTGGATAAAGCCCGTTGCGCTTTCGACGAAGTGATGGAATTTCTCCTGACTCACCGCGAGAATTTCGCCGATCATTTCGAGGCGGCGTTTCTGTTCGCCGGCTTCGGCAGCGAGCGCGCGCAACTCGGTCACGTCGCGCACGCACAGCATCAGGCGCAATACGACGTCGTTTTCGTCGGTGATGGCCGACCAGCTCAGATCGAGCGTCTTCACGCGACCATCGGCCATCGGCTTGGTGATTTCGTTGACGAGCAGATGCTGGTTGAACTCGAAGTTCATGCTGTCTTCGCCAATGCATGCTGCGAGCGCGGCCTCGATTTGCGCGAGCCTGTCGCTGCCGATGCCGGTGCCGCCGAACACGAGATCGAGCAGCGGACGCCCCGCGATCTCGCGCGTTTCGAAGATCGCTTCGAGATAGGCCGAGTACTCCGGATGCACGACCACGCCTTCGACCACGGTCAGAATGCCCTGCTGCATGTTCTGCAGCATCGCCTGGATGTCGGCGGTCTTCTGCTTCAGTTGCAGCGAGCTTTGCTGGATCTTTTCGATCATGCCGTTGAACGCGACGATCGAATGACCGATCTCGTCCATGCGGCCGACCGGCACGCGCCGCGTGAAGTCCTGGCTCGCCGCGATCTCGCTCATCTCGACCTGCATGCGGCTCAGCGGACGCGTGATCTGGCGATACAGCAGCGCGCTGATCAGCACCAGCACGGCGATGGCCGCGCCGGTCGCGGCGGCGATCGCGGTCGTGGTGGTGGCGAGCGCGTCGTTCAGCGTCCCGATCGCGGCGTCCTTCTGGCGATTCTTCTCGATGCGCAGCGTCTCGACGATACCTTCGAGTTCGTCGCGATACTCCGCGACGTTCGCGAACAGATAGGCCTGCGCAAGTTCGTTCTTGCCTTCGGCCTTCATCTTCGCGGTGTCGTTGACCGCGTTGAAATAATTCGCGAGGCTCTCGCGCGCCTGGCTCACGAGTCCCGTTTGCGCCTGACCTTGCGCGGCCCTGGCCTGCACGTCGAGTGCGGCCTGCAACGAGGCTTCCTTGCTCTTCAGAAGCGCCTGGGCCTGCGCAACCATATTCGCGTCGGGCGCATAGACGAGCGTCATCATCGCGAGCTGCACGTCTTTGACCTGCGAGACGAGGTCCGCCGACGCGAGCGCGCTCGGCACGACACCTTGAGTAACCTGCCGCACATTGACGGCACTGCTGCGGGTCTGAAGCACGGCGTAGCCGCCAATGGCGGATAGCGCGACGAGCATCAGAACGACGAGAAGCGTGATGCGGTGACGGATGGTCATCTGAAGATCCCCGAGATCTGGAAATGCAAAATCCCCCGCTTTTTGCGGGTCGCCCGTGTGATTTTGTACTTGCGGGCGCGGGGATTATCGTCGCGGGCGTGTGACGAGGACGTGACGAAATCCCCGTGAAAGAGTGCGATTTAAGGATTTGCCGAAAAAAAATTTTCAGAGGCCGATATGGGCTCAAGTTCGGGAAAGAACTGCCGTTATTCATGCCCGATGGTTTTCTCCTGGGCCTGTGGCGGGATGAAGCCTGCTGATCGTCAAAGCGCGGGTTCGAGCTTCGATAACAGCCTGGGAAGAGCGGACTCACGGCTTTCTCATGCCGCTCTTTTTGCACTCGGGTACGGGGCCGTACAGCACCGCAGAGTGCATGGACAGCACATGACCATGCCGCGTGAACCGGGCCCCTAAGGGAAAACGAGCGGCACCCCTTGTCAACCGGATGGCATTTTTCTACGTTCTCGCAGACGGCATTCGCCATAATGGATGCGCCGGGGCCTCTCCGTTATCGACGCCCGCGCGCATGAACGACCAAAAACGTTTTCACCACCGATGGAGTGTCCCATGAAGATTCAATCCGCTATCGCTGCGCTGGTGCTCGGCGCGGTACTCGTGTCACCGGCGTTCGCGCAGAACAGCCAGCAGACCAAAATGGCCGATTGCAACAAGCAGGCCGGCGACAAGAAGGGCGACGACCGCAAGGCGTTCATGAAGACCTGCCTGTCCGCGAAGCCGGCCGCCGCCGCGCCGATGAGCCAGCAGGACAAGATGAAGGCGTGCAACGCCCAGGCCACCGGCAAGAAAGGCGACGACCGCAAGGCGTTCATGAAGACCTGCCTGTCGTCGTCGGCGCCGGCGGCTGCCAACTAGAACGCCCGCACGCAATCGCCGTCTCCCACGGCGTCGGCATCTGCCGGCGCCCGCCGGCGCCTGTGTCGAGCACGCGGGCGCCGGCGCATCGGGCCTGCCTCGCCCATCGCGGCCCGGCCGCGCGCTTGCCGGCACGGCTCGCGCTTTGTCTTCCTTCGCTGTCCGCCCGCACGAACCCGCCGTTTTTCTTCTATGATGGCTGCGGAGACGGCCCACCCTCACCTACCCGACACAACCGGATCAAACGGGCCGCCATCTTGTCGTTCGTGCTGCTGAGCATCGACCGGAGGCAAGGATGGTATCGAAGTATAAAAACCGCTGGCTGAGGCGGTGGTTGCTGGTCATCGTATTCTGGGCCGTGCCCGTGGCGATCGTTGCGGTCAACGAGATCCGCGAGGAAATGTCGTATAACGCCGTCGATCTCGACCGCGCGCTGACCACCTGGAATTTCACCGACGTGCAACGCGCGGCCGGTGCGCCCGCGCATTGCCACGGCAAGCCCGACGAAGCGAAAGCCGCCGGCTGCCCGGCCGACGTGCTGGCCGCCAACGCGGCGCGCCAGCAGGACGCGATCAACGAATACAGCGTGCGACGCTCGACGCTAATGGCTTATCTGTGGCACGCGTTCGTCGGCTACTGGGTGGTGCCGGCGGCGATCCTGTTCCTGATCGGCGTGATTATCGGCATGGTGCGCCGCGCGCTGCGGCGTCCGCCGCCGGTCAAGAGTCCGGCGAATCACGGGTAAGCGGCACGCTTTGCCATGCGCGGCATGGGCGGCATGGGCGGCATGGGCGGCTTGCCTCGCGAAATGGCGGCACGAGCGCGGCCATTTCAATGCGATGCCAATCGCGTAGTGCCTTGCACAGAAAATCGGTAAAAACGGGCCTTCGTGTCGCTTCGTCCATGCCTCGCCGGCGCATCGCCAGGATCGCGGCACGCAGCGCGCATCTCGCCGTCAATACGTCTACGCCCCGCTCGCGCAGCACCTTTGGAGGTTTTTCCATGCCCTCCAAGGCGCCCTTCGAAGCCAGTCAAAATTACTCGCCGGTCTGTCTTCATCGGCCTCAAAGCCCCATCCCATAAGGCTTTCGCATGCGCATGCCACACGCCTTTATGCGTCGCCTGTGTTATAACTTAAAAGCGACCGGGCGAAGCCATTCGCGGTTGCGCCACGGATCCATGATGAAGAAAATGGAGAAAAACGATGCAAAGACGACACTTCATGTTGAAGACGACCGCCGCACTCGCTGTCGGAGGCCTTGCACTCGCTGGCTGCACGACGACGGGCAACAGCAATCCCACCGCCGCCACGAACGCCTCGAAGCGTCAATCGATCGACGCCAGCGTCGACGGCACGATGTCCAAGCTGTTCACCACCGTACCGGGCTCGCGTGAGCTGGTCTCGAAGGCGCGCGGCGTACTCGTGTTCCCTTCGGTGCTGCAGGCGGGCTTCATCGTCGGCGGCCAGTATGGCGAAGGCGCGTTGCGCGTGGGCGGTGCCACGGTCGGCTACTACAGCACGGTGTCGGGCTCGTTCGGCCTGCAGGCCGGCGCGCAGTCGAAGGCGCTCATCTTCATGTTCATGACGCAGGACTCGCTCGACAAATTCCGCAACGCGGACGGCTGGTCGGCCGGCGCCGATGCATCGGTCGCGCTCGTGAAGGTCGGTGCGAATGGCGCGATCGACACGAACACGGCCACGGCCCCGGTGGAGGTCTTCGTCATGACCAACGCGGGCCTGATGGGCGACGTGTCGCTGCAAGGTACGAAGGTCACGCGCCTGAAGATCTGAGCGCGGGTCCGAATGCGCTAGTGCGGCCATAAAAACGGCGGTGCGTCTGTCGATGCACCGCCGCTTTTTCTTTTCCCCCTTCACCGCTCCGCAGTCAGCCTCGCCGCCGGCGAAGATCAGCTTCCCGACGTATCGATCACCTTGAAGCGCGAGCGCTTCTGCGCGCGAATCACCGACTGATACGCCTCCACGTATTGCCGCGCCATCCGGTGCGAAGTGAAGCGCTCCTCGAAGCGGCGCCGCACACCCGCGCGCGGCATCTTGTGCAGCCGGGCCACCGCTGCGACCGCGCCGATCTCGTCCTCGACGATAAAGCCCGTCACGCCGTCTTCGAGCACTTCGGGCACCGAGCCGCGATTGAATGCAATGACCGGCGTGCCGCACGCCATCGCCTCGATCATCACGAGGCCGAACGGCTCCGGCCAGTCGATCGGAAACAGCAGCGCGTGCGCCCCGGACAGAAACTCGGCCTTCTGGCCGTCGGCAATCTCGCCGATGTATTCGACATACGGCAGATCGAGCAACGGCCGGATCTCGCGCTCGAAGTATTCGCGGTCGGCCGCATCGACTTTCGCGGCGATGCGGATCGGCATGCCGCAGCGCCCCGCGATACGAATCGCGGTATCGACGCGCTTTTCCGGCGAAATCCGGCCGAGAAACGCGAGGTACTTCTGCTCGACCGGCTGCGGCGTGTACAGCTGCTCCGGCAAGCCGTGATAGACGGTGGTAAGCCACCGCGCCTGGGGCAGCGGATGACGCTGCGCATTCGAGATCGAAATCACCGGCGCGGTGTTGAAGGTGTCGAACACGGGCTGCTGTTCGGGCAGATCGAGCCGGCCGTGCATCGTCGTGACGAACGGCGTGTCCTGCCGCTTGAAGACCGAAAACGAGTAATAGTCGAGGTGGAAGTGCAGCACGTCGAACTCTTCGGCCTGGCGGCGCACGAGTTCCATCAGCAGCATATGCGGCGCGATGCGGTCGCGAATGCCGGGGTCGAGACGCAGCGCGCGCGGCCAAACCGCTTCGAGCTTCGCGCTCGTGACGGAGTCGCCGCTCGCGAACAGCGTCACGTCGTGGCCCTGCTCGACCAGCGCCTCGGTGATGTACGACACGACGCGCTCGGTGCCGCCATAGAGTTTCGGCGGCACGGATTCGGTCAACGGGGCGATCTGCGCAATCTTCATAGTCTGTCTCCATGAGCCGGCGGCTTGCGCCTCGTGGCGGTGCGCGCCGGCGACGCCGAGTATGACAGCGCCGTTACCCGCGATCAATGCGCGCTTCGCCCAGGCAGGCGGGCGTCGTTCGCACATCGTCGGACAAGGCTCATTATTTCCTGGTGTCCAGGGAAAAGCCGCCGGTCTTGCATTTGCTCGGTGCTGTTACACCCGGCTTACATCCGGTGACGGGCGCGGCGAAGTGTAGCGAGGGGGGCAAAGCGGGACGACCAGGCAGGACGACAAAGCGGGGCTGCAACCCGCCCGGCACGCGGCGCGCAAGCGGGCGGCCGAAGACGACAGGTCGGGCGAGCCAGGCGGCCCGCGCCTAGCCATGTCCGCCGCCCTCGCCCGGCTTGCGCAGCGGCACTCGGCGCAAATCGTCGAGAAAGGTGTCGCGCCACACGCCGAGGTCGTTCTTGCGCAGCGCCGCCATGTTGATCTCGTGGCGCCGCTGGCGTGCGTCGAGCGGCATCTGCAAGGCGCGTTGCAGAGCCTCGCACATGCCGACGGAGTCGTGCGGATTGACGAGCAGCGCACCGGAGAGCTCCGCAGCCGCGCCCGCGAAAATCGACAGCACGAGCACGCCGGGGTCGTCGGGATTCTGCGCGGCGACGTACTCCTTCGCGACGAGATTCATGCCGTCGTGCAGCGGCGTGACGAAGCCGATCTGCGATTCGCGGAACAGCGACATCAGCTTCCAGCGGTCGTACTGCTGGTTCAGGTAGCGGATCGGCGTGTAGTCGAGGCCCGAGTAGCGGCCGTTGATGCGCCCTGCTTCGTATTCGAGGTCCTGGCGAATCTTCTGATAGGTCGCGACGTCCGAGCGCGTCGGCGGCGCGATCTGCACGAGCGTGACGTTGCCGCGCCATTCGGGCGAGCGTTCGAGCAGTAGCTCGAACGAGCGGAAACGCTCGACGAGCCCCTTCGAATAATCGAGCCGGTCGACGCTCATGATGAGCTTGCGCCCTTCGAGGCTCTGCTTGAGGTCGAGCACATGCTGGCGGCTCTCGTAGCGCTTCGCCTGCGCGGCGATTTCGTCGGGGAACACGCCGATCCGGTAGACGCCGGTGCGCAGCTTGCGCCCGAACGCCTCGACGACGCCATCGGCGCTCACGGTGCCGCGCGCATGGCGCGCCACGTAGTCGTGGAACGCCTGCTGGTCGGTGGCGGTCTGGAAGCCGAGCAGGTCGTAGCACGACATCGACTTCACGAGCTCCTCGTGCGGCGGAATGTTGAGCAGGATCTGCGGCGCGGGAAACGGAATATGCAGGAAGAAGCCGATGCGGTTCGCGACGCCCTCGTTGCGCAGCGCCTCGGCAAACGGGATCAGATGGTAGTCGTGAATCCAGATGATGTCGTCGGGTTCGAGCAGCTTGACGAGCTTGTGCGCGAGCCATGCGTTCACGCGCCGGTAGCCCGCATACTCCTCGCGCTCGTAGCGCGCGAGGTCGTTGCGGTAGTGGAACACGGGCCATAGCGTCGCGTTGGAAAAGCCGCGGTAGTACTGGTCGTAGTCCTTGCGCGTGAGGCCGACGGTCGCGAAGGTCACGGCGCCGTCCTGGTCGAGCGTCGGCCCCGCATTGGCGACGGTTTCGCTGACTACGTCGCCGCTCCAGCCGAACCAGACGCCGCCCGCGTCCTTCAGCGCGCCGAATACGCCGACGGCGAGCCCGCCCGCCGATCCTTTGGTCTCCGTCGGCGTCGCGACGCGATTCGACACGACGATCAGTCGGCCCATCTTGCATGTCCTCCTTGGGTTGCCGGGATGCGCGCCGGTCCGGCTCGTTCACGGCTGTGGACGCGGCGCACGCATGGACAGCAAACCGTGTGCCTGGTCGAATTGCGCCGGCCGATTGCGCTAGCCGGTCCGCGTGAGCGGCTACGGGCTACGGGCCACATTGCCGACCGTCCCCTCAGCCGAAGCTTCGCCCAAACGTACGCCACCACCCGAACCAGCGCGCGGCTAAGCCCGCTCCTGCGCCTTCCTCGCCGCAGCGAGAGCAGCGGCATCGGCTGTGCCCTCCGGCCGGCCGACGCGGCTCGCCACCGGATCGGCTTCGGTATGCGCGGCCGTGCTGCCGGCCGGCGCCTGCCTGCCGCGCGGCAGCCGGTCGAGACGGGCGCCGTCGCCGCTTTCCGGTTCCGCCGACACCTCGGCCCGCGCGCGCGGCAGGTACTCGGGATAGTGCCGCTGAATGAAATCGAGCAGCCCTTCGCGCACGCGGCAGCGCAGATCCCACGCGAGGCCGGAATCGGACGCGCTGACGAGCGCGCGCAACTGCATCGCGCGCTCGGTGCCCTCGGTGACCTGCAGCACCTGCACGCGGCGATCCCACTCGGGCGCGTGCTCGACGATGCGCGCCAGCTCTTCGCGCAGCGGCGCGAGCGGCATCCGGTAATCGACGAACAGAAACACCGTGCCGATGATCTGCGAGCTGCTGCGCGTCCAGTTGGCAAACGGGTTTTCGATGAACCATTGCAGCGGCACGATCAGACGGCGCTGGTCCCACAGACGCACCGCCACGTACGTGCCGGTGATTTCCTCGATACGCCCCCACTCGCCCTGGATCACGACGACGTCGTCGAGGCGGATCGGTTACGAAAGCGCGATCTGCAAGCCCGCGATCAGATTGCCGAGCACCGGCCGCGCCGCGATACCGGCGACGAGACCGGCCACCCCGGCCGATGCGAGCAGACTCGCACCGATCTGCCGGACACCCGGCAAGGTCATCAGCGCACCGCCCATGCCGACGATAACGATCACGATCATTACCGAGCGCGCGAGCACGCGCGCCTGTGTGTGAATGCGGCGCGCCTGCAGGTTATCGGCGGTATCGAGCGGATGGGCGCGAATGATTGCCTCGCCGATCGCCGCCGCCGATCGCACCGACAGCCACGTGAGCGCGGCGATCAGTGCGATCGAGGTGACGTCGCGTACGGGTTCGATGAAATGGAGGGAATCGGGCGCCTCGGACCAGACCCACGCGAAGACGAAGATCACGAGGACGAACAGGGTCGGCTTGTCGATGTAGCGCAGCACCACGCTCGTGAGCGTATGCGGCTCGGCGATGCGCATGACGATGCGCGAGCCGAAGCGATGAAAGCCGATCGCCACCACCGTCACGATGGCCGTGACGACCAGCGCGCCGAGCCATGAGTGCAGCGGCGCGGCGGCCACGCGGCTGAAGTCGTCGAAAGTAGGCATAACGGGCATCTTCCTCCGGGCTCGAGCGACGGCGGCACGCCTGCGGGACTACTCACTTCCCGGGCGGCCGCTCCCGCATGAGGGAGAACGACCGCCGCGGCACCCGGCGCGCGTTTGCCGGGCTACCGGGATGCCGGGCGGAAGGCCCGGCGCGGCGGATCAGCCGCCGCTTCGGCAGGGAAACGCCTTGCCGAGTCCGAGCGAAATCGCCGTGCTCGCGTTGTAGCCGGCGGCGTTCGGATTGTCGGCGATGTACCGGCGCACCGCGTCGGTCAATTGCGCCGAGCGTGCGTCCGCCGGCAGGCAGAAATACTGGCCGACGCGCGGACCGGTGGTGCCGCCGATCGCATCGATCGTGTTGAAGATGCCGTCAGCCGCGCCTTCGATATAGGCCGCGCATGCGCTGCGCGAAGCCACGTCGGTCTTGGTGCACAGCTTGTTGAGGTCGCCTCCCGTAAACGCGGCTGCCGATAGCGGCAAAGCAAGCGCGCCGGCGAAAATCAAAGCCCGCAGCATGGTGTTCCTTTCCAGGTTTGTTTATCACGCGGTCTTTCGCCGCGTCCAGACGACACACCGCGTGGCGCGCCGAGATCGTCATTCTGCACTGTTTTACGCGACGGCAGCAGGCAGGCCGCCATCACGCACCGGCAAATGGCGGCGACCGACCGGGCGCACTGGCTAATTCACTGGCGAACTCATCGGCTGATTCACCCACGGCGAGTTTGCGCCGCACACTGCCCGTGCCGGCTCGCCGCCGGTTACTTCTGCTGCTGCGCCTGCTGCATGCGCGCCGTCAGCCCTTCGACGGCGTCCGGCTCCTTGTACTGCTTCGCGAAATCGAGCGCGGTCATGCCGATCTGGTTCTTCACGCCGATATCCGCGCCGTTGTCGAGCAGCAGCTTGAGCGTCGACATGTGGCCGCCGCGCGCGGCCATCATCAGCGGCGTGGTGCCGTTCGGCGAACCCGCGTCGACGTAGGCCGAGTGATCGAGCAGCAGTTTGACGATGTCGTCATGACCGTTCGCGGCCGCGTAGTGCAGCGGCGCCCAGCCCTTCTTGTTGACCTCGGCGTCTTTCGCGAGCAGCAGGTTCACGAAGTTGATGTCGCCGACAAGCGAGGCCATCATCAGCGCGTTTTCGCCCGACTTGTCCTCGATCTCGATATTGGTTTTGGGATTCGCGACGAGCGCCGCGCCCACCTTGTCCGACTTTTCGCGCGCGGCGATCACGAGCAGCGGGATGCCCTGGTTGTCGACGCTGTTCGGGTCCATGCCCTTCGCGATCAGCTTGTTGACGCCATCGATGTCGTCGAACTTGACCGCCTTGATGAGCGAGTCGATCGGTGCGGCCTGCGCGGGCGCGGCGACCAGCGTGGTCAGCGCCGCGCAGGCGAGCGTCGCGGCAAACGCCGCGCGCCGCACCGGCGCGAACGCCGCGGCAAGGCCCGCGCCACGGCGCGCGGCCGGTGCCGAAGCGGGTTGGAAAGCAGCGGACGACATCGAAATATTTTTCATGTTTTGCTTTAGGAGACTTCCCTATCCCTTTGATGTTACTCGACTTTACACTCAAGCGCCGACCGGCGCCGGAATCCCGAACAGCCTGAAGAAGTTTTGCGTGGTCGCGGCGGCCAGCGCCTCGTCCGACATCTCGCGTTGCTGCGCGATGAAGCGTCCGACATAACTTACGTACGCAGGTTCATTGGGTTTGCCGCGATACGGCACCGGCGCGAGATACGGCGAGTCGGTTTCGATCAGCAGGCGCGCGAGCGGCACGCGGCGCGCGACGTCCTGCACCTCGGTCGCGTTCTTGAACGTGACGATGCCCGACAGCGAGATGTAAAAATTCTGCGCGAGCGCCTGCTCGGCGATGGCCCACGGCTCGGTGAAGCAATGCATGACGCCGCCCGTCTCGCCCGCGCGCTCCTCGGCCATGATGCGCAGCGTATCTTCCGACGACGAGCGCGTGTGGATAATCAGCGGCTTCTTCGTCGCGTGCGCGGCGCGGATGTGCGTGCGAAAGCGCTCGCGCTGCCACTCCATGTCGGCGATCGAGCGGCCTTCGAGGCGGTAATAGTCGAGCCCCGTCTCGCCGATCGCCACGACTTTCGGATGCGCGGCCAGCTCGACCAGTTCGGCCACGCTCGGCTCGCGCATGTCCTCGTGATCGGGATGCACGCCGACCGACGCGTAGACGTTGTCGTGGCGCGCGGCGATGTCCAGCACGGACGGCAGCGTTTCCAGGTCCACCGACACGCACAGCGCGTGCGTGACCGAATGGCTGCGCATGTTTTCGAGGATTTGCGGCAGACGGTCCGCGAGTCCTTCGAAGTTGATGTGGCAGTGCGAGTCGACAAACATGATGAGGTCCTGCGAAAAAATGGGCTGGTGAGCTGACCGGCGGACGGGCGGACGATCAGGTAGCCAGGACATGGCGCGGCCGCGGCCGGCTGCGGAGCCTTGCCCGGTTGCACGCCTCGCTCGCCCGTCCCGCTGGCTTTGCCTAGCCGGCCTGCGCGAGGCGCTTGCCGAGAATCACCAGATCGCGCTCGACGCCGTCGAGCACCGCGACGCGCGGCAGCGAGCCCCACACGTCGAAGCCAAAGCCGCGGAAAAGCCGCATGCTCGCCTCATTGTGACCGAAGACGAAACCGAGCACCGTGTCGATGCCGAGGCCCGGCGCCGCTTCGAGCGACGCGGCCAGCAACTGTTTGCCGAGCCCCTGGCCGCGCGCGCTTTCGTCGAGATAGATGCTGACCTCGGCGGTGCGCTGGTAGGCCGGGCGGCCGTAGAAATCCGAAAAGCTCAGCCACGCGATCACGCGGCCCGGCGCGCGCGGATCTTCGACGACCCACAGCGGACGTTTCTGCGGGCCATGCGCGTGAAACCACGCGAGCCGGCTTTCGACGCTGACCGGTTCGAGGTCGGCGGTGACTTGCCGCGACGCGACGGTCGAGTTGTAGATGGCGACGATCGCGGGCAGATCGTCGAGCGTGGCGTCGCGGTAGGAAAGGCTCATGGTGCGTTGGCTTGAAACGTTGACGTGGAGACGGGAAAACGAGGCAACAAAGGCAAAAAGGGTGTTATGCGAACAGCGCGCGATAGCCGATAAACAGTTCCTCGAACACGAGGCGCGCATTCAGCGGATGGTTTTCGACCGCGCGCTGGCGCGTCACACTGCGCAGAAAGCGCGCGAACGCATTGGCCTCGGCCTGCGACGCGCACTGCGCAAGCGCCGCCGACGCCTGCGGGAAATAACGCGGCGCACCGGCCGTGCGCTGCGCGAGCAGATCGTACATCCAGCGTTGCAGCCAGCCGAGCACGAGCGGCACCGGCAGCTTCTGCAGCGCCTCGCCGCAGGCGAACGCGTCGCACCCGGCGCCGGCCGCCAGTTGCTTCAAAGTCCAGTCGCGCAGCGGACGGTTTTCGTCGCTGGCGAGCGCGAGCGCCGCGAGCGGCGCCCCGCCGGCTTCGGCGAGCAATGCCGGCGCATCGGCCACGCCTTGCACGGCGAGCCACTGCGTGGCCGCCTCGGGCGCGGGCACGCTCATTGGCCATTGGCGGCAGCGGCTGATGATGGTCGGCAAAAGCCGGTCGATGCGCGCCGACACCATCAGGAATACGACCCCCGCGGGCGGTTCCTCGAGCGTCTTCAGCAAGGCATTGGCAGCCGCGACGTTGAGCGCTTCGGCCGGATACAGCACGACGACGCGTGCGCCGCCGCGGTGCGAACCGACCCCGACGAAATCGAGCAGACCGCGAATCTGCTCGATCTTGATTTCCTTGCTCGGCGTGCGGGTCTTCTTGCCTTCGTCTGCGTCGGCCTTGTCGGCTTTCTCGTCGGCGGCATTGGCGGTGTTGGTCGGGCCGGCTTCGGCGGCAAGCGCTTCCGGCACGACGATGCGGTAATCGGGATGATTGCCCTGCGCGAACCAGTTGCAGGCCACACAGGCGCCGCACGGCTCGCCGTTGGCCTGCTGCGCCTCGCACAACAGCCCCTGGGCGAGGTGCTGCGCGAAACGCAGCTTGCCGATGCCCGCCTGGCCATGCAGCAGCAACGCGTGCGGCCAGTGGCCGCGCAGCTGCTGCAGGCGGTTCCAGTCATCGGCTTGCCACGGATAGATCATCGTTTCTCTTTTTGAATCAGTGGGTTGACAGCGCTTCCCGAGATTTGTCCTCAAATACGGTACGCGCTCGCACAACGTTATAAGCTTGAAATTATATTCTTTAAAAATCAAAGAACTGTAATCAATTCCTCAAGCTGTTTCTGGATACGCGCGATGCTTTGCGACGAATCGATGATAGCGAAACGGTACGGCGCCTCTTCCGCGCGGCGCATGTATTCGGCGCGCGTGCGCTCGAAAAACGCCGCTGATTCGCTTTCGAAGCGATCCGGATTGCGCGCCGCGCTGCGCCGCTCGTTCGCGACGGCGGGCGGCAGGTCGAACAGCACCGTGAGGTCGGGCTGAAAACCGCCCTGCACCCAGCGCTCGAGCGCTTCCAGCTTGTCGCGCGGCAAGCCGCGGCCGCCGCCCTGGTAGGCGAAGGTCGCATCGGTGAAACGGTCCGACAGCACCCAGTCGCCGCGCGCGAGCGCCGGCTCGATCACCTCGGCCAGATGCTGGCGGCGCAGCGCGAACATCAGCAGCGCCTCGGTTTCGAGGTCCATCTTCTGATGCAGCACGATCTCGCGAATCTGCTCGCCAAGCGGCGTGCCGCCCGGCTCGCGCGTCATGACGACCGAGCGGCCGGTCGCCGCGATCCTGGCCTCGAGCCGTTCGCGGAACCAGCCCAGATGGGTGGTCTTGCCCGCACCGTCGATGCCTTCAAACGTAATGAATTTGCCGCGCGCCATCATTGTCCTCGAATGTATTTGTCCACGGCCTTGTTGTGCTCGCCGAGCGTGTCAGAAAAAATGCTGCTGCCGTCGCCGCGCGATACGAAGTACAGCGCGTTGCTTTGCGCCGGATTCAGGGCCGCCTGCAGCGACGCGACGCCCGGCAGCGAAATCGGCGTGGGCGGCAGGCCCATGCGGGTGTAGGTATTGTAGGGAGTGTCGGTCTGCAGGTCTTTTTTCCTGATGTGGCCGGTGTAGCTCTCGCCCATTCCGTAAATTACGCTCGGGTCGGTCTGCAGCGGCATGCCCGCGCGCAGGCGGTTCGCGAATACCGCAGCGACGAGCGGCCGGTCGCCCGGCTTGCCGGTTTCCTTTTCGATGATCGAGGCCATCGTCAGCGCATCGTACGGCGTCTTGTAGGGCAGATTCGGCGCGCGCGCGAGCCACGCCTCGTCGAGACGCACGTGCATCAGACGGTACGCGCGGCGGTAGATGTCGAGGTCGCTGGTGTTCTTGTCGAACAGATAGGTGTCGGGGAAAAAGAGCCCTTCGCCGTTGCCGATCGACGCCTCCGGCGCGCCGATCGCGCTCATCAGGTCGGCGTCGCTCATGCCGGCCGTGTCGTGCCTGATCGCGGGATTCGCGTCGAGCTCGGCGCGCATGCGCTTGAAGGTCCAGCCCTCGATGATCGTCGCCACGTATTCGTTGACGTCGCCGCGTGCGATTTTCTGCAGCACCTCGTAGGGCGTGACGCCGCTCTTGAACTCGTAGTTGCCCGATTTCAGTTCGCTTTGCAGGCCGAGCACGCGCGTCATCGCGATAAACAGCTCGGGTTCGAGCGGCACGCCGCCGCGCTTGAGTTGCAACGTGACGCTGCGCAGGCTGCTATGCGGTTTGACGGTGACGTCGAGTTGCGCCGGGTTCAGTTCGAGCGGGCTCGTGGCCCAGTGATATCCAGCGGCGACGGCCGCCGCGGCCAGCACAACGACGACTGCGCCGGCAATGAAGCATTTCTTCAGAAGGGACACGTCAGGACAGAATTAGCGTTTAGATTGCAACGAACTGATTTTCAACGGGAAAGCCTCGCGCCGATCGGCATGGAGACTGCGCCGTCTTGCGGCCCTTGCGGGTTTTTTCGGTCCGTATTGGCCCGTATTGTATAGAGGTGGACACGAGATAGTCACAGCCGCGGCCCCGGAGTCACTGTACCACCTCGACGCCGGGCGACCCGAAGTGACCCGAATCGACAAGCTATCACGCGAAGCCGACGCCTGGAAGCGCGAGCGCAAGGCGGCTCTGCCTGCCGATCCAGCCGACAGAGCCGGCTCAAAACCGATGCATTGCCCCGCGTTTCCCGGGTTGACGCGTTTCGAGACCGCGAGAATACCAGCGCAACGAATCCAACCTGAAACAGTTTCCTTCTCAAAAAAATACGCCGATACAATGCGTCCGCCTATCACATCTGACTATTCGGAATTTGGCACCGAATGGTCAATCCGGGGAACCGATGCTTCAATGCTCATTCAAATTGAATGGTAAGCCGATGAGCGAATTAAAAATCGGTGCTTTATCGTTTCCGGCTTTTTCCGGCCAGGAAAATGACATCAATCAACCTGCTCTCATGTGTACGCCGGGATATGGTGCCATTCCCATCGCCCGCTACTACATTTTTGATCGGCAGTCGGGCGGCCTCCTCGGTCCGCTAAAGGAGCGGCTTGACCTGAATGGCAATAAAAAGGGCGAATGGTATTCGCTCTATGCCATCGACGGGAATATCGACGACGAGGTTATCTGCAATGGCATCGTTCGCGGCCAGTTCAGACTGCACCCGAAAGGAAGACTGGGGAGAAGCGAGGGTTGCGTAACGATTGAACGGCTGACTGACTGGAATCGTATCCGCTCTATATTTACCGACACGCCGAAAATACCCATTGCCGGGTCGCGGCTTAAAGTATATGACGAATTGATTGTGGCATGAAAAGGATTCTGATTTTTCTCGCCGTCGGCCCATGCCTCGCGCTGGCCATCTTTGCCAATGCAATATGGTGAATCATGCATCCGGATACGCCTTTGAATTTTTCAAATCCGGTATGGAACTGGCTGGTTTCCGTATACGGCGTTAAAACGGCTTATCAGAAATCCGATCTGGCCTTTCTGGTTTCGTCGGCTGGAATCGTACTCGGGTTCGCTGCGGCTATACTGATTTTCCGACGGCGCAGGGATGCTGAGAAAAGACGTTGAAACTCGTTCCTTTCGCACCAGTAAAGAAGTTGGCGGAGTCGGTGCAGGCTGCCATGCAGGAAGTGCGGCAAGCGCCATGAGCATGGGTGTAGCGGATACGCGAAACGTGGCAAGGTTGGACCGAATATAATAAGTCACAACTGACTTAGCTCGGAATCCATGAACACATCGCTCGGTAACGCCGCAGGTACTTCCTCGACTGTTCCAACCACGCCGAACCCGGCCGCATCCATCACCCTGCCGCTGCCGCCGCGCCCCTCCGCCGACGAGTTCGCCGCCGTGCTCGAACACGGCGCCTATATGCCGCTCACGCAGTTCGGCGTGATCGACGTCACCGGCGACGACGCGGCCAGCTTCCTGCACGGCCAGCTCACCAACGACGTCCAGCATCTCGATGCCGCTCACGCGCGCCTCGCCGGCTACTGTTCGGCGAAGGGGCGCCTGCTCGCGTCGTTCCTCAACTGGCGCAGCGGCGACACGATCCGCCTGCTGGTGTCGAAGGACGTGCAGGCGGCCGTGCAGAAGCGTCTGTCGATGTTCGTGCTGCGCGCGAAGGCGAAGCTCGCCGACGCGAGCGGCGAACTCGCGGTGGTCGGCCTCGCGGGCGACGTGCGCGGCGCGCTCTCCGGTGTGTTCGACGCGCTGCCCGACGGCGTGCACGTGCAGGTCGACGGCACGGCGGGTTCGCTGATCCGCGTGCCGGATGCGCTGGAACGCCTGCGCTATCTGTGGATCGGCCCGAAGGCGCAGGTCGAGGCGTTGCTGCCCGCGCTCGACGGCACGCTCCAGCGCGTCTCGCCGGCGGTGTGGGACTGGCTCGATATCCGCGCGGGCGAGCCGCGCATCACGCAGCCGGTCGTCGAGCAGTTTGTGCCACAAATGGTTAACTTCGACGTGCTCGGCGCGGTCAATTTCCGCAAAGGCTGCTATCCGGGCCAGGAAGTGGTCGCGCGCAGCCAGTATCGCGGCACGATCAAGCGGCGCACGTCGCTCGCGCACGTGGACGGCGAACTGGAAACGGTGCGCCCCGGCGCGGAACTGTTCCATTCGGACGATCCGGGCCAGCCATGCGGGATGATCGTGAACGCGGCGGCGGCGCGGGAAGGCGGCGTCGATCTGCTCGTCGAGATCAAGCTCGCGGCGCTCGACAACGGCACCGTGCATCTCGGCTCGGCCGATGGCCCGGCGCTGCGCTTTATCGCGCTGCCGTACGGTTTGCCGACCGAGGTGTGAGCGGCGGCGGGTGCGATGAAAAGCGGCGCTCGATGGAGCGCCGTCTTTTATCGGCCGTCGGCTGGTTTGTCCGCCAGGCCTCACCGGTTACCGTGATCGGCTGTTCTAGCCGCCCGACTCGCCCACTTCACCCGACAGCGCTTCACCCGACTTGCCTGACCTCGTCCGCCCTGCGCGGCCGCTCGCCTGCGGCAAACCCGCCGCCCCTGCTCTCACCGGGAGACGCCCCCGATGTGCCTGATCGTTTTCGACTGGCGACCCGACGCGGTCGATGGCCCGCTCTTCACGCTCGCGGCAAATCGCGACGAGTTCTTCCGCCGCACGGCCGAGCCGCTCGGCTGGTGGCATGACGCGCCGGGCGTGCTGGCGGGCCGCGATCTGGTGGGTGGTGGCACGTGGCTCGGCATGTCGCGCGACGGCCGCTTCGCCGCGCTGACCAATTACCGCGCGCCGGCCGAGATGCGCGCCGACGCGCCCACGCGCGGCACGCTCGTCAGCGACTGGGTGAGCGGCGCCGCGCGAGACCGCAGCGGCGATCCGCATGAAACGCCGCTCGACTATCTCCGCCACGTCGCACAAGACGGCGACATCTACAACGGCTTCAACCTGCTCGTCGGCGACTGGACGCGCCGCGAGCTCGCCTGGTACTGCAACCGCGGCGGCGCTCACAGCGGCCCCGCGCTGCTCGCGCCGGGCACGCACGGCATCTCGAACGCCGTGCTCGATACCGCGTGGCCGAAGCTCGTCAGAAAGCGCGCGGAGCTCGGCGCATTGCTCGCGCGCGAGGCAGCGCCGCCGCTTGAACGTCTGATCGATCTGATGCGCGATCCGCGTCTCGCCCGCGACGACGAACTGCCGTCCACCGGCATTCCGCTCGAACGCGAGCGGGCGCTGTCGGCGGCGTTTATCGAATCGCCCGAATACGGCACGCGCGGCACGACCGCGCTGCGCGTCGCCGCCTATGGCGAGGTGATCGGCGTGGCGGTGGCCGAGCGCAGCGACGACAACGGTTCGCACCGCATCGTGCGGCCCGGCGATTTCGAACGCAGCTTCGCGTTCAACGTCGAGCGGGCGAGCTAGAAGACCGCGCCCTCACCCGACGCCAAACGCCGCGCGCAGTGCCGCCGCGGCATCCGCGTGCGCCTGCGCGACCTCGGGCACAAAGCCGCCCATCTTGAAGAACTCGTGGATCATGCCCGCGTAGCGCCTGAGCGTGACCGGATTGCCGAGCGCGCGCAGTTTCTCCGCGTATGCGTCGCCCTCGTCGCTGAGCGGATCGTATTCGGCGGTCGCGATCCACGCGGGCGCGACGCGCCGAAAATCGGGTGCGCCGCGCGTACCGTCTAGCGGTGCGAAACGCCAGTCGTCGCGATCGCCGGCGTCGCGCAGATACTGCTCGAAGAACCATTGAATCGTCTCGCCCGACAGCAGAAAGCCATCGGCAAGACGCGCATGCGAGTCGGTCTGCTGATGGCCGGTCGTGCCCGGATAGATCAGCAATTGCAGCGCGAGCGCCATGCCCGCGTCGCGAGCAAGCACCGCGCAGACCGCCGCGAGCGTGCCGCCCGCGCTATCGCCGCCGACCGCGAGCCGATCCGCATCGAGCGCGAATTCGCCGGCGTGGGCGTGCAGCCAGCGCAGCGCGTCGAACGCGTCTTCGACCGCCGTGGGGAATCGATGCTCGGGCGCGAGCCGGTAGTCGACCGACAGCACCGCGCAGCGGCCGTCGCGCGCGAACATCCGGCATAGCGCGTCGTGCGTGTCGACGCTGCCGACCGTGAAGCCGCCGCCGTGGTAGTAGACGAACGCGGGCAGCGGCTCGGCCCAGCCCGGCTCGACCGGGTAATAGAGACGCGCGCGGATCGTCGCGCCATCGCGCGTCGGCACGCGCAGGTCCTCGACCGAAAACATCGGCGCGCTCGCGATCTCGAGAATCGGCGCGCTTTTCTCGTAGGACGCGCGCGCGGCCTGCGCGCTCATCTGGTGATAATGCGGACGCTTGGCCCGCGCGATCATGTCGAGCACCTGCTCGATCTTCGGATTCAACGGCATGGTTTGGGCAACGTGATGCGCGCCGAGCGCCGGCGGCGCAAATGCGTCAAAAGGTTAATCCGCGTTCTTCACTTCCGGCTTCAGCGACATCGGATCGGACGGCTCGCGCAATTGTTCGATATCTTCGTGACGCAGCTTCACGGTCGCCATGATGCCGGGATGCGTGACGATATAGAAACGCCGCGCGGCAATCGCCTCGAACGCGAGGTCGGCAACATCGGCGGCGGACAGCTTGCCCGACTGCACCGCGCGCTGCAACTGCTTGCCCGCCGCGATCTGCGAGCGGGTCGGCCGACCCGCGTTGCGCAGCCCGGCCGGGCGCGCGCGCTCGGCATCGGCGATGCCGGTCGGCACGAAGGCCGGACACAGCAACGAACAGCCAACCTCGCCAACCTCGCCAGCCGTGCCCGCCTGCGCGAGCCGCAGGTCGTGATAAAGCGTCTCGGTCAGCGACACGACCGCGTGCTTCGACGCGTTGTAGATACCCATCGCGGGCGGCGACAGCAGCCCCGCCACCGACGCCGTGTTGACGATATGCGCGGGCTCCTTCTGCGCGAGCATGATCGGCGTGAAGACGCGCACGCCGTGCGCGACGCCCATCACGTTGACGCCGAACACCCACGACCAGTCGTTCGCGCTGCTTTCCCACAGGAAGCCGCCCGAGCCCACGCCCGCGTTGTTAAAGAGCAGATGCACCTTGCCGAACGCGGCGAGCGCGGCCTCGGCCAGCGCTTCGACCTCGCCCGCGTTGGCGACGTCGGTCGGCACGCCGATCGCCTCGGCGCCGGCCGCGCGCAAGGCGTCGACGGTCTGCGCGAGCGCGTCGGCGCTGACGTCGGCGAGCACGAGCTTCATGCCGAGCGCCGCGCCCTTTTGCGCGAACGCACGGCCGAAGCCGCCGCCAGCGCCGGTGATTACCGCCACCTTGCCTGCGAATTCGAACATCGTTGGACTACTCCCTGGTTGAGTGGTGACGCCGCGCCGGGATCAGATCAGCCTGACCAGCTGCTTGCCGAAGTTGCGGCCCTTGAGCAGACCGATGAACGCCTCGGGCGCGGCGTCGAGCCCTTGCGCAATGGTCTCGCGATAATGCAGATTCTTCTGCGCGACGAGCGTGCCGAGCTGCGCGAGCGCCTCGGGCCACACCTCCATATGCTCCGAGACGATAAAGCCCTGCACGAGCAGCCGCTGCGTCAGCATCAGCGAGGGATTTTTGAGCGGTACCGGCTGGCCGTCATACCCGGCGATGAAACCGCACAACGCGATGCGCCCGAACGCGTTCATGCGCGCGAGCGTCGCATCGAGCCCCTCGCCGCCGACGTTCTCGAAGCAGCCGTCGATACCGTCGGGCGTCGCGGCCTTCAGGTCCTGGTAGAGATTGCCGGCCTTGTAGTCGACGCAGGCGTCGAAGCCGAGCGTCTCGACGACGTAGCGGCATTTCTCCGCGCCGCCCGCGATGCCGACCGCGCGCGCCCCGGCCGCCTTCGCGAGCTGGCCGACCACGCTGCCCACCGCCCCGCTCGCCGCGCTGACGACGACCGTCTCGCCCGCCTTCGGTGCGATGATGCGGTTGAGCCCGTACCACGCGGTGACGCCCGGCATGCCGACCGGGCCAAGATAGGCCGGGAGCGGCACATGCGTGTCGTCGACCTTCTGCATGCCCGCGCCGTTCGAGGTGCCGTACTCCTGCCAGCCGAACATCGCGACGACCTTGTTGCCGACCGCGAACTTCGGGTTCTTCGATTCGACCACTTCGCCGACCGTGCCGCCGATCATCACTTCGTCGAGCGGCTGCGGCGCCGCGTACGACTTGCTGTCGTTCATGCGGCCGCGCATGTACGGATCGAGCGACAGGAAGTGGTTGCGCACGCGCACCTCGCCTTCGGCGAGCGGGGCGAGCGGCGTTTCGACGAGCCTGAAGTTATCGGGCGTGACTTCGCCTTGCGGACGCGAAGCGAGCAGAACCTGCCGGTTGATCTGGGTCATGAGGGTCGTCTCCCTGGTTTGCCGATGGAGTTGCAAATTAAGTTGCAAATTAAGTTGCCGATGGTTCGGTTGGCCAGCGCGCGCGTCGTCGTGCCTCGCGCGCGCCGTGAGGTTGCGCGGTCAGTCGCTCGGACCGGGTTTTGCCGACGGGTCGCTGCGCAGACGCTGGCGCGTCACGTCGCGGCCCACCGCGAGGCGGCGCATGTACTTGAAGGTGCCGAGCGCCTTGGCGACGAAGTGGCCTTCGCTGTCGCGGATCTCGCCTTCGCAATAGGCCATCGTGGTCGAGCGGTGCAGCACGCGGCCGCTCGCGCGCAACTCGCCGCGGCCGGGCTGCATGAAGTTGACCTTCATCTCGACCGTGACGACGCCGACGCCGTCGCCGGCGAGACTGCGCGCGGCCATCGCGAGCGCGACGTCGGCGAGCGTCATCGTAACGCC
Organism: Burkholderia sp. Ax-1724; assembly: GCF_011752995.1. GTDB lineage: Bacteria > Pseudomonadota > Gammaproteobacteria > Burkholderiales > Burkholderiaceae > Paraburkholderia. Next base: position 120,816 of record NZ_VWWL01000003.1, read on the forward strand.
GCCGTGCGCGACGTCCCAGGTGTTCATGTGATCGGGCTGCAAGGGCAGCACGACTTCGCTGACGCCGTCGGCGGCGCTGAGCAAGCGCGCGCCGAGGCGGTCGACGAAGGGGCTTTCGGGCAACGAAGCGTTGCCGCTGCGGGCGGATGAGGTCGAGTCGGTCATTGCAGTGTTCGGAGTTCGTGGTCAGCGGCGTCTGCATCTGGAACGGTCGCATCACGCGGACGGTCGCCGCGCAAGGCGCGCGCGGGCACAAACGCGGACGCAAGCGCATACGCGCGTGGCGAAAAATGATACCTGCTATCGCTTCGGTGCATTCGCGTCGCTGTGCTTCTTCGTTCGCTCATGGGGTGCTTATCGGTTGCTCACGGGTTGCGCTTCATTCGCTCATCATCTGTTTAGCCTGGCGTATCAGACTGACGAAGCATGAAGCGAAAACGGTAGCTGGGTCGGCGGGCATACAATCGAAAAGCGTGTCGGGCGGACTGAGGCACAATTGCGCGAGAGATTGCGCCCGGAATATCAATATGAGTACGGCTCAGGTTGTCTTATCTACTGCAATGATGAACGAAAAATCCTATCCCCAGTTCTATGTGCTGTTCGGGGGATATCTCAACCAGGATAGCGATCTTTGGGGCGATACGCTGGAAGATGTCGTCTCTTGCTACAAGCGAGACAGTTCTCCGGAAGAAATCGCAGAGGCGCTATCGGAAATAGACACATTCAAAAAAGAGGCAGGTGAGAGTCTCGACACAAAATTCTATGAAGCCTATGGATTCAATTTCAACCCGGTTCTATGGGGCTATACAACTGCTTCGTTTTTCGACGAATTGAAGCGTATTCTGGGTGCATAGTTCCCTTGTCTCCGCACGCGGGTGGCTCAATGTCACCCGGTGCTTCTTGCACACATGCCGCTGGCCGTGCCCGCATTCGCCTCCATGCGCCACGCGCTCGCCTTCCCGTGCGCCGCGCAGTTCGCACAGATTCACTATCTGCCACGCGACAAGCTCTCCGGCGGACCTGACCCGCACGATGCCCCTTGTCGACCAGGGCGCGCCTGGCCTGCCGCTACCGAGGCTACCGGGCATCGCATCACCGTGAGCTTGCTCACAGATGCGCTCCCGGCACCCACCACCTCAGGCCACCTCAGACCACTTCGAACAAGCCCGCCGCGCCCTGCCCGCCGCCGATGCACATCGTCACCACGACGAACTTCACGCCGCGCCGTTTGCCCTCGATCAGCGCATGGCCGACGAGCCGCGCGCCCGACACGCCATACGGGTGGCCGACCGCGATCGCGCCGCCGTTCACGTTGAGGCGGTCGTGCGGAATGCCAAGCGTATCCGCGCAATAGAGCACCTGCACCGCGAACGCTTCGTTCAGCTCCCACAGGCCGATGTCCTCGACCTTGAGGCCGGCCTTCTTCAACAGCTTCGGCACCGCAAACACCGGGCCAATGCCCATTTCGTCGGGCTCGCAACCGGCCACCGCGAAGCCGCGGAAAATACCGAGCGGCTGCAAACCTTCACGCTCCGCGAGCGTCGCGTTCATCACCACGCTGGCCGACGCGCCGTCCGAGAACTGGCTCGCGTTGCCCGCGGTGATCACGCCGCCCGGCACCGCCGTGCGAATCTTCGCGACGCCTTCGAGCGTCGTGTCAGCGCGAATGCCTTCGTCGCTGCTGACCGTCACCTCCTTCGTATAGAGCCGCCCGGTCGCTTTATCGGCGACACCGGCGAGCACCGTCAGCGGCACGATCTCGTCCTTGAACCGGCCGGCTTCGAGCGCGGCCGCCGCGCGCTGCTGCGAGCGCGCGCCGTATTCGTCCTGGCGTTCCTTCGAAATCGCGTAGCGCTTCGCGACGTTCTCGGCCGTCTGCAGCATCGGCCAGTAGATTTCCGGCTTGTGCTCGTTGAGCCAGCCTTCGGTCATCATGTGGCGGTTCATCTCGTTCTGCACGCACGAGATCGACTCGACGCCACCGGCGACGAACACGTCGCCCTCACCGGCGATCACGCGTTGCGCGGCCAGCGCGATCGTCTGCAAGCCCGACGAGCAGAAGCGGTTCACGGTCATGCCCGGCACGCTGACCGGCAGGCCCGCGCGCAGCGCGATCTGCCGCGCGATATTGGCGCCGGTCGCGCCTTCCGGATTCGCGCAGCCCATGATGACGTCCTCGACGCGCGCCGGGTCGATTTTCGCGCGCTCGACCGCGGCCTGCGTCACGTGGCCGCCGAGCGTCGCGCCATGCGTCATGTTGAAACCGCCGCGCCACGATTTGGCGAGACCCGTGCGGGCGGTGGATACGATTACGGCGTCAGTCATGCGTGTCTCCCATTGCAGTGTCGAGAGCGGCGCGCCGGCTCGATGCCGTGCGCTTCATCCCGGTTTCATGCCGGTTTTATGCGCGTGGGCGCGCCGCCTCTGTCGTTTGATCCGAGTCTGATTCGAGTCTGATTCGAGTTTGGTCCGAGTCTGATCCAGACTCGATTCGGGTGGGATCGGCGCCGCGCGAAGCCGCCGCGCCGATCCCCGTCGTCCGCTCAGCCGTTGAAGCCGCGCCCCTCGGCGGCCAGCTTCGCGATGCTGGCCGCGAGCTTCCACGCGTCGCCGTTCGGCTGCGCCGCATAGCGGCGAATCGCGCGCTCGACGTTGTAGAGCCCGACCGTGTCCGCGTACAGCATCGGGCCGCCGCGATGAAGCGGAAAGCCGTAGCCGGTCAGATAGACCATGTCGATGTCCGACGCCTTCGACGCAATGCCCTCTTCGAGAATCTTCGCGCCTTCGTTGACGAGCGCGAACACGAGCCGCTCGACGATTTCCTCGTCGCTGATCTTGCGGCGCTCGGCGTTGGCCTCTTTCGAATACGCGCCGATCATCTCGTTGACCACGCTCGACGGATACGCGGTGCGGTCGCCTGCCTTGTAGTCGTACCAGCCGCCGCCGGTCTTCTGGCCGAAGCGGCCCATTTCGCACAGACGGTCAGCGATCTTCGAATAATGCATCTCGGGATACTCGAGATAGCGGCGCTTGCGAATCGCCCAGCCGATGTCGTTGCCGGCGAGATCGCTCATGCGGAACGGCCCCATTGCGAAGCCGAACTTCTCGATCGCCTTGTCGACCTGCGCGGGCAGCGCACCTTCTTCGAGCATGAAGAGCGCCTGGCGCACGTACTGCTCGATCATGCGATTGCCGATAAAGCCGTCGCATACGCCCGAGACGACCGCGGTCTTTTTGATCTTCTTCGCGACCTTCATCACGGTGGCGAGCACGTCCTTCGCGGTCTCCTTGCCGCGCACGACTTCGAGCAGCTTCATCACGTTGGCCGGGCTGAAGAAGTGCATGCCGACCACGTCCCGCGGACGCTTCGTGAACGCGGCAATCTTGTCGACATCGAGCGTCGACGTGTTCGAGGCGAGAATCGCGCCGGGCTTCGCGACTTCGTCGAGGCGGCGGAACACCTGCTCCTTCACGCCCAGTTCTTCGAACACGGCTTCGACGATCAGGTCGGCGCTCTTCAGGTCGTCGTAGGAAAGCGTCGGCTTCAGCAGCGCGAGGCGCTGTTCCATCACCTCAGGCTTGAGCTTGCCCTTCCTGACTGTCGCCTCGTAGTTCTTGCGGATCGTCGCGAGCCCGCGGTCGAGCGCTTCCTGCTTCGTTTCGAGCAGCGTGACCGGAATGCCCGCGTTGATGAAGTTCATCGCGATGCCGCCGCCCATCGTGCCCGCGCCGATCACGGCCACCTGGCCGATCTCGCGCACGGGCGTATCGGACGGCACATCGGGAATCTTGCTCGCCGCGCGTTCGCCGAAGAACGCATGACGCAACGCGCGGCTCTCGGGTGTCTGCACGAGCGCGAGAAAACATTCGCGCTCGAAGGCGAGGCCCTTGTCGAAGCCGTTCTGCACACCGGCTTCCACCGCGTCGATGCACTTGTGCGGCGCCGGGAAATGCTTCGCGATTGCCGCGACGCTGTTGCGCGCGAACTGGATGAAACCGGCTGCGTTCGGATGCTCGATCTTGCGCTCGCGCACCTTCGGATGCGGGCCCGCCTTCGCGCCCACCTTGCGCGCGAAGGCGAGCGCCGCTTCGGCGAGTTCGGCCGGGTTGGCGACGACTTCGTCGAACAGGCCCGAGTCGGCGAGCTTTTCGGAGAGCACCGGCGCGCCCGAGACGATCATGTTCAGCGCGGCTTCGAGACCGATCGCGCGCGGCAGACGCTGCGTGCCGCCCGCGCCCGGCAAAATGCCGAGCTTCACTTCGGGCAGCGCGATCTGCGCGCCGGCCGCGGCAACGCGGTAATGCGCGCCGAGCGCGAGTTCGAGGCCGCCGCCCATCGCGACGCTGTGAATCGCCGCGACGACCGGCTTCGCGCTGCCTTCGACGGCCTTGATGACGGTCGCGAGCGTCGGCTCCTGGGTCGCCTTCGGCGTATTGAATTCGGTGATGTCGGCGCCGCCCGAAAAGGCCTTGCCCGCCCCCGTCAGCACGACGGCCTTGATGGCCGGATCGTTCTGCGCGCGCTCGAGCCCTTCGACGATGCCCGCTCGCGTCGACAGTCCAAGGCCATTCACAGGGGGATTGTTCAGCGTGATGACGGCCACGCCGTCATGAGTCGTGTAGTCCACTACTGCGTCGTTTACCGCCATGCCTGCCTCCATGCGATCCATGCAATGAGGCGGCGCGTGATGCGCCGCCCGTCCGGCTCACCGGGTCCGTGATCGGGTCCGCTCATTGTCGGACTTTTTTCGACCGATGAATCCGGGGTCAGCAGGCAGAATACACAAAAAAGAACGATCGTTCAATTTAGAGTCAGACAGGGTTTCCCCTGGCGTCGGCCGCAAGCGGCGTTAGCGGACAATCCCGGGCGTCGTCGAGCGCGGACGGCAGCACATGGTCGCGGAACCGGTCGCGCAGCTTGAGCTTCTGCAGCTTGCCGGTCGCCGTGTGCGGCAGTTCGTCGACGAACACGACGTCGTCGGGAATCCACCACTTCGCGACCTTGCCGTCATAGAACGCGAGCAGTTCCTCGCGCGTGGGCTCGTGCCCCGCGCGCTTGACAACAACGAGCAGCGGCCGCTCGGTCCACTTCGGATGCGCGCACGCGATGCAGGCCGCTTCGGCCACGCCCGGATGCGCGATCGCGACGTTCTCGACGTCGATCGAGCTGATCCATTCGCCGCCCGACTTGATGACGTCCTTCGAGCGGTCGGTGATATGCAGGAAGCTGTCGCGGTCGATCGTCGCGACGTCGCCGGTCGGGAACCAGCCGTCGACGAGCGGCGCGTCGTCCTTGCGGAAATACCGGTCGATCACCCACGGTCCGCGCACGTGCAGATCGCCGAACGCGACGCCGTCCCACGGCAATTCGCGGCCGTCCTCGCCGACGATCTTCATGTCGACGCCATAGATCGTATGGCCCTGCTTTTCGAGCAGCTTGCGCTGCTCCGCCACCGGCCGCTGGCTCTGCTCCCACGTCAGTTTCGACAAGGTGCCGAGCGGCGACATCTCGGTCATGCCCCATGCGTGGATCACCTGCACGCCGTAGTCGTCCTCGAACGTGCGCAGCATCGCGGGCGGACACGCGGAGCCGCCGATCACCGTGCGCTCCAGCGAGGAAAACTTCACGCCCGCCTCGCGCAGGTAGTTGAGCAGACCGAGCCAGACGGTCGGCACGCCGGCCGAATACGTGACGCGCTCGCGCTCCATCAGTTCGTAGAGCGACTTGCCGTCGAGATCCTTGCCGGGCAGCACGATCTTCGCGCCGGTCAGCGGCGCCGCATGCGGAATGCCCCATGCATTGACGTGGAACATCGGCACCACGGGCAGCACGCTGTCGCGCGCGGACAGGCACATCGCATCGGGCAGCGAGGCGCCGAGCGCATGCAGCACCGTCGAGCGATGCGAATACAGCGCGCCCTTCGGATTGCCGGTCGTGCCCGACGTATAGCAGAGGTACGAGGCCTGGCGCTCGTCGAGCGCGGGCCACGCGAAGTGGCCGTCCTGCGCGGCCATCAGCGTTTCGTAGCAGAGCACCGGCGTTTGCATCGACGGCAGATGCGCTTCGTCGCACAACGCGATCCAGCCGCGCACTTTCGGGCACTGCGGCGCGAGCGTATCGACGAGCGCGGCGAACGTCGTGTCGAACAGCACGTAGGCGTCGTCCGCGTGATTGACGATGTAGGCGATCTGGTCGGGAAAGAGCCGCGGGTTGATCGTGTGGCATACGGCGCCGAAGCCAGCCGTGCCGTAATACGCTTCGAGATGCCGGTAGCCGTTCCAGGCGAGCGTTGCGACCCGCTCGCCCGCCTCGACGCCGAGCGCGATCAGCGCCTGCGCGAGCTGCTTCGCGCGCTGCTCGCAATCGCGGTAGGTGTAGCGATGCAGATCGCCTTCGATGCGGCGCGACACGATCTCGGTGCTGCCGAAATGCCGCGCGGCGTGCGCGAGCAGCGATGACACGGTGAGCGGCACGTCCATCATCTGGCCCAGCAACGGCGTCGTCATAAGGCGGAGTCTCCTCGGCTTGTCGATAGGGGCGGATTGCGTTCGGGTTGTGGTCGGCTGGCGTTTCGATTCGCCCTGCCTGGCTGTAATTTACTTCGATTCGGATCGGCAAGCGGTTGAGGCGCGCAAGGCGGAAAATCGTTGCGGCGGCGACCGTGGCCGAATGGGACCCAACGGACCCAAAGGAACCAGGCTGAACCAGGCGGCACCGAACGAAGCAACTCCGTCCGAACCGTTCAGGCGGCCAGCCAGCAGCGCCGCGGGCGCGGACTTACAATATCGGTTAATCCAGAGGCGCTCAATATGTCGTTTTCCCCAAGCATTGCAGGGCTATCCGCAGCTTTGACGGATCTTTCCAACACACTCGCCACTCCCCCCGACAACGCCTTCGCGCGGCTCGGCAGCACGTTTCTCACGCGCCTGCCCGCCGCGCCGCTCAGCGCACCGTACCGGGTCGGCTTTTCCGCCGAGACCGCCGCGCTGCTCGGTTTGCCGCCAGGCATCGAGCATGATCCGGGTTTCATCGAACTGTTCTGCGGCAACGCGACGCGCAACTGGCCCGCTGAGGCGCTGCCGTATGCGTCGGTGTACTCGGGGCACCAGTTCGGCGTGTGGGCCGGCCAGCTCGGCGACGGCCGCGCGCTCGGCCTCGGCGAACTCGCACACGACGGCCAGCGCTTCGAACTGCAACTGAAGGGCGCGGGCCTCACGCCCTATTCGCGCATGGCCGACGGCCGCGCGGTGCTGCGCTCGTCGATCCGCGAATATCTGTGCTCGGAGGCGATGCATCATCTCGGCATTCCGACCACGCGCGCGTTGTGCGTGATCGGCTCCGATCAGCCGGTGCGGCGCGAGACGATCGAAACCGCCGCGGTGGTCACGCGCGTCGCGCCGAGCTTCGTGCGCTTCGGTCACTTCGAGCATTTCTATGCGAACGATCGCGTCGATGCGTTGCGCACGCTGGCCGATCACGTGATCGAACGCTTCTATCCGCATTGCCGCGAAGCCGACGACCCGTATCTCGCGCTGCTCGACGAGGCGGTGCGCTCCACCGCCGATCTGATGGTCGACTGGCAGGCGGTCGGTTTCTGTCACGGCGTGATGAATACCGACAACATGTCGATCCTCGGCCTCACGATCGACTACGGCCCGTTCGGTTTCCTGGACGGCTTCGACGCGAACCACATCTGCAATCACTCCGATACGCACGGCCGCTACGCGTACCAGCGGCAGCCGCAGGTCGCCTACTGGAACCTGTTCTGCCTCGCGCAAGGGCTGCTGCCGATCCTCGGCGAACGGCACGACGCAAGCGTGCGCGGCGACAAGGCGATCGAAGACGCGCAACGCGTGCTCAGCGGCTTCAAGGACCGCTTCGCGCCGGCGCTCGCCAACCGTATGCGCGCGAAGCTCGGACTCGAACACGCGCGCGAAGGCGACGACGCGCTCGTGAATCGCCTGTTCGAAGTGATGCATGCGAACCGCGCCGATTTCACGCTGACGTTCCGCCATCTCGCGAGCCTGTCGAAACACGATGCGAGCAGCGACGCGCCGGTGCGCGACCTGTTCCTCGACCGCGCCGCCTTCGACGCCTGGGCGAACGACTATCGCGCGCGGCTGTCCGAAGAAACACGCGACGATGCCGCGCGCGCCATTGCAATGAACCGCGTGAACCCCAAATTCGTACTTCGCAACCATCTGGCGGAAACCGCGATCCAGCGCGCGAAGGAAAAGGATTTTTCCGAAGTGGAACGGCTCGCGACCGTGCTGCGCCGCCCGTTCGACGAACAGCCCGAATACGCCGCGTATGCGGGCCTGCCGCCCGACTGGGCGAGCTCGCTCGAAGTCAGCTGTTCGTCGTGACGCGTGGGCGGCTCCGCCTTCAACATACCGAGACTGAAACCGGGCATTTCCAGGCCCGACCCGAGACAGGAAGCGACCATGAACAATCCCGACGATCTCAAGCACGACGCCCCCGCGGTCCAGAAAAGCGATACCGAATGGCGCAAGCAGCTCTCCGACATCGAATATCAGGTGACGCGCCACGCGGCCACCGAGCGCCCGTTCACGGGCCGCTATCACGATCACTGGGAGCGCGGCATTTACGACTGCGTCTGTTGCGGCACCCCGCTGTTCGAATCGGACACCAAGTTCGACGCGGGCTGCGGCTGGCCGAGCTACTTCCGGCCGATCGACGGCGAGGTGATCGCCGAGAAGACCGACCGTTCGCACGGCATGCTGCGTATCGAGGTGCAATGCAAGAAGTGCGGCGCGCACCTCGGCCACGTATTCGAAGACGGACCGGCGCCGACTGGTCTGCGTTACTGCATCAATTCGGCTGCGTTACAATTCGAGCCCAAGTAACGCGGCGCGAAATCCAAGGGCAAGGCCGGTGGCAGGCATGGCCCCGGGATTCGGGCGTTGCGCCGCGCGCGGCGCCCTTCAGCCGGCTTTCGGGCCGTGTTCGTGACCTGTCCGTAGCGTGTTCGTCACGTGGTCGTGTCTGGGCAGCATGCGAGGGCGCCTCGTGCCGCCGGCTGGCGGTGCCGCTCGCGGCACCGCGCCCGCAAGCCGTCACGGGTCTTATCGCGCGGGCCGCCCGCTTGCGCAACGGCGGGCGCGCAGCGATCAGCCATTGCCGCACGCACTGCGTCACTCAACCCGTTGCCTGATTTACCGCTCCACTCACTCTCCGACTTCCCGACCAGATAATGAAATTCCTGTTCGATCTGTTCCCGATCATCCTGTTCTTCGTCGCCTTCAAGATCTGGGGCATTTTCACGGCGACGGCAGTGGCGATCGTCGCAACCCTGGTGCAGATCGCGTGGGTCGCGTTCCGCCATCGCAAGGTCGACCCGATGCTGTGGGTGAGCCTCGGCGTCGTCGTCGTGTTCGGCGGCGCGACGCTCGTGCTGCACAACGACACCTTCATCAAATGGAAACCGACCGTGCTGTACTGGGCGTTTTCCGTCGCGCTGATCGTCTCGCAACTCGGCTTCAACAAGAACCTGATCGAAGCGATGATGGGCAAGCAGATCACGCTGCCGCACGCGATCTGGAGCAAGCTGAACCTCGTCTGGGCGGTGTTTTTCGTGCTGCTCGGCCTCCTGAACCTGTTCGTCGCCTATCACTACACGACCGACCAGTGGGTCAATTTCAAGCTGTTCGGCGCCACCGGCTGCCTGCTCGTGTTCATCGTCGGACAGAGCCTGTGGCTGTCGAAGTACATGAAGGAAGAATGACATGAGCGATCTGTTCATGCACGCCACGACCGCCGAGCGCGCCGTGCTGATCGAAGCACGCCTTTTGGCCGCACTCGCGCCGGTCGAGTCGATCCGCATCACCGACGACAGCGCGCAGCACGCGGGCCACGCCGGCGCCGCGGCCGGCGGTCATTTCAGTGTCACGATCGTGGCCGCCGCATTTGCCGGCAAGGCCCGCGTGGCGCGGCATCGCATGGTGTATGATGCGCTGGCCGATGCCATGCAGCGCGGCATCCATGCCCTTGCCATCACGGCGTATACGCCCGAAGAATTTGCTTTGTTGCCCCGCTAGGAACTCTCGATGACCTTGAAGAAAACCCGCCTCTGGGTGTTGCTGGCTGCATTCGCGGCCGCACCTGCATTCGCACAGAACATCGCCGTCGTGAACGGCACGCCGATTCCGAAGGCACGCGCCGATGCGCTGATCGATCAACTGGTTCATCAAGGCCAGCAGAACACGCCGCAATTGCAGCAGGCCGTGCGCGAAGAACTGGTGAACCGCGAAATCCTGATGCAGGAAGCGCTGCGTCGTGGCCTGCCGAACCGCCCCGACGTCAAGGCGCAAGTCGCGGTCGCGCAGCAAACCGTCGTGCTGCGCGCGCTGATCGAAGATTTCGTGAAGAACAACCAGCCGACCGACGCCGAAGTCACCGCGCGCTACAACGCGCTGATCAAGGACGCGGGCGGCAAGGAATATCACCTGCACCACATCCTCGTCGACAACGAGCAGCAGGCGAAGGACCTGATCGCGAAGATCAAGGCGGGTGCGAGCTTCGAAGACCTGGCCAGGCAGTACTCGAAGGACCCGGGCTCGGGCAAGAACGGCGGCGACCTCGACTGGTCGGACCCGAAGGCCTACGTGCCAGAATTCGCGGACGCAGCCACGCATCTGCAGAAAGGCCAGATGACCGACACGCCGGTGCACACGCAATTCGGCTGGCACATCATCCGCGTCGACGACATCCGCGCCATCACGCCGCCGCCGCTCGAACAGGTGCGCGCGCAGATCGTGCAGCAGATCCAGCAGGAAAAACTGCAGGCGTTCGAGGAAGGTTTGCGCAAGAACGCGAAGATTCAGTAAGCGCCGGAAAGCGGGTTGCGCAAGCCCCGCTTCTTCCGAAGCCAGAAGCAAAAAAGCCGCCCGAGGGCGGCTTTTTTGTTGCTGTCGCGTTGCGAGACGTTTGCTGCGGACTTCACGACGCTGCGAATTTCGCGTTATGTGGGCGGTTCGCTACAACCTGCCGGGATGCAAGGTCTAGCCGACAAGGCCGTCGCGCCAGGCGACACGCCTCGCCCACATCAACGCATCGCTTAACCGAGCCAGCGGCGCGCGTTCTGGAACACGCGCAGCCACGGGCTCGCGTCCGTGCCGATCTCGCCCCAGCCCTGCGGATGCCAGCTCATCTGCACCGTGCGGTGCACGCGCTCGGTGTGCGGCATCAGCACCGTGAAGCGGCCATCGGCCGTGGTGACCGACGTAATACCCTCGGGCGAACCGTTCGGGTTGAACGGATACTGCTCCGTTGCCTCGCCACGGTGATCGATATAACGCATCGCCACCGCGACCTTCGACTTGTCGCCCTGCTGCGAGAAGTCTGCAAAGCCTTCGCCGTGCGCAACCGCGACCGGAATGCGCGAGCCTTCCATGCCCGCGAAGAAGATCGACGGCGATGCCTGCACCTCGACGAGCGAGAAGCGCGCCTCGAATTTCTCCGACTTGTTGCGCGTGAACTTCGGCCATGCTTCGGCGCCGGGAATCATCGAGGCGAGGCTGCTCATCATCTGGCAGCCGTTGCAGATGCCGAGCGCGAACGTGTCGTCACGGCCGAAGAACGCCGCGAACATATCGGCCAGTTGCGCGTTGAAGCGGATCGTCTTCGCCCAGCCTTCGCCCGCGCCGAGCGTGTCGCCGTACGAGAAGCCGCCACAGGCGACCGCGCCGGCGAAGTCGGCGAGATTCGCTCGGCCCGCCAGCAGATCGCTCATGTGGACGTCGTGCGCGTCGAAACCGGCGCGATCGAATGCATAGGCCGTTTCGAGGTGCGAGTTCACACCCTGCTCGCGCAGGATCGCGACGCGCGGACGCGCGCCCTTGCCCACGAACGGCGCCGCCACGTCTTGCGCCGGATCGAAGCTCAGCGCCGGCGCGATGCCGGGGTCGGCCGCGTCGAGCAGCGTGTCGTATTCGGCATCGGCGCAAGCGGGGTTGTCGCGCAGACGCGCGATGCGCCAGCTCACTTCGCTCCACGTGCGATGCAGTTCGGCGCGCGGCGCTTCGTAGACCTTCTTCGCGTCGCGATAGACCTCGATCACGTCGCGCTCGTTGACCTTGCCGATCACATGCGAGCAGGCCGACAGGCCGTGCTCGCGCAACGCGCCGAGCACGGCGTCGCGATCGGCCGCGCGCACCTGGATCACGCCGCCGAGCTCTTCGTTGAAGAGCGCGCGAATCGTGCGGTCTTCGCGGCGGCCGCTCGTCTGCTTGGCCCAGTCCTTCGCGTCGCCGTAATCGGATTCGTGGTTCGCGTCGAGCACGAGCATGTCGACGTTCAGCGACACGCCCGCGTGACCCGCGAACGCCATTTCGCAGACCGTCGCCCACAGGCCGCCGTCCGAGCGGTCGTGGTACGCGAGCAGCTTGCCGTCGCGGTTGAGCGACTGGATCGCGTTGAAGAAGCGCTTGAGGTCTTCGGGATCGTCGACATCGGGCACCGTGTCGCCGACCTGCTGCGTGACCTGCGCGAGGATGCTGCCGCCGAGACGATGCTTGCCGCGGCCGAGATCGATCGCGATCAGCACCGAATCGCCGGCGTCGGCGACCCGGCGCAGTTGCGGCGTCAGATGGCGGCGCACGTCTTCGACCGGCGCGAACGCCGAGATAATCAGCGAGACCGGCGCGACCACTTCCTTGGCGACGCCGCGGTCTTCCCAGCGCGTGCGCATCGACAGCGAATCCTTGCCGACCGGAATGCTGATGCCGAGCGCCGGGCACAGTTCCATGCCGATCGCCTTGACCGTGTCGTAGAGCGCCGCGTCTTCGCCCGGTGCGCCGCACGCGGCCATCCAGTTGGCCGACAGCTTGAGCTTGTCGAGCGACGCGATCGGCGCCGCGGCAATGTTCGTGATCGCCTCGCCGACCGCCATGCGGCCCGAAGCCGGCGCATCGATCACGGCGAGCGGCGTGCGCTCGGACATCGTCATCGCTTCGCCGCGGAAACCGGCGTAGTCCATCGTCGTGATCGCGACGTCGGCCACCGGCACCTGCCACGGACCGACCATCTGGTCGCGCGCGGTCGTGCCGCCGACCGAGCGGTCGCCGATCGTAATCAGGAACGACTTGCTCGCCACCGTCGGATGACGCAGCACGCTCTGCGCGACGTCCTGCAGCGCGAGGCCGGTCACCTCGACCGGTTCGAGCTTGCGCTCGATGCGCCTGACGTCGCGATGCATGCGCGGCGGCTTGCCGAGCAACACTTCCATCGGCATATCGACGGGCTGATGCGCGGCTTCGCTCTGCTCGGCATCGATCAGCTTCAGCTGACGCTCGGCGGTGGCCGTGCCGATCACCGCGAACGGGCAGCGCTCGCGCCGGCACATCGCTTCGAACGCCGGCAGATCGGCCGGCGCGATGGCGAGCACGTAGCGCTCCTGCGCTTCGTTCGACCAGATTTCGCGCGGCGACAGGCCGCTTTCTTCAAGCTGGATCTTGCGCAGTTCGAACACCGCGCCCTTGCCCGCGCCGTCCACCACTTCGGGGAACGCGTTCGACAAACCGCCCGCGCCGACGTCGTGAATGCTGAGGATCGGGTTCTTCTCGCCGAGCTGCCAGCACGCGTTGATGACTTCCTGCGCGCGCCGCTCGATTTCGGGGTTGCCGCGCTGCACCGAGTCGAAGTCGAGTTCGGCCGTGTTGGTGCCGGTCGCCATCGAACTCGCAGCACCGCCGCCCATGCCGATGCGCATGCCCGGGCCGCCGATCTGGATCAGCAGCGACCCTTCCGGCAGATCGTGCTTGTGCGTGTGCTGGTCGGAGATATTGCCGATGCCGCCGGCGATCATGATTGGCTTGTGATAGCCGCGCACGAGGCCCCTGACGTTCTGCTCGTAAGCGCGGAAATAGCCGCCGAGGTTCGGCCGGCCGAATTCGTTGTTGAACGCGGCGCCGCCGAGCGGGCCGTCGATCATGATCTGCAGCGGCGAGGCGATGCGGTCCGGACGGCCGTAGGCTTCGTGCTGCGCGGCCGGATTGCGCTGTTCGAGCGGCTGCGCGGCATCGCGCGCGTTTTCCCACGACTCGACGGCGTCCGGCAGTTCGAGGTTCGACACCGTGAAGCCCGCGAGCCCCGCCTTCGGACGCGCGCCACGGCCGGTCGCGCCTTCGTCGCGGATTTCGCCGCCCGCGCCGGTCGCGGCGCCCGGGAACGGCGAGATCGCGGTCGGGTGATTGTGCGTTTCGACCTTCATCAGCGTGTGCGTGAGCTCGACGCCGCGGCGGTAGTGCTCGGGCAAGCCGTTCGCGCCGGCTTCGGCCGGCGTGCGCGGGAACCAGCGCTCGGCCATGCCGCCCGCCATGATCGCCGAGTTGTCCGAATAGGCGACGATCGTGCCCTGCGGATTCAGCTTCTCGGTGTTGCGGATCATGTTGAACAGCGAAATGTCCTGCTTCTCGCCGTCGATGGTCCAGTCCGCGTTGAAGATCTTGTGGCGGCAGTGCTCGCTGTTGGCCTGCGCGAACATCATCAGTTCGACGTCGGTCGGGTTGCGGCCGAGCTTCGTGAAGGCGTCGACGAGGTAGTCGATTTCGTCGTCGGCGAGCGCGAGGCCCAGTTCCGCGTTGGCGTTTTCGAGCGCGGCGCGGCCCCGGCCGAGCACGTCGACGGTTTGCAGCGGCTTGGCCGGCAGTTCGTCGAACAGATGCAGCGCATGCTCGCGCGACGGCGCGACGCTCTCGGTCATGCGGTCGTGCAGCGCCGCGGCGACGGCCGCGCGCGCTTCGTCGGAGAGCGCCTTCTTGCCGCCGAGCAGGCCGCTTTTCAGCGTGACCGTGTACTCGACGCCGCGCTCGATGCGGCGCACCTGGGCGAGGCCGCACAGCTGCGCGATGTCGGTTGCCTTGCTGGCCCACGGCGACACGGTGCCGAAGCGCGGCACGACGAGGAAGGTCTCGACGGCGCCCCGCTCCTTGCCGGCTTCGAACGGATCGCCATAGTGCATCAGCGCCTCGACCTTCGCGCTGTCTTCAGCGGACAGTTCGGTCTGGGCGTTGACGAAGTGCAGATACTGGCCGCGCACGCCGGTGATATTCGCGTCGATGCGCGTCAGCGTTTCGAGCAGGCGGGTTTGACGGAAATCGGAAAGGGCCGAAGCGCCGGGGAAACACGAGAAGTGGGCCATGGGACTTGACGTTGCGTCGCTCAATGATGCCGGAGAGTCGCGCATGCAGGCGACGTGAGGCGGAAAGGAAGTCCGGGATTATACCCCGGGAACGGGCGTCCAGCGGGCTTCGGCGCACGCGCGAAGCGCGCCGCGCGGTGCCGTGCGCGTCGCCGCGCCGGCGGTTTGGCTGCTATCATTCGCCCTTTCACCCGATCGGCGCGCGAACGAGGTCTCACGCGGTAGCGCGCCGCATGTCACGCCCAACGGGAAGGCGCGCGAGCGGCCCGTCGGCACATCGAATCAGAGCATGGATGTCATCGTCATTGGCGGCGGGATAGCGGGCGTCGCCACCGCCTATCACCTGCGCGCGGCCGGCCACCGCGTCTGCGTCGTCGAACGGCACGCGACCGTCGCGCAAGGCGCCACTTACGGACAAGGCGGCACCGTGCTGCCCACGCCGCTCGACGTCTGGTTCGGCCCGACCTTCATGGCCAGCCGCCACAACGCGAAAAACGGCGTGATCAGCAAGACCGGCTTCAACGGGCCCGCGCGGCAGTTCGTCAAGCGGCTCGCCGAGCTTCAGGAACCCGAGGCGTTCGCGCGCCAGTACGCGCTGCTGCGCCCGCTGATCGAAGCCTCGCGCGAATCGATGGCCGACGTGGAAGCGCGCTTCGGGCTCGAATTCGAACAGGCAAGCGGACTGCTTTACCTCGTGCGCGCCGCTCACGAATGGGAGCAGAACGCAACCGCGTTCGATCTGCTGCGCCGGTTCGAGGTGCCGCATCACGTGCTGACACCAGCCGAATGCGCGGCCTTCGAGCATGCGGTGCCGACCGAGCCGGCATTCGCGGGCGGCGTGCTGTTCGAGCACGAGCGCACCGCGAACTGCCCGCTCTTCGCCAAGCTCGTCAAACAGACTCTCGATATCGAGGGCAGCGTGCAGTTCATGCTGGGCCGCGAAGTCTCGGCGATCCGCCTCGAAAGCCAGCGCGCGACGGTCGAACTCACGCCGCGCGACGACGCGCTGCGCGCGCGCGAAGTCGACGTGGTGCATGCCGACGCGGTCGTGGTCGCGGCCGGCCACGGCAGCCTCGCGCTGCTCGAGCGCGCGGGCCTGCGGCTGCCGCTGCATGCGCTGCGCATCCATACGCTCGTCGCGCCGATCGCGCACGAGGAATGCGCGCCGCACGTCGCGATCGTCGACGCGGTCAAGCGCATCGGCATCAGCCGCATGAACCATCGGCTGCGCGTTGCCGGCGGCGCGGTGCTGCAAGGCGCGAGCCAGCTCGACAAGCCGCTCGGCGAGGCGCTGACCAGTGAGGCGCTCGCGCTGCTCGGCCAGGCGACGCACGACTGGATTCCGGGCGCCGCACGGATTTCGGCGGCACTGCCGTGGGAAGGCGTGAAGCTGCTGTCGCCGGATGGCTTGCCGGTGATCGGCAACGCGCTGCATCCGCGTCTGTTCGTCAACGCCGGACATGGGCCGGCGGGCTGGGGGCTGGCCTGGGGCTCGGGCCGGCTCGTCGCCGATCTGATGACGGAGCAGGCGTCGGCGCTTCCGCCGGAAACGCTCGCGGCGTTGCGGCCGGAGCGGTTTCAGTAAAGCTCGTGCCAGGACGCGTGGGGCTGGCGGCGGTTCTTGCCGGTTTCTGGCGTTTTGCTAGTTCTTGGCGTTTTGACTTCCGGCGTTTTGAGTTCCAACGCCGGCAGGCCGGTTTCTCCCTCCGGCTATGTCGCGACAAGACGCGCTCAAGGCGTGACGGTCCATGCGGTCGCGATACCTCGATCAAGGCAGAGGGCTTATCCGCTGACTCATCGCACCGACTCATTGGCGCACGCCCGCACCGCTTGCGCCGCTCGCATGCCGGGCGTTCCGCCGCGCACGCGGCGACGTCGCCACACAGCACGCGCCCATCGACACGACATCGGCACTACCATAGCGATTCCCAAGCCTGCCCGCCTCGCCGCGGGCGCACCGCCGGATTCGCCATGACAGACGCAGAAAACTCGCTACCCACGTTTCTCGGTCCGTTGACCGCCCCGCCCCATCGCGCGCTGCCACTACTCACGCTGAACGATCTGCGGATCGCCGAATCGCAGGCCGCCGCCGCGCTGCCCGAGCACACGCTGATGGCGCGCGCGGGTCACGCCGCCGCACGCTTCCTGCTCGAACGGATCGCCGCCGACACGTCGGTGACGAAATCGCAGCAACGTGTCTGGTTGATCGCCGGCCCCGGCAACAACGGCGGCGACGCGCTGGTTGTAGCAACAGAGTTGCACAAGGCTGGCGTCACCGTGGAGCTCTGCATGCCGGTCGAGGTGAAGCCGGCCGACGCGCGCTGGGCGCTCGACCTCGCGCGCGCCGCCGGCGTGCCGATCAGCGCGGCGCCGCCCGCCTCGCTCGATGGCTATGGCTGGCTCGTCGACGGCATGTTCGGCATCGGCCTCGCGCGGCCGCTCGATGGCGTGTTCGCGAGCGTCGCGCGTCTGCTGTCGCAACGCAGCGCGACGCGTCCGACGCACGGCATCGTGCTTGCGCTCGACGTGCCGAGCGGCCTCGATGGCGACACCGGTACGGTGGTCGGCGGCAGCGGCGCAGCGACTGTCCGCGCGACGCACACGATCACGTTCATCGGCGCGAAGCCGGGACTTTTCACCGCGCAAGGCCGCGACCTCGCCGGCCATCTGATGCTCGCGCCGATCGGCTTGGGCAGAGGGGTCGATGGTGGTGGCAATGGCGATGCGAGTGGGGCTGTCACTGACGCGAACAGTGATGCGGACCACGCTGCGAGTCGCGCTATGGGACACGCGGCGAGCGGCAGTACGAATCACGGTGCAAGCGGCGGTGTGGAAAGCGGCACGGGCAGCGACACAAGCAACGATACGAGCAACGGCAACGCCATCAACAGCACAAACAGCCGCCCCCTCAGCACCCCGCTCGCCGCCATCCGGCTGAACGCGCCCGACCTCTTCGGCACCTTCATGCCGCCGCGCGACTTCGCGACCCACAAGGGCACGTTCGGCAGCCTCGCAGTGGTCGGCGGCGACACCGGCATGTGCGGCGCGGCGATCCTCGCGGCGCGCGCCGCGCTCTACGCGGGCGCGGGCAAGGTCCACGTCGCGCTGCTCGGCGACGGCGCACCGCCCTACGATCCACCGCATCCCGAACTGATGCTGCACGCACCCGACACACTGCCGCTCGACACAATGGACGCGCTCGCGATCGGCTGCGGCATGGGGCAACGCGAACGCGCGACGCAAGTGCTGCGCGACGTGCTGCAACTCGACGTGCCGAAGCTTCTCGATGCCGACGCGCTGAACCTGATCGCACAAGACCCCGCACTTGCCGCCGCAGTGGCCGCGCGCGGCGCGCAAGGCGATCCCTGCATCCTGACGCCGCATCCGCTCGAAGCAGCACGCCTTCTCGGCAGCGACGCGCCCGCCGTGCAGCGCGACCGCCTTGTCGCCGCACGCGCGCTCGCCGCGCGCCTCGCGAGCGTAGTCGTGCTGAAGGGCGTCGGCACGATCGTCGCGGCGCCGGACGGCCGCCTCGCGATCAACCCGAGCGGCAACGCCGCGCTCGCGTCGGGCGGCACCGGCGACGTGCTCGGCGGCATCATCGGCGCTTTGCTGGCACAGCATCTGCCGCGCTATGAAGCGGCGCTCGCGGGCGTCTATCTGCACGGCCTCGCCGCCGACATGCTGACCGCGCAAGGCCGCGGCCCCGCGGGTCTGACGGCCGGCGAACTCGCGCCGATGGTGCGCGAATTGATCAACCGGTTGTTCTATCCGCCGACGGTTGCATGATGGGGACATGAGGCGGGCATAAAGCGGGCGTGAATCGGGCATGAAGCGCGAGCGATGTGCGCTTCATGCGGAGATCGTGTGTGCCGGAATTGCGCTGACCGATCGCAAGTCTGTCGCGTCGAGCGCTGGCGACCGGTTTTCGCTTTGAGCCTTCGCTTTGAGCATTTTCGCCCCCAGCCTTTACACCAACGCCCGCACCACTCATCCCAACCTTTGCGTTCGCGCTCAAGGCACTGCAGCCCGTCACGCATCCCCGCTATACTGGCTGTCTGCGCCGCGTGCCGGATCGATCGCACAGGGTGACGAAATTCAGCGCTCGCATGCATCGCACTTTCGCGAGATTCATGCAATCCACGCAATTCGCGAGCTTGCAAGGCTGACGGGCATTGACCGCACACTGGCCGCCGCCCTCACCCGACGAACCCGGCCGCGCGGCATCGCTCTGACTGCATCGCCGCATCACTCTCGGCCGCGCTTCAGGCGCGCGCCTTTTCCTCGTGCCCCTTGGTTAGACGGACGCTATGACCCAGAACTCGCTCCCCTCCTGGTCCTCGCTGCAGACGCATTACGAGAAGATTCGCGATGCGCATCTGCGCGACTGGTTCGCCCCCGAGAACGATCCCGCCCCCACTCGCGCCGAGCGCTTCACGTTCGGCGGCGGCGGTCTCGCGGCCGATTTCTCGAAACACCGCATCACCGACGAAACCCTGAAACTGCTCGTGCAGCTCGCGCGCGAAGCCGGCGTCGAAAAGCGCCGCGACGCGATGTTCGCCGGCGAGGCGGTGAACCCGACCGAAGGCCGCGCCGCGCTGCACACCGCCTTGCGCGCCACCGATCCGAACGCGCCGTTCTTCGCCGAGGTACAGGCCGAGCGCGCCAAAATGGCCGCCTTCGCCGAGCAGGTGCGCAACGGCCAGTGGACCGGCTATACCGGCAAGCGGATTCGCCACGTCGTGAACATCGGCATCGGCGGCTCGGACCTCGGACCGAAGATGGTCGTGCACGCGCTGCATCATCTCGCGACGCCCGAGATCGACACGCACTTCGTGTCGAACGTCGACGGCGCCGATCTCTACAACGTGATGCAGCAGATCGATCCCGAAGAAACGCTCGCGATCATCGTCTCCAAGACCTTCACGACGCTCGAAACGATGACCAACGCGCGCTCGCTGCGCGACTGGTTCGTCGAGAAAGGCTGCCCGGAAAGCGCGCTCGCAAAGCATTTCGTCGGCGTGTCGGCCAATACGGCGGAAGTGGTCAGGTTCGGCATTGCGAAAGAGAACGTGTTCTCGATGTGGGACTGGGTCGGCGGCCGCTATTCGCTGTGGTCGGCCGTGGGTCTGTCGATCATGATCGCGGTCGGCCCGCGGCAGTTCGACGAACTGCTCGCCGGCGCCAACGAGATGGACCAGCATTTCCGCAGCGCGCCGCTCGAAAAGAACCTGCCGGTGCTGCTCGGCATGATCGGCATCTGGTATCGCAACTTCTTCGGCTCGCAAAGCTATCTCGTTGCGCCGTATTCGGAAGCGCTGCATTTCCTGCCCTCGTATCTGCAGCAGCTCGAAATGGAAAGCAACGGCAAGTCCGCGCGGCTCGACGGCGCGATGGTCGACTATCCGACCTCGGCCGTCACGTGGGGCGAACCGGGCACGAACGGTCAGCACGCGTTCTTCCAGATGCTGCACCAGGGCCCGACGATCGTGCCGATCGATTTCATCGCGGTGTTGACGCCCGAGCATCCGCTTGCGAGCCATCATCCGAAACTGCTCGCGAACTGCTTCGCGCAGAGCGAAGCGCTGATGCTCGGCCGTACGCTCGACGAAGCGAAGAAGGTGGCCGGCCCGGACAAGCCCGAACTCGCGCCGCACCTCACGTTCCCCGGCAACCGTCCGACCGCGACGCTGCTCGTCGATGCGCTCACCGCGCGCACGCTCGGCGCGTTGATCGCGCTCTACGAGCATAAGGTGCTCGTGCAGGCCTCGGTGTGGAACATCAATCCGTTCGATCAGTGGGGCGTCGAGCTGGGCAAGATTCTCGGCAAGGTCGTCGAGGCCGATCTGGGCGCGGCGAGCGCCGACGTGAAGCAGCATGATTCGTCGACGTCGGCGTTGATCGCACGGGCGCGCGCGGCGTTGAAGCGCTGAAGTATCGGGCGTGGATGGCGTGGGGTTCGGTGCGAGTGCGAGTGCGAACATCATGCGCTCGGGCCACGCGCCGCGAAGCGGATACACGTCCTGAAGCGGAATAACAAAGCGGGCTGCTATAGCCCGCTTTGTTTTTGCATCGACCGCCTTCGGGTCCGGTTACGCCGATGCGCGGCTCACGCCAGCCGCCCCGCTTCGATCGTCACCGTCGTGTCGCAACGGCGCGCGAGTTCGATATCGTGCGTGACGAGCACGAGCGTCGCGCCGTTCGCGCGATTCATCTCGAACATCAGATCGATCACCGCGTGGCCGGTGGCGGCGTCGAGGCTGCCGGTCGGTTCGTCGGCGAACAGGATGGCCGGATGCGTGACGAACGCGCGCGCGAGCGCGACGCGCTGCTGCTCGCCGCCCGACAGGAGCTTCGGATAATGACCGGTACGCTGCCCGAGCCCTACCTGTTCGAGCAGATGACGCGCACGCGCCGCGGCCTCGCGCGTGCCGATGCCGCCTTGCAGTTCGAGCGGCAACGTGACGTTTTCGAGCGCGGTCAGATGCGGCATCAACTGGAACGACTGGAACACGAAACCGACCGAGCCGCTGCGCAGCGCGGCGCGCTCGTCCTCGCTCAATTCGGTGAGTTCGCGGCCAAGCAGCCGAACCGAGCCCGAACTCGCGCTGTCCAATCCCGCGAGCAAGCCGAGCAGCGTAGACTTGCCCGAGCCGGATGCACCGACGATCGCCACGCTGCTGCCGGCGTCGATGGCAAGATCGATGTCGTCGAGAATCGTCAGTTCGCCCGTCGCATCCTTAACCCTCTTGCACAAACCCCGCACTTCAATGACTGGATCAGTTCTGTTTGGCATGGTGAAGCGTAGGTTGAAAGTGCGCGCCATCGCCCCTCGCGCCGCGGCGCTGACTGCGGCATTCGGCGCGACCCTGATGGCTGCCGCCGTGTTTTCGATGTCCTCGCCGGTGCATGCGGCCAATGCACCGGAACCCGCGAAGCCCGTGATCGTCGTGCTCGGCGACAGCATCTCCGCCGAATACGGCCTGCCTCGCGACACGGGCTGGGTTGCGTTGATGCGCCAGCGTCTCGCCGAAAAGCGCATCGATTATAGCGTTGCCAATGCAAGCATCAGCGGCGACACCACGAGCGGTGGACGGGCGCGCATGCCCGAGCTGATGCTGCGTCTGAAGCCGAGCATCGTGATCGTCGAGCTCGGCGCCAACGACGCCTTGCGCGGCGTGCCGCTCTCCACGACCGCGGACAACCTGCGCACGATCATCGAACAGGCGCAGCAGGGTCACGCGAAGGTCGTGCTGATCGGCATGTACGTCCCACCCAATTACGGCCCCGACTACACGCAGAAGTTCCATGGTCTGTACGGCCAGCTGTCGAAGGAGTTTAACGTGCCGCTCGTGCCGTTTTTGCTCGCCGGCATCGCGGACAAACCGGAGATGTTCCAGGCCGACCAGATTCATCCGGCGGTGCAGGCACAGCCCCTGCTACTCAACAACGTGTGGCCCGCTGTCAAGCCACTCCTTCGCACAAGTTCGCCGCACTGAAAACTGCCAACGACTTGTTTCCGGAACTTGGGGAACACGGATCGCCGGAGTCGTCCCGATACTCCCGCAATCCCGTGCGACCCGGCTCGCTTCCCGAGCGACTCCTGAGGAGATAACGTGAAATATCTACCGTTAATCGCTTTGACCGTTGCCCTTTCGGCCTGTGCCGCCCAACCGCCGGCCGACGTTCAATCCGTCGGCCAAAGCCAGCAGCCGCCCGGCGCCGTCGCCAGCTGCATCGCGCAGAAATGGGCGGACGCTTCGCAACAACAGGTGGTCTCGCAAAACACCCTCGCCAACGACCAGGCCGTGGACGTCTACGTGCCGGGCCAGCAGCCGCCTAACGGCGCGGCCGCGGTGGTGCGTCCGTCGTACAGCGGCAAGGGCACGTGGGTCGGTTTCCGCTCCAATGGCGCGGCCGGCAGCGAGGCCACCGGCGCGATCAGCGGATGTTTGTGAGGTGAGGCTGTAAGGTGACGCTATGACGGGGATGAGGCCGCGCGTTGCGTGACTCACCGTGCATGCTTCCCGCGCTATCGGCCAATGAAAAAGCCCCGCGATTGCGGGGCTTTTTCGTAGGTGCAAAACGCTGCGGGGCGCTTTGCTGTGCTTCGTTTTGCTTTGCCCTGGCGAGCGCCGCTTACTGGTCGCCCGTCTGCGCGCTGCTGTCGAGCGAGCCGTAGTACTTCACCTTCGAGCGCTCGCGCAGCGCCTTCACGAAGGCTTCCGACTGCGACTGCGCGTCGATCTGCGCGATCTGCTGCTGCGCCGCGGCAAGACGCTGCGGATCGGCCGGCGCGGCGGCCACGACCTGGTTGACGCGATAGATCGCATAGCCATCGTCGCCGAGATCGACACCGACGTAGGCCGGCAATTTCTGCGCATCCGCCTTGTAGATTGCACTCAGTGCGGCGGGCGGCACGCCCTGCGAGTCGTTGCGCGACACCTTCAGCGGCGAGGAGAAACCCGCCGTCGTCTTCGACTTCTCGAACTCGGCCAGCTTCGCGGCGCCGTCCTTGTGCGCGGCCTCGTTCGACTGGACCGCGATCACCTTCTGGCGCACCGCATCCTTGACGACATCGAATGCCGGCACCGCGGCGGGCTTGTAGTCGGTGACGTGCGCGGCGATCAGCGTGTTGCCGCCGACGTCGATCGCCTGCGTGTTGTTGTGCGCGGACACCGAATCGCTCGCGAACACGGCTGCGAGGAACTTCGCGTTGTTCAGCGGGCTGTCGGGCGGCAGCTTCGGGTCCGGCTGCGGCGTGACCGTCGCGGTCTGTACCTGCAGCTTGTACTTGTCGGCGGCCGGCTGCAGGCTCTTCGCCTTTTCGTAGACGAGCGACGTGAAGCCTTCCGAGTTGTCGGTGAACGCCTTGGCCGCCAGTTGCGTCTTCAGCTCGCCGGCGATCTGGTCCTTCACTTCGTCGAACGGCTTCGTGACCGCCGGCTTCACGTCCGTCACCTTGACGATGTGGAAACCGAAATCGGTCTGCACGATGCCGCTGATCTCGTCTTTCTTCAGCGCGAACACCGCATCGTCGAACGCCTGGCCACCCGCGATCATGCCGCGGCCGAAGTAGCCGAGATCGCCGCCCTTCGCTGCCGAGCCCGGGTCCTGCGAGTTCTGTTGGGCGATCTGCGCGAACTGGTCGGGATGCGCCTTGACTTGCGCGAGCAACTCTTCGGCCTTCTGCTTCGCCTTGGCCTTGTCGGCCGCGCTCGCGTCTTTCGGCGCCGCGATCAGGATATGGCTCGCGCGCACTTCGCCTTCGGTGCGGAAGTGCGCGATGTTGTCGTCGTAGTATTTCTTCAGGTCCGCGTCGCTCGGTTGTGCCGATGCGCTGAGTGCGGCCGGCGACATCACGATGTACTGGATCGTCGCGGTGGCCGGCGTCGCGAAATCGTTACGATGCGCGTCGTAATACGCCTGCAGTTGCGCGTCGGTCGGCTGGATCTGCGCGGCATAGTCACGCGGATGGAACGCGATGCCCTGCACTTCACGCTGCTGCTCGGCCAGCTCGGTCAGATGCTGCGCGAGCGTCTTCGAGGTGAACGAGCTTGCCTGAATGCTCGCGGGCAGCTGCTGCATCGACAGGCTGTAGCGCACGCGCTCGTCGTACTGGTCGGGGGTCATGCCCTGCATCGCGAGCAGTTGCTTGTAGCGGTCGAGGTCGATCGAGCCGTCGGGATTCTTCAGCGACGAAATCACCGGGTCGGCCAGCAACGCGCGGCGCACGGCTTCATCCGATGCGGTCAGGTGCAGGCGCTGCGTTTCGTCGGCTAGCACGCGCTGCTCGATCATGCCGTCGAGCATCTCGCGACGGCGCTCCGGCGTATCGAACGCCTTCATGTCGAACTGCGCGCCGAGCATCTGACGCGCGCGGTCGAGCTGCTGACGCATCGCGTCGTCGTACTCCACGCGAGTGATCTTGTGACCGTTGACGCTTGCGACGTTCGTGCTCTCGTCAAAGAAGCCGCGGAAGCCCTGAATACCCACAAAACCCAGCCCCGGCAGAATGACGAGGACGAGCATGAACATCATCAGGCGTTGGTGGTTGCGGAAGAAATCGAGCATGCGTGAGGGGTGCCAAAAACAGAACGCCCGATCTTACAACAGCGGGCAATAAAAAAGGCGAACCGGAGTTCGCCTTTCGTGGATACTGGCGGAGTGGACGGGACTCGAACCCGCGACCCCCGGCGTGACAGGCCGGTATTCTAACCGACTGAACTACCACTCCTTATACTGCGCTTTTGCTGCATTCGCTGCCTGAAATACGGCTGCCGAATCATGAAACTGGTGGGTGCTGAGAGGCTCGAACTCCCGACCTACGCCTTGTAAGGGCGCCGCTCTACCAACTGAGCTAAGCACCCGTTTCGTGATTCAGTGCTTCATTCCTTGCTGCCGATGTTTATGCCGATTTACGCGCCCGATCCGCGATCCGATCAAGCAACCTATTTCAGGCGATTCCTCAAGCAGCAAGCCCGTTAGTTTAGCGCATCCTTCAGCGCTTTGCCAGGCCTAAATTTGGGAACTTTCGCGGCCTTGATGTTGATCTCGGCGCCAGTGCGCGGATTCCGACCGGTGCGCGCAATACGCCTGCCGACTGCGAACGTGCCAAAACCGACCAGCGTCACCGAATCGCCCTTCTTCAACGTACCTTTGACGCCGGTAATCACGGCATCGAGTGCACGGCCTGCCGCAGCTTTCGAAATATCGGCCTGCTGCGCAATGTGATCGATCAATTCCGTCTTGTTCATTCCTGTCCCCCGAGAATGTGTATGGAATCGTGATGGCGCTTTCCAGCGCCTGCTTCACGCGACCGGCGGCAATGCCGGGCCGGCTCATTAGAATTAGCCGAAACCCTCGTGTCAAGCGGGGTTGAGCCGGATGAGCGCTGTTTTGGAAGCGCTTTTCGATCAGCCAATATTGCGACGGCTGGCTCGACGGTGTGCGTGTTTGCGATGAATCGCTGTTCGCGCTTTCAGCGTCTCTTTGAAGTGAGCGTGCAAGACACTCACGGGACTTTATGAACTTCGCGCAGGCAATAAAAAACCCGCGGCCGTAACCGCGGGTTTTTTGCTTCAGCCGAGCACTTCGCAACCGAATGCTTTAGCGTGTTCTCGCGAGCGTCAGTGCTTCACGACTTCCGTTGCGGAATCCTTGCCTGGCTCGGCCGCGACAGGCGCTGCCGGCTTCGGCTCTTCTTCTGGCAACGGTTGCGGCACACGTTCGAGCGCCAGTTCGAGCACCTTGTCGATCCAGCGGACCGGCACGATTTCGATCGCGTTCTTCACGTTGTCCGGAATCTCGGTCAAGTCCTTGACGTTCTCCTCCGGAATCAGCACGAGCTTGATGCCGCCGCGATGCGCCGCGAGCAGCTTCTCCTTCAGGCCGCCGATCGGCAGAACTTCGCCACGCAACGTGATTTCACCCGTCATCGCGACATCGGCACGCACCGGAATACCGGTCAGCACCGACACCAGCGCGGTCGTCATCGCGATACCGGCCGAAGGACCATCTTTCGGCGTCGCGCCTTCCGGCACGTGGATGTGAATGTCCTGCTTCTCGAACGCTTCGTCCTTGATGCCAAGACGACGCGAACGCGAACGCACGACCGAGCGCGCCGCTTCGACGGATTCCTTCATCACGTCGCCGAGCGAACCCGTGCGGATCACATTGCCCTTGCCCGGCATCACTGCGGCTTCGATGGTCAACAGATCGCCGCCCACTTCCGTCCACGCGAGACCCGTGACCTGGCCCACCTGATTTTCCTTTGCGGCCAGACCGAAGTCGTACTTGCGCACGCCGAGGAAGGTGTCGAGGTTACTGCCGTCGACCTTCACCGCGCCTTCGGCCTTCTTCAGCAGAAGCATCTTCACGACCTTGCGGCAGATCTTCGACACTTCACGCTCGAGCGAACGCACGCCCGCTTCACGCGTGTAGTAGCGAATGATGTCGCGGATCGCGGTTTCCGTCACTTCGATCTCCCCATCCTTGAGACCGTTGTTCTTCTTCTGCTTCGGCAACAGGTAACGCTGCGCGATGCTGACTTTCTCGTCTTCCGTATAACCCGACAGACGGATCACTTCCATCCGGTCGAGCAGCGGCGGCGGAATGTTCAGCGAGTTCGACGTCGCCACGAACATCACGTCCGACAGATCGAAGTCGACCTCGACGTAGTGATCGGCGAACGTGTGGTTCTGTTCCGGATCGAGCACTTCGAGCAGCGCCGACGACGGATCGCCGCGGAAATCCTGGCCCATCTTGTCGACTTCGTCGAGCAGGAAGAGCGGATTGCGCACGCCGACCTTGGTCAGGCTCTGCAGGATCTTGCCCGGCATCGAGCCGATGTACGTACGACGATGGCCACGAATCTCGGCTTCGTCACGCACGCCGCCCAACGCCATGCGCACGAACTTGCGGTTCGTCGCGCGCGCGATCGACTGGCCGAGCGAAGTCTTGCCCACGCCCGGGGGCCCGACGAGGCACAGGATCGGCGCCTTGACCTTGTCGACACGTTGCTGGACCGCGAGATATTCGAGAATGCGTTCCTTCACCTTCTCGAGACCGAAGTGGTCTTCGTCGAGCACGCGTTCTGCATTCGAGAGGTCGTTGTTGACCTTGCTCTTCTTGCGCCACGGCAAGCCGATCAGCGTGTCGATATAGTTGCGCACGACGGTCGCTTCCGCCGACATCGGCGACATCAGCTTGAGCTTCTTCAGCTCGGCGTCGGCCTTCTTCTTCGCTTCCTTCGGCATACGCGCGGCCGTGATGCGTTTCTCGAGTTCTTCGAGGTCCGCACCTTCCTCGCCTTCGCCGAGTTCCTTCTGGATCGCCTTGACCTGTTCGTTCAGGTAGTACTCGCGCTGGCTCTTCTCCATCTGACGCTTCACGCGCCCGCGGATGCGCTTTTCGACCTGCAGGATGTCGATCTCGGCTTCGAGTTGCGCGAGCAGATGCTCGAGCCGCTCGATCACCGGGAACATCTCGAGGATGTGCTGCTTCTGGTCGAGCTTGAGCGGCAGATGCGCCGCGATCGTGTCGGCAAGACGCCCGGCCTCGTCGATGCCCGACAGCGAGGTCAGGATCTCCGGCGGGATCTTCTTGTTCAGCTTCACATACTGGTCGAACTGCGACACGATCGCGCGGCGCAGCGCTTCGGTTTCAGCGCTGTCGGCGTGGTCGGGTTCGAGCGGCATGACTTCGCACGAGAATTGCGTTTCCTGCTCTTCGATGGAAAGCGTCTTCGCGCGCTGCAAGCCTTCGACGAGCACCTTCACGGTGCCGTCGGGCAGCTTCAGCATCTGCAGGATGTTGGCAACACACCCTACTTCGTACATGTCCTTTTCGGTCGGCTCGTCTTTCGCAGCCGTTTTCTGGGCGACGAGCATGATGTGCTTGCCGCCTTCCATCGCTGCTTCGAGAGCCTTGATCGACTTCGGGCGGCCTACGAAGAGCGGAATCACCATGTGCGGGAAAACGACTACGTCGCGCAGCGGGAGCAGCGGCAGCGTAATGCGTTCCGGCGGGAGGAGTTGGGTTCCTGACATTTCATTTCCCCATGAGTGGAATCAGTTCGTTCGATAGGTGAGGCCAGCAGAAAATATTGCAAGCCTTCGCGTGTGGGAAAAGTTCAGAGACTCCGAAGATTCAATGACTCCATAGTGAAAACAATCAGCCTGACCACACGATAAACGAAAAAGCCGTTCACGTCGCCATGAACGGCCTTTTTGCAGAACTCTAAAGCCGATCAGTTCGAACCCGCGACCTTCGGCGCGTCTTCGTAGATCAGCAGCGGTTTGCCGTCGCCATCGATGACGTTGTCGTCGATGATGACCTTGCTGACGCCTTTCATTTGCGGCAGGTCGTACATCACGTCGAGCAACGCCTGTTCCAGAATGGAGCGCAGACCCCGCGCGCCCGTCTTGCGGCGGATCGCCTTGCGCGCCACGGCCTGCAGCGCGGCGGGCCGGATCTCGAGTTCGACACGCTCCATGTTGAAGAGCTTGTGATACTGCTTGACCAGCGCGTTCTTCGGTTCGACGAGAATTTTCATCAGCGCCGCTTCGTCGAGCTTGCCGAGCGTGGCAACCACCGGCAAACGACCAATCAGTTCAGGAATCAGGCCGAACTTGATCAGGTCTTCCGGCTCCACTTCACGCAGCACTTCGCCGGCGTCGCGATCCTGCTTGCTCTTCACGCTTGCGCCGAAGCCGATGCCGGTTTTCTCGGTGCGATCGACGATAACCTTTTCGAGGCCGTCGAACGCGCCGCCGCAGATGAACAGAATGTTCGTCGTGTCGACCTGGATGAAGTCTTGATTCGGATGCTTACGACCACCTTGCGGCGGCACCGACGCCATCGTGCCTTCGACCAGCTTCAGCAAAGCCTGCTGCACGCCCTCGCCCGACACGTCGCGCGTGATGGACGGGTTGTCGGACTTGCGGCTGATCTTGTCGATTTCGTCGATGTAGACAATGCCGCGCTGCGCCTTGTCCACTTCGTAATTGCAGTTTTGCAGCAGCTTCTGAATGATGTTCTCGACGTCTTCGCCGACGTAGCCGGCCTCCGTCAGCGTGGTTGCGTCGGCAATCACGAACGGGACGTTCAGAAGGCGTGCCAGCGTCTGCGCGAGCAGCGTCTTGCCGGAGCCGGTCGGGCCGATCAGCAAGATGTTGCTCTTCGAGAGTTCGATCTCGTCTTTCTTGTCGAGATGCTTGAGACGCTTGTAGTGGTTGTAGACCGCGACGGCGAGAATCTTCTTCGCGCGCTCCTGGCCGATCACGTATTGATCGAGAATTTCGCGAATTTCCTGCGGAGTCGGCAGGTCGGACTTCGACAAGCCCGCCTCGATTCCCGCACCCGCCGCTTCGTCGCGAATGATCTCGTTGCACAGGTCGATACATTCATCGCAGATGAACACCGACGGGCCAGCAATCAGTTTCTTTACCTCATGCTGGCTCTTGCCGCAAAACGAGCAATACAACAGCTTTTCGCTGTTAGAACCTTTCTTGTCCGCCATAGATGTGTGAGCCTCCGGACACCGGATTACATGATACGCCGTTTGCCCCCGCCTCGCAGTTCGGGCAAGACAGGGCTAGTGAGCAAGATAACGGCGTTTGCCGCAGACGCCCGGACGGATGTTGACCATTTCACAACCGAGCCGATGACGTTTTTGCCCCAATTCTGGACAAAACAGCGGGGCAACACCGTACCAGATCAAGGACGCTTGTGCGCGACCTGATCGACGAGGCCGTAGGCTTGCGCATCATCGCCGGACATGAAATTGTCGCGATCCGTGTCGCGCGCGATGCGCTCCACGGGTTGACCCGTATGGTGTGCGAGCAGATGATTCAGCCGATCCTTCAAATACAGAATCTCGCGTGCCTGGATTTCGATGTCCGACGCCTGGCCGCGCGCACCGCCGAGCGGCTGGTGAATCATCACGCGCGAATTCGGCAGCGCAAAGCGCTTACCCTTCGCGCCGGCTGCCAGCAGGAACGCGCCCATGCTCGCCGCGAGCCCCATGCACAGCGTCGACACGTCGGGCTTGATGAATTGCATCGTATCGTAGATCGCCATACCCGCCGACACGGAGCCGCCGGGGCTGTTGATGTAGAACGAGATGTCCTTGTCCGGATTCTCGCTTTCGAGAAACAGCATCTGCGCGACGACGAGATTGGCCGTCTGGTCGTTCACTTCGCCCACGAGGAACACGATGCGTTCCTTCAGCAGACGCGAATAGATATCGTACGAGCGCTCGCCCCGGCCGCTCGTTTCCACGACGATCGGCACCAGACCGAGTGCCTGCGCTTCGAGATCCCGGGACGACTGGGAGGTCAACGTGTCCAGCATTTGGGCGCGAAAGGTCATGCAATGGATCCTTGTCTGGAAATATTCTGGATGTAGATGCGAGACAGGTTGGTGCGACGAGCCCGTATTCAAGTGCACGATCGGTGCGTGCGCGCCGCGCGATCGCATGCGGCACTACGCATCTTCACAGCACAAAAAAACGGCGTGCGGGCCGTCGCTCCGACAGCCGGCACGCCGCGTTGCAGCGACGCTTAAGCTTGCGCCGTTGCGTTTGCCAGTTCTTCGAAGCTCACCACCTTGTCCGTTACCTTGGCCTTGCCGAGGACGAAATCGACGACGTTGGCTTCAACGACGTACGCTTCCATTTCAGCAAGACGTTGCTGGTTGGAATAATACCAGCGGACGACTTCCTTCGGGTCTTCGTAGCTTTTCGCGAATTCGTCGACTTCGGCGCGGATCTGCTCCGGCTTCGCCTGCAGTTCGTTAGCCTTCACGAGTTCGGCCAGCACGAGGCCCAGCTTGACGCGACGCTCTGCCTGCTCCTTGAACATCGCGGCCGGGATCGGCGCGTCCTTCGCGTTCGGCACGCCGCGCTGCTCCAGATCCTGGCGAGCCATCGCCACGAGGCGCTCCTGATCCTGTTCGATCAGCGCGTTCGGCACGTCGAGTTCCGAGATCTTCAGCAGCGCGTCCATCACCTGGTTCTTGACGATGGCTTGCGTGCGACGCTTCGCTTCGCGTTCGAGGTTGTCCTTGATTTCGGTGCGCATCTTGGTCAGATCGCCGTCTTCGATGCCGAGCGACTTCGCGAATTCAGCGTCGACTTCCGGCAGGTGCGCCCACTCGATCTTCTTCATCGTGACCGTGAATTGCGCCGTCTTGCCCGCCACGTCCTTGCCGTGGTAGTCGTCCGGGAACTTCAGGTCGAATTCCTTCGCCTCGCCGACCTTCAGGCCGAGCGCCGCCGTTTCGAACTCCGGCAGCATGCGGCCTTCGCCGAGCACGAATGCGAAGTCTTCGGCGCTGCCGCCCTGGAATGCTTCGCCGTCGAGCTTGCCGACGAAGTCGACCGTCACGCGGTCGCCGTCTTTAGCCGCCGTGTCCGCGCCGCCGTCGCCGTGCTCGCCGGCTTCGCCGCGAGCGTGGAAGTGCACGCGCTGCTTGCGCAGGATGTCCAGCGTGCGGTCGATTTCTTCTTCGCTGATCGTGGTCGTGGTGCGCTCGATTTCAGCCTCGGCGACGTCGCCCAGCTTCACTTCCGGATACACCTCGAAGGTCGCGTCGAACGCGTAGCTGCCTTCCACGGCCTCGGCCTTCGGCGCGAAGCTCGGCTGGCCCGCGACGCGCAGGTTCTCCGTGCGGCTGATGTCGAAGAATTCCTTGCCGACCTTGTCGCTCAGCACTTCGGCTTCCACCTGACCCGAATACTGTTGCGTCACCATTTTGAGCGGCACCTTGCCCGGGCGGAAACCCGGCATGCGCACGTTCTTCGCGAGTTGACGGATACGCGAATCCACTTCCTTCTGCACGGCATCCTTCGGCAGGGAAATCGTCACGCGGCGTTCGAGCTTGCCGAGGTTTTCAACAACGTTTGCCATGGCTTCAATCGTCCTAAAATTATTCGAGCGAATCAGTTATATCTTCTCCGTGCCGCTGCTCGATGTCGCTTCGCGCCGATTGCGCTGCGATTGCATCGATCTCGCGCCTGCGCCGCGGGCTGCAGGCCGCCGGCAGCACGGTTGAGTCCAAAGAGCCGAATATTTTAGCAAACTATTTGCGCGCTTAGCCGGGATTCGATGATTGCATCGATTTTTCCCCGCATTCAGGCCGCTTTGTGGGCCATTTCGCGGTGTTTTTCGCCTGCATGGCGCCGTTTTTCGAATGCCCTCCTGATGTCGCCGAGCAAGCCCCTCGTACTCGTGCGCGAGCGCTTGACGAACTTGCGTTCGAGCGCATGCGACTGCCGTGTCTTTCCGGCCGATTCCGCCTATGCCGTTCGACATATTCAGCCGACGCGCCCATGCTGCTAAGCTAACGACCTCGGTTGGGCCTGCCCATCGCCGACTCGCTTCACCCGCCGCGCCATTGCTCACAACGACTCAAATTTTTCAGAGACACCATGCCGAACTCGTCGCCCTCGCCCGTCATCGTCATCGCTCCCGATTCATTCAAAGGCTCGCTCAGCGCAGAACAGGTCGCGCAGGCGATTGCATCCGGCATCCAGCGCGCGCGCGCCGACGCCAGCGTGCGCATCTGCCCGATGGCCGACGGCGGCGAAGGCACGCTCGACGCCATGCTCGCGAGCGGCGGCGAACGCCGCTCGCTGAGTGTGCGCGGCGCGGCGGGCCCCTTGCGTGAAGCGCTTACGGGCTTGCTCGCGGACGGCAGCGCGATCGTCGAAACGGCCGAGATCGTCGGCATTACGGACCCCGTGGGAATGGGCGTGCCCGTCGAGGCGCGCAGCACCTACGGCATGGGTGAAGCGATTCGCGCGCTGCTCGATGCCGGCGTGCGGCGCTTTTTCGTGGCGCTGGGCGGCAGCAGCACGAACGACGGCGGCGCGGGTCTCCTGACCGGCCTCGGCCTGAAGCTGTTCGACGCGCAGGACAACGAGCTCGAAGGTACGCCCGAACAGCTCGCCCATGTGGCGCGCGTCGACGTTTCGCAACTCGACGCGCGGCTCGCCGACACGAACTTCGTCGGCATGTCGGACGTGGACAATCCGCTGACCGGCGAGCACGGCGCAACCGCCGTCTTCGGCCCACAGAAAGGCGTCAAACCGGAACAGGTCGCACCGATCAACGCCGCGCTCGCGCGTTTTGCCGATCTGCTCGAAGCCGCGCTCGGGCGCACCGCGCGCGATCAGCCGGGCGCGGGCGCGGCCGGCGGCCTGGGCTTCGCACTGCACATGCTCGGCGCGCAGTTCGAGCCCGGCGCGGAAACGGTCGCGCGGCAACTCGGGCTCGATGCCGCGCTCGCGGGCGCCGACTGGCTAATTACGGGCGAAGGCCGCTCGGACGTGCAAACGCTGCACGGCAAGGCGCCCTTCATCGCCTGCGCCCATGCACGTGCCGCGGGTGTGCCCGCCACGCTGCTCTCGGGCGCCGTCGATCCCGCCGCGTTGCCGCGCCTTGCCGAACACTTCAGCGGCTGCTTTTCGCCGGCACCGGGGCCGATCACGCTCGACGTGGCGATTCGCGATGCTGCACGCCTGCTCGCCAACGAAGCTGAACAGCTGACCCGATTGAAATACGGCGTGCGTTGACCCGCGCAACGGCTGCGGCAACAATCACGACGCCACGACCGCTCCACTCACTACGGGACGACCATGAAGGACTCCGTTAAAGCCGGGCTCGAGCAGTTCCTCACGTACCGTCTGCATGTGCTGACCAAACTGGCCGAGCGCGGCATCGGCGAGCGCTATCAGGCGAAGCTCGGCGTGACGCTGCCCGAGGCGCGCGTGATTGCGTCGGTGGGCTCGTTCGGGCCGTTCTCGATCATGGAACTGGCGCGGCACGCCAATCTCGACAAAAGCCAGGCGAGCCGCGCCGCCGAAGCGCTGATCCGCCAGGGGCTCGTGCAACGGCAGCCGAGCGCCGACGACGGCCGCGTCGTGCTGGTGTCGCTCACGCCCGAGGGCCGCGCGCTGTATCGCAAGGTGATGCCGATCGCGCGCAGGTGGAACGGCGATATGTTCGCCTGTCTCGACGACGACGAGAAAGCCGCGTTCGGCACCGCACTCGACAAGGTCATCGATGCGATGCTAGCGCGCGAGTAGCGCTTGCACGACGCGCGGCGAGTGCAAGTGCAAGCGCGGGCATAACGCGCCACCGCGCGACAACCGGCCACGCATGTCAGAATCCGGCCTTGGCCAGCGCGCCTTCATTCGTTTTTTCATCCAGGGAAGTTGTAGTGGACATCAACAAACAGCTCGCGGCACTCACCGCGTCAGAACTCCAGACCGCCGGCGCGAGCCAGGCGACAGCGATCGCGCTCAGCGTCGTGCTGCGTCATCTTCGTTCGCCCGAACTGGCGAAACTGCTGTCGTCGGCATTCGAAAACCATCAGGCAGTCATGCTGCAAACGCCGTGGCCGGATCAGATGCTGCAGGCGTTCGAATCGACGCGCCGTTTCCTCGAAGGTGCCGCTCAGGCGGAGTTGCCAGGCTCGCAGCAGCAGCCGGGAACGCCGGACGCCTGAATCGCGCCTGCAGCGCTCGCTCGGCGCCAGCGGCCACCTGGCACAGCGCCCGCGCCCGCATGCATGCAACCGCGGGCAGAGGCCGTGTGACAAGCCAGGCACAAAAAGCCTGAACGCAAAACAAAAAACCCCGTCGGTCCAAAGACTTGACGGGGTTTTTCGCTACAGATAAATGGTGCGAGGGAGGGGACTCGAACCCCTTCAACTTCCCGTAAATGCTAGGCCGGATTGGCAATGCTGGCAAAAAGCTGTCATTCAATCCACCCCCTCGCCTCATCGCCCGTAAAACCGTTTGGGTGCCTCTATACTAGTCCGACCAGCCCAGTCGCTGTGGTGCCCGTCGCAAAGACCTGTGTGATCGCCACATCGTAAGCTGCGCCCGCCCCTATTGGAACGGTCTGCTGGTTCCCGGCCGCCGTCTGCACGCAGATATTTCCGGCGTCTCCAGTGCAAACTATCCGCGTGATTACCTCGGCGAGTGGGATTGCATCGCTGGGCGTGATCGGAAATATGTCGATCGCGGGGCCACTCGGGAAATCAAACTCGCGGCGCGTTCTATTGCTCATGGTTTGCTCCTGTATCGGTGGCGCCAATGGCTGTTGTCGTGCATCCGACCGTCTCGGGGCGAATGGCGCAGACGTAGCCTTGCAGGTAAATCAC
The DNA here is from genome assembly GCF_011752995.1 of Burkholderia sp. Ax-1724. Lineage (GTDB taxonomy): Bacteria > Pseudomonadota > Gammaproteobacteria > Burkholderiales > Burkholderiaceae > Paraburkholderia. The sequence continues at coordinate 156,650 of NZ_VWWL01000003.1, forward strand.
TTTCCGCCGATCGGCGTCGGCGTCGTCGGCAATGGAGAAAAGAGCGAGTCCAAACGGTCGTGAAAGCTCTGCTGTGCCGGCGGCTCCATCGCCCACGTCGCTGGAGCCGGCAGTGGTATCGGCTTGTTCGCCACCGGCTGGATGGAAGTTGGTGACTGCGATGCGCAGCCGGCGAGTGCCGTCAGCAATAGCAGCGCGATTACGAGCGTTGTCGGCTTCATGGGCTTCTTTCTCCTTCGTCAGTTGGTCGCCGAGTGTGGTGATCCTCCCCTCGGCCACAGTGTGGTCGTGGATGGCACGCTGCTCGGCGTCCAGCGCAGCCTTGGAAATAGCGTTGAGATCGTTGGCGTGCTGCTCGTTGTCGCGCGCATGCGTGGCCTTCTCGGCCTGCAACGCGCTGCTCTCCCACGTGTACGCACTGCCCCCGCCGATCGCGATGCCGAGCAGCCCGGACGCAATGCCGGTGAGGAAATATCCGTTCATGGCGCTTCTCTCCCTTCACACCAGGCGCGCTCCTTCGCGCGCCGTTTGACAAGGCCGGGCAGTTCTTCGCCGGCCGCCGTAACGTATTGCGGTTTGCCGGTCGGCGACTCGTTGAACGAGCGGCAGGCGCCCGCGATGTTGCCGGCACGGAAATTCGCTGCGATCGAGGATCGGCAGTAGGTGCCCGAACCTTCGTTGTAGGCAAAGTCGATGATCGCGACGCGCTGCGCTGGCGTGCGATCGGCCAGCGGCGTGCAGTGATCGACGTCTTCGGCAAACCCCGCCAGCCGCGGTTCCAGCTTCGCGGTGCATTCGGCCAGAGTGAATCGTTCGCCAGCCTGGACGCCGCGCGTTTCGCCGATGCATGCAGTCATGACGCCGACTGGATCCCGATATGCGACGAGGGAAACGCCCTCGAACTTCGGGACCGCCGTCAACAGGCCGGCCGCCGCTGCTGTGCCGACAATCGCCGCAAGGCTTCGCCTCTGTGGTCGGAATGGCATTAGTCCTCCGATCCGGCGCAGACGAGGCCGGCAACGAAGATCAACGCAGGCACCAGAAAAACTACCCATGTCGGCAGCCTGTCCACGCACGAACCCGGGACCGCCGCCCACGCGCCGCCGACCGCGGATACGATGGCGCCGATCGACAGGGTTCGGACGGACCGGCGCCGGTGCGCGCTTCGCAGTTTTCGTAGCACCTGCATCACGCCCCCCACTTCTTGAAGCCGCCGCCGGCACCATACGCGGCAAGCAACAGAACGCCCGTCAGCAGCCATTTCCACGCGAGGCCTAACACCCCACGCCCAACATTGAGTTGCAGCCGGTTGAGTATTCCACGCTCGATCTGCTCGGCAATCGCCGTCACATCGGCTTCGGTGAGGTTTCGCTTTTCGTCCACATAGTTCCCCGATGATTGGAAGCGAGTTTTTGTTTTTTTGTTGTTATGCAGTTTGGCCAGACTCGAGCACGTCCGTCGCACCGACGAATTCCGGTTGGACCTTCAGAAAGTCATACGCTTGCGTCAGGATCGGGCTGGTCAGGTTGGGTGTAAAGTTGTACTCGCGCGTGTCGTAGGCCTGCTGTCCTCGGTCCGCGTGCAACGTCACGTAGATGCCTACGGACAGCTTCCCGCTGACTGCCATGATCCGGATATAGGCGTTCGGGATCTGAATGCCGCAATAGGTAAGCGTTTTTGTAATTGCCATATGTCCACCTTTAAACGTCGGGGTAGGTATTGCCGCTGATTGGGTCAAACCACTGCGTGCCTTGCCACGTGATCCATGTTCCCTGGGTGCCAATATCGGTGGCGAAATACTGGTATCCGCGCACTCCAAGGCCGAGCGCACCGAGGGCCGGGCGATTTGCGGATAGCCCCTGGTGTCGGAGCGCGACCGGCAGCCATCCGGTGTTACTGGAGCCGCTCTGTTTCGAGAACAGCGCAATGCCGGGCGCGACAGACGAATCGGTGCGCTGAGCGATCGAGCCTGTCGCGGCGGTGAGCGCCCCCTCGGGGTACTGCGCGATCGTCAGCATGTCGGCCGTAATCTGCCGACCATCGACGCTATTACGGATAATCCCGGATTGCTTGATGCGCTGTGCGTTTGATGTGAGAACGACCCACTCGCCCAGCGCATTTCCGTTCGCCTGATTGACGCCGATCTCGTTGTCCCATCCGTCAAGGTTGTTCGGGTATTGCTCGACGAACGTCCATTGCACGCCGCCATCGCTGACCGTTCCACTCAGGTGGGTCGGCCCCGCGCCGCCGGTCGTGCCCGCCGCGGCAGAGACGTATGTGTTGTTGAGATAGCGAACGTAGGTGTTTGCCACAACCACGAGACCGGCCGACCAATAGGTTGGGGTGTCGGCGAGCGAAAATCGGTTCGATGCCACGACAGTCCAGTTGATATTCCCATCGCTCGCGGTCCCACTGGTGTGGGTGGGTGGAATTGTCCCGGCCGTCTCTACGTCGGTCGTGTGATAGATGAACAGCCCATTGAAGCAAAACGCGGTGGCTGCGCCGACGGTCATGCCAGCGGTCCACTGGATATGCGAATTGGTCGTTACCTTGATACCGTATTGCTGGGTTTTGACCGCCTGATTGTCATCGCACACGTTGTTGTAGACAATGTTCTTGCGCGCCAGGCCGCCGAACGCCGGCGTCATCGCAATGCCGGCGTACGGAAGCTTGCCGGCCGTCAGATTCGCCTGACCGTTGTTCGTGCAGGTGTTGCCGGTGACGGTGTTGCGCTCGCCGTAGATGCCAATGCCGTGGTTCGCGTTCCCAATGCAAAAATTTCCTTTCACGATATTCCGGTAGCCGGTCACCGAAATGCCGTTATCGAGCGTGCCCTCCGCATGGTTCGCGATGATGCGGTTATCGTGCGAGTCATAGGTGACGCCTATCAGCTCTGCGGCGTTCCCGCCGAACGTCTTGTTGCCGTGCAGGATGTTCCGGTTCGCGCCACCCGATACCCAGACAACAAAGCTGCCGTTGCTGCCACCATCGTTATCGATCACCCGATTGAATTGCGCGGCGGCGCCGACCAGCGCAATGCCCGTCAGGCCGCAGCCGCTCAGGTCATTGTCGTAGAACTTGTTCTGCGCTCCATCGCAATAGATGCCGTGCTGGGCCGTGCCCGTGACGGTGCATCGGTCGACAACGCATCGGCTATTGCCGTTGAGGTTGAGCGCATAGCGACCACCGATCAGGCCAATGCTTCTCAGGGAAATATTGCCGCCGCCGCAGATGAGCAGATCGCTCGTGTTGTCGCCCGAGATCGTAATGGTCGTCTGCCCCCTCACCCCGCGCACATCCGCGCCGGGCGGAATAACGGTGTCTGCTGGAAGATTGAAGTTGCGGCCCGGCAACCGAACGTATCGGCCTTTCTGAATCGATGCGTTGCAAGCCGCGATAAACGTGGTGAAGTCGTCGACGCTCAGGTCGTCGCGCATCTTGTCCTGAAAGGTCCGCACAACGGCGCTAGCGCCATCGGCGAGAAAAGTACCGGTTCCCGCCCCTGGCGAGACGCCGGCCACCAGTAGCTCTGCAACAGCTTTTGCCAGGTCGAGCAGCGTCTGCGGTTCGATATACGCCTGCTGGCCCGTGGTCACGCCGCCGGAACCGTCAAATATCAGCGGCTTCAGCGCGCGAGCCGCGGCAGCCGGCAGGAGCGGCGTAATAGCCGTCTGGTCGTCAACGACAGGGAACGAGAGAGCGCGGCTCTGAGCCTCGGCAAGCTGCTGCTGCGTCATCGTCTGGTAGTCCATCGCGGACTCCATCACGTCAGGGTAAAAGCCGTCCTGATTGACGATGTCGGTCTGCTGCACGATAGGCAGCGTGCGCAAGACGGTGATCGACCACCCCGACGCAAGCGGCGCGCCGCTGAGCGGATACGTGATCGCGCCGCCGGACTTGTTTCCGATGCCTGATGCGGCATATTGCGAGGGCGACAGCGTTGTGATGTTGCCCGACGGGTCCGTGAGCAAAACGGAAAGCTGGCTCTGGTTCGGAATCAGGAACCCATACGGGAAGCTGGTCGCAACGCCGTTGCCGTAGCAGATCGCCTTGTTGGCGGTACTCGAAATGGTCATGTCACTCCTTCACTTTTCCGTAGGCGAGCCCGTGCAGCCAGTCCGAAACATCCTTCGGGTCTTGATCGCCGTGCATTACGTCCCACAGAAACTGGACGCTGCCTGACGCTTGCCCGGTCGGCAGGCCGAATACATAGCCGGCGTTCTGCACTGCGTGCTTTACCCATTTGTCGGACACGTCGTGATCCGACATCCCGGTCGCTGCCGCGATGTCCTTCCCCGACTTGAGCACGCTATTGACCATCTGCGCTGCCGGCGTCGCCTCGTAGTCGCGGCCGCTCGCAGCTGCGCTCGCGATATCGCGCAGCACTGGTACGCCGGACACGAGACCGAGACCGATTTCCTCGGCGGCCCACGAGGCCCATGATTGACCGTCATCGTTCTGCGTCGACGCAGCCGGCTTGAATGCGGCGTGGATCAGTTGGGGGATGACGAAGTAAAACCACGACCGCGCTGCCACCATCGCAAAGTCGCGCGCCGCCGCGTGATAGTCACCTTGGCGCGCGAGATCGATCGCGTCGCCGGCGCGCCGCGCAATGTCGCGCTGACGGTTGTAGAAGTGATTCCAGAAGCTATAAAACATGGTGAACAGCTTCTGGAATTCGGGGCCACGCTGGATCGCCGCGAGGTCTTTCGTGCCGCCGCCGCCGTGCGCATTGCGCACCGCCTTGTCAGCCGAATAGACGGCGTCCTGCTCCGACATGCCTTCGTGCATTGCCTTGTTGTATGCGCCGACCCATGTCGGCATCGCCGAACCCATGTCGAGCATCGAAATGCCGTAGTACGCGAACCGCCGGGCGCCGTCGTAAGCCTTCTGGGCCGGGTTTTGATTGCCGTGCGTCTCCATTTCGCGCAGTGCATCGCGCACGTCGCGATCAACCTCGTTCATGCGGTTACGCATTTCTCCGGAACGCTCAAACACAAAGTCGCGCGTCGACGCCCACTTCGATGGCGTGTCGAATGCGCGAATGCCTGATGCCATCCACCGCGGGCCGATCTCACCAACCGAGTTTGAGAGCGCGCTACCGCCGTGAATCATCATCGTGGTGAAGCGGAAGCCCAGGCCAACAATCGTCGCGTTCGTGCGCGCGAAGTGCGCGGCACGATCCCACCACGCGAGACCGCGCTGGTCGTAGACCTTATCGTTCGCGATAGCCTGCAACCACGGGCGGAACTGCTTGTACATCTCGCGCCCCATCTTGCTTTCGATTGCCGCGCGCACGCGCTCGTCGCTCAGGAACCGGTCGGCATCCATCACTGCCTCCCGGTACGCGAGGTCATGAATCACGCCGGTCAGGTGCCGCGGCAGCACGTCGAGGTTCAGGTAGAGGGGGTTCGAATAGTCCTGAATCCGCTCGATCGTATGGCCCTTGTCGGTAGTGGCTCGGATATAGTTGTTTTCGAACATCCGGTCGCTGGATTTCTGCCGGTTTAGCTCAACGTCGTACGCTCGAAGCGGGTCATATATCGCCGGGTAGTAGCCGCCGCGGTACCGTCCGAACGGTGTCGCCACCTCGGTCGCGCGCACCTTGTCGGGTGCCACGCCGGACAGGCGCTTTTCCATTGCTTCGATTTCCGGCCAGAGCGTTTCGATAAGATCCCACGAGCCCTGCACGAAGTCCCAGTCGGCCTTCGTCATATGGCGATTGAGCACTGCCCAGATCGACTGGCGATTCCAGCCCTCGCCCTCCATCAGCTTCGCGAAGTTGCTGTCGTTGCCGACGTTCAGTGCCATTGCGATGATGTCTTTCTTGAGCATGCGCGACGACTCGCCTGTGCGTGAGTCCTTCAGCTCGGGCAGCTCGTAGCGGTTGAGCCAGTCCTTCGTCACGCTCGCTGGCAACTTGTCATGTAGCTCGCGCATCTGGCTGACGACATACGAACGAAGGTCGTTCTCGCGCACGCCGGCATCTGCCAGGCGTCGGAATACAACTCGATTGAAAACGCCATTTGAATCATGACCGTCGAGCCAGTCGACCATCTGCTCCACCTTGAGCATCGACGCGTCGAGCGAGCGCAGACTGATTTTAGCGTTCAGCCACTTCGCATTAATGCGATCAAGGCCACGACCACCTTCGCCGGGATTGCGCTCAAGCGGAATGCTCTGACTGGGAAGTCTGTCGATGGCTGCGACGGCCTCGCCGACCACCGAATCGAAGTCGCGCTCATCGGCGCCATCGAGCAGCGTCTGCTTCAGCTTGCCGATGTGCGCGATGTTCTCGACCGTGTCGCGCAGGCCTCGGAACTCATCGACCGTCAGTTCGCTGAAGTGCTTGCGGTACGCCTCGTTGAGCAGCTCGGTCGGAACATAGATTTCCTCGCCGTCGGCGCGCTGCCGGTCGGCCCACTCGCGCAGCCCGCGACGGCGCGCGACTTCCTTCTGCGACGCGTCGCCGAAGTCGAAACGATCAAGCAGCGCATGGATCTGGTCGAGGTATTCCTGCGACATGCCCTTGATCGTGCGGCGGTCCGCGTACCGGTTCAGTTCCTTCGAGCCGGCCTGAATCTCCTCGGCCGCATTGCGTGCCGCGACAAACAGATGATGGTTGAGCACCTGCTGGCGCTTCGCCACATACGCCCCAGCGTGGTCGCCGTCGACCAGTGCCTGCTCGACGCGGCGCGCTGCAATCGCCTCGGCGCGCGAGTACTTGCCCGTCAGCTGCACATCTCGAACCGTCTTGCCAGCGATCTGCTCTTTCGCCCACTGCCGCGCGTCGTCTGCCGAGAATGCCTCCTGATGAATGCGGCGCCCGAGCGTGCGCAGCTCGATCTGCAAAGCCTTCTGCATCTCCTGGTTGTGGATCGCGTCGATCGCTTCGTCGCGGATCGAACCGTCCGTCAGGATGTCAGGGCGCTCCTCGGACATGCGAAAGTCCGTGCGACGGTCGATGATGTATTGCCGCGCGGTACGGCGCTCGCCCGGTGTCTGGCGGATGTCGCGCTCCTGTTGCTCGAGGCCGGCCAGTGCGCGTACAAGTTCGTCGCCCGAGCCGAATCCGAGCACGTCGGCGAGGTTGTCCGGATGAAAGCCGCCGCGCTTGACAGAGACGCCTTTCGGCAGTTTTTCTGCGGTGCCAGCGCCATATGCCGCGTCGACGTCCTTCGCGGACAGCTTGCCGATCTTGACGCCCTCGGCACCCTCCCCAAGCTGGCCGTTGCGCAGCGTTTCGAGTGCGGCGATATCCGGCCGAGCGTCGACCTCGCGCGTGACTTGCGCCTTCACTTTCGCTCGGTAGGCATCGTAGTCAGACTGGCGCTTCTTGCGCACATGTTCCATCACCTTTGGCAGGAGCTCGCTGTCGGCTGCAGTGCCTGCAGCGTCGAGCGTCTTCTGATACTCGGCGAACTCGCGGTCCGTCATTCCGGCCGATGCTGGGTCGGTGAACGCCGCGCGAAGGTGCTGCGCACGCCGCGCGCTGTCGATTTCCTCATCGGTCGCGACGAGCCGGTCAAGCACACCGCGGATATCGTCGTTGATCGGCGTGTTCAGACTCGCGATCGATTTGTAGATCGTGGTCAGCCACGACTTGAACTTCGCGAATGCTCCGGCCAGCGCACTGCTCGGCGCTTTGCCCTCCATGAAGTAGGCTTCTGCCGCGCGCGCGAATTGCTCGTGGTGCTCGACCTCGATCTTCGACGCGTCGTCGACGCCCATCCACTTCGTGATGGTATCAAGGTCATCCTTCAGCGACTGCGGCGCATCGGGCCGCGCCGCGTCCGCGCGCATCTCTTCGAGCCAGAGGTGTCCGCTTTCATGGAGCAGCGTCGAGAGGTCGCGGCCGCGAAAGAGTTCGATCAGCGATTTGCCATTGCCCATCGTGATTGAGCCGCGGGCGTCCTCGGGCACCGCGTCGCCCTGCTCCTGATAGAACTTGGTCAGACGTTGGTCTATAATGTCCTCGGAGGCGCGGTCAGGCGAGTCACCCTGACCTTCCGTGCCGGCCGTGTTCGTCGTCGGGCCAGTGGCGTCTCCTTTCTCCTTCTCGTAGGCTGTTAGAAGCCACTTCTTGGCCATCCCATCCCACTGAAGTCGAACGGCGCCCTCATGGTCTGCCGATTCAAGCCTGGCGCGATTATCGCTGCGCTTTACGACTTTCATCGACGAGACAATGTTCTGTAAGTCGTCGACCACTTCCGGGTGCCACTTCAGCAACTTGGCCAGTCCATAGCCATCGCTGTTACCAGTTCCCTCCTTACCCCAAGGCAGGTCGATGTCGCCGATCTCCGGATGATTTAGCGCGCTGATCGCCTCGCCCGTTTTCTGCTCCTTCAGATGGTCGATCGCGCCTTTCGCGTCACCAGCGAACTGCTCATACATCGGGCCAAACGGACCCGTTTTAGCGTCCTGACGTAGCTCCGATGTCGGCTGGCCGTCGGCCGCCTTGATCTCGACGCCGGACTGCCTGTACAACTCCATCGGGTCGACGCCGAGACGCGCCGCGCGGGCGCCGTAGCGAGCCGCGAACAGGGACGCATACTGTTGGGCAGCGTCGTCCGTAAAACCCGAGTCGCGAGACTGGCGCAGCACGTCGTCGAAAATCTGCCGGACCGGGTCTTCGGCGCCGACCAGTTGCTGCGCGTCGTTCGCGAGGCCCTCGCGAGACGACTGCATGAACGCCTTCGCGTCGTTCATCGACATGCCGTCCTGCCGCACGCGGATGTCGGGCAGCAGCTCGCGCGACACGTCGGTGCCGGCAACGTGCGTCAGGTAGCCTGCCGTCGGGATCACGACGTCGCCACCGAGCGGCAGCGCTTCATCGAGCTGCTTCTGCATGTCCGGCATCCAGCCGAATAGCGGGTCTGATTCTCCCGTCGGATCGACACCTTTCGACTGGTACAGCTGCGCGATGCGCTCGGCCGGCACGAACAGATTCTCGACCGGCGTGCCGTCGGTCTGCGACTGCATGAAGCTCTGGAATGCCTCCGGCGAACGCCCTCGGGTCACGCTTGCGGCCGCTCCGTCCTGCAGTTGCTGGAACATCGCGACGTCGTTCTGGGCCTGTCGCACTCGCATCATGTCGCCAGCGAAATGAATGCCGGCGCCGACGCCGTGCATACCGCCGAACAGCAGGGCGCCCGACTCGGCAGCGTCTGCGAGACGCGTGATTGCCTGCTGGCGCGTCGTCGGGTCATTGAACACCGTCTGGAAGTCGCCCGGGCTGATCTGCTTCGCGGCCTCCTCGCCAATGATCTGGGCGCCGTCCATCGCCGCATTCAATGCCGCGCCCTGAACGCCACCCTTCGCCGCCGCGAGCGCTGCCGTGCGTAGTGCAGCCGCGACCGTCGGACGCGTCATCGCCTCGCTGACGGCCTCAGAAACAAACGGCGCGATCGCGTCACTGCCGACCTTCGCGGCTGCACCGCCGCCGATCCCGGCCACGCCATAGGTCAGCGCACCCGCGAGCAGCGCGCCGATCTGCTTCGACGGCTCGGACAGTTCGGCGCCGCCGGCGCCGCGCACGTTCGTCAGCGCGCGATAGGTCAGGCCGGCGCTCACACGCGCCATGTCCGCCTTCATGCCGATCACGCCGCCGGCGATCGCGCCCGGGATCGCGCCAATGCCGGCCGCCCCCGCGCCGATTGCCGCGCCGCCGGCGGCCTCAGGCGCGCCCGAAACGATGTTGTCGATGAGGCCTGCCGCGAACGAGCTGAAGCTTTGCGCCGTACCGTACAGGCCTTGCGCGTGCGGCTGCTGCGCGAGGGTGTTTTCGGTCTGGGCGATCTGCTCGTCGGTATCGGGCGTCGGCATGCCGGCCACCCCAGCGGCCTGCTTCATGTTGTATAGACGGCCGAGCTGGTTCTGCCCGATCGCCGACACGACGCCGCTTTTGATCGACGCCAGCGTCTTCGACACCATATCCAGCTTGTCGAAGTCGTCCTGCGCGACGCGCGCCGCCGGCGGGTTCGCCGCAACCCACTGCGCCAGCACAGGGTTGGCCTGCATGATCTGGCGATTCTGCTGGAGCTGAAGCTGCTGCTCGTACGACGGTAAACTGGCCTCGACAGCCGGTGCCGGCGCGCCGACCTGCGGCGCGATCTGCATCGCGCGCGCGGCCGCGTCAGGCTTCGAGGTTTGCGCGGCCAGCAGGTTGTCGGTCGCGGCGCGCTGCGTCGCCATGTCCATCTGCCGAATGATGTCGGTATACGGGTTGTCGCTCTGCTGGCCGGCCGCTGGCGCATCCTGGGTTGCGTTGGTTGCGGGCATCCCCGGCTGCGACACGGCGGCGTCCATCGATTGAATGATGTCGGCGTAATCTGCCATTTATTGATTGGCCTGGAACGGGTTGGAAACGGTCGACGTGACCGGCGCGGCGCCCGCGCGAGCGTTGCGCGGCTTCTTGCCAACAAGTTGCGATTGCGTATAGATCTGGTTGATCAGTGTGTCGCTAGGCGTCTGTCCGGGGTGGGCCTGCTGGAACGCCGCGACGATCTTGTCCCGCTCGGCCGACGGTGCCGGAACCTGGAAATTCCCCGGGTCAGCCTGGAACGCGCGCGCCGGCGCGGGCCCGGACCACCAGAGATGGCCGGATGATTTGCTCGTGTCGACGCCCTGCTGTAGCAGCCCATTCGTCAGGTCGCGCAGTTCGCTGTCGTTCGGCGCACGCTTGTTCGCGGAATAGAAATCGTCGAGCGCCTGGGACATGCGGCCCGTGAACGTGTTGTAGTCCTGCACCTTGTCCGGCGAATCCTTTGCCGTCGGGATATGGACACCGGCTGCCATCAGTGGCGCACGCGCGATGGCCATGGCGTGCTCAAGGTTCATTGCCTTCGTTTCGTCGCGCTGCGCGCGGCCGGTCGCGGAGGCCTGCAGGTTGATCAGTTGTTCGGTGAAGCTGTGCGGCAACGTGTCGAAATACTTCGACAGATCTTCGTTCGCGAAAGCAGTCGGGTCATTCGCAGCCTCGCCTTTCAGGCGATATATCGTCGCAAGCGCCGCATAGTTGACCGGCGGATCGCTGTTCTTCGCGTTATGGTCGACGAGATCCATGATTCCGACCTGCTGTTCAGGTCGAAGCGTCGCCCACGCGTTTTTCGCATCCGGCGTCGAGAGCAGATCGGCCAGAGTGGTGGGCTTCGAGCCACCGCTCGATCCGATCGCGCTCGCAACCAGCGAGTCGCGAGCCGCCATCTGCTGACCCTGCTGGCCGGCCACGACCTTGTCCGTTTCATTGAACAGGTTGCCGACGACTGCGTCGCGGAAGGTCGGATCGTTCGGATACAGGTTCGTCGCAAGGGTACTCGCCTGCGACTGCCAGTCGGACAGGTGAGCGCGCGGATCGTCGCTGGTCGGAGGCGTCCCGGCCTTCGGCGGTACAGCTGAGTTGATCTTCGAGACGTAAGCCTGCGTCTGCGCCGGCATCTTCGACACGAGTTGGGCGTCGTTGGCCGGCAAACCAGCCGACTGGGCGTTTTGCACCAGCTTGTCGACGTTGCCCGGTCCCCAGTTGTAGGCTGCGAGCGCCAGCGTCTGGTCGCCACCATAATGGGCGATCATCGCGTTGAGGTAGTCATGGCCGACCCGCGCGCGCTCCTCGGGGCTGTTGTCGGCTGCCGGACGAACGCCAAAACCTGGACCCCAGTTCGTCGCGTCCATCACCTGCATGCTGCCCTTGGCCGTGCCCTGTCCTGCGACGTACGGTCCGACCGCCGACGGATTGCCACTCGACTCGGCTTTCATGACTGCATCGTGCAGTGCGGGCAGCGTCGCGCCGTCGACCGTCGCGCCGCCCTGCATGATGTTCGAAACGATGTTGCGCGCGAGCACCGGCTGAACGTTCGTCTTTAGATAGTTTTCCAGTTTCGGGCGATCCGCAGCGCTGATCTGCTGCTGGTTGTCGCTGTACATGTTTTGCGCGGCAACCGGGTCTTGCTGCGCGTAACGCATGATCCGTTGCTGCCACGCCTTGCTCACGTAGTCAGCCTGCTTCGCGGCGACCTGATCCGGCGACCAGCCCTGCAGTTCACCCATCTGCAGCGCCTCGTCCTTGACCGTCGAGATTGCCTGCCCGAACCGGTTATCGTCGTTGTAGTAGTTCGCGGCGACGTTCATTTCGAGGTTCGCGCGGGCGTCGGCGGTGCCGACCTGCCAGATCTTGTTCTGCTGGGCTGCGTGCTGCGCTCCGCTCGACAACGCATACTCGACGCGCTTCACTGCCGCGCCGTCGAACATGCGTTGCGCGGCCGGGTTCGGCAGTTGCGCGCGCGCGTCTGCATAGGCCTGCTGAACCGAGCTCTGGTAGTCCTGATAGCCGTCGACAGCGTCTTTGCCGAGCTTCGTGCCGTAACCGCTCTGCGGATCGAATTGCAGGTCGGTCAGCTTCGAGGCAAGCCCGATATCGGCGGTCTTCGCGAGGGTCTCGTTCTGCAGACCCTGAAATGCAATAGCGGCTTGCGACAGGGTGTTTGACGCCTGATCAGCGGCAGCACCGACACGCTGCGCGCCGACACCGATCTGTGCACCGAAAGCATCCGGCGACGCCTGCACGGTGTCGTACGCCGCATGGACCTGGCCGAATTGCGTCTGCGTGGCTTGGACGGGAACTTGTGGCATAGCCTCACTCAACCATAATCAGCGGGGTTATCAAACGACGAGTCGTAGCTACTGCCGAATATGCCGTTCGTTTTGTAGCCTGCCCATTTGCCGGCGACGCTCGACGCACCGCTAACAATCGACGAGAATGCGCCGAGGTATCCGGCCGTTTTGGCGTTCGATGCCGAGGCCTCGTCGAGTCCCGCCTGCTGCGAGTAGCTCAGGCCCTGCAGCTGATAGCCATACGCTTGCCGGGCCGCGTTGTTGCGGATCGTCATCGCATCTACATCACCAAGCTTCGCGGTGTCGCCCTGAATGCGCAGCGCGCTGCCGCTATCGAGATCGACACCGTTCGCGGCCATCGCCGCGCGCTCGGCGCCGATCATCTGCGATGTCTGCGCCTGCTTCGCTGCAACCTGATTCTCGCCGTCGCTCTGCGCCTGCTTGGCGTAAGCGTTGGAGACGATCTGGTTGTTCCGGGCGACCTGAGCCTGATAGTCAGAGGCCGCACTCGCGGCCTGCCCCTGTTTGATCGCGCCGTACGCCGACGCGGCGGCGCCTGCGGCAGTCACGGCGAGACTGATTTCAGCGAGAGTGGCTGCCGAAATGCCGAATGACATTCGTTACCCCTTCAGCGAATTGTTACGGAACTGCTCGTTTTCGGTACCGCCGAGCAGCTGCTGATTCGCGCTTTCCGTGAGATCGCGCGCGAGCCTGTCAAGGTCGGTCTCGTCCGTGGCATGCACGGTCGTCCAGAACGTATCGACGTGCGCATAGCCAGCGCGCTTCGTTCCAGGCTTCGATCTGATGATCAACTGCAACGCGGTGATGCGCCGCACGCCTTCGTCTGTCGTCACGTCGATGTCGCCGGACACGATGCACAGGTGCTCTGTCTTATGCACTGCGCCGGTCAGCACGGTGCCAGCCGGGATGAACATCTGCCGTGCGTACAGGCCCGGCGCGAAGTGATGCCACACCGGACAATGAGCCTGCGGCAGCTTGCTCACCTCCTGTTCGAGGCGGTTCACGTACGCGACCATGTCGCGATCCATTACGTCCGTCAATTGCACTCTCCGATTTCGAATCGATGAAACAGCGCACCAGCGGGCCCGATCGGCTCCGCGTCATGCACGACGAACCCCAAGCGCTTGAGCCACTTCACGCAGGTCACATAGCGCGCGTCGACGACGTTGTGCAGATACGGGAACTTGCCGCGCAGGTGGGCGAGATACGGCTTGCAGCCACGCAGGAACGTGATGCGATGCTCGGCGACGAGATCAGTCGACAGCAGCCACGGCGAGCCCACATTGCCGATCAGCGACGTCGTGCCGATGCCAAACATGCACGCCGGCTGATCGTCGACAAGCCACGTCCACGCATACAGCGACCACTCAAGCGAAATGCACAGCGCTTCGAGCGGCTCGACGTGCGCGAGCGCCCAGCACTCCGCACAGTCGGCCGCGCGCATGCGCGGCGCCATCGCGGCAGCGTGTTCGAGAGTGGCCGGCACGACGCGCGATTCCATCAGTTGTCCCCGATCGTGATTTCCGGCATGACGCCCAGCACCGTTACCGGAAGCGGGTTGTCCTGCTGGATGCATACCTGACCGGTGAGGTCGTACAGCGGATCGAGCACAATCCGCTCGTCGCCCGTGATCAATTGAATGGGCTGCCCCATCGGCTGGGTGTTGCGCTCCTTGAATTCGTGCAGGCTGCTGAACGTCTGCCCGACCTTCATGCCGCGGCTGTTGAGCATGCGCACCGTGACCGCGCTGATCTTTTTGCGCTTGCTCTGGATCGTGGCGCCGCCCTGAATATCGAGGTACAGCGTCTTGAGCTGCGACTGATACGGCAGGCCGACCACGACCGATGTCGCGGCGCGCGGCAGCGAGATCGACCCGTTCGAGACGACCTGCTGCGGCAATACGTTGCCGTCGGCCAGGATCGCGACGGTCTGCCCTTCGAGATGGTCAAGACCGTCCACCGCATTCACGGGAATGGTCAGCGACCAGTTGCCCGGCGACAGCGGCCACATCGAGCCGAGCGGTGTCGTCACGTTGACGACGATCTGGGTCGTCGACGGCACCGCCACAACCGTGCCCATGCCGTTCGCGGCGCGAAGAATCGCGCCCACATGCTGATCGCCGAACACCTGTACATCGGAATTCATGACGACTTGCGACTGCACGATCACGGTCGCGACGGCGCCGCTGCCGCTCGCATCGCTGATCACCAGATTCGGCCGGTTGACGACGGCGCCCGGCGCGGTCGGCGTGATGGTCGTGATGACGCCATCGGCGACCGTTGCGGTAAATGTGGCGCCGCTGCCGCTCGCATCGACGACGGTCGGCGCCGTGTAGTTCTGGCCGCCATTAACCAGATTGACGCCATAGATTCCCGGCGGCGCCGATACAGCCGTGGGCCACAGCGTGGCCGCGGGATACGTCAGCGGGTATTGGCGCCCGCAATCCACGAACCATGCCTTGCTCAGGTCGGCCGGCACGCCGACGGATGGGTCGCCGCCCATGATCCGGCTTGCCATGCGCTCGACGTATTGCACGATCTGTCCCTTGACCATGCGCTCGACGACGAAATAGACGGCGTTCTCGTTGCCCTCGGAGATCGAGCAGACGGATTTGAACAGGCCGTTCGTATCGTGGCGGCACCACGCGTAGACGTCCTGCTCCTTGATATAGGTGAACGACAGCAGCGCGCCGTCTTCGCGCACCGCCCAGATCACCTTGTACGGCTCTTCCGAGTAAGCCCACTCGACGATCTGATGACCGTCAAACAGGTGTTTGGACAGCACCGTCATGTCGGTGCCGGTGTAGATGTTCACGTAGAAGTTGTACGAGAGGTCGCGCACCGTCGCGCCCTTCGCCTGCACGTACAGGATGTCGTAGTTGATGACGATCGGCGGAACGTCCGAGCAGCCGTTATAGGCCTGCGGCACCGCGTCGAACTGCGACGGCGTGATGACGCTCGACTGCGTGCCGCCGTCGATACGCCACGCGCCGCTCGCCGTGAGGGCGATCAGCGACGTCATCGGCAACAGGTGCTTGATCGCGTTGACCTGCTGTGAGGCAATCGTCGCCTGAATCGCGTCGTCGTCCTTCGATGGGCTCGAATAGTCCATGTTCAGGAAATCGCCCGACTTCGACAGGGAAAGACCATCAGGCTGATTCGCCATGCCGGCGAAAACCTGGCGCTGCTGGAAATACGTGCTCGCGCCGGGATTGTTGCCGTTCTCGAACGGGTTGTTTTCCTGCGGCGGGCAGTTCGAAAAATCCGGCGTGATGTTGTTGTCGACGAAAGTCATCGTCGAGCCCTGCGCGGTGACAGAGCCGATAAAGCCGAACAGCGCGCCGGTCGGCGGACTACCGCCTTCGACTTCGGCCGTCCGATAGATGTTGAACATCGTCGCGCCGTCTTCAGGCTCGATGGTCAGGACATTGGACGCGCCACCAACCCTAGACAGGGTCGCGCCGCTGCAACTGGCGACTGAAGACGGGAGGCTCTCCGTCGTGCCGTTTGCCCCGATCGTGGTCGCCACATACTGATACTCGGTCGGCGTGTGAGCGACGGTGCCGCTGGTGAACGCACCAAATCCAGCCAGACTGAGCTGCGTTCCGTCTGATTTCTGCAGGCAATAGGTTCCGTCGGTCTGCGCACTGACGATGGTGTATGTAATGCCGTTCAATGTAGCCCAATCGCCTGTGAGCAATAGCTGAACGTGATCGCCGTTTGCAAAGTCATTGTTCGGCGCGCGCATGTCACCGGGCGCTTCATTATTTGCATCCGCAATGGCGAACGACGTGGGCATGAACCCCGCAGTCGCCGTGATGCCGCTCGGTGCCGGCGTCTTCGACTGGAATGCAATTTCCGTGAACGTCCAGACCCAGTGCTGCGTTCGGGTCAGCTGATACGCGGGATAACTCGTATGCGTGAGCGTCATCACGTCGGCGCTCTGTACATACTTCAGCGTTGCAAGGTCAGCCGACGAATATGGAGTTTGCGCCGTGAAGACGCGCGCGATACTCCCGCTCGCGAATGGGCCAGCGCCCGTCGCGTCGATCGGGTTGCCGAACATGTCGGCCAGCGTGAAGGTGTTGCCCGAGACGTTCTGGACGAAGAACAGTCGGCCGTCGATCGCCATGCCCGGCGCGGCCAGTTCGACCGTGTCGCCATTTTCGAAATTATGTCCGTCAGCCTCGACCGCACACGGATCGGCATTCGAGACCGATTGCACCGTAAAGGCCGGCTCAAGCACCAGGCCGCCATTCATCACCACTCGCATCGTGCGGTTGCCGAACAGCAGCGCATACGTCTGCACCGTCGAGAACGTGAACGGGATCAGCCGGTTGGCAGTCGCGGCGCTCACGCATGGGCCGGTGAATGCCGTACCCGCGCGATTCGACGCACCACCACGGAAATCGACGAAGAAATTGCGCAGCAGCGCGGCGCCGACGTGGTACTTGTCGAGGTCGACGCGCGACCACAGTGCGGGACTCAGCTCCCCGGCGGCAAAGGACGGTTGTATTACCGGAGTGCCCATGTCAGTCGTAAGGTGTGAGTGCGATCGGCGCGTTGAACCAGCACGAGCCGTCCGGAATCCAGTCGCCCGCGAAGCCGCGTACGCGCATCCAGTCGGGCTGGTGATCGATGACTGTCAGCCCCTCATTACCGTTGCTGACCTGCGCCGAATTGAGCAGCGCCTGCGCAAGCTGAATCAGCGTTTGCCGGGCGCCCTTGTCGCCAGTCAGCGGGATGGCAAGCTTCGAGCCAAGAATCGGCACGAACGCGTCGACGAACGACGGGTCGTAGACGGCCGGATTGGTCATGCGGGCCGTGTACACGAGTTGGGCCTGCGGCTCGTTGCTCAGCAGCACCGTGATGTCGTTGCCGTCCGCATCCTGATCGGAGCCGATGATGAACGGCACCGGCCGCTGCTGCGCGACCGGGAATGGCGCGCCAGTGATCGCCATCTGCGGCAGGACAAACCGCGCGAGTAGGCAATTCGATGGAAGCGCGTATTCGTACGTCCACGGCTGCGGCACCGGCTGCCCCTGCGTCGCATCGGCGATCAGGGACAAGGCGACCTGCTTGCGCGCGAAATTCCAGTGCGCACCGCGCAGCGTCGCTTCGAGCGCGACGTCGTAATGGAGCGAGCACTGGTTGGCCTCGGCGCTACCCTCGTCGAGCGAGGCGATCGTCGAGCGCGTGCCGACACCGGCGAGTGCGAGATTGCAGATCTGGACCTGACTGGCTGGCACGCGTCACCCCTTCGAACCGTAAAGCTTCTCGGCTGCCGATGGCCCATTGCCATCATCGAGCGCCATCTGCGTGATCTGCAGGCTGACCGACTTGCTACCCTCCGACCCCGATGATTCGTAGCTGCTGACGCTCGTCACCTTGACCGTTGCCGTCATGGTCATCTCCGCGCCAACCGAAGGCAGATCGTCGATGCCGAGCTTCTTCAGCTCGTCGGCGCCGAGGTTGATGCACAACCCATAGGGGTAATCCGGCCCAGTTTCGGCCTCGGCGCTCCAGCGCTCCTCCGCGGCCTTCTTCTCGGCCTCGGTGCGCTCCATGCTGATGAGCTTCATGTGGGCTCCCGATTGCGTTTGCGCGATTACGCCGTCAGCGGCGCGAGCTTGTTGAAGTCGAACTGCTTCGGCTTGTGCTTCGCGCACATTGCTTTCGCGGCCTCGTTCAACGGCACCATGTGGTAGCCGGGCACGCCACGGAATTCGATGGTTTCGCCTTCTGCGTGCAACCGCTCGAAGTTGTCGTTTTCCATGCGCAGATAGGCTTGCTCGGTGAGTTCATACCGCGGGCACTCGCGCGATTGAGCTTCGCCGGCCTGGGATTTCTCGATTACGTCGGGCATGTCGATTCCTTGGTGGTGCTGCCGGGGAAATCCTGAGGCGGCTTGCAGCCAGGCCGCCCCAAGCTGCCGACTAGTTCGCGGCGTTGTAGTTGGCCTGGTACTGCGGACTGTCGTCGCGGCTGAGCACGATTGCGGCAGTTACCGCGCCGGCGCTGAACACCCCAGTACCGACCAGGTAATTCAGGCGCAGATAACGCGTCAGGCCATTGTTCGGCGCGTCCATCCTGGCGATCTTGGCGCCAGCGCCGAGCTGAGCCGCCGGCAGTACGTCGGTCTGCGCGATCGTGGACCACGTCGCACTGTCCGTGCTGGCCTGAAACTGCACCTGCAGCGTTGCCGCGTTCGTCGTCGTGAAACCAGTCGGGCAGAGCACGAGCAGCTTGAGCGACGGATCGTCGCCGATGCCCATATCGCGATTGGCGCCGAGATCGAGTACGTTCGTGGACGCGCGCGAGCTGGTAATCGCGCTCTGCGTGTCGAACAGCAAATTTGCATCGAGAAGCATGTCTATCTCCAGTGGCGGGCCGATCTCGGCCCGCTGGTTCAACAGTTCGCTATCGCCATAGCGCGCTTAGACGACGCGCGCTTCGGTCGACACGAGCGCGTCGCAGGTGCGCACGGGAATGCCGCGGAACGTCAGGACCGGCTTGCCGTCCCATTCGTCCTGCTTGAGCAGCACGTTCTGCTTGTTCACCGCCTGCATGTCGAGGTACGTGCTGATCGTGCGGTTGCAGTAAAACGCCGCGCGGAACTGCGGCATGCCGTTCTTTGCGTCCGACGTCTGCACCGGGCCTGCCGCGCGCGGCTGCGTCGGCAGACGATGTACCGCGCGGATCAGCGCGTTGATCAGGTTCGGTGCCGTGCCGCTGATCAGGTTGACCACGTCGATGTTGCAGATGCGGACGACGTAGCGCCAGTCGCGAACCGACAGGCCCATGTCCCACTTGTAATGGGTACGGTAGCCCTGGTACTGGCCGCCGTTGCCGTCCTGGAGCGTCCACTCGCCGAGGTCGCGGTGCTGCAGGCCGGTCGGCTGGCCCTTCGGGAAAATCCCGTGGACCGTGTTCGCACCCCAGCACACCAGCCAGATCGACGTATTGGTCGAGCCGGTACCGCCGCAGTCGATCACGTTCTGTGCGCTCGCTGCATTGGCGCTGGTCACGGTGTTGAACCGCGGTGCGAGGCCCATGATCTGCTCGGGCGTGCCCGCGCTGTTGCTGTAGAAAATGGCCGATGCCATCTGCTGGTTCATGCCTTCCATAAACGGCTGATCCTCGGACAGACGAAATTCCGAGCTGTTTCCGTTCAGGTCGGCCAGCGACTTATCGATCTCGCTATACACCTCGAGCATGCCGATGTTGTCGATGATCTGAGCGGTGGTGCTCTTGCCCTTCGGCACGCCGTAATTCAGCATGCGCCACGTGGCCTTTGGCAGCCCCGTGCGAACGGTCGTCTTGTGTCCGGATGCCTGGTTTGCTTCAACGAGAAGCATGTCGTCCATGATCTCGTTGGTCTGCGACAGCATTTCGACGACCACGGCGATCTTGCCGTCCGGGTCGACACGCTTTGCCCAATCCGCATAGGTAAGGGCGAGTGCTCCGATCGTTGCCATTCAAGCTCCTAGATCTTCATAGCGCTCTCCTTATCGATCTGTCTGGTCGCGGTTTAGGCAGTGTCAAGTGTGTGCCCGTGTCAGCGAACGAACAGGATTACTGGTTGGTTTGAGACTGCGAGGGGTACAGCTTTTCGGCTGCGGACCTGGGCGCTTCCACGGCGGCCGGTTTGCCGCTGTTCACCGCACCGCCCTCGCCGATGGCTTGCCCGAGCCGATACAGGAAACGAATCACGTCGGGGTTGTTCCCGGCGCCGGTGTAGTCGAACGCCTGCCGGATCTTCGCGGCGTCCTCACCCCCAATCGTGTCGATCGCATTCGCGACCACGGCCTTCATGGGTTCGAAGTTCTTGCCGCCAATTTCTGGGTCGTTCTTCACCGCTTCCTGCCACTGCTTCTGCGTGTCGTACCAGGCTTGCGTGCTGGCATCGGTGGCAGATTTCAGCGTGTTGGCATGGAGATCGACGAGCTGCTGGGCCTGCTCCTGGGTCAAACCCGCTTCACGGGCTTTGTCCTTGAACTCGGTCAGCTTCGCTGCGTCGACCTCGACGCCATCGGGCAACTTGAAATCCGTGTATTCGATCGGCTTCTTCTCGCCGGCGGTATCGCCTTCGGGCTTGCCTGCTTCGCTTGGCTCGCCCGGCTTGGCCGCGCCAGCAGCATCACCGGCGCCAGCTTTGGCATCCGTGCCGGCCTCCACCGCCGCAGCCGCAGGCACGACGGCATCAGCGACGAGATTGCCGGGCGCGACGGGCGCGGCCGGCGCTACGGCCGCAGCACCGCCGGCGGGCGCATCGCCTCCACCTTCACCTTCGAGGAGCACGAAGCGTTGCATCAATCGCTTAAACATTCTGTTTGGCCTCCTTCGCCATCAACAGGTATTGGTCAGGAAACAGCTCGGTCACCGCGTGAAATACCGGCAGCCCGACGGCCCGCTTACCTTCGTTGAAAAACGTCGTCGAGTTGCCCGTAAAACACGGGCTGAAGATCTCGCACGACGCGAGCAACTCCCACATCCACGCACGACCGTCAGGCGACGACATGATCTGCCGCAGTCCATTGGCACGACGATCTTCGAGTTGCTTGACCTTCGAGCGACGCTCGCCGACCTTGCCCGGGTCGCCCGCATTGAACTCGGCGGCACCAGCGTCGGCGCCGTCTTCGATATCAGTGCGCAAGCTGGATTCGTCCTTCGGCATCTGCGATCACTTCCTCGTGATTGGGAATCTGGAACACCTGCTGGCCGATGTGACCGATCTGCATCGTGAGATCGACGTCGAGCCAAACGCTGAAGCCCGCTTCGCGCGCGACGCGGCAGAAGTAATAGTCCTCGCCCTCGATGTGCGCCGGGAGGCCCTCGATCTCGCCATCCTCGTGCGCGGGCGTGCGAAAGTACGGACGCGTCATCTTCTCGAACACGCTGCGGCGAACGAGCAGGCAGCCGGTCGGCAGGCCGCTGACTTCGACAAGACCACTCGCTGCTTCGAGGCGCTCGCCGTCTAGCGTGCGACCTAGGACTTCATACGGCGGCACGCGTTTGCAATAGGTTGCCCCGACGATGTCTTTGTCGTGCGCGATCAGGCGAGTGATCGTGTCGCGCGGGAACAGCAGATCTGAGTCGAGGAACAGCAGCCATTCAGCATTGACGCGCTCGGCCTGCTCGACAAGCGCGTTGCGATTCGTCGCGACGAGCGAGCCCTTCGTGTTCAGGATCGCGAGCGGCATGCGCGTCGAATACGTCAGCGCCGACAGGCGCATGGCGAAGTCGGCATGGACCATGTCATTCGATGGAACGCAGATCGCGACGCCGCGCGGACGGTTCTCGGCAAACGACCCCTCGTACGGAAGCTGTATTTTCGACATGTCAGACTCCCGTGAAAGGCACGATGGTGATGAACGGCGCTTCGTTGCGCAGGAAAGCCTTAACGAAGTCCTCGGCGTCGCACCGACGCGCGAGCCGAAGCCCAAGCGCCTGATCGGGCGTCCATGCGCCGAGCGGCCGGCCGAGTGCGCGGCCCTCGCTCAGCGACAGCACGGACTTCGTCCCTGCGTCGTTCATCTCGATCAGCCAGCCTTTCTGGTCGGTGTCGGCTGCTGCAGCGCGGTCAAGCATTGCGTGCCCTCCTTGGGTCTTAGCTATTTGCGCCCACATCCTGTGCGGACGGGAGCTGCGGATACATGGTCTGCGCAGCCGTCTTGGCTGCGGGCTTCTTCTTTTTTCCAGCTGACTGCTTGGCCGCGTCGGCGAGGTTGGGCTGCGCCTGCTGCATTGCCGCCTGCACTACCGCCGCCGGAATTGCGCCTGGTACGTCGGGCATCACTTCCTCCAATTTCATCGAGGGCAGCACGCCCGCGATCGGTTAATTCCCAACTGACGCGCGGCCAACAGTTCACACGCCGCAGATAACCCCTCGCCACCAGTGAGGCCGCCGTTCGCACATCAACGAAAAGCATCCGCTCCAGCGCGACACGCTCAAGTGCGGCTATCTCGATCTCCACCAGTACGTACATCGATCAGCCATTCCCGACGAGCTTCTGCAGAGCGTTGACGCCACCGCCAACATCGGTATTCGAAAGCACCTGCGCGCCCTGCACTGCGGCCATTGCGTTCGCGCCCTGCTGTTGCTGGGCCTGCTGCTTCGCGCGCTGCGAGCGAATCTGGACGACCTTCGCGAGCGGCACGACGACTTTCGGCGACACGCCGAGCATCTCCGCATACTCGTCGATCATCTCGTCCCAATCGACGTTATCGAGAGCATCTGGCACAGCGCCGGCGATGTTGCCGACGAACTGCGCGAAACGCTCCACGCTCGCGGTCGCAGCGGCTTTCTGCGCCTCGCTGAGCATGGAGATGTACTCGATCTGGATGTGCTGACCCCGCAGCGCGTCGGGAATCGGCGGCAGCAGCCCCTTGCGCAGCATGATGTTGAACGCGCGATTGATGGACGGATCGAGCGCCTCGTTGTCGAAGCGCTCGATCACGGGGCCGAGCTGCACAAGCTTTTCCTCTTTGCGCTCGTCGATCTCGGTCGCGGTACGTACCGTATCGAGCTGGCTGATCATCATGAACAGGTCTTCGAAGAACGTGTCGCCGATGCGTTTGCGCACGTCTTCGATGTCTGCGAGCAGATGCTGGATCTGCGGATTGATCTCGTACGCGGGCTTGAATCCAACGCCGTTCGCAACGTTGTTCACGTACGTCACCCCACCAGGCAGCAGAGACGCCGGCTGATTCTTCAACTGCACGTCTGCGACCATAGGCGGATTGACCATCTTGTCGATCGCCTGTGCCTTGCGCTTCTGCTCGACCTGCAACTGCTTGATGTCGCCCAGCGCATCCATCGCGGGGCTGCGGCCGTACGCGTCATTGCCTGATACGTCCCAGCGCGGCGCGATGAATGGGCGCTCCGGGAATCCGCGCAAACGCAGCACGTCGGTTTCACTGGAACCCAACTCCCAATAAACCTCGCGATATGCCGCGCCGCGGAATCCGCTCGCGCCGGGCAGAAAATCTTCGTTGGGCTCGATAGCATGGCCGATCACAATCTCGCGCGTCAGCGCGGCGCCACCGGTTTGCACTGCCTGTTGAACCGTCGGCGAGCAGTTCGAGAGGCCGAATTCCTTCACGCACTGGTACGTCGTATAGACGAACTCGCGATAGAGCGTATCGACGTCGCCGCGCGGGCCGACGGCAAGGTAGTATTCGCCGGCACATGGGTTATAGCAACGAATGACGGAATCGAAGTCTTCGTAAATGATCATCGGCGCCGTGCCAAACGATCCAAGATCACCATGCAGCGTCGCCATGCTGTTGTAAAAGTTCGAGGAGGCGAATACGCGTTCCATGCGCTTCGTGACCTGATCGAGCCAGAGCTTGACGCCTGGAGCTTCGGCAAGGTCCTGGTCTTCGAGCGTCTGACGAAACCACGGACGGCCCGGCGACGTCATGCCCGACATCATCCCCGACGCGAGCGTGCGCCACGACTTGGTCGCAGAGCTGTCGATGATGCGCTGATTGATCGGGCTTCCGCGATTGACCTTGTTCGGCGTGACGAGCCAGTTGTAGCGGCGCGGCAGCAGATAGTCGGCGATCTCGCGCCAGTGCTGCCACCAAGAATACCGCTCCACGCGCAGGCCGACGAGGCGCTGGTCCACATGCGCGCGCAGCCGGACAATTTCGGGCTGCGTGAGCATCATGGACAGAATCTTCGGCGTGGCTCCCATGCGCGCGGTCTCCAGTTAGCAGTTGATTACGATGCGGTCGACGGCGCCGTCGCACCGTCACCAGTAGGTGCGGACGTAGTCGTATTCGCCGTCGCTGTGGTCTGCAAGGCATCCGGGCTGTCCGTCGCATTCGCTTGGGTCGACGCCGCCGCATCCGGGGCAGCGCTCGCGTTTCCCGGATCACCCGAAGTCCCAGCAGCAGAGGTCGACGAGCCGCTCGACTGCTCCCCCACATTGGCCACCCCTTGCGCGGCGGCCGCGGCGACGGGCTCACCCGGCTCGATCAGTTGCTTCAGACGCGATTCGAGCTCGATCACACGACGTTCGAGGGCGTGATACGCATTAGCCGCTGCTTCGAGGAATTCATGCTCGGCGTTCTTGAGCACCTCTTCCGGGTTCGCGTAGCTCAACGCCTGCGCGACGGCAGCCTTCACTGCAGCAAATTTCTCTTTCAACGACATCGATAGCTCCTCTGTTTGTGTTCCGCGCGGCAAGCCGTCTGTCGGTCTGTCGCAGCGATTAATCCCCGTGGGGCGCTCTCCGCGCGGAACTCGTTTTGGCCTCTCGGCCAGAATCAACTGCCCAGCGTCGTCTTGGTCGTGCTGGCCGGATTGGTCAAACCGGCCGCGCCGGTGATGATCGTGCTCGACGGACCGCCAGCCATCGCCGCGCGCTGCTGCGCCGACTTCGCTGCATCAGCGCCCTGAGCTGACTGCGCGGTCGGCGCCGGCGGCGGCGGAAGCGGTGCGGCAGCGCTCGGCATCGAGGGTTTTCCAAATCCCATGTTTCGCTCCATCAGTTGTACGGGTCGTAGTCTGTCTGGACCTGATTCCCGTGCGCTTCTGCGTACGGGTCGTAATCGGTCTGCGCGTGACCGCGACGCAGACCGTTCGGGATGCCCGCGCGGCCCGCGTGTTCGCGAGCCGCAACCGGATAGGCAAACGTGACTGCCAACGCATCAGCGCGGTCCGGCGATGCGAGCCCGCGCGCCTTCATGTCTTTCTTCGATTCGAGCAGGATCGCGTCGCGCCCGTGCTTCTGCTTATATCCGTACTCAACGCCGATCAACTGCTGCTCAAGGTCGGTGTCGTCCGGGATGGCGCCGTGTCTCAGCCACTCCTTCATCTCGCCCCAGATTTCGGCGCGCTTGTTGAAGTAGCTGATGTGCTCGGTACCCGGCATCGAACGATCCGCTTCGGCGCCGAATGCGACCTCGATCGCCGGATAGCCCAACTGAATCAAGCGATCGACGACGCCACCACCGACACCGCCGACATCGACAAACAGACCATCAGCGTGCAAACGGTCGAACATCTCGGCCACGACAGATGCGATCTTCATCGTGTCGCGGGTCTTCAGGATTCGCCACTCATGCGTGCGCGCGTCGCGACCCTTCCGAACGGCGATAACGGTCTCGTCGCCATCCTCCGAACGAGCGACGTCGACGCCGAGCACGAGCGCATCGTGCAGGCTCGCTGACGCCTCGCGCTTCATCGCCTCTGCTGCTCGGTCGCTCGGTATGAACTGCATCGCACTCGCATTCGGAAATTGACCTCGGACACGCACGCGGACAAAGTCGCTGTCCTCACCGTAGTCCGTCACCCACTTCGCAATCTGCCGTTTGTTCGTCATACGACAAGTTCGCGAATCAACCTGCTTGTGTATCCAGCGGTGTTTCAACCGCCCAAAGCACTCGCGGAACCGTCCAGTGTTCCGCGTAGGGTTGCCTGCGACAAACCAGATGATCTCGGTGTCCTCGTCAGTCAACGCACCCTCTGCAACTTCCCAGATCTTGTCGGCGATCGCCGACCCTTCGTCGAAGATCAGCAGGATGCGATTGCCCTGGTTGTGCAGACCGGCAAACGCTTCCGTGTTCGTCTCCGACCACGGCACTGAATCAATACGCCACGTCTTTTCGTGCTGCAGCTGCTTCGAAAAGATCGCGGTCGCCGTGACCTCGAACCAGTGGCCACAAATACAGAGCCGGTGCCACTTCATCAGCTCCGGCCAGGTCTTCGTGCGCAACTGCGTGTCGGTGTTCGCCGTCACGACGCCACGCGTGTCTTCGCGCGTACAAATCGCCCACAGAATCAGCCAGGCAACGAACGCCGATTTGCCGATACCGTGGCCTGACGCGATCGCAATCTGGATCGCTTCCCGCAACGTCAGCAGGCCATCGCGCAGCCTCGTCAGGATCTCGATCTGCCACTCGTCCGGCCCCTCAAACTTCGCCAACTCGCCGCAGCCCCAATCGAACGCGAAGTAGACGAAGCCGAGTGGATCGCCCACAAAGGCACCGATCTCCTCGACTAGCTCGGCCTCAAGCGCCGCTCGCGTTACCATTCGCGCGACGACGACGTGCGGCTGCGAGCTGCTCAGCCAGCTTGTCGCCGACTTCAACCTCGACCTTGTCCTTCAACATCCCCAAGTGACGCGCGACCAGTTCGGTCGCCTTATCTTTCGAATGCAGCTTCACCTCAAGGCCGTCCTTACCGATCTTCACGCCCGCGTAAAGCGACTTCAAAGCCGGGGGCAGCTTGCGCGTGTCGGCCACGAAGATCTCGCCGCGCCCGTCGCCGAAACACTCGGGGCAATCAGGGTTCGGGTCACGCTTCTTGTTGAAGCCAATGCCACCCAGCTCGTCGAACGGCGGAATCAAATCCTCCGGCGCGCCCTGCTGCATCAGCTTGCCGCGTTCGCGGTTGTAATCCTTGCGGCGCTGCTCCTGCTCAGACGGCGTGCACTGGTATCGGAAGGCAGCGCCCCAGCAGTGCCGACAGCAACCGCGGCGGTATTGCACGATCTCGTTGGTGTCGGACGTCATCACCGCGCGCAACTCACGCAGCACGTCGTCCTGCGTGATTTCGACGCGAGCCATGCGAGCAGAGCGGCGTTCCGCCAGATATGCGACAACCTGAGCATTTCTGAGCAGGCGAGAAGCGTTCACCTCAGCCGAATTGCCAGTAGCCTTGTAACCAGCAGACCTATACGCATCAGTCGCATTGAGGCTGACGAGGAACGCGTCGGCGAATCGCTTCTGCTGTTCGGTCAGTTTCTTTGCCATCGCGCGATTTCAGATCCAGAAAAAAGAAACGCCCGCGCCGGCACTAACCGGAACGGGCGTTTCGAAGTTCAGGAACCCTCGCTAAAAAGCCCCTGAAGGAGACACGGTGGAAATGCAAAAAGCCCACTGGGTTAGAGCGGGCTTTTCACTAGAATTTGCATTTGCTATGGGCGCGAGAACGCCCAACGGAAACAGATTCTACGCGTGCTTTTTTTTGTCTGCAATCTTTTTTTCAATGAGGCCTCTCGCGGCGAGCATGGGCGCAAGTATCGCGAGCGCTGCATTGAAGTCAGCCGCCTGCGTTTCGGGGTTTCGAGGGTTCCTGTAGACTGAGCGCCCAACATTTCGATTGTGCATCTCTGTCTGGATCGCGACACGAAACCTCGTGTCGAGCTTTTCGATGCACTCAGCGACGGCTCGCGCGCGCGCCGCAAGGAGATCATCGTCGACACGATCGTCATGATCCGACTCGTCCCACTGCCGGCTGATCTGGAAGTTGCATGACGACGACCGACGCTCGTAGCCCAACTTGGGGCGGAACGCGTCTTCATATTCGTACCACTCCGCGAGCACATCGCCAATACGATCACTGCCGGCCGGCGCCGAGTCACCCATCTGAACCTTTGACGCTTCCCGAACCCACGCACCCAGCATTCCCATATCCGGTCCCTTATCGTTTTCGTCGATCAGCCGCACGATCAGGCCGCACGGCCGTACAGCATCTTCGCAATCGTCGCATTCAGCACCGCAAGCTCGTCAAGCTTCTTTACCTTCCAGATACGCGCCTGACCGTGGATTCCATTAAATGCACCGCGATGGCAATCGGCACACAACGGGATCGACGTGAACCACTGGCCCTGCTCGATCTCATGTGCCTCGGACGGTCCAGACTGGTCACATACACCGCAATCCATTTCCTTGACGGCGACGATGTGCTGCTGCTCGGCAACCGTCGGCTTACGTTTGTTCTTCGATTGCACTTAGAACTCCTCCCGAATCCACTCACCTTTCACGCGGCGCACTGCGACGAAGCGGGCCCACGGAAACGCGGCGGCTGCAACCTTGATCTTCACGCGAGCATCGTCGGTCCAGAATCCCTTGACCTCGTGCAGCTCGAGCGCGCCGCCGGTCCATACCGCGAAGTCGGGTGTGTAGAAGCACAGCTTCGCGCCAGCGAGCCGCAACTTCATCGCCTCAAATTCGAACCAGTCGATTTCGCCAATATGCTTGCGCGCGCCGAGCAATTGCGCGTAGGCAGCCTCGGTCTTGTTCATTTCGCCGCGAGGCTGACGGCCCAGCGCCTGCATACGCTGCTGGGGCGTCAGCGCGCCGCCAATCAGCTGGCTGATCGGCGCATCCAGAGCCGCGGGCAACGGCGATGCCAGGCGCGCCGCCGCGCCAGCGACCGCATCGCGCACACGCGCCGTGCCAAACATGCCGCCTGCGATCGAGCTTTCCGGGAAGCGGAGTGTGTTTTTGCTCATGATGCATACCAGTCGAGGGGCATCAGGCGTTCGCCAAGCGTCGCCACGATCGTTTGCAGGAATTGGCCGCCGGTCTTCTGGGCATCGCGCAGGATGGCGTCGATCCATGGCCCCTTGCCGGCCGCACGGGCGACTACGGCGCGGTACACCGGCAGAGATTCGTCGCGATGCTTTGGCCGCGCGCCGAGCTTCTCGCCGGCCGCGATCAGCACCGGTTCGCCGGCGAGCCACCAGTCCACATCGGCCGGAGGGACCGATGGCGGCGGCGTTGCAGCCTCGGCATCGAGGAATGTCGAGATGAAGCCCGTGTAGGTCGGCCGGTCGTCGTTTTCCCGCTTGCGCGCCGCCGCGGCCAACGCATGCGCCTCACGCAGTCGCGCGGCCGTCACGCCCTTGCCGACCCACGTCAGCACGTGGGTGCGGTCACGACTTCGATCGACGGTCAGCGATTTGCCGCGCGCAGCCTCAAGCGCAATCAGCAGGTCGGTCAGTTCGCGCTCGGCGTTGGGGTTCGGGTGTGCTTTTTCATTTTCGGCAGCAGCAGCAACGGACTTATCCACAGCGCCGCTCGCGCGCGTTGCTGCTGTAGTCTCTGCTGTAGTCTCTGTCCTGTTAACGGAACCGTGATTGCCCGCTTCGCGACGCCGTGATTGCCCGCTTCGCGACGCCGTGTTTTCCTGTTTCGCGACGCCGTGATTCACGGTTTCCCGAAACCGTTGTTTGCGGTTTCCCGAAACCGTTGTTTGCGGTTTCCCGAAACCGGGATTCATGGTTTCGGGCGAATCATCCGACAGCAGGGCTTCGAGAGCCGATTCATCGATCTTGAAATACACCTTGTGATCGATGCGTTTCTGCGTCTCGATCAGCACACCGCACTTCTTCAGTTTCCGCCGCGCAGTCGCCTGCTCTTCGTGCGTCAAGCCGGTCTCTGACTCAAGCTCGTCGCGGGTCTTGTGGACCCCTAGCGGGCTCTCAGCCTTGTCCTGCCAGTAGAAAATCTGACAGAAGAGCACGGCCGCATTTACGCCCCCCAGACGCTTTGCCAGCATGGGGTAATAGGCGATGGGTCGGCCGATTTCGCGAAGCAGATCAGCAGCCTTCACGCAGGAACCCTCGAATCGATCGTCAACCGGTAGTGCACGCCTCGGCCTGGCGCCGGGATGAAGGCGATATAGCCCTCGCGCGCCAGTTCGGCGATGTACTTGCGCGCCGCCGATTCGCTGATGCCGCAAGCCGACGTGACCTTGTGGATGGGCAGGCTGGCCTCCTGGCTGGCGCGGTGGGCGCTGCGCGCGAGCTGAAGCATGACGATCTTCTTCAGGCCCGGCATGTCGAAATCCCAGGCGACTACTTCGTGAACGAGGCTCATCGGGTGGACCTCCAGCAAAAGATGGCCGAGCCGATGAAGAGGCTCAGCATTACCAGCGAAACAAAATCAGCGTCGTTCATGCGAACTCCTTCTGGGCTGCGTAGAGAATGGTCATGCCAAGCTCGACCGCGATATGGCGCTCCAGACGGGCTCCGCGCGAGTCTTCGAATCCCGGCAGCAGGTAGATCGCCTCGCACGTCACGAGCTCGCGGATATCGGCCCGCATGCACGCTGCCCATGCGGCCGTCGGGTCGGCGTTGATCTCGGCGGGATTGATGACTTCGTGACCTTCTGCGCGCAAGCGCGCCGCCGCGGCGTGGAACGCCGGGAAGTTGAGGTCGGGGATGCCCGTCATCGGGCCCGCTACGTAAATCCTCATCGGCTGCTCCCAATAAATGCAAACAGGCATGCGGCGCGCCGCTCAGGCGGCAACCATGCGGTCAGCGAGAGCCTTCACCTCTTCCCAGATCCGGAAGCCTTTCTTCCGGTTCAGGTACTGGCTGATCGCGTTGTTGCCGAGTTCTTCCTCGACCACGTCGATCTTGTCCGGTGGCAACTCGCGCCGCCGGCGACCCTTGCGGTCGTTCGCTTCCTCGTTGAAGTAGTCGGTCACGAAACATGCGCGCAACCCGCAACGTTCGGCGAGGCCAAGCTTCGTCAGGTTCTCGACGCGCCGCCAGTCCCACGCAAGCCGGCATGCATCGCGGAATGTCTTGCACTGCGCGATCAGATCGGTCGGCACGAACACGAGATCGCCGTGAGGCTCGGGTCGCACGCGCTGGCGACCGATGGTCTGGAACAGGCGGATAATCGTCATAGCGAGAAACCTCCCTTATTGCGAAAAACAATCGCTTTTGTTCTTGAATTTGCACTCATCGTGTCGCCAAAATTTTTTGGCGAGCAGCAGCGCAGTTAGTCGGAGACGCCAGCGGCAGCCCTGTTCAGCGCGCGAAACTCCGCAACCAGTTCCGTGCGCACCCGGGCAAGTTCTTCGCCGCGGGCGCCGCGGCGGTATTCCTCGCAGATCAGCGCCGTCAGATAACCGACCTGATCCGGTGCCAGGCGGACGGTATCGACCGCGCCCTGCTCTGCGTTTTGGCTTTCCATCTGTACCTCCATCAAATAAAAAAGGACGACACATGCAACTCGCTACCAACTCAATGACTTTCGGGATATGCGCACTCTCGCTCACCATCCTCGCAGCCTGCGCGCCAGTTAAGCGCTGGACGCCTGGGCCGCAGCCAGGCGCGGCTGACTATGAAGCGCGCACGAACTGCATGTTTCGCGAAACCGCCAAGCAGATATCCAGATACCAGGCGCAACACCTGAATGTGGATATGGACCTCTCCAGCGCCGCAATTGCCACCTCCGTTACGGGTATTTGCAGTGGGGACATCTGGATGAAGATGCAACGTGCAACACCCACCCCAAGCGTGGACGACTCAAACTACGCCATTGAGCGAATGGAGATAGATCGTTTAGAAACGGAGCAATACGCGGAAAGTATTGTTCGCAGCCAACTCAAAACCCTCCAGAGGTAACAATGCTCAATGCAAGCAAAAGGCAAAAGAATCACTTAACTCACCTTGGCCTCCTGATCATTAATCGCATCGGCATGCACATCGCCCCCCTGACAGTGATTCGACCGACTCAGAGGGAGCTTCCAGCACCAGCACATCGGGGCGAGCCACCCTCAAAAATTGCAGTCGAGCCTTGGGAATACCAAGCTTTCGCCAACCCGACACGGATGCCGGCTCGATCTCAAAAAGCCGCGCGGTCTCAGACGTGCCGCCCAAGCGATCGATGACGACATTCGGGTCGATGGTCATTACCATTTCCTGTGAAAACACACACGCATTTTAGGTTGACCTAATACAAAAATGCAAGGGATACCTAAAATACTTTCCGTTAGGCTTACCTAAATGGAAACTTGGAATAAGCGCCTGGCTCAGGCTTTGGAAGAGAGCGATTACACGGCAAACCGGCTCGCTGGCATCATCGGTGTCAGCGCACCAACCGTGTCGGCGTGGATAGGGTCTGGCAAGATCGCGCCGGCACAGGACATCACCGCAAACAACCTGTGGCGCGTATGCGATCTACTCAACGTAAGGCCCGAATGGGTTCTATACCGGCGCATGCCGAAGGTGCTGCGGGCAAATTCGGACCAAGGGTTAACGGCAAAGAAAGATGCATCTGAAGCGGATGTTTACCATGATTCCTTGCAGACTCCCAACAGCGTAAAAGATACGACTACAGCAGACGCCGACCAGTTAAAAGAACTGATAGTACAGGCCGTCACTGGAGAGGGCCTTTCGAACGAGTTGTTGAACGCTATTGCGTGGATGATCCGCGCAGGATCGAACACGCCTGTTCGGGGCGACCAGCACCATACAAAAACGGTCAAACTGAAACATGCACGGCCAGCCCCGAGGAAGGCGACCGGTACGGGCTGAGGTGATTGATCTCAACGCGTACCGCACATCACGACGACGGTTCGTGGCTAGCAAGCCGCGAGAGCCTGAAGGCGACGAAAACGCCAGTGTCTACGTACACCTCGACTCCGGCGGCAGGCTTGCGTATGGGCTCGCGCGGGCCGATAGGGACAACGCCCTATTTCTCCTCGAGCCAACGCTATACCTCGCAGGACAACTTCTAAAAATAGCCATCGACGAGGAAACACAGTGATCAGGGATCTCATGAGAAGAATCGCAATCGGAGCATTCGTGGCAGTGGCACTGACCGCGTGCTCGTTCAACGCGACACTTATGTCGCGCGACTCGGGCCGCACCTATACCGGTGAATTGGTGGGGAACGGCATGGGGGTTGGCACCATGAGCGTCACGATCGACAGCGCCACTTATTCTGGCCCGGCGGCACGCGTAGGGTCGAACGACACGTTTGGCTTTGCTTCGGCGTACGGGTTCAACAATCATGGCGGCAGCGCATCCAGCTTTGCCAGCAGCTACTCCTCTGGCGACAAATTCGTTAAAGCACTCCTATCGTCGGCCGACGGGCACGGACTTCGGTGCGACCTGCGCGGACAGGGGCATTCCGGGGGCGGCATTTGCGTTGATGATGCGGGCAAGGTCTACGATGTGGTGCTGGTTCAGAAATGAAGGGGCAGTAGCCGCAAAAATCCCGCTTCGGCGGGATTTTTTTTGCCCCCGTTTTTAGTCAAACCTAAAAATAGCTTGCGCGGTTATTTAGGTTGGCCTAATATTGTCTCAACGCACCTTCACCCCCCCCCATGCGGAGAGACCATGCTCAAGAGAACGATTGCCGCCGCGAAGTCGATCGCACGGCGCGGCGCCAGGCAGGCGCCCACACTGAAGAAGCCGCGTACGGCGCACGATCACGCAATGATTGCGCGCGCAGTCGCCAAGCGCGAGCGCAAGGCAGCAAAGCGCCGGCTCGACGCCGAGCGGACCGTGTCGGGTCAGGAATTCGCATTCGACCGGATCATCTGCCGTGTGCGCCATGAGCGCCTGATTCAGCATCAGTGGCGAGTGGCCGATGAGGCAGCCGCCGCCGCGCGAGTCTGGATCGAAGCCCTTTCAGTCTGAGCGAGCGACGATCATGGCTATCCAGACCGTTCCCCGCTTCACCGCCGAGACGCGCACCGCTGACGAAGTCGAGTACTTCTCGCGCGGCGGCTTGACCGATGCCGAGCTCGCCTCCTATGCGCGGCGCACGACCCGGCACCCGGGTTTGTGCTTCGCCGTGCTCGCCGCTTCCCCGTTCGTCGCCGAACTGATTTGCCGCCTTCTGGGTGCCTGGTAATGAAAGCGCTTCTGTTCCTCTGGGCTCGGGCGCTGGTCGTGCTCGTCGCTGCGGTTCTCGTGCTCGCTGTTGTTCAGCAGTGGGATGAGGTTGAAACGCAGCATGTACGCGTGTCGCTGGGTCGGGGTGCCTGATGCGCACCCTCTGGCAGATCGTCGAAGACATCGCTAATCACTCACTCTCGCGCCGGGATGGCTTTCGGCTTCTGCGAGCCATGGTTCGTGCCGGCTGGAGGCGCTGATATGTGCTCCGGATCGACTGCCATTCTTGTTATTGCTGTGGTTGTGCTGGGCGCTGCAGCCGGCGTGCTGCTGGGCCTGCTTCACGTTTATTTGCGGAAAGACTGATTGCTGAAGACCCTCGGAGTCGCGTATGTGGCGCGACCTTTTGTCCGGCGCCAGTATGGGTCGGAGCTTTTTAAGGATACCAAATGAAACTCACGATTGAAAATCTCGACACGATCACGCTCAGCCATGGCAAGCATATTGGCCCGGATGAGGGGATGTGCCTGCTCGAAGCGACCGCGCTCTTTTCTGGCGAGCCGTTCGGCGACCATCCGGTTTGTGTCGATTCGGTTCTCGCAGCGTTTGGCATGTCGTGGAATGACGGCATGCGTTCGGATGAAGAGCGTGCCCAGCTCAAGCAATATATCGCACGCCTGCCCGGAACAGCTAAGGGTCCGACGCTTTCGCAAAAGCGGGCGTGGATGGCAGTCGACTGGCTGATTCGCGTTCACGCGGCTGCATGGCTTTGCCTGACGCCAGCGCTCGCTCCACACGGCGAAGCGCTGAAAGCGCTGGAGCCGATCTCGTGCGAGGCCGACCTTAGTCGGGCGATGCCAGCACTTGATAAAGCGCGCACCAGCGCGCGAGAGGCACGGGCTGCCGCACGGGCTGCCGCATGGGCTGCCGCATGGGATGCCGCACGGGATGCCGCACGGGATGCCGCAGGGGATGCCGCAGGGGCTACCGCAGGGGCTGCCGCAGGGGCTACCGCAGGGGCTGCCGCACGGGATGCCGCAGGGGATGCCGCACGGGATGCCGCACGGGCTGCCGCATGGGATGCCGCATGGGCTGCCGCACGGGATGCCGCACGGGCTGCCGCATGGGATGCCGCATGGGATGCCGCAGGGGATGCCGCATGGGATGCCGCAGGGGCTGCCGCAGGGGCTGCCGCAGGGGCTGCCGCAGGGGCTACCGCACGGGATGCCGCACGGGCTGCCGCACGGGATGCCGCACGGGATGCCGCACGGGATGCCGCACGGGCTGCCGCATGGGATGCCGCATGGGATGCCGCATGGGATGCCGCATGGGATGCCGCAGGGGCTGCCGCAGGGGCTGCCGCAGGGGCTGCCGCATGGGATGCCGCATGGGATGCCGCAGGGGCTGCCGCATGGGCGAAGCTCGAACCTACGGTTAAGGCCCTCCAGGGCGCCGCGCACGAACTTTTCTCGCGAATGATCGACTTGGAGTAAGCGCGCCGCCGCGTGACTGGCCCGGCGCGGCCGGTCTCGCTGCTGAGCAAATTTACGCTCCGCCAGCGATCCAAATAGAGGTACGCCATGCGTGAAAAGATCACAAAGACTCCGGAAGCCATTAAGGCCGAGCAGGAACAGGTCGAAAAGATGCGTGAAGAGCTTAAGGCTCTGTGCAATCGCGTTCCTCCGGCAGTTCTCTCCGGCAGTTATCAGACGGCCGTTGCGTGGAAGAAGGCAGCGTCGGACGCATACAAACTCGCCACGTCGAAGGCGCCCATGCTCTCGAAACTCGTCGATGCACGGACTGCAATGCAGCTTGCAGCGCGTGCCACATGAGGGTCGGCCAGCTGATGGACGCGCTTCGGCAGTTCAACACGGACGCTGAAGTCGCGGTGCGCACACATTCCGATTTCCGTCAGGTGAAGTTCCTCGAGCGTAGCGACGGTGGCATGGCGCTGATCGACATCAGGTTTAGCGATCGCATCGACGATGAGCGTGACGACGACTGATCCCCTCCTACACAGTTATCGGAATAGACATGGCACGCCAGTTCTGGACTACCGCCGAGATTGAGCGCCTGAAGCGCGAATACGCTGATTCTCACACGCCCACGCTTGCGCGCTCAATGGGGCGACCAATCGGAGCCATGTATCAAAAGGCCCAAGCCCTCGGATTGTATAAGTCGGATGCGTATCTGGCTGGCCCCCATGCCGGGCGTGCGGATGGTGTGCGCGGCGGTGCTACGCGCTTCAAACCTGGGCAGACATCGTGGAACAAGGGCGTGAGGGGTATTTGCGGCACGCATCCGAACTCTCGCCGGACGCAGTTCAAACCGGGCCGCGCTGCGTCTGAGGCGCGCAACTACGCCCCCCTCGGCTCGCTGCGCATCAGCAAGGATGGCTATCTCGAACAAAAGGTCACCGACGATCCGTCGATCGCTCCCGCGCGGCGGTGGACTGGAGTGCATCGCCTCGTGTGGGAAGCCGCCAGCGGCCCGATTCCCGCAGGCCATGTCGTCTGCTTCCTGCCGGGACGCCGCACTGCGGAACTCGAAAAAATTACGCTCGACGCGCTGGAGCTCGTTCACCGCGCCGAGCTCGCACACCGCAATCATCCTCGATCGCGCGATCCGGAGCTAGCGAAGCTGGTTCAGCTGAAAGGCGCGATCACCCGTCAAGTCAACAGAATCGCCCGAGAAGCGAAGGAGCAATCGTCATGAGCACGATCACCGACATGCGCGAACACCTGATGCAGACGCTTGCGTCGCTGCGTGACCGCGATAACCCGATGGACGTCGAGCGAGCACGCGCCGTGGCCCAAGTCGCCAGCGTGCTGGTCGACAGCGCCAAGGTCGAGGTTGACTACATCAAGGCGACGGGCGCCACCGGCAATTCGCTGTTCATCTCGCCGCTCAACGCTGATCCGAGCCGCCTGCTTGGCAGCGAGAGCAAGGGATCGATCGAGCGTACGACCACTGGCTTTGTCCATCGGATGAAAGGCTAACCGAGTACACCATCATGACGACGACAAAAGACGAAGCGCAGATTCGCGCGAGCATGACGAGCGAACAAATCCAGCTTGAACGCAAGCTTACGTGCGAGGCAATCGACGGCGCGATCGCATTCGGCTACCAGAACACGAACGCGCCGCCCAGCGACGATCATTGGCTCGCACCGTTTTGGAAGATCGGCCGCAAGCAAGCCGAGCTCGAAGCGTCTGCCGCTCCCGAGGCGCACGCAGACGCCGCACCGGTTACGGATGCCGTCGCGACTATCCAGACGCTGATGCTCGACTGGATCAACGTCAAGGCGGGCGCCGAAGCTAAGGCCGTCTGGAACCGCATCGAAGAAAAGCTCGTTGCTCTCGCTGCTGGTGGAGTGGTGCAAGAGCCGCGCTATCAGATCCAAGTAAAAATTGGCTCGAAGAGTTCGCTCTGGTTTGATGTCGAGGCAGAAGAATGGGAGCGCAAAGACCCTGCTGACTTCGACAAGCGCATCGTCTACGCCGCTCCGCTCCCTCGCGAAGCCGCGACTGTGGCGGCCAGCGATGTGCAGTGGGAAGCGCATCTGCTCGAAGTCGTCGAGCACACGATCGACACGATCGGCCGCCAGCTCGAACTGATCGCCGAGCGCGCGCCGGGCAAGTTCCTCGACAAGACGCCGATCGTCCGATCGCTGACCGCACACAAGCAACGGCTCGAACGTGCCGTCGCCGAACGCAACGCGTCGTTTGCCGCCCCCCCCCAAGATGCTGCGGCTGTGCCGCTGACGGATGAGCAGCGCGAAGCAATCGAGTTCTCGGCGACCAGCCTTGAACGTAGTTGGACCGCTATCGACCGCGCTCGTGCAACGCATCTGCGCGCCCTTCTCGCCGCAACCCCCACCGCAGATAGCCAAAACAAATCGGAGGAAATGTGAGCCAGCCAATTTCAGGTTTCTTGTTCGATCAAGAAATGAAGGATGCGGGATTTACCCGGCATGAAATGAGCAATCAGCGCTTGCGCGATGCGGCGTATAGGATTCTGGTTCGAGGTCGGCTTTATAGATTCAATGACGCCGACGAAATCGAATATGGCGTATCGGGCCCGTTTAATGACGACGAATCGAGGTCGGCAGATAGCCAAGACGAGCGGGCGGCGTCGCTTGATGTTGAGGTCCGCGCGTTTCTCGAAAACCTCGCGAAAGCCAACAGTGAGCCCCTAAACAGCGTCGCGGCATACAGGGACCGTGCCAGCCGCGTCGATTGCATGCTCAGCATTCGGAACCATGCGCGCGCATTGCTGGCCCGCGCCGCATCTTCAGCCCCTTCCCACGCTTCAGCGGCTGGGGCAGAGGGAGCGCGCCATGAATGACGCGAGAAGGTTTATTGAGTTAGCCGAAAATTTACGTGCCGACAGACCGGACGCCGCCTCAGCTATTGGTGAATTGCTCAAAAGCCTGAGTGCCATATCCGATGCGAGCGAATCATCGCGGCAAGAATCGTTACGTCAAACTGCTCGTATTGCCGATCTTGAGCGCCAACTGCAAATGGTCAACGGCATTCGCTACCAGGAGATGAGGCTGATACTTCCAGAAGGTGGAAGCATTATATTGCGCTGGCCCGACCACATGACGGCCGAAAGCGCGGATATGTTGCGTGATGTTTTCGAGCTTCAGATGAAAGCGCATGCGCAGTTCATGCAGAAGAAAGGCAACCTTTCTCGGCTCAACGACGCTCCCGCTTCATCTACCGGGGATCAGGGGGGGGTGGAGTCGTGATCTACACGCTGATTTTCACTGTCACCTTTTATGCCTATGGCAACAACCACACCATCGTTCACGTCGAACACGACTATCCAACTCGCGAAGCCTGTCATGCCGCCTACGACATCGCCAGCGATCAGATCAATCGTTCCGAGGGCGCACCGAGAAGCATTTCGGGTACCTGCCTGAAGGTAAAGCAATGACCGCCAACCCTACCACGCCAGATGGAGCAATGATGCAACTCACAGATGAACAGATTGAGGCGCTTGCTGAAAAGCATACGGGGGCCATGTACGATGAAGACAAAGAACGAAACGTGATGCGGCTGGATATTTACGGCTTCGCCCGCGCCCTGCTATCTGCAGGCAAGCCTGCCGCGAGTCTGCCGCACGGCTGGCGCATTCGAATCTTCGACGACAACGCCGCAGTGGTTGAGAAAGATGGCCTCGGCGGCATCGTGTGCAAATCGGATGACGAAAGTATCGCCTCGGCAATTTTGCGCGAACTGGTGGGCGACATGCTCGCCGCTCCCGTCGCCCCTGCTGCGCCGCTGACCGATGAACGCATCCTTGAAATAGTCGGAGCGTCCACAAAGCATCTGCACGACGCCAGCCTAATCGTGCAAGTGGGAACAGAAATCCGCGCACTCCTAGCCGCCTTTCGACAGCACGCCCCTGCTGCGGTAGCGCCGATGACGGATGAACGCATCATTGAAATCGCGCGCAAGCACGTTTTCATCCCGAAGCACGAAGAGGGCGTGACGCCTGACGAACTACTGAATTTCGCGCACGCCATTCTCGCCGCCCGTACGCCTACCGTCGCAGCAGATACGGCAGCGATCGAGCGCGACGATCCGAGAATCATCGCGGCGGCGAACCGAGGCTATAAGACGGGGCTGGATGACGGTAAGGTGCTTGGTGCACTGGCAGCGCAGAACGACCAATTTACGCAGTCCCACAATATGGTTGCGCAGCCCGACGAGGGCGCAGAGAACGTCGACGACCCGGTGCTTGTTCCCCGCGAATTGCTCGGGTCGGCCTGCTATGCCATCGACAAGAAACGTGATGCACCAGTCGTGCTCGCGAAGCTCCGGGAGATCGCGATTCGCGGCTGCCGCAGGCAGGAGGTGTGATGCCATACGCGCCGAAGAATGCCACGCCCGAACTGATCCTTTCTCTCATGAAGCCGGGCTCCACCTACGCGCCGTACAAGCTGGGTCACAAGGTCGGCATGTCATCAGCCGACATCAAGGTGATTCTGCTCGATCTGGTCGCCGCGGGAAAGGTAGAGGCAACAAAGCCGCACAAAGGCGTGCGTTTCATCCTCGCCAATACGATGCGCCTTCGAGAAAAGGTTGTCGAAAAGCCGGTCATCGATCCAGCAACCATCGCAATGCCGCGCACGTTCGAAGTGATGAGCGGCCAGCTTGTCGGCTATGACGCGGAGATCGCGCGCCGCCGGGCGCTATGCATGTTGATACGCAGTAACGGGGAGTGACATGTGGATAGTGCGCTTTGTAACAATTGCCAAATTTTGCGAATTAACCGGCATGACGCCGGCCGCCGTCTATACGAAAAAGTGTAAAGGCGTGTGGCTTGAGGGCAGCGTGTGGCGCTATGCACCCGGATCGAAAACGATCCTGATGGACATCGAGGCTTACGAACAATGGGTAGAAAAGGGACCGGAGTTACCATCATCTCGGACTCCAGTTATGAGATCGCCTTCAATTACAAGGGCAAAAGGTGTCGCGAGCGCGTCAAGGCCACCCCTTCGCCTGCCAACACTCAAAAGCTAGAAAAATTCAGGCAGAAGTTGTTGTTCGCAATCGAAGATGGAACGTTCAATTATGCTCAGGTATTTCCGAATTCGAAACACGCAGCCCAGTTTGCCGAGATGCCAGGCGAGGTGCTCACCGTCGAAAAATATTTCGATGATTGGCTCACCAGAAAGAAAGTTGAGGTTAAGGCATCGACGTATCAGGGGTATAGCGGGATCGTCAATAATCACGTCATCCCCAAGTTCGGAAAGTTTGCACTATCTGAGTTGAAGCGCGCCGCCATTCGAAACTGGCTGTCGAAGTTCGATGAAAAGAAAGAGCACATGGTCACCAACAAGCGCCTCTCAAACATACAGAGTTGCATGCGCTCTGCCCTTACCGATGCTGTCGACGATGAACTGATTGAATCGAATCCGCTCGCAGATTTTACGTATTCGCGCGCAGAGCGGCCCGACGAAGACGAGCCGGACGATGATGTCGACCCGTTTTCACCCGAAGAGCAAGCGGCTGTGATCGCGAAGTTGCGCGACGGCGAAAACAACCTTTTCCAGTTTTTCTTCTGGACTGGACTCCGCACCTCTGAGGCTGTCGCCCTCAACTGGTCGGACATCGATTTGACGCATGGTTATGTGCGCGTGCGCCGCGCGATGACCGGCGAGGCGAAAGGAATTGCCGAGTTCCCCAAGACTGCCGCCGGGCGTCGAGACGTGAAGCTGCTCGCACCCGCGCGCGCCGCCCTGCTTGCACAGAAGGTGTTGACGTATATGGCCGACGCCGACGGCGCGGTATTTATCAACCCGACGACGCGCGAACGCTTCACTGGGCCGAAACAGATTCGCAAGGTATGGAAAACAGCACTGAAGCGCGCGAGCGTGCGGTATCGTCGCCCCTATCAAACCCGTCACACGTACGCGTCGATGATGCTCTCGGCCGGCGAGCATCCGATGTGGGTGTCAAAGCAGATGGGCCACCGGGATTGGACGATGATCGCGCGCGTATACGGTCGCTGGATGCCGTCTGCAGACACTGAAGCCGGAAACAAGGCCGTCGAAAAGTTCGCGGGAAATACTGGCATATTTGCTGGCAAATCTTCCGTAAACCCGGCAAAAACTGGCTAGATTTTTAACGGCAAAAATATCAGATTCGTTAAAAATCAAATAGTTAATGGTGCGAGGAAGGGGACTCGAACCCCTACACCCTTGCGGGCGTCAGGACCTAAACCTGGTGCGTCTACCAATTTCGCCACCCTCGCAGCCGGGCACGCCGCGATGCGTCTTGCCCGCTTGTCCTGTTCGCTCAAAAGCACGCACAAGGCGCGCCCAAAAGCGTAAGCGCGAGATTCTAACCGATTGATTCGCGCTTGTCTGCCCCTGC
The DNA here is from genome assembly GCF_011752995.1 of Burkholderia sp. Ax-1724. Lineage (GTDB taxonomy): Bacteria > Pseudomonadota > Gammaproteobacteria > Burkholderiales > Burkholderiaceae > Paraburkholderia. Next base: position 198,548 of record NZ_VWWL01000003.1, read on the forward strand.
CGATATCTGCGCGAGCGGCGCCGATGCTACAATTTTCGGCTCGATGCAAAGGCGCCGCGACATCCGCCGAGCACTCTTCCCGTCAGTCCTTCCTCACACGCCAAGCCAGTGAATTTCGACGAATACTGCCAGCAGAAAGCGGCGCCGCCAGGATCGGGCACCTACTATGCGCTTCGCCAGGCGCGCGCGGCCAGTCAGCCGCTGTTGACGGCGCTCTTCGCATTGCGCCGCGAGTTCGAGGAGACGGTCAAGGAAACGAGCGACCCCACCATCGGCCGCACGAAGCTCGCCTGGTGGCAAAACGAAATCGCCGCGCTGGCCGGAGGCTCGCCGTCGCATCCGGTATCGAAGGCGCTGGCTGCGTATCTGCCCGATGTGAAGATGGAATATCCGGCATTGCAGGAACTGCTCGGCGGCTTCGAGATGGACCTCGACCAGGCACGCTATCTCGACTATCCGAATCTGCGGCGCTACGTGCGCGGCGTCGGCGGCAGCTTTGCGGCGCTGGTTTCACGCGCCGCGGCGCCTGCCGCCCACGACGCCGCACCGGATTCGAACTGGGCCGCGCCGCTCGGCGAGGCGCTGATGCTTGCGCAGTTCGTCGCGGAAACGGGCAACGACGCACGCCACGGGCGCATCTACATTCCGATCGACGAGATGCAGCGCTTCAACGTCACCGCGGCCGATCTGATCAACCGCAAATACACCGACGCGTTCACGGAGCTGATGCGCTTCGAAACGAGCCGCGCGCGCGATGCGGTGCAGACCGCGCTCGCCGCGGTGCCCGCTGGCGCGCGCCGCGCGCAGCGCACGCTGCTCGCGCTGGCCGCGCTCGCCCTGGCGTTGCTCGACGAGATCGAACGGGACGGCTATCACGTGCTGCATCAACGCATCGCGTTGACGCCGATCCGCAAGCTCTGGATCGCCTGGCGCGCCAAATAGGCTCCAGTCAGAACCAATCAACATCAATCAGCACGAACGGTCATGGCGAACTCGCAGCGGCGACTCGATAAAACCGCAATAAGCCCGCGATAACGCCGCAATCAGAACGCCACCGCAACGCAACACCGGCACGCAGCATCGAGGTGCGTCGGATCGCGCGCAAAACCCGAACGGCCCCGACCGCGCCAACTCAAACGCGCAGCAGCGGCAGCGGCTCGAATCGCTGCTGCAGAATCGCCGGCGCATCGAGCCCCCACCAGGGGCCGAGCACCGTCGCATAAAGCTCGCGAAAATCGACGCCGACCGGCAGATTGCCGTTGCCATCGAGCCGCGCCAGCATCGGCGGCACGCCATACAGGCCGCCGCGCACACGGCCGCCCGTCACGAAATGCGGTGCCACCGTGCCGTGGTCGGTGCCGTTGCTCTGGTTCTCTCGTGGACGGCGCCCGAACTCCGCATACGTCATCACGAGCGTATCGTTCCAGCGGCCCAGTTCGACGAGCGCCGCCTGCATCGCCGCGAGTCCTTCCGCGAACTGCCTGAGCAGCGCGGCCTGCTGACCCGGCTGGTTCTGATGCGTATCGAAACCGTTCAGCGTCAGGCGGATCACGGCCACGCCCTGCCCGCCCCGTGGCTGCCGTCTCGGCGTGCCGGCAGGGGGCACCGGCTGCGCCGCCTCGCTCGCGGCGAGCACCTGCATCGCCGTTCTGATCGAACTGCCGAACGCGCCGCCCGGAAACGCGGTCTTCAATGGCGGCTGCCCCTGCACTGGACGCAGGCGGTCCGCGGCTTTCACGATGTCGTTTTCGACGTCGAGAATATGCGCGAGCTCCGGATTGCGCTCGTGCAGGGACACCGGCACCGCGAGCCGCGACGCCCTGACGAATTGCACAGGATTGACGAGCGCAATCGCGCGCGCGCCATTTGCGAGCGGCCCCATTTCGGCGCTGCCGATCACCACGCCATCGGCTGCAAAACCGGCCGGCACCGGCTTCATCGCGAACGCGCGCGTGAGCCAGCCGTCGCGCAGATATTGATCGGAGCGCGAAGCCGTGTCCCAGATCTCGATCGAGCGGAAATGCGAAAGATTCGGCTGCGCGTAGCTCACGCCCTGCACGATCGCGAGCTGGCCGCCGCGCCACAGCGGCATGAGCGGCTGCAACGCGGGGTGCAGCGCAGTGCGCTCGTCGAGTTGAATCGCCTGCTCGCGCCGGATGGCGATGTTCTTGCGCAGCGCGTAGTAGGTGGGATCGGCGAACGGAATCACAGTGTTCAAGCCGTCGTTGCCGCCTTTCAGCTCAATCAGGATCAGCAGATTGTCGTAGCCGCGCCCCGTCGAAGCCGGCGCGCTCGCGACATTCGGCGCATCGGAGAACCCCGCGCCGAACGCGCGCGGCAGCCATAGCGAGGCACTCGCTGCCGCGCTCATCGAAAGAAAGCTGCGTCGTTTCATGCTGCACCTCGTCGTGATTGTGCCGGCGCGAGTTTCACCGCCGCGCGGCCGGCGCCGACAATCTCCAGGCACCGCTCGCTTGAACTCCTGCTTCAATTCCTGCTTCAACGCTTACTTCAGCTGATAGGCCGGGTCCATCAGCAACGCTTCGAGATACGCGCTCGCAGTCGAATCGGTTGCGATCGCATCCACCGGCGTGAACGGCAGCACCGCGTGCTGCAACTGCAATTCGGCCGACAGCCCGAGCCTCGCGGTCGGTGAAGTGTTGTAGTGCGCAAGCCAGCTCGCGATGTCAAAGCGTACGCCACCCTGCCCCTTGCGCGCCATCGACATCGTGCGTGGCGGCGTCGCGCTTACCTGACTGGCTGCCGCTGTCCGCGCGCCGCGCGCCTCGTTCTTCGCGCTCGCCGGGGCGCTCATGCGCGCGGGCATCGCGGTTTCGGTCGCGCGAAACAGTTGCTCGACGAACTGCTTGCGCGCAAGCAGCGTCGAGCTATTGATCCACGTCGTGCCACCCGGCCAGCCTCTGACGTTCGGCGGATAGAACAGGTTCTCGCCGAGCGTGCGAACCTGCGCGGCGAACGGCTCGGTGTTGTCGTAGCCGATATCGAATGCGCGCAGCGTGCCGACCACGAACTCGACCGGCGACTTCACGAGCACGCCGCGATTGTCGTCGCTCCAGAACGCGTCGCTCAGAAAGAGCCCGCGCAGCGCGACCTTGATGTCGTAGCGGCTCGCGCGAAACTGCACAGCAATCGGCTCGATGAGCGCGGGGTCGGGCGTGTCGGAGACGAATTCGCGCCAGAGCTTCGTGGTGACGAACGTCGCCGTTTCGGGCTGTGCAAGCAGGATGTCGAGCACCTGATCGCCGTCGAACGTACCGGTTTGCCCGAGCACGGTCTTCTCGCCGTCGTCATGCTGGTTGGCGCGCCACACGTACGTCTGCGTATCGGGATCGAGACTCCAGCCCGTGTAGGCGCGCGCGGCTTGCGCGACGTCGCGCTGCGTGTAATGCCCCTCGCCGAGCGTGAACAGCTCCATCACTTCGCGCGCGAAATTTTCGTTGGGATTGCCTTTGCGATTGCTCGCGCCATCGAGGTATTGCAGCATGGCCGGGTCTTTCGCGACATCGTGCAGCAGCTCGCCGAAATGACCGAGCGCGTGACGACGCAACAACATGTTTTGCTGCGCCATCTGCTGCGGAAACTGCACCTTGTCCAGCCCCGACGTGAAGTGGTTGTGCCAGAAAAGCGTCATGCGTTCGGTCAACGGCGAAGGGGTGCTCAGCATCTCGCGCAGCCACCATGCTCGTAATAGTTCGTAACGCTGGGTGCGCAGGCGTTGTTGCTCGATACGCTGTTCCGGCGTCCATGCCTGACGTTCGGCTCGGGTCGGAATCGGTTCGGCGATCCAGTCGGGAGGCGGCACGAGCGCTTCGCTTCGGGTGCTCGCGAGCAGCTTGTCGACGGCCTGCTCACGCGTGAGTCCCGCGTATTGAGCGAGCTCGGCGTTATCGGGCGCGAAGCCGACACGCGTCAGAAAAAAGCGCGCGTCGTCGGGATCGAGAATGCTTTGCGCGCTTCCGGCCGCGGGCAATGCGGTCGCCGCGGCCGCCGGCGCGCGATGCGCGCCGTGCACGACGCGCTGCTGCGCGAGCGCGTCCGTTGCACCGTAGGTCAATGCGGCCAGTGCCGTCGCCGAAACGAAAAACCACGGCTTGCAGCCAACACGTCGAAGAAGTTTCATGATCGCTGATCCGGGTTTTCACGACGTCACGCGTCGAGGCTTTCGCGCAAACGTGCAGGCGAAATGGGCCATGCACTGACGGCTCAACGGCACAACGGAACAGGAAGTTGACGCTGAAGATGCAACAGGATTTTTCAGGCGGCGCGATTCGTATCGGGCGGATATTACGCAGGCATCAAGCCGGCATGGCCTGACGCATCGCTTGACACAAGCACCTTGAAACACACCGGTACGCGAACGTTTGCGTGGATGGAAAATGCCTCTGCGCAGGCACAAACCGGGCACCCACGCCCGCGCTCGGCTAGCGCTTATACAGCTCGCGCACGGCGTCTTCGATATGCTGACGTAGCAGACGCCGCTCTTCGGGCGTCATATGGCCGTCGCGACGGCGTTGATCGAGATCGGGGGGAACCACGGTGCGCATCATCACGTCTGATGCAGGATGATCGATGGCCATGTTGTGGTGATTGGCTCGGCCATTGCCCGGGTGGGGCGCGCGTTCACTCGCGGCTCTGTCGGCGAGCGGCTGCGCATGGGCGAGCGTCGGGCTCAGTGATCCTGCGAGCGTACCGGCTACCGCCAGTGCAATCACGCTCAGGCGCACATTTGGCCAAACCCCTCCCTTCATGTTGTTCCCTTCGTGGCGCGGCAACCGGCTACCTCAGATGCGTGTACAAACCCCGGTAACAGCCGGGTACGAAAGTTTTGTCGAGTGAAGTATCCACCGAACGGCCGCCTTCAGTAAAGAAGTCTAAACGCCCCTACTTTACGTCGTGCCACACTGCGGGTAAATTTTGTAACTGACTGTAACCCCAGAAATGGTGTAACCGCGCACCACTTTCTAATCGCGCTAAGATGCCGACCATGGAAACCAAAAACCCTTCGAAAATCCTCGTCGTCGACGACGATCCACGCCTGCGCGATCTGCTGCGCCGCTACCTCGGCGAACAAGGCTTCAATGTCTACGTCGCCGAAAACGCGCCGTCGATGAACAAGCTGTGGGTACGCGAGCGCTTCGATCTGCTGGTGCTCGATCTGATGCTGCCCGGCGAGGACGGCCTGTCGATCTGCCGCCGTCTGCGCGGCAGCAACGACCGCACGCCGATCATCATGCTGACGGCCAAGGGTGAGGATGTCGATCGCATCGTCGGCCTTGAAATGGGCGCGGACGATTATCTGCCCAAGCCGTTCAATCCGCGCGAGCTGGTCGCGCGCATTCACGCGGTGCTGCGTCGCCAGTCGCCGTCCGAATTGCCGGGTGCGCCCTCGGAGACGACCGAAGTATTCGAGTTCGGCGAATTCGCGCTCAATCTCGCGACGCGCACGCTCACGAAGGCCGGCCAGGAAATTCCGTTGACCACGGGCGAATTTTCGGTGCTCAAGGTGTTCGCGCGTCATCCGCGTCAACCGCTTTCGCGTGAAAAGCTCATGGAGCTCGCACGCGGCCGCGAATACGAAGTTTTCGACCGCAGCCTCGACGTGCAGATCTCGCGTTTGCGCAAGCTGATCGAACCCGATCCGGGCAGCCCGCGCTTCATTCAGACCGTGTGGGGTCTGGGCTACGTGTTCATCCCCGACGGTGCAGCCTGACCATGCACCCCACGGCGGTGTCGACCGGAGTTGGCGCTTTAGCGCCTACTCCGGTCCCATGCGCTTTGTCGCGGTCGATCAGAGTTGGCGCGTCAGCGCCTACTCTGATCCCATGCGCCCCGCCGCACTCGACCGGAGCAAGTGCAAAGCACCCGCTCCGATCTCACACAAAATAGTTGCTGTCCTTGATCTCTCATAAGAAGGGCCCATGCGGATCGACCGGCGCCTCCTGACGCTCGCGTTCGGCGGCCTTTTCTGGCGGACTTTTCTGCTGATCGCGCTGTTGATCGCAGTCAGTCTCGCCGCGTGGTTCCAGAGCTTTCGCGTGATCGAGCGCGAGCCGCGCGCGCAGCGCGTGGCTTTGCAACTCGTCGCGATCGTCAAGCTCACGCGCACCGCACTCCTCTATTCCGACCCCGACCTGCGGCGCGCGCTGCTGCAGGATCTGGAGAGCAATGAAGGGGTGCGCGTGTATCCGCGCGAAGCCACCGACAAATACAAGCTCCAGCCCGACGAATCGCTGAACCGCCTGATCGAGCACGACATTCGCGGCCGTCTCGGCGACGACACCGTGATCGCGCAAAGCGTGAACGACATCAACGGCGTATGGATCAGCTTCAAGATCGACGACGACGACTACTGGGTCGCGCTCGACCGCGATCAGCTCGACAATGCCACGGGTCTGCAATGGGCCGGCTGGGGCGTGTTCGCGCTGGCGCTGTCGCTGTTCGGCGCGGCGTTCATCACGAGTCTCGTGAACCGGCCGTTCGCGCGTCTCGCGATGGCCGCGCGCAAGGTCGGCTCGGGGCAGTCGCCCGAGCCGCTGCCGGAGCGCGGCATGGGCGTGGCCGCCGAAACCAATCGCAGCTTCAACCAGATGGTGCGCGACCTCGAACAGCTCGAAGCCGACCGCGCGCTGATGCTCGCGGGCATCTCGCACGATCTGCGCACGCCGCTCGCGCGGTTGCGCCTCGAAACCGAAATGAGCCCGTCCGATCAGAGCACGAAGGACGCGATGGTCGACGACATCGAGCAGATGGACATGATCATCGGCCGCTTCCTCGATTACGCGCGGCCGGTGCAGCGCGTGCCGGAGCCCGTCGATCTCTCCGTGATCGCGGGCGAGATCGCCGCGCGCATGCAGAGCGAGGACAGTATGCGGCTCATCACGCGGCTCGCGCCGTCGGCGGTGATCGAGGCCGACGAAACCGATATGCGGCGCGTGGTCGGCAACCTGCTCGAGAATGCGCGCAAATACGGCAGCAGCGACGAGGACGGCATTCCGCACGTGATTCTCGAAACGCGTGTCTCGCATTCGCGGGTGGAACTGTCGGTCGTCGACGAAGGCCCCGGCATCCCCGAAGACCAGCTCGCGCTCGTCACACGGCCGTTCTATCGCGTCAATTCGGCGCGCACCCAGGCCAACGGCACGGGCCTCGGCATGGCGATCGTGCAACGGCTCGTCGCGCGCTATCGCGGCGCCTTGCGGCTGCGCAATCGCACGCCCGGACCGGGGCTCGAAGTCACGATCGAATTTCCGCTCGCGAAAGGCGCCTGAGCCGACGCGCGCGCGGCGCCATGCCGCCCCGGCATGAAGCCCGAATCGCGCGCAATGCGGCTCGACGCCCGCCGCCGCGTACCGATTCGTCGGCAGCCGGCTCTTGAAGCGACGGCCCGATAAATCTAGAGTGAACCCGGTGGCACCCGCCGCGCGGGATGGCCCGTGAACTTCCAGGCATGCCGTTGTCGACTTCCGAAGGAGCACCCGCATGAAAACCGTTGGCGATAAACTCGAAGCGTTCACGGTCACTGCCGCCAAGCCGGGCTTCAATCATCACGAGGAACACGGCGTCTCGGCGTTCGAGGACATCACCGAGCAGTCGTTTCCAGGCAAGTGGAAAATCATCTACTTCTATCCGAAGGATTTCTCGCTGGTCTGCCCGACGGAAATCGTCGAGTTCGGCAAGCTCGTGAAGGAATTCGAGGACCGCGAGGCGGTGCTGCTCGGCGGCAGCGTCGACAATGAATTCGTGAAGCTCGCGTGGCGCCGCGAAAACAAGGAACTCGACCGGCTGAACCACTACTCGTTCGGCGACGTGAAGGGCGAACTGATCGACCAGCTCGGCGTGCGCGACCAGGAAGCGGGCGTCGCGCTGCGCGCAACCTTCATCGTCGATCCGGACAACACGATCCAGCATGTGTCGGTCAATAATCTGAACGTCGGCCGTAGCCCCATGGAAGTGCTGCGGATTCTCGACGGCTTGCTCACGGACGAATTGTGTCCGAGCAACCGGACGATCGGCGGCGCAACGCTGTAAGTGCTGCCGCCGGCCGCACGACACGACACGACATGACACGACATGACACGACACGACATGACATGACATGACAAAAGCCCACCGGTCTGCAATAACGGTGGGCCTCTTTATCCATTCCCCTGGCGGGGAAAAATCTCGGGCGAGTTGCGCCTGATGACAGGCACGCGCGCTCGTGTTGTCGCTCGTGCTGTATTTCCCGGCAGCGCGCGATGCCGCTGCCGGCAGACCCGCTCACTTCCTGACCAGCAGCACCGCGGCCTGCGCTTCGATCCCCTCGCCCCTGCCGAGGTAGCCGAGCTTCTCGTTCGTCTTCGCCTTGACGTTGACGAGCTCGATCGGCAAACCGAGATCGGCCGCGATATTCGCGCGCATGCCGTCGATATGCGGCGCAAGCTTCGGCGCCTGGGCGATCACGCTGCTGTCGACGTTGCCGATCGAAAAGCCCGCCGCCCTCACGCGCGCCACGCATTCGCGCAGCAGCACGCGGCTGTCCGCGCCGGCGAACTGCGCGTCGGTGTCGGAGAAATGGCGGCCGATATCGCCGAGCGCGGCCGCGCCGAACAGCGCGTCGGTGATCGCATGCAGCAGCACGTCCGCATCCGAGTGGCCGAGCAGCCCGCGCTCGTACGGAATCGTCACGCCACCGATAATCAACGCGCGCCCCGGCACCAGCGCATGCACGTCATAGCCCTGCCCAATCCTGAAATCCATTTGCGTCACATCCTCAAGTACTGAAGCTTTAAAGCTTTTTTGAATCGTCGTCGATGCCGGCCGGCGAACCGCCGACCCGGCACCGATCCAACGCCGACGAGCAATCTCACGACGCCGCGCCGCGGCTCAGAATCGCCTCGGCCAGCTCGAAATCCTCGGGATACGTCACCTTGAAATTGCGCAGGCTGCCTTGCACGAGCTTCGGCGCATGGCCCGACCATTCGATCGCGCTGGCCTCGTCGGTCAGATCGTGGCCCTCGGCCTGGGCGCGCAGGATCGCCTCGCGCAGCATGCCGATGCGGAACATCTGCGGCGTCTGCGCCTGCCACAGCCCGTCGCGCGCTTCGGTGCGGGCGATGCGGCCATCGTGGGACGCGCCGTCGATGCGCTTCAGCGTATCGGCGACCGGCAGCGCCATGATGCCGCCGACCGCGTCGTCCTTGAGCGAGCCGATCAGCGTGCGGATCAGCGCGGGCGTGATGCCGGGACGCGCGGCGTCATGCACGAGCACCCAGTCGTCGTCGTGGGCGCCGAATTCGGCGAGCGCATGGAGGCCGTTGAGCACCGACGCCTGGCGCGACGCACCGCCCGCGCGGCGCACCGCGAAGCGCAGGCCGCCGAAGCGGCGCGCGTCGAAATGCTGGTCGTCGGGCGCGATCACGACGAGGGTCTGGGTGAATTCGCTGCACGCATCGAACGCGGCGAGCGAGTAATGGAGCATGTCGCGACCGGCGACAGTGCGATATTGTTTCGGCATCGCGGCGCCGGAACGGCTGCCGGTGCCTGCGCACGGAATCAGGGCGAAGAGACGGGAAGTCACGAGTGCGGATGCCGCGAAGTCAAAGTAAAGGACGGATTTTATAATAGGTCCTTCGCCATCCATGCTCCGACACGCGTAAACTTGGCCGTTCGTGTGAGACCGAGCCGCTTTTTCTCTTCTTTATGTCAGACATCGCCGCATCCTCGCAGTCCTCCCCGCCCGTCGCGCTCGTCAAGGCCGGCCAGCGTTTCGCCTTCGACGGCACGCGCGGCTCGTCCGACGCGCTGCTGATCGCCCGCTACCATCTCGCCTATCGCGAGAAGATGCCGCTGCTGGCCGTCGTCTGCGAAAGCGCGGTCGATGCGCAGCGGCTCTCGCAGGAAATAGGCTTCTTCGCACCTGAAGCGCGCGTGCGTCTGCTGCCCGACTGGGAGACGCTGCCTTACGATACGTTTTCACCGCACCAGGACCTCGTCTCCGAGCGCCTCGCGACGCTGCACGATCTCGGCGAGGGCCGCTGCGACATCCTGCTCGTGCCGGCCACGACCGCCCTGTACCGCATGCCGCCCGCCTCGTTCCTCGCGGCCTACACGTTCTCGTTCTCGCAAGGCGAACGCCTCGACGAGGCGAAGCTGAAGGCGCAACTGACGCTCGCCGGCTACGAGCACGTGAGCCAGGTCGTGCGGCCCGGCGAATACTGCGTGCGCGGCTCGCTGCTCGATCTGTTCCCGATGGGCTCGCCGCTGCCGTACCGGATCGATCTGTTCGACGACCAGGTCGACTCGATCCGCGCGTTCGATCCCGACACGCAGCGCAGCCTCTATCCGGTCAAGGACGTGCGCCTGCTGCCGGGCCGCGAATTCCCGTTCGACGAAGCCGCGCGCACCGCATTCCGCAGCCGCTGGCGCGAGACCTTCGAGGGCGATCCGAGCCGCGCGTCGATCTATAAGGACATCGGCAACGGCGTGCCGTCGGCGGGCATCGAATACTATCTGCCGCTGTTTTTCGACGACACGGCCACGCTCTTCCACTATCTGCCCGACGGCTCGCAGCTTGCGTTCATCGGCGATCTCGACGCGGCGATCCGGCGCTTCACCAACGACACGAAGCAGCGCTTCAATTTCCTCGCGCACGATCGTGACCGGCCGATTCTCGAACCGCAGAAGCTGTTTCTGTCGGACGAGGATTTCTTCACGCTCGCCAAGCCGTTCGGGCGGCTCGTGCTGCCCATCAACGGCGGCGGCGCCTGGTCGGTCGCGCTGCCGAACCTCGCGATCGACCGCCACGCCGACGACCCCGTCGCGGCCTTGCGCGCGTATCTGGGCACGACGCCGAACCGCGTGCTGTTCGCCGCCGAATCGGCGGGCCGCCGCGAAACGCTGCTGCAACTGCTCGCCGACAATCATCTGAAGCCCGCCTCGGCCGACAGCTTCCAGGACTGGCTCACCGGCGACGCACACTTCTCGCTCGGCGTCGCGCCGCTCGCGAACGGCTTCGCGCTGCCGTGCGACGGCCTCGCGATCATCACCGAAACCGAGCTGTACGGGCCGCTCGCGCGCCGCGCGGGACGCCGCCGCCAGGAACAGGCGAGCAACGTCGATTCGATGGTGCGCGACCTGTCCGAGCTGAAGGTCGGCGATCCGGTCGTGCATTCGCAGCACGGCATCGGCCGCTATATGGGGCTCGTGACGATGGACCTCGGCGAAGGCGAAACCGAGTTCCTGCACCTCGAATACGCGGGCGACAGCAAGCTCTACGTGCCGGTCGCGCAGTTGCACGTGATCTCGCGCTACAGCGGCGCCGATCCCGAAAGCGCGCCGCTGCACTCGCTCGGCTCCGGCCAGTGGGAAAAGGCCAAGCGCAAGGCCGCGCAGCAGATTCGCGACACCGCGGCCGAACTGCTCAATCTCTACGCGCGCCGCGCCGCCCGCTCGGGCCACGCATTCGGGCTCGAACCGAAAGACTACGTGAAGTTCGCCGAGAGCTTCGGCTTCGAGGAAACGCCGGACCAGGCCGCCGCGATCGCGGCCGTGATCGGCGACATGACGAGCGGCAAGCCGATGGACCGGCTCGTGTGCGGCGACGTCGGCTTCGGCAAGACCGAGGTCGCCTTGCGCGCGGCCTTTATCGCGGTGATGGGCGGCAAGCAGGTCGCGCTGCTCTCGCCCACCACGCTGCTCGCCGAGCAGCACACGCAAACTTTCAGCGACCGCTTCTCCGACTGGCCCGTGCGCATCGCCGAACTGTCGCGCTTCAAGTCGGCCAAGGAAGTCAACGCGGCGATCCAGCAGATCAACGAAGGCTCGGTCGACATCGTGATCGGCACGCACAAGCTGCTCTCGTCGGACGTGCAGTTCAAGCGGCTCGGGCTCGTCATCATCGACGAGGAGCATCGCTTCGGCGTGCGCCAGAAGGAAGCGCTGAAGGCGCTGCGCGCCGAGGTCGACGTGCTGACGCTGACCGCGACGCCGATCCCGCGCACACTCGGCATGGCGCTCGAAGGCCTGCGCGATTTCTCGGTCATCGCGACCGCGCCGCAAAAGCGCCTCGCGATCAAGACCTTCGTGCGCCGCGAGGAAGACAGCGTGATTCGCGAGGCGATGCTGCGCGAACTGAAGCGCGGCGGCCAGGTGTACTTCCTGCACAACGAGGTCGAGACGATCGAGAATCGCCGACAGATGCTCGAAGCGCTCGTGCCCGAAGCGCGCATCGCGGTCGCGCACGGCCAGATGCACGAGCGTGAACTCGAACGCGTGATGCGCGATTTCGTCGCGCAGCGCGCGAACGTGCTGCTGTGCACGACGATCATCGAAACCGGCATCGACGTGCCGAGCGCGAACACGATCCTGATCCATCGCGCCGACAAGTTCGGGCTCGCGCAATTGCACCAGTTGCGCGGCCGCGTCGGGCGCTCGCATCACCAGGCGTATTCGTATCTGCTCGTGCACGATCCGCAGGGGCTCACCAAGCAGGCACAGCGCCGCCTCGAAGCGATCCAGCAGATGGAAGAACTCGGCTCGGGTTTCTATCTCGCGATGCACGACCTCGAAATTCGCGGCACGGGCGAAGTGCTCGGCGACAAGCAATCGGGCGAGATTCACGAGATCGGCTTCCAGTTGTATACCGATATGCTCAACGACGCGGTCAAGGCGCTCAAGAACGGCAAGGAGCCTGACCTCACCGCGCCGCTTGCCGCGACCACCGAGATCAACCTGCACACGCCGGCAATCCTGCCGTCGGACTATTGCGGCGACGTGCAGGAGCGTCTGTCGCTCTACAAGCGGCTCGCGAACTGCGAACACAACGATTCGATCGACGGCATCCAGGAAGAATTGATCGACCGTTTCGGCAAGTTGCCGCCGCCGGCACATGCGCTCGTGGAAACGCACCGTCTGCGGCTCGCCGCGAAGCCGCTCGGCATTTCGAAGATCGATGCGGGCGAAGCGGTGATCGGGCTGCAGTTCATCCCCAATCCGCCCGTCGACGCGATGCGGATCATCGAGATGGTGCAGAAGCACAAGCACATCAAGCTCGCGGGTCAGGACAAGCTGCGCATCGAAACGCGCAGCCCCGATCTCGCAGTGCGCGTCGCGACCGTCAAGGAGACCTTGCGCGCGCTCGGTTCGCCGAGCCGCGATACGGCAGCCGCCACGGCTGCGCGTTGAGGCGCCGGGGTGTGCGCAGGCATGGTGCGCACATGGCCGATGCGTCAAGTTGAGTTGAGTCGAGTCGCGCATGAGAGGCGGATCGTGCAACGAAGCATATCGCTCACGCACGCCGCATTACGTACGCCACGTACGGACGATGCAGAAAACGGGGGACGTCCCCCCGTTTTCTGTCTGTCGATGCTGCGCTGCGCCAATGCCGCTTCAGCTGACGAATGCGCTTGCCCGCTTTCGTTTGGGATATGATCGACAGACTAAAATGCCGGAGTCCAGTCATGTCTCATGCCGCTGAAGCAGCGCAATCCTCCACGTCTTCTGCTCCCGCTTCGCCGATTTCCCTCCCCTGGGTCACCCGCCTCGTCTCGATGGACACCGTGAGCCGCAACCCGAATCTCGGCCTCATCGAAACCGTGCGCGACGCATTGCGCACGGCCGGCATCGACGCGACGCTCACGCACGGCAAGGGCGGCAAGTGGGCCAATCTGTTCGCGACGATTCCCGCGCACGATGGCGAAACGAATGGCGGCGTGGTGCTGTCGGGCCACACCGACGTGGTGCCGGTGGACGGCCAGCAGTGGGACAGCGATCCGTTCAAGCCCGAGATTCGCGGCAACAAGCTCTATGGCCGCGGCACCTGCGACATGAAAGGCTTTATCGGCGCGGCGCTCGCACTCGTGCCGGACATGCAGCGCACGAAGCTCGCGAAGCCGATTCACTTCGCGCTGTCGTTCGACGAGGAAGTCGGCTGCGTCGGCGCGCCGCTGTTGATCGCCGATCTGATGAAGCGCGGCGTGAAGCCGGACGGCTGCATTGTCGGCGAACCGACCAGCATGCGCCCGATCATCGCGCACAAAGGCATCAACGCGTATCAGTGCTGCGTGCGCGGCCAGGCCGCGCATTCATCGCTGACGCCCAAGGGCTTGAACGCGATCGAGTACGCCGCGCGCCTGATCTGCTATATCCGCGACATGGCCGACCAGTTCCGCGAGCAAGGCCCGTTCGACGAACTGTACGACGTGCCGTTCAGCACCGCGCAAACCAGCACGATCTCGGGCGGCAACGCGATCAACACGGTACCGGCCGAATGCCAGTTCCAGTTCGAGTTCCGCAATCTGCCGACGCTCGATCCCGAGCAGATTTTCGCGCGCATCGAGACCTACGCGCGCGACACGCTGCTGCCGAAAATGCTGCGCGAGCATCCGTCGGCCGCGATCGAGATCACGAAGATCGCCGCGGCGCCCGGACTCGATTCGTCTGAACAGGCCGCGATCACGCAGCTCGTGCGCGCGCTCACCGCCGATCAGGACAAGCGCAAGGTCGCCTACGGCACCGAAGCCGGACTGTTTTCGAACGCGGGCATTCCGAGCATCGTGTGCGGCCCCGGCGACATCCAGCAGGCGCACAAGGCCAACGAATTCGTCGAACTCGAACAGCTCGCGGCCTGCGAGCGTTTTCTCGGCAAGTTCATTCATAGCATGTCGGTCGAGGCGGCTCGATGAGACGCGCGAAGTAGCGGTGCGCGCAGCAACGGTGCACAAGACAGCGCGGCAAGGCAACGCCGGGCGGCACAAAGTCGTGAGGCAAGGTCCGTCGCACTGAAACTGCACGCCGCGAAACGGGTCTCAGCCATATCGACGACGCCGGAGCTCACGCCATGTCAAGCGCCATGCCTCAGCACACGGATCACACGATCGACGGCGAACCGATCCCCACGCTCGACGAAATCGCCGCGCAGCACTTTGCGTTGACGCCGTGGGTCGTGCGCACGCCAGTATTCGACCGGCTCGATTTTGCATCGCTGCAAGGCACGCCGGTGAATTTCAAGTTCGAACTGCTGCAGGCGGGCGGCAGCTTCAAGGCGCGTGGCGCATTCACGAACCTGCTCGCGCTCGACGATACGCAAAAGAGCGCGGGCGTGACCTGCGTGTCGGGCGGCAATCATGCGGTGGCGGTGGCGTACGCGGCGATGCGTCTTGGCATCGGCGCGAAGGTCGTGCTGTTCAGCGCGGCGAATTCGGCGCGCGTCGCGCTATGCCGCGAGTACGGCGCCGACATCGTCTATGCGGAAGATCTCGCCGAGGCATTCGAACTGGTGCGCCGCATCGAAGCCGAGGAAGGCCGCTATTTCGTGCATCCGTTCAACGGCTATCGCACGGTGCTCGGTTCGGCCACGCTCGGCTACGAATGGGCGACGCAAACGCCCGACCTCGAAGCGGCAATCGTGCCGGTCGGCGGCGGCGGGCTCGCCGCCGGTGTCGCCACGGCGCTGCGGCTCGCGAACCCGAACATCCACGTGTACGGCGTCGAACCCGAAGGCGCGGACGTGATGAGCAAGAGCTTTGCCGCCAACCATACGGTCAGAATGGGCCATATGCACAGCATTGCCGACTCATTGATGTCGCCGCATACCGAGCAATTCAGCTATGAACTCTGCCGCCGTCATATCGATCGGCTCGTCACCGTTTCCGACGATCAATTGCGCGCGGCGATGCTGGTTCTCTTCCAGCAACTGAAGCTCGCCGTCGAACCCGCTTGCGCCGCCGCCACGGCGGCATTGCTCGGACCATTGCGCGAACCGTTGCATGGCCGGCGCGTCGGCGTCCTGCTGTGCGGCACCAACACGGACCCGGTCAGTTTTGCCGCGCATCTCGAACGCGCGCGTCATAGCGCGTCACAGTTTCCGCACTAGCGCGTGCCATCTGAAAGCGTTGCTCGTATTGCGGCTAAAACACTAGCCTATCCGCCTCAGATTGGTATTATTCGGCTATTCATATCTGGGGAGGTACTTCTATGAGCATAGTTAAAGAATTTAAAGAATTTGCCCTCAAGGGCAATGTGATGGATCTCGCTGTCGGTGTGATTATCGGCGGCGCTTTTTCCAGCATTGTTAATTCGGTCGTCAAAGACCTGATCATGCCGATCGTCGGGCTCGCTACCGGCGGCCTCGACTTCTCCAATATGTTCATTCGCCTCGGCGATATTCCGGCGACCTACAAAGGCAGCCCCGGTTCGTACAAGGACCTGCAAACGGCCGGCGTCGCGGTGATCGGCTATGGTTCGTTCATCACGGTGTTGATCAATTTCATCATCCTCGCGTTCATCATTTTCCTGATGGTCAAGTTCATCAACAATCTGCGCAAGCCGGCCGAAGCCGCACCGGAAGAACCGCCGGCGACGCCCGAAGACGTGCTGCTGCTGCGCGAGATTCGCGATTCGCTGAAGAATCAACAGCATTGAAGAGGCAGTGAAACTCCGGTTCGCGGTTTAAAGACTGAAAGCCGGAGTCGAAGCAATACAAACACAAAGGCCTGTTGCGATTGCCGTCGCAACAGGCCTTTGTGTTTTTCCCGATTTTTTCTGCACGAAGCAGCCGGTATGCACCAGCCGTCGCGCCACGCGTACGCCAGCGCATGCCGAAACGTTAAACGTTACGTCAGATCAAAGCACGGACCCCTCAGCCGTCCTTGCGCGCCTTCAACTGCGCCGCGCTGTCGATCATCGTTTCGAGCTGGCCGAAATTGACAGGCTTGGTCAGATGCGAGGTAAAGCCCGCGCTCAGGCAGCGGCGCACGTCCTCGTCGGTGCCGAAGCCGGTCAGCGCCACGGCCGGCGCATCCGAATGCTCGCGGAACGCCTTGACGAAATCGAGGCCGGTGCCGTCGGGCAAGCCGACATCGCTGACGATCAGATCGAAGCGCTGCAATTGCGTCGCGGCGAGCGCGTCATCGACGCGTCCGACCACCGTCACCTCATGGCCGAGGCTGTGGATGAGCTGCGCCATCACCTCGGCGGTATCCGCGTGATCTTCGATCAGCAGCACGGTCAGCGGACTCGCCGGCTGCACGGTGCTCGGCACCACCACGGGCCGCGCCGCGGCGGGCGCGGCCGCGGTCGGCAGCGTGATCGTGAAGGTCGCGCCGCAGTGCGGGCCGGGGCTCTGCGCGATCACGCTGCCGCCATGCACGTCGGTCAGCGCCTTGGTGATCGCGAGGCCGAGACCGAGGCCGCCGAATTGCCGCGTCATGTTCTGGTCGCCCTGCTCGAACGCATTGAACAGCTTGCCGATCTGCTCCGGCTCGATGCCGATGCCGGTATCCTCGACCGAGATCTGCACGTGCATGCGCTCGTCGCGCGTGCGCACGTAGATGTGGCCGCCGTCCGGCGTGAACTTCGCGGCATTGCGAATCAGGTTCCACAGCATCTGTTGCAGACGCGCGCGATCGGCGAGCACGTAGTGATGCGCCGCGTGCTTGTCGATATGCACGTCCTGCTGCTTGACCTGAATCTCGCTGCGAAAGAGCTCGAGCACGCTGTCGATCACTTCGTGGACGTCGACGGTTTCGAGCGACAGCCGCAGCTTGCCGTTCGCGACGCGCGTGAGATCGAGCAGATCGTCGATGAGCCGTGCCTCGAGTTCGACGTTGCGGCGAATCATGCGCACGCTGCCGCGCGCCTGGTCGGGCAGATCGGGGATCATCTCGAGCACGCTCGCGCCCGCGAGCACCGGCGTGAGCGGCGTGCGCAATTCGTGCGACAGCATCGCGAGAAAGCGGTCTTTGGCGCGGTTCGCTTCCTCGGCGGCCTGGCGCGCGGCCTGCTCCGACGCGAGCAGCCGCTCGCGCTCCTCGATCGCCTCGCGCTGCGAATGAATGTCCGTGCAACTGCCGAACCATTTGCTGACGTTGTGCTCGGCGTCGCGCATCGCCACCACGCGCACGTCGAACCAGCGGTACTCGCCATCGTGACGGCGAATCCGCATCTCGTGGCGATAGTCGCCGCTCTGGCTGGCGACGGCCTTGAGCCAGCTGCAGCGAATCTCCTCGCGATCGTCGGGATGCACCGCGTCGAGCCATGCGAGACCGTGAGCGGGACAGGGCTCGGCCATGCCCGTGTAGTCGTACCACTGCTTCGAGAGGAAATCGCAATCGCCGGCCGCGTTGCAGGTCAGCACCAGATGCGGCAGCGCCTCGGACAGCGTGCGGTAATGCAGCTCGCGATCGCGCAACAGCCACGCTTCGTCCGAGGCGCGTTGCAGCCGCACCTGCGACAGCACGCGCTCGACGGCCTCGGGCAGATAGTCGAGATAGTCGCCGGACTTCGGCACCACGTCGGACACCCCGGCGCGCAGCGCTTCGATCACGCGCGATTCGTCGGTGAAGCCGGTCACGAGGATCGCCGGAATGCGCACGCCTTCCGCGCGCAGGCGGCGGAAGAAATCGAGCCCGGTCTCCGGCCCGCTCAGCTGATAGTCGAGCACCAGCAGATCGGGGGCACCGTTCGCGAGCCGGTCGCGCGCGGCCTCGATGCCGGCGCAGATGGCCACCCGGCAGCCGGCGCGTTCGAGCGACTTGCGCGCGAGCCGCAGGATACCTTCGTCGTCGTCGACGACGAGCACATAGGCGGCATGCGGCGTGGATACTTCGTCGGTCATGCAGGTCTTCTCTGGCTAGGTTCGGTGCTTATCTTGTCACGAATGGCTTTCGGTCAGCTTCATGCGGCCTGTCCACGGACTTGTCCCATAGACCGTGGGCGCCGGCGGCCGGGTCAGGACGGCGCCAACCGATGCCCCGGCGGCAGCTTGACCACTTGCAGGAAAAAGCCGAGCCGGCGTACCGCTTCGATGAACACGTCGTATTCGACCGGCTTGCAGATGTAGACGTTGCAACCGAGCTCGTAGCAGCGCGCGATTTCGCGCGGATCGTCGGTCGTGGTCAGCACGATCACCGGCACCGCAGCGGTTTCGGGCGCTTCCTTCAGACGCCGCAAGACCTCGAAGCCGTCCACGCGCGGCATTTTCAGATCGAGCAGCACGACGAGGTTTTCGAGCGTTTCGTGCGGCGGAAAAGGATTGCCGTCGGTATCGCGCGGGGCGCCCGCGGATGCCGGGCCGAAAAAATAATCGAGTGCCTGCTGGCCGTCGCGAAAGCGCACGAAACCGTTCGAAATGCCGGCGCGACGCAAATTACGCTCGACGAGCGTCGCATGGCCGTCGTCATCTTCGATCAGCACGATGCTGACCGTTTGCGCGTGACTCGCGTGACTCATATGCTCTCCCTGCTGAACCGTGCCGGCGACCGGTCAGGCTGACTGCTGCCGACGTTCGCATCGCTTCTGTGCTGCGTTTGTGCAACATTTGTGCTGCGTTCGTTCTGCCTCAAAGCCGTATCGGCTGCTCGGGCAGCACCACGAAAAACGTCGAGCCCGCGCCTTCGGCCGACTCGACCCATACGCTCCCGCCATGCCGCTCGACCGTGCGCCGCACCACCGCGAGGCCGATGCCCTCGCCGCTCGCCACGTCGCCATGCAGACGCTGGAACGCGCGAAACACCTTCGACAGATACGCGGCCGGAATGCCGAGCCCGTTATCGCGGACGTAATACGTGCGCATGCGCACCGCGCGCGGCTCGCTGGCGTCGACGGGTTCGAGTTCGAGCGCGCCGATCTCGATGCGCCCGCGCCGCGCCGGGTCCAGAAAATTCAGCGCATTGCCGATGAGATTGCCGAAGATCTGCTCGACCGCCGCCGGATCGCCCCACGCGGGCGGCAGATCGCGCACCGTGACGACCGCCTCGCGCTGACTGATCGTCCCCTGCAGCGCCTCGACGACCCGGTCCACCGCACGCCCGACGCTCACGCGCTGCCACTGGTATTCGAGCCGGCCCGCGCGCGAAATGCGCAGCAGCGCGTCGATGATCGACGCCGCGCGCGCCACCGCGGTGCGCAGATAGTACAGCGACTCGCGCACGTCGCCATCGAGAATGTGCTTCATGCGGTGCTCTTCGCCCGCCGGCAGTCCGGCGCTCGCGACGATGCCGTCCAGCTCGTCGCACGAGACGTGCAGCTCCTTCGAAAAGCCTTGCAGGTTCACGAGCGGCGAGCGCAGATCGTGCGACACGCTGTAGATGAACATTTCGTTGTCTTGCGTTTCCTGGCGCAACTCGTCATTGACCGCCGCCAGTTCGTGCGCGCGCGCTTCGAGTTGCGCCTTCAGCGCAGCCTGCTCGGCCTCGGCCTCGCGCAGACGCGCCTCGGTCTGATGCAGCACGACGTCGAGCGCGGCGATTTCGTCGCTGCCCGAGAGCGGCGCCGCGAGCGGCCGCCCACTGCCGAGACGCTCGGCATTATCGGTCAGCACTTCGAGACGCCGGCCGATGCTGCGCGCGAACACGATCGCGGTGGCCGCCCAGATCAGCATCGAGCCGAACACGGCGGCGATCAGCGCGTATTGCTGGCTCTCGCGCCGCTGCGCGAGCGCGATCGAGCGCTCGACGTCGAGCCGCGACGCCTCGGCGCCGAACGCGGCCAGCTCGTCGCGAAACCCGGCGACCTGCTGCGGCAATGGGCCGCTTTCGAGCGCGAGGTAGGGGCTCAGACTGCGGCGCTCGTGCAGCGCCTGCGAGATCGCGACGCTCTGCTCGCGGTAGGCGTCGATCGCGCGCCGCATGTTATGCACGCGCTCGGCCTGCTGCGGCGTGTCGGCGACCAGCGTGTCGAGCTTCGCGAGCCGGTCGCTGAGGTCGACCCACACCGCGCGGCGGTCGATCAACGAAGCGTCGCCGGTCACCATGGCCGTGCGCACGCGCGCCGCCTGGCGCAGCAGCGGATCGACGATGGCCGACGACTGGTAAAGAATCTGCTTGCTGTTATCGACCCATTGCGCGGCCTGCGCGGTCTGCTCCTGCGTATCGAAGACGATGCCGAGCAGCGCGAGTTCGACCACGCTCGGCACCGCAATCAGCAGCAGACCCTTGGTGAATAGTTTCATGTTCCCGCAAGCGCGTTCAGACGGCCGTTTAAACCGTGGCGGCTCGCGCGCGCCCGTCGCGCCCGCGATGCTGGCGCAGCGCGACCAGACGGGCCATTATCGACGTGAATTCGAGATATTTCAACGTAGCGTCAAGAAGCGCTCTCGCACACAAAAATGACTTTTTTATTGGCACGGGATGTTTTTTCGGCGCCTCGTGAGTCTATGATGGAGAGAACATGTGCTGGGAAGCGAAAGCGCGCAGCAAGGCGATTCGGCATGATTCGTGCGGGAAACGGTGAGGCGACGCAGGCAGTCGAATCATCGTGAATCCGGCCTTCTCGTATGCTATAAAAGATCGACGTGCGGCGCGCGAAAGCCGGGAGTGGTCGCATGAGGACGCAGCGTTTCTTGCAATTCTTTTTCAGGCGAATTTTTATGTCCTTCCCGAAAAAGCGTAGGCGCGCGAAGGTGGACGGCGACGAGTCGTTCCTCGCGGTCCTACGGCATTTCAAGCCGTTCGGTCAGCTCGACACCAAGATTGCGCGTGCCCGCTCGCAAGACGAGCCGGTTCTCTATGCGCATGTGCTGCCCGGGCTCGACGTGCTTCTGTGCAGCGTACGCGGCGCGCAGCCGCCCTATCCCGCGCCGGCCGAATTGCGGCGGCGCTGCATCGAATCGATCACCAACGCACTGGAACAGCCGCTCGACGGGCTCGAGAACGGCGGCTACTGGTACGAGGCGGATGGCTTCGGCTTCCTCGTGTTTGCCAGCCGCGCGCGCAGCAAGATCCTGACCGAATTCGGCGCGACGCGGGCCGGCACCCGGCGCGGCGTGCGGCGCCTCGATGCGGCGGGAGACGCCACGCCGCGTTCGCTCAGGTAGCGTGCTCGGGTAGCGTCTTTAGCGCGACACGTCAGCCAACACTTCAGGCTGGCTGAAGATCAGGGCTGCTGACGGGCTGCGGGTGTGACGCGGCCGACTGTCGCGTGCTGGGGTTTTCCCGCGTTGCCGTTTCTCTTATCGTTCTTTTTCGAGCAAGGCCGCCGTGTCGAACACCGCGGCCTTGTTTTTCTCTTTCGCTGTGCTCTGTGTCCTGCGCCGCAGCCTCCGGCCGAAACCGTGACGGTGCCATCCGATAGCCGTGCGCCCCTTGTTCGCTCATCGCATCGTCGACATGATCGCGCGCGGACGGCACGCTGATCGGCCACGGAAACACGACACCACGCCCACCGCCCACGCTCCATCTCCACCCGTGCGCGGGCCAACTGCATAGCAGCGACGCTATCAGCTGCCCTTGTATTCGGCGGCGGTCACGGGCTTGCGATCCGCGCCCCGCTGCGAGCGCGGTGCGGCCGGCGCCGCCGCACCGCCCGGGGACTTGCCGGCCGGCGCGCCATCGAGCGAAAGCGGCGCCTTCGGCTGCTGGCGGACGCCCGGCGGCGGCGCGGTCGGCCGCTGCCTGACCTGCGCGAGCAGTTCGCCGCACGGCAACGGCTTGTTGTTGCTCGGCGCGAGCAGCGGAATCAGCGCCGCAAACGGGTTGATGAGCCCGAGGCCGATCGCCGCGCCGCCGCGCAACGCGAGCGCGGCCGCGTCCACACCCACGTGCGGGTCCTTGAAGGTGCCCTTCACGTACAGCGGCGAGCGCAGCGAAAAGACCCGGAAACCCTTCGTATGCGGATGCACGCCGAGGTCCAGCGTCTCGTCGCGCAAGCTCACGTGACCGTCGATGTTGATGACCGCGTCGTCGGTATCGAGCGCGAACACGCGCGGTTCGAGCACGCCATTGGTCGCGACGAAATCGGCGGCCGCGCAGTTGATCTTCACGTCGCGATTGCCGAACAGCTTTTCATAGACGACATTCGCGACATTGAGCCCCGCCGCTTCCATCAAGAGACGGCTCA
The DNA here is from genome assembly GCF_011752995.1 of Burkholderia sp. Ax-1724. GTDB lineage: Bacteria > Pseudomonadota > Gammaproteobacteria > Burkholderiales > Burkholderiaceae > Paraburkholderia. Next base: position 221,384 of record NZ_VWWL01000003.1, read on the forward strand.
CGGTGCCGTCGGTGACGAGCGCCTTCACCTCGCCGTTCGAGGTCGCTGCGAGCGCCGCCGGCGAGTTGCCGGTCGCGGACAGCGAGGCATCGCCGTTGACCTCGCCGAGCGCGTTCTGCATCGTCTTGAAGTCCGGGAACAATTGCTTGAGCTTCAGATGCCGCGCCGAGGTCGAGAAGCGGCCCTTCAGCGGCGTCGCGCTGCCGTCCAGATGAATGTCCGAGGCGAGCGAGCCGCCCGCGACGCCGAACTTCAGCGGTTCGAGCGACAGCACGCCGTTGCTCAGCACGACGTGCGTGTAGAGGTCCGTGATCGGCAGCTTCGAACTCTTGACGATGCGCCGGCCCGTGAACTTGACGTCGGCGTCGATGGCCTTCCAGCGGTCGGTGCGGAATTCCTCGACCGGCAACACGCGGCCGCCCGGCTGCGCGGTGGCGTCGCCGCGCTTCGCCTTGCTCGCATTCGAATCGGCGCCGATCACGGGCGCGAGATCGGCGAACTGCAACAGATGCGAGACGAGTTCGCCCTGCAGCAGCGGACGCGGTTCGCGCGCCGTATAGGTCAGCGAGCCGTTCAGATCGCTGCCGCCCACCCGGCCCGTAAAATTCTCGTACGTAAAGACGTTGCCGCCCGACCTGAAGTGGCCGATCAGATGTCCTTCGGTCGCATACGGCGGCGTGTCGGGCAAGGTCACGCCGGTCAGCGCATAGAGCCGCGCCATGCTGTTGCCTTGCAGCCAGAGGCGCAGATCGAGCGCGGCGAGATGCGCGGGATCGCCGATCGTGCCGACGAACGCGACGTGCAGATCGCCAGCCTTCACGTCGGCCTGCACCGGAAACGGCCGGTCCGCGTCCTGCAGCGCGAGCACGCCGCCGACTTTGCCGCTACCCGATACCGGCGTCTTGTTGTAGCTGCCTTTGACGGTCCACGCGATCGCGTAGAGCGGCGTCGCGCGCGGGGCGGCGGGCGCGGTGGCGGGGACGCTCGCGGCTGAGGTTGTTTCGGCTGCCGCTACACTAGCGCCTGCACTTGTGCTTGTACCTGCACCGACACCCGCACTCGCGCCACCGCTCGCCCCGGTCGCCAAGGCACCGCTCGCGGCGGGCGCGCCAGAAGTCGCGGACGTGGCCGCCGCGCCCGCTGCCCCGTCAGCCCCCGATACCGCCGACGCATTCGCCGCAGCCGCCGAAGCCGCCGCCTCGGACGCCGCCTTCGCTTCCGACGCCGCCTGCGCCTCGGCCTGCGCAGCGAGCCTGCTCGCGCCGGCCTTGCCGATCGCCTGCGCCGACGCGCTGCGCGACGCCGCTTCCTGCTGCTTCAAGGCCTCGCCGAGCGGAATCGGCTGACCGAGCGTGTCGACGGCCATCCGCAACTCGACCTTCATCTGCTGATCGGACAGCGCGATATTGCCCTTCGCGAACGCGATGTCGTGCAGATCGAGCGTCCATTCGGACGGCCCGCTCGAGGACGGCAGCTTGAAGGTCCAGTTGTTGCGCCCGTCGAGCATGCGTTCGAGATCGACGGACGGATTCACGAGATTGATCGCCGGGATCACGATGTCGTGCGCGAGCAGCGGCAGCACCTCGACCTCGAAGTCGATCTCGTCGAGCGTCGCGAATTGCGGCTGTTTGGCCCAGTCGGGATTGCCGAGCGTGATGTTGGCCGCCGAGAAGCGCGGCCAGGGCACCCAGCCGCGCCAGCCCGTTTCGCCGGCCGGCTTCTGCCAGCCCACCTTCAGATCGCCGTTGATCGCGAACGGCCGGCCGATCGCCTGCGTCACCTTGTCGTTGATGTAGGGCCGGGCGCGATTCCAGTCGAAGCTCAGAATGAAGATGACGAGTGCGGCAATCAGGATGACGAGCGCCGCCAGCAGCCATGCGATGATTTTTCCGATCCGTCGTCCGATGCTGCTCGACACTGCCATTGAGAGGCTCCGCGTGTTGTTCTATGTTGTACACCGGACAGCAGATAGCGTGCCCGGACGTGAGCGATGAGTCGCCCTGTCTGTCGCCTTGTCTATCGCGGCGCATGCGTCTGAGCCGGCACTTGTGTTCGTTCTCGTGCCTGCGTTTTCGCTTGTGTTTGCGTTTGCGTTCGACCTTGCCGTTTTATCATGGCGCACGGTTCGGCGACAGATTGCTCTGCAGATTGCCGCTCGCGCCAGCCACAACGCACCACGCACACTTCAAGCACACATCGAATAACGCATCGTGCCTCACGCTCCCCACCCCGATCCAACCATGACCGACGTTCCCCTCGTTCTCGCCGACGGCATCGCGCGGCGCGATGCGCAGCGCGCGCAGACGCTGTTGCAGCCGACCACCTTCGCGCTGCGCGCCGGCGAGCGCGTCGCGATCACCGGGCCGTCCGGCTCGGGCAAGAGCGTGTTCCTGCGCGCGCTCGCGCTGCTCGATCCGCTCGATGCCGGACGCATCCTGTGGCATGGCGCGCCGCTCGGGCGCGCCGCGCTTCCGCGCTACCGGCGCAACGTCGCGTATATCCGCCAGCGGCCCGCGCTCGTCGACGGCAGCGTCGAGGACAATCTGCGCTATCCGTTCGAGCTCGGCGTCTATCGCGACGTGCGCTTCGATCGCGAACGCGCCAGCCTGCTCGCCGAACAGGCCGGCCGCAGCAGCGACTTTCTCGGCAAGCCCGCGAGCGAGCTGTCGGGCGGCGAAGCGCAGATCGCCGCGCTGATCCGCGTGCTGCAACTCGTGCCCGAAGTACTGCTGCTCGACGAGCCGACCGCTGCGCTCGATCCCGCGTCGTCGCTCGCGATCGAAGCGCTCGTGGAAGCCTGGTTCGAGGCCGCACCGGGACGTCACGCGTCGGTGTGGGTCTCGCACGATCTCGCGCAGGCCGCGCGCATGAGCGGCCGGCATCTGACGATGCGCGCCGGCGTGCTCGAAGAAGCCACCTCGCCCGAGGAGTCGCCTCGATGAGCCTGCAGAATCTCGGTTTGTGGGACGTCGCGATCGCGGCGCTGCTGATCGTCGTGAACGGCGCGGTGTCGGTGGCGCTGAAGCTCGATCTCGAACGCAAGCTCGCGTGGGCCGCGGTGCGGACCGTGGTGCAACTGCTCGCGATCGGCTACGTGCTCGGCTGGGTGTTCCAGTACGACCGCTGGTACGTCGTGCTGCCGCTCATGGTCGTGATGACGCTGATCGCCGGCTTTGCCGGCGCGCAGCGCGGCAGCCGCACCTATGCCGGGCAACGCGCGGACAGCGTGCTGTCGATCTGGGTCAGTTCGTGGCTCGTCGCGGCCGTGGGGCTCTTCGTCGTGATCCGCATTCACCCGTGGTACGAGCCGCAATACGCGATTCCGATTCTCGGCATGATCCTCGGCAATACGCTGACCGGCGTCTCGCTCGGCATCGAACGCATGACCGAGGAGCTGACCGCGCGGCGCGATCGCGTCGAGATGGCGCTCGCGCTCGGCGCGACGCGCTGGGAAGCGGCTCAGGGGCCCGCGCGCCAGGCGGTGCGCGCCGGCATGATGCCGACCCTGAACCAGATGGCGGTGGTCGGCGTCGTGAGCCTGCCCGGCATGATGACGGGCCAGGTGCTGGCCGGCCAGTCGCCGTTGCAGGCGGTGCGGTATCAGATCGTCATCATGTTTCTGATCGCCGCGTCGTCGGCGTTGGGCACGGTGGGCGCGGTGCTGCTCACGTACCGGCGGCTCTTTTCGGCGGAACACCAGTTTCTGCCGGCGCGGCTCGTGGAGCGCGCGGCGAAGCGTTAGGCGAGACGTTGGGCCAAGCGGTACACGAAGCGGCACGCGCGGGCCGAGGCGGACCCGCGTTTGCGGTTCACACGGTCAGCCCCCGCTCCAACCCGCGAAGCCGATCAGCGCTTGGCGCTGATCGCCACTTCGGTGCCGTCGCTGAGCGTCAGCGTTTTCGTGGTGCCGTTGACCGGCATCGTGAAACGCACGATCTGGCTCATGCGGACATCGTTCGGACACTTGAGCGTCTTGCCGCCGCTCGTCACGCTCTTGACACCGCGCGGCGTCTGCGCCTGGAAGCTCAGCTGCACGTTCGCGGTGCCGTCCTTGGCGACGACCGGCGCGAAGCGGATCTGCGTCTGACGGATCATCGCGCCGTTCGCGTCGAGCGCCAGCGACGCATAGTTCGGGCACGTATCGGTCGCGGCCACGGGACCGCCCGGCGGCACGGTCTTCCAGGTGAAGTCGTCCGATTCGCCGGAGCGGATCGTGCGGGTTTCCTGGGAATTGCCGAATTGCTTCGACGTGACGCGCACGGTGTAGCGGATCGGACCGTCGAGCGCGGACTGGGACGTGACCGTGATCGGCGTGGCGGCGTGCACCGCCGGTACGAGCGCGCAGGCGAGAGAAGCGACAACGGAAACGGCGGAGAGTTTGAAGCTGAAGCCCATACTGTCACCTCGTTGTTGTGCCGCTGCGCGCCCGCCTTCGCGCGACTGCCCGCGCCCTGCCCGGCTGGATCGAACCGGTGCGGCCGGCCAGCCTGGCCGCGGGACACGCAACCGTTCTGGAGCATGATGCACCGCCAGTCTAACGCCAAGCGCGACGCCGCGCGTGTCGCGCAAGCTCGGGTGTTAACCCGCTTGCGGTGCGGCGGTTTCTGCGCGTGTCGGGCCGGCGCGGCGAGGCGTCATCTCGCTGTCATGGTCAACGCGTCGCCGTCCGTGCCCGGCTGAATCGAATCGCCGGATCAGAACCCGCTCAACACCAGTTTGCCGATCGCGCGCCCCTGCTCGAGCTGCCGGTGCGCGCGGCGCAGATTCTCCGCGTTGATCCGGCCGAGGTTCTCGCCGAGCGTCGTACGCAGCGTGCCCGCATCGACCAGACGCGCGACCTCGGTCAGCAGCTTGTGCTGCTCGATCATGTCAGGCGTGCCGAACATCGAGCGCGTGAACATGAACTCCCAGTGAAACGCGGCGCTCTTCGCCTTCAGCAGTTCGACCGGCAGCGGCGCAGCGTTTTCGACGATCGTGCAGATGCCGCCCTGCGGCTTGACCAGCTGCGCGGCAGCCGGGAAATTGCGGTCGGTGTCGTTGAAGATCAGCACGTAGTCGACCTGCTCGACGCCGATTGCCTTCAGTTGCGCGGGCAGATCGCCGAAATGATCGACGACGTGATCGGCGCCCAGCTCCTTCACCCACTTCGCCGATTCGGGCCGCGACGCGGTCGCGATCACCTTGAGCTTCGCCAGCTGTCTGGCAAGCTGGATGCCGATCGAGCCAACCCCGCCCGCGCCGCCGAAAATCAGCACCGTGCGGCCCGCGTCGGCGCCTTGCGGCGACACGCCGAGGCGGTCGAACAGCGCTTCCCAAGCGGTGATCGCGGTAAGCGGCAACGCCGCCGCGTGCGTGAAATCGAGCGAGGCCGGCTTGTGCCCGACGATGCGCTCGTCGACAAGATGAAACTCGCTGTTGGCACCCGGCCGCGTGATGCTGCCCGCGTAGAACACCGGATCGCCGACCTTGAACAGCGAGACATCGGGCCCGACCGCGACGACCGTGCCGGCGGCGTCCCAGCCGAGCACGCGCGGCGCGTTCTCGACGGTGTCCTTCGGCGCGCGCACCTTGGTGTCGACCGGGTTCACGGAAATCGCTTCGACCTTCACGAGCAGATCGTGTCCGCTTGCTTCGGGTTGCGGGATCTCGACATCGACGAGCGCTTCGGCGTGATCGATCGGCAAATAACGGTAAAGTCCGATGGCTTTCATGGCTGCTCCGGGGGTTCGGTTGAAGTGAGTGAAGTGAAATGAAGTGAGGTTGGGGTTCTGATTCGGCTTCGGTGAGGACAGGAACCGGCCGCCGCTGCGTTTCGTGTTTCGCACCGCGTGCCGTCACTGCCGAATCCATGAGCGTCATCGTAGGCGGGTTCTTATTCTGATAAAACAGTCATAATGACTGAAACATTTTTTTGATTTTCAGAATAATGAATACCCCAACTTCCACTGACCGGGCGCTGCCCGGCGAGCGCGCGCGGCTCGATCTGCTCGACGTCGCGCTGTTCGTGCGCGCGGCGCTGCTGGCGAACGTGTCGGCGGCCGGGCGCGAGTTCGGCCTGTCGGCGGCGGTCGCGAGTTCGCGCATCGCACAGCTCGAAAAACTGCTCGGCGCGCGCCTGCTGCATCGGACCACGCGCCGCATCAGCCTCACCCAGGACGGCGAAGTGTTCATGACGCGCGCCGAGGCGCTACTCGACGCGGCCGCTGCCGCGCGCGCCTCGGTGGGCCGCGCGCAGACCGAGCCGCAAGGCCGCCTGCGCGTGACGATGTCCTCGTCGTTCGGGCGCCAGCATATATCGCCCGTCATCGGCGAATTTCTGCGCCGCTATCCGGGCGTGAGCCTCGATTTACGGATGACCGATCAACTCGTCGATCTCGTCGACGCGGGCATCGACGTCGCGATCCGGGTCGGCGCGCTCAAGGATTCGTCGCTGGTCGCACGGCGCCTCGCGGCGAACCGCCGCGTGCTGTGCGCCGCGCCCGCGTATCTCGCCGCGCATGACACGCCGCACCATCCGTCGGACCTCGCGCGGCACGAGTGCATCATCCTGTCGGATCAGCGCGACTGGAGCTTCGTGACGCCGGCCGGCACACTCGACGTGCGGGTCGGCGGACGCCTCGCGACCGACAACGGCGAGGTGATCCGCGACGCGCTGCTCGCCGGCTTCGGCATCGCGCTCAAATCGACATGGGACGTCGCGCCGTATCTGCGCAGCGGCGCGCTGGTCAGCGTGCTCGACAGCTATCCGCTCGCCGACGACGTCGCGATCTGGGCCGTGTATCCGAGCCGTGCATTCGTGCCGCCGAAGACGCTCGCGTTCATCGACTTTCTCGCCGCGCATTTCGGCGATCCGCCGTATTGGGATCGCGAGCCGGATGAACGAGGTTAAGGCGTGGGGCTGAGGTGCGAGCGAAGCGGCCGTCTGGGTTCTGCCGAGTCGCTACCGGAACGCTACCGGGTTATTACCGGGTCCCTGCAGAAGCGAAGCGATTCGTCAGGACTGTCAACCGCCAAACCACTACATCGGCTACGCCGCATGCTTGACGTACTCGATCACAACGCGCCATATGCCAACGACATGCATCGCCCCGTCAGCCTGCCCAATCAGCCTGCCAATCTCGCGACGCCCCCACTCGTAACATTGTGTAATTGAAAGTTCGCGTTCATCGCTCCGCCGCAATACGCTTGCAACATTCACCGCGCTTCACAGGACTTCCCCCAACCAGCAAACGAGGTGAACGATGAAAGCAATAAAAAAATGGTCGACTGGTCTGACGGCGCTCAGCGCGGGCGTGCTTGCATTGAGCGGCGCCTTCTCGCCCGCCCAGGCCCACGACCACGACCATGACCATGGCGAAGGAGACGCGGGCGTCAAGCATGTTCTGCTCATCAGCTTCGACGGCTTGCACGAACAGGACGTCGCGCGCTGCATCGCCGGCAATACCTGCCCGAATATCGCGCTCCTCGCCAAATCGGGCGTCACCTACACGAACGCCTACACGCCGGGCCTCTCCGATTCGTTCCCGGGCCTCGCCGCACTCGTCACGGGCGGCTCGCCGAAGTCCGCCGGCCTCTTCTATGACGTGTCCTACGACCGCACGCTGTACTCGCCGAGCGACACGAGCTGCACCGGCAAGCAGGGCTGGAACGTCGTGTTCGACGAAACCACCGGCATCGACGGCGAGAACGGCGGCCCGCTCACGCACCTCGACGGCGGCGGCGCATTCAATCCGCAAGCCATTCCGCACGCGCTCGTCAACGGCCAATGCGTGCCGGTCTATCCGCACAACTACGTCAAGACGAACACGGTCTTCGAGGCGGTCAAGCAGGGCATGCACGGTGCGCGCACCGCATGGGCCGACAAGCACGCATGGGGCTACGACTGGCTGAACGGACCGTCGGGCCATGGCGTGGACGACCTGGCCCGCACCGAGATCAATTCGATCGACCCCGCGACGAACACGTACTACCTCGACACGTATACGCACACCGAGAAGTTCGACGACTACCACGTACAGGCGCTCATCAACCAGATCGGCGGCATGGACTCGACGGGTACGCACAACGAACCGGTGCCGACGGTGTTCGGCGCGAACTTCCAGACGCTGAGCGTTGCGCAAAAGGCCACGGTAGCCAGCGGCGGCGGCTATCTCGATGCCAGTTTCACGCCGGGTACGCAGGTGGCCGGCGCGATCGGCTATATCGACAATTCGCTCGGCCGCGTGGTGGCAGCGCTCAAGCAGCAGAACCTGTACAAGTCGACGCTCGTCATCGTGACGGCCAAGCACGGCCAGTCGCCGACCGATCATACGAAGCTCGTGAAGAACGGAGACACGCTGTCGAAGCTGCTTGAAGCGAACAACTACCTCGACCCGAACGGCAACTTCGGCCAGAACAGTACGAAAAGCGGCAACCTGAACGACGGCACGGGTCTCGTCGACACCGGCATGGTGCAGACCGACGACGTGGGCCTGATCTGGCTGCGCGATCAATCGCAGCGCAACGCCGTGATCCAGACGCTCGAGCAGAATCTGTCGTGCAATGCGCCCGGCATCTGCGCGGACGGTCCGCAGGCTTACATCCTGTCCGGCAAGCAACTGGCGGCGCGCTTCGGCGATCCGGCGCAAGGCCGTACGCCCGACATCATCGTGCAGCCGAATCCGGGCGTGATCTACACGTCGAGCACGGCGAAGGATGAAGAGCACGGCGGCAACGCACCGGACGACAGCCACCTCGGCCTCGTCATCGGCTACCCGGGAATGCATGGCGCCGGTCGCCAGATCGACGAGCGCGTGCTGACGACGCAGGTCGCGCCGACCATCCTCGCGGCGCTCGACCTCGATCCGCGCCTGCTGCATGCGGTGGTTGCCGAAGGCACGCGGACGCTGCCGGGGCTTCACCTGAAGCAGGGTGACGAGAGAGACGATAAGTAATACGCCGTAGTGCGCCTTGGCCCGGTGCTTTTCGCGAAGTGCCGGGCCTGATTATGTGTGGTGCCTGGTGGGGAATCGGTTGCGGCGTGCCGCGAGTTGGAGCACCTGAAGTACCTGAAGTACCTGAAGTACCTGAAGCACCTGAAGTACCTGAAGTACCTGAAGCACCTGAAGCACCTGAAGCACCTGAAGCACCTGAAGCACCTGAAGCACCTGAAGCACCTGAAGCACCTGAAGCACCTGAAGCACCTGAAGCACCTGAAGCACCTGAAGTACGAGCGCGGCCGGTGTCCCGAAGTTCGCGTTCGAAGTCCTCTCACACCTGCTTGCCGACATTTCGCGGATTGCTCCGCGGCTCGCGCCCCGTCACGCCGCACCGCGCATCACGGCTCCAGTTCGACCGGCACCGCCGCGAAGCCGCGAAACCGCACGCGCCCGCCGCGCGTCGGCACACCGTCGAGCCGATAGTCCGGAAAGCGCTGCACGAAGCGCCCGATCGCGATGCGCGCCTCGAGCCGCGCGAGCGACAAACCCGCACACTGGTGAATACCGAAGCCGAACGCGAGATGCCGGTTCGGGTCGCGGCGAATATCGAAGCGATCCGGTTCGGCAAACTGCTCGGGATCGCGATTGGCCGCGCCGATGCACAGCGTGACCGGCGTACCGCGCGCGACCGCGACGCCGCCGATTTCGGTGTCCGTGGTGCTCATACGGTTGCCGAGCTGGTTGGAACTCTCGAAGCGCAGGCACTCCTCGATCGCCGTATCGATCAGCGCCGGCTCGCGCAGCAACGCGGCGCGCGCGTCGGGCCATTCGGTCAGCGTGACGAGACCGTTGCCGATCAGGTTCGTGGTCGTCTCGTGCCCGGCGTTGAGAATGAAAATACAGTTCTGCAGCAACTCCGCTTCCGACAACTGTTCACCCGGTCCCTCGCCCTGAATCAGCCGCGTCAGCACATCGTGCTGCGGATCGCCCGGCTCGCGGCGGCGTCGCGCGACGAGTCCGCGCAGATAGTCGACGAACTCGCTGACCGCGCGGTTGCCGCGCTCGAACTGCGCCTCGCTCAGCGACGGTTCGAGCGCGCCGAGTATGGCGAGCGACCAGTCGCGCAGCGGCGCGCGTTCGGCATGCGGCACGTCGAGCAGATTGCCGATGATCTCGACCGGAATCGCCGAGGCGAACTCGCCGATCAGATCGATGCGCCCGCGCTGCGCGGCCGCATCGAGCAAGCTGTCGACGAGCCGGATCAGCCCCGGCTCCATCGCCGCGATCGCGCGCGCGGTCAATGCGCCGGCGATCAGCTTGCGCACCCGCGTATGACGCGGCGGATCGTTGAACACGAGACTCGTCGTGTGATGCGCATAGAGCGGCGAATCGCCGTACTTCGGGCGGAACTCGACGGTCTTGTCGGAGCTGAAGGTCTTCGGATCGCGGTAGACCGCCTGCACGTCGCGAAAGCGCGTCAGAAAGAGCGAACCGTCCGGCATGCGCTTGACCGGCTCGCAAGTGCGTAGCGCGTGGTAGACCGGATAGGGATCGGCATGGAACGCCGGGCTCAGATGGCGCAGATCGAAGTTGCGGGCAAGAGAGGCTGCGTCGCTGGCGGTCGCCTGGGTCATGCGTTGTCTCCGTGAAGGCGCCTTGTTGCGCCCCGGTTGATGCGGCTCGCACCGATACGTCGCGATATTGCGTTGTGCGTCGCGATTCGTGGTGACTCGTCAGGATTCGTCGCGATTCATCGCAATTCGTCAATACACCGCCGCGATCCTGGTCCGACTGGTTGCAGCGGCTTCGTGCGCCAATCGCCGCACGTCGCGATTCGCTTTCGCCCTGACACAACGGCCAGGTGCAGTCGCTTCGGTGCATGCGCTCGATGCGCCAGTATGAACCGCGCGCTACCAGATTGCACGCCGGCCGGACTGCCGCATGCGACGGCGCCGCGCGCGGAACCGCTACAATAGCGGGATTTTCCGCGCGCGCCGCGCGTCCACTGATTCGTCCATCTATTCGCGTCACCGGTCGTCCATGAACCTCGTCATTCAAAGCACCGCGCCCTTCTCCGCCGACCACCACAAAACGCTCGTCGCGCTCGCGCGCGGCTCGCAGGCTACCATCGTCGACACGCACGCCATTCGTATCGCCAATGCGCACCTTTCTCAGCGCGCCGACATCGAGGTGTATTGTCAGACACATCGGCTCGATTACGCGTTCGTCGACGCCGGCCGCGCGTTGCGCGACTTCGGCCTCGTCGCGATGGACATGGACTCGACGCTGATTACGATCGAATGCATCGACGAAATCGCCGACTTCTGCGGGCTCAAGGCCGAGGTCGCGGCCATTACCGAGGCATCGATGCGCGGCGAGATCAAGGACTTCAACGAAAGCCTGACGCGCCGCGTCGCTCTGCTGAAAGGGCTCGACGCGAGCGCGCTCGAACGTGTTTACGAGGAGCGGCTGCAACTGTCGCCGGGCGCCGAAACGATGCTTGCCGGCGCGAAGCAGGCCGGTCTGAAAACGCTGCTCGTCTCGGGCGGCTTCACGTTCTTCACCGAAAAACTCAAGGCACGCCTCGGCCTCGATTTCACGCGCGCGAACACGCTGGAAATCGTCGACGGCAAGCTGACCGGCAAGGTGCTCGGCGAGATCGTCAATGCCGACGTCAAGGCGCGCACGCTGCGCGAGACCTGCGCGACGCTCGGCATCGAACCGTCCCGCGCGATTGCGATGGGCGACGGCTCGAACGACCTGAAGATGATGGCCGAAGCGGGACTCTCCGTTGCGTTCCGCGCGAAGCCGGTGGTGCGCGAAGCCGCGAGCGTGTCGTTCAATTGGGTTGGGCTGGATGGCTTGCTGCGGCTGTTTTGAGGCGGATGCGTTGAGGCTGTGTTTGGGGTTGCATTGCGGTTGCGGTAGCGCGTCGGGACACCAGCCACCGCGCTAACAAGCCGGGCAGGCCACAGGGTTATCTGCTGAAGGTGCCGGGCAGGAACGCCACAAACATGACGATGGAAATCAGGATGCTGACGATCAGCCCTCCTTTTACGATGCGCTCATGATTTTTGTCCGATCCCAAGGACAAGATAAATTGCTTCATCAGTTCCTCCACAAGAAGGAATCAGTATAAACGCTGCACTATCTAAAAAAAGTGATTCAAGTGCATGTAAAGGAATGCGAATAGAAGCGCCGCCAGCCAGGTCATGGCAATCGATGCGCCTATCGCGACACGCGAGAATGTGCCATCCGCATGCGCCCTCTGCGCGTGCCCCTTCGTTGTGCCCGAACCGTCGTGCCGCGCCTTGAGCAAGCTCGACGTCACAACCATGGAACCCACGAACGCCAGCCCGCAAAACCCGACAATCCCGAGCGCAAGCAGCGACGTTTCCCGACTGTCCTGCTCCAATGCCGCCACCGCCTCGTAGATCGCGGCGGCACACAATCCAATCGCACACCAGAACAGTTGCCCGTCCTTCACCGACGCCGCAATCAATCGCCACGAAACGCGCCAGCCATACGCGGGCGCGACGAGCGCAAGCGTGAAGAGCGGACCCGCGATCGGCACGGCAAGATTCAGCAACATCCAGAAGAAAAGATTCATCGAACCTCACGCGCGCCGCAATCGTTGATCGGAATGCACATCATCGTAGCGGCGCCGCAAGGCGTCGGCCATTCGGCCGAATGGTCAGGCTTGCTGTCCCGTTCGAGCGAGTCTGCGCGAATAAAAAAACCCGCCGGGAAAGATATCCCGGCGGGTTTCTCAAGCGTAGCCGCGGCGAATCAATCCCTGGCGCGTCAAGCCAGCGCCGCAAGACTCTGTTCGATGTCCGCGCGCAAATCCGCTTCTTCCTCGAGGCCGATATAGAAGCGCACCAGCGTGCCGCGATGCGGCCATTGCGCCGCCGTGCGCATCGACACGATGTCGTACGGCATCGCGAGACTATGTGCGCCGCCCCAGCTCCAGCCGAGCGAAAAGAGTTCGAGCGACTCGCAGAACGTGTCGATCCGCGCCGCGCTGTAGCGTTCGTCGAACACGACCGAGAACAGGCCGCCCGCGCCCGTGAAATCGCGCTTGAACGCCTCGTGCCCCGGACAATCGGCGAACGCGGGATGCAGCACCGCGGCAATTTCCGGCCGGCTCCTCAGCCACGTGGCGATCGCGAGCGCCGCGCGGTCATGCTGCGCGAAACGCAGTTGCATGCTCGGCAGGCTGCGCAGAATCAGCGAGCAGTCGTCGGACGAAACGCCGATGCCCATGCGCATGCGCGCCGCCTTCAGCTTCAGATGCAGTTCGCGCTCGCGTGTGATCGTCGCGCCCATCAGCACGTCGCCGCCGCCCGACTGGTACTTCGTCAGCGCCTGCACCGAGATGTCGACGCCGTGATCGAACGGCCGGAAGGCGAGCCCCGCGGACCACGTGTTGTCGATCGCGGTGACGACGTTGCGCGCGCGCGCCGCCGCCGTGATGGCCGGCACGTCGGGCACTTCCATCGTCACCGAGCCGGGCGCCTCGATCCAGATCAGGCGCGTGTTCGGCTGGATCAGACCGGCGATGCCCGCGCCGATCAGCGGATCGTAGTAGCGCGCCGTCACGCCGAAATCGCGCGCGAGCCAGTCGCCGTGATCGCGGTTCGGCGAATAGACGTTGTCGGGAATCAGCACGTCGTCGCCGGCCTTCAAGAGACCGAAGTACACGTTCGAAATCGACGACAACCCCGACGGCTGCAACAGCGCATGATTGCCACCCTCGATCGCGGCGAGCCGCTGCGCGAGCGCGATCTGCGTCGGCGTCGCGTGCAGGCCGTAGCGCCATTGCTCGTCGTTTTTCCAGTCGAGCGCGCGCATCGTCGCGAGATCAGGAAACACCACCGTCGACGCTCGCGTGACCGGCGTCGAGAACGACTCGAAGCCCGGCGTGATACGGTCCTCGGCGCGCACCGTGCGGGTTTGCAGACCGCGTTTGAGTTTGGATTGGGTCATGGTGAAGTTCGGTGAGAAAACGGGGAATGCCGGGTCAATGCGACGGCCGCGCCGTTGCGTGCGGTGCGTCGGCTACGCGAGCCCGGACACGCCAAGCGGCTCGCGTCGGACGCGCGATGCGAGCCGCGTGCGCGGGGTGAGCGGCCGAGGCGGCCCGAGCAGCCTACGCGACATAGGCTGCCTATACCGCACACGTCCGGCAACAGGGCCAACGGCAACATCAATCGCCGGTTTGCAGGTTGCTGACGCCGCCGACCGCATGACCACCCGCAGCCGGCGCGGGCGCACCGTTCGCCGCAGGCTGCGGCACGGTAGCCGGCTTCGGCGCGGCTGCATTGGCTACACCCGCCGCCCCCGCCACCGGCACCGCCTGCCCCGCCGCCAGCGGCTTCAGATCGAACGGCTGCGGATCGGAATCGTCGACATTCATGCGCTCGCCTTCGAGCGCCCCATCCGCGCCGAACTTGCCGACCCAGTTGCCGGTGATATGCGTGCCGTCGTTCGACTCCTCGACTTCGAGCGTGTCATCGGCGCGGTCGCCGGCGATCAGGATCACCTCGCCGGTATCGCCGTACTGATACTCGCCGTGCACGCCGGACGGATCGTCGGTCTTCGGGCCGAGCCGCAGCACGATCGGACGCTTGCCGAGCGTGCCGGCATAACGCGGAAACTTCGCGAACTCCGGGCTCGGTTTGAGCGGCAACGAGATCGGCGGCGGCGGCGCCAGTGCCTTGACCGCATCGCTCTCGGCCCATGCCTGCGACGGCATCCACAGCACCGTGCCCGCACACAGCAGCGCGGCTACGGCCGCGATCACCCTCGCGCGTTGCCGCGGCGCGCGTCTTGCCGTGCGCGCCGCGCTATCCCTCGACATGCTCGCTGGCGAGCCCTGCGTCGCTTTCGATTCCCGCATCCTTTTCATCCTTGTTGCCTGATCCTGCTTCCTACCCTGCCGGCGACGGCGTGCCGCGCGACCTCAGAGACGCTCGAAGATCGCCGCGATCCCCTGCCCGCCGCCGATGCACATCGTGACGAGCGCATAGCGCCCGCCGATACGCTGCAACTCATACAACGCCTTGACGGTAATCAACGCGCCGGTCGCGCCGATCGGATGGCCGAGCGAAATGCCCGAGCCGTTCGGATTGACCCTGGCCGGATCGAGTCCGAGTTCCTTGCTGACCGCGCAGGCCTGCGCGGCGAACGCCTCGTTGGCCTCGATCACGTCGAGATCGGCGACGGTAAGGCCCGCGCGTTCGAGCGCCTTGCGGCTCGCCGGCACCGGCCCGATGCCCATATACGCCGGATCGACGCCCGCATGCGCATACGACACCAGCCGCGCCAGCGGCTTCACGCCGCGCTTCTCGGCGATGCCACGCTCCATCAGCACGACGGCGGCCGCCGCGTCGTTGATGCCCGACGCGTTGCCGGCCGTCACCGTGCCGTTTTCCTTTGCGAACACCGGCTTCAGCTTCGCGAAGTCTTCCGCCGATGCGTTCATCCGCGTGTGCTCGTCGGTGTCGAACACGACGTCGCCCTTCCTCGAGGGAATCGTGATCGGCAGGATCTGTTCCCTGAAGTAGCCGTTCGTGATCGCGTGCGCCGCGCGGCGGTGCGATTCGAGCGCAAGCGCGTCCTGCGCGTCGCGCGAGATGTCATACTGGCGCGCGACGTTCTCGGCCGTCACGCCCATATGGATCGACTGGAACGGATCGTTGAGCGCGCCGACCATCATGTCGACGAGGCGCGCGTCGCCCATGCGCTGCCCGAAGCGCGCGGCCGGCATCGAGTACGGCGCGCGGCTCATGTTCTCCGCGCCGCCGCCGATCGCGATGTCGGCGTCGCCGAGCAGCACGCTTTGCGCGGCCGAGACGATCGCCTGCAGGCCCGAGCCGCACAGGCGGTTCACGGTCAGCGCGGGCGTATGCTGCGCGACGCCGCCGTTGAGCGCCGCGACGCGCGCGAGATACATGTCCTTCGCCTCGGTGTGCACGACATTGCCGAACACGACGTGCCCCACTTCGTCGCCCGACACGCTCGCACGTTCAAGCACCTCTCGCACGACGCGCGCGCCGAGATCGGTCGGCGCAAAGTCCTTGAGGCTGCCGCCGAACGCGCCGATTGCCGTGCGCACGCCGCTTACCACCACTACGTCCCGTTGCATCGCTCGCTCCTGTTCCGGTCTCTTCGAATGATTCTGCTGCCTCGCTTGTCGCCTCGCTTACTGCCTCGCTTGCGGCATCAGGTACCGCCTGCCGCGCGACGCCGCACATGGCGCTCGCGGCCCCCCCGCGGCTTCGTGATGCTCAACCCGCCAGCAGCTTCTCCACCGCCTCACGCGACGGAATCGGCGCGACCGCGCCATAACCTTGCGTCGACAACGCCGCGGCGACGTTCGCATAACGCGCGGCGGCAAACGCATCGTCGCCGGCGACGATGCGCGCGATGAACGCGCCGCCGAAGCAGTCGCCCGCGCCGGTCGCATCGACCGCATTGACGACGTGCCCCGGCACGACGCGCCGCTCGTTCGGCGTCGCGATATACGAGCCGTCCTTGCCGAGCTTCAGCGCAACGACGCTTGGCCCGTGCGACAGCAGGAAATCGACGATCTCGTCGCGGCCCGTCAGGCCCGTGAGTTCGGTCACGTCGTCCCAGCTCGGCAGGCAGATGTCGGTCTGACGGATCGCCTCGAGCATCACCGCGCGCGCCCGCGCGAGCGGCCACAGCTTCAGGCGCAGATTCGTGTCGAAGCTCACGCGCGCACCGTTCGCGCGCGCATATGCGATCGCCTCGAGCGCGGCATCGCAGGCGCTCACGCTGATCGCGAGACTGATGCCGGACAGATGCACGACCTTGGCCGCCGCAAGCGCCTCGCGCGGCAGATCGGCCGGCGCATAGCGGCTCGCCGCCGAGCCCGCGCGCAGATAGTCGAACGCGTGGCCGTTCGGACCGTGGGACACGAAATAGACGCCGGTCGGCGCCAGCGGATCGACGCGCACGAACGCGGTGTCGACCTGCTCGCGCTGCCACAGATCGACGAGCAGGCGCCCGAAGTGATCGGCACCGACCGCCGACACGAAGCCGGTCTTCGCGCCCTGGCGCGACGCCGCGATGCAGAAGTTCGAGGTGTCGCCGCCGAAGCCTTGCAGATAGTTCGGCTGATCCTTCGCCGACTGGTTGAATTCGATCATCGCCTCGCCGAGCGCGAGGATCTCCGGTGTCCGATTTGCCACCATGTTTGCCGTCATCGCTCAGACCTCGCCCCACAGATCGTGACCGTCGGCGCCGGTGATCTTCACCGAGACGAAATCGCCGACCTTGTAGCGCTTCGACGCCTTGGTGGTCGGCGCGATATAGACGACGCCGTCGATTTCCGGCGCATCCGCCGCGGTACGGCCGATGCCGCCGTCGGCGTTGATTTCGTCGACGAGCACCTTCAGCGTCTTGCCGACCTTCTTCGCGATGCGTTTGGCCGACACCTGCTCGGCCACTTCCATGAAGCGCGCGCGGCGCTCCTCGCGCACTTCGTCGGGCAGTGCGCCGTCGAGTTCGTTGGCGCTCGCGCCTTCGACCGGCGAGTAGGCAAAGCAGCCCACACGGTCGAGTTCCGCCTCGCGGATGAAATCGAGCAGCGTCTCGAACTGCGCCTCGGTCTCGCCGGGGAAGCCCGCGATAAACGTGCTGCGGATCGTCAGGTCCGGGCAGATTTCGCGCCATGCCTTAACGCGCTCCATGACCTTCTCGGCATTGGCCGGACGCTTCATGCGCTTCAACACTTCGGGATGCGCGTGCTGGAACGGCACGTCGAGATACGGCAGCACGTGGCCCTTGTACGGACCTTCGGCCATCATCGGAATCACTTCGTCGACGCTCGGGTACGGATACACGTAATGCAGACGCACCCACGCGCCGTATTGCGCGGCGAGTTCGCCGAGCGCGCCGACGAGGTCGGTCATGCGCGTCTTGATCGGCTTGCCGTTCCAGAAGCCGGTGCGATATTTGACGTCGACGCCATAGGCGCTCGTGTCCTGCGAAATGACGAGCAGTTCCTTGACGCCGGACTTGAACAGGTTTTCCGCTTCGAGCATGACCTCGGCGACCGGGCGCGACACGAGATCGCCGCGCATCGACGGGATGATGCAGAACGTGCAGCGGTGGTTGCAGCCCTCGGAAATCTTCAGGTAGGCGTAGTGGCGCGGCGTGAGCTTGACGCCCGCGGCCGGCACGAGATCGACGAACGGATCGTGCGGCTTCGGCAGATGGTTATGGACCGCCTGCATCACTTCGCCGACCGCGTGCGGACCGGTCACGGCCAGCACCTTCGGATGCACTTCCTCGATCAGCCCCGAGCCGCTCGCGCTCTTTTTCGCGCCGAGGCAGCCGGTCACGATGACCTTGCCGTTTTCGCTAAGCGCTTCGCCGATCGCGTCGAGGCTTTCCTGCACGGCTTCGTCGATAAAGCCGCAGGTGTTGACGACCACGAGATCCGCGCCGTCGTAGGTGCCGGAGATTTCATAACCTTCGGCACGCAGCTGGGTGATGATCTGCTCGGAATCGACGAGGGCTTTGGGGCACCCGAGGGATACGAAGCCCACGCGAGGCGGCTCGGACGGGTTGACGCTGTGCAGCTTGGACATGTGAGGGGAATCTTGGAATGGCAGCAAAGACGAGAGTTTACAGCTATTTGTGGTTCCCCGATCCAAAAACAGGTGGCTGACAACAGGCAGCCGCGCCGCTCGAACCTGCGGCGCGTGACACGGCGAAGCACGGCTGCGTACGGGCCGATTCGTCCGCGATCGATCTTCGGTGGTTTCTGCCGGCTTTCGTTGACGGTTGTCCACGATGTTGCGAGATGCTCTCACTCGCGGCATGGTGTGTTCCTGCGGCTGCCGGCGGGTATTGCGGCGTGCGCAGTGGTTTCAGGGATTCATTCTTTTGTCATACGTGATTCGACGCCATGATAGGTTTGCCCGCTGATCTGACGCGGACATGGAAGGCGGATGGCGATCGAATTCAAGGTTGGAACTCATCGGAGCTGCACGCTAAAAGGAATGTAGCGATGTCGATAAAAAAGCAGATGCCGCCCCGTGGTGTGGTCATTACTTATGATGAAGCGAATAAATCAATCTGCATCTCGACGGTCCCCAAGGATGCTGCGATCAAGCTGACAAACCGGGAGCTCGTTGTGCCGATGTCGATTACCGATCAAGGCAATCAACTGGATGACGAATTCGCGCGCACGCTCGGCCTTGCAAGTCTCCTGCTACTCGCGCTGGGGCAACCGTCTTTATCGCCGCTTACTACTGCCACGCAAAACACACAACCGCCCCCCACCGACAATTAACCGGCTTAAAGATCGTGAGGTACTCCGTCGTCGTCCCGATGCTGCGCTGCGCGAAAGATCGAGCGTACTTCGGCGCGCTGCGTCCAGGCAGTTCGCAACGAATGCAAGGCGTGATCGATGACGCACCGGCACGCACAGTCGGGATGCGAATCCCACCGGCAAAGCCAGGCACACACGTATCCACCCACCCATAAAGACACGTACAAGCTCGCCGGCCCGACAATCATCGAGATCCCGAAACGCAGCCACTAAAGTGTGATGGCAGTCGCGCCCAGACCAGTCGGCAGTCAACTCCCCGTCACACGCAACCATCAACCGTTTCGTATCCGGACGCCATCACCGCGCCCTCACACGCCAACGCCTGCCCGATCACCGCAAAAATCTCGCGGGAATCCTGCATGCGCCGGATCGTCTCGTGCAATTCGGCGGCTTGCGGCCAGGTGCGCCGCAGATAGCTGAGCCATTGCTTGACGCGGCCATGCTCGTGGCGCAACGTGCCGCGCGCCTGCAGCCTCGTCAGATAGCCGGCAATGGAGCGCAGCACGTCGCACCACTCGCCAGCCGACGGGGACGGGTCCATCAATCCGCGAATCCGTCGCGCGAGGAACGGGTCCGATACGGCGCCGCGTCCGATCATCACGTCCGCACAACCGCTCACGGCACGGCAGCGCGCCCAGTCCGCGACGCTCCAGACGTCGCCGTTCGCGATGACGGGCACGTCGACGGCATCATCGATACGCGCGATCCACTCCCAGTGCGCGGGCGGCCGGTAGCCGTCGTCGCGCGTGCGCGCATGTACGACCAGCGACGCCGCGCCGCCTTCCGCGAGCGCCTGCGCGCAATCGATCGCCCGCGACGTATCGGAAACGCCAAGGCGCATTTTCGCGGTCACCACGATCCCGGCCGGCACCGCCGCGCGCACCGCCGACACGATCTCGTTCAATTGCGTCGGGTCCGCGAGCAGCATCGCGCCGCCGCCATGCCGATTGACGACCTTGGCGGGACAGCCGAAGTTCAGATCGATGCCATAGGGCGACAACGTGGCCGCGTGCGCGGCATTGCGCGCCATCCATTCCGGATCGCTGCCGAGCAACTGGATCACCATCGGCGTGCCGCTCGCGGTCACGCTCGCATGCAGGATTTCGGGCGCCTCGCGCTCGTAGATGCGCGTGGGCAACAACGTGCCCGTCACGCGGATAAATTCGGACACGCAGCCGTCGAATCCGCCGGTGCCGGTCAGCACGTCGCGCAGCACGTAGTCCGCCAGCCCTTCCATCGGTGCAAGAAACAGCCGGCTCATCGCAGCGCCTCGATGAAATGCCGGACAACGGCGGCTAAAGCGAAGCGATGCAGCCTGGGCACAGGCATCGAGGCAATGAGGGAAACGATCTGAAACACGGGGCGGGTCCGGCAAAAAGCGATGGCAACGGTGAGGACGTCGGTCGCGCCGGAGAATGACTCATCAAACCAGAAGGAATGGCGCGAAACTCAAGACGCGAGCGAACCGGGCGACGGGAACAGCGGAACGTCGAACCGCGGGCGACGATGCACAAACAGGGCACACGAACGACCGCACAAGCAGCATGCAAGCATGCGCACGGCATGCCCGGCTCCGCCGGCGGAAATAATCCAGGTGATTAATCCGCGTGATTCCGCGTGCACGCGAACCCGCTATTGTACCGTGCTGCCCACCGCGCACTTCCACGCAACGGGTAAGGCCCGCAAGGACGCCGACGTCGGGGCTGGCCGATCCGGCACCAGGCCCATCCCGCTTATCCGGAACGCCGTCCGCCGACACGCACGGCGCCGCGCAACCGGCCCACCGCCAGCACCCGCCGATACGCTCAATACCCGCGAGGCACCCCACGCAAGCAGACCTGCCTGCCATCCCACGGCGGCTCCCCGAGCCCCGGCAATGGCGCAGCGTCGCTTACGCCGCGAGTCGCCATTACTTCGTCGCTATTACTTCTTCTCCGGTTCCGGATTGTCCTGCGACGCAGCAGGCGCATTGCTCGCGTTGACCCCGCTACCGGGCGTGAACGGGAAGGTAGCGAACATCGTTTTTGCCTGGTTTTGCATCTGCTCCTGCATCTGCACGAACATGTTCTTCGATTGCTCGATATAGCTGGTCATCATGCCCTGCATCATCGGTGCCTGCATGTTCATGAACTGCGACCAGACTTCGGGGTTCATCGCCTTGCCTTCATAGAGATTCTTCGACTGGTCGGCGAGCTTCGCCTGAATGTCGATGAAGGCCTGGATGTTCTTTTCCAGGTACGTGCCCATCATGCCCTGCATCGCATGACCATAGAAACGGATGATCTGCGAGAGCATCGACGACGAGAACATCGGCAAGCCGCCGCTCTCCTCTTCGAGAATGATCTGCAACAGGATGGCTCGCGTCAGGTCCTCGTTGCTTTTGGCATCGATAACCTTGAAATCCTCCTGATCGAGCACGAGCTGTTTCACATCGGTCAGCGTGATGTAGGTACTCGTCTCGGTATCGTAAAGCCGACGATTCGGATATTTCTTTATCAGTCGTTCGGCCGTTTTCTTTGTAGTAGTAGTCATGTAGCGCCTTTTAAGCTCGAGTTAAACGCGGAAACGGCGTTCCACCTGTGCAATCGGATCATTGCACAGGTGGAACGCCGGCGGAACCCTCTGAGCCGAAGCGCGCCGCCTTGTGAGCGGCGCGCCGGGGGCTCAACCCATATGCAAGCCGCCGTTGAGCGAAAAATCGGCGCCCGTGGAGAAACCCGACTCTTCCGACGCGAGCCACGCCACGATCGAGCCGATTTCGTCCGGCTGGCCGAGACGGCGCACCGGGATCGTCGCCACGATCTTTTCCAGCACGTCGGGGCGGATCGCCTTGACCATGTCGGTGCCGATATAGCCCGGCGACACGGTGTTGACCGTCACGCCCTTGGTCGCCACTTCCTGCGCGAGCGACATCGTGAAGCCGTGAATACCGGCCTTCGCCGTCGAATAATTGGTCTGGCCGAACTGGCCCTTCTGGCCGTTCACCGACGAAATGTTGATCACGCGGCCAAAGCCACGCTCGACCATGCCGTCGATCACCTGCTTGGTGACGTTGAAAAGGCTCGTCAGGTTGGTGTCGATCACCGCCGTCCAGTCTTCGTGCGTCATCTTGCGGAACACGACGTCGCGCGTGATACCGGCATTGTTGACCAGCACGTCGATCTCGCCGACCTCGGCCTTGACCTTGTCGAACGCGGCCTTGGTCGATTCCCAGTCGCCGACGTTGCCTTCGGAGGCGACGAAATCGAAACCGAGCGCCTTCTGCTCATCGAGCCACTTCGCGCGGCGCGGCGAATTCGGGCCGCAGCCCGCGATCACCTTGAAACCTTCCTTGTGCAGACGCTGGCAGATGCTCGTGCCAATGCCGCCCATGCCGCCCGTTACATACGCAATTCGCTGTGTCATAAACCCTACTCCGTTATCGTTTTCGAGGTGCCGACCGGCAACCTCCTGTCTCGCCTGATGCTGGTTCTCCGCTGCGGCCGGGCGACCAGCCGGCAACGCGCACTACCGGCGCGAGCCACGTTCCGGGGTACACCGCGCAGGACCGGCGCGGCGCACCCCAGCCATACCTTACATGCGCTCGACAGCCAGCGCGACACCCATACCGCCGCCGATGCACAGCGACGCCAAACCCTTCTTCGCATCGCGCTTCTGCATTTCGTGCAGCAGCGTGACGAGAATCCGGCAGCCGGACGCGCCGATCGGATGGCCGATCGCGATTGCCCCGCCGTTCACGTTGATCTTCGAGGTGTCCCAGCCCATCTGCTTGTGCACCGCGAGCGCCTGCGCGGCGAACGCTTCGTTGATTTCCATCAGGTCCAGATCGGCCGGCGTCCAGCCCGCGCGCTCGAGACAACGGCGCGATGCCGGCACCGGGCCCATGCCCATCACCTTCGGATCGATACCGGCGTTCGCATACGCCTTGATGCGCGCGAGCGGCGTGAGACCGAGCGCTTCGGCCTTCTTCAGCGACATCACGAGCACCGCGGCCGCGCCGTCGTTCAGACCCGACGCGTTCGCCGCCGTGACCGTGCCTTCCTTCGAGAAGGCCGGCTTCAGACCCGCGAGCGATTCGGCCGTCACGCCGTGGCGCACGAATTCGTCGGTGGCGAAGCGCAGCGGCTCGCCCTTGCGCTGCGGAATCTCGACCGGCACGATTTCATCGTTGAAGCGCCCGGCCTTCTGCGCGGCTTCCGCCTTGTTCTGCGACAGCGCCGCGAACGCGTCCTGCTCTTCGCGCGTGATGCCGTATTCCTTCGCGACGTTTTCCGCCGTCACGCCCATGTGGTACTGGTTGTAGACGTCCCACAGGCCGTCGACGATCATCGAGTCGATCAGCTTCGCATCGCCCATGCGGAAGCCGTCGCGCGAACCCGGCAGCACGTGCGGCGCGGCGCTCATGTTCTCCTGGCCGCCCGCGACCACGATGTCCGCGTCGCCCGCGATGATCGCGTTGGCCGCCAGCATCACAGCCTTCAGGCCCGAGCCGCACACCTTGTTGATCGTCATGCCCGGCACCGACGACGGCAAGCCCGCCTTGATGACCGATTGACGCGCGGGGTTCTGGCCCGAGCCCGCCGTCAGCACCTGGCCGAGAATCACTTCGCTCACCTGGTCCGGCTTCACGCCAGCCCGTTCGAGGACGGCACGCACCGCCAACGCGCCGAGTTCAGGCGCGGCAACCTTGGCCAGCGACCCACCAAACTTGCCCACTGCAGTACGAGCGGCCGATACGATCACAACATCAGTCATTTCCATATCCTCCGGGCACCTCGGCAAACTGCGCCGCAGCCCGTTACGTTAAAAAATTCCGTTGCTCTTACGCCTTAACCAGACGCTCATTGACCAGCCACACCCACACACCGCACGACCGCGCGCCGTGTTCGACATCACGGCGCGTCGGACCTATTCCCGTTGCCGCACGTAGCGGCCGGGCGCCGGCTCGATCACCGGGAACTCGTCGGAGCCGGCCGAGGCGCGCGGCTTCACCTTCCGGCCGCCGTGCTGATCGAGCCATGCGGTCCATTCGGGCCACCAGCTGCCGGGCACTTCGGTCGCGGCGTCGAACCACTCGTTGGCGGTTTCCGGCAGCATCTTCTCTTCGGTTTCGAGGCGCCAGAAGCTGCGCTTTTTCTTCGCGGGCGGATTGATCACGCCAGCGATGTGGCCCGACGCGCCGAGCACGAACTTCAGCGGCCCGGACAGCAGCGGCACCGACGCATAGGCGGTTTGCCACGGCACGATATGGTCTTCGCGCGAACCGTAGATGAAGGTCGGCACATCGATCTTCGACAGATCGACCGGCTCGCCGCAGGTGGTCAACGCACCGGGCTCGCGCAGCTTGTTCTCGAGGTACGTGTTGCGCAGATACCAGCAGTACATCGGCCCCGGCAGACTGGTCGAGTCGCTGTTCCAGTACAGCAGGTCGAACGGCACCGGCGTGCGGCCCTTCAGGTAGTTGTCGACCACGTAGTTCCATACGAGGTCGTTCGGGCGCAGGAACGAGAACGTGTTGGCGAACTCGATGCCGCGCATCAGTCCCGGCGGCGCACCGTTCTTGCCGCCGATGGTCTGCTCGCGCATCTGCACGTGCGCCTCGTCGACGAACACGTCGAGCACGCCCGTGTCGGAGAAGTCGAGCATCGCGGTGAGCAGCGTCAGCGAGGCGGCCGGATGTTCGCCGCGCGCCGCGGCCACCGCGAGCGCGGTGGCGAGCATCGTGCCGCCGACGCAGAAGCCGAGCGTGTTGATCTGCTCGCGGCCGCTGATCTTGCGCACGGTCTCGATCGCGGCCAGCACGCCCTCGCCGATGTAGTCGTCCCACGACTTGTTGGCGACCGATTGATCTGCGTTGCGCCACGAAATCAGGAACACCTGGTGACCCGATTCGAGCCCATGCGCGACGAGCGAGTTTTCGGGTTGCAGGTCGAGAATGTAGAACTTGTTGATGCACGGCGGCACGATCAGGAGCGGCCGCTCGCGCACGGTCGGCGTGCGCGGCTTGTACTGGATCAGCTGTAGCAGATCGTTCTCGAACACGACCGAGCCTTCGGTGTTCGCGAGGTTCTCGCCCACGGCGAAACGCGATTCGTCGGTTTGGGAAATCTTGCCGCGCTGCATGTCGCCGAGCAGGTTCATCACGCCCTGGCGCAGGCTCTCGCCCTTGCTGTCGAGCAGCGTTTTCTGCGCTTCGGGATTCAGCGCGAAGAAGTTGCTCGGCGAAGCGGCCGCGGTCCACTGCTGGACCGCGAAGCGGATGCGCTCGCGCATCTTCGGCTCGGTGTCGAGCGCGTCGGCCATCTCCTGCAGATAGCGCGCGTTCAGCAGATACCACGCGGCGGTAAACGCATAGGCCGGCGTCTCGCTCCATGCGTCCGCGCTAAAGCGCCGGTCCTTGAGTTCGGGCGCCTTGCTGGACGACGTAGTGGCCTGCTGGATCAGCTCCATCGCCTCGCGCGAATAGTCGGCTTGCAGCTTCTGCAAGCGCTCCGGTGGAATCGCGGCGGGAGGAAGGTTCAGCGCCGGAAACGGCGGCAGCGACGGCATCGCGCCCGCGGCCAGCTTGCTGAAGTCGGGCATGCCCGGAAACGACGGCATCGGCGGGAAACCCATCTGCGCGACGTTGGGCATCTGCACGGGAGGAACCTGGAATGGCGCACCGCCGGGCGGCACGCCGAACGAACGCCACGCGTTCATCCAGGCATCGAAAAACTGCTGCATGCCTGCGGCTGGCGATGCACCGCTCGTACCGGCCTGCTGCGTTTGCTCCTTCGAGGAGTCCGTGCTGTGGGAATCTGAGGAATGAGAGGCAGCCATACCTGCTTTTGACCGGTAAGTCCTTGCGGACGGGTTGAGAGGCAGGTTCGTGCGCGCATGGCGATTGCTCGCGAATCCGTCACGCCCTGTCCCATATACGACGAGGAGCTTGGGAGGAACATTCTTGCTCCCCATCACAAGGCATGTCAATGCTTGTTCCCGATTTTGCCGCAGTGCGATACTTTTTTAATTATCGTTTTCCCTGTGTGACAAATCACGCTTTGACGAGCCGCCGGGCGGCGTCGCGACGAATCGAAAAAGCACCCGCGACGCATGGCTTTTCAAGGCGCTCGAGACCTGCGACCGCGGACATTTCCCGCCGGCGATTTACGCTGCCGCCCGACCTTCCGGCAGCGCAGCAAAATGGCCCGGCGTCCCGAGCGGATAGCGTTCGCGCCCGCGTCCGCACGAGGTCTGCCGCATGGCGCGCGGCTTCATGCCGGCATGGACCCCATGCATGAATGGCTTAACGATTGCCCAATGCGATTGCCCAATGATTGCTTGATCGCCAAACGTCTGACGAGACGCCGCGCGCACGTCGCGCCTCGACACGCGGCGCATGCGTCAGTCGGCGAGGCCTTGCGCGTGAGCGTCGAGCCAGATCAGCGCGGCCATGCGGCCGGTTTCACGATCGCGGCGATACGAATAGAAACGTTCGCGTTGCGTGACCGTGCAGAGATCGCCGCCGCTGATATGCGTGACGCCGAGGCCTTGCAGACGCAGGCGCGCGAGTGCCGGCAGATCGGCGAGATATTTGCCGGGGTTCGCCGGATGCGCGACGAACGCATGCGCGGTGGCGTCGCGCTGCGCGCCCTCGACGCCATCCATGAACGCGTCGCGCACGTCGGGGCCGACTTCGAATGCGTCCGGCCCGATCGACGGCCCGAGGCACGCATGCAGCGCGCCCGCTTCCACGCCCGCGAGCGCCGCGACGCGCTGCGCGGTCTGCTCGACGATGCCGGCCGCGAGGCCGCGCCAGCCCGCATGCGCGGCGCCGACCGCGCGGCCCGCTGCGTCGCACAGCAGCACCGGCATGCAATCGGCAACCAGCACGACGCAGACGGTGCCCGCGCGATCGGTGACGCTCGCGTCGGCGCGCGTCGGCGTGCCGTCCGCGTGAGTCTGCGCGAGCACGTCCTCGGCGCGCACGATGCCGGCGCCGTGGATCTGTTCGAGCCACGCGGCTTCGCGAACGCCGGCAAGCGCGAGCAGCCGCGCGCGATTGCTCGCGACCGCGGCCGGATCGTCACCGGATTTCATGCCGAGGTTGAGGCCGCCGGGCTGGTCCGCGCCATCCCGCCAGCGGCCGAATGGCGCGTCGCTCACGCCGCCGTTGCGGGTGGTGACGAGCGCGCGCACGCGCGGCGAGACGTTCCATGCGGGTTGCACGACATCGGCGAAATCCAGTTCCGGCAAAGCTGCGTTCATGTGGGATCGTCCTCGTCGTGGGCCTCGTGGGCCTCGTTGGCGTCGTTGGCGTCGTTGGCGTCGTGATCTTCGGGGTCGGCGTCGCCGTCGTGATCTTCATCGTAATCGGCGTCGGCGGACGATGCGTCGTAGTCCTCATCCTCGTAGTACGCGTCGTCGAACTCGCCCGCGTCGTCGCGACCGAGGCCGAGCGCCTCGGACAGCGCCGCGATGTCGGCCGGCACCTCGGCGCGCCACTGCATCGAGCGGCCCGTCTTCGGATGAATCAGCCCGAGCCGCCATGCATGCAGCGCCTGGCGCGCGAAGCCGCCCGGCAGCGGCGTAACCGAACGCTTGCCGCGCGCGCGTCCATACACGGGGTCGCCGAGCAGCGGATGGCCGACGTGCGCGCAATGCACGCGAATCTGGTGCGTGCGGCCGGTTTCGAGATCGCAGTGAATCGCCGTGACCGGCTGCCGCTGCCAGATCGCCGCGTCGACGCGGCGGAAATGCGTGCGCGCCGGCTTGCCGGCCGCGCCCGTCACCACGGCCATGCGCGTGCGCTCGCGCGGATCGCGGCCGATCGGCGCGTCGATCGTGCCGTCCTCGGGCATGTTGCCCCACACGAGCGCGAGATAGCGGCGCTTGACCGTGCGCGCCTGCAACTGGCGCACGAGGTCGGTCTGCGCCTCGAGCGTGCGCGCGACCACCATGAGCCCCGAGGTCTCCTTGTCGAGCCGGTGCACGATGCCCGCGCGCGGCAGGCCGGCCGCGGCTTCGCCATAGCGATGCAGCAGACCGTTGAGCACGGTGCCGCTCCAGTTGCCGGCGGCCGGATGCACGACCATGCCGGCCGGCTTGTTGATGACGACGAGCGTGTCGTCCTCGTAGACGATTTCGAGCGGCACCGGCTCGGGTGTGAAGGCGAGCTGCTCGGGCAGCAGGTCGGGCACGAGCTCGATCGTGGCGCCGAGCGGCACCGGCTGGCGAATCTTCGCCGGCTTGCCGTCGACGCGCACGCGCCCGGCTTCGATCCAGCTTTGCAGACGGCTGCGCGAAAATTCCGGAAACACTTTGGCGAGCACCTTGTCGAGCCGCTCGCCGGCCAGTTCGTCGGGCACCACAACCTGGCGCGGGCTTTCGTCGGCGATGCGGCCCGGCACCGGCGCCGCCGGGCTCGCGGCGGCTTCTTGCGAATGGCTTGCGGCGGGCGCGTCGACAGCAAAATCGTCGTCGAGCGAATCGACGCCCAACGCGTCGGCGGGGTCGGCGCTTACGCTATAATCTTCGTTGCTATTCCCGGCGCCTGCGGTGCCTGGAGTATTTGAGCGGGTCATTGAGTCTGGGTCACCTGGACGTAAAGCTAGACTGGAAAATGCGAGCCTTGAACACCATCACTGAAGCAGCGGCGCTCAATTTGGCGGCCATCAAGAAGGCGGCCCGGAAAGTGGCCGGATACGTTGCGTGCGCCGCGGCCGTCGTCGCTATTGCGGCTTGCCACGGCCTGCCGGAGAAGACCGACGAAACGGCAACGTGGAACAACAACAAATTATATACGGAGGCGAACGACGCCCTGACCGGCGGTGACTTCGGCAAGTGCGCGAAATACTTCGAAATGCTCGAGGGCCGCGACCCGTTCGGCCACTTCGCGCAGCAGGCGCAGATCAACGTCGCATACTGCAACTGGAAAGACAACGAAGACGCCGCCGCCGACCAGGCCATCGACCGCTTCATCCAGCTGCACCCGGATCACCCGGACATCGCCTACGCGTACTACCTGAAAGGCATGATCCACTTCAACGACGACCTCGGTCTGTTCGGCCGCTTCTCGGGCCAGGACATGAGCGAGCGCGATCCGAAGTCGCTCCGCGAATCGTATGACGCGTTCAAGGTCGTGGTGGACCGGTTCCCGAACAGCAAGTACGCACCGGACGCGGCGCAACGCATGCGCTATATCGTGAACGCGCTGGCGTCGCACGAAGTCCACGCGGCGGACTACTACTACCGTCGCGGCGCCTATGTCGCGGCAATCAACCGCGCGCAACTCGCGCTGCACGAATACAAGAACGCGCCGGCCATCGAAGACGCGCTGCACATCATGATGCTGTCGTACGAAAAGCTGAACCAGCCGCAACTGGCCGACGACACGCGCCGCGTGCTCGCGGGCACGTTCCCGGACAGCCCGTACATCACGGGCCACGCGCGGCCGGGCACGCAGAAGTCGTGGTGGCAGTTCTAAGCTAACTTTGCTGAGCTTTGCCGCCCGCTGAATACATTCAGCCTCTGAAATAAAAAACGCCACGACCTGAAAGTCGTGGCGTTTTTTATGCCCGCGCATCCGCACGTCAACGTGTCTGCATGCGCACTGACACGCGACGCCCGCCGCCTGGCCGCGGGCGTCGCGCGCTCCCCCTCAATCCCGCTCGAACAACGCAATCGACTCCACGTGCGACGTGTGCGGGAACATGTTCACGACACCCGCCCCAACGAGCCGATAGCCGGCTTCGTGCACGAGCAGGCCCGCATCGCGCGCGAGCGTAGCCGGCGCGCACGACACGTAGACGATGCGCTTCGGCAGCGGTCCATTGCCGCTCTGCGCGATCTCCGCGAGCGCCTTCGCGACCGCGAGCGCGCCTTCGCGCGGCGGATCGAGCAGGAACTTGTCGAAGTGGCCGAGCGCGCGCAGGTCGTCGGCGGTCACTTCGAACAGATTGCGGCACGCAAACGACGTATGCCCCGCGACGCCGTTCAGCTCGGCGTTCGCGAGCGCGCGCCCGGTCAGCACCTCGCTGCCCTCGATACCGACCACTTCCCGCGCAAGCCGCGCGAGCGGCAGCGTGAAGTTGCCGATTCCGCAGAACAGATCGAGCACGCGATCAGTGCGCGCCGGCGCGAGCAGGCGCAACGCGCGGCTCACGAGCACGCGGTTGATCGCGTGATTGACCTGCGTGAAGTCGGTCGGCTTGAACGGCATGCGGATGCCGTATTCGGGCAGCGTGTAGTCGAGCTGCGCGTCGAGCGGATAGAGCGGCGTGACTGTGTCCGGGCCGCCCGGCTGAATCCAGAACTGCACCTTGTGCTCGTCGGCGAAATCGCGCAGCACCTGTTCGTCGGCGGCGGTGAGCGGTTCGAGGTTGCGCACGACGAGCGCCGTGACCGACGAGCCGACCGCGAGTTCGATCTGCGGCATGCGGTCGTAGATCGACAGCTTGCGCACCATGAAGCGCAGCGGCATCAGCATGGCCGACACATGCCGCGGCAGCACCTCGCAGGTTTTCATGTCCGCGATATAGCTGCTCTTCTTCTCGTGAAAGCCGATGCGCATACCGCCCTTTTCCGGCAGATAACGCACGGCCAGACGCGCGCGATAGCGATAACCCCAAGACGGCCCGTGAATCGGCCGGAACACGGTTTCAGGGCGCAGCTTCGCGAGGCGCTGCAGGTTGTCTTCAAGCACGCGTTGCTTGACCGCGACCTGCGCGCGCACGTCGAGATGCTGCATCGAACAGCCGCCGCAAATGTCGAAGTGGCGGCATTGGGGCGTGGTGCGCATCGCGCTCTCGCGGAACACCTGCACGACTTCGGCCTGCTCGAATTTCGGCTTGCTGCGATGCGTCGTATAGCTAACGCGCTCGCCCGGCAACGCGCCTTCGACGAAGATCACCTTGCCTGGCGTGCCGTCTTCGCTGTCGGTGCGGCCCACGCCGCGCGCTTCCATATCGAGCGAAACGATTTCGATGACCGGCTCGTTGCCGGTAATGACGAGCGCCGGCGTCGGGGCCGGCGCCTTGGCATGCTTCGATGAGCGCCGCGGCGCGCGACGTTGGGGGGCAGTTCGGGACACCTGCGACTTCCTGACAAACTGTGGGGAAAGGCGAGATTGTAGACGAAGCGCCGGGCTTGCCTGCGATCGTACGCGACTCGGCCGCGTGCGCCGCAAAGAGCCGAGGCCGAATTACCGCGGCAACCGGACCCGCACGTCTTCCTCCCAGCCGCAACACGCCGACTCGATGCGCCCACCCAACCGCGCGCGGCGGCTCACTGCTCGAACGCCGCCAGATACTCGGCCCACTGCGGCGCAGTTTCGAGCGCGAGCGCGTTCTTCACGAGATTGATCTCGTCAGCATACTCCGACGGCGAGAAGCCGCCGCGCATCAACTGGAAACGGCAATACAGCAGGTACGTGTTGACGACGTCGGTCTCACAGTAGTTGCGGATTTCCTCGATGCGCCCTTCCTGGAACGCCTGCCACACCTGGCTGCCGTCCATGCCCATCTTGCCCGGAAAACCGCACATCTTCGCGAGCGCGTCGAGCGGCGCGTTGGCGCGTGCCTGGTACATCGCCAGCACGTCCATCAGATCGGTATGGCGCGCGTGGTAGCGGCTGAGGTAGTTGTTCCACTTGAACTCGCGGTCGTCCTCGCCGACGTCCCAGAAGCGGTACGCGGGAATGCCGTTGACGAGCGCGCGATAGTTGAGCACCGGCAGATCGAAGCCGCCGCCGTTCCACGACACGAGTTGCGGCGTGTACTTCTCGATCACGCGATAGAACGACTGCACGAGCGTTGCCTCGCCGTCCTCGGGCGTGCCGAGCGAGCGCACGCGAAAGCCGTTGCTGTCGCGGAACACGCAGGAAATCGCCGCGACCCGTTGCAGATGATGCGGCAGGAAATCGCTGCCGGTTTTTTCGCGACGCGCGGCGAACGCGTGCTCGGCGACTTCGGCGTCGCTCATCGAGGCGGGTAAATCTTCGAGACGGCGGATGCCGGCGACATCGGGAATCGTCTCGATGTCGAAAACAAGAATCGGTGTCATCAGATTACAGAACGGCGTCCTTGCGGACACCGTTGGAGGCGAAGAAGCGCTTCAGACGCACCAGCGCTTCCTGTTGGATCTGGCGCACACGCTCGCGCGTGAGGCCCATTTCGTCGGCCAGCTCTTCGAGCGTGGCGGGTTCAATGTGATTGAGGCCGAAGCGCCGTTCGATCACATGGCGGTGCTTGTCCGACAGACGCGCGAGCCACGCGCGCGTCAGCGTTTCGAGCTCGCGATGCTGCACCTCCGCATCGGGCGACTGGCTTTGATCGTCGGACAGCAGATCGAGCAGGCTGCTCGCCGGATCGAGATCGAGCGGTGCATCGAGCGAGGCCGTGTGCTCGTTCAGCGCGAGGATGTCGGTCACTTCGTCGCTGGTTTTGCCGGTCAGGTAGGCGATGTCGTCGATGCTGGCGTCGCGACGCTCGGCGGCCTCGCCGGAATTCATCGAATTCTTCTCGAGATGGCGCTTCGCGCGCAGCACCTGGTTGAGCTCACGAATCACGTGCACCGGTAATCGCACCGTGCGCGCCTGGTTCATGATCGCGCGCTCGATGCTCTGGCGAATCCACCACGTCGCGTAAGTCGAGAAGCGGAAGCCGCGCGTCGGATCGAATTTCTCGATCGCGTGCATGAGGCCGAGGTTGCCCTCTTCGATCAGATCGAGCAGCGGCACGCCGCGATTCAGATAACCCTTGGCAATGCTGACGACGAGCCGCAGATTGCGCTCGATCATCACCTGGCGCGCCTCGAATTCGCCGGCCTTGGCAAGACGCGAATATTTCTGCTCTTCCTCGACGGTGAGCAGCGGCTTCACGCTGATGCGGTTCAGATAGTGCTGGATCGTGTCGGCCGTCAGCTCGGCCTGCAGCAGGGCGCGGAAATCGTCGGCGTCGGGTGCCGCGCCGCTCGAGCCTTCGCGTGTGTCGGCGGTTTCGTTCTCGTCGAGATCGCGCTCTTCGACGATCTCTTCTTCCACTTCCGAAGCGCCGCTTTCGTCCGCTGCGGCGGACGTGGCTTTGCTGATCTTCTCAGACTCGGCTTGCGGCGGGCGGCGCTTCGATTTCGGCATGGTCGTATCGCTTATTGCGGCGGCAAATACTTCAGTGGGTCGACAGGTTTGCCCTGCCGGCGAACTTCGAAATGCAACATCACGCGGTCGGAATCGCTATTGCCCATCTCAGCGATCTTCTGCCCTTTCGTCACCGCGTCCCCCTCTTTTACCATCAAAGCGCGGTTGTGTGCATACGCGGTGAGATAAGTTGCATCATGCTTGATGATAATGAGATTGCCGTAACCACGCAGCCCATTTCCGGCATAGACGACACGGCCGTCCGCCGACGCTTTCACCGGCTCGCCCGCCGTGCCGCCGATATTGACGCCCTTGTTGGTCGAGTCGTTGAACGTGTTGAGCAGCGGACCGCGCACCGGCCATGCGAACGCGACGTTACCCGCGGCAGCGCTGCCCGTGTCGGGTGCCGCAGCCGGATTGGCCGGCACCGTTGCGCCATTCGTGCTCGCGCCGCCGGTCGCCGCGCCGTAGAGCGGCGGCATCGCGGCGCCGACCGCGGCCGGCGCGTTGTTGTTGAGCGGCTCGCTCTGCACCGCACCCGTGCCGCCGATCGGCGCGGTCGCCACACCCGGTGTCATGGCCGCGGCATTCGCACCCGGCGGCACGACGCGCAGCAACTGGTCGACCTCGATCTGATTCGGATTGGTCAAATTATTCCACGCCGAAATATCGCGGTAATTCTGGCCGTTTTCGAGCGCGATCCGGTATAGCGTGTCGCCCGGCTTCACGCGATAGTAGCCAGGCGGCGGCGGACCGAGCGGCACGGCCGGCTGCGACGCCGCGCCCGGCGCCGTGGCGAGCACGCCGCCGCCGGAGCGGTCGACGACGGGCGCCTGGTCGAGCCGCGAGGCGCAGGCCGTCATCAACAGGGACAAGGCGAGCACGCACACGCTGCGCTGGGTGACGGTCAGGGGGGAATTCGGGGTGGTTCTCTGCATCGCGCGCAACATACTCATCGGTGTCAAATCACTCCGGATTTTAAGGGTACAAAGAAAACGCGATCAAGCCGCGACTCGCGCCATTGCGCGGGCCCGAGGCGCTCGACCAGCGTCAGCACCTGGCTTTGCCCTTCCTGCGAACCGACCGGCGCCACCAGGCGCCCGCCGATTGCAAGCTGTTCGAGCAGCGCCTGCGGCACATCGAGCCCTGCCGCCGCGATCACGATCGCGTCGAACGGCGCCGCCGACGGCAACCCGAGCCGCCCGTCGCCGTAATGCAGCCGGATATTCGGAATGCGCAGCGGACGCAGATTCGTCTTCGCGCGTTCGGACAACGGCTTGATGCGTTCGATCGAGTAAACCTCGCGCGCGGCCTGGCTCAGCACGGCCGCCTGATAGCCGCAACCGGTGCCGATTTCGAGCACGGTGTTCAGCGCGCGCCCGGCCGCGGCCAGTTCGATCATGCGCGCGACCACCGAGGGCTTCGAGATGGTCTGGTGATGGCCGATCGGTAACGCCGCATCTTCGTAGGCCTGGGCCGCGAGACCCGGATCGACGAACAGGTGGCGCGGCACCGCCGCCATCGCATTCAGTACGCGCTGATCGGTCACGCCGTTGGCACGCAGGCGTTCGACCATGCGCTCGCGAACCCGTTCCGAGGTCAACGCCAATGCGTTGTTCTGCGCGCCGCTGCTTGCACCACCGAACGCACCGCCGAATGTTCCGCTCATGGCGCTGCCCGGCGCGGCGTTCGGCACGTTGCCGCGCTCGCTCGCGCGCGGCGCCGGTTTCGCGGCTTGCTGCTGCGGCTGAAGAGGCGCTGGCGTCGCGCGCGCACCGTGGCCAGTCGCCTGCAGCGACGTCTTGACCGGCACGGCCTGCGCCGCCTGCACGCCCCGCGGCTTCACAGCCTGCTTTACAGCCTGTTTGGGCGACGGCCTTGCTTGCGCACCGGCCGACGCATTCGTCAACGGGTTCGCCGTGGTTCTCGCGAGCGGCGCGGCCTGCGGTTTCGGCGGCGTCGCCCCCATCGCCCCCATCGCACCTATTGCACCATTTCCCGCCACGGACGCGCCCGACGTAACGCCTTGCGTCTTCGCCTGGGGAATCACCTGAGGCCGCGCCGGCGACGCTGTCTGCGTAACCGTCGCCGCCCTCGCCTGCGCGCGTGCCGCCGAGCCGCCCTGCGCCGGTTTCGCCGACTGCTGCCGCGTGTTCAGCGCCGCGCTGGCGGCGATCGCCGCCGCGCGCATTTCACCGGGACGTCCTTCGGGACGGCGCGGCTCGCGCACCAGGTCCTCGAGGCCGAGCGGAAAACGCCTCGCGCGCTCGCTGGTCATGAAGCGCCGCTGCCGTCGCGCAGCCAGTCGCGCGCCGTGGACAGCATTTGCGTGTAGGTCAGATCGAGCTGCAGCGGCGTGATCGACACGGCGCCGTTGGCGACCGCGTGAAAATCGGTGCCTTCGCTCGCGTCGCGCGCGCTGCCCGATGGGCCGATCCAGTAGATCGGCTCGCCGCGCGGGTTGGTCTCGCGGATCACCGGCTGCGACGGATGCCGCTTGCCGAGCCGCGTGATCTGCCAGCCACGCAGTTCTTCGTACGGCAAGTTAGGAATGTTGACGTTCAGCAGCGGATGCCCCGGCAACGGCCGCTCGAGATAATGCGCGACGATTTCGGCGGCGACGCGGGCCGCATCGTCGAGATGCGCCCAGTCTTTGTCGACAAGCGAAAACGCGATGGCCGGCACGCCGAACATGATGCCCTCGGTGGCCGCCGCGACGGTGCCCGAGTACAGTGTG
This sequence comes from Burkholderia sp. Ax-1724, assembly GCF_011752995.1. GTDB lineage: Bacteria > Pseudomonadota > Gammaproteobacteria > Burkholderiales > Burkholderiaceae > Paraburkholderia. The sequence goes on from NZ_VWWL01000003.1 coordinate 257,521, forward strand.
TCGTCACCCATGTTCTGGCCGTTGTTGATGCCCGATACGACGAGGTCCGGCTTGTGGTCGAGCATGCCCGTCAGCGCAATGTGCACCGAGTCGGTCGGCGTACCGTTCACGTAGTAGAAACCGTTGGCGGAGCGCAGAACCGACAGCGGCCGCCACAGCGTCAGGGAATTCGACGCGGCGCTGCAGTTCTGTTCGGGAGCCATGACGGTGACGTCCGCGATCGGCTTGAGCGCTTCGTAGAGCGCGGCCAGGCCCGGCGCCAGATAACCGTCGTCGTTGCTGAGTAGGATTCGCATGCGGCGATTGTAACCGAGGAAAGATGGCACGCGAGCGACATGACCGGCGCGCTTGCGTGGCAAGCGAAACGCGCCGGCCTTGCGCACTGCCCGGCAATAAATCGCACGGTCGTGCGAATTGTTTTACACTCAAAATCGTTGCGAACCCTAACCGAGATGGAGACACGATGCGCGCGATTCGCTGCAAGCAATACGGGCCGCCCGAGAGCCTGGTCGTCGACAACCTGCCGGACCTCGAAGCGCCGCCCGGTCACGTCGTGATCGACGTCAAGGCCGCCGCCGTCAACTTCCCCGACGTGCTGATCATCGAGAACAAATACCAGTTCAAGCCGCCGCTGCCGTTCACGCCGGGCTCTGAAGCCGCGGGCGTGGTGCGTGCGGTGGGGGCGGGTGTCACGCAATTCAGGCCGGGCTCGCGCGTGACCGCGTTCATGGGCTCGGGCGGCTTCGCCGAGCAGGCGCTCGCGCCGGCCGCGGCCTGCGTGCCGCTCGAGGACGACGTGCCGTTCGAACTCGCGGCGGCTTTCACGCTCGCGTACGGCACGTCGCATCACGCGGTGGTCGATCGCGGCGCGTTGCAGGCGGACGAGACCCTGCTCGTGCTCGGCGCGGCCGGCGGCGTCGGGCTCGCGGCGGTCGAGATCGGCAAGGCGCTCGGCGCGCGCGTGATCGCGGCGGCGTCGAGCGACGAGAAGCTCGCGACCTGCGTGAAGCACGGCGCGGACGCGACCATCAACTACGCGAGCGAAGACCTGCGCGAGCGCATCAAGGCGCTCACCGACGGCAAGGGTCCCGACGTGATCTACGACCCGGTCGGCGGCGTGTATGCGGAGCCCGCGTTTCGCAGCATCGGCTGGCGCGGACGCTATCTCGTGGTCGGTTTCGCGAACGGCGAGATTCCGAAGCTGCCGCTCAATCTGATGCTGCTCAAGGGCGCGAGCGTGGTCGGCGTGTTCTGGGGCGACTTCGCGAAGCGTGAGCCGCAGCGCAATCAGGCGGCATTCGAGCAGATGACCGGCTGGATTCGCGCAGGCAAGTTGAAGCCCTATGTGTCGGCCCGCTATGCGCTCGACGACACCGGCCGCGCGTTGCGCGACATGGCCGAGCGTCGCGTGATCGGCAAGGTGGTGATTACGCCGTAACTACGCCTTGGCTACACCGTGACGCAGCATGAAAAACGGCGCGCAGACTGAACAACGTTGTCAGACTCCGCGCCGTTTGTTTTTTTGGCGGCCCTTGCGCGTGTTGGCCGGGCGCGTTTTTTTGCGCGCGGTGCGGTGCCCCACTCCTCACACACCCACCCTGCCCTCACAGTTTTTCGGTATCCCCCGTGCGCGGCTGCCACTTCATCAGGCGCCGCTCGCCGAGTCCGACGCCCCCATCGAGAATCAGCGCAAACGCGGTCAATACGAGAATCCCCGCGAACACGGTGTTGATGTCGAAGGTGCCCTCGGCCTGCAGGATCAGATAGCCGACGCCGCGCGCCGAGCCGAGATACTCGCCCACCACCGACCCCACGAAGGCGAGCCCGACCGACGTATGCAAGCTCGAAAACACCCAGCTCATCGCGCTCGGCAGATAGACGAAGCGCAGCAGCTGCTTGCGGTTCGCGCCGAGCATGCGCGCGTTCGCGAGCACGACCGGGCTCACTTCCTTCACGCCCTGATAGACGTTGAAGAACACGATAAAGAACACCAGCGTGACGCCGAGCGCGACCTTCGACCAGATGCCGAGGCCGAACCACACGCCGAAGATCGGCGCGAGAATCACGCGCGGCATCGAGTTCGCGGCCTTCACGTACGGATCGAACAGCGCGCTCGCCACCGGCGCGAGCGCGAGCCACAGGCCGACGCCGAGCCCGAGCGCGGTGCCGAGCACGAACGCGAGCACGGTCTCGACGAGCGTGATCCACAGATGCAGATAGATTTCGCCGCCCGTGAACCACTCCCAGATCCGTTGCAGCACTTTCTGCGGCTCGCCGAAGAAGAACGCGGCCTTGTTCGGATCGTCGAAATAGAACGGCGGCAGGAGCGTCGGGCTCGTCAGCACGTACCAGAGCACGAAGCACAGCACGAGCAGCAGCCATTGCCAGATCACCAGATTCGCCCGGCTCGGGCGCAACGTCTTCCACATGACTTGGTTTGCCTTCGACGATGGTTGAACGCGTCTTCTTTTTCGATGTGCATGGCCGCCTGCGCGGCAGGCTTATACGGCGGTCATTTGCTGCTGATACCCCTTCAGCACCTCGTCGCGCAGCACGCTCCAGATCTGTGCATGCAGTTCGACGAAACGCGGATGCGAGCGAATCTCGGCGACGTCGCGCGGACGCGGCAGGTCGATCCTGAATTCGCCGATCGGATGCGTGCCCGGTCCCGCCGAGAGCACGACGACGCGGTCCGACATCGCGATCGCCTCGTCGAGATCGTGCGTGATGAAGAGCACCGCCTTGCGCTTCGCGGCCCACAGATCGAGCAGCTCGTTTTCCATGAGCTGGCGCGTTTGAATGTCGAGCGCGGAAAACGGCTCGTCCATCAGGATGATGTCGGGATCGAGTATCAGCGTCTGCGCCATCGCGACGCGCTTGCGCATGCCGCCCGAGAGCTGGTGCGGATAGCGGTCGCCGAAACCGCCGAGACCGACGCGCTTTAACCATTCGTCGGCTTTCGCGCGCGCGTCGGCCGCCGGTTCGCCGCGAAACGACAGGCCGGCCATCACGTTGTCGATCGCCGAGCGCCACGGCATCAGCGCGTCGGCCTGGAACATGTAGCCGGCGCGCCGGTTCAGGCCATCGAGCTTTTCGCCGAACACGCTGACTTCACCCGCCGACGGTTGCAGCAGACCCGCGCCGACGTTCAGCAGCGTGGACTTGCCGCAGCCGGTCGGCCCGACCACCGAGACGAACTCGCCCGGCTCGATGCGCAGCGTGGTGTCCTTGACCGCCGTGTAGCGCTGCGCCCGGTTATCGCGCGCGGCAAACGTGCAGGTGATGTTTTCCAGCGCAAGGGCGGCAACGGTCATCGTTCGGCTCGCTTCGGGGATCGGGATCGGTCGGGTTTCAGGTTCGGGCGGAGCGTCGCGGCGGCGAAGGCTCCGGGAGTGGCATGGACAGAACCCGCCATGCCATCCGGATCGCTCCCGAGGCGCTCGCACGCCGCCCTGTTTATGCCTTGACGGTCGCCAGCGCCTTCTTCACGAAGTCGTTGGTCCAGGTCTTCGACAGATCGATCTGTGCGTTCTGCACGACCGGATCGAAGGCCTTCAGCGTCTTCAGCGAGGTCGCGGGACCGTCGACGGGCATCAGGCCGTCGGGCGACATCGCTTCGCGCACGTGCTGCCATGCGTCGAGATAGAGCGCGCGGTCGCCGAGCAGATAGCTCTCCGGCACCGTGTTGATGAGTTCGCTGCCACTCGCGTTCTGCAGCCACTTGAGCGCGCGCACCATCGCATTGGTCAGCGCCTGGGTCGTGTTCGGGTTCTTCGTGATGAAGGCCTGCGACGCATACAGACAACCAGCGGGCATATCACCGCCGAACACGCTGTGCGTATCGGCAAGCGTGCGCGTATCCGAGACGACGCGCACGTCGCCCGCGCGCTCGAGGCGCGTCACGACCGGATCGAGATTGGCGATCGCGTCGATCTGCCCGGACTGCATCGCGGCGATCGCGCCGGCGCCCGCGCCGACGCCGATGAACGCGACGTCCTTCGCACTGAGCCCCGCTTTCGCGAGCACGAAGCTCGCCATGATCGACGTCGACGAACCCGGTGCGGTCACGCCGATCTTCTTGCCCTTCAGATCGGCGATCGACTTGTAGTTCGGCATCGTCTTCTTCGACACCGCGAGCACGATTTGCGGCGCGCGCCCTTGCAGCACGAATTCGCGGAAAAACTGCTTTTGCGCCTGCAGCAGCAGCGTGTGTTCGAACGCGCCGGAGACCACGTCCGCGCTGCCGCCGACCGCCGCCTTCAGCGCCTGCGAACCGCCGGCGAAATCGGAAATCTCGACCTCGAGCCCTTCGTCCTTGAAGTAATTGCGGCGCTCGGCGATCGTGAGCGGCAGGTAGTAGAACAGGTTCTTGCCGCCGACCGCGATCGCCACCTTCGTGGTTTCAGGCTTGCCCTGCGCAAAGGCAAGCGGCGTGGTGGCGAGCGTGGCGCCCGCGAGCGCGACGCCGCCGGCAAGGAAGGTTCTGCGTTGCATGGTCTGTTGTCTCCAGATTTTTGTTGTCCGGTTTTCCCGGCGTCGGTCGTGATGGCGTTCTTTGCGCCGCCTGTCGTGTCGCTTATTGTGTTGCTTCTGGTCTCGCCTGTTGCGTGCGCGTCAAACGATCTGTTGCGTGTGCAGCCTTGCAATGTCGTCAGCATCATAACCTAGCGATTGCAGGACTTCATCGGTATGTTCACCCAGTGCGGGGCCGAGCCAGCGCGTCTCGCCGGGCGTCGCCGAGAGCTTCGGCGTGACCGCCGGCAGCGTGATTTCGCGGCCGTCCTGCCACTTGAAACGCTCGATCATCTGCCGCGCGATGAACTGCGGATCGGCGAACATATCGGCCACGCTGTAGATGCGCCCGACCGGCACGTCGGCCGCGTTGAGCACCGCGAGCGCCTCGTCGATCGTGCGCGTGGAGAGCCACGCGGCAATCGCAGCGTCGATCTCCTGGGTGCGCGGCACGCGGCCGTCGTTATGCGCGAGCGCCGGGTCGTTCGCGAGATCGTCGCGTTCGATCGCGCTCATCAGGCGCTTGAAGATCGGATCGCTATTGCCGCCGATCACGATGCTGCCGTCGCGGCACGGATACGTGTTCGACGGCACGATGCCTGGCAGCGACGCGCCGGTGCGCTCGCGCACCATGCCGTACACACCGTACTCGGGCACCACGCTTTCCATCATGTTGAAGACGGCCTCGTACAGCGCGACGTCGACGACCTGCCCCTTGCCGCCGTTCACCTGCTTGTGATGCAGCGCCATCAGCGCGCCGATCACGCCATGCAGCGCCGCGATCGAATCGCCGATCGAAATGCCGATGCGCGGCGGCGGCAGATCCGGATAGCCGGTGATATGGCGCAGCCCGCCCATCGACTCCGCAATCGCGCCGAAGCCTGGCCGGTCGCGATACGGGCCGGTCTGACCGTAACCGGACAGCCGCACCATCACGAGGCCGGGGTTCTCGGCCGAGAGCACGTCATAACCGAGCCCGAGCTTTTCGAGCAGCCCGGGGCGGAAATTCTCGACGACGATATCGGCCTCTTTCGCGAGCCGCCGCACGATCTCCTTGCCCTCTTCGGCTTTCAGATTGATCGTGACGGACTTCTTGTTGCGCGCCTGCACGGCCCACCACAGCGATGTACCGCCGACTTCGGGATACAGCTTGCGCCATTTGCGCAGCGGATCGCCGCCTTTCGGGTCTTCGATCTTGATGACCTCGGCGCCGAATTCGCCGAGAAAACGTGCGGCGAACGGACCGGCGATCAGCGTGCCGAGTTCGAGCACCTTGACGCCGGCGAGCGGACCTTGGGTTTGAGTCTGGCCTTCGCGTCCAGCCGAGTCGCTCGTGCCTGCTTCGGGGGTGGCGCTCATGGGGCTCCTTATCTTCTCTCTGCGTCAAACCGCGGCGACGAACGCGCGGTGCGCGGTCGGGCCGCGCGCTTTTCGTTGCCGCCGCGGCGTGGCTTGCTCCCGCTCTTCACGCTCGCACTGCTCATGCTGGCGGCAACGCGAATCACGGCAAAAAGCAGTGCGCTTCGCCACAGCAATCGCACAACCGCACAACCGCGCCGCGCTACATCGAACGGCGATCGAGCATCGCGCGCGCGATCGTGCCGGCGTCGACATATTCGAGTTCGCCGCCGACCGGCACGCCGCGCGCGAGACGCGTGACCGCAAGCCCGCGCGCCTTGAGCGTCTGCCCGAGGTAGTGCGCGGTGGCTTCGCCTTCGTTGGTGAAATTGGTCGCGAGCACGACTTCCTTGACGACGCCATCCGAGGCGCGCTTCACGAGCCGGTCGAAATGAATCTCCTTCGGGCCGATGCCGTCGAGCGGACTGAGCCGCCCCATCAGCACGAAGTAAAGGCCGCGATAGGTCATCGTCTGTTCGAGCATGATCTGGTCGGCCGGCGTTTCGACGACGCACAGCAGCGACGGATCGCGCTCTTCATCGAGGCAGACCTCGCAGATCTGCGCTTCGGTAAACGTGTTGCACTTTTCGCAGTGGCGCAGATGCTCGGTGGCGAACAGCAGCGAGCGGCCGAGTTTTTCGGCGCCTTCGCGATCGTGCTGCATCAGGTGATACGCCATGCGTTGCGCGGACTTGGGCCCGACACCGGGCAGCACACGCAGCGCTTCGACGAGCGCCGACAGGGCGGAAGGTTGTTTCATGCGGATCGGCGTCGAAGTGGATGAGGCTCTGGTGGGCGAATCGAGGTGCGGGCGCGCCGCGCGAAGCGTGCTTCGGCGCGACGGTGACGTTGAAGTTCGCAACGTCCGCGGCGGCGGCACGTTCGGCCTCGCCTTTCGCGCGGCGGATGCCTGCGGATGCTTTCAGTCCCCGCAGCCCGCACACGTCGCGCGCCGTCTCAGCGCCTGCGCGCACGCCACGGCGACGGGCGCCGCGGCATTCGCCCTCGTGACAGCAGATTCAGAACGGCAGCTTGAAGCCCGGCGGCAGCGGCAGGCCCGCGGTCATGCCGCCCATCTTTTCCTGGGCGGTCGCCTCGGCCTTGCGCACGGCGTCGTTGAACGCGGCGGCGACGAGGTCTTCCAGCATGTCCTTGTCGTCGGCAAGCAGGCTCGGATCGATCGACACGCGGCGCACGTCGTTCTTGCAGGTCATCGTCACCTTGACGAGACCGGCGCCCGACTGCCCCTCGACTTCGATCTGCGCGAGTTGCTCCTGCATCTTCTTCATGTTTTCCTGCATCTGCTGGGCTTGCTTCATCAGCCCGGCGAGTTGGCCTTTCATCATGGACATGCTCCTTCTGGATAGCGTGAAATCCGGGGTTCCGGCGCCGTGCTCCGACGACGCCGCAAAGGGTGGATCAGGTTGGATCAGTGGGCCGGCGACGCGCCGTTGGCGGCGTCCGGGGTAAGCGGGCGGATCGAGCCGTCGACGATGCTCGCGCCGAATTCGCGAATCAGCGACTGCACGAACGGATCGGCGCGAATCTCGCGCTCGGCTTCCTGCTGGCGCTGGGCGCGCTGCGCGGCGTCGTGCGCGGCGGCCGTGCGGCGCGCCGGGCCGACCTCGACCTGCACGTCGACGCTCTGGCCAAGCCGCTCGGCGAGCGCCACCTTCAGTTTAGCGACCTGCGACGCTTCCGCGTATTGCGGCACCGGTACGTTGAGCCTGAGCGTGTTGCCGTCGAGCGCCATCAGTTCGCTGTTGAACGCGAGCTGGTACGAAATGCCCTTCAACGGCAGATCGACCGCGAGCGCGGGCCAGTCGCCCGTGAAGCCGAGCGGATCGAGCGGCACGGCGGGCGGCAGCGGGCGCGTATCGACGACCGGCGCGGGAGCCGGTTTCGCGGGTGCGCGGTCCATGCGGACGTCGTCGGGGCCGCGATCGAATACGGGTACGTAGTTATCGTCCGGCGGGACGAAATAGGCGTCGTCCGCAGCCGAGACCGGCATGTAGTCGTCGGGCGGCATGTCGTCCCACGGCGGGACTGACGAGCCGTCCGGCTCCGCGCTGCTGCTGCGCGGCGACGATGCTTGCGCGGCGGCGCTGGCCGTTCCCGTCGCCTCTTGTGGCGCACGGCGCGGCGCGCCCGGTGTCGGCACCGGGACGACTACGCGCGGTGTGGCCGGCTTCGGTGTCGCGGGTGCGGCAGGCGCCGTGCCCGAAGTCGCGCGGCCGCGGTTCGAAGATACCTTGAGGCCGGCGTTACGCAGCACGTCGAGTGCGGCGCTCGCGCCGCCGGCACGACGCGCAGTGGAATCGGCTGCGGCTTGCGCGGTTGTCGAGGTGGGCTGTGCCTGTTCCTCTGGCTCATCCCGCTCCTGCATCTGCGATGCGGCTTGCCCGGTGCCGGCATGCGCGGCTGTTGCGGACGCGGCCGGCGCGGATGCCGGCGCTGCGTGATCGGTCAGCGCTGGCGAAGCCGACTCGGCCGAGTCAGCGCTGGCGGCGTTTTCGCCCGTGGGCATGTCTTCCCAAGGCGCCACCGGACGCTCCGCGGCTGCTGGCGACGCATCGCCGATGCCGGCAGACGTCGCCTTGCCCTCAGCCGCAACCGGCTCGCCTTCACCGACGACTTCGGCATCGGACGATTGCGATGCCGCCGACGCTTGCGTGACCACAGCCGGTTGCACAACCGGCGCGGCGGATTTCACCGCCTCGCGTTGATCTCCGCTGACATCGCCGCCAGCCTGCGGCCCGCGAACCGCCGCGGCTGCCGGCATCGCATCGCGCGTGCTCGCGGCCGGCACCGACGGAGCCACCGCAGCAGACGATCCCGACGGCGCACGCAACGCGGCAACCGTCGGCGCGCCCGAGCGCTTCGCACCCGCCGCGCCCGCGCCGCCTGCCTGCGAACCCGCGCCTGCCGTTCCACCGCCGCCACCGCCGTCCGGCGCCGGCTCGAACGCGAGCATGCGCAGCAGCGTCATCGTGAAACCGGCGTACTCGTCGGGCGCGAGCCCCAGTTCGCTTCGGCCGATCGTCGCGATCTGATAGAACAGTTGCACCTGCTCGGGACTCATCGCCTCGGCGAAGCGGCGCAGATCGGCCGCCTCCGGCCATTCGTCGAGCACCGACGACGGCGCGAACTGCGCCCATGCGATCCGATGCAGCAAGCTCGCGAGATCCTGCAGCGCCGTCGAAAACGACAGGCTGCGCAGCGCCATTTCGTCGGCAACCGCGAGCACCGCCGCGCCGTCGCCCTGCGCGAGCGCGTCGAGCAGACGGATCAGATAGCTCTGGTCGAGCGCGCCGAGCATGCCGCGCACCGCGTCCTCGCTGACCTGGTTCGCCGAATAGGCGATCGCCTGATCGGTCAGCGAAAGCGCGTCGCGCATCGAGCCGTCGGCCGCGCGCGCGAGCAGACGCAGCGCCTGCGCGTCGTACGGCACCTGCTCTTCGCCGAGAATGCGTTCGAGATGCGACACGATATGACCGGCCGGCATCTGCTTCAGATTGAACTGCAGACAGCGCGACAGCACCGTGACCGGAATCTTCTGCGGGTCGGTGGTCGCGAGAATGAATTTGACGTGTGGCGGCGGTTCTTCGAGCGTCTTCAGCATCGCGTTGAAGGCGTGGTTCGTCAGCATGTGCACTTCGTCGATCATATAGACCTTGAAGCGCGCATCGACGGGCGCGTACACCGCGCGCTCGAGCAGCGCGGCCATTTCGTCGACGCCGCGATTGCTCGCCGCGTCCATCTCGACGTAATCGACGAAACGCCCCTCATCGATCTCGCGACACGCGCGGCACACGCCGCACGGTGTCGAGGTCACGCCGGTCTCGCAGTTCAGCGCTTTGGCGAAGATGCGCGACAGCGTGGTCTTGCCGACGCCGCGCGTGCCGGTAAACAGATAGGCGTGGTGCAGACGGCCACCGTCGAGCGCATGGGTGAGCGCGCGCACCACGTGCTCCTGTCCGACGAGCGAAGCGAAATCCTTCGGCCGCCATTTGCGTGCGAGAACTTGATAGGTCATCCGGAAATTGTATCAGTAACGATGCGGCGAAAAACCGAATCGGACACGAGCGCGAGCGCGCGTTGCCGCGCCCCTCGGACAGGCTGACGAAGCATCGTGGAAAGCCGGTGACATTCGCGGCCGCATGCGCGACGGCCGCCGGAAAAAGAAGCGGCGATGAGCGATCACGATGGACGCGCGCATTGACCACGACGATGCTCTAGGCGAACGCGGCAGGCAATGAAAACGAAAACCGGAAATGGCTGCGGAGAAACCGCGAAAGAAAACCGCTACGGGGAAAAACAGAAGAGGAAGGTGACGAGCCCGACCCTCGGCACTGGTGGAAAACGGCTGTGGCTGCTTCGTTCCCGACCTGACCAGGTTGACCATCCCTCCATGCGAGGAGGCCCGTCACGAAAGATTCTATCATTGCTTGGCGCATCGCGCGACTGTTAATACGAGCAAAGCGAGTTCGGCGCATGGGATCAGACACTTCGCGACACCCGCCCTCTCGTTGCCTTCGTCGCCTCTCTATATATAGATGAGCACATGCCGAAATCGCGTCCACGCACCGCACTTGAGTTCGGCACGCCCGCCTCCATCTACGTTGCGTCGCGATGACCGTACATCAATCAGTCACAGTAACGGGAATCAAGGGAACCCGATGGCGCTTCACCGGCAGTCGTTGGCCCCACTGCCTTTGTGAGTACTATCGCCCCCGGCAACGCATAGCGAATTAAGCTACACTGCCAGTTGAAAGACCCGCAAACGCGAGTCTTTCCGCTCATTCCGTGAAAATCCGGTGTCTTTTCAGACTGTTTTCGGGTTTTCGCAGGCATGCGCGGCAAGACTCAGGGCGCGGCAAAACGAACGGAAGTTTTCCCGGTTTTTGACGTATCGTGGCGAGCAATTCAGGCGGGCCTCGAACCGATAGAGGTATTCATAAATGAGCGAACAAATCAAACATATCAGCGACGCATCGTTCGAACAGGACGTAGTGAAATCCGACAAACCCGTGCTGCTCGATTTCTGGGCCGAATGGTGCGGTCCGTGCAAGATGATCGCGCCGATCCTCGACGAAGTCGCGAAGGATTACGCAGATCGCCTGCAAATCGCGAAGATCAATGTGGACGAGCATCAGTCCACGCCGGTCAAGTTCGGCGTGCGCGGCATCCCCACGCTGATCCTGTTCAAGAACGGCGCAGTCGCCGCTCAGAAAGTCGGCGCATTGTCGAAGTCGCAACTCACCGCGTTCCTCGACGGCAACCTGTAAAGCAACGCCGCGGCGCAGGCGGACTCGCGGCACTCAGCAAGCGCTTCCGCCAGAACGCCTGACCCGTGCGTACCCACCGGGCGTGTTGTCAGCCGGCAACACGCCCCGCGAGAAAGAGGCCACGCCGCCGCACTGGCGGAAATTGGCGTGTGCTATGCTAGAATCCGCACAACGTCGAAAAGACGTGTAAGTCTTTGAGCGTTCCGCTCACCCTCCTCCCAGATTTCATTTCGTCGCACCTTCTCCTGCGGGTTCTCCGTATGCATTTATCCGAGCTTAAGACTCTGCACGTGTCCCAATTGATCGAGATGGCCAATGGCCTCGAGATCGAAAGCGCGAACCGCCTGCGCAAGCAGGAATTGATGTTCGCCATTCTAAAAAAACGAGCCAAAGCGGGCGACACGATCTTCGGCGACGGCACGCTCGAAGTGCTGCCGGACGGTTTCGGTTTCCTGCGTTCGCCGGAAACGTCCTACCTCGCCAGCACGGATGATATTTACATCAGCCCGTCGCAAATCCGCCGCTTCAACCTGCATACGGGCGACACGATCGAAGGCGAAGTGCGCACGCCGAAAGACGGCGAACGCTATTTCGCGCTGGTGAAGGTGGACAAGGTCAACGGCCAGCCGCCGGAGGCCTCGAAGCACAAGATCATGTTCGAAAACCTGACGCCGCTGCACCCGAACAAGGTGCTGCTGCTCGAACGTGAAATGCGTGGCGAAGAAAACGTGACGGGCCGCATCATCGACATGATCGCGCCGATCGGCAAAGGCCAGCGCGGCCTGCTCGTCGCCTCGCCGAAGTCGGGCAAGACCGTCATGCTTCAGCACATCGCGCATGCAATCAAACAGAACCATCCCGACGTCAAGCTGTTCGTGCTGCTGATCGACGAACGTCCGGAAGAAGTGACGGAAATGCAGCGTTCGGTGGCGGGCGAAGTGATCGCTTCCACGTTCGACGAACCGGCCGCGCGTCACGTGCAGGTCGCCGAAATGGTGATCGAAAAGGCCAAGCGTCTCGTCGAAATGAAGAACGACGTGGTGATCCTGCTCGACTCGATCACGCGGCTCGCGCGCGCCTACAACACCGTCGTGCCGGCCTCGGGCAAGGTGCTCACCGGCGGTGTCGACGCGAACGCGCTGCAGCGCCCGAAGCGCTTCTTCGGCGCGGCGCGCAATATCGAGGAAGGCGGCTCGCTGACCATCATCGGCACGGCGCTGATCGAAACCGGCAGCCGTATGGACGACGTGATCTACGAAGAGTTCAAGGGCACCGGCAACATGGAAGTGCACCTCGAGCGACGCCTCGCCGAGAAGCGCGTCTACCCGTCGATCAACCTGAACAAATCGGGCACGCGCCGCGAAGAGTTGCTGATCAAGCCCGAAGTGCTGCAGAAAATCTGGGTGCTGCGCAAGTTCATCCACGACATGGACGAAGTCGAGTCGATGGAATTCCTGCTCGACAAGATCCGTCAGACGAAGAGCAACTCCGAGTTCTTCGACATGATGCGTCGCGGTGGCGGCAGCTAACGCATGACGACGCATGCTGGCTGTATGTAAAGGCTGGCGACTGCATCATCGAATGCAAAACCGCTCGCGATCCGCGAGCGGTTTTTTTTCGCCTATGCCGCTTGCTCCGCGCATCGCCAGCGTCGTCAAACATGCCCGTCTATCGGTTCAAGTGTCGACACGCTCGGCACCAGCCCGCCGCCGGGATCATCGTCGGGCCGGCATCGGTTCACGCTGCATCGGAGTCGCCTCGCGGGGGCCGCGAGTCCGTACAATCCGGTGTACCGGGACACACTCGCGAGTCGCACGACCAGCGCGGATGCTCGCGCGGCAGACAAGCTTTCCGGCTTCGCCCAACGGTTTTAATCCGCCGATCGGCGTCGCGCTACGCGGCGCCCTGTTCACCGTGCAGCAAAAACAGATCGACTAGAGGTAGGCTCACGCCATGCTCTCGAAACTCACCGACTGGCTCGGCACACGCCGCCGCGAGCGCGCGCTGCGCGATTACGCAATCGACAAGCCGCTGTGGCAGGCCACGCTCGACGGCTTGCCGTTTCTCGCGCATCTCGATGCGCCCGATCTCGCGCGGCTGCGCGAGCTGACGAGCCTGTTCATCGCGCAAAAGGAGTTCTCCACCGCGCACGAACTGGAGCTGACCGACGCAATGACGGTCGGCATCGCCGTGCAAGCCTGCCTGCCCGTGCTGAACCTGGGCCTCGATCTGTACCGCGGCTGGGTCGGCGTGATCGTCTATCCGGGTGAATTCGTGATTCGCAAGACCGTCGAGGACGAAGACGGCGTCGTCCACGAGATCGAGCACGATGCGAGCGGCGAGGCGTGGCAAGGCGGGCCCGTGGTGCTGTCGTGGGAAGACGCGCAGATGACGGACGGCACCGACGCGTACAACGTCGTGATCCACGAGTTCGCGCACAAGATCGACATGCTGAACGGCGAAGCGGACGGCCACCCGCCGCTGCTGCGCCGCTGGCACGCGCCGCTCGATAGCGGGGCATGGGCCGACGTGTTCGACCACGCGTACGACCAGTTCTGCGCGAAGGTCGACGCGGTGCCGGAACACCGCTGGGTGCGTTTCGAGCGCGACTCGCTGATCGATCCGTATGCGGCCGATCATCCGTCGGAATTTTTTGCCGTGTGCAGCGAGGCGCTGTTCGTGCGGCCGCAAGCGTTCGAGGCCGAGTATCCGGAACTGTACCGGCTGCTCGCGCGCTACTACCGGCAGGACCCGGCGCGCGTGAGGCTGAGCTTCGCGCCGGTTTGATGGCAGCGCCGGGGGGCCGCCGGCGCCATTCAATGAGCCGAGGCAAGGCCAAGAGAAACCGCTGGCAGAAAATTCGCCAAGCAACTGATTTTCTGGCATAATCGCGGTTTTTCGACCGTAGGCAAGTGGCTCGCGCCTGAAGGCAGTCCGATTATCGAGGCTGCACGCGGGTTGGCTACCGCCAGATTAAAGGAAAGACCATGAAAGAAGGCATTCACCCGGATTACCGCGAAGTCCTGTTCATCGACATGTCGAACGACTTCAAGTTCGTGACGCGCTCGACCATCCAGACGCGTGAAACCGCCGAATTCAACGGCAAGACCTACCCGCTCGCAAAGATCGAAGTGTCGTCGGAATCGCATCCGTTCTACACCGGCCAGCAAAAGATCATGGACACGGCAGGCCGCGTCGAGAAGTTCAACAAGAAGTTCGGCGCACGCGCTTCGGGCAAGGCAGCAAAGTAATACCGCATCGTCGCCGGCCTCGGGCCGGCAGCGAAGCAAAAAAAGGGCAGCGCGAGCTGCCCTTTTTCGTATCGCCTGCTTTCGCCTGCGTTTGTGTCCGCTTCTGCGTCCGATTTTGTGCCCGCGTTTGTAGCCGCTTCCGCTCACCGCCCTGCTCACTGCCACACGCTCCCTGGCGTTCCCGCGCGCGTACTCCGCTCGCACCACCGCTATCGCCACTGTTACAGCACGCACAAGGACGTTGCCAGCCGTTACCGCCCGTGACGCGCATCGCACGGCACGTCTACAATGCCGGATGCTCGAGACGGGCCCTTCCGCCCTGACCCGCCGGCCCGCTCCGGCTGCATCGCCTATCCAATACCGACACACCGCATGAGACCTGTCGTTCGCCTCACTGCCTCAGCAACCAGTGCCTTGCCGCGCTGGCTGCTGCTGACCATCTGTATCGTCTATGCATCGTTCGGCCTGTTCGGTCGCGACCCGTGGAAGAACGAGGACGCAGCCGGCTTCGGTGTCATGTGGACCATGGCGAACGGCGGCGCCCACGACTGGCTGCTGCCGAACCTCGTCGGCAAATATATGACCGAGGACGGCCCGCTCGGCTACTGGCTCGGCGCCAGTGCGATCCGCGTGCTCGCGCCGTGGGTCGATGCGAGCAACGCCTCGCGCGTATTCACGGGCCTGCTGTTCTGCGCGGGCTGCGCGTTCGTCTGGTATGCCGCTTACCTGCTCGGCCGGCGCGCCGAGGTCCAGCCGTTCAAATATGCGTTCGGCGGCGAGCCGGAACCGCGCGACTACGGCCGCACGCTCGGCGACGGCGCGCTGCTGATCCTGCTCGCATGCTTCGGCCTCGCCGAGCGCGGTCACGAAACCACGCCGCAACTCGCGCAGTTCGTCTGCATCGCAATGCTCGTGTACGGCCTCGTGCGCATGATCGACAAGCCGATCCAGGGCGCGCTGATCTGGGGTCTCGCGATCGGCCTCGTCACGCTCGCGAGCAGTCCCGTGCTGGTCGGCGCGCTGCTGCTCGGCACGCTCGCGATGACGCTGATCGTGCGCGAAACGCGCTCGCGCTGGCTGCTGCTCGCGGGTCTGCCGGTCGCGCTCGTGCTCGCGATATCGTGGCCGCTCATCGCCATCGCCGCCTTCCCCGACGACGCCGTCTGGTATCTGAACCAGTGGGTCCACGTCAGCCTGATTTCGTTCGCGGGGCCGCCCGGCTCGGTCGCCGCCTATGCGCTGAAAAACCTGCCGCTCTTCACCTGGCCCGCATGGCCGCTCGCGCTGTGGTCGTGGTTCAGCTGGAAGGGGCTGCGCCGTGCGCCGCACGTGGCAATTCCACTTTCGGTGATCGGTCCGCTCTTCGTGCTCGTCGTGCTGCAAAGCCACCAGTCGAACCGGCTCTATATGCTGTTGCTGCCGCCGCTCGCGGTGCTGGCGACCTTCGCGCTGCCGACTCTCAAGCGCGGCGCGATCAATGCGATCGACTGGTTCGCACTGTTGAGCTTCACGATTCTCGGCAGCTTCGTGTGGCTCGTGTACGTGGCTAGCCTCACCGGTTTTCCGCATCCGCTCGCGCGCAATCTGGCTCGGCTCGCGCCGGGCTTCGTGCCGCAGTTCAAAATTCTCTCGTTCGTGTGCGCGGTGGCCGTGACCGTGTGCTGGTTCGTGCTCGTGCGCTGGCGTCTCGCGCGTCATCCGAAGGTGCTGTGGCGCAGCGTCGTGCTCTCGAGCGCCGGCACCACGCTGATGTGGGTGCTGCTGATGACCCTCTGGCTGCCGGTCGTCAACTACAGCCGGACCTACCGCGACGTCGCGCAACAGATCGCGAGCCATCTGCCCGAGGACTACACCTGCATCTCGCCCGTGCGGCTCGGCAATGCGCAGATCGCGACCTTCGCCTATTTCGGCGACATGCACTTCGCGTTCGACCAGGACTGCGACGTGATCCTGCGCCAGGACACGCAGGAGTACGGCGATCCGAGCGCGATGCCCGACTACATCTGGAAGCTCGTCTGGGAAGGCCGCCGCGCCGCCGACCGCGACGAACGCTTCCGCCTGTACGTGCGCATCGACCGTCCGAAGCCGCCGCCCGGCAAGCGGCGCGGCTGGCGCAAGAGGCTCGACTGACGATGTTCGCCGACATACGGAAAATCGCCGCGCTCGCGTGGCCCGTATTGATCGGCCAACTGGCGATCATCGCCTTTGGCGTGATCGATACGGCGATGGTCGGCCGCTACTCGGCCGTCGATCTGGCCGCGCTCGGTCTCGGTTCGTCGATCTACGTGTCGGTCTATATCAGCCTGACCGGCATCCTCACCGCATTGCAGCCGATTGCCGCGCAGCTCTACGGCGCGCGCCGCCATGGCGAGATCGGCGAGGAAGTGCGCCAGTCGTTCTGGCTCGCCGCCGCGCTGACCGTGATCGGCTTTCTGATCCTGTTCTTTCCGGGGCCGCTGCTGGCACTCTCCCGCGTGCCCGAGGCGCTGCACGAACGCACGCTCGCGTATCTGCGGATTCTTGCGTTCGGCCTGCCCGCCGGCCTCGCGTTTCGCGTCTACAGTTCGGTCGCCAATGCGCTCGGCAAGCCGCGGCTCGTGATGTTCCTGCAGATCGGCGCGCTGCTGCTCAAGATCCCGCTCAATACGTGGCTCATTTTCGGCGGCCTCGGTGTGCCGGCGCTCGGCGGTCCCGGCTGCGCGCTCGCCAGCACCGCGCTCAACTGGGGACTCGCCGTGCTCGGCATGCTGCTGCTCGTGCGCGTCGACGTGTTCAGGCCGCTCGGCATCTTCACGCACTTCTGCTGGCCAGTCTGGAAGCGTCAGGTGGCGCAGTTGCGGCTCGGCATTCCGATGGGTCTGTCGTACCTGATCGAAGTCACCTCGTACACGTTCATGGCGCTCTTTATCGCGCGCTTCGGCACGACGACGCTCGCGGGGCATCAGATCGCCGGCAATATCGGCGCGGTGCTCTACATGACGCCGCTGTCGATCGGCATCGCATCGTCGACGCTCGTCGCCCAGGCGCTCGGTGCGCATAAGCCGGACGCGGCGCGCACGCTGTCGCGTCACGGCATCGCGATGGCGGTGGCGATCGCCTGCTGCTATGGCGCGCTCGTGCTTCTGCTGCGGCCGTATATCGTCGACGGTTATACGACCGACGCGCAGGTCGCGGCGAAGGCGTTGCCGCTCGTGCTGATCGTCGTCTGCTATCACCTGTTCGACGCGTTGCAGATCTCGACCGCGTTCGTGTTGCGCGCCTACAAGGTGGCGGTCGTGCCGACCGTGATCTATGCGGTTGCGCTGTGGGGCGTCGGGCTCGGCGGCGGCTACCTGCTCGGCTTCGATACGACCGGCGTCACGCCACCGTGGCTGACCGGCGCGCGCGGCTTCTGGGTCGCGAATACGGCGAGTCTCGCGCTGGCCGGAATCGGCCTGTTCGTGTACTGGCGCTTCGTGAGCCGGCGACATATGCGCGAAGCTGTAGGAATGAAGGTGGATTCGGCTGCGCGATAAAGCGGCTGTGGGTGGCTGCGTGTGGTTGCGGGTAGGATCGGGAGAAAGCGGGGTTTGAATCGGAAGATTCAAACGGCAACGGCGAATTCTCGCAACGACGGCTTCAAGGAGACTATGCAGACCATGCTATCCGGCTGGCAAAAAGTTTAAATATTGTCCGCCGCGATTTACTTGTCTCGAAACGATCGGTATAAATCGTCCGCGTTCGCAAATAAGGGCCGGCGATTTGTTCTATGCTTAAGCGCAGCGCCGCTCGACAGAATGCGTCGTCCGTTCCCGGCTAACTTTTTTTGCCCTCAATGGAGTGCTTGCCATGCTGAAGAAGCTTTTAATGCTTTGCGTTGCTGTGGCTTTGTCGCTGTCGGCCGGTTTTGCCGCAGCCGTTGAAGTGAATTCCGCCGATCAGGCGGGGCTCGAATCGGTCAAGGGCATCGGCCCCGTGCATGCGAAAGCGATCATCGACGAGCGGACCAAAAACGGCCCGTTCAAGGATGCCGATGATCTCGCCGCGCGGGTGAAGGGCATCGGCACCAAATCGGTCCAGAATCTCGAAGCGGCCGGCCTGACGATCAACGGCTCGTCCGCGCCGCCGACCGGCGCGAAGGCATCCACGAAATCGGCCAGCACGAAGGCCGCACCGGCAGCGGCTCCGGCTGCGACCACGGCGGCTCCCGCGCCGACCACCGCCGCACCCGCGGCTACGACCGCAGCACCGGCACCGGCTGCCACGACCGCACCGGCCGCGCCCACGCAAGCGTCCGCGGCGAAACCGTCGAAGTCGAAGAAGAAGAGCAAAGCCGCCGCAGCCGAGGCAGCGGCCGCATCGGCACCGGTAGCCGCTGCGAGCGCGCCGGCTGCCGCATCCGGCACCAAGGCCTCGAAGAAGAAGGCGAAGAAGAGCAAGGCGGCATCGGCCGCCGCGGCTTCCGGCGCATAACGCTGCCGCAGACGTACCGAAGCCCTACCGCAGCAACGCATCGAGCAGCACGAGCAGCAACACGCCAGGACGTGGCCGGCGGCATCGCGAATCCATGCTGCAAGGCCGTGCTTCAGGCCCGCGCAACACGCGAACGAATGCAGACGATTCACGCGTAACGTGCGTGGCCAAGCCGCCCGCCACCGTTCTTCCGTTTCAACGTGCCGCGCAACCGCGCGGCGCTTTCACCCGCCAGGCCGCCATGCGCGCGCCGGCATTCAAGAGAGACCGTCATGAGCCTACTCGACACTATCGGTTCCCTGATTGGCAAGTCGCCCGAAGGCGGCGGCCAGCAAGCGCTGATCGCAGCCGCGCTCGAATTCGTCAACAACCAGCCGGGCGGCCTGAACGGCCTGGTCCAGCGCTTCCAGGAAAAGGGCCTCGGCGACGTCGTGTCCTCGTGGGTCGGCAACGGCGAGAACCAGCCGATCGCCGCCGATGCGCTGCATGGCGTGCTCGGCTCGGAAGCCGTGACCAGCCTCGCCGCGAAGGCCGGCATCCAGCCCGATCAGGTGACGGGCCTGCTCTCGCAGATCCTGCCGCACGTCGTCAACGCGGCCACGCCGGAAGGCGAAGTGCCGGCCAGCGGCCAGTTGAACACGACCTCGGTGCTCGGCGCACTCGGCGGCATCGCATCGCTGCTCGGCAACAAGGGCAACGCTTAAGCGCGGCGATTCGCTCGCAACCCGGAACCCGCGGCGCGCGCCCAAGCCCGCGGGCAAAAAAAAGCGGCAACGAAGTTTCCTTCGTTGCCGCTTTTTCATTGCGGCGGCGGGAGCCGCTCGATCAACGCCCCGCCAACCCTGCTACCCGGCGTGACAAGAGCACACCGCGCTCAATGCACGACGCGGTCGAACACCAGTTTGCCGTCTTCCATTTCGACCGGAATCACATCCTTCGGACCGAACTTGCCGGCCAGAATCAGCTTCGCGATCGGGTTCTCGATCTCCTGCTGGATCGCGCGCTTCAACGGCCGCGCGCCGAACAGCGGGTCGTAGCCGACCTTGCCGATGTGTTCGAGCGCCGCGTCCGATACCACCAGTTGCATGTCGAGCTTGGCAAGCCGCTCGTGCAGTCGCTGCAACTGAATCCGCGCGATCGACTGGATATTCGAGCGATCGAGCGCATGGAACACGACGACGTCGTCGATCCGGTTCAGGAACTCGGGCCTGAAGTGCAGCTTCACCTCTTCCCACACGGCGTCCTTCACCGTTTCCTGCGACTCGCCGACCATCGACTGGATCACCTGCGAACCGAGGTTGGAGGTCATCACGATCACCGTGTTCTTGAAGTCGACGGTGCGGCCCTGGCCGTCGGTCATGCGGCCGTCGTCGAGCACCTGCAGGAGCACGTTGAACACGTCCGGATGCGCCTTCTCGATCTCGTCGAGCAGGATCACGCTATACGGCTTGCGGCGCACGGCCTCGGTCAGATAGCCGCCTTCCTCGTAGCCGACGTAGCCCGGCGGCGCGCCGATCAGACGCGCGACGCTGTGCTTCTCCATGAACTCGCTCATGTCGATACGAATGAGGTGCTCTTCCGAATCGAACAGGAACGACGCCAGCGCCTTGCACAGCTCGGTCTTGCCGACGCCGGTCGGCCCAAGGAACAGGAACGAGCCATACGGACGGTTCGGGTCCGACAGACCCGCGCGCGAGCGGCGGATCGCATCGGCGACCGCGTTGATCGCCTCGTCCTGGCCGACCACGCGCTCATGCAGCTTCGACTCGATCTGCAACAGCTTCTCGCGCTCGCCCTGCATCATGCGCGACACCGGAATACCGGTGGCACGCGAGACGACCTCGGCAATTTCTTCCGCCCCCACCTGCGTGCGCAGCAGACGCGGACGCTTCGGACTGTTCTGCTCTTCGGCTTCGGCGCGCGTCACTTCCTTCAGTTGCGCTTCGAGCCCCGGCAGCTTGCCGTACTGCAATTCGGCGACCTTTTCGAGCTTGCCCTCGCGCTGCAAACGCGTGATTTCCGCGCGCGTCTTCTCGATCTCTTCCTTCAGTTGCGCGCTGCCCTGCACCGTGGCTTTTTCGGCGGTCCAGATTTCGTCGAGGTCCGAATATTCGCGGTTCAGGCGCTCGATTTCCTCTTCGATCAGTTGCAGACGCTTCTGCGAGGCTTCGTCCTTTTCCTTCTTCACCGCTTCGCGTTCGATCTTCAGCTGGATCAGGCGACGGTCGAGCCGGTCCATCTCTTCCGGTTTCGAGTCGATTTCCATCTTGATCTTCGAGGCGGCTTCGTCGATCAGATCGATCGCCTTGTCCGGCAGGAAGCGGTCCGTGATGTAGCGATGCGACAGCTCGGCCGCCGCGACGATCGCCGGGTCGGTGATGTCGACGCCGTGGTGCAGCTCATAGCGCTCCTGCAAGCCGCGCAGGATCGCGATAGTCGCCTCGACCGACGGCTCGTCCACCAGCACCTTCTGGAAGCGGCGTTCGAGCGCGGCATCCTTCTCGATGTACTTGCGGTATTCGTCGAGCGTCGTCGCGCCCACGCAATGCAGCTCGCCGCGCGAGAGCGCCGGCTTCAGCATGTTGCCCGCGTCCATCGCGCCCTCGGCCTTGCCCGCGCCGACCATCGTGTGAATCTCGTCGATAAAGACGATGGTTTGCCCTTCGTCCTTGGCGATGTCGTTGAGCACGGCCTTCAGGCGCTCCTCAAACTCGCCGCGATATTTGGCGCCCGCGAGCAGCGCGGCCATGTCGAGCGACAGCACGCGCTTGTTCTTCAGCGTTTCCGGCACTTCGCCGTTGACGATGCGCTGCGCGAGCCCTTCGACGATCGCGGTCTTGCCGACGCCCGGCTCGCCGATCAGCACCGGATTGTTCTTGGTGCGGCGCTGCAGGATCTGGATAGAGCGGCGGATTTCGTCGTCGCGGCCGATCACGGGGTCGAGCTTGCCGGCGCGGGCGCGCTCGGTCAGATCGATCGTGTATTTCTTGAGCGCCTCGCGCTGGCTTTCGGCGTCCTGGCTATGCACCTGCGAGCCGCCGCGCACCGCGGCGATCGCGGTTTCGAGCGCCTTGCGCGACAGGCCGTGCTCGCGCGCGAGACGGCCGGCCTCGCCCTTGTCGTCGGCGACCGCGAGCAGGAACATCTCGCTCGCGATGAACGTGTCGTTGAGCTTCTGCGCTTCCTTGTCGGCCTGATTCAGCAGACCGGTCAGTTCGCGGCCGATCTGCACGTTGCCGTCGGTGCCGCGCACTTGCGGCAGCCGCGTGATCGCGTCGTTCAACGCGGTGAGCAGCGGCTGCACGTGCACGCCGGCGCGCGAAAGCAGCGAGCGCGCGGAACCGTCCTGCTGCGCGACGAGCGCCGACAGCACGTGGACCGGTTCGATGTACTGATTGTCATGACCTACAGCCAGGCTCTGGGCATCCGCCAAGGCTTCCTGGAATTTAGTGGTGAGTTTGTCGATTCTCATCAAGAGACCTCCAATTTCGATTACCACCAAAATGAGGCGTTTTATTGGGGTTTCAAGCGTTTTTTTGGCCTCGGGCGCAACTATTTAACATTTGAGCGAAAGAACCAACGTGATCGCGCCCCACTGCGGCAAGCGGACGGGTTGTCGGCCCGCCTGGGTGCTGGATCTGGCGCGAACTCGCCCGGTTCGGCTGGCTTTTTTGTCCGGCTGGTTTGGCTGCGGCGAACGCCGGGCTGCGGATGCTGGGCTGCCACCGCGTGCGATCGCTGTTACCGGCAAAAGGCCCGAAGCTGGTCGCCGAGGCCAAGAAAAGCCGCAAACGGCGCCTGCGGTTGCGCGATTTCGTCGATCGTATAGTGATTGGATGCGACAAGGAAGGCCCGGCTCGCCGCTTCGCGCGCAGCGCGCGGGCGGCATGGCGAAGTCATCGTTGCAAGGCTGCGGCAAACGGCCCCAGGCTTGCCGGGGATCACCGCCGCGCCCTAAGATGCATGGCTGGCGGCGCCGAGCCTCGTGTCATGTCCGGCAAGCTTTAATCTTTTGTATGCCAAGCAAGGTATTCGCAGCGTGCTTCCGATCGTTGCGGAAACACTGGCGTACCGCCCCCGGCGCCCTCGTCGCGGCTGGCGTAAAAAACGCCACTGCGGGGCCTGCCGGTCGGCAGCCGTTCGCGGCACGGCAACGCCCCGCCTTGCTCAGCAACCGAATTTTTCTGGAATTTGCATGAATCCGTCTTTTCCCGCCACGCCGCCGGTCGAGCGCGCGGCCGAACCCACCGAGGCGAATATCCGCGAGCTCGTCTACGGCTTTTACGATCGCGTGCGCGCCGATGCGCTGCTGGGTCCCGTCTTCGATGCGAAGCTCGCGGGCCGCTGGGACGATCACCTGCCGAAGATGTGCACGTTCTGGGGCTCGCTCGTGCTCGGCGCGAAGCAGTATCGCGGCAATGTGCAGCAGGCGCACCAGCCTCTCGAAGGCATCGAGCCGCAGCATTTCAGCCGCTGGCTGTACCTGTTTCTCGATACCGTCGAATCGCGCTACCAGCCGGCCGCGGCGATCCGATTCATGGAACCGGCGCTGCGCATCGCGCAAAGTCTGCAGTTGAGCCGTTTTGGGTGGGACTACAAGATTCCGGCGGAGCAGCAGGCGCTGCTCGAACGCGTCGCGCCGAAACGCCGTCCGCGTGACGATGACGGCGATCATCCGGTCCGGCCCGCCGGCGAGCCGTTTCCGGTGCCGATTGTGGGCCGGTCGCGCGACGAGTGAGATGGGTTGCGCGGACGGTGGCGGTATTGCGGGCGCAGCCCGCAGTCAAGCAGGTCGCAAAGCGGTCCGCAACCAACGAGCCTCTACGCGCCCTTCCGGTTCCCCGACTCGATACCCCAGCGCGCCAGCGCCGCATCGTCGGTCACGCGCGCATCGACCCAGCGCTCGCCCGCGTCGGTTTTCTCTTTCTTCCAGAACGGCGCCTCGCTCTTCAGATAGTCCATCACGAACTCGCACGACGCAAACGCGTCGCCGCGATGCGCGGCCGTCGTCGCGACGAGCACGATCTGGTCGAGCGGATAGAGCTGGCCGACCCGATGCACGATCAGCACCTCGATGCCCGGCCAGCGCTCGCGCGCGCGCTCGACGATCGCTTCCAGCGACTTCTCCGTCATGCCCGGATAGTGTTCGAGCTCCATCGTCTCGACCGCGCTGCCTTCGTTCAGGTCGCGTACCGTGCCGACGAAACACGCGACCGCGCCGATCTTCGGATTGCGCGCGCGCAACGCGGCCACCTCGGCGCTGAGGTCGAAGTCTTCGGTCTGGACGCGAACGGGCATGAGCGGCTCCTCGGGCTTTTACCGCGTGTGCGCGGCGAATCGATGCGCACGCGGCCTAGAACCGCGCGGCGTCGAAGGTGGCTGCAAAGTGGTTGCAAAGCAGGCGGCAAGCACGCCCTAGCCGCCCGTGACGGGCGGAAAGAACGCGACCTCGCAGCCCTCGGTAATGCGGGTGCTCGCATCGGTCATCACATGATTGCAGGCCATGCGCAGCGCGCGGCCCTCGGCGAGCGTTTCGGCCCAGATGCCGCCGCGCACGCGCAGCCAGGCGCGCACGTCGCCGACGGTCGCCACGCCATCGGGCACGTCGACGGTTTCGTCGGACCGGTTGAGCGCTTCACGCACGCTCGCAAAGTATCGGAGTTCAATCTTCATCGGAATGCCGCCGGCGCCGCCACGGATGCGGCGGCGGCCCGGCCTCAGTTCAGCAGTTCGGAAAACGGAATGAAGCGCACGGTTTCGCCGGCGCTGATCGCGTGATTCGGCGGATTGTCGATCAGGCCGTCGCCCCACACGGTCGACGTCAGCACGGCCGAGCTTTGATTCGCAAACAGATCGAGCCCGCCCGCCGCGTTGACGCGCGCGCGCAGAAACTCGTTGCGCCGATCGGCCTTGGCCTGCGTGAAGTCGGCGCGCAGCGACAGCGCGCGCGGCACGACCGCCTGCACGCCGGCCAGCCGCAGCACGAACGGCCGCACGAACAGCAGGAACGTCGCGAAGCTCGACACCGGATTGCCGGGCAGGCCGATGAAAAACGTTTCGGCCGCCGTGGGAGTCGCGGACGCTGCCGAAGCCGCCGACGCCGCCGATGAAGAGGCCTCAGCCCCCACGGATGCCGCACCCTCCGCTCCCGCCGCGCGGCGCACCGCGCCGAACGCGAGCGGCTTGCCCGGCTTCATCGCGATCTGCCACATCGACAGACGCCCTTCCGCCTCGACCGCCGGCTTCACGTGATCTTCCTCGCCGACCGACACGCCGCCGCACGTGAGAATCAGGTCATGCGCCCGCGCGGCTTCGCGCAGCGTCGCGCGGGTCGCCTCGAGCCGATCGGCGACGATGCCGTAGTCGGTGACTTCGCAGCCGAGCTTTTCGAGCAGCCCGCGCAACGTGAAGCGATTCGAGTTGTAGATCGCGCCCGGCTTCAGCGGCTCGCCCGGCATCGTCAGTTCGTCGCCGGTGAAAAACACGGCGACCTTCACGCGCCGCCGCACCGCGAGCCGCGCGCAACCGACCGAAGCCGCGAGCCCGAGCGCCTGCGGCGTGAGCCGCGTGCCGGCCGGCAGGATCACCGCGCCCTGGCGAATGTCGGCGCCCTGCGCCGTGATCCATTCGCCCGTCTGCGGACGATGCACGATCGTGACTTCGTCGCCGGCCGCTTCGGTCTGCTCCTGCATCACGACCGCGTCCGCGCCGGGCGGCACCGTCGCGCCGGTGAAGATGCGCGCCGCCGTGCCGGACTGAAGCGGCGCCGGCGCATGGCCGGCCGGGATGCGTTGCGAGACCGGCAGGCGGCTGCCGTGCGCGAGATCGGCGAGGCGGACCGCGTAGCCGTCCATCGCGCTCGTGTTCATCGGCGGGACGTCGAGCGGCGACGTGACGTCGGCGGCGAGCACGCGGTTCAGCGCGTCGAGCGTCGGCAGCGTTTCGATACCGTCGATCGGGCGCGCTGCGTCGAGCAGGATCGCCAGCGCATCGGCAGTGGCGAGCATGGGAGCGCGGGGCGTTGGTGTGGACATCTCGGAGTTCGAAGCCGCAGGTTAAAAGAATATTGTAGCGGCCGACGCCATCGGCGCGGGCGGTCTCGCGCGACGCAGCGCTTTTTGTCTTTCTCGACGCCCGGCCGCGAGGGTGCGCGGCCGGCGTGTTTTCGCGACGCATGCGCCGCGTCGCCTGGCGGGGAGCCTGGAGAGAAGTCTGAAGAGAAGAGAAGCGGCGCACCTCGTGAGATGCTGCCGCCGCCCCTTATTCGCCGGTATTCGCGACGATAAAGTCCTTCACGCGCTGCGCATCCGCCGGCACGACCTCGAAGCGCTGCGGCAGCGACTCGAGCCCCGAGAATGCCGCCGGCCGCTCCGGTTCGCGCAGCAGCGCCTCGCGGATCGTCTCGCCGAACTTGATCGGCTGCGCGGTCTCGAGCACGATCATCGGAATGCCCGCTTGCAGATGCTCGCGCGCGACCTTCAAACCGTCGGCCGTGTGCGTATCGATCATCGTGTCATAGCGCTCGAACACGTCGCGGATCGTCTCGACGCGCGTGTCGTGGCTGCTGCGGCCGGACACGAAACCGAACTGCTTCACGCGCGCGAAATCGCCGCTTGCCGCGAGGTCGAAACCGCCCTTCTCCTCGACGTCGCGGAACAGTTGCAGCACGCGCGCCGGATCGCGGCCGAGCAGATCGAACACGAAGCGCTCGAAATTCGACGCCTTCGAGATGTCCATGCTCGGGCTGCTCGTGTGATACGTCTCGGCCGCCTTGCGCACGCGGTAGATGCCGGTGCGGAAGAACTCGTCGAGCACGTCGTTCTCGTTGGTCGCGACCACGAGCTTCTCGATCGGCAGCCCCATCATGCGCGCGATGTGACCCGCGCACACGTTGCCGAAGTTGCCCGACGGCACCGTAAACGACACGCGCTCGTCGTTGCTCTGCGTCGCGGCGAAATAGCCCTTGAAGTAGTAGACGACCTGCGCGACGACCCGCGCCCAGTTGATCGAGTTGACCGTGCCGATCTTGTACTTCGCCTTGAACGCGTGATCGTTCGAGACTGCCTTGACGATGTCCTGCGCGTCGTCGAACACGCCTTCCACCGCGAGGTTGAAGATGTTCGGGTCTTGCAGGCTGTACATCTGCGCGGTCTGGAACGCGCTCATCTTTTTGTGCGGCGACAGCATGAACACGCGGATGCCCTGCTTGCCGCGCATCGCATATTCGGCGGCACTGCCAGTGTCGCCCGAGGTCGCGCCGAGAATGTTCAGCGTTTCGCCGTGCTTCGCCAGCGCGTACTCGAACAGGTTGCCGATCAGCTGCATCGCCATGTCCTTGAACGCGAGCGTCGGCCCGTTCGAGAGCTCCAGCAGCGACAGCGGCGCGCCGTTCTCGACGCCGAGCGTCTTCAGCGGCGTAATCTGCGCGGCGCTTTCGTCGTCGCGCACGTTGCAGTAGGTCGCGGCCGTGTAGGTCTTGCGCGTGAGCGCGCGCAGGTCTTCCGCGGGAATGTCGTCGCAGAACTTCGCGAGGATCTCGAACGCGAGGTCCGCGTACGGCAGCGTGCGCCAGCGCGTCAGTTCGCCCTGCGTGACACGCGGATACTCGGCCGGCAGATACAGGCCGCCGTCTTTCGCGAGACCACCGAGCAGGATGTCGGAGAAGGTATGGCGCTCGCCGGCTCCGGCGCCGCGCGTGGAAAGGTAGTTCATAGTTCGGCCTAGTTCAGCGCTTCCATGCGCAGCTTCGTGACTTGCGAGACGACGGTCTTGAGCGCCTCGATCGACCTGATCGCGGCGTTGACCTGCTTTTCGACCGTCTCGTGCGTGATCAGCAGGATGTCGGTTTCGCCCTTGCCCTTCGCGTCGACGAATTCCGACTCCTTCTGCAGCAGCGCGTCGATCGAAATGCCGGTATCGGCCAGGATGCGCGTGATGTCGGCGAGCACGCCCGTTACGTCGGCGACGCGCAAGCGCAGGTAGTAGCCGCTCGTCACCTCGTCGATCGGCAGGATCGGCGTGTTCGACAAACTGTCGGGCTGGAACGCGAGATGCGGCACGCGGTGCTCGGGGTCGGCCGTGTGCAGGCGCGTCACGTCGACCAGATCGGCGACCACGGCGGACGCCGTCGGCTCCGCGCCCGCGCCCTTGCCATAGTAGAGCGTCGTGCCGACCGCGTCGCCGTGCACGACGACCGCGTTCATCGCGCCTTCCACGTTGGCGAGCAGGCGCTTTTCCGGAATCAGCGTGGGATGCACACGCAATTCGATGCCTTTATCGGTGCGGCGCGTGATGCCGAGCAGCTTGATGCGGTAGCCGAGTTCCTCGGCGTATTTGATGTCGATCGCGGCGAGCTTGCTGATGCCCTCGACGTAAGCCTTGTCGAACTGCACCGGCACGCCGAACGCGATCGCGCTCATGATCGTCGCCTTATGCGCGGCGTCGACGCCCTCGATGTCGAAGGTCGGGTCCGCTTCCGCGTAGCCGAGATCCTGCGCGGCCTTCAGCGCGGTCGCGAAATCGAGCCCGCGGTCGCGCATCTCCGAGAGGATGTAGTTGGTCGTCCCGTTGATGATGCCGGCGATGTACTGGATGCGGTTCGCCGTGAGCCCTTCGCGCAGCGCCTTGATGATCGGAATGCCGCCCGCCACCGCCGCCTCGAACGCGACCATTACGCCGTTCGCGCGCGCCGCCTCGAAAATCTCGGTGCCGTGCACCGCGAGCAGCGCCTTGTTGGCCGTGACCACATGCTTGCCGTTGTTGATCGCGCGCAGCACGAGTTCGCGCGCGATGCCGGTGCCGCCGATCATTTCCGCGACGATCGCGATCGAGGGATCGTCGACCACCGCGTTGAAGTCGTCGCTCAGCGCCACGCTGCCGGCTGCGCCGCCGAGCGCCGCGGTGGCCTTGGCCGGGTTGCGCACGGCAATGCGCACAATCTCGATGCCGCGGCCCGCGCGACGTTTGATTTCTTCCTGATTGCGGCGCAGTACCGTGAAGGTGCCGCTGCCTACCGTGCCGAAGCCCAGCAGTCCAACTTTGATCGGTTCCATGCAGCGTGTGTTTAGTAGAGGTTTGAAAAGGGTGTCGGGGTGGTACGTGCGGCGCGCGCATCGGTCACATCATGCGCCACATCGTACGCGCGGCCGGTTCAGGCTGTATGACGTTTGCGGTAGCCGTCGAGGAAGCGCGCGATCCGGTTGATCGAATCCGCGAGGTCGTCGACGTTCGGCAGGAACACGACGCGGAAGTGATCCGGCGTTTTCCAGTTGAAGCCGGTGCCCTGCACGAGCAGCACGCGCTCTTCGAGCAGCAGGTCGAGGATGAACTGCTGGTCGTTCTGGATCGGATACACCTTCGGGTCGAGGCGCGGGAACATGTACAGCGCCGCCTCCGGCTTCACGCAGCTCACGCCCGGAATTGCCGTCAGCATCTCGTAGGCGAGTTCGCGCTGCTTGTAGAGCCGCCCGCTCGGCACGATCAGGTCGTTGATGCTCTGGTAGCCGCCGAGCGCGGTCTGGATCGCGTACTGGCCCGGCACGTTCGGGCACAGGCGCATCGACGCGAGAATGCCGAGCCCTTCGAGATAGTCTTTCGCGAGCCGGCGGTTCTCGCCGGTCAGGCCCGAAATCGCCATCCAGCCGGCGCGATAGCCGCACGAGCGGTAGCTTTTCGAGAGGCTGTTGAAGGTGACCGTCAGCACGTCTTCGGAGAGCGAGGCCAGTGCCGTGTGGCTCTTGCCGTCGTAGATGATCTTGTCGTAGACCTCGTCGGCGAAGATCACGAGGCCGTGCTGGCGCGCGATCTCGATGAGGCCGAGCAGCAGTTCGTCCGAATACAGCGCGCCGGTCGGGTTGTTCGGGTTGATCACGACGAGCGCGCGCGTGTTCGGCGTGATTTTCGCGCGGATGTCGTCGAGATCCGGCATCCAGCGGTTCGACTCGTCGCAGATGTAGTGCACCGGCGTGCCGCCCGCGAGGCTCACGCCGGCGGTCCACAGCGGGTAGTCGGGTGCCGGCAGCAGCACTTCGTCGCCGTCGTTGACGAGGCCCTGCAGCGCCATCACGATCAGCTCGGACGCGCCGTTGCCGATGTAGATGTCGTCGAGCTCGACGCCCTGCACGCCCTTTTGCTGCGTGTAGTGCATGATCGCCTTGCGCGCCGAGAACACGCCCTTCGAATCGGAGTAGCCGGACGAACCGGGCAGATTCAGGATCATGTCCTGAATGATCTCGTCCGGCGCCTCGAAGCCGAACGGCGCCAGATTGCCGATGTTCAGCTTGATGATGCGATGGCCCTCTTCTTCGAGCCGCTTCGCGTGTTCGAGGACGGGCCCGCGAATGTCGTAGCAGACATTCAGCAATTTGTTGGATTTGAGAATCGGTTTCACGGCGGGCACTTCATCCTGGTTGATGGCTTGGGCAAACCCTGGGGCAAACGGGCCCGGCTGACGCCGCCGGGCCGCGCAGATTCGCCGCTACGGGATTCAGACGCGGCAGCGCCGGCGACGGCCGCCAGCCGCGGATTGGTCGATCTTTCGGGCCACCGCGGGCGGCGCGAGCAGGAACCAAGCAACGGGAAAAGCCGCCGAAAGCGCGCGGCGAACGCACGCGACGCCAACGCAGGTAGCCGGTGGGCCACGCCGACGCGCTCGGGCGCGGCTTGTGGCGACACATGAGCAAGGGGCGCCGCAAGGCGGCTAAAAAGTTATAATTTAGCGGATTTTGGCCGACTTCCGCAATGCACCAACCGCAACGGCAAGCCTTTTCGGCCGCTTCCGTGCCTCATGCGCATCGATCACGCGCATCGAACCGCGCCGGCCGCGCCGCATCCGGCAAGGCCGCCCACAGGCATGATGTCTCACGACGACTTCGGAAAACCAATTTGAAATTACATCAGGATTCCAGCGGCGCGCTGAACACCGTCACCGGCTACGGCGCCGACTACGTCGAAATCAATCTGGTGCATCATACGGGCAGCATTCTCGTGCTGCCGAACGGACCGGTCATTCCCTGGCCCGTGTCGTCCTTCGAGCAACTGAGCGCCGAGCACTTCGCGATGCTGAGCGACGCCGCGCCCGAAGTGGTCGTATTCGGCAGTGGCGAGAAGCTGCGCTTCCCGCATCCGCGCCTGACCGCCGCGCTCACCGCGCAGCGCATCGGCGTCGAAACGATGGACTTCAAGGCCGCCTGCCGCACCTACAACATTCTGATGGCCGAGGGCCGCAAGGTCGCGGCCGCGTTGCTGATCGAAGCCTAGCCCGGCGCGGCACGGCAATGCCGCGCCCGCCGTCACCGCGGCCCGTCCCCGGCGGGCCGCGACTCACCGCGCCGGCGCGACCGGCCGCCATTTCAAGAACAACGACGCCGCGCCGTCCAGCGCGGCGCCGCCAGAAAGGTTGACATTCATGAACGATACGCCGTCGAGGCTACCGCTCAATCGCACCGCGATCCTCTTGCTGGTGCTGGCTCTCGCCGTGATCTGGTTCGTGCCGCTCGGCTGGCGGCATCTGCTGCCGAGCGACGAGGGCCGCTACGCCGAAATGGCGCGCGAGATGTTCCTGACCGGCGACTGGATCACGCCGCGCTACAACGCCTACAAGTATTTCGAGAAGCCGCCGCTGCAAACCTGGGCGAACGCGCTCACCTTCGCCTGGTTCGGCATCGGCGAATGGCAGGCGCGGCTCTACACCGCGCTGACGGGCTTCGCCGGCGTGCTGCTGCTCGGCTTCACCGGCGCGCGCGTGTTCAACGCGGCGAGCGGCGTGTTCGCGGCGCTCGTGCTGGCCTGCTCTCCATACTGGAACCTGATGGGCCACTTCAACACGCTCGACATGGGCCTGTCGTTCTGGATGACGCTCACGCTGTGCGCGCTGCTGCTCGCCCAGCGGCCCAATCTGCCGACCTCGTGCGTGCGCGGCTGGATGTGGGTGTGCTGGGCCTCGATGGCGCTCGCGGTGCTCTCCAAGGGCCTCGTCGGCCTGATCCTGCCGGGCGCCGTGCTCGTGATCTACACGCTGATCGCGCGCGACTGGGCGCTCTGGAAGCGCCTGCATCTGGTGGGCGGCCTGATCGTCTTTTTCGCGATCGTGACGCCGTGGTTCGTGCTCGTGCAGGAGCGCAATCCCGAGTTCCTGAACTTCTTCTTCATCGTCCAGCAGTTCGAGCGCTATCTGACGCCCGAGCAGAACCGGCCGGGCCCGTTCTACTACTTCGTGCCGGTGCTGCTGGTGGGCTTCCTGCCGTGGCTGTCGGTGACGTTCCAGAGCGTGCGCCACGCGTGGCACCAGCCGCGCCAGCCGAACGGCTTCGCGCCGGTCACGCTGATGCTCACGTGGATCGTCTTCATCTTCCTGTTCTTCAGCGCGTCGCATTCGAAGCTGCTGTCCTACACGCTGCCGATCGCCCCGCCCATCGCGATGCTGATCGGCATGTACCTGCCGCTCGTCACGCGCGACCAGCTGCGCCGCCATCTGGCCGGCTATGCGCTCTTTTTCGTGGTCGGCGCGTTTGCCGCGCTGTTCCTGCCGCGCTTCGGCACGGCGCGCAATCCCACCGAGCTGTACGTGGCGTTTCGCGTGTGGGTGCTCGCCGCGCTGGCCGTCGCGTTCGTGTTCACATTGTTCGCGCTGTGGCTGAACCGCCGCGACCCGAACGGCCGGCACGCCGGCCTCGGCGCGCTCGCCGCCTTCGGTGCGGCATGGCTGCTGCTCGCCACGATCGCCGGCACCGGCCACGACGTGTTCGGGCGCCTCAGCTCGGGCGCGCCGCTCGCGCCGCCGATCCGCGCGCAGCTCGCGAAGCTGCCGGCCGATACGCCGTTCTACTCGGTCGGCGTGCTCGACCACACGCTGCCGTTCTATGTCGGCCACACGATGATCATGGTCGAACATCCGGACGAACTCGCGTTCGGCGTCTCGGTCGAGCCGCAGAAATGGGTGCCGACCGTCGATGCGTGGATCGAGCGCTGGAAGGCCGACCGTTACGCACTCGCGCTGATTCCGCCGCCGACCTACGACCGGCTGCTCAAGCAGGGCCTGCCGATGCAGGTAATCGCGCGCGATGCGCGCCGCGTGGTGGTGATGAAGCCGCTCCCGGATGCGGCTGGCGCGGCCGAAGCGGCGGCCATGGCCGCCGTGTCCGCCGGCGTGCCCGTGCCCACGCCGGCGGCGCAACCCGGGCAAGCCGCGAGCGCAAGCGCCGGGCAAACGCCTGCGTCCGCGTCCGCCGCGCCAGCCAAACCGCAACCCTGACCCCCACTCTGGACCACCACGCTCGATGAACCCGATTTCCCTCTTCTGCATCCTCGCCGGCGTCACGCTGAACGCCGGCGCGCAGCTGCTGCTCAAGGCCGGCACGAATGCCGTTGGACACTTCGAATTCACCCGTGCGAACATC
This sequence comes from Burkholderia sp. Ax-1724, assembly GCF_011752995.1. GTDB lineage: Bacteria > Pseudomonadota > Gammaproteobacteria > Burkholderiales > Burkholderiaceae > Paraburkholderia. The sequence continues at coordinate 290,818 of NZ_VWWL01000003.1, forward strand.
CTGCCCATCGGCTTCAAGCTCGCGACCCAGCCGCCGATCATCGGCGGGCTCGCCTGCTACGTGGTCAGCGTGGCGGTGTGGATCGTCGGGCTCTCGCGCGTGGACGTATCGATCGCCTATCCGATGCTCTCGCTCGGCTACGTCGTCAACGCGCTCGCCGCGTGGTATCTGTTCGGCGAAGTGATGTCGGTGCAGAAGCTGGTCGGCATCGGCATCATCCTCGTCGGCGTGGTCGTGCTCGCGCGCAGCTAGGCGCAACGTCCCGGCAGCGGTTTGCCGGGCACGTTCTATTACCGTTTATTGCCCGCGCCGGCCATGCGGCACGCACCGGGCCCGGCAACCTTGCAGGAAGCCATCAGGAACCTGAGCGGCGCGCGCGCCGCCTAAGCGAGACGTAAGGTTCGGCGCGTTAAGCTGTGAGGTTTCGTTTTTCTCGCCGCGGACTTGGGTTTGTGCGTGGTTTGTGGTTTACTTCGCGCCCTTCGGGCTGCGCCCCTTTCAATCGAGCGATGCATTCATGAGCCAGTCAACCGTCCCGTTTTTGCCGTTTGTCAAACCCGAGATCGATGAGGAAACGATCGAGGGCGTCGCCGAGGTGCTGCGTTCCGGCTGGATCACCACCGGCCCGCAGAACCAGAAGTTCGAGGCCGCGCTCTCCGAGTTCTGCGGCGGCCGGCCGGTGCGCACCTTCAATTCCGGCACCGCGACACTCGAAATCGGGCTGCGCATCGCGGGCGTGGGCCCCGGCGACGAAGTCATCACGACGCCGGCAACGTGGGTCTCGACCAGCAACGTCATCATCGAAACCGGCGCGACGCCGGTGTTCGTCGACATCGACCCGGTCACGCGCAACATCGACCTCGATCTGCTCGAAAAGGCGATCACGCCGCGCACCAAGGCGCTGCTGCCGGTCTATCTGTCCGGCCTGCCGGTCGACATGGACCGCCTCTACGCGATCGCCCGCGCGCACCAGCTGCGCGTGATCGAAGACGCCGCGCAGGCGTTCGGCTCCAGCTGGAACGGCGAGCGCATCGGCAAGCTCGGCGACATCGTCTCGTTCAGCTTCCACGCAAACAAGAACCTCACCTCGATCGAGGGCGGCGCGCTCGTCCTCAACAACGAGGAAGAAGCGGTGCTCGCGCAGAAGTACCGCTTGCAGGGCATCACACGCACCGGCTTCGACGGCATGGACTGCGACGTGCTCGGCGGCAAGTACAACCTGACGGACGTCGCGGCGCGCGTCGGCCTCGGCCAGCTGCCGCATCTCGCGCGCTTCCTCGCGCAGCGCAGGAAACTCGCGCGCGCGTACTTCGCGGGCTTCGAGGGCGGCGCGGCGCTCAGGCTCGGCGTCGGCCTGCCGTGCGCCGATTTCGAGAACAGCAACTGGCACATGTTCCAGATCACGCTGCCGCTCGAGCGGCTCTCGCTCGACCGCGCCGGCTTCATGGGCCAGTTGAAGGAGCGCGGCATCGGCTCGGGCGTGCACTACCCGGCGATCCACCTGTTCACGCTGTATCGCGCGCGCGGCTTCAGGGAAGGCATGTTCCCGCACGCGGAGCGCTTCGGCGCCGCCACTGTCACGCTGCCGCTCTTCACGCTGATGAACGAAGGCGACGTCGAGCGCGTGTGCCGCGCGGTCAACGAAATTTGCGAACAATACGGAAAATAAGCGGACATGACTTATTCGGAACATCGCGCCGTCGCACCGGAAGTGTCGATCATCATTCCGGTGTACAACGAGGAAGCCGGCCTGGCGGCGCTGTTCGCGCGCCTCTATCCGGCGCTCGACGCGCTCGGCACCCGTTATGAAGTGATCTTCATCAACGACGGCAGCCGCGACAAATCCCCCGCGCTGCTCGCCGAGCAGTTCCGCGCGCGGCCCGACGCGACCCGCGTGATCCTGCTGAACGGCAACTACGGCCAGCACATGGCGATTCTCGCGGGCTTCGAGCAATCGCGCGGCGACATCGTCATCACGCTCGACGCCGACCTGCAGAATCCGCCCGAGGAAATCGCCAAGCTCGTCGCGAAGATGCGCGAGGGCTACGACTACGTCGGCACGATCCGCATGCAGCGCCAGGACAGCCTGTGGCGCCGCAAGGCCTCGCGCGCGATGAACCATCTGCGCGAACGCATCACGCGCATCAAGATGACCGACCAGGGCTGCATGCTGCGCGCGTACAGCCGCCACATCGTCGATACGATCAACCGCTGCGGCGAGATCAACACGTTCATTCCGGCGCTCGCGTACACGTTCGCGCAGAACCCGGTCGAGATCGAGGTCGCGCACGAGGAGCGCTTCGCCGGCGAGTCGAAGTACTCGCTCTATTCGCTGATCCGCCTCAATTTCGACCTCGTCACCGGCTTTTCGGTGGTGCCGCTGCAATGGCTGTCGTTCATCGGCGTGATCCTGTCGCTCGGCTCCGCGGCGCTGTTCGTGCTGCTGCTGATTCGCCGCTTCATCATCGGCGCGGAAGTGCAAGGCGTGTTCACGCTGTTCGCCATCACGTTCTTCCTGCTCGGCGTCATCATCTTCGCGCTCGGGCTGCTCGGCGAATACATCGGCCGGATCTATCAGCAGGTGCGCGCACGGCCGCGCTACCTGGTGCAGACCATACTCGAGGAACGCAACGGCACGGCCGTCGCCGAAGCGCCGCTTCAAAGCGTCGTGCAGGGCGTGCAGCCGGCGCCGCTCGCCGATCAGGGGCGTGAGCCATGAAGCCGCGTGCCGTCGTATTCGCGTATCACAACGTCGGCGTGCGCTGCCTGCAGGTGCTGCTCGCGCGCGGCGTCGAGGTGGCGCTCGTCGTCACTCACGAGGACAACCCGAGCGAAAACATCTGGTTCGGCAGCGTCGCTTCGGTCGCGGCCGAGCACGGCATTCCCGTTCTCACGCCGGCCGATCCGAAAAGCCCCGAGCTACGCGCCGCGGTGAGCGCCGCGCGGCCGGACTTCATTTTCTCGTTCTACTACCGCCACATGCTGCCGGTCGACCTGCTCGCGATCGCCGCGCGGGGCGCCTACAACATGCACGGCTCGCTGCTGCCGAAGTATCGCGGCCGCGTGCCGACCAACTGGGCGGTGCTCAACGGCGAGACCGAAACCGGCGCGACGCTGCACGAGATGGCTGCCAAACCCGACGCGGGCGCGATCGTTGCGCAAACGCCGGTGCCGATCCTGCCCGACGACACCGCCGCGCAGGTGTTCGACAAGGTCACGGTCGCGGCCGAGCAAACCTTGTGGCGCGTGCTGCCGGCGCTGCTGGCGGGCGAGGCGCCGCATCTGCCGAACGATCTCGCGCACGGCAGCTACTATGGCGGGCGCAAGCCCGAAGACGGCCGCATCGACTGGAAGCAGTCGGCGCAACAGGTCTATAACCTGATCCGGGCAGTCGCGCCCCCCTATCCGGGCGCGTTCACCGACCTGAACGGCCGGCGCCTGATCGTCGCGCGCGCCCGCCTGGCCGCGCCCGGCGCGCTTCGCTCGGATTTGCCGCCGGGCCTGCACGTAAGCGATAATGCCGTTTTCGCGATCTGCGGCGATGGCCGAGCGATCGCCATCCACGAATTGCGGCATCAGCACGGCGGCAGCGAGACTGTCGTCACTCCGGCGGAATTCGCCCAGCTATTCCAAACTCATTCATGAAAAAAGTCCTGATTCTGGGTGTGAACGGCTTCATCGGCCACCACCTGTCCAAGCGCATTCTCGAGACGACCGACTGGGAAGTGTTCGGGATGGACATGCAGACCGAACGTCTGGGCGACCTCGTCAATCACGAGCGGATGCACTTCTTCGAAGGCGACATCACGATCAACAAGGAATGGGTCGAATATCACATCAGGAAGTGCGATGTGATCCTGCCGCTCGTCGCGATCGCCACGCCCGCCACCTACGTGAAGCAGCCGCTGCGCGTGTTCGAGCTCGACTTCGAGGCAAACCTGCCGATCGTGCGTTCGGCCGTCAAGTACGGCAAGCACCTCGTGTTTCCGTCGACCTCCGAGGTCTACGGCATGTGCACGGACGAGCAGTTCGATCCGGAAGAGTCGGTGCTGTCGTACGGCCCGATCAACAAGCCGCGCTGGATCTACGCCTGCTCGAAGCAGCTGATGGACCGCGTGATCTGGGGCTACGGCATGGAGGGCCTGAACTTCACGCTGTTCCGCCCGTTCAACTGGATCGGCCCGGGCCTCGACTCGATCTACACGCCGAAGGAAGGCAGCTCGCGCGTGGTCACGCAGTTCCTCGGCCATATCGTGCGCGGCGAGAACATCAGCCTCGTCGACGGCGGCGCGCAGAAGCGCGCGTTCACCGACATCGACGACGGCATCAGCGCGCTGATGAAGATCATCGAGAATAAAAACGGCGTGGCCACCGGCAAGATCTACAACATCGGCAACCCGACCAATAATTTCTCGGTGCGCGAGCTCGCGCACAAGATGCTCGCGCTCGCGGCCGAATTCCCCGAATACGCGGAAATAGCCCGCCAGGTGCAGCTCGTCGAGACGTCGTCGGGCGCGTACTACGGCACCGGCTACCAGGACGTGCAGAACCGCGTGCCGAAAATCGACAACACGATGCAGGAACTCGGCTGGGCGCCCACCTCGACCTTCGACGAAGCGCTGCGCAAGATTTTCGAGGCCTATCGCGGCCACGTCGCCGAAGCCCGCGCGCTCGTCGAACAGCAATAAGGGCGCGTCCTTGGCTCGCATCGTCCTGAAGATCGACATCGACACGCTGCGCGGCACCCGCGAAGGCGTGCCGAATCTCGCCCGCATCTTCGACCGCTTCAAGGCCCGCGCCACGTTCCTGTTCAGCCTCGGACCCGACCACACCGGCTGGGCGATGCGCCGCGTGCTGCGGCCGGGCTTTCTGAAGAAAGTGTCGCGCACCTCGGTGGTCGAGCACTACGGCGTGAAGCAACTGCTGTACGGCGTGCTGCTACCCGGTCCCGACATCGGCGCGAAGGCGGCCGCCGAGATGCGCGCGATCCACGAGGCCGGTTTCGAGTGCGGCATTCATACGTGGGACCACGTGTACTGGCAGGACAACGTGCGCGCGAAAGACCGCGCGTGGACCGTCGCGCAGATGCAGCAGAGCCACGACCGTTTCGCGGAGATATTCGGCGCGCCGCCCATCACCCACGGCGCGGCGGGCTGGCAGATGAACGGCCACGCGTTCGCGCAGATCGACGCGTGGGGCATGCGCTACGCGTCCGACGGCCGCGGCCGCTCGCCGTATCTGCCGGTGGTCGACGGCAAAACGCTCGCGCACGTGCAGATGCCGACCACGCTGCCCACGCTCGACGAAGTGCTCGGCATCGACGGTGTCGACATTCACAACGTCGCCGCGTCGATGCTCAGACACACGGAAAACAATCCGCACGACCAGGTGTTCACGCTGCACGCGGAACTCGAAGGACAGAAGCTCGCGCCGGTGTTCGAACAGCTGCTCGAAGGCTGGCGCGCCCAGGGCCACACGTTCGCGACGATGGGCGATTATTACGCGACGCTAGACCGCGGCACGCTGCCATCGTACCCTGTTACATGGGGCGAAATTCCAGGGCGCTCCGGCGAGCTGATCGTCCAGCCCTGAACCAAGCGGCCGGGCCCGAGTGTCCGGCTGCCGCGCACAACCACGGCGCACCGCCCGCTCCCCAATAAAAGTCTCGACGACAGACCGGCCGACGCCGCGGCAGCAAGCCGGCGCCGGCCACCACAACCGGAGAACCTCGTGTCCATCGCAGTCGACCAACCCATCCCCGACTTCACCGCCCCCGCGACCGGTGGCGAGATCACGCTGTCCAAACTGCGGGGCAAAAAGGTGGTGCTGTATTTCTATCCGAAGGACAACACGCCGGGCTGCACGACCGAAGGCCTGCAATTCCGCGATCTGTACCCCAAATTCAGGAAGGCGGGCGCGGAAATCATCGGCGTGTCGCGCGACAGCCTGCGCTCCCATGACAACTTCAAGGCCAAGCTCGAACTGCCCTTCCCGCTGATTTCGGATCAGGAAGAAAAGCTGTGCGCGCTCTTCGCCGTCATCAAAATGAAGAAAATGTATGGCAAAGAAGTACGGGGAATCGAGCGCTCCACGTTCCTCATCGACGCCAACGGCTTGCTGCGCCAGGAATGGCGCGGCGTAAAAGTGCCGGGCCACGTCGACGAAATCCTGGAGGCTGTACAAGCGCTTTGATGCGCGTTATATTGGGCCGCAATGAGTGCCTGTTCACCCCACATTTTTCTCCGCTGCGCCAGATCTGACGGCCGCTTGACCGGATCGACCGGAACCGTTCGGTTCGTGAGGCGCAACGCGAGCATCGTCGTCGAGCCGCCTGTCCCGAATGCCGGGACGGCGGCTTTTTTAATTGCGCGCAACCGTTCGTTCATCCGGTTGCGCGCTTCCGTCAAGGAGCCTATCGAAGACCAGGCGAACCGGCATCTCTAGACCGAATGCGCGCCTCCTCGCGCAAACTGTGTGTCCCATGAGGGCACCGGCAGAATGCGACGGGCGGCGCACGATATGTGACCCGATTATTTCGAGGGAAACCATGCCTTTGCCTACTCCCCCCAGCAAGCTCGGCAATCTTTTGTCGCCTGACGAATACAAGGCCAAAGCCGTCACGCCCGCGCGTTCCGCCGCGAAAAAACCGGCGCGTGAAGGGGAATCCGCAGAGTCGGCCGATTACGGCCGCGCCAACGTCGCCACCCCGATGGCGGACGCCGCCAACGCCGCCACCACACTGCGGCCCGTGCCGGCCGCGGTGACGCCCGCCGCCGCGCAACCGGGCCCGGCGCGCAGCCGCAAATCGAAACAGACCGCCGCGCTGTTGCAGCCGGTTCCGGTCGCGCCGGCCGCGGCCGAGGCCGAACCGGTCGTGGCGCGCGCCCCGGCTGCCAAGCACGAGGCCGACACCGCTGCCGCCCCTGCGCCCGCCGCAAGCGGCACGCGCAAGAAACGCGGTACGGCCACCACCACGCCGGTCGAGGCGCAGAAGCTCTTCGTGCTCGACACGAACGTGCTGATGCACGATCCGAGCTGCCTGTTCCGTTTCGAGGAACACGACGTCTATCTGCCAATGATGACGTTGGAAGAGCTCGACAACCACAAGAAAGGCATGTCGGAAGTCGCGCGTAACGCGCGCCAGGTGAGCCGCACGCTCGACGCGCTCGTCGCCAATGCCGGCGACATGGCCGACGGCATCTCGCTCGCGCGCCTCGGCAGCCGCGAGGCGTCGGGCCGCCTGTTCTTCCAGACCCGCCTCACCGCGATCGAGCCGGTCGAAGGCCTGCCCGAAGGCAAGGCCGACAACCAGATCCTCGGCGTGGTGCGCGCGTTGCAGCGCGATCGCGCGGACCGCCAGGTCGTGCTGGTGTCGAAAGACATCAACATGCGCATCAAGGCGCACGCGCTCGGCCTGCCCGCCGAAGACTACTTCAACGACCAGGTTCTCGAAGACAGCGATCTGCTGTACACGGGCATCCGCGCGCTGCCGCAGGATTTCTGGACCCGGCACGCGAAGGGCATGGAAAGCTGGCAGGACACCAAGACCGGCACGACGTACTACCGGGTCACGGGGCCGCTGTGCGCGTCGATGCTCGTCAACGAGTTCGTCTATCTCGAGCCGCAGAACGGCGAGCCCGCGTTCCATGCGCTCGTGCGCGAAATCAACGGCAAGACGGCGCTGCTGCAAACGCTGCGCGACTACGGCCACCACAAGAACAACGTGTGGGGCATCACGGCGCGCAATCGCGAGCAGAACTTCGCGCTGAATCTGCTGATGAACCCGGAAATCGACTTCGTCACGCTGCTCGGCCAGGCCGGCACCGGCAAGACGCTGGTCGCGCTCGCGGCGGGCCTCGCGCAGGTGCTCGACGACAAGCGCTACAACGAGATCATCGTGACGCGCGCGACGGTGCCGGTCGGCGAAGACATCGGCTTTCTGCCCGGCACCGAAGAGGAAAAGATGCAGCCGTGGATGGGGGCCTTCGACGACAACCTCGAAGTGCTGCAGAAAACCGACGACGCCGCCGGCGAATGGGGCCGCGCCGCGACCCAGGAGCTGATCCGCTCGCGCCTGAAGATCAAGAGCATGAACTTCATGCGCGGCCGCACGTTCGTGGACAAGTATCTGATCATCGACGAGGCGCAGAATCTGACGCCGAAGCAGATGAAAACGCTCGTCACGCGCGCGGGTCCGGGCACGAAGATCATCTGCCTCGGCAATATCGCGCAGATCGACACGCCTTACCTGACCGAAGGCAGTTCGGGCCTGACCTACGTGGTCGACCGTTTCAAGGGCTGGGCGCATAGCGGACACGTGACGCTCGCGCGCGGCGAGCGCTCGCGCCTCGCCGATTACGCGTCGGAAATTCTCTAGGCTTCGGCCGGGTTTTTCCCGGCTTTCCCTGGCATCGCAAGCCGCGTCCGGATCGTTCCGGACGCGGCTTTTTTTATCGCCTTGGCGTTCCGCGCCGGCAACACTTAGCGCACAAACTTCAAGTAATTTATCAACAATTCTTGCCGCAGCCGCGTGTGACGGGCTACCATCGCGACATTCAGTCAGTAAACGGGCGTTTACCCGCCCGCCCCGTCTTCATGCTCCGACTCGCGTTTTCGCTGCTGATCGTGCTGTTGCTCGCCGCTTGTGCCGGCGCGCCGCAGAAAACGTCGCGCGGGCCGGTCGGCGGCATCGTCGTGGCGAACGGCGCGTATCACGCGCCGCCGCCGGGCTTCCCCCATTTCGTCGACCACAGCATCGGCCGCGAGGAAATCTCGATCCAGGCGATGAGCCTCGTCGGCGTGCCCTATCGCTGGGGCGGCAACACGCCAGACAGCGGCTTCGATTGCAGCGGCCTCGTGCGCTATGTCGTGCTGCGCGCCGCATCGGTAAATCTGCCGCGCACGACGGCCGAGATGAGCAGCCGCGGCGAATCGATCGAACCCGACGAAATCGCGCCCGGCGATCTGATCTTTTTCAACACGACCGGGCGTGCGCATTCGCACGTCGGCATCTACGTAGGCAAGCTGCGCTTCGTCAATGCGCCGTCGACAGGCGGCACGGTGCGCCTCGACTATCTGACCAATCCCTATTGGGCAAAGCGCTTCGACGGAATCCGCCGCATGGCCGGACCAGCCGCGACGCCGGCGCCGTTCGATACGCCGAGTTATCAGGCCGCGGCGCCGCAGCCGGAGCGTGGCGCGGCGGTGGCGGCGGCAACTGCGGCGGCCGTTCCGTCTACGTCGGGCTATGCGGGTGCACCTGCCGCGTCCGGTGGCATCACGTCCCCGCTGACGAGGCCCGCGCCTCAGGCACCGGTTTACGCAGGCGGTTCGTCCTCGCAGGCTGCGCGCCTTGAAACGGCGCCGAGAGTGCCTTCGGCTGCCGCGCCCGCCCAGCCGGTCGTGGTTTCGACCGCGCCCGCCGGCAACAACGGCGCGACCGCCGCCGCCCAGGCCGACCCGTTCGAGCCGCCGCCTGCAGGTCTCAGCGCCGCGCAATTGCAGGCGCGCTCCGCCGGTGCCGTGGCGCCGACCGCGGCACCGACCGCCCAGGCGAGCACCTATGAGGCCGTCGCGCCTTCGTCAATGCAACAACCGGCACAGCCTGTGACGAGCGCCCGCACCGTGTCGCGGAACGCCCCCGATGCCATCGACGACGCCGCCGATGCCTTCGAGCCACCACCGTCCGCTGCGCTCGCCGAACGCCAGGCTCAGCAGGCGCAACGCGCCGAAGCTGGCGGCGGCGTGCAGATCATGCGCGCGTCGACGGCGGCACGTGGCATCCCCGCTCCCACGCAAACCAGCGACGACCCGATCGCCCGCTTTGCGAACGGCAGTTATTGACGCGCCCGTATCCAGCGACCGAGGCTTTTGCTCTGGCGTAGCCGTCTGTGGGTAGCTGGAAGACAGCGCCCGTTGTCATGCGCGCCGAACGCGCGACGGCTGACACACGCCCCCTTTTCGCGCGCCGCACAAAAACACCGCCGCGCGATACGACGCCCGCGCCAATCTGCTATCGTCACCGGATATTCTTCCGACGGCGGGTGATGACGATGGAACTCGGTCTGAAAGACAAGGTGGTGTTGATTACGGGCGGCAGCAAAGGCATCGGCTTCGCGTGCGCGCGGGCCTTCGCGCAGGAAGGCGCGAAGGTCGCGATCGTGTCGCGCGATCCCGCCAACCTCGCGCGTGCCTACGAGCAGTTGAAGCAGGAGGGACTGCACGTGCATCGCACGCGCGCCGATCTGCACGAGCCGCACAGCGCCGCCGATATCGTCGAGGAAGTCAGCACCGCGGTAGGACCGATCGACGTGCTCGTCAACAGTGCCGGCGCGGCGCGCCGCTACGACCCGGAAACGCTCGACGCCGACGCGTTCCGCGCGACCATGGAAGCGAAGTATTTCCCCTACATCTATCCGCAGCAGGAAGTGCTGCGCCGCATGGCCGAGCGTGCGAAGGCCGGCCACGGCGGCGAGCCGGGCACGATCGTCAACATCATCGGCATGGGCGGCAAGATGGCGAGCGACATCCATATCGCCGGCGGCGCGGCGAATGCGGCGCTGATGCTGGCAACCGTCGGCCTCGCGCACTACTACGCGCGCTACGGCATCCGCATCAACGCGATCAATCCGGGCTCGACGCTGACCGAGCGCGTTGAGGAAGCGGTCAGGCTCGAAGCACAGGGCCAGGGCATCGGCAACGAGGAAGCGCTCGCGCGCGGCCAGGCCAAGGTGCCACTCGGCCGCTATGCCAAACCCGAGGAAATTGCCGATGTCGCGCTTTTCCTCGCGAGCCGCCGCGCAAGCTATGTGACCGGCGCGATCATCCCGATGGATGGCGCGAGCGCGCCGTTGATCTAAGCCGGAGAGCGTGTTGAGGGGATAGGTGACGCGCGGCGATAGTCGTAAAGCGTGAGGCAATCGCTAACGAATCGCGCAGTCAGGTCAGTCAGAACAGAGGTAAAACAGCAGGCCAGCGCCAGCGCCAGCGCAGAGGCGCTGACCGAACGAGGCCGGGACTCCCGAAGCCCTCGAACAACCCGCGCCGATCAAACAGCGCGGGCCATCTCAGGCGAGATACACGCAATCACAGAAAGCGGTGACCGAGCCACCATGCGGCACCGGACAGCACCGCGGAAGCCGGAATCGTCAGAATCCATGCCCAGACGATGTTGCCGGCCACGCCCCAGCGCACCGCGCTGAGCTTTTGCGTCGCGCCGACGCCGACGATCGCGCCGGTAATCGTATGCGTCGTGGAAACCGGAATGCCGAGCCACGACGCCGTAAACAGCGTGATCGCCCCGCCCGCTTCCGCGCAGAAGCCGCCGACCGGTTTCAGCTTCGTGATCTTCTGCCCCATCGTGCGCACGATGCGCCAGCCGCCGAAGAGCGTGCCGAGCCCCATCGACAGATAGCAGCCGCCGATCACCCACAGCGGCGGCGCATCCGCGTTCAACGACGCGAAGCCGGTCGCGATCAGCAGCATCCAGATGATACCGATGGTTTTCTGCGCGTCGTTACCGCCATGGCCAAGGCTGTACAGCCCCGCCGACAGCAGTTGCAGACGGCGAAAACGCCGGTCGACCTTGCTCGGCGGCGTGCGGAAATAAAGCCACGACACCAGCAGCATGAAAAACGAACCGAGTACGAAGCCGAGCAGCGGCGAGATGAAGATGAACGCGATCGTCTTCATGAGGCCGTCCCAGTTCAGCGAGCCCCAGCCCGACTTGGCGAGCGCGGCACCCACGAGCCCGCCGATCAGCGCGTGCGACGAACTCGACGGAATGCCGTAATGCCAGGTGATGATGTTCCAGGCGATCGCGCCGGCCAGCGCGCCGAAGATCACGTAATGGTCGACGATGTCGGGGTCGATCGTGCCCTTGCCGACCGTCGCGGCCACTTTCAGGTGGAACACGAAATAGGCAACGACGTTGAACGCTGCCGCGAATGCCACGGCCTGCTGCGGCTTCAGCACGCCGGTCGAGACGACCGTGGCGATCGAGTTCGCCGCGTCGTGAAAGCCGTTCATGAAGTCGAAAACCAGCGCGACGGCAACCAGGCCGGCAACGACCCAGATAGCGAGTTGTATCGATTGCATTATGCGTTTTCCAGCACGATGCCTTCGATGATGTTCGCCACATCCTCACACTTGTCGGTGACCGTTTCGAGCAGCTCGTAGATCGCCTTGAGCTTGATCAGAACCTTGACGTCGTCTTCCTCGCGGAACAGTTTCGACATAGCAGCGCGCAGCACGCGGTCGGCTTCCGACTCCAGCCGGTCGATGTCCTCGCACGCCTTGAGGATCTGGCTCGCCTGCTTCATGTCCGCGAGCAGGCTCACGGCGAACTGCACGCGCTCGCAGGTCGCCGTGCAGATATGCGCAAGCTGGCTGGCCTCGGACGTGACCGATTGCACGTCGTACAGCGAGATGGCGGTGGCGACATCCTCCATCAGGTCGAGGATGTCGTCCATCGTCGTGATCAGTTTGTGGATCTCGTCGCGGTCGAGCGGCGTGATGAAAGTCTTGTGCAGCAGGTCGATGGCTTCGTGCGTGAGTTTGTCGGCAGCCTTCTCGGACTGTTGCACGTTCTGCTTGTGGGTTTCCGCGTCCTGCAGATTGTCGATCAGTAGCTCGAGCTCGTGGCTTGCCGAGACGATGCACGTTGCGTGCGCATTGAAGATTTCAAAGAACTTGCCCTCGGTGGGCATGAAACGACCGAACATTGGGATCCCGAAAATTGGTCACGTAATGGCTGACATAAAACCGCCATATTGTACCGTTGTGTCACCAATGCCGCACTTTATGACGGCGCCGTTACAACAACGGCGCCGGGTGCGCGTCACTCGCCGCCGTAGAAATTCTGCGCACCGGCAAAGTTGTCGAACTTCGTGTATTGACCGTGGAACGTGAGCCGAACGGGACCGATCGGACCGTTACGCTGCTTGCCGATGATGATCTCCGCGGTGCCCTTGTCGGGGCTGTCGGGGTTGTACACCTCGTCGCGGTAAATGAACAGGATCACGTCCGCGTCCTGTTCGATAGCGCCCGATTCACGCAGGTCCGACATGATCGGCCGCTTGTTCGGGCGCTGTTCGAGACCGCGGTTCAGCTGCGACAAGGCGATCACGGGTACGTCGAGTTCTTTCGCGAGGCTCTTCAGCGAACGCGAGATTTCCGAGATTTCGGTCGCCCGGTTTTCGCCGGACGACGAGCCGCTCATCAACTGCAAATAGTCGATGATGATGAGGCCGAGCTTGCCGCACTGGCGCGAAAGCCGGCGCGCGCGCGAGCGCAGCTCCATCGGGTTCAGGCCGCCGGTTTCGTCGATGAAAATCTGCGCCTCGCTCATTTTCTGCACCGCGTGCGTGAGCTTCGGCCAATCCTCGTCGGTCAGACGCCCGGTTCGCATGCGGTGCTGGTCGAGCCGGCCGACCGAGCCGAGCATACGCATCGTGAGCTGCGTGCCCGGCATTTCCATCGAGAACACCGCAACCGGCAGCCCGTACTCCACGGCGACGTATTCGCCGATGTTCATCGAAAACGCCGTCTTACCCATCGACGGACGACCCGCGACGATGATCAATTCGCCGCCGTGCATGCCCGAAGTCATGCGGTCCAGATCGACGAAGCCGGTTGGCGTACCGGTCACGTCGCTCGGATTGGCGGTGTGATAGAGCGTGTCGATCCGCTCGACCACCTCGGTCAGCAACGGCCCGATTTCGAGGAAGCCCTGCGTGCCGCGCGCGCCGTCTTCGGCGATCGAAAACACCTTCGATTCGGCTTCGTCCAGCAGTTGCCGGACTTCCTTGCCTTGCGGGTTGAACGCGTCGGCGGAGATTTCGTCAGCAACCGACACGAGCCGGCGCAGCACCGCGCGATCGCGCACGATTTCCGCATAGCGGCGAATATTGGCCGCGCTCGGTGTGTTCTGCGCGAGCGCGTTCAGATAGGCGAGACCGCCGACCTCCTCCGCCTTGCCCGAGGTGCCGAGCGCTTCGTACACGGTAATCACGTCGGCCGGACGCGTGGCCGCGATCAGCTTGCCGATATGTTCGAAGATGATGCGGTGGTCGTAGCGGTAGAAGTCGCTTTGCGCGAGGAAGTCGGCGATGCGGTCCCACGCCGCGTTATCGAGCAGCAGCCCGCCCAGCACCGATTGCTCGGCCTCGATCGAATGCGGCGGGACTTTCAGCGACTCGAGTTGGGGATCTTTCGACGGTGCGTTCATGGGGTGGAATTATCGGGCAATCCGCCGGTTGCGGCGAGCGGAAAAAACAGACGGAACGGAAAGAGCCGGTATAAAAACCGGCATAAAAAAAGCAGGGGCCGGTCACCCGGCCCCTGCTTTTCGCCAGCAACGTCCTGGCTGATCCTACATGATGCTTAGACGTGCTCGCCGATCACGGCCACCGTCACATCGACGAGAACGTCGGTGTGCAGCGAAACCTGGACAGCGTGCTCGCCAACCATCTTCAGCGGGCCTTCCGGCAGACGCACTTGCGCCTTTTCCACTGCGAAGCCTTGCTTGGCCAGTGCTTCGGCCACGTCGGCGTTGGTCACCGAACCGAACAGACGGCCGTCGACACCAGCCTTCTGATTGATCTGAACCGTCGAGCCAGCCAGCTTCTCGCCTTGAGCCTGAGCGGCAGCCAGCTTTTCAGCGGCGATCTTTTCGAGTTCCGCGCGACGCACTTCGAATTCGGCCAGCGCTTCCTTCGTTGCACGACGGGCTTTCTTGTTCGGGATCAGGAAGTTACGTGCGTAACCGTCCTTGACCTTCACGATGTCGCCGAGGTTGCCCAGATTGACGACTTTTTCCAGAAGAATGATTTGCATTCGGATGCTCCTTATCGCGTCGTCGGGTTAGGCCTTGTGCTGGTCGGTGTACGGCATCAGCGCGAGGAAACGCGCGCGCTTGATAGCCGTGTCCAGCTGGCGTTGATAGTGAGCCTTGGTACCCGTGAGACGCGCCGGCGTGATCTTGCCGTTTTCGCCGATGAAGTCCTTCAGCGTTTCGATGTCTTTGTAGTCGATGTTTTCGACGCCAGCAGCCGTGAAACGGCAGAACTTCTTGCGCTTGAAGAGCGGGTTCTGTTGCTGACGACGCTTGTCGAATTTCTTACCAGTCGGGCGGGGCATGATTAGTCCTTTCCAATGTCCTGCAATGCTGTGATATGAAATACCAGAGTTCTTGCGTTGCGGTGCTTCTTGGCCAGAAAGCCGGTGAAGAGCGTTTCCACGCCCATCTGGCAGCTTTCGAGCTGACCGCTCGCTTCGCCCGCGGCCACCGCCTGCATGGTCAGTTCGACCTGGCGGGCAATGCCCGCTTCGACGACTTCCGTGCGGTGATGCAACGTGCAGCTGGCAATCGGAACGCCGGCGGGGGTATACCGCACCGGTTCGCGTTCGACGACGCTCGCCGTGAGTTGCAGCCGGTTCATGTACCTGGGTATGCCTTCGTGTACGTGAGCGACAGCGACGCTGGGGTCTGGTAGCTTAAATAGTGTGTCTTAAGCCTGCGCTTCGGTCGGCTGAGCGGCTGCCGACTTCTTGGCTTCTTCGCGCTGCACTTCCTTCATCATCGGCGACGGGCTGGTTTCAGCCTTCTTCATCTTGACGATAAGGTGACGCAGAACGGCGTCGTTGAACTTGAACGCGTGTTCCAGCTCGTCGAGCGTGGTCTGGTCGCATTCGATGTTCATGCAGACGTAGTGAGCCTTCGCGAGTTTCTCGATCATGTAGGCCAGTTGACGACGGCCCCAGTCTTCGACGCGGTGGACCTGACCACCGTGCGACGTGATCGTGCCCTTGTAACGCTCGATCATGGCGGGCACCTGCTCGCTTTGATCGGGATGCACGATAAAGACGATTTCGTAATGACGCATTACACACTCCTTGTGCTGACTTTTGGATTGAAGCCGCCCGGGCGTCGGAACCGGTGCGGCAAGTGAGAAGCCAAAGAGTATAACCAGAATGGGGCCGGGTTGCAAGATATTCCGCCGATTCGGCAAGCGAATCGGGAGTGTTTTCAAGAGCTTAGGAGGGTTGACCGAGAGGCGTGGGTGAAAAACATCGTGGCGGAGTGGCTCGGTGCGATGCCAGGCGCCACTGCGCAGACGGCGGGGCCGGCGGCCTGCGCGGTGAGAACCGAACGCTTGCCTCCTCGGCAAAATTCGCCCGGGCGCGCCCTCTTTTGCCGGCTTCTGCGTCTCCCCGCCGTGGCCCCCTAACCGGCCTCCGTGCTCTCGCTGCCGCTCTGCAAGCGCGCCTTCAGCGCGGCTTCGAGGCCGCTCAGCGCGTCGGGCGCGGCATCGGAGATCGCCCACCAGGTCATGCCTTGCGCGTCCCAGTGCGCGATCGAATAGCCGTCGTGGCCGAGCACCGCAGCCATCGCGCCGTCGGCCCCGCGCGCGGCGCCTTGCGGGAACACATACACGTCGATCACGTGCTTGCGATAGCGGTACACGAGCACCGCGACCCGCTGATGCGCGATGTAATCGAGGCGGCCGCCTTCGAGCGCAAAACCGCTCGCGGCGAGATCCTCGACCGGCGGCGAATAATCGAGCCGACCGTTGAACCACGGCTTGACCGTATGCCGGTCCGTCGAAATCACGTCGATGTCGCGGCCCGATACCTGTGCCCGGACATGGCTTTCCACGAGTTCGTCCATGAACGGCGAGAATTGGGCGTCGGCGAGACGGTGCAGATTCAGCGTGAGGATCGCCGCGGCCGCACACAACGCAATGGCAAGCGCGACGAGCCCGCCGCGCACGGCCACGCGGTTCACGCCGCCTGCAGTGGCGGGACGACCGAAGCCGCCCCAGCCGTCTGCGCTACCCGAACCGCCTGGGCCACTCCAACCTCCGGTATGGCCTCGACCACCTGAGCCGGCGGAACCGAGCAACCCATCGAGCCACGCGGACCACCACGCCACGCCCCGCCGACGTCGAGGTTCCTTCGCCGCATTGGGCGCATTGGGCGCATTGGGCGCATTGGGCGCATTGGGCGCATTGGGCGCATTGGGCGCATTGGGCGCATTGGGCGCATTGGGCGCATTGGGCGCATTAGCCGCCCCATCAGCCGGCATGCCTTCACCCATCTGCGCCCCAGCCTCAACCCGATCCGCCACCCCGCGCCCCTCATCGAGCGCAGCCGGCAAGCCGGCGACAATCCGCGCCCGCAGCGACGATGGCGCCCGATGATACGGCGCCGCGCGCAACGCTCCCCGCAACGCGCGCAGGTTTTCACTCGCGCGCCGGCAATCGTCGCAGCTCTCGATATGCTGCTGGACCCGGCGCGCATCGGGCGCCGGCAATTCGTGATCGGCATTCGCATCGAGGAGCGGCCGTGCTTCGTTACAGTTCATCCGGCGTCTCCTGAGCTGGGTCCGCGGCCGTGCCGGGAATCTCGAGGGGCCGGCCGTCCACGAACGCCCGGAGCTGTGCAACCGTCGCGCCGGCAGCCGACGCGCGCGGCGTGAACGATGTGGCGCGCTCCTCGCCGTCTCGTCCCGTGCGCGTGGACTGCGCATGCGGATCGTCTGGTATTGCGAACGGCGGCGCTCCCGCATCGGCAGTCAAACCGGCGGCTTTGCCCGGCTCGCCCCCCATGAGTTCAGAACACCGCGCGGGCTCGCGCGTGTCCGGCGCACTCCGCGTATCCCTGCGCACCGCGCCCCGCTCCCCCCTCAACATCTCGGCTAGCTTGCGCCGGCCGCGTGCGAGCCGCGACATCACCGTGCCGATCGGCACGTCGGCAACGAGCGCGATCTCGCGATACCCCATCTCCTCGAGTTCGCGCAGAATCAGCACCTCGCGATACTCGACCGGCAGACGCGCGAGCGCGTCATGCACCTGCCTCGTATCCTCGTCGCGGATCAGCAGGGTTTGCGGATCGTCGCCGCCCGCGCTCCAGCCGTCGAAAGTCGCGTCGTCCATTGTTTCGTCGAATTCGAGCATCTCGTGCGACGGCGCACGCCGCCGCCATTCCGTGTACCAGGTGCGGCGCACGATCGCGAGCAGCCACGGCCGTGCGGAATCGCCGCGAAACGTATCGAAAAAACGGAACGCGCGCATGAACGCTTCCTGCACGACGTCCTCGGCATCGTGGGCGTTGCCGCACAGCCAGCGCGCGAGGTTGTACGCGGCGTCGAGATGCGGTAGCGCCAACTGCTCGAAGCGACGGCTTCGCACGGTATGGGCATCGGTGTCGGCGCCGACATCGGCATCGGCTGCGCCGCGCGCGCGGGCGGAGTCTGGATCGGTCTGGACCACGTGGGCCCTCCAAGGGCATGGCGGCTGCGTAGGTCGTGCGATTGGGGTGCGACAGGGGCGCGCCGGGGTCGCGAACGGGCCTCGGCTGGAGCGCGCTCCGGTGCGACTGGCGCGCTTATCGCTGCGCGCCGAACCGCACGGCTCGCGCGGCGTCATGCGGCAAAGCCGTACGACCAGGCCACGCGACCAAACCACGCCCCGCCGCTCCCGCAACAGCCAAAACCGCATGCGCTTCGCCGTGCCTCACGACGCCCCTTTCATCGCATAACCCGCCGCACGCCGAGTTTATTCCCGCCCCATGGCACAAATTCGCAAAAAGACCGGCGCGGCGCGCTGGCAGGCTAGTAAGACGGCCGGTTCCAATAGTCGTCGCTCGCGTACACGTCCTTCAGGTAGTCGATGAAATAGCGCACGCGTGCCGACACGTAGCGCTGCTGCGGATAGACCGCGAGGATGTCGTAATCGGGCAGCGCGTACTCGTCGAGCACGGTTTCGAGTTCGCCGCGCGCGAGCTGCTGCTGGATTTCCCAGGTGGAGCGCCAGCCGAGCCCGAGCCCTTCCGAGACCCAGCGGTGCAGCAGTTCGCCGTCGTTGCAATCGAGCGTGCCGCCGACGCGCACCGTCGCGAGCTTGCCGTTGCGGCGGAAATACCAGCCGCGGTTCTGCCCGCCTTGCAGATTGAACGCGAGGCAGTTGTGGGCCGGCAGGTCTTCGAGCGTCTTCGGCTTGCCGTGACGGCGGAAATACTCGGGCGTGCCGCACACCACACGCCGGTTCGAGGCGAGCTTCACCGCGACGAAATTCGGATCGACCGTGCCGCCGATGCGGATCGACAGGTCGTAGCCCTCGCGCACCAGATCGACGACCCGGTCGGTCAGGTTGAACGACATCTGCAACTCGGGCTTGCCGGCGAGAAACGCCGGCGCGAGCGGCGCGACGTGCTTGCGGCCGAACGCGGCCGGCGCCGACACGATCAGATGGCCGTTCACCGCGCGGCGCCCCGCGCTCAGTTCGTTTTCGGCCTGATCCCATTCGCTGAGGAGGCCCCGGCAGCGTTCGAGAAACGCGGCGCCGTCCTCGCTGACCACGAGCCGCCGCGTCGTGCGGTACATCAGCTTCACGCCGAGGCGCTTTTCGAGCGCGTCGATGCGGCGACCGAGAATCACCGGCGACACGCCCTCTTCGAGCGCCGCCGCCGCGAGACTGCCCGCATCGGCGACGCGCACGAAGGTTTCGATCTGTTTGAAGCGGTCCATGCCTGTCTCCTACCCGTCTCCTACCCGTTTTCCACCTGTCTGCCGCCCGGTTGCTGCCGGCTGTCGCCGGCCCTCCGTCGGGCTTCACGCCATTCAATACTTTTTGTTTCGAAATAAGCGACCCGAACTGATCTTATCAAACCTTTAGGTCAGGCCTAAAGTGCATCTCAACAGACTTTGGTTTGCCCATTTCCAGACATTGAGGAGACATTCATGGCCAAAATGAGAGCCGTCGACGCCGCCGTGCTGGTGCTCGAAAAAGAAGGTATCGATACCGCGTTCGGCGTGCCGGGCGCCGCGATCAACCCGTTCTACTCGGCGATGCGCAAAGCCGGCGGCATCAGCCACGTGCTTGCGCGCCACGTCGAGGGCGCCTCGCACATGGCCGAAGGCTACACGCGCGCCCGGCCGGGCAACATCGGCGTGTGCATCGGCACCTCGGGGCCTGCTGGCACCGACATGATCACCGGTTTGTACTCCGCCCAGGCCGACTCGATTCCTATTCTGGCTATCACAGGCCAGGCGCCGCGCGCGCGTCTCTACAAGGAAGACTTCCAGGCGGTCGATATCGAATCGATTGCCAAGCCCGTCACCAAGTGGGCCGTGACCGTGCGCGAGCCGGCGCTGGTGCCGCGCGTGTTCCAGCAGGCGTTCCATCTGATGCGCTCGGGCCGTCCGGGCCCGGTGCTGGTCGATCTGCCGATCGACGTGCAGCTCGCCGAAATCGAATTCGACATCGACACGTACGAACCGCTGCCTGTCTACAAGCCGAAGGCGACGAGAAAACAGATCGAAGCCGCGCTCGCGCTGCTCAACGAGGCCGACAAGCCGCTGATCGTCTCGGGCGGCGGCGTGCTGAACGCCGTGGCCGAAGACCTGCTCGTGAAGTTCGCCGAAACGGTCGGCGTGCCGGTGATCCCGACGCTGATGTCGTGGGGCGCGATTCCCGACGACCATCCGTTGATGGCCGGCATGGTCGGTCTGCAGACCTCGCACCGCTACGGCAACGCGACGATGCTCGCCTCCGACTTCGTGCTCGGCATCGGCAACCGCTGGGCCAACCGCCACACCGGCAGCGTCGACGTCTATACGAAGGGCCGCAAGTTCGTGCACGTCGATATCGAACCGACGCAGATCGGCCGCGTGTTCGGCCCCGATCTCGGCATCGTCTCGGACGCGAAGGCCGCGCTCGAACTGTTCGTCGACGTGGCGGGCGAGTGGAAGGCCGCGGGCAAGCTCAAGGACCGCAGCGCATGGGTTGCCGATTGCCAGGAGCGCAAGCGCACGATGCTGCGCAAGACGCACTTCGACAACGTGCCGATGAAGCCGCAGCGCGTCTACGAAGAGATGAACCAGGTGTTCGGCCGCGATACCTGCTACGTGAGCACGATCGGTTTGTCGCAGATCGCCGCGGCGCAATTCCTGCACGTCTACAAGGCGCGCAACTGGATCAACTGCGGCCAGGCCGGCCCGCTCGGCTGGACGATTCCGGCGGCGCTCGGCGTGCGCGCGGCCGATCCGCAACGGCCGATCGTCGCACTCTCGGGCGACTACGACTTCCAGTTCATGATCGAGGAACTCGCGGCCGGCGCGCAATTCAAGCTGCCGTACGTGCATGTGGTCGTGAACAACTCGTATCTCGGGTTGATCCGCCAGGCGCAGCGCGCGTTCGAGATGGACTACTGCGTGCAGCTCGGCTTCGAGAACATCAATTCGCCGGAGACGAACGGCTATGGCGTCGATCACGTGGCGGTGGCCGAAGGTCTCGGCTGCAAGGCGATTCGCGTGTTCAAGCCCGAAGAGCTGAAACCGGCGCTGGAGAAGGCGCAGTCGATGCTCGGCGAGTTCAACGTGCCGGTGATCGTCGAAGTGATTCTCGAACGCGTGACCAATATCTCGATGGGCACCGAGATCGACGCGATCAACGAGTTCGAGGAACTGGCCGAAAGGCACGAGGACGCACCGACCGCGATCAGCCTGCTGGACTGAGACCGGGCCTGAGTTTGAGCCGGCCGCGCTCGCGGCGGCCGCCGTCACCGCCGTAGCTGTAGCGCACGCGATGCATGCCGCGCGCGAGGGCCGGGGTCGTTCGCATGAAACGCCCCGCCCTCGCCGCGCGAGAACCGCGCGCGCGATTCCCCTGACCGCCCTGACCGACCAGAGAGACACACGCACCATGCCGAAATTTGCAGCGAATCTGACGATGCTGTTCAACGAAGTGCCGTTCCTCGACCGTTTCGCGGCCGCGGCCAACGCCGGCTTTCATGCCGTCGAATTCCTGTTTCCGTATCCGTATTCGATCGCCGATTTGAGCGACCGTCTGCAGCAGAACCGCCTGAAGCTCGTGCTGCACAACCTGCCCGCGGGCAACTGGGACGCCGGCGAACGCGGCATCGCGTGCCTGCCCGATCGGGTCGGCGAGTTTCGGGAAGGCGTCAACCGCGCGATCGAGTACGCCAGCGCATTGAAGGTGCCGCAACTGAACTGCCTCGTCGGCATTCCGGGCACGGGCATCGATGCCGACACCGCGCGCGCGACGATCGTCGGGAACCTGCGCTTTGCCGCGGCCGAACTGAAGAAAGCCGGCATCCGCCTGCTCGTCGAGCCGTGCAACTCGTACGACATTCCGGGCTTCGCGCTGAACCGTTCGCGCGACGGGCTCGACGTGATTCGCGAGGTCGGCTCGGACAATCTGTTCCTGCAATACGACATCTATCACATGCAACGGATGGAAGGCGAACTCGCCGCGACGATCGAAAAGAACCTCGCGCAGATCGCGCACATCCAGCTTGCCGACAACCCCGGGCGGCACGAACCGGGCAGCGGCGAAATCAACTACCCGTATCTGTTCGCGCGGCTCGACTCGCTCGGCTACGACGGTTATGTCGGCTGCGAATACAAGCCGCGTGCGACGACCGAGGCCGGCCTCGGCTGGCTGCACAGCGTGGCCGGTCAATCGCGCGGCGCGGCGCACGCGGCGGCCTGAGCCTGCTTCGGTTTCCTCATGGTCCCCTGAAGCGGCCTGACGCACGCCTCCCTATCACCCTGGAGATTCAGACACATGGCAAAGATCGGTTTCATCGGCCTCGGCATCATGGGCGCGCACATGGCGCGCAACCTCATCAAGGGCGGTCACGCGCTGTTCGTGAACGGCGCGTATCCGGTGCCGGACGACATCGCGAAAACGGCCAGCGTGGCCGCCAGTTCGACCGCCGTCGCGCAGGCCGCCGACATCGTCATCATCATGGTGCCGGACACGCCCGACGTCGCCAACGTGCTGTTCGCCGACGACGGCGTCGCCGCCGGCCTCACGCGAGGCAAGCTCGTGATCGACATGAGCTCGATCTCGCCGCTCGACACGCAGGTATTCGCGAAGAAGATCAACGCGCTCGGTGCCGACTATCTCGACGCGCCGGTATCCGGCGGCGAAATCGGCGCGCGCGACGCGACGCTGACGATCATGGTCGGCGGTCCCGAGCAAGCCTTTGCGCTGGCGAAACCGCTGTTCGAGCTGATGGGCAGGAACATCTCGCTGATCGGCGAGAACGGCGCGGGCCAGACCTGCAAGGTCGCGAACCAGATCATCGTCGCGCTGAACATCGAGGCGGTGGCCGAAGCGCTGCTGTTCGCGTCGCGCTCGGGCGCCGATCCGGAACGCGTGCGCCGCGCGCTGATGGGCGGCTTCGCGTCGTCGCGGATTCTCGAAGTGCACGGCGAGCGCATGACGAAGCGCACCTTCAACCCGGGCTTTCGCATCGAGCTGCATCAGAAGGACCTGAACCTCGCGCTCGACGGCGCGCGCAAGCTCGGTATCGCGCTGCCGCATACCGCGAGCGCGCAGCAACTGTTCAGCGTGTGCGCGGCGAACGGCGGCAAGGCGTGGGATCACTCGGCGATGGTGCGCGCCCTCGAAATCATGGCGAACCATGAGGTCGCGCAGGCGCCGGGCGGTGAGGAAGCGAAGGCGGCCTGAGGTTCCGGTTTTCGCGGTTGAGCTTGCCGGCGGTTGTTGCTGGCTATTTATTGCCGGCTATTCGTGGCTATTGCCGGTTGCCGACGACGGTTACCAATCGCGGCCGACTTCGGCCCGCCGCCATGGCCCGCGGCCCGGCATCGGCGGGCGGCGTCCCGGCAAGCACAGGTGGGGCGCCTGTTGGTCGCGCGGCAGCTTCGGCTGTCCGCGCGGCGCAACGGGCAAATCGTGCCGCTCTGGGCTGAGAGCGGCAAGTGGGGTCCGCAGCGGCACCCGGCGAAGGCGGGGAAGCCTTGGTCGGTCAGACGTCGTCGTCGGGTGTCCGGCTGTCGGATCGGTTGTCGTGGCGATTCTTTGAGCGGGTTTCCCGCGCTCTGCCAAACGCCGCGTTGACGACAGGAATCACAATCCTGGACTCTACTTCGGGTCGAGCGGCCATCCGCTGGAACCGTCGTCACATCGCTGCAGGCGGCGCGCGTTGCCGATCCGACGCCTGATCGGCGCTCACCGGCTCGCATCGGCTCACACCGCCGGGCCGTCAATCAATACGTATCGAACACCTTCTGCAGCACGGCCGGCGCCGTATGGCCCGCGCCCAGCGCCAGCATCAGCAGCACCCGCGCCTTGTACGGATTCAGCGAACCTGCGCTGACGAAACCGAGCGCGTCGTCGGCGGCCGCGCCGTTGCGCATCACGTGGCCCGAGCCGACGCGCGACGCGCGCACCACCGCGACGCCGCGCGTCACCGCCTCGGCCAGCGCCTGCTGCAGCGTCTGATGGATCGAGCCATTGCCCGTGCCCGCCACGACGATGCCGCGCACACCGGCCGCGACGAGCGCATCGACGGCAAGCCGCGAGACGCCCGCATAGCTCGCGACGATCTCCACATGCGGCCACTGCGCGCCGCTCGCGAATTCGCTCGCGAGCGTATGCGCGCGCACCACGCCGCGCTGAAATTCGACGCGGCCGTCCTGCACCCAGCCCAGCGCGCCGATCTCCGGCGACTGGAACGCGTCGACCGCATAGGTGCTCGTCTTGACGACGTCGCGCGCACTATGAATGCGGTTGTTGAACGCCACCAGCACGCCCTGCCCGCGCGCCGACGCATGCCCGGCCACCGTCACAGCATTCAGCAGATTCAGCGGACCATCGGCCGACAACGCCGAGGCCGGCCGCATCGCCGCGGTCAGCACGACGGGCTTGTCCGACTTGACGGTCAGATGCAGCAGGTAGGCGGTTTCTTCGAGCGTATCGGTGCCGTGCGTGACCACGACGCCGTCGACGTCCTCGCTCGCGAGCAGCGTGTCGATGCGTTGCGCCAGCGTGCTCCATAGCGGTAGCGCCATGTCCTTGCTGTCGACGCTGGCGATCTGCTCGGGTGCGATCCGCGCGACCGCGGACAACGCCGGCACTGCCGCGAGCAACTGCTCGACGCCGACGACGCCCGCCTGATAGCCCGAGGTATTGGCCGCATCCGCGGCCGCGCCGGCGATCGTGCCGCCGGTCGCGAGCACGGCGATGCGCGGCAGCGACGGCGCCGCGCCGTGGCCGGGAGAAACCGGCGAAGAGGAAGTGGAAGTATTCATGGCGGCGATTGTAAGCGATGCGCCAGCCGCCGCCATGTATGGAAAACCGGGAGCCCGCAAGGCTTGAGCGGCGCGTGCGGGTGTCGTGAGGGCATTAGGCGATGGGCATCATGAAGGCATCACGCGGGCGCCGCGAAGACGCACCCCAGTCTCAAGGACCCGGCGCCCTCATCGCCCGCTCACACCGCCTCGCGCAACTGCGCCGCGATATCGGCCTCGCTCAACTGCGGCGCGAACATTTCGATCAGCCGGTACGCGTAGGCGCGCAAAAACGCGCCCTTGCGCAAGCCGACGCGCGTCGTGCTGGCCTCGAACAGATGCTGCGTGTCGAGCGCGACGAGTTCGGTGTCGCGTTTCGGATCGTAGGCCATCGCCGCGACCACGCCGATGCCCATGCCGAGTTCGACGTAGGTCTTGATCACGTCGGCGTCGATCGCGGTCAGCACGACGTCGGGCAACGCACCTGCTTTCGCGAACGCCTGGTCGATATGCGAGCGGCCCGTGAAGTCCTGGTCGTAGGTGACGATCGGGAATTCGGCGATCTCGTCGAGCGTCAGATTTTCGCGGCCCACGAGCGGATGCCCCTTCGGCACGACCACCACGTGATGCCACGAATAGCACGGGAACGTGACGATGTCGGGGAAGCGGTCGAGCGCTTCGGTCGAGATGCCGATGTCGGCCTCGCCGTTGATAATCATCTGCGCGATCTGCTGCGGGCTGCCCTGGCGCAGCGCCAGATGCACCTTCGGGAACACCGAGGTGAACTGCCGGACCACCTTCGGCAGCGCGTAGCGCGCCTGCGTGTGGGTGGTCGCCACGACCAGATGGCCGCTGTCCTGATCCGCGTACTGACGCGCCACGCGGCGCAGATTCTCCGCGTCGAGCAGCATCCGCTCGATCAGTTGATGCACGGCCTTGCCCGGCTCGGTCAGGCCCGTGAGCCGCTTGCCGCGGCGGATGAAGATGTCGACGCCGAGTTCGTCCTCGAGATCCTTGATCTGTTTCGACACGCCCGACTGCGACGTGTACAGCACGTTCGCAACCTCGGTCAGGTTCATGTTCTGCCGCACGGCCTCGCGCACGAAGCGCAATTGCTGGAAATTCATCGATGTGTCTCCGGTTCAGCCAGAGTTGAGTTATGTTGAGTTATTGAAGCCGATTTGCAGTCACCGCTTTGAAGCCACTCACCCGGCGCAACCGCCGGGTCCGGCCGATACGTTGCTCTCCTGTCATGCGCGCCGCGCGGCGGCGCCCCCCTCTCACTGCGCGGGAAACACGCGCAACGCGCGCGGCACCGCGGTCACGCCATCGCCGACCGCCAGTTGCAGATCGCGCCACGTCTCGCGATCGAGTTCCGCTTCGAGCAGATTGCCCTCGCGGCCCGCGAGTTCGACGCGCACCGAACCGCCAAGCGTCACGACGCGCTGCACGTCCACCACGATACCCTCGCGATGCCCCGCCGTCTGCGGATACAGTTGCAGATCGTGCGGCCGCACGTAGGCGAACGCCGGCCCGCTGAAACCGGCCGCGATCGCGACCGGCAAAGCCGCGCCATCGACCACGAAGCCCTGTGCGTCGACGTTGCCATGCAGACGGTTCGCCGCGCCGAGAAACTCGTAGACGAACGGCGTCTGCGGATGATCGTAGACGTCCTGCGGGCTGCCCACCTGCTCGACGTGGCCGCGATTGAGCACGACGATGCGGTCGGCCACTTCGAGCGCTTCTTCCTGGTCGTGCGTGACGAAGATCGTCGAGATATGCAGATCGTCGTGCAGACGCCGCAGCCAGCTGCGCAACTCCTTGCGCACCTTCGCGTCGAGCGCGCCGAACGGCTCGTCGAGCAGCAGCACCTTCGGCTCCACGGCGAGCGCACGCGCGAGCGCGATACGCTGCCGCTGCCCGCCCGACAACTCCGACGGATAGCGCTGCGCGAGCCAGTCGAGCTGCACGAGCCTGAGCAGCTCATGCACCTTCTCGCGAATCACGCTCTCGGCAGGCCGCTCCTTGCGCGGCTTCACGCGCAGACCGAACGCGACGTTCTCGAACACCGTCATGTGACGGAACAGCGCGTAATGCTGGAACACGAAGCCGACTTCACGCTCGCGCGCGCCGACCGCCGCGACGTCCTGACCTTGCAGCACGACCTGGCCGGCGTCCGCGTATTCGAGACCGGCGATCACGCGCAGCAGCGTGGTCTTGCCGCACCCCGACGGCCCGAGCAGCGCGACCAGTTCGCCCGGCGGAAAGTCGAGCGAGACATTGTCGAGCGCGACGAAATCGCCGAAGCGCTTGTGCAGGTGACGAACGGTGATACCCATTTACAGCTCTCCTTGCTTGAGCGGGTGTGGCTGCGACGCAGGCGTTGCGTTGGCGAAAAACGAATGAGGCGCGGACGGCGCACCGGCCGGCCGCGTGCCCGTGCTCGTGTCCGTGGACAACGGCACCGGCGCCGGCCCCGCATACGCGGGCACCTCGCGCGCGGCCGACAGCTCCGCCGACATATGGCGCTCGGCCAGCAGCTTGAGCCCGAGCGTGACGAGCGCGAGCAGCGCCAGCAGCGACGCCACGGCGAATGCTGCCGAGAAGTTGTACTCGTTGTAGAGAATTTCGACGTGCAGCGGCATCGTGTCGGTCTGTCCGCGAATATGGCCCGACACCACCGACACCGCGCCGAACTCGCCCATCGCGCGCGCGTTGCAGAGAATCACGCCGTACAGCAGGCCCCATTTGATGTTCGGCAGCGTGACGCGACGGAAAATCTGCCAGCCCGAGGCGCCGAGCACGTGCGCGGCTTCTTCCTCGTCGTTGCCTTGCGCCTGCATCAGCGGAATCAGTTCGCGCGCGACGAACGGGAACGTCACGAAGATCGTCGCAAGCACGATGCCCGGCACCGCGAAGATGATCTGCACGTCGTGGTCTGCGAGCCATGGGCCGAACCAGCCCTGCGCGCCGAACATCAGCACGTAAATCAAACCCGAGATGACCGGCGAGACCGAGAACGGCAGATCGATCAGCGTGGTCAGCAGCGCCTTGCCGCGAAACTCGAACTTCGCGATACACCACGACGCTGCGAGACCGAACCCGAGATTGAGCGGCACGGCGATCGCGGCGGTCAGCAGCGTGAGCTTGATGGCCGAGAGCGCATCGGGATCGGCGAGCGACTCGAAGTAAAAGCCCAGCCCCTTGGCAAGCGCCTGATAGAACACGGCGACAAGCGGCACGACGAGGAACAGCGCGAGAAACAGCAGCGCGATGCCGGTCAGCAGCCAGCGCACCGCCGGCGGCTCGCTGACCGGATCGGGCCGGCGCGGCACGCCGGGCGACGTGTTGAGTGACGTATCAGGCGAGGTGCCAAGCGAGGTGTCAAGCGACGCACTGGCGCGGGCCCGCGTGGAATTTGCGCCCTGCACTTCGCTGGCACCGTTCGCGTGGTTGCCCGGGTTCGTAGAACGGCCGCTCATTGCGCACCTCCGCCGACTGCCGCGACCCGCGCTGCATGGCTGGTTGCCGTGCCGGTGGCGCCGCTCGCCGCGTTGCTCACGGCGCCGCCCGCCGGCCCCTGCGGCACGGGCCCCGCGCCGCCGCGGCTCGTGCGCCGCTGCAAATACCACTGCAACGTATTGATGAACAGCAGCATCAGGAACGACACGATCAGCATCACGACCGCGAGCGCGGTCGCGCCCGCGTAGTCGTACTGTTCGAGCTTCGTGATGATGAGCAGCGACGTGATCTCCGATTTCATCGGCACGTTGCCGGCGATGAAGATCACCGAGCCGTATTCGCCGAGCGCGCGCGCAAAGGCGAGCGCGAAGCCGGTCAGCAGCGCCGGCAACACGGCCGGCAGCACGACGCGGCGAAACGTGAGCCAGCGCGACGCGCCGAGGCAGGCGGCCGCCTCTTCCTGCTCGCGTTCGAACTCCTCCAGCACCGGCTGCACCGTGCGCACCACGAACGGCAGGCCGATGAACGTCAGCGCGACCAGCACGCCGGCCGGCGTGAACGCGATCCTGATGCCGAGCGGCACGAGAAACTGGCCGATCCAGCCGTTGCCCGCATACACGGCCGCGAGCGAAATGCCGGCCACCGAGGTCGGCAGCGCGAACGGCAGATCGACGACCGCATCGACGATGCGCTTGAACGGAAACGTGTAGCGCACCAGCACCCACGCGACGAGAAAGCCGAACGCCGCGTTGATGAGCGCGCCGCCGAGCGCCGAGAAGAACGTCAGCCGATACGACGCGAGCACGCGCGGCGAGGTGACCGCGCGCACGAACTGGTCCCAGTCGAGCGTCGAGGTCTTCAGAAAGGTCGATGCCAACGGAATCAGCACCACGAGGCTCAGGTACGCCACCGTGATGCCGAGTGTCAGGCCGAAGCCGGGCAATGCGCTCGGCTTGCGAAAGGTCAACGTGGTCATGCTGGATACTCGTTCAGGGTTGATGCTCGCGCGGCGGATGGCCCGCGCGCCGCCGCGCCGCGCGTTGCCTTATGTCGTCTTATGCTGCCTGATGCGGCATTGCCGCCGCGCTCGTTTTCAGGCGCGGCGGCAACCGCTGTTACTGCGGCTGATAGATCGAATCGAACACGCCGCCGTCCGCGAAATGGGTCTTCTGCGCGTTAGCCCAGCCGCCGAACGAATCGTCCACCGTGTAGAGCTTCAGCTTCGGAAACCTCGCGGTCAGCTCGGCTGGCACCTTGTTCGAACGCGGACGATAGAAGTTGCGCGCGCCGATCTCCTGGCCCTCTTCGCTATAGAGGAAGTTCAGATAGGCCTCGGCGAGCTTGCGCGTGCCATGCCTGTCGACGACCTTGTCGACCACCGCGACCGGCGGCTCGGCAAGAATGCTCGCCGACGGCACGACGATCTCGAACTTGTCCGGGCCGAATTCCTTCAGCGACAGGAACGCCTCGTTTTCCCAGGCGATCAGCACGTCGCCGATCCCGCGCTGCACGAAGCTCGTGGTCGCGCCGCGCGCGCCCGAATCGAGCACGCCCGCGTTTTTATAGAGCTTGCCGACGAACGCCTTCGCCGTCTGCGCGTTGCCGCCCGGCAGGTGCTCGGCGTACGCCCACGCGGCGAGGTAGTTCCAGCGCGCGCCGCCCGAGGTTTTCGGATTCGGCGTGACGATCGACACGCCCGGCTTGACGAGATCGTCCCAGTCCTTGATGTGCTTCGGGTTGCCCTTGCGCACGAGGAACACGATCGTCGACGTGTAGGGCGAGGCATTGTCGGGCAGGCGCTTCTGCCAGTTTTTGTCGACGAGGCCCTTGTTCGCGAGCGCGTCGATGTCGTAAGCGAGCGCCAGTGTCACGACGTCGGCCTGCAGGCCGTCGAGCACCGAGCGCGCCTGTGCGCCCGAGCCGCCGTGCGACTGCCTGAAATTGACGGTCTCGCCGGTCTTCGCCTTCCATTCCTTGCCGAAGGCCTGATTGATGTCCTGGTACAGCTCGCGCGTCGGGTCGTAGGACACGTTGAGCAGCGTCGTGTCGGCATACGCCGCCCCGCTCGCGCCGAACATGCCGAGCGCGCCCGCCGCGCCGACGGCCAATGCCGCGATGAATCGTTTCGTCCTGCCCGTAAGCCCCGTCTGCCGATGGTTCATGTCAACTTTTCTCCGCGTGATGATCCGCCTCGGCGAATCTGCTGTTGTTTTGCGTCGCGGTCACGTGCACATGAGCGCCAACCCGGAAGCCAGTCTATCGAAGCGCTTTCATCATTAAAAATAATGTTTCTTCATTTTTTAATACGCAAAAGTGGTAACGGCAGACGGGCGCGGCGCTGTAACGACCAAACAGCCGCGATGACGCCCCAAAGCGACGCCGGAACGTCCCCCGTTTCGAGAACTTAAAGTAAAGCTTGAAATGCGCCGAATACTGTATAAAAATACAGTCACCTGTTCATACATACAGTGGCC
Source organism: Burkholderia sp. Ax-1724 (assembly GCF_011752995.1). Lineage (GTDB taxonomy): Bacteria > Pseudomonadota > Gammaproteobacteria > Burkholderiales > Burkholderiaceae > Paraburkholderia. The sequence goes on from NZ_VWWL01000003.1 coordinate 321,820, forward strand.
ATGACAAAACTCACCGCACGACAGCAGCAGGTTTTCGATCTGATCCGCCGCGCGATCGAACGCACCGGCTTTCCGCCCACCCGCGCCGAAATCGCGGCCGAACTGGGTTTCAGCTCGGCCAATTCGGCGGAAGAACATCTGCGCGCGCTGGCCCGCAAGGGCGTGATCGAGCTCGCGGCCGGCGCCTCGCGCGGCATCCGCCTGCTGTCCGGGCAGGATGATGCGCCGCACCAGTTCACGCTGCCGCACGCGGGCCTCATGCAGTTGTCGCTGCCGCTCATCGGCCGGGTCGCGGCGGGTAGCCCGATCCTCGCGCAGGAACATATCTCGCAGCACTACGCATGCGACCCGGCGCTGTTCTCGAGCAAGCCCGACTACCTGCTGAAGGTGCGTGGCCTGTCGATGCGCGACGCGGGCATTCTCGACGGCGACCTGCTCGCGGTGCAAAAGCGCAGCGAAGCGAAGGACGGCCAGATCATCATTGCCCGGCTCGGCGACGACGTCACGGTCAAGCGCCTGAAGCGCCGCTCGAACGGCATTGAGTTGATCGCGGAAAACCCCGATTACGAAAACATCTTCGTGGCAACCGGCAGCGCGGATTTCGCGCTGGAAGGGATCGCCGTAGGGCTGATCCGCCCGAGCGAGTTCTGATTGGCTGGTACGTCCGTACCGCCAGGACCGCTCGCGCCGGTTTGTCCAACCCAAGCTGCATTTACCTCGCATCGCCTGGAGAGACTCATGGAACGTCTTGCCCGTCTGCTGCCTTTTCGCCAGTTCGGCCGTCTGCGCCATCTGCGCAAGCTCACGCCCTGCCCACTGATCGAAGCGCCCGCTGAGCACACGCCGTCGCTGTTCGACGAGCCCGCTTCAAGCTCCGGCTTGCCGTCGTCGTTGCCGGCATTCGCGCGCGTCTCGCTGAATTCGGGCTTGAATACGGCCGAGCCGTCGCGTCGCGCGCCGGTGCGCGTCTATCATGGGCCATCGCGATTAATCATGGTCGGCACGATCGAGGCCGTATGCCGTATGATCGATCGCTGCATAGCCGACGAAGCCAATATGCACGGCGCGGTGTTCGAGTCCTGAGCAAATTCTGAGCGAGTCCTGAATAATTTGTGAATGAACGCGGAGCGTACTTCCTGTGTTCAGGTATTCGCGTGATATTGGGATCGTTTCGTCCTCGCCGTGGTCCACGTTAGACCCAACCTGACGGGAGAGTCCGATCCGATGAGAGTTCAGAAACGCATCCATGGCAGTGCCACCCGGCCACTACTTATCACGTTGATCGTGGTCATCGTGATTGCCGCGCTAGGGTTTATTTATGCGTCGCCGTATATCGCGGTGAACAATCTCAAACGCGCGGCCGATGCGCGAGACGTGCAAACCGTCAATTCATACGTCGACTTTCCCGCGTTACGCGACAGCCTCAAGCTGCAGGTGGCCGACATGCTGACGCGCCGGCTCGAAGCGGACGCCGGTAACAAGATAGCCACGATTGGCGCGGTGATCGGCGTGACGTTGATCGGTCCGCTCGTCGATGCCTATGCGACACCAGACGGTGTCGCGGCCCTGCTGAACGGCATGCCGCCACGCGGCACCCCGGGCGAGCAGCCGGCGGCACCGCCTGCCGCGGGCACGGAAGGCCAGCCGGCGCCACCCGCCGCAAACAACACCAATCAACCGAATGCGGCACCGCCCGCGCGGCAAAGCACGGCCGGTTATCGCAGCCTCAATGAATTCGTCATCACGTACCGGCGCGGCGAAGGCAATGCGAACTACTCGGCCATCTTCCGCCGCGAAGGTCTGATCACGTGGAAGCTCGCCGCGATCAATCTGAACGAGTGAATGGGAAGTTTGATCTGAATGGACGAGTGGCCGGCTATCGTAGCCGGCCACTCGACAGGATGCGACAAGCGTTTCGATACGCCCGGCGCTGTTCGATACCGCATCGAGGTCTTTCAATGGCGCTCGCCGTTATTCAGGCCGTCATTCAGACCTTCGTGCAAGCCCTCATTCAGACCGGCACGCAACGAGCCGCACGCGTCAACTCTCATGCACGATCGCGCCATGTCGAAATCCCGCGCGTGATCGTGCCTCATCTTGCATAAGCAAGCGTTGCTCAGGCAACGCTCATCGGTACATCACCGCGTCAGGCCGCGGCCTGCTGCTGCTCCTGCACCGACGAACACGCGACCAGAATGCTGCACGACACGCGATCGAGCAGCGGCGTATTACCCGCGCCCATCCACCAGCGCGACAAGCCGGTCCGGCAGCGATGACCGACCACCACGAGATCGACCTGCAACTCATTGGCGAGATTGGCGATCTCGTCGATCGGATGGCCGAACGCGAAATGCCCTTGTGCGTTCACGCCGCGCTCGGTCAGCCAGTTCACGCCCTCCTGCAGAATCTCGCGGGCGGTTTTTTCGAAGCTGCCACAGGCCACGTCGGTCAACAGGCCCGCGCTTTGCGCGATGCTGGAACGCATGTCGACCACCGACAGCAAATGCGTTTCCGCCTTCAGGTCCAACGCCAGATCGGCGCCGCAACGCAGGGCTTTACGGCCTTCGCGCGAGCCGTCGTAGCACAACAGGATTTTCTGGTAGCTCGCCATCATTTTCTCCCTTCGCGCGGAAAGCGCGGTCTGAGTCAATCATGGTGCGCCGCAATTCAGCTTGCAAGAGATGGAAAACGCTAAGTGCGTAGTCGCTACAGGTTAATGCAGGCCGCACGGACGTTGCGGCGGCATCGGCCCGGTTTTGCACGCAAATATGGCAGCGCAAAAAATATCGCGTGGCGTGGCGACGCTCCGTTCAGCGTCGCCCCCGAGCATCGATTCCCCAGCACGATAGGTGCCTGAAGGATGTCCAACACGCGTCTACGCCCAACAGGGCTGCAGGCGTCTTCGCTCGACAATGCCCTAGAATGGACTGCTTTCGTAGCCGTTGCGGCCATCCGCGCGCACCGCGTCCATTGCCTGCCGTAGCGTGTTCTTCCGGAGCCTTCATCGATCCATGCCTGCCGCCCCTATCGAATTCCATCAGGTCAGGAAAAGCTACGGCGAAAAAACGGTCGTCGATGGATTGTCGTTCCATGTCAATGCGGGCGAATGCTTCGGCCTGCTCGGCCCCAACGGCGCGGGCAAGACCACGACCTTGCGCATGCTGCTCGGCATCGCGTCGCCCGATGCCGGCGAAATCCGCCTGTGCGGCGAGCCGATTCCGGGCCGTGCGCGCGTGGCGCGGGCGCGCGTCGGCGTGGTGCCGCAGTTCGACAACCTCGATCCCGATTTCACGGTGCGCGAAAACCTGCTCGTGTTCGGCCGCTACTTTGGCTTGAGCGCCGCGCAATGCCGCGCGGCCGTGCCCGGACTGCTCGAATTCGCGCGGCTCGAAAGCAAGGCGGACGCACGCGTGAGCGAACTGTCGGGCGGCATGAAGCGGCGCCTCACGCTTGCGCGTGCGCTCATCAACGACCCCGACGTGCTGATCATGGACGAGCCGACCACCGGGCTCGATCCGCAGGCGCGGCATCTGATCTGGGAGCGGTTGCGCTCGCTGCTCGCGCGCGGCAAAACCATCCTGCTGACCACGCACTTCATGGAAGAAGCCGAGCGGCTATGTCATCGGCTCTGCGTGATCGAGGAAGGACGCAAGATCGCCGAGGGCGCGCCGAGCGAGTTGATCGCCTCCGAGATCGGCTGCGACGTGATCGAGATCTACGGCCCCGACCCGCTTGCGTTGCGCGACGAACTCGCGCCGCTCGCCGAGCGAACCGAGATCAGCGGCGAAACCCTGTTCTGCTACGTGAACGACGCGCAGCCTGTGCATGCGCGGCTCAAGCAGCGCGCCGATCTGCGCTATCTGCATCGGCCGGCGAATCTCGAAGACGTGTTTTTGCGGCTCACGGGCCGCGAGATGCAGGATTGAGAACGCGCATCGAAACGAGGCGTCGAAACATGCCCGGCACGCAAGGCATAAGCAGCCGCGACGTCGCACAATAGATGCGGCAACCGGACAGGAACCGCAAACAAGGGACGCCACCGAGAAAATCGCGCAAAGCAGGCACGGACCAGGCACAAGGCAGGCACCCGGCAAACCCCGGGCACGCGAGAACAACCCGAGACACCTCATGGACGCACGCACCTACGAAACCCACGGCGGCACGCCTTCGGCACAGGAACCGTTCGCCGCTTTCCCCGCCAACGCCGTGAACTGGATCGCGGTGTGGCGCCGCAACTATCTGGTCTGGAAGAAGCTCGCGCTTGCGTCGATGTTCGGCAATCTCGCCGACCCGATGATCTATCTGTTCGGGCTCGGCCTCGGACTCGGGCTGATGGTCGGGCACGTCGACGGCGTCTCGTACATCGCGTTTCTCGCGGCGGGCACGGTCGCTTCGAGCGTGATGATGTCGGCGAGTTTCGAGTCGATGTATTCGGGCTTTTCGCGCATGCACGTGCAGCGCACGTGGGAAGCGATCATGCACACGCCGCTCACGCTCGGTGATATCGTGCTCGGCGAGGTGATCTGGGCAGCCAGCAAGTCGATGCTGTCGGGCGCCGCGATCATGCTCGTGGCCGGCGTGCTCGGCTACGCGGGCTTTCCATCGATGTTGCTCGGCTTGCCGGTCATCGTGCTGGCCGGTCTCGCCTTCGCCAGCATCGCGATGATCGTGACGGCACTCGCGCCGTCGTACGACTTTTTCATGTTCTATCAGACGCTCGTGCTCACGCCGATGCTGCTGCTCTCGGGCGTGTTCTTTCCGACCTCGCAACTGCCTGCCGCCGCGCAGGCCGCGACCGGCGCGTTGCCGCTCGCGCATGCGGTCGAACTGATGCGCCCGGTCATGCTCGGGCGGCCGGTCGCTCACGCGCTGTGGCACGCGGGCGTGCTGGCCGCGTATGCGGTGGGTGGCTTCGTCGTAGCCGCGATTCTGTTTCGCCGCAGGATGATGAAGTAGGCCGAGTGCGGCAAGCCGCGGCCCCCACTCCGTGGAACCCTGCACGTCACGCCAGGCAAGAAACGTGAGCCACCCGTGCAAGGCATCGGGCACGCGCGATGCTGTCCGCGCGCGGGGTTGAACCGCAGCGCTCCCGCGCCTCAGTCTGGCTCCCGATCAATCCTCGTCATCGGTCCACGGAATATCGACGTCCGAGATAAACGCGACCGTCGCGAACGGTCCTCCCTCATGACGTCCGATCTTGCCGTCGGCGCGCTGCCACTCGACGCGGAACACCGTGCCCGGATCGTCGGCGATAAGCCGCACCGTGCGCACTTCGTCGGGATCGGTATCCTCGACCGGACCGTCGAGCGAAATCAGCAATGCCTGCGGCCACAAACCATCGGCGGGATCGTAGATCCTGTCGCCGTCGTGGATCAACGTGAAGGCTTCCACGCCGATGGTCGCCGACGCATCGACGATCATCTTGGCCAGCGCGCGCAACAACGCGGTTGCGCGTGCCGAGTTCGCCTGACGGATCGCCAGATCGCCGCGCGTCAGCGCCTGTTCGAGTTTGGGATTGGTTTTTTGCTGCGCCATTCGATGTCCTGGTCCTATTGCTCTGTTGTGAGCGAACGCCTCGTACCGATGAGGGTGCGCGCTTCTTGTCCGGGTCGATATCCGCCGTCGATGTGCATTGCAGCATCGCGGGCGGACGGCGTTACCGTGCTGCCTCTGCGTGGTTCTTCCGCGAGCTTCCTGAGTTATCTCTGCGCCGTTTTTCGTGACCTTTTACGCAATGCATTGTCGAGGGATGCCGCTGTCCACCACAGTGTAGGCCGTGATTCGGCATCCTGGAGAACATTTGCCGTTGGGTGTCGCACATGGCCATGCGGCCATTGTGACAAAAAAGCCCGGCTTCTAGAATCGCTCTCAATGACAGGGCATGACACGCATGACGATCTCGTCAGCCTCCCGAGCCATCCAGCCCACCCCGCATCGGAGACATCCATGAGTCGCAACGAGGCGATCGAGCACGCAACCCGGCATTTCGAATCCGGCGCCTTTCTCGCCGACCTGAACCGCCGCGTCGGCTTTCGCACCGAGAGCGAGGAAAGCGGTCGCGACGCGCTGCTGCGGTCCTATCTGAGCGACGAAATCGCGCCCGAAGCCGCGCGCCTCGGGTTCCAGACGCGCATCGTCGATAACCCGGTGAACGGCTTCGGACCGTTCCTGATCGCGAACCGTCATGAAGGCGACGCTCTGCCGACCGTGCTGATCTACGGCCACGGCGACGTCGTGCGCGGCTACGACAGCCAGTGGCGCGCGCCGCTCACGCCGTGGGCCGTGACCGTCGAAGGCGAACGCTGGTTCGGCCGCGGCACCGCCGACAACAAAGGCCAGCACACGATCAACCTCGCCGCGCTCGCGAGCGTGCGCGAGGCGCGCGGCGGCAAGCTCGGCTTCAACGCGAAGCTGCTGATCGAGATGGGCGAGGAAACCGGCTCGCCGGGGCTCGATGCGATCTGCCGCGCGCAGCGCGACGAACTGGCCGCCGACGTGCTGATCGCCTCCGACGGCCCGCGTCTCGCCGCGCACCGCCCGACCGTGTTCCTCGGCTCGCGCGGCGCGGTCAATTTCAGGCTGTCGCTGAACCTGCGCGACGGCGCGCACCATTCGGGCAATTGGGGCGGCCTGCTGCGCAATCCGGCCACCGTGCTCGCGAGTGCGCTCGCGAGTCTCGTCGATGCGCGCGGCGTGATCGCGGTCGCAGGCTTGCGTCCGCCGCCGATTCCCGAGGCCGTGCGCCGCGCGCTCGCCGACATCGCAGTGGGCGGCGGCCCCGGCGACCCGGCCATCGACGACAACTGGGGCGAGCCGGGTCTCACGGCGCCCGAGCGTGTGTTCGGCTGGAACAGCGTCGAGGTGCTCGCGTTCAAGGCCGGCAATCCCGAGAACCCGGTCAACGCGATTCCGCCGGCGGCGTTCGCGGTTTGCCAGCTGCGCTTCGTGGTCGGCACCGATTGGGAGAACCTCGGCCAGCATCTGCGCGCTCATCTCGACGCGCATGGTTTTCAGCTCGTCGAACTCGACGTCGAACGCGGCGCGCCGGCCACGCGCCTGAATCCGGACGACCCGTGGGTCGAATGGGCGATCGCGTCGCTCGAACGGACCACGGGCAAGAAAACCGCGGTGCTGCCGAACCTCGGCGGCACGTTGCCCAACGACGTATTCGCCGACACGCTCGGTCTGCCGACGATCTGGGTGCCGCATTCGTACCCGGCCTGCTCGCAGCATGCGCCGAACGAGCATCTGCTTAGCCCGGTCGTGCGCGAGGGATTGCGGATGATGGCGGGACTGTTCTGGGATCTCGGCGAGAATGCGCCGCATGGGGCGACGCGCGAACCGACGCATGAGTCGACGCATGAGCCCAGGAACGCAGCGGCAGATGCAGCGAGGGCCGCGGGCTGAAACAGCTTCACGGGCGTGTTCCGGCAGACCAGCCCGGCCCACCGGAACACGCAGCGCTCACCTCGCCCTCACCTCACGCTCAAGGCGCCGGGCTCGGCTGCAATTCATGCAGCTGGTCGATTTCCGCCAGCGCTTCCGCCGACAGCGTCACCTGCGCGCTCGCGATGTTTTCCTTCAACTGCTCGAGCGAGGTCGCGCCGACCAGGGTACTCGTCACGAACGGGCGGCTGTTGACGAACGCGAGCGCGAACTGCGCGGGCGACAGGCCGTGACGCTTCGCGAGTTCGACGTAGCGCGAGGTCGCCTGCATGGCCTGCGGCTTGCTGTAGCGCTGGAAACGTTCGAACTGCGTGATGCGCGCGCCGGCCGGACGCGCGCCGCCTTCGTACTTGCCCGACAGCCAGCCGAACGCGAGCGGCGAATACGCGAGCAGGCCGATGCCATCGCGATGCGCGAACTCGGACAGGCCCGCTTCGTAGGTACGGTTCACGAGGTTGTACGGATTCTGGACGCTGACGATGCGCGGCAGGCCGAACTTTTCGGCCGCGCGCAGGAATTGCGCGACGCCCCACGGCGTTTCGTTCGACACGCCGATGTGACGCACCTTGCCTTGCTTGACGAAGTCGGCGAGCACCGCGAGCGTCTCTTCGATCGGCACCGTGTACGCGTCGTCGACCCACGGATACAGGGGGCGGCCGAACGTCATCGTGCTGCGATCGGGCCAGTGCATCTGATACAGATCGACGTAGTCCGTCTGCAGACGCTTGAGGCTGCCGTCGAGCGCCTCGGTCAGATTCTTGCGATCGAACTGGTTGGCCTCGCCGCGAATATGGCGCGGGTTATGCGGTTGACGCGCGGGCCCGGTGATCTTGGTGGCGAGCACGATCTTCTCGCGCATGCTGCCGTGCTGCGCGAGCCACGTGCCGATGTAGCGCTCGGTCGAGCCCTGCGTTTCAGCGCGCGGCGGCACCGGATACATTTCAGCAGTGTCGATCAGATTGACGCCGTGATCGAGCGCGTAGTCGATCTGCGCATGCGCTTCCTGTTCGGTGTTCTGCTCGCCCCACGTCATGGTGCCGAGACCGATCTGGCTGACTTTCACGTCGGAGTCACCGAGTCTGCGGTATTCCATCTAGCTTGTCCTGTCGAATAGATGAACGGAAAGCGCAGACGTTACCATGCCGGCGCCCTGCCTGCAGCACGGCTAGAATACGGTGCCTACGCGGAATCCAAGCCGGACCGGCGCTGCCGGGCCTCGATGGTCGTGCTCGCGGCCGCGCCTCGGGCCCGATCCTTCGCGGCGCGCTTCATGAACCTCGCGCCGGCTTCCCGGCAATTACCCCGCATGAATCCGCCATGAATCCCGAACAACTCGAACTGCTGGTCACGCGCGTGATGCCCTTCGGCAAATACAAGGGCCGCGTGATTGCCGATCTGCCTGGCCACTATTTGAACTGGTTCGCGAGCCAGGGCTTTCCGCCTGGCGAAATCGGCCGTCTGCTCGCGTTGATGCAGGAGATCGATCACAACGGTCTGAAGCCGTTGCTCGATCCATTGCGCAAGCGCGAAGCGGGCGCTTAGGCACGGTTCGGGCGTCGCCTCGGGGAAACGTTAAAGCACTATTGAAGCGACGTTGAAGCGACATTAAGGCAGCGCCGGACATACGCCGGCACCCTCGCGTCGAAAGCCATCCGGAGCGCCGTGAAGCCCCGCTGAAAGTCGCCTTGCAGGCCCGCTGCAAGCAAAGCGGCGCCGTACAAATTTATACAGTCTTTTTCTTGCGTGTCGCGAGTGCGTAGCCTTTAATGCGCATAAGTCATCGCGCGATGAAGCTCGCCGCACGAGTGAAATGGAGCGAACCGCTCGCTGCCTCGCACTCGCCGCTCTCGGCTTCCGGCTTCGCGCGCGACACCTCCGACCGCGCGATTGCCTGCCTGTCCATGCCCGCATTCAATCTGTCCGCCCTGCTTGAATTTATCGGTCACGATCTGTCGCCCGTGCGCGCGGTCATCGTGTTCTTCGTGATCGGCTATGTGATCGTCGGGCTGCCCGTGCATTTCCGCCAGGGCGCGGCATCGCGCGATATCTGGGGCACGGCGGCCGGCGTGACGATGGCCGCGCTCTACGCGGCGTTCATCGTCGGCGTGTACCCTGCGCTGCATCACGCGGCGGCGATCGCGCGTTGACGCGCGCTACGTTTTTATCCGCTCGTGCCGGTGCCGGTGCCGGTGCCGGTCGTGTTCGCTGCGTGCCGGGATCAAGGCGGGTTGTTTACGTCGGCTTCCGGTAGTCCTCTCTCCTGCGATCTCTCTTCTCGCCGCCTCATTTCCCGCGCCGCTCCCAGTTCCGCCCCCAGCCCCGTCAACAACGGTTCGAGCAACTCCGCGCGCGGCTGCCAGCGACGTATCGAAGTCCGGTAAAGCGGACGGCGCACCTGCGCCGAACTCGCGGTGCTCACGCGCCGCGAAGTCCGGTAAAACGCGCGACAACGCTCGTCCCAGTCGAGTCCGCAATGCGCGAGCAGACGACGCACATTGGCCTCGAAATCGTCGACCAGGTCTTCGTATTCGATCTCGATCATCACGCCTTTGGGCAGCACGCGCCGCCAATGCGACATCAACGCATCGTACGCGCGGTAATAGCGGCCCAGTTCGCCGAGATCGTAGCCGAACGGCACGTCGTGGAAAATCCGCGAAAAAATCGACAGACAGGTCTGCAACGGCGAACGGCGGCAGTGAATGAAGCGCGCATTCGGCAGCGCCAGATGAATCAGGCCGACGTTGATGAAATTGAACGGATATTTGTCGGTGAAATGGGTGTGGCGCGGTGCGGCGTTCCCCGCGCGCGCCCCGGTTTCCGCCAGCACGCATTGCATCCGTTGCAGATAGTCGGCGCCCAGCGTGCGCCATTGCGCGGCGCCGGCCTGCTGCAACGCTTCGATATCGATCCGCAACGGGTCGGCGGCGTCACGGCGAATGCACGTCACCAGCGCCTCGCCGAATTCGGTGCGCTCACCCGCGCCTAACACCTGGGGATGACTCGCGAAAATCTGCTCGATCAGCGTCGAGCCCGAACGCGGCATGCCGACGATAAAAATCGGCGCCGCCGATGGATCGCCGAGACCTCGCGCGGCCGCCAGCGTATCCGCGCTGAGCAACCCGGGCAGGCTCGCGAACAGTCCGAGCGATTCGGCCTCGTTGTAGCGCAGGCCGGCGCGAAACAGCGCGTTGCCTTTGAGCAGATGATCGAACGATTCGTCGTCACGCCCCACGCCCGACAGCGCCGCGGCATACGCGAAATGCAACTCGGCCTGTTCGGCGGGATTGAACAATGCCGTATCGGCGGCAAGCTGTGCGAGCCGGACGAACACGGGGTCGTCGGCGGCAAGGTGCTGGATCTGCACGAAATTGCGGTAATAGAGCGGCACGCGCGGCGCCCCGTCGATCGCGCGCCGATACGCTTCATGCGCTTCCTCGAAGCGGCCGAGCGCCTGCAGACAGTTGCCGATGTTGTTGTGCGACCCGTCGGCGCACGGATTGACACGCACCGCCTCGCGATAGGCATCGACCGCCGGTTCCAGCCGGTTCATCCGTTCGAGCGTCCAGCCGAGCCCGTGGTGCAGATCGGCGTTACCGGGATCGCACGCAATGGCCTCGCGATAACGGACTTCGGCTTCGGAGAAACGGTCCAGCACGACCAGCGTCGCGGCAAGGCGCTCGTGATGGCCGGCATCGGCGGGTTCGAGCGCGCATGCGGATTCGAAACAGCGCAATGCGGCTTCGTGCTCCGCGCGTGCGAGGCAGGCGTCGGCTTCGGCGCGCCATTGCGCCGCGGTGGCCGGCGGAGGATCGTGCTTCATCGAGAACTGGATTCGGGCAGGCGTCGCCCGGGCGGCCCGATAACGGCTCGAGGGCGGGTACGTTCTTTTCTTCCGGCTTCGGCATGCGCAATCGCATGCGCAGGGTTATCGAACGGCCCGGATTCAAAGGCTCATTGTCTGGGCCGAAATTAGCAGCCACGCCCTTCAGTTGCGTTTCGAATCGTTAACCAAGTGTTACCGCGGGGTCGTCTCGTAAGACGCGGCAAGATTGCGGCCAAGGTTGAGCATGACGGCATTCGACCGCGTAGCATGAGTGACGACCGTGTCCCGATGCGCTCGCGCGGTAACGCGCGGACACAAATGCCACTGAACTCCACGGCGCGCGGTTTTTCTCACGTATATATGAAGGAGAAAATCGTGAGCAGGCTCATTGCATCGATGACGCTGCTAGCGGCGGCAGCGAGCTTGACCGGATGCGTGGTGGCGCCGCCGGCGGGCTACGCGTACGCACAACCGTATTACCCGTACGCATACGGCCCGCCCTATGCGCCGGTGTACGGCACGGTCGACGTCTGGGGCGGTTTTGGCGGTCCGTGCTGCTACTACCACGGCGGCCACGGATACGGGCACGGCGGCGGCTGGCATGGCGGCCATGGCGGCGGAAGTTCGTGGAGTAGCGGCGGGCATGGTCATTGAGGTGGCGTGCGAGGCGGCGCGGCCCGTCATGCCGTGACATGCATGCAATGACCGCGACAGCGGCGCCCCGTGGCTCGCCGTCGGCCCACGCCATCGGCAATTTACGGCGTTGCGGTAAAATTAGCGTTTTGAATCAAGCCCCGCCGTCCCATGTCTGTACCTCGCACTCCCAGCCCGCGTCGCATTTCCGTCGCGCCGATGATGGACTGGACCGATCGCCATTGCCGTTCGCTGCATCGCATGATTTCGCGCCATACGTGGCTTTACACGGAAATGGTGACGACCGGCGCGCTGCTGCACGGCGACGTGCCGCGCCACCTCGCGTTCACGCCCGACGAAGCTCCCGTCGCCCTGCAACTGGGCGGCAGCGAGCCCGATGACCTCGCGCGTTCGGCGAAGCTCGGCGAGCAATGGGGTTACGACGAAATCAATCTGAACTGCGGCTGCCCGTCCGAGCGCGTGCAGCGCGGCGCATTCGGCGCGTGTCTGATGAACGAGCCGCAGCTCGTCGCCGATTGCGTGAAAGCGATGCGCGACGCGGTCTCGGTGCCGGTGACGGTCAAGCACCGGATCGGCGTCGATACGGTCGAGGAGTATGGCTTCGTGCGCGACTTCGTCGGCACGATCGCGCAGGCCGGTTGCGAGGTGTTCATCGTTCACGCGCGCAATGCGATCCTGAAGGGATTGAGCCCAAAGGAAAACCGCGAAATTCCGCCGCTCAAGTACGACTACGCGTATCAGTTGAAGCGCGATTTTCCGCAACTCGAGATCATTATCAACGGCGGCATCAAGACGCTCGATGAAGTCGAACAGCATCTTCAGCACGTCGATGGCGTGATGCTCGGACGCGAGGCTTATCACAACCCGTATGTGCTCGCCGAGGTCGACGCGCGCTTCTACGGCTCCAGCCAAACGCCGCCGACGCGCGACGAAGTCGAAGCGAAGCTGATCGAATACTGCGCCGCCGAAATGGCGCGCGGCACGTATCTCGGCGCGATCACGCGTCATGCGCTGGGGCTTTATCGCGGCGAAGCGGGTGCGCGCGGCTGGCGGCGCGTGCTGTCCGATAGCAAGCGGCTCGCGGCGCGCGATCTGTCCATCTTCAACGAAGCAAGACAGCATCTGCGCGAGCCTGTCGAAATTTCTGAATAAAGGACTAGGCAAACGCAAATCTAGTCCCTATAATCTCGTTTCTTCGTCGGCAAGACAGGTTTTTAAAGCAAGTCAAGCAGATGTTAGTGGTGGCTGTAGCTCAGTTGGTAGAGTCCAGGATTGTGATTCCTGTCGTCGTGGGTTCGAGTCCCATCAGCCACCCCAGAGAATTCAGCGGTAAAGTTTTGCAAACGGCGTTGTGAGAAATCACAACGCCGTTTTTGTTTTGGGTTGGGATTTTCCACTGTTCTCCGCTTTTCCGGCTCCAAGGGCTATCGCCCTTTTCTAAACCCTCCCGCTCTATGGTCTCGGCTTCAAAAAAACTTGGTCAATGGGGACCGATCATCGTCGAGCCTTGCCGCGCTTACGTCTGAGAGATTGTTTCGCAGCGAGGAATAGTAATTTCAGTTTATCGGCACAAATTTTCAATAGTAGGGGTATACACTGCATTCCATCGACGTTGCAGACACACCTCAGTAGCTCCCTGCGACGCCTCCCTGAAATGCAGTCGAACGTTATCGGAGTCCTACCATGAAGACCAAGTTCATCGCCGCCCTGCTGGTTGCCGCTTCTGCCTCGATCGCCGCTCCCGCTTTTGCAAGCGGTTATGGTCCGGCACCGTTCTATCGTCCGGCGGTTGGCGCTCCGGCCTCGCAACAAGGCCAGAACGCGCAGACCGTTGCCGCTGAACGCAACGAAGCCACAACGAATGCCTACGGCGGCGTGAAGAACGTGTCGTCGCAATCGGGCACGCGCGAGCCGGCTTCGGGCCCGCAATCGGTGTTCTTCGGCCACTAAGCCAATCAGCAGTCACGTCGATTCGCGGCCCGCTCGGGCGGACCGCGATCGATCTGGGCGCCGCGCATCGGGTATCGATGCCGGCGCCCAGTTGCGTTTACCGCGTGGTCGTCTCACGTATGGGCAGGATCCACGCGCCAGCCCATCGCCTTAAGGCAGGCGTTCGCAAAACAGGTGCCGCAGCGCGCCACAGCCAATGCATGTGCCAATCCGCACGACGTCCTTTATCTGCAGTTATCCGCCGCTAACGCGGGAGCCCCGCGTCAATCAATTCGCGTGCCGCGCGAAAGCCCGCCTCGGCCGCCGCATGCTCGGTGGACCACAAGCTGTCGATATGCACGAGTTGCCAGTCGACGACCACCGCATCGTTGCGCAGCACCCGAAAATGCGCCTTGACGCCGGTCAGCACCTGCTCGACCGCGACCTCGATGTCGTAGTCTCCGTAGCGCTCCTGGTAGTCCCCCATATCGAGGCTCTTTGGCTCCATGCCCGCCTCCGTGGTATCGCCTGATCGCATGCATGAAAGAAAGCGGACGCACTCATCCCGCGAGCGTCGCCGACACCCGCGAGACTCTGCTTCGTCATCAGGCCACCCTGGCTCGATGCCCTGCTTGAGGATCAGTCGCAATCGCCGGAAAGATATTGCCGGCCATTGCAGTTGATCTCGACCTCGCCGCTCCCCGACTCGGCGACGAGATCGCTCGCCAATAACTCAGCGACGACGGACTGCGCGAGTTCGGGCGCCGTCTGTCCAACGCCGACGTCGTTCAGACGCCGCAACGCTTCAACCGCTTCGGGACTCAAGGACTTCGACATGGCCGTCTCCGTCGGAACGCTTGATTCATCGTAGCAAGTTTCATCGGCGGATGCAGGTTCACTATGCCGCGTAGGAACGCGGTGTGCGCTGCAAACGCTGACGATTGGCGGCTGGGGCGGGCATGGGCCGCGCATGCAGTGCGAGCGCACCGGGACCTGTCGGCGGCACCGCGAAGGGGAACGACATGAAGCAAGGCAGATCGACAACGCTGGCGGCCACAAGCATCGCGCGACGGCGACAGCAACCGCGACCGTCACTCGCCGATGGTCACGCCGCCCGCAACGACATCGCGCCCGGGCGGTTCGGACAATCCGGACAACATGCCGATCTGGCGTCCGCGGACGCCGGCCAACGATCGCATGACACACGAGCCGCCCGCAAGCGGCGCGAACGCGAAATAGGCGCGTGCGAGCACCGGCACTATAACTCGGTCAGCGCCCGATACTCGCAGCGATCACAGCCGCGCGATCGACACTTCCGTCGACTTCACGAGCGCGACTACTTCCGAGCCGACTTTCAGTTCGAGTTCGTCGACCGAGCGCGTCGTAATCACCGAGGTGACGATGCCGAACGGCGTCTCCACGTCGACTTCGGACACCACCGAGCCGCGAATGATTTCCTTGACCTTGCCTTTGAACTGATTGCGCACGTTGATTGCGGAAATGCTCATTTAAAGTGACTCCAGAAAAACGGTTGGAAACGAATCGGTAAGAACCGCGGATTGGGATGTCAGATCGCCCAGCGCACGTCGGTCGGACGCGCGAACCGCTCCGGCGCCGGTTCGCCATAGGCGCGATGCAGAAGCGTGTCGTCATTGGGGCCGGTTTTCAGCACGCGTTGCAGCACGTGTTCTTCGAGCGCGGCGAAACCCGCCGACGCGCGCGCACGCGGGCGCGCGAGCGCCACCGGCTGATCGAGTGCGATGCGCCCCTCTTCGATCAGCAGAATCCGGTCGCCGAGCGCGACCGCTTCGTGCACGTCGTGCGTGACGAGCAACGCGGTGAAGCGATGTTCGCGCCACAGCCGCTCGATCAACGCGTGCATTTCGATGCGCGTCAACGCATCGAGCGCGCCGAGCGGTTCGTCGAGCAGCAGCAATTGCGGACGATGCACGAGCGCCCGCGCAAGCGCGACGCGCTGACGCTGGCCGCCCGACAGTTGCGCGGGCCAGTCGTTCGCGCGTTCGAGCAGACCGACTTCGGCGAGCACGGCACGCGCGTCGTCGCGCGCCCCGCGGCCGAGACCGAGCGTCACGTTCTGCAGCACGGTCTTCCACGGCAGCAGGCGCGCGTCCTGAAACATGATGCAGGTGTCGAGCGGACCCTCGTCTGCCGCACGCTTTTCGAGCACGCCCGAACTGGTCTCTTCGAGACCGGCGACGAGCCGCAGTAGTGTCGATTTCCCGCAACCGCTGCGACCGACGATCGCGACGAAACTGCCGCGCTCGATCGACAGATCGAAATCCGACAGCACCTGGCGCTCTCCATACCGCTTGCCGACACCGCGCAATTGCACGGCGTAATCGCTGTCGTAACGCGCGTCGTGGCGGGAAAGCGCGCCGTCCGCCGCCAGCGTTTTATCGCCCGCGCCGTGGCGTGCTTTTTCGCGCGATTGCAACTGGGTCTGCGTTTTCGTCTGCGACTGCGCCCGCTCCAGCGCATGCTGTACCGCGCCGCCGCGCCCCGCATCGAGCGCTTCATTTGCATCGCGGTCCGCGACCCGCGTCTGCGCGAGCTCGGCTTCGAGATCGCGTCCCGCGACTGCGCCGAAGGTCGTCGACAATATCGTTGCACTCATGCTTTTGCTCCTCGCTGATAAGCCGGATGCCAGCGCAGCGACACGCGTTCGAGGCTTTTCGCGAGCACGTCGGCGAGCTTGCCGAGCGCCGCGTACAGCAGAATGCCGACCACTACCACATCGGTTTGCAGGAATTCGCGCGCGTTCATCGTCATGTAGCCGATGCCCGATTGCGCGGAAATAGTTTCGGCGACGATCAGCGTGACCCACATGAGCCCAAGCGCGAAACGCACGCCGACCAGAATCGACGGCAACGCGCCCGGCAGGATCACGTGCCGGTACAGCGCGAAACCATTGACGCCATAGCTGCGCGCCATCTCGACCAGATTCGCGTCGACCGAGCGGATACCGTGGAACGTGTTCACATAGACCGGGAAAAACACGCCGAGCGCGACGAGAAACACCTTCGCTTCTTCTTCGATGCCGAACCACAGGATCACGAGCGGAATCATCGCGAGCGCGGGGATGTTACGGATCATCTGCACGGTCGAGTCGAGCACGACTTCGGCGGGCTTGAACAGCCCCGTCGCGAGTCCGAGCACGAGCCCGATGCCCCCGCCGATCGCAAAGCCCGATACCGCGCGCCACGTGCTGACCCGCACGTCGGCCCACATTTCGCCGGACTGGATCAGCGACCAGGCGGCCTTCACGACCGCGAGCGGTTCGGGCAGCACGCGCGTCGACAACACGCCGCTGCGCGCCGCGATTTCCCATGCGAGCAGAATCGCGAGCGGCGCGAGCCATGGCAGCAGATGCGCGCCGAAGCGGCGCAACGGATTCGCGTGCGTACCGGCCGCCGGCGCCGCAGCGCCGGCGCGCTGCCCCGCGCTCAAAGTGGTTGGGGTCATGATGGCTGTCCTTGTTGTCTGTCGAAAGTCGGCCTGTCGAAAGTCGTCGTGGCGCTGGCGCGCGGGCGCCGCGACATCCGCGCGCCTCACGGCGCCATTCAGCTCGCGCTCGCCGCCTTCGGCAGATGGTGGTTGCCGACGATCTCGCCGAACGGCCCCGACAGCGGTCCGTTCGCGACCTTGTTGAGCCGCTTCGGCAGCAGCGGGAACACGAGTTCGGCGAAACGATAGGATTCCTCCAGATGCGGATAGCCCGACAGGATGAACGTTTCGATGCCGAGTTCCGCGTATTCCTTCATGCGCGCGGCCACCTGCTCCGGACTGCCGACCAGCGCCGTGCCCGCGCCGCCGCGCACGAGGCCGACGCCCGCCCACAGATTCGGATAGATTTCGAGCTGCTCGCGCCCGCCGCGCTTGCCGCCGTGCAGCGCGGCCATGCGGCGTTGCCCTTCCGAGTCCATCTTCGCGAACGAGGCCTGGGCGCGCGCGATCGTGTCGTCGTCGAGCTTGCTGATCAGCTTGTCGGCGGCGGCCCACGCTTCCTCTTCGGTCTCGCGCACGATTACGTGCAGGCGGATGCCGAAGCGGATCTGCCGGTCGCGCGCCGCGGCGCGTGCGCGAATGTCGGCGATCTTCTTCGCCACCGCTTCGGGCGGCTCGCCCCAGGTCAGGTACGTATCGATGTGCTCGGCCGCGATGTCGTGCGCGGCCGCCGACGAACCGCCGAACCACAATGGCGGATGCGGCTTCTGCACCGGCGGATACAACGCCTTGCCACCCTTCGATTGCAGATGCTGGCCGTCGAAATCGATCGCGTCGTTGGTATGCGCGGCGCTCAGCAGCTTGCGCCAGATATGCAGGAATTCGTCGGTGATTTCGTAGCGCGTGTCGTGATCGACGAACACGCCGTCGCCCGCAAGTTCAGCCGCGTCGCCGCCGGTCACGACGTTGATCAGCAGCCGCCCGTTCGACAATCGGTCGAACGTCGCCGCCATGCGCGCGGCCAGCCCCGGCGACGAGAGCCCCGGGCGGATCGCCACGAGAAACTTGAGCCGCCGGGTCGCGGGAATCAGGCTCGAGGCGACCACCCATGCATCCTCGCACGAGCGCCCGGTCGGCAGCAGCACGCCTTCGTAGCCGAGCGTGTCGGCGGCGACGGCGATCTGTCGGAAGTAATCGTAATCGGCTGCGCGCGCGCCTTGGGACGTACCGAGATACCGGCTGTCGCCGTGAGTCGGAATGAACCAGAACACATTCATGAGTTGTTGCTCCTGCCTGTTCTAACGAAGTAATGGGAAAACGCTGCGCGAGCGCCTGCCGCGCGCATCGAGCCGGTATGCGGCCACGCGCTGCAACGCATGGGGAAATTGAAAAATGGCCGGCCGGTTCAGGCCGGAGGCGGCTTACTCGCGGCGAGGCGGACAGCGCGAGCTACGGAGCGAACCGCCCCGCGAGCCGTGGCACGGCCGCGCGCGCATGCCGACGCGGCAATGGAAATACTTCGACGGCGGCAGGCTGAACATCGCGGCGGCTTTCCTCGACCAACGTGCGCGTAACGCGCCCGATTCAACGGATGACGGCGACCGGCGCCGTCTGCATGAGGAAACAGTCTATGGAGCGGCCCGAGGCTTTTGAACGATTTTTTTTGAGCTTAGGTTTTCCGCTTTCGTGATTAGCCCGACGCCCGAGCATACGGGTTCGCGCGCATACAGGTGTTGCGCTTTATGCACGCGGCGACGGGCGGCGCCAACCCTGTCGATATAATGGCGCACGTTTTCCGATCATCCGCTACAGGCTTTGCAGATTCGCGCCGCCTGTACCTTGCGCGGTGCAATGCATGCAAAAACTTATCCTGCCGTTCGTCGCCGGCTTTCTGGCCTCCCTGTTCTTTCGCGAAGCAACGCTGGCGCTGCTGCACGCCGCCGGCCTCATCGACCCGAGCGGCTTTTCGACCGCGCCGTTCCTGCCGCTCGGACTGCCTGAATTCATCGCCAACGCGATCTGGAGCGCATTCTGGGCCGTGCTGATGGCGTGGCTGCTGCGCGTCGCGCCGCAGCGGCGCGCGCCGTGGGTGCCGGCCTTCGTGTTCGGCGGCATCGTGCTGACGGCAGCGAGCGTGTTCGTCGTCGATCCGCTGCGCGGCATCTGGCCGAGCGGCAACATGCTGCCGCGGCTCGCGGTCGGTTTCGCGGCCAACGCGATGTGGGGCTGGGGCGCGCTCGTGTTCATGCGCGCGTTCATGGCGAGCGAAGAGGAAGCGTAAGCGCGGGCGAATCGGCTCGCGCCGGCCTCGCTCCGCTTGCTTCTTCAGCGGTTCGAGCGTGCTTCAGCCACGCAGATCGCGCAGCGGATGCTCGCTCTCCGCCCACGGACTGTCGAACATCTTCTCGACGTCGGCCGCGCGCACGTCCTCGATGCGAGCGACTCGCCAGGTCGGCGCGTTGTCCTTGTCGATGATGCGCGCGCGAATCCCTTCCACCGTGTCGCCAATTAAAAAACTCGAACGCGTCAGATCGAGATCGACGCGCAGCGCATCCGCCATCGAACCCTCGGCGCGCGTGACCACTTCCAGCGATACCGCCATCGACAACGGCGAGCGCTCGCGCAACACCGCGATCGTCTGCTCGGCCCACTCCGCCGCGTCGCCACCCCGCTCGCGCGCTTCGTCGAGCGAGGCGAGAATCCGCGCGACATCGGACAGCGCGAAATGCCGGTCGATCAATGCGCGCGCCCCCGCGAGCGGCGACTCGTCGGGCTGCGGCGCGACCTGATACGCGCGCGCCTCGCGCTCGATGCAGGCAACCACGTCCGCGCCGCGCTCGAACAGTTCGCAGCGCAATGTGTCGAGCAGCGCGGGCAGCGCCTCCTCGTCGATATAGGTATCGGCGAGACCCGCGTAGAGCGCGTCGGCCGCGCCGATCGTCTCGCCGGTCACCGCCAGATAACGGCCGATCGCCCCCGGCGTGCGCGCGAGAAACCAGCTCGCGCCGACGTCGGGAAAGAGGCCGATGCGCGTTTCGGGCATCGCCATCTTCGTCGATTGCGTGACGACCCGCAGGCCGCCCGTGCGATGCGCGCCCTGCGAAATACCCATGCCGCCGCCCATCACGATGCCGTTCATCAGCGCGACATAGGGCTTCGGATACGTGAAAATCGCGTGATTGAGGCGATATTCCTCGGTGAAAAATGTATCTCGCGATGCCTGATCGCCACGCTGCGCCGCCTCGTACATGAAGCGGATGTCGCCGCCCGCGCAGAACGCGCGCGCATGCTGGCTGCGCACCACGACCGCGAGCACCTCGGGGTCTTCGCGCCATTGATCGAGCGCCGCGTGCATCGCGCGGATCATGCCGGTCGACAGCGCGTTGAGCGCCTTGGGCCGCTCCAGTTCGATAAAGCCGATGCGGTTGGCTACGTGAGTCGCGATTTCGTCGCTGGCGGCAGGCGAGACGGAGATGGACATGGGAAACAGGGCGCGGCGGCGCGAGGTGAGAGGGAACTGAACGTTATCACGGGCTCGCGGCTTTGCGCCTTACGGGCAGATTCGGCGCTAGCCCGCCACCTGCCCCGGCGGAAAATGCCCGCTCTTCAGCAACACCGGCGTGCCGTTGCTGATCTGCAGATGCTCGCGCGCCACCGCTTCGATACGCGGCCGGCCGGCGTCGAATGCGCGCAGCCAGCCTTCGAGATCCTCGCTATAGGCGCCGAAATGGTCCTCGAGCGCTTCGACCGAGATCGCGCACGGCACCGGTTCGCCGTCCACCAGCGCGGGAAAGACGACGGTCAGATTCGAGTCGCGATAAGCGGGCGCGTCCGCGGGAAAGCGAATGTCCATGATCGCCTCATCAAAAGGTTCCGGCGGGAAGGCTGCGCCAGCGATAATCGGCCAGACGCGGCCGGCCTCCGCGAGTCACGCTATGGTACTCGTGCCGCCGGACCGGGGTCCAGCGGGCGGCGGCTCGCCCGAGGCAGTACCGGAAGCGCCGGATTCTGCGCCGACCGGCCACCGCCCGCCGCACTTATGCGGCTCCCGCCGGTCGAACCGTCCGATCGGCCCACTCCATCCCGTCGACAGGTTTGACCTCGGCGGCACGATTCCGAAATCAGCGAGCGCAATATGGGAAAATATTTTCTGCAGAATCAGGAACTGCCCGAGCCGGATGCGGCGAACCGATGGTTTGCCTACGCCGAAAGTCACGACATCGACATCCCGAGAGCCATCGGCATCTGGGAAGACGCGGCCACCGCGGCCGGCGTGGAAAGCCGCCGGCTCGTCAGCGCGGCGGGCATTACGATCGAAATACGCTAACCGGCGCAGGCGCCACGCGCGCCGCGCGCTGCCGGGCCGGCACAAGACCCTTGGCCCGGCAGCGCCTCTCTTTATCCGAACGAAAGGAAACTTCACGATGCATTTCACGACGCAACCGCGACACGCCGGCCGCCTCCACCGTCTCCGGCCAGGTGCCGCGCTTGCCCTCGTGCGCCGCGCGTCGCGGGCGATCGCGCCGGCGGCCGCCCTGCTGCTCGCCGCGGGCCTCGCGGGCTGCGCGTCGTCGAACACCACCACCCTGATCAACCTGCCGAACGGACAGACCGGCTTCGCGGTCAATTGCAGCGGCGCCGACGCCGGTTCGAGCTGGGCCTCGTGCTACGTGCAGGCCGGCAAGGCATGCGGCGCGACCGGCTACGACATCGTCTCGAAGGACAACGACGAAGGCGGCACCGCGGGCGGCAGCGTCACCAACGTCGTGTCGGCCAACGTCAAGAACCGCTCGATGATCGTGCGCTGCAAGTAAGCGGCGCGGCGCTCGACGTGCGCGAGTACGGATCGCCCGCTCAATGCGCCTGCATCTTCGAAAAAAGATTCAGCACGACGACGCCCGAGATGATGAGCCCGAGCCCGATCATCGCCGGTAGATCAGGCACCTGCCGGTAGAACAGGAGCGCGACCAGCGTGATCAGCACGATGCCCGCGCCTGACCACACCGCGTAGACGATGCCGACCGGAATGCTCCTCAGCGTGAGCGACAGGCAGTAGAACGCGATGCCGTAACCGGCCACCACGACCGTCGAGGGCAGCAGCCGCGAAAAGCCGTCGGAGGCGCGCATCGCAGAGGTCGCGATCACTTCGGCGACGATCGCGATGGCGAGCAAGGCATACGGAGGTAGCCGCATCGCGTCAGACCTTCGCAAGCGCGAGCTTGCCGTAGTCGTGCCCGAGATGCGCGCACAGCGCCTCGACGACGAACTCGTGATCGGCGCGCTGCGGCAGCCCCGACACCGTGATCGAGCCGATCACGCCGGCGCCCTCCACCGTCAGCGGAAACGCGCCGCCGTGCGACGCATATTCGGCCACCGGCAGACCGTGTCGGTCGGCGAGCGTCGCGCCGGCCAGCTGCATCTTCAGGCCGATCGCGTACGAACTGCGGCGAAAGTGCGCGACCGTGTTGCCCTTGCGGCGCGCCCAGTCGACGTTATCGGGCGTCGCGCCGTCGAGCAGGCTGAAAAACAGCGGCTGGCCGAAAGTGCGCACGTCGATCGCGGCGGCAACGCCGCGCGCCTTCGCGACCTCGCGCAAATGGACACCGACCTGCCACGCGCGGTCGGCATCGAAACGCGGAAACACGAGGGTCTTTTCCTGAGTGGCAATCACCTGCAGATCGTGAGCGATATCCATGAAATCCGGAGCGAGGAAAGAGTTGAAGCGCTCGCCGTCGTGAAGCATGGCGAGGCGCGTAAGGAACCGGAATTCTAGCGCAGCGTTTGCGGGCGGCCTCGCGCAAGCAGCGGTACGGCAGAGGACTCGCGCGGCAACGAGCCGCCCGCGCGAAGCGTAATGAAGCTAATCCTTACATGGCTATTGCGCCGGCTGTCGGGTTGTTCTATAATCTTTTCTTCGACGGACGCGGGGTGGAGCAGTCTGGCAGCTCGTCGGGCTCATAACCCGAAGGTCGTAGGTTCAAATCCTACCCCCGCAACCAGTCAAATCAAAGGGTTACAGCATTTTTGCGCGTAACCCTTTTGTCTTTTCCGGCTTCGTGTAACCACCATGTAACCCGCTGGCGTCGACGCGAATCTGCGCCTGTACGTACCATGCCAAACGGGGTTGAGGCGACCTGTCGCCGCTCGGGCCTGAAACAGCGCCGTCCGCTCCCGATGATTTCCGCATCCCGATCAGGGCGCGTGGAATGGCGAACCCTGACCATCATTCCCCGGCGACCTGCCATACCATCTGGTAGACGCGCAATCGTGAATCCCCGCATTCCGGGAAAACGCCCCGGAATCCGCTCGCAAGACATTGAGCCCTCTCCCAAATCCGTTATCAAAAGCTATCATTTTTGCAGGCTGCGGTGCCTGTCGATCCGTGCAGTGTCAGAGCGCGGCCTTATCCGGCTCCCCCCCGCACGTCATAACGCGAGCGCAGATGCGGCTTCTTCGTGATACGCAGCCGGAAGCACGCCGGGCACCAGGCACCACGATGGATCACGTTGCCCGGCAGGCTTTCCCATACATGCCCCATCGAACATTGCCATACGAGTCTGGCCTTGCTGCCCAGATACACGGTACTGAGACATTGGCCGCCGCGCTCATGGGCGACCGCCCGCATCTGTTCGAGCGTCGAGCGCTTCGACTCGTTCGCGCAATGCCGGCACCAGCTTCCCGCAATGACCAGATGCGCCCGAGCGCTCCACTCGTGCCCGTGCGCGCACCGGAAACGGTAGCGGGCCGCGACCGTGGAATAGCCTTCGTCCAGGCACTCGCCGCCGTACGATTGCGCGAGCGCCCTGAGTCGCGCCATCCCGTTCGGGTCACGCTGGTTTTCGCCATGCCGCTGGCTCGCGCAACGCGGACACCATCTGCCCTCGACGATTCTCGCCGCCACCGCCTGCCACTGGTGACCCCGCGCGCATTACCGTGACTGCAAACTGGGGTCTGTCCGGCTTCCTTCCCTGTTGCCGTGGCAGTCTCCGCAACGGCAACGAGCATGTTTCCCAGATGGCTGAATACCAGCCGATAACTATCTTTATTCACTTTGCCAATTCACGTTACGAAGCAATCAGGGTTCGTAAACTAATGACTGACGGGTTTTAAATCCAGAATAAAAAGATGAATAACCGTTAAATTTCGCATTAATACATCGTGAATAACGAATTAGGATTTATCTTATTTCAGACGGATATGTTTTATGCTGAAATAAAAAGCCCGTGCGGGACGGGCAGTTAAAACGGACACCAGCAGTTCATCGACGAAAGGTGTTGAAACCGGCCGTCTGGTTACGATGTACCCAGACGTGTCACCATGACCGCGTACACCGATCCCGGCACTCGCGTAGCAGTGCATGCACCCGCCGCCGCTCCTCGCGCCAGTACGTCGAGCACATGCCATGTTTCAACGCATTGAGCTTCGCGCCGGCTTTGCCCGCATTAGAGTCGCCAACACAACCTGGACATCAAGCGATGGACGCCATATCCTGGCGAGATGGCAAGACGAAAAATCAGTAACGAGTTGTGGGCGGCTCTGGAGCCGTTGATTCCAGTGTTCACGCCGTCGCCCAAAGGCGGACGCCGCCGGACGGTGGATGACCGCACAGCATTGAACGGCATCCTGTATGTCCTGCAAACAGGCATTCCATGGGAATACCTGCCGAAAGAACTGGGCTTCGGCAGCGGGATGACCTGCTGGCGAAGGCTACGCGACTGGCAAGCCGTAGGCGTGTGGGAGAAACTGCATCTGGCGATGCTTTGCCGATTGCGTGAGCATGACCAGATTGATTGGGAACGGGCAAGTCTTGATGCCGCCAGTGTTTCCAGCCCCCGGGGGGCCAGGAAACCGGCCCTAACCCGACAGACCGGGGCAAGCTCGGGTCGAAACGGCACATCGTCGTAGATGCGCGCGGCATTCCGTTGGCCATCACGGTCACGGGTGCTAACCGGCACGATTCGATGGCATTCGAGCCCACGCTTGATGCCATTCCTGCGGTGCCAGGCCTGAACGGACAGCCACGCAAACGCCCGGGCAAGCTGCATGCGGACAAGGGTGATGACTTTGCACGCTGCCGTCGTTACCTGAGGCAGCGCGGCATCACGGCCCGTATCGCCCGCCGTGGCGTGTCAAGGCCCGCGCAGCGCGGGCCTTGTCGTTTTCGGCCGTACCTGTCCCCGGAAAAGCGCACCATGCGCGACCGCTACGCCAGTCACGCTGCCGCCTTGCGCGATGCGCTGCGCTACGCCGTAGAGCGGTGCGGCAGGGAGGTGATCGAGCGGCAAATCGAGGAAATCGGGAAACGATTGCAGGATGATTTGCACGTTGGCGTCGCCGTGATTGGCCGTCTTGCAGGACGTGCGCAATTCGGCAAGGCAGGTGTCTTCGAGGTAGCCGCGCAGGGTCGGAATGCCGCGCGTTGCCTTGGCGACTTGCGAGCGCTTCACCTTGCGCACGGCAACAGTAGGCAGGGAATCACCTTTGCGGTCCTGTAGTTCCGACTCACGGCGGGCTGCTTCGCGTGCTTCGCCGGGTTCATATCCGGCCACCGGCCCACGGTAAAGCGGCCCATCGAACCGTCCGGGCGCATCCATCGGTATGTATAGGTTCTGAGCCTTGCAAGACTTTTTGTTTTTCTGGCAATCCCATGCCTGAAGCGATGCAAGCACGGCACCCCCGCGGCGTCCGTGCCTCAATAATCCCGCGCCCCGGTGATAAACTCCTATCACCCTTTCTCGTCCCCTTTCCAATGAAATTCTGTTCTGTCTGCGGCCACGGCGTCAGTCTGAGCATTCCGCCGGGCGACAATCGCGAGCGCTTCGTATGCGGCAGTTGCGGCACGGTGCACTATCAGAATCCGCGTAACGTGGTCGGCACCGTCCCGGTCTGGGACGACAAGGTGCTGCTGTGCCGTCGCGCGATCGAGCCGCGCTACGGCTACTGGACGCTGCCCGCCGGCTTCATGGAAATGGGCGAGACGACCGCCGAGGCCGCCTCGCGCGAAACGCTCGAGGAAGCCGGCGCGCGCGTCGAGGTGCAAAACCTGTTCTCGCTGCTGAACGTGCCGCACGTGCATCAGGTGCATCTGTTCTACATGGCGCGCCTGCTCGATCTCGACATCGCCGCCGGCGAGGAAAGCCTCGAAGTGAAGCTCTTCGAGGAACACGAAATTCCGTGGGACGAGATCGCCTTTCCGACCGTCGGCCAGACCCTGCGCTTCTTCTTCGCCGACCGCACGGCCGGCAGCTTCGGCCTGCACACGGGCGACATCTTCCGCTCGCTGCGCGAAGGCTAACGAGCGCACATGGTTCCCTGGCTCGGCGTCGACGATCCGTTTCCGCCTGTCGAGCGCGCGCTCGGCGCGTCGAGCGGCGCGCCGGGACTGCTCGCGGCGAGCGGCGACCTGCTGCCGTCGCGGCTTATCGACGCTTACCGGCGCGGCATCTTCCCCTGGTACTCGGACGGCCAGCCCGTGTTGTGGTGGAGCCCCGATCCGCGCATGGTCCTGCGCCCCGCCGAATTCAAGCTGTCGCCGTCGCTGCGCAAGACGCTCAAGCGCGTGCTGCGCGACGATGCATGGGAAATCCGCGTCGATCACGATTTCGCCGCCGTAATGCGCGCCTGCGCGCAAGCGCCGCGACGCGGACAGCGCGGCACCTGGATCACGGCCGACGTCGTCGAGGCGTATTCGTCGCTGCATCGGATGGGCGATGCGCACAGCATCGAAACCTGGTTCGAGGGCCGGCGCGTGGGCGGTCTGTATGGCGTGTCGTTCGGCACCATGTTCTTCGGCGAATCGATGTACACCGAGGTCACCGACGGCTCGAAAATGGCGCTGGCCGCGCTGGTCGGGCACCTGCGACGTCACGAAGTAGAAATGATAGACTGCCAGCAGAACACATCGCATCTGGCGTCGCTGGGCGGGCGCGAGATAGCGCGCAAGGCGTTCGTCGCGCACGTTCGCGCGTCGGTTGGCGCACCGGCGATTCCGTGGCGCTTCGACAAGACCGCATGGGTCGAACTCTTCGCGCGCGCCGCATAGGAAGAATCAGGCCGAATCCGCTCCGCCGCCCGCGCCCATCAGGACCGGGGCCATGAACCGCCAGGCGCGCCGGGTTTGCATTACCAGAGACGCATTGAGAGCTGCCAACGTGACTCATCCCAACGAGCTGCCTCTTTCCCCGCTTTCAGCGCTGCAATTTTATGCAACGGCGCCCTATCCCTGCAGTTATCTGGACGGCCGCATCGCCCGCTCGCAGGTCGCCACCCCCAGTCACCTCATCAATTCGGACGTCTATACGGAACTCGTGAAAGCGGGCTTCCGGCGCTCGGGCGTCTTCACCTATCGCCCCTATTGCGACGGCTGCCGCGCCTGCGTGCCGGTGCGCGTGCCGGTCGAGCGTTTCCAGCCGAACCGCACGCAGCGCCGCGTGTGGAAAAAGCATGGCGAGCTGGTCGCCACCGTCGCACCGCTGCACTACGACGAGGAGCACTACACGCTCTACATGCGCTACCAGTCGGCGCGCCACGCGGGCGGCGGCATGGACCGCGACAGCCGCGACCAGTACGAGCAGTTCCTGCTGCAAAGCCGGATCAACTCGCGGCTCGTCGAATTTCGCGAACCGTCGCCGGAGCACCCCGGCGCACCGGGCACGCTGCGCATGATCAGCATGATCGACATTCTCGGCGACGGGCTCTCGTCGGTGTACACGTTCTTCGAGCCCGGCCTGCCGCACGCGAGCTTCGGCACCTACAACATCTGCTGGCAGATCGAGCAGGCGCGCAGCCTGAACCTGCCCTACGTGTACCTCGGCTACTGGATTCGCGAGAGCCCGAAAATGGCCTACAAGGCGAATTTCCGGCCGCTCGAAGGTTTGCTCGACGGCGCCTGGCGGGTGCTCGATCCAACCAGTGTCGACCTGCCGCCGGTCGATCTCGCGATGCACGGCCGGCGCGGACCGCTGCGGCCGTAGCGGCTCCCTGACAGCAACGGCCCGGAGCAGGCAAACCGCGTTGTCGACGCCGGCCCCGCTCGCCGGCGCGGCCCATGTGCATGCCGCGTCCACCACGCTCCGGCGCCTTCCTACGCCCCGATCACGCCCCCAATCGGTCTCATCGAAGCCCAAAGCCGGTAAAATAACGGGTTCCCATTTTCCGGCCGTCCGGCTGCCTCGTCCCGTGCTCAGCTCCCTTTACCCGCTTGTTCGCGCCCGGCTCTTTCGCATGGACGCGGAAGACGCCCATCATCTGACCTTGCGCATGCTCGGCGCCATCGGCCGCACCGGCCTCGCCAGCGCGCTCGCGCCGCGCGTGCCGGACGCGCCGCGCACCGTGATGGGCCTCACGTTCCGCAACCCGGTCGGACTCGCGGCGGGGCTCGACAAGGACGGCGCGTGCATCGACGGCCTCGCCGCGCTCGGCTTCGGCTTCATCGAGATCGGCACCGTGACGCCGCGCGCGCAGCCGGGCAATCCGCGCCCGCGCATATTCCGGCTGCCGCAAGCGAACGCGGTGATCAACCGGATGGGCTTCAACAACGCCGGCGTCGACCAGTTCGTGCAGAACGTGCAGGCCGCGCGCTATCGCGGCATCCTCGGGCTGAACATCGGCAAGAACGCCGACACGCCGATCGAGCGCGCCGCCGAAGACTATCTCTACTGCCTCGAACGCGTATATCCGTTCGCGAGCTACGTGACGGTCAACATCTCCTCGCCGAATACGAAGAACCTGCGCCAGCTGCAAGGCGCCGACGAACTCGACGCGCTGCTCGCCGCGCTCAAGGACAAGCAGCAGCGTCTCGCCGACCTGCACGGCAAGCTCGTGCCGCTCGCGCTGAAAATCGCGCCGGACCTCGACGACGAGCAGATCAAGTCGATCGCCGGCACCCTGCTGCGCCACCGGTTCGAAGGCGTGATCGCGACCAATACGACGCTCTCGCGCACCGCGGTCGCCGGCCTGCAGCACGGCGACGAAGCCGGCGGCCTGTCGGGCAAGCCGGTGTTCGACGCGTCGAACGAGGTGATTCGCAAACTGCGCGCCGAGGTCGGCGAGACGGTGCCGATCATCGGCGTCGGCGGCATTTTCTCGGGCGAGGACGCGCACGCGAAGCTCGCGGCCGGCGCGTCGCTCGTGCAGCTCTATACCGGTTTTATCTATCGGGGGCCGGCGCTCGTCGCCGAATGCGCACAGGCGTTGCGCTGAAATCAGCCGGCGCGCCGCCCCGGAATATAGACATAAACAAACGATATTTTTGCTTCGATAGTTTTGTTTGTTATGCTCACCGCCGTCACAATGCCAAACGAACAAAAAGGAACCCAATGAAATTTGGCCTGTTGAAAAAACTGCTGGTTGCCGCCTTGATCGGCACGTCGTTGACCGCCGTCACCGCGCACGCGGAAGACCTGCTCGACCAGGTCAAGCAGCGCGGCACGCTGCGCATCGGCCTCGAAGGCACCTTCCCGCCGTTCAACTCGAAAGCGCCGTCGGGCGAGCTGGTCGGCTATGACGTCGACATCGCCAGGGCCGTCGCCGCGAAGCTCGGCCTGAAGCCGGAGTTCATCACGACCGAGTGGAGCGGCATCATCGCCGGTCTGCAGGCGGGCAAGTTCGACGTGATCGTCAACCAGGTCGGCATCACCGATGCGCGCAAGCAAGCGCTCGACTTCTCGCCGGCCTACACGTATTCGGCCGCGCAGCTGATCCAGCGCAAGGACGACACGCGCCAGTTCAAGTCGCTCGACGACCTGAAGGGCAAGAAGCTCGGCGTCGGTCTCGGCACGAACTACATGGACATGGCGAAGTCGGTGCCGGGCATCGACGTGAAGACCTACCCGGGCGCGCCCGAGTATCTGCGCGATCTGGCCGCCGACCGGCTCGACGCGGCCTTGAACGACCGTCTGATGCTCGCGTACCTGCTGAAGAACTCGCAACTGCCGCTGCGCACCGGCGCGAACGTCGGCACCGCCCCCCCGTCGGGCATTCCGTTCAGAAAGGGCAACCCGAAGTTCGCCAAGGCGATCGAGGACGCGATGACCCAGCTCGAAGCGGACGGCACCTTCACGAAGATCTCGGACAAGTGGTTCGGCATCGACGTCAGCAAGCCGATCCAGTAACACGCGCGTCGTAAATGGTGAAACGAAGGGCGGCATCGTTGGCGATGCCGCCCTTCGCGTTTTTGCGGCGAGCGCGGTGCGGGACCCGATCCGCGCGTCGCGTATACCCCGAGCCGCACCGCGCAAGCCGCGCCGTCACGCCCGCCAAAGTTTATGATGTGCGCTTTGCGCATCCCCAAGAACACCGCCCATGTCCATCACTTCCCTGCTGATCCAATCGCTGCCCGTGCTCGCGCAGGGCGCCTTGCTGACGATCAAGTTCGCGATCCTGTCGATGATCTTCGGCCTGATCGGCGGTGCCGTGCTCGCGCTGATGGGCATCAGCCACAGCCGGCCGCTGAACTGGATCGCACGCATCTATGTGAGCGTGATGCGCGGCACGCCGCTGCTCGTGCAGATCTTCGTGATTTATTACGGGCTGCCGAGCTTCGGCATCTCGCTCGATCCGACCCCGGCCGGCGTGATCGCCTTGTCGGCGAACGTCGCCGCGTATCTGTCGGAAAGCATGCGCGGCGCGATTCTCGGCATCCACCAGGGCCAATGGCTCGCCTCGTATAGCCTCGGGCTGTCGCGCCGTCAGACGCTGCGCTACGTGATCGCGCCGCAGGCACTGCGCATCGCCGTGCCGAGTCTGTCGAACAGCCTGATCAGCCTCATCAAGGACACCTCGCTCGTGTCCGTTATCACCGTGACCGAACTGCTGCGCAGCGCGCAGGAAATGATCGCGTCGACCTATCAGCCGCTGCCGCTTTATCTCGCCGCCGCGGCCGTGTACTGGGTGCTATGCCAGGTGCTCGAATGGGCGCAGCGCTGGTACGAACGGCGTCTGTCGCTGCCGACGCGGCATTGAGCGCCGCGCGGTCCGCGGCTCTCTGGCCGGCCCGGATTTC
The DNA here is from genome assembly GCF_011752995.1 of Burkholderia sp. Ax-1724. GTDB lineage: Bacteria > Pseudomonadota > Gammaproteobacteria > Burkholderiales > Burkholderiaceae > Paraburkholderia. Next base: position 353,139 of record NZ_VWWL01000003.1, read on the forward strand.
CGCTCGTATTTCTGCTCGCACGCCGGCCCATTCATCGACTCGTTCGTCCCCTCGTTCGTCCCCTTACTCCCCGGCGAACTTCACCCCGAGCGCCGCGCGCGCCGCATCGGCCATCGCGATCATCTGCAGCGACGTCGCGTGCGGCATCAGCGGGCTTTCGAGCCGTCCCGCGCGAATCAGCTCGCAGAAGTGCACAGTCTCGTAGTTCAGCCCGCCGCCTTCGAACGGCTCGTCGAGTTCGACGACGCGGCCATCGGCATAGCGGATCGTCGCGCGCGACGGATTCCACCACGGCTCGTGCAGCGTCACATGGCCGCCCTGCGCCATCAGCAGCGCATCGCCCTTGCCGTGCAGATCGAGTCCGCAGAACAGCTGCGCGATGCCGCGCTCGTGCTCGCTGTTGAGGCTCGCGAACGTATCGACGCCGCTCGCACCGAGCCGGCCAAACGTCTGCACGCCGCGTGGCGCGCCGAGCCAGTCCACCGCGAGAAACATTTCGTAGATGCCGATATCGAGCAGCGCGCCGCCTGCATGCTCGAACGATAGCGACGGATGATCGGCCGGCACGCCCGGCACCGAACAGCCCGCGCGCACGAAGCCGACCTCGCCGATCGGCGCGGCCGCGAGCTGCTCGCGCAGCTTTCTGTAGAGTGGATAGAACGGCGGCTTCATCGCTTCCATGAAGAGCCGTTGCGAAGCATACGCAACCGCGAGCACGCGTTCGAGCTGCGGCCGGTTGATCGTGGCGGGCTTCTCGCACAGCACGTGCAGACCGGCCTGCAACGCGGCGATCGCATAGTCGGCGTGGCTGTCCTGATGCGTCGCGATATAGAGTGCGTCGATGCCGCTCGCAAGCAGCGCCTCGAAACTGGCGTAGACGGCGCCGCCGAATTCGTCGGCGAAGGCCTGCGCCGGTTCCGCGCGACGCGACCACAGCGCGGCAAGCCGCGCCTGCGGCACATAGCCGAGCCCCTGCGCGAAACGGCGCGCAATGCGCCCGGTGCCGACGATTCCCCAGCTGATCACGCGCGGCGTGTCCGCCGCGGGCGTGGCTTCGTGCATCGGCTCGTGCGCTGCCAACGTTGCATCTGTCATCGTGTCTTCAGGGTCCGTGCGGTTCAGGAGAGCCGTCATTGTCGCGCACGAAACGCATGTCGCCCATGCCTGCCGTGCGCGAAATGCGCTCCGTCTACCGCACGCTCCCGCGCACACCGCTCAGCCGCGCGCGGCGATGCCCTCGCCTGCGCCGTTGCGCTCACGCGCGCGTCGACGGCTCCGCCGAAAACCGGCCGCTGAGCTCTTCGGCGGTGTAGTCGATCATCGCGAGCGAGGCGATTTCCGCTTCTTTCGGATCGCGCCGCTCGATCGCCTCGACCACGCGTCGATGCGAGGCGATCGCGGTTTCGCCCAGATCGTCCTTGTCGTGCATGATCGGATTGACGGTCGACAGCGCACCGCGAATGATCGCCGCCATCTGCTTGAAGAACTGGTTGCCGCTTGCGATCACGATGCGCGTGTGGAACAGCTCATCGGCTTCCTGATAACCGGGCTCGCCGGGGCGAATCAGGCGAAACGCCTCGAACGCCTCGCGGATCGCCGCAACGTCGACGGCACCGCCGCGCGCGGCCGCCTGCGCCGCCGCGCGCGGCTCGATCAGAATGCGGAACTCGATCACGTCGCGCAAAAACAGCGGATCAGGCTTCGCGCGAAAACGCCAGTTCACGACGTCCTCGTCGATCATGCGCCAATCGCTCATGGGTCGGATGCGCGTGCCGATCTTCGGCCGCACGTCCAGCATGTCGCGCGCGAGCAGCATCGAGAGCGCCTCGCGCATCACGGTGCGGCTCACGTCGAACTCCTTCGAGAGCACGTCCTGCGGCGGCAGTATCGCGCCGTACTTCTCCTCGACGATGCCGGTGACGAGCCCGTCCATCACTTTGCTCACCAGCGAGCGATCCTTGTTTGCCTGTTCCATGACCTCTATCTCCCCGAAGCGGTGTTAACCCCGCGTAGCCTGTTGATTGAATGGCCCATACAAATCGTTTTTATGCATTTCACATTTTTTAACGATACGTTGCTAGCTTCGAAACGGATGCGCCAGTGGGACACTTCCTGACAGGGTTATCCCTCTGATGATTTGTTTCGTACCTGCAACGCGCGTGTTGTCGATCAACGCCAAACTGGCCTCTCAAGCGTGCCTGCATTGCGAAGTTTGCATAGTGCGAATACGCACGTTGCCGGATGAAATTGTCTGATTTTCACGAAAGGGGACGCGACCTGGTGGCGCTGCGGTTGCACTGAACGCCGGCGTGGTTGCGACCGGTATCGAAGGAAGTTGAAAGGCCGAATGGCGTGGCCGATGCGCGCGCGAATTGAGCGGCGTGCCACTCGACCCACCACCCGGCTCGCCGGCATGCCGCGCGGGCGGCCGGTTTTGTGTTCCCGGGTTGTCACGCTCACGCGTTGCCGGACGCATCGCCGATACCGGGATAGTCGACACGCAGCACGGGCACAAGGCGTTCTCTTTCAGGTATGACAGACGTCACCCGGCGATAAAAGTATTGCGCTACATTGATACGGATTCCGATGCATCTCCGTAACAGGTACACCCGCATGAGCACGCTCAGTCGCCACCGATCAACGTGGCGGCAGACCCAACCGCGCGCCCAACGTCGTCACGCGCATGCGCGGCATCACAACAACTCGAACGTATCGACGAACGATTCGCCGTCGCGGGCGCGTCGTCGCTGACCGAAGCGCAGCTGACTGCCGTGCACCTGGCGCGTGAGTCCGATGAACGGCACGCCGTGTTCGAGGTACGGCCCTTCGGTCTTGCGAAAACCGAACTGCTCGTAAAAACCGCGCAGTCCGACCGGTGCGCTCACGCGCGCGGCGCGTCCGGGCCAGCGCTCGGCCACCGCGTCGAGCACGCGCTCGATCAGCAGCTCGGCGGTGCCGTCACCACGCCGCAGCGGACTCGTCAGTACCTTGTCGATCATGATCTCCGGATCTTCCGCATCGCCGGGATGCACGCGTGCATAAGCGAGGATCGGCATCGGCCGCGTCATGTCGTCGGCTGCGAAGACGTGCAGCGCGTGCTCGTCGCGGCCGTCCGCATCGAGACAGACATGCGACTGCTCGACGACGAACACCGCGCTACGCGCGCGCAGCACAACATATAACTCACGTGCTGACAGCTGATCGAATTCCAGCGTTTTCCAGTTCATCATGCCCTCGACGGTCAACAGGTTCAGCGGGACAGTACATGTCATGCCTCGCCCGACGGCATGGCATGGCATGACGGCCCCTCGTTATGGCAACACGTTACGTGCGTGAAACGCCCGTTTCCGTACGGCATCGCACTGACGCTGGACTTTGATCATTCTTAAATGCCGCCTAACGAAGGGCGGCATCACGATGCGGCCTTCATCGCAAGCAGGCCGACGCGCCGCTCGCGGCTCCACTCAGCTTCGCATCGCATATGAACACACCGACGACCCGCATCTCGAATCATCGGCTCGACGCCGACGCATGTCCCGGCGATATACGCGTCTTGCGATGGAACGCGAGCGCAGCGCGCGCAATGTCCACGATGCCGGCGACGCGCACCGCGGCCGGAGACCGCGCATGAATCCCCTGCTGACCCCCGCGCTCGCCAGCGCGCTGGCGACCTCGCCGCTGCCGCGACGGCCCGGCGGCCTACCCACGCCTCGGCTCGCCGGCACGCAGCCGCTCTGCGGCGCGCCATCGCGCCAGCATGTGCCGCATGCGCTGCATCAGGGCGAACGTGTGTGGCAGGAGACCAACTGCTACGCCGATCTATGGATCGAACTGCTGCATGGCTTCGGCTTCGAGCCGCGCGCCGCCCTCGCGTTTACGGTCACGCAGGATTTCGAAGGCGATCAGTTCACCTGCTTCAAGTTTCCGCTCGACGATCTGGAACGTCTGTACGGCACCCAGGTGCGTGAGCTCGCGATCTACGACTCGCTCGAAACGCGCGTGCTCGCGCAAACGTTGCGCGGCCATACCGTGCTCGTCGAAGTGGACGGCCATTACCTGCCCGATATGCGCGCGTCCTCGCATCGCAGCCCGCATCCGAAGACCACGATCGGGATCGACTTCGTCGACGTCGCCGCGCGCCGCATCGGTTACTTCCACAACGCCGGCTATCACCTGCTGGAAGGCGAGGACTACGACGGCGTGTTCCGCAAGCTGCCGCATTTCGCGGAGCAAGCCGGTCTGCTGTTCCCCTACGTCGAGTTCGCGAAACAGACGCGGCCGGCACTCGAAGGCATCGATCTCGCGGAAGCCTCGGCGGAACTGCTGTGCGCGCATCTGGAGCGGCGTCCGCTTATCAACCCGATTTCGCAATGGCGTGCCGCGTTTCCCGCGCATCTCGACACGCTGTTCGAACGCGGCGAGGCCTACCTCGACCTCTATGCGTTCAATCTGATGCGCCAGCTCGGCGCGAACTTCGAGTGTCTCTCGAAGCATCTGCTATGGCTGTTCGCGCAAGGCTTCGAGATTCCACCGACGATTCCGGCCGCGGCGCAGCGCATTGCGTCGGAGGCGATGGTGATGCAGTTCCGGCTCGTCCGCGCGATCGCGCGTGGACGTCGCGACGCATGCGAGGACTGCTTCGACGTGCTCGAAAGCGCTTATGAAAAGACGCTGCCGCCGCTTGCCGCGCTGGTGCGTTGACCTGCCGGCCTCGCACCGCACACTGCGCACCTCCCCCACACCCCGCAGGCATTCGACACGCTCGGCCTCACGAGCCATCTCGACCACGGCATTGGCGTTGTTTCGTTGACGTTACGTTTCGTCCATTCCCTGAACATCGCCGCCAGTCGCAAGTCGCGCGACACTCGCCGACACCCGGATACCGCAGCCATGTTTCGTCCTTGCAATGGATCGATGCATATGCACTAGCCGGCAAGCCGCGCGTGCGCCACGCGAAACGCGAATGGCCGCACATGCGGGGAGCCCACTTTATATCCTCTGACGTTGCAACTCGATGACGACCGTGCCGCGTCTCACTCTTTGGGTTCGAGCGGTTTTCGCGGCATCGAAGCGCGGCACTTCGTTCATATCATTGCCCCGCCCGCGCTCCCCGCGCGCGACTGGCTTCGTCTCTGGCTTCATCTCGCGCCGAGTCATCCGCGTATCGTTGCGAGGCTCTCCGTCGCGTAACCGGCAACCAACCGCGAAATGGTTGCAGATGCATCGAACGCAGACTTTAAAACTGATGAAACAAACCCCGCATTCGGAGTGAAGTGTGCGGGGTCCATGCGTTATCCGCCATCGTCCGGAGCGAGTGGTCATCCGGTGCTGGCGCACCTTCACGAACCGCGTAAAACCCGGCTTCACGCGCAGCCAGGTGTTGGGTCCATCAAACCACTGTTGGTTGCCGCGCAACTTTTCCCCCTTCAAAAAGGGCTCCGCGCGCGCGCGCCGATGTACCGCATTTAACAGTTCTGAATCATTTCCTGCACGAGACCAACCGAGCATTAAAACGTGCATGAGACGCCAGGTTCAATTTTGCGACACTCTGGGCAGCCCCCTGCCAATTCGCTGAAATCCAGTCATATCAAGGGATTGAGCCAAACTGAAAGTTCTCATGCCATGCATCCTCCGAACCAGGGGGGTGTACATGAATGAAACAAAAACGATCCATTGCCCCCGTGCGGAGACAGGTCCTGATTCGTTGCACCGCGTCGGCATAAGCTTTCATTAAGGTTGGCACGGTCCTCGCTATTAGGTGAGCGCAACACAAGCGCCGTCGCAAACGAGAGCCACAAGAAGGGCTGCGGCGCAAAGGCCACATACGGGGCCGATCCTGCATCCATCGCTGCTCGCCAGGCAGCATGTTTCGGGGATGTGGGAATCGGATCAAATAAACAGAAAGTCGCATGAGACGCGACTTTCATGCGAGGACCGATCATGTTGACACTTCAATCCGATTTGCACGGTAACCATCTGCTGGGCGCGTTGCCGTCGCACGAATGGCAGGCGCTAGCTCCCCATCTCGAACTGGTTCACCTGCGCACCGAGCAGTTACTGTGCGACTCGGGTCAACGCATCCATCACGTGTACTTCCCCACCACCGCCATCATCTCGATGCTCTCGACGATGGAAGACGGCAGTTCCGTCGAAATCGCCGCGGTCGGCCGCGAAGGCATGACCGGCGTGCCGGTGCTCACCGGCGGCGAAACGATGCCGAACCGCGTGCAGGTGCAATGCGCGGGCTTCGCCTACCGGATGAGCGCCCAGGCGCTCAAGCAGCAGTTCGCGCGCTCCGACTTTCTGCGCCGCCTGATGCTGCTCTATATGCACGCGCTGCTCACGCAGGTCGCGCAGACCGCCGCGTGCAATCGCCATCACGCGCTCAGCAAGCAGCTGTGCCGGTGGCTTCTGATCGAAGTCGATCGCGTCGCCTCGAACGATCTGACCGTCACGCAGCAACTGATCGCCGACATGCTCGGCGTACGCCGCGAGGGCATCACCGAAGCGGCCGGCAAGCTGCACGACGAAGGCCTGATTCACCATAGCCGCGGCCATATCAAGGTACTCGACCGCAAGGGTCTCGAGGCCCGCGCCTGCGAATGCTATGGGCTCGTCAAGCGCGAATTCGATCGTCTGCTGCCGCGTCTGCGTCAAGCCGAGACCGTGGAATAAACATCGAACCTGGGTTGCACCGTTCGATTACCGGATCGTTATCTATGTTCAGGAATACCGCGCGATGCCTCGACGCCCTCTTCGTGATTGCCGGCGGCCTGCTCGCACACTGGATGCGTTTTTCGTCACCGATCGCGTTGCCCGATACCGAGCGTCTGCTGATCGCCTTCAGCTGCGTACTCGTACTGCTGCTGTTTCCGGCCTTCGGCGTCTATGAAACATCGCGCGGCAAGGCGCTGACTCCCGTGCTCGGGAGAATCGCCGCCGCCTGGTTCATGGTGGTCGCCACCACGCTCATGCTCGCGTTTTCGCTGCATCGGATGGACGCGGTATCGCGCCTGTGGTTCGGTTATGCGACGCTGATTTCCGGCGCCTCGATCATCGCGACCCGCTGCATCATGCACGTGGTGCTGCATAGCGTGCGCCGCCGCGGCATGAACACGCGCACGGTCGCGATCGTCGGGACTCCCGGCTTCGCGCGCATGCTGCTCGCGCATCTCGAACATGCGCCGCAGGCGGGCTTCAAGCCGGTCTGCGTGTTCGATACCAGCATCGACACCAGCCTCGCCACGAACGTCGAGCACGCCGCCGCGTCTTGCGCGCGTCTGAAGCGCCTGCCGGTGCTGACCGATCTGAACCTGTTCGCCGACAAGGTGCGCGACGAACGCGTGAGCGAAGTATGGCTCGCGTTGCCGCTTTCCGAAGAGCATACGATCTATCGCTTCACGCGCATGTTCAGACATGACTTCGTCAACCTGCGCTTCATTCCCGACGTACGCGGCCTCTCGCTGTTCAATCACGCGCTCGTCGACGTCGCCGGATTGCCGACACTCAATCTGAGCGCGCCGTCGTTTTCGCCGCCGCAGATGTGGCCCAAGCTGATGTTCGACCGCCTGTTCGCGGCGCTCGCGCTGCTCATGCTCGCGCCGGTGTTCCTCGCGCTCGCGATCGGTATCAAGCTCACCTCGCCCGGGCCGGTGTTCTTCCGCCAGGTCCGCAAGGGCGTGGACGGCCGGCCGTTCGCGATCTACAAGTTCCGCTCGATGACCGTGCACAAGGAAGCGCACGGCCAGCTGACGCAGGCCACCCGCAACGACAAGCGCGTGACGAGGCTCGGCAGCTTCATGCGCCGCACGAGCCTCGACGAGCTGCCGCAGTTTCTCAACGTGCTGCTCGGACAGATGTCGGTGGTGGGTCCGCGTCCGCATGCGATCGAACACGACGACCTCTATAAAGACCAGGTGTACGGCTATATGCACCGTTACCGTATCAAGCCCGGCATCACAGGCTGGGCTCAGGTCAACGGCTATCGCGGCGCGACCACCAAGGTCGAGAAGATGGAAGCGCGCGTGAAGTTCGATCTCTTCTATATCCACAACTGGTCGTTCTGGTTCGACATGAAGATCGTGTTCATTACGATCTTCAAGGGCTTTGTCAGCCGCAATGCGTTCTGACCAGATCGATACGGAAACGGCCACGCGTTTGCGTACACGTCTTCGGGTCGGCGATTCGCCGGCTATTCATGCGGTGAATACTTCAAGCTTGAATGTGGAGTAGAAAAAAGCTGCGCCTCGATCGGGGCGCAGCCTTTTGTTTCGCAGAGCATTCATTTAATTTAGTCGGCGCCGCCGCGGTAAGCGCGAAAGCAAGCGCATGCATGCAGGTACAAACGCCAACGCGGGCGGCTGGATCATGAGCCGCCCGCGTTGGCGCGTAGGGACAGAACCTTCCGCGAACCGCGGTCACCGGTCAGCCCTGCAACGCAGCGCACGGCCCACGGCCGGCGCCGCGCCGTTTTCACAAAAACGCGCTGACGTCGGTCTGAAAACGCACCGCGAGTGCCTTGGCGACTTTTTTGCTGATCGCGCGCCGCCCCGCGAGAATGTCGCTGACGACGGTCGGTGACGCGATTCCGGCGAGGTCCTTCTGCTTGAGTCCGTGCGTGACCAGCAGATGGCGCAGCACCTCGCGCGGCTCCGCTTTCGGCAGCATCACGTTGTGCGCTTCCCAGTGGCGGATCAACTCCCGCACGATCGCATGCAGATCGACGAGCGGGTCCTTGTCGGTGCCGTTCAGACGTTCGGCGAGCGAGTTCGCGACTTGCAGCATCTGCTGATAGTCCTCTTCGCTGTGAATCGGCTTGATCGGCAACTGAGCCTGCAACGCAGCCCAAGCCTCGGAAATGTCGGGAAAAGATCCCGCTAGGCGATCGGCGTTCATGAGTTTAAATTCGTCCTCGTCCAAGATCGCATTCGCAATACGTCAGCACCTGACGAACGAATGGCGACTGCCTGTTGTAGTGAATCGCCGTCGCACCCTGTACCGTCTACATCGAAAACGATACGGCGAAGTAGCCCAGAGTCCTTGCCGGCGAGCCGTCTGCTTCAGGTCGTTATGGCCACGCGAGGCATGCCGGCGCCGATGAATCCCACTTCAACCGCGCACGGCGCGCCTCTCAATGCTGGCTGATGCAATCCAGCCATGCTCTCTCTTAAAGGGTCCGCCGCGGATGATCCCGCGCGTGAAGCGCACATCGACGATGCGCGCCCCGCGTGCAAGACCACACGAAACGAACCGGCACATCAATAGCCGCCCAGACACGCCGGTCCGAACGGCTGACTGCTACTCATTGCGAAGTCACTGCGTTACGACGAAACCGATGTGCGGCCGGCACGCTTCTCACGCGCGTGGCGCATCGGCGAATGCACAGCATCGACGGCAGACAGGCGCAATCGCATCTGTGCGCAAACAGCAGACGCGAGATCGACGACGTGGTGACAGGTTTGCCGGCAAGCGGCGCGCGATCTTCGAGAAAATCGGCGAGACTGGGAAGGCCGGTGTCGAGAAGGCACTCGATGATTCTGTCGAGTCTCTTCCTGGCACCACCGGGAGCGACGAACCGGTTGCACTCGATCGCCGCTCATCTCGCGTCCTGCCTGTCAAAAACGCCACCTGTCACTAGCAAAGAGTGTAGGTGGCGCGTTCATCGCTGTGCGTGCGGGTGCCCACATTCGACGCCTGACAGTACGCGAATAATTCAAAGTGCCGGTTCACGGCCTGGAGCCGATGGGCCTTGATTGATTCGACTGCTTATTTTCAGGTTTATTTGTGGGTTTATTTGTAGGTTTATTTACCCGCTCATTTGCCCGTCCGATCCTTTCCGGAAGAGCCATAAAAAACGCGTGTGAACCGGCTGAACGGCTCACACGCGTTGGAGCGAATAGAAACGCTTCGCTTACTTCTCGCCGTACGTGATCGTCTGCACGCCGGTGTCGGTGCCGAGCAGGCACAGGTTCGCGCCACGGCCCGCGAACAGGCCGACCGTGACGACGCCCGGCCATGCGTTGATGTGTGTTTCGAGCGTACGCGGATCGCTGATGCTCAAGCCCTTCACGTCGATGATCTCGTTGCCGTTGTCGGTGATGAACGGCACGCCCTCTTTCGTTACGCGCACGACCGGCACGCCGCCGAGCGCCGTCACGCGACGGCCGATCGCGGTACGCGCCATCGGCACGACTTCGATCGGCAAGGGGAAGTTGCCGAGCGTGTCGACGAGCTTGCTCGCATCGGCGATGCAAACGAATACGTCCGACACCGACGCGACGATCTTCTCGCGCGTGAGCGCGCCGCCGCCGCCCTTGATCATCGCGCCGCTGCGGTCGATCTCGTCGGCGCCGTCGACGTACACGGGCAGCGAATCGATCTCGTTGAGATCGAGCACCTTGAAGCCATGCGATTGCAGGCGCGCGGTCGTGGCGAGCGAACTCGACACCGCGCCGCGATAGCGGGATTTGACGGCGGCCAGCGCGTCGATGAAGCAGTTCGCGGTGGAGCCCGTGCCGACGCCGATCACCGAGCCTTGCGGCACGTTGGCGTTCACGTAATCGGCGGCGGCCTGGCCGACCAGTTGCTTGAGTTCGTCTTGAGTCATGAGAGAGGCGGGAAAAGCGTGAAAAAGCGTTAGTTTACCGGAGTGGCTCGGCGAGCACTCGTTTGGGCCAGTTGCGCGCCGCGCATCGAGCGAAGCTGTGTCGATGCCCATGATAAAAAGCAACGGAAGCGCAGAATCATCCTTCGCCCATTCCGCATCCTCCTGTCGCTTGCTAGTTTCGCAGGTCCACTCAATGACAGAGGACTTTCGAATGTCGCAAGAATATGGCTCGAATGGCGTGCGTGTGGTGCTCAGCGCGCCGCAACTGGCCGCCATACTGGCCGCGCGTCGATCAGCCACGCGGAGATGCTTTCCAACCGGCTTTGGGGCGGCCTGCAGGTCGCCGCCGGCGTGGTGGAAATGATCGGAGCGAGCACGCCATGCGTGCTGCCGGAGCCGACGATGGCAGGCAAAGCCGGCTGCGTCGTGTTCGGCGTGCATGGTTCGGACACCGCAGCGGCCGGACTGCGTCAGGTTTTGACGGGGCTGAACATCGCCACGCTAACGCAGCAGAGTGCGACGAAACTCGCCGAAACGCTCAAAGCCCGCCCGGACATAGCGAATCAGATCGGTCTGTCGCTCGATATCGCTGTACCGTTCGGATTCGCCAGTTCGATCAAGGCTGCGCGGGCGGCGCGGATTACGATCGGGCGTATTAATCTGCATGCGCATGAGGCGAAAATGGGTAGTTCGATTGGCGGGCATACGATACTGAAGCACGTTGAAAGAACGGAGGCACAGTTGCGGGAAAGGCTGCAGCTTGAGCCAAGGCGGCAAGTCGTATCGTCTTTTGCCAGTCTGGAACGAGCCGAATGGGCGATATCGGAAGTTATAAGCGCCAATACGACAAGAATCCAAACCTGGGCGAAGACCGCAGTTCGAAATTCGACGCTCGATCTCGTTAAAACAGTTCCGGGGGAAATTGGTTACGGAATAACAAGATCGACGGGGAAGCTGACATCAATGAATAGGGTGATCGTCGTTTTGAAATACCAGGTCTACAATGGCATGCCATATTAGATTTTTACTACCTACATCAATGAAAGGTGAATGATGCCTTCGGAACACTACTCACAGATGAGCCTTGTTTTTCGGGCCTACTTCGGTCAGGACTTCGATTTGTTTGGCAATACAATCCCGGAAATTGTTTCCTGCTATAAAAAAGATAATCCACAAGAACGCCATAACGAACTAATCAATGAAATAAATTATTTTATGGACGAACACCCGAATGATCTTGATTCTACATTTGAAACTAAATATGGCGCGGAATTTGATCCGGCATTGTGGGGTCATACAACCGCTTCTTTTCTGGATGAATTAAAGCGGCTTTTAAACGAGTAACCTGTCGCTTATCATATCGCTCCCAACCCGCCCGGAAACACTAGCATGACCCGGGCGCAATCAATTAAATGATCGACAAAACACCATACCCGCAGTCCCAGATTCTATTTAGTAAGCATCTCGATTAGGATTCCGACCTGCGGAGTGAAACTGTGAAAATTGTCTCCTTTTTCAAAATAAACCGAGAAAGACAGGTCGCATGCATTGATCAAAGGTAAAACATGCTATCAGATCACTATCCACGGATGCATGAACTCTTTGGAGCATATTTTAATCAGGATTTTGATTTATGGGGAAATACAATTCCGGAAATCATCTCATGCTACAAGAGAGATAGCCCACGAGATTACCATTACGAAATGATCAAAGAGATAAATTTATTCATGGATGAACATCCAGTGGATCTTGATTCAGCCTTTGAAAAAAACTATAACAATGGCTTTTATCCAAAACTTTGGGGTCACACAACTACTTCTTTTCTCAACGAATTAAAGTGGCTATTGAGCCAATAGTCAACTTGCCTGCCACTTTGGCAGGCAAGTTGACGCGATAATAAGGAGTAGCTGAGCCGCCGGATTATCGCCTACGATGCGTATGCAGGGCCGACGGCTATGATGTAGTCTGCGTAACAAGGATCGGATAACGCAGCACAATCTAAAAATTTCTCGTTAACGCGGTATTACACCATGACGCAACATTTTACATCAAATAAAAACCATCTTTTACAATAGATATTTTTCAAATAACATATCCATGCAAGTAATATCAGCACGCCACATCGACAGCAGCGACTCCGATGAAAATGGAATGTACGATTATTATTACGAATACGACATTTACGAGTTTATCGACGAAAACGTTCACTATATAGCCAGAGCCTACGTGGACGAACCATTCAACGCTCATTTTCTGAAAATGAAATCAGAAGGCGAAGATCTGTGGCGAATAATAGAAGAACAGGATATGAATAATCCACTATTCAGAAACGCAGTCGCCTTCCTGAAAGAAAAAGGGAAAACCAATATCCAATATCTGAGCAGCGGCCCCCGAGGTTATCTGGATATTTAGAATACGTCATTACCCACATCAATCAACAGAATCTCTCGCTACATCACGAGCAACCCGCCCGGAACACCAGTGCGCTCCGGGCGGAAGCCATTGACCAACAGGAATTACTTCTTCACCGCTCTCTGCCGCACCGCCTCGAACAGACACACGCCGCTGGCAACCGAAACATTCAGACTCTCCACCGTCCCCGCCATCGGAATGTGCATGATCACGTCACACGTTTCGCGTGTCAGACGCCGCATGCCCTCGCCTTCGGCGCCCATCACGAGCGCGACCGGACCGTCGAGTCCGGTTTCGTAGACGCTCTTCTCTGCCTCGCCGGCCGTACCGACCACCCACACGCCCGCATCCTTCAGCTCGCGCAGCGCGCGCGCCAGATTCGTCACGGTGATGTACGGCACGGTATCGGCCGCGCCGCTCGCGACCTTCGCCGCGGTGGCGTTCAGGCCCACCGCGCGATCGCGCGGCGCGATCACCGCATGTGCGCCGGCCGCGTCGGCGACACGCAGGCACGCGCCGAGATTGTGCGGATCAGTCACGCCGTCGAGCACGAGGATCAGCGGCGAACCGGTGATGCCGTCGAGCAGTTCGGCAAGGTTCTGCGCGAGCGGCAAATCGCCGGCGCGCGCGACCACGCCCTGGTGGCGCTCGGTATGCGCGAGCCCCCACAGCCGCGTTTCGTCGGCGGCAATCAGGCGCACGCCCGCTTCCTTCGCGGCATGCAGGAACTCGGTCATACGACGGTCCTTGCGCGTCGCGTCGTAATAGACATCTTCGACCGTCGACGCATCGTGCCGGATACGCGCGGTCACTGCGTGGAAACCGTATAAAACCTTGAGACGTGCCATGACTGAACAACCTTTGATTGGGCGCGCGTCAAACGCGCCGCTGTGATGAAGATAAAAACCTGTGTCGTGCCGAGGTCGTACTGCGTAGTGTGCACGCGCGCCACCGCGCGTACGGCGTTGTTGCGCCTCGCGCTTCAGCCGCCCAAACCGCTGCCCACCCAAATGCAGACCGCGCGCAACCGGCACGCTTCACGTGCCCGCTGCGCGCGGCCCGGACACTGCGACGACCTCAGCGCTTCTTGCGTGCCTGCTTCGACGTCGCCTTCGTCGCGGCGCTACGCTTCTTCGCCGCGCCGCGCGCCGCGCGCGCTTCCTTGATCGCCGCGCTCTGCGCCGGCGCGGCCTTCTTGCGCCGCGGACCCGGCACCGGCACGCCGTTGTCCTCTGCCGGCAATGCACGTACGCGCGGCCCGCCGCCTTCGCTGCGGTCGGCCGATGCGCCGCGCGACGCGGGCGGCTTGATCGGCGTGTCGCGCACGAGGCGGAAGTCGATCTTGCGCGCGTCGAGATCGACGCGGCTCACCTGCACACGCACGCGATCCGACAGGCGATAACGAATACCGGTACGCTCGCCACGCAGCTCGTTCTTGATCTCGTCGTACTGGAAGTAGTCCGAACCGAGTTCGGTCACATGCACGAGACCTTCGATAAACAGCGAATCGAGCTGCACGAAGATGCCGAACGACGTCACGCCGTTGACCATGCCGCCATACTCTTCGCCGAGCTTGTCGCGCATGAAATAGCACTTGAGCCAGGCTTCGACGTCGCGCGATGCTTCGTCCGCGCGACGCTCGTTCGCCGAGCAGTGCAGACCGAGTTCCTCCCAGATCGCGACGTTGTTCGCCCGCGCGCGGGTGCCGCGCTTTTCCTCGTCGGCCTGCTGCATCGCGCGGGCACGCGGTGAGAGCGCGGTATTGAGTTCGACGCCGTGCGGCGGCTCGGGCTGATACTTACGGCCCTGCAGAATCGCGTAGATCGCGCGATGCGTGAGCAGGTCCGGGTAACGGCGAATCGGGCTCGTGAAGTGCGCATAGGCCTCGTACGCGAGACCGAAGTGGCCGATGTTGTCGGGGCTGTAGACCGCCTGCTGCATCGAGCGCAGCAGCATCGTCTGCAGCATCGGCGCGTCGGGCCGGTCGCGGATCTGCGCCATCAGCGCCGCGTAATCGCTCGCGTGCGGCGTGTCGCCGCCGCCGAGCGTCAGGCCCATGCCGCGCAGGAACGTACGCAGATTCTCAAGCTTTTCCGCGCTCGGTCCCGCATGCACGCGGAACAGGCCAGGATGTTTGTTGCGCTTGAGGAAGTCGGCCGCGCACACGTTCGCGGCCAGCATGCATTCCTCGATCAGCTTATGCGCGTCGTTGCGCGTGCGCGGCACGATCTGCTCGATCTTGCCCTGCGCATTGCAGACGATGTACGTCTCGGTCGTATCGAAGTCGATCGCGCCGCGTTTCTGGCGCGCCGCGAACAACGCCTTGTACACGCCGTACAGATTCTGCAATTGCGGCAGCAGCGCGGCGCGGCGCGTCGCCTCGGGGCCCTTGGTGTTCTTCAGCACCGCGGCGACTTCCGTATAAGTGAGCCGCGCGGCCGAATGCATCACGCCGGGATAGAACTGGTAGGCCTTCACGTCGCCGCGCGCGGTGACGATCATGTCGCACACGAGCACGCAGCGGTCCACTTGCGGATTGAGCGAGCACAGCCCGTTCGACAGCTTCTCCGGCAGCATCGGAATCACGCGGCGCGGGAAATACACCGAGGTGCTGCGCTCGATCGCGTCGGTGTCGAGCCCGCTCTTCGGATGCACGTAGTGCGACACGTCAGCGATCGCGACGATCAGGCGGAAACCGTCGCCACGGCCGACCTTGACCGGCTCGCAATAGACCGCGTCGTCGAAGTCGCGCGCGTCCTCGCCGTCGATCGTGACGAGCGGCACGTCGCGCAGATCGACGCGATGGTGAACGTCGGCCGGACGCACTTCGTCGGGCAGGCGCGCGGCTTCGTCGAGCGCGGCCTCGCCGAACTCGTGCGGCACGCCATACTTGCGCACCGCGATTTCGATTTCCATGCCGGGGTCGTCGATATCGCCGAGCACTTCGACCACGCGGCCGAGCGGCTGCGAATGACGGCTCGGGAAATCGGTCAGCTCGACCACCACGACCTGGCCGACCTTGGCCTTCTTGGTGTTCTGCGTGATCAGGATGTCGTGGCCGATGCGCTTGTCTTCAGGCGCGACGATCAGCGCGCCGTTCTCGTTGAGCAGACGCCCGATCACGCGCTTGTTGGCGCGGTCAGTGACCTCGACGATGTGCCCTTCCGGGCGCCCGCGCCGGTCATAGCCGACGATGCGCGCGAGCACGCGGTCGTTGTGCATGACCTTTTGCATTTCGCCGTTGGGCAGGAACAGGTCGTCCTGGCCGTCGTCGCGAATCAGGAAGCCGTAGCCGTCGCGATGACCCTGCACGCGGCCCGCGACGAAGTTCGACGGATGGGTGAGTTGATAGAGGTTGCGCTGATCGAGCCGGATCTGGCCGTCGCGCTCCATCGCGCCGAGACGCTTGAAAAATCCTTCGCGCTCCTGGCGCTTGATCGACAAGGCTTCGGCGATGTCGTTCGCGGCAAGCGGCGTTTCACTCGTGCGCAGCACGCCGAGGATTTCTTCGCGGCTTGGAATCGGATACGGAAATTTGCTCAAGGGCTTGTCGATGATTTTTTCTCGTTGCATGGACGTCGGCCGACGTGAGGGCCCGGCCTGTTAGACGTTTGCGATATGCGCTCGGTTGCAAGCTGCAACTGCACAGCGCCTCTCGTTGCATCGGTTGTTGCGCCTGCCGTGCTCTACTGCGACTGCGTTGCAAACTCACCGGAGACGGCGAAGCGCCGGCTCCCGCTCGAGGCCCTGCCGATATGCCAACGAACGACAGAGGCCAACGCAGTACTGCGAGGCATTCTAACACCCGTGCCGCGCGCCAAGCGGGGCGTCTGCGACCTCTGCCGGACATGGCGCGACAGCTTGCGCCGGGCTTCGATCGACTTTGGCGCGATGCTTGACAGACCTGAATCGGTCGCTATAATGGCGTTCTTTGCTGTTCATCACCTGCCCAGGTGGCGAAATTGGTAGACGCACTAGGTTCAGGTCCTAGCGGTGGCAACACTGTGGAGGTTCGAGTCCTCTCCTGGGCACCAGATTCAAAAGTAGAGCCGCCTTCTGGGCGGCTCTACTTTTTTGTGTAAGACCCGGTAGTCCGACAGGCTGTTTTACGATCGGTCGGCTCGGATGAGCAGGACGGGGGGATCGGTCGCGAAAGCAACTTCGCTGCGCGATTCGACCGGGCGGACAGGAAAGTTTGTTTGAAGCAGGGATTGACAAACTTGATCGTCACGCTAAAATAGCGGTCTAGCTTGAAGACGTGCCCAGGTGGCGGAATTGGTAGACGCACTAGGTTCAGGTCCTAGCGGTGGCAACACCGTGGAGGTTCGAGTCCTCTCCTGGGCACCAACGGTTGTTCCGGCGTAAGCCGCAGTAGTTCGAGAAACCCCGTAAGATCAAAGTCTTACGGGGTTTTTTGTTTCCGTGGACAGCCGTCATATACCGGTGGCATCGGCGATTTTTGCGTACACTCTTTCTTGCGTATACACGGAATCGAGGTACCGAGCGATGCCCAAACACGCCGAACCGAAGTCCGAAGTAGTGTTTCGCGTCGCCAAACCGCGCGAACGCCCTTACCTGCTCTCGGACGGTAACGGGCTTGCCCCGCGCATCTGGCCGGACGGAAGCAAAACGTGGCTGCTCCGTTATCGTCGCCCGAGTACGGGAAAGGAGAACTTTCTCAGTCTTGGTCCCTATCCCGAAGTTACACTCGTCGACGCGCGCAAGTCAGCTGCGATTACGCGTAGTCTCGTGCGTGATGGTACTGATCCGGTCGAGCATCGCAGAGCCGAGGCCGCTGCACGCAAACGCATCGCTGAAGGAGCGTTCGGTCTCGTCGCGGAGAATTGGCTCGCGTTCAAGCGCAAGGAGTGGGCCGACGAGACTTACCGCAAAGCGGAGTTCGTAGTTCGGCAATACCTGATCCCGCCATTACGCAGCAAGCCCATTTCGACGCTCGCGACGTCGGAAGTCAAACCGGTGTTGGAAGCAATAGCGGCGCATGCCCCCAATCTCGCAACGAAGGCTCGCCAATACGTCGGCGGCATCGTGACGTATGCGATCCACCATAGCCTGCGAGACGACGGTGTTCCGTTGTCGCTGCGCGGCGTCATCCCGCGACACGAGAAAGGCCACATCCCGGCGATTACGAAACCCACCGAGATCGCCTCGCTAGTGCAAGCCATCAATACCTACAAGTCGCCGATTACCAGGGCCGCACTGAAACTGACCATGCTCACGAGCTTACGCCCCGGCGTGGTCGCATCTGCACCGTGGGACGAAATTGACCTGAAAGCGGGCGAATGGCATGTTCTGGCCGTGCGGATGAAGATGCGCCACGACCATATTGTGCCTCTACCCAAGCAAGCGGTTGCGTTGCTCGGCGAATTGCAGTCGCTTACAGGCCGCGGACACTATGTGTTTCCGTCTCCGGCTCGTCAGAAGACTCCGCATTTACATCGCGACGCGTTAAGCAAGGCCCTGCGCGAGATGGGTTTCCAGGGAAAACACGCTACTCATGGGTTCCGCGGCATGCTGCGGACCGTTGGCCGGGAGCAACTCGGCATCGACATCGATGTTCTCGAAGCGCAACTCGCACACGCGAAACGAGGCGACGTGCAGAAGGCCTATGACAGGACAACTTTCGACGACAATCGTCGCCGCGTGATGCAGGAGTGGGCGGACTATATCGACGGGCTATGCAGAACAACGCCAGCCGGTGGCGCAGTCGATTGAAACTGCTGTTCCGTCACCCTCCAGATTTGTCCTCCCTGCCCCCGCTTGCCGTAAAACTACTCAACCCGACACGGCCCTCCGCTACGTTTGCCACGATCCGGTGCCACATGCATCAGTGACTTGCCCTTCTGCACGACTAACCGATTCACATCCGCGCGATTTGCACCAGATCCCTGCCGTGCGAGCGGCTCCTGAACGTCGCCGATAGCGCGATCTAGAACCGAACGTTGTCCGAGCCTTTGAGCCCCAGCATCGCCCGCGCTTCGTCCGGCGTTGCCACATCGAGCGCAAGCCCTGCCAAAATCTTGCACACCTGCTCAACCTGAGAAGCGTTGCTTTTCGCGAGTTCGCCGGGGGCGATCCAAAGCGAGTCCTCAAGCCCCACGCGCACGCAGGATGCCTGAGCCGCGCCGATCGCGGCGAGGCGCATCTGGTTGCGTCCCGCACCGAGAATGGACCATACGTAGTCGGCGCCAAACAGCCGGTCGGCCGTCCGCTTCATATGCGCAAGGTCTTCGGGATGCGAGCCGATCCCGCCAAGCAGCCCGAAAACGCTCTGCACGAAGAATGGCGGTTTGACGAGCCCGCGATCGACGAAATGCGCGAGATTGTAGAGGTGCGATGTGTCATAGCACTCGAACTCGAAACGCGTACCCTGCGCACTGCATGAGGTGAGAACCGTTTCGATATCGGCGAACGTGTTGCGAAAGACCAGATCGCGGCTTTTCTCGAGATGCTCGCGCTCCCATGCGTGATCGAATTGCGCATATCGGTCCAGCATCGGATACAGCCCGAAATTCATCGACCCCATGTTCAGCGAGGCCAGTTCCGGCGCGAAGTGCAGCGCTGGCCTCAGGCGCTCCTGCACGCTCATGTGCGGACTGCCGCCGGTCGTAATGTTGACGACCACGTTGGAGCGTCGCCGGATCTCGCCCAGAAACGCACCGAATGCTTCAGGGTCCTGAGTCGGCCGCCCGTCGGCGGGGTTCCTTGCATGAAGGTGGACGATCGATGCGCCCGCTTCGGCAGCGTCCACCGCCGCCTGCGCGATCTGCTCAGCAGTAACGGGCAGATACGGCGACATCGTGGGCGTATGAATGGATCCCGTGACCGCGCAGGTAATGATGACCTTCCTTGAATGATTCATGGATGTTCTTCCAGACAGTTTCGTCGTAAAGCGATATCGATGCGCGCGAGCACGCTAATCGTCGTGATCCACATGGAGCGCTTCGAGAAACCTCGACACCAGGTTGTATGCTCCGACCGTCGCGGTCACTTCGACAAGTTCCCGATCATCAAAGTGACGCCGTACAGCCGCGAAGATGTCGTCCGGCACGTGCACGTTTTTCGTCATCGAGTCGCAGTAGGCGAGCACCGCCCGGTCGCGGTCGTCGAATCCGTTCAGACGGCCCATTCGCAACGCGTCGATTTCTTCCTCGCTCACGCCAACGGACAGCGCAATAGGACGATGCTGCTGGAATTCGTAGTCGGCGTCGTTGATGACCGCGATACGCATGATGATCATCTCGCGTACCCGCGCGGGCAGCAAAGAACGTTGGCGAATCGCGGTCAGGAACGAGAGCCAGCCCTCACAAACGGGCGGGCTGTGCAGCAGCATGGAATAGAGATTGAGCATCCGGCCGCGCTCGGCGACGATGCGATCGACCAGCGGCGCGATTTCACCGGCGCTGAGATCGGGATAGGGAATGCGTGCCATGGAAACTCCGTATTGAGTTGCAGAAAGGGGCGAAATGCGCAAGCGCCGTTTCGCGTCAGTCGCAGCGCGCGCTCATGCCGCCGTCTACGACGATTTCGGTGCCCGTGATGAAACGGGCCTCGTCCGACGCGAGAAACAGCGCGGCGTTGGCCGTGTCCCGGCCATCGCCCATGAATGGCATCGGGATGCGTGCCTTACGCTTGCTCAGCAGCAATTCAACATCGCCGCCGGTCTGGTTGCGGGCGACCGTCGTGTCGACCAGCGGCGTATGCAGCAGCCCTGGCACCACCGAGTTCACGCGGATATTTTTTTGCGCGTACTCGACCGCCACGACACGCGTCATCTGGATCACGCCGGCTTTGGCTGCCGCATAACCGACCTGCGCAGCGCCCGTCCAGCGAATGCCCGACGTCGAAGCGATATTGACGATCACGCCGGCGCCCTGTTGCTCCATCACCGGCAACACGTGCCGGCACATCAGGTAGGTTGTCGTCAGGTTCAGCTCCAGTTGCTTTTCCCACTGCGCCTCGCTCAGCTGCACAGGCCCCCCTGGCGCCGGCGCCCCCACGTTGTTCACGAGCACGTCGATGCGGCCCAGGCGCGCCGTGCTTTGCGCGACGAGTTGGGCGATCGCCCCGCTGTCGGTCACGTCGCACTCGTATGGCGTGACCTGCCCTCCCGACTGCCGGATCAGCTCCAGCGTCTCATCCATCGATGCGAGGTCGCGATCGATCGCGACGACATGCGCGCCCTCGGCGGCAAACCGTACAGCGATTGCGCGCCCATTGCCCCATCCGGGTCCGATGCATCCAGCGCCCGTGACGAGCGCGATCTTGCCTTCCAGCCTTCCTGCCGAGTTCATTGCGTTTCCTCCAAACTAGCTGCGCTTGCGTAAAACAGAAATGCTGTGCTTCGCGAACGAGAAGCCGCGTACGCACGCATATCCGGTCAGAATCGGTGAATCATCCCAAGCACGCCTTCAAACAGCGAGTTGTAGCCGTTAAAAGACTGGGTAAATCCGCTGGTCGACGCCAGCTTCGTCCACTGGCCGCTCAGGTGGTTGTAGTTGAATCCGGTATAGAGGTCCGTCCGCTTGGAGACGTGATAGAACAGAATGGGGCCGGTGGTAATTCTCGCGCCCTCGCCTGCCGCGTGATGCAAGATATCGACGTAGACCGCATCGCGAATTTCCCATGCCGGGCTGAACCGGTACGCTGCGCCCAGCGACATCGAATCGTTCCGGTAATCCGCCGGATAAACATGGCTGTAAATATATTGCGCGTACAGTGCGGCGTTGCTGAGCGTCCAGGTCGCGCCGGCCATGAAAATCTTTTGCAAGCTTTGTGGAATGGCAATGCCGAAATACGTGTTCCCGTACCCGCTATTCGCCGGTACTTCGCCGCCGATGTCGTTGACGATCTGGTACGCGACGCCCACGCTGAGCGCGCCGTTGTCATAGCCGACACTCACCGCCGGCGACGAATTGCGATGGATGTCACCGGCCACGCCGCCAAACGTGTAAGCCCCGTTCAGCCTGAATCCGTGAAAGTTGTCCGAGCTGTACTGCACGGTGTTGTCGAGCCGCGCGCCGCCCATCAGCCCGGCCGCCTGGAACCCCCAGGTCGCCGCATAGTTGGCGAATGCGAATGTGTCGTGCGACGCACCCATTAAATAGGCGAGCAGATATTGCCTGCCGAACGTCAGCGTGCCCCAGCCCGTTTTCGACAGTCCGACAAAGGCTTGCCGCCCGAATATGCGGGTTTGCCCGCTCGGCGTGGGAAACGCCATGGCGCCCGTATTCGCAATGAAGCCCGACTCCAGCGTGAAGATGGCCTTCGTCCCGGCGCCCAGATCTTCGACGCCGCGCAATCCCCAGCGGCTCCCCAAAATCGCACCGCCCGTACCCATCGTGATGTTGTGACCACCGGACGGCGTCTGATGGTTGTCGTACCGGATCGCTTCGTCAATCAACCCGTAAAGCGTGACCGACGACTGGCTCCACGCGCTCGAAGCATAAAGACTCAATGCCACTGCCCCGATCATGTAACGTATTTTCATGGCAACGCCCTGCCTCCGATGATCTGTTCCGCTACGGTGGTTCATGCCATCTTTTAAGTTCGCATGACTAAATAATCTATACTCTGAACCCCACCGAATCCGCACTGCCGTCGCTCTTTAGCGCTCAGTGACTGACATTGACCGCGCCTTGCTGATCCTGTGCCCCGAAGCTCCCGCCATCGCCCACTGTCTCCTCCAGGCGCAATCCGCTCGTCTCGATTTTCAGTAGCCAGACCATCACCGCCAACAGCAACTGGATGCCCACCACCGACCCGACCACCATGTTCACGCCGCCCACCGTGAAGAGCCAGAGCACGAAGAACTGGCACAGCGCGCTGGCCGCGCGGCCAGCCGTGCCGCAAATGCCGCTGCCACGCAGCCGGTACGGCGTTGCGAACAGCTCCGGCACGTAGGCGCCCTGGCCGACCGCCACCAGAACGTAGATTCCCGCAACGAGACAAAAACCGGCGAACAGCAGCGCCGTGCTCGACGTCGTGTGCTGGTAGGCCAGCCCGATGACGGCCGTTGCGAGCGCCGCGCCAATGATCGCCGGGCGCCGGCCCAACCGGTCCGCAACGAATATGCCGATAATCGTGCCGGCCGGCGCGCCGAGCGACATGACCGTGCTATAGGTCAGCGACTTCACGATATTGAAACCCTGGTGCACGAAAAACGACGGCAGCCAGTTGATCAGCCCGTAGATGCTGTATCCGATCGTCACCATGATCAGTGAGCCGACAATCGTGCGCCACACCACCGGCGTCCTGAAGAGCACGCCGAGCGGCACGGCCTCGGGCTGCACGGGATCTTCGCGCAGGTAGTCGGGCAGAGCATGCTTGCGGGCAACGGAAGATTCGATCGCCTCCAGCACCGCCTGCGCTTCGTCGAAGCGCCCCTGGCTGACGAGCCAGCGCGGCGACTCGGGCATTTTCTTGCGCATCAACCAGACGATGCCGGCGGCCACCCCGGTGACCGCGAACATGTAGCGCCAGCCGAAAGCCGGAATGATCCACAGGCTGGCCAGTGACGCGACAAACACCGCTGAATTCGCAAAAAGGGAAAGCGCGGCCAGCAGCCGGCCGCGATAGCGGGGCGGCACGAACTCAGAGAGCATGCCGTACGAGACGACGATCTCGGCCCCCATGCCAATTCCCATGATGAACCGTAGCGCGATGAGCCAGTACATGCTCGGCGCGAAGGTCGCAGCAATCGACGCGCCACCGAAAATGAGCAGATTGAGCTGATACGAAAAGCGCCGGCCAAAGCGGTCGCCGAGCACACCCGCGCACCACGCGCCCACCGTCAGGCCGGCGAAGGTGAGTGTCGTAAACCAGGCATTCAACTCCAGCGTCGACCAGCCGGATTTGAGCAGCGTGCCGGTGACGACACCGCCCAGATAAACGTCGAACGCATCGAGAAATAACCCGGTTCCGATCAGAAAAAACAGGCGCCAGTGAAAAGCGCTCAGCGGTAATCTGTCGAGCCGCGTCGCGGCATAAACCGTGTTCTGCATTTTTGTCTCCTGAATTTATTTTATGTATTCGGATAACCGTCCGTTCCCGCCGCAAAGTTAGAGATCGCTCACTTCGACTGGTAGCTCCAGCAGCAGGAAGCTGAACGATTTGCCATGAAAATCCAGATTCAGCGAAGCGTTCACGCCGCCCTCCAGCGCATCGTGGATCACGAAATTGAGACCCTGGAGCGCGGGGATCTCGAAACGCTCGACCGGGCCCCGGAATAGATCCGGCCAGGCTTTCGCGATGCGCTCCGCCGTCAAGGAAGCCTTGATATCTTCGTAATGCTTAGGGTCATAAGGCCAGACCGAGACACAGGACACATTGCCCTTGTCGCCGGTACGGGCCGACGCAATCTCACGGAGCGGAACCGTTCTTTTCATGACTGCAACACCTCCACCTTCGTCTCGATAGAATCGCGGCCGACATACACGGCCTGTGTCGTGACCGAAGCATTGACACTGCCCCGGTAACCGCCGCCGCCCGCGGGCCCCGCAACCCACAGGCTTTCGACTTCGGACAGAAGCGTCTGCGCCATGTCGCGGCTACCGGTACGCATCGCCGCCCGCAAACGCACGTCCTGCGTCTCGACCGGCCGGCGGATGGCGGTGGCGTGCAGCGCATTCACGCCGATCAGATCGAGGCGGATGCGTTCGTCGCAGCCGTGAACGTTGCGCATGCGCTCTTCGACGATTGCCGCTGCGAGCTGCGCGCGCTGCACCGCGCCAGGGCCGGCATAGCTGAACTCCGCCTCCGCCAGGAAGCCGCCGTCGAAGCCGACGATCGCCTTCAGCCGGTCGGGACGCGCGCGCCCTGTTGCACCGCTGACAGCGACCCGGTCGCCGCCGGTATCGTCGATGCGGACGTTGGAAAAGTCGGCGGTCACGTCAGGCGTGAGATACGCGCTCGGGTCATGCACCTCGTAAAGCAATTGTTCTTTCACGGTCAGGTCGGTGACGCATCCACCGGTCCGTTCCAGCTTCGTAATGACGGCGCTTCCGTCGGCATCGACCTCGGCAAGCGGAAAACCCACGTACGCGAGATTTGGCACGGTTTTATACGGCGGGTCGGCAAAGTAGCCGCCCGTGACCTGTGTGGTGCATTCGAGCAGATGGCCCACGGCCGTGCCCGCCCCGAGCGTCGCCCAGTCGTCGAGCTTCCAGCCGTAACGATGCGCCAGCGGCGCGAGAAAGAGCGAGGGATCGGCGACGCGTCCGGTGATCACGAGGTGGGGTTCCGCGTCCAGCGCCGGAAGAATGGCTTCCGCGCCCAGATACGCGTTCGCGCCGACAAGGCGCAAGCCGGACTCGCCAACCGTCCTGCCGATCTCGGGCAAGAACGTCGCATCGGAAATGCGGGCAGTCACGTCGTCGCCCTCGACCACGGCCACGCGAATGCGCAGGCCCATCCTGCGAGCGGCCTCAATCGCGACGTGGGCTGCGGCCCGTGGATTCGCGACCCCCATGTTGGTGACGATCGTCGTGCCGTACGCCATGCAGGCGGGAAGCACCGCGTTCAGCCGCTTCTCCAGCAGCGGGTTGTAGCCACGGGCCGAGTCCTGCGCCCGCTGCAAATGCCCATAGGCCAGCGTGCGCTCCGCCAGGCACTCGAATATGAGGTAGTCCAGATTGCCGCGCTCGGCGAGATCGCGCGCCGGATCGATCCGGTCTCCGGCAAAGCCTGCCCCAGCGCCGATACGCACCACTTGTCCCGCCATGTCATGTCTCCTGTTTCGGCAAATTTTGTTCCGAAAATCAATATTCGTTCTTATTTCGGAACATTAAACCGCACGAGTTCAGGAACCGTCAACAAGTTTTGTTCCGAATTTTATATTGACGTCCGATATCGGAATGCCTAGCATGAAAACACAAGCTGGCGACCCGGCCACCGGCCACCGCCGTTCCGAAAACACCGAGCCTGAGTGAACCGGCCCTCCCGACCCAAGACCATGACCGTCAATCGAACGCCACCCCGTGCGAACCCACTCGGATTCCGTCGAGATATCCAACCGCCGTCCTTCGCGGTTCCGCCCGGTGCGTGCGACACCCACATGCACATCGTCGGACCATTCGGGCAGTACCCGTTGCGCGAAACGCGCTCGCTGCAACCGCCCGAGTCGACGCTGGGCGACTACCTCGGCATGAAGCGTGCAACCGGCATCGAACGAAACGTGATCGTCCAACCGAGCTTCTTCGCGAAAGACAACGCGTGCACGCTGGACTCGGCAGAGCAAATGGGCGAGCATGCCCGCGCGGTGGTCGTGGTCGAGCCGGACGTCGATGAAGATACGCTCGCCGCCATGCATGCGCGCGGCGCACGAGGCGTGCGGCTCCAGCGCGTCGTGGCGGGGGGAACGAGCGTGGATGAGATCGCTGAGATCGCCGCGAAAATCCAGCCGTTCGGCTGGCATGTCCAGCTTTTCATCGATTCTGAGGATATCGAAGCACTCATCCCCCTGTTGCGGCGGCTGCCCGTGCCGGTCGTGTTCGATCACATGGCGCATGTGTATCAGGGAAGTTCGATGACATCACCGGGCTTTCGCGGCCTTCACGATCTGCTCTCTGAAGGCAAGGCGTGGGTCAAGCTCTCGGCATGGCGTTTCTCGCCCGACGACGAACGCGCCCGCGCGCTCGTGTCCATCAATGCGCAACGGGTTTTGTGGGGCAGCGACTGGCCGCACGTCTCGTACGAAGAGGACGTTCCGGACGACGGGCAACTGTTGAACCGGCTCGCGCAGTGGGCGCAGGATCCGGCAACGCTTCATGGCATCCTCGTCGACAACCCCGCTCAGCTTTACTTCCAGGACCAGCAAGGCTGATCGCCGCATCACGGCCGACGCGGCCCGCACCTCCGCGCGACGCCGCGCGGAGGCCCACTCGAGCCCCGGCCTCCGGAAAATTGCTTCCGCTATAATGGCCTGCCGGTGGCTGCGGTGAACGGGAGCCCGCCGCCCGGCGCGGAACACAGGTCAACGCAATTCCCGGATTCCGCCAAGACACGGTGATGAACAGATACAAGTCCGACGCGGAAGGCATAACTTCGCGCAAACAATACGAGACGACACGCTCGCCCGCCCGGGTGCTGCAGGTAATTTACGAACTGGCGATCAGCACGAACGGCTTGACGCTGGCCAGACTGGCCGCCCTGACGCACCTGCCGAAGACCAGCCTCCTCACGCTCCTCCGCTCGCTCGAGGCATCGAGCTACGTCATCAACGTATCGGGCATGTACCGTCTCGGCACGGAGACCTACGCGATCGCCGCGGCGATAACCGCCAAGGAACGCTTCCTGCCGACTGCGCGCCCTGCATTGCAGGCGCTCTTCGCGAATATCGGCGAAACGGTGCAGCTCGGCATTCTCGCCGAAGACGAAGAGCTTGCCGAAACCATCGAGATCATTGAAACGCGCAAGCCGGTGCGATTCTCCCTTCCGGTGGGACTGCGCCGTCCGCTTCACTCCACTTCGATAGGCAAGCTGCTGCTTGCCTATCAGCCTGTCGAATGGAGCCAGACCTATCTGAGGCGCAGCCCTCTGGAAGCATTTACGCCGCACACCATCATCGACGAAGAAGACCTGCTCGTGGAACTGGAGCGTATTCGCGAGCGCGGGATCTCGATCTCGCATGAGAACATGTTCGAAGGCATGAGCGGAATTACGGCGCCAATCTGGAATGAAGTCGGGCACATGCTGGCCGGCGTCAGCGTCACGGGGCCGACTTATCGGCTTCGCCCACAGGAAGCACACATCCGCGAACTCACTCAACGCACGGGCGAAGACATATCCCGGAGGCTTGGCTACACCGGTCCATATCCTCGCAGGGAGACCAACGGGGCTAGCGGCGTCCTTGATGGCAAACCCACGTCGGAATCCGAGTTTCACTGAGGTTCATTTTGAACTGGAGGCGCATCAATCCGTTCGCGTCTTCATCGCGCTTCGCGTTGATTTCGAAGGCTCCGGTGCAAATAGGTACCGGTCGGCCGCGTCCGCCGCAAGGATGTGACACTCGATCGCGACTGTCGCCAGCGTGTTGCCGGTATAAAGAACCGCAAACGCATCCTTGTGGCCAGCCGGCGGGTCGACGCGCAGATTCCGGTACTTTTCTTCTGGCGGGTCCCAATCCCCACCCGGATGCGCGAACAGGCGGACCAGGGGTTCACTGTTCGCATCCAGCAGCTCAAGTTCCAGGTCCCGGCCTCGGAATCCGCCCGACGACGCAGCACTCATGACGCAAGCACCGCCGCATAGGCCTAGGCTGCGTGAGAGACCGCTTCCGTTCGATCGCTCGGGGATGTCGACAGAAGCCGTCGAGCATCGTCGTCGACATCCCTTTCCGAACCTATCTTGCCAAGCATCGCTTCGATGGGTGTCAGGCCACCCAGCAGATCGTTGGGCGACGTGAAAAACGCGTATGCCTCGGCGCATCCCGGCTCGTCAAGCGCCTTCAGAACCTGCCGCAACGGCTCACCTGTAATACCCGCCCATGCCTGCAAGGCCGGATACTCCCGCGCCCGCTTGCGCCCCGGGCGAAGGATCGAAAAAAGCTCTCCCGCCCGTTCGCGCTGACGCACCGTCTCATCTCCGATCCCGCCGAGGGCCTGCGGCCGAAAGCAGTTGCCTAGGATCATCTTGCAGCGCCGCCGGGGTCGCTTGCGGCGTCTGGCCGCGCACACACTCGATTACGCGCTCGACCTCAATCTGACGCTGCAGAAAACGCGTTCGCCATTCCTTCCGTCGAACTCGCACCTTGGCATCTGCCTGCCGCCCCGTTTCCTGCCCTGTCCCGCGACCGTAGCCGAGGGCGGGGGCGAAGAACCGTGTTGCCCGCACCATCCCTCGCCTCTTTCCTTGACACCGCCCCGCCCCCGGCTCCCTGGGTCGCACGGGCAGGAAACAGGGTGTCAGGCAAAAGCAGAAGCCAACCCCGAGTTCCACCGGGAAGGTTTCCCGCGTAAGCACCAGGGCCATCCCACAGCCCGTACGTCAACCCTCTAGCTGTGGAGATAGTCATGCAACTCACTTCCTCTTTCCGTTACGGTTCACCGATGCTTCGGGCCGACTCGCCCCTGTCGGACGACCAGATTCTGCGCGTCGCGCCGTCCATCTTCGCGGACGGCAAGCACGCAAGCCGCTCGGAACGCTACACCTACATTCCCACCATCGACGTACTGCGCGGCCTGCGCAACGAAGGTTTCCAGCCGTTCATGATCTGTCAGACCCGCGTGCGCGATCAGGGCAGACGCGAATACACGAAGCACATGCTTCGCCTTCGCCACGCCGACCAGATCAACGGCGACGAAGCCAACGACATCGTCCTCCTGAACTCGCACGACGGCACCAGCAGCTACCAGATGCTCGCGGGCGTGCTGCGCTTCGTCTGCCAGAACGGCATGGTCGCGGGCGAGAACGTTGTCGATATCCGCGTGCCGCACAAGGGCAACATCGTGCAGAACGTCATCAACGGCGCATTCGATGTGCTCGACGGCTTCGACCTGATCCGCGAGCAGAAGGACGCCATGCGCGACGTGACGCTCGATCGCGACGAACAGCAGGCGTTTGCCCGCTCCGCGCTCGCCCTGCGCTACGACCCGACCGACGCAGAGGCACCGGCCCCCATCACCGAAAACCAGTTGCTCGCTCCGCGTCGCTTCGAGGATCGCCGCGACGACCTCTGGACGGTCTTTAACCGCGTGCAGGAAAACCTCACCAAAGGCGGACTGCATGGCCGCTCGCGCACCGGTCGCGCCATGTCCACGCGTCCCATCACCGGCATCGACGAGAACGTGAAGCTCAACCGCGCGCTGTGGATGCTCGCTGAGGCCATGCGCCAGATGAAGGCGTAAGCGCCAGGAGCACGCCTCGCGGCCCATTGCGCCCTTAGCTGTCAGGACTCCTCGCCGGGTCGGTTCCTGACAGGTTCTGGCAACACCACGGCCCCGGCTTTTTCAATCTTCGGGAGTCAATCATGCAAGCCCAGATCGAAACCACTCAGGTAGAAACCGCCGAAGCGGCCTCCCCGCTCGAAACCCACTTCGGCAACGAGCAGCCCATCGCGACCGTGCCGTATGCCAGCCGGCGACGCTCGCCGCTCAATGCGCGCACGAATCCCCTGTCGGGCATTCCGGGACTCGCTGCCAATATCCGTGCGAAGGGATTGCTGCAGAATCTCGTCGTCCACGAGATGAAGGGATCACGTGGCAGGCAACGCAAGTATGGTGTCTGCGCGGGCCAGCGTCGCGAGGCTGCGCTTGACCTGCTGTTCGAACAGAAGCACATCACCGCCGATTATCCGGTGCCCGTGCGGATCGTCAGCGAAGGCGAAGCCCTCGCCATTTCGCTGATCGAGAACAGCGAGCGCGAAGGACTCGATCCGTTCGACGTGCTGCGCTCCTACCGGCTGCTCGCGGAGGAAGGCCGTAGCGTCGATTACATTGCGGCACTGTTCTCAGCCTCGCCGCTCACGGTCAGACGGCGCATGAAGCTAGCCAGCGTGTCTCCGAAGCTGCTCGCTGTTGATTTGCACGGAATCCTGACCCACCCTCGGCAGTAATTTGCATCGAATCTTGACCCACGTAGAACACTGACCTGCTCGGCAACGGGCGGGGGAACGGAGTGATCGACGTGGCTATATTGAGCA